>OZ252041.1:0-1958694 GCA_965247995.1 Dehalococcoidia bacterium | reverse complement strand
ATGTTGTGAGAGATGAAGACGATGGTGTGGCCCTCGGTCTGCATCTGTTTGATCACATCCTTCACGCGCTCCAACATCTGCGGGAAGAGCCCGGCAAACGGTTCGTCGAACAGATACGTGTCGACGTCCAACGCCATCACACGTCCAATCTCGAGTAGCTTTCGCTGACCGTAGGACAGGTCCATGGCCAGTGCGTCCCGCTTGTCCCACATACCGACGTTCTCCAAGACCTGCCGCGTCTTCTCTCGATGCCTCGACTTCGTCCGCTCGAGCAGGGCCGGCAAGAAACGGCGTTTGGTCAACACCACCATGATGTTGTCCCATACGCTGATCTGGTCGAACAGCCTCACCTCCTGGAACGTTCGGGTCAGACCATGATCGGGAGTCTGGTATGCCTTCACAGTTCTCAGGCCAACGCCACCGATGATTACCATCCCACTGTCGAGCGGCAACGTTCCGCTCAGCAAGTTGACCAGAGTCGATTTCCCCGACCCATTGGGACCAACGATGCCCGTGGTACGGCCACGAGGAATCGAAAGGCTCAGTTCGTCGACTGCCCGTACAGCGCCGAAGTGCTTCGAGATTGCCACCGTCTCCAGGGCAACAGGCGCCGGGTCAGGAACGCTCATAACTTGTACTTCCCAACCAAGCCTTGCGGCCGGAAGAGCATCAGCAGCACCAACAGGACGCCCAAGACGACCTGCCGTGCTTGACCCACGTACTCCGGCGGCAGGAACGGGAGAAAGCGCATGCCTTCCTCAAGCAGGACGAAGGCCATCGCTCCAAGGAGCGAACCCCAGATCGAAGCCAGCCCTCCCAAAATCACAATCGAGACGAGTAGTATCGAATCCAGCAGTACGAACGAGTTGGGGTCGATGAAGCTGGTCCAACTGCTGAAGAGGCCACCCGCGACACCCGCCATCATCGCCGATATGACCCAGATCGCCAGCTTGTAGTGGGTCGTCCGGTAGCCAAAGACCTCGACAGCCTGCTCATCTTCCCGAATGGCGGTAAGAACTCTCCCAAAGGACGAGCTCACGATGAGCCAGGAGACCGCGGTGACGACCGCTAGGAAGAAAAGGACCAGGAACAGAAACTCCAGTTCGCCGTCGAACACCCACCCGCCTACCTCGGGCCTGGGGATCCCATGAATGCCGAAAGCCCCCCTTGTAACGCCCTTCCAATTCAGAAAGACGTTGTACGAGATGATGGCGAAACCGAAGGACACAAGGACAAAGATGTCGTCTCTGAACCGGTTCAGTACGACCCCAACAACGATGGCGGCGAGGCCGGCCAACGCTGCGCTGACGGGCAGCGCGGCGAAGAAGGACCAACCATACGTCGGGATGGCCTCCGTGCGCAGTTGTTCGTACATCGTGTTCGAAGTCAGGATGGCCATCGTGTAGGCGCCGATTCCGAAGAACCCGATATGACCCACGGACAGCAGGCCGGTGAACCCAACCACGAGGTTCAAACTGACCGCGAGGATCGCCCAGATGCCGAAGACGGTACCGATGGCAATGGCGAACCCCATGCCTTGCCAGAGCATGAACGCGAACGCCCACGTGAGGACGAAGAGGTTCACCCACAGCTCGATGTTGCCTTTCGCGAACCGCATAACCGTGCCAGCGTCGCGCAGCGAGCCCCACTCCTCACGTATGTTCCGAATCCTCATGGACGTCGGCGCTACCTCCGCGGCAACAGACCCTTGGGCCAGAACGACAGGAACAGGATCAACAGGCCGAACGAGATCGCATCCCTCCACTCGCCGGACACATCCCAAATGCCGAATTGCTGGACCATACCCAGGACGAAGCCACCGACGATCGCGCCATAGATGTTCCCGATCCCGCCAATCACGGAAGCGATCCACCCATTCAGAAGAAGCAGAAGGCCCATCCTGGGGTGAATCGCCGTATCGTGTCCGCTCAGGATCCCACCCAGGGCCGCGAAGGCCGCTCCGATAAAGAACACCACGGCGATCACCGATGTCGTGTTGATCCCAACGACCTTCGCCACCTCTTCGTCGTCCCCTATGGCCCGTACTGCCTTGCCGAAGGCTGTCCTCTTCAGGACGAATACCACAGCGAGGAATCCAACGATCGCCACGCCAACCGTGAACACGTTGAATCCCTTGATGTTGGCCCCGCCGATCGTCCACGGGTCGCTGCCGAACGCGTCGGGTAGGGGACGTGGCGTGCTCTGGAACACCATGGCGATCAACGCGCTTATCGCCAACAGGACCCCAAGCGACGCGACGAGGATGACCAGCGGGGACTTCGCCCGTTCCCTCATAGAGACGTACAACCCGCGGTAGAGTGCCAGACCCACAGCCCCCGCCAGCAGACACGACACCCCCCAACTGATATAGAGGTTGGCCCCCGGCGCGTTCGCGACAACGAACCCGGAATAGGCCCCCAAAGCTGTGGCGGGAAGGGCCGCGAGTACAACGAATCGGACGGGACCCGCGCCGATAGGGAGCCTTCGAGAGATTCCGTAGAACAACCAACCAGCTCCAATCGCAACCAACACGCTTATCGCCGGACTGATGGTGACGTTGAGTTGGTCTGGATAGGCGAGAACGAATCCGGTATACAGCCCAGCGCCCAACGCAACCAGGGTCCCAACCACACGAAGGACCGTCGCTTTGAACCGGGTCCGGAGCCGCGGGTAAACGCCAGCATGCAGCGCCCACGCGGTCACACCAGCCACAACCGCTGCGAAGACGATGTTCACCGACAGGTCGTTGACTTCGTACTGGCCCTGAAGCGTTTGCTGAGATCTCAAGTAATAGACGCCATAGGCGCCGACGGCGGCTGCCGCGCCGTAGTACAGGTCAAAGAACCAGACCGTGCTGTACACGAGCGTGAACCCGATCGCGACCAAGGCATACACCGCGCCCACCGACAGTCCGTTGAAGGCGAATTGGAGCGCTTGTTCGGCCGACTGACTGATCTTCCAACCGAGATATGCGGCCACCGCGACCGCCAGTACGACCGCGAGCACCTGCGTACCCGAAAACGCGAAGGTCTTCATCAACCGCCGTAGACCATCCAGGCCCCGAGCCACGGAGGACCCATTGAACGGTCCGCCTAACATAGCGCTGGAAACCGGCCCGGACTTGCAGGGTAGGAGCGTATCGTTCTAGTCAAAGTGCGAGACGGTTTCTGACATCCATCAAGAAAGCTTCGGGATCGTCCAGCTTAATGCCCATCGCCTCGACCTCCTTCTTTCTGGCGAAGAGGCTTTCAAGTTTTTGAGCCTCCTTGAGTACAACGATAAGGTCAGCGTCTCCCCCCAACGAGACGTTCACATATCCAGGAGCCTTCAAGTCGAACAACGTCGGCGTCCAACTGCTGGAAACCTGGCCGATTGGGCCATTCCCGAGGCCTCGGTAGAGGCTAGGTCCTACAGCGCTCCGCTCTCGTCAGGTCCTGACCTCTCGTCTAATCTTTGCTTGAGAGAGAAAGCCTAGTGGAGGACGACTGTGTTACGCCTGACGCTATTCGTATCTGGGTTGGCCGCTCTCTTTCTCGTGGCTTGTGCCACTGCCACTCCAACGGCTCCTCCCGAAGGATCCGACAGCGCTGGCCCTGAATTGTCGGAGTCCGTCCAACTAACCCTCGATGCAGAACCGTCACCGAATTGGAGGTTTGTGGAAGTTCCAGCGTGGGACGGCATGCCAGGCTTCTCCCTACGCCTACCTCCTGCATGGAAGGTGAATGAACTTCGGGGCATTGACTCATACGTCGGCGAAGTAGTGGGCTTCGGAGTACGGCTCATATTTGACTACGGAGCCTACTCACCTCAGCTGAACTATGGGAACGATCCGGAGGCCCCTCACTCCGTGTTCTACGACACCATAGGTGGCGTTGAAGCGAAGCTAGTTACACCCACCGGCGAGTTAGGCGGTATCACTGGAGCGTACTTCAAGAACTTGGGCGGACCCAAGCTGACCCTGTGGGGGGAAGACCTGACTCCAGCGCAACAGCAGGTCGCCTTTGCCATTTTCAGGAGCATCCGCAATCTTGGGTCACCCCAGATCGAACGAAATCCTGGCGGAAGCCACTCTACGAGCGGCGTTGGTGGTGTCGAGCGGCGTTAGTAGTGTCGCTTGAGAAGTCTGGAGCTCGTAGAGGCCAGTTCGCCAATCTAGTGGATGCATCCTTCGAGCCGGACCTACACGATGAGAGAGCCCTGACTTTGCACCCGCTTGCGCTCGATAGGGCAGTGAATCCCTCTGCCCTACACGGCCAACTTAAACGTCAGAGTCAAGGTTCTCGATTTTGTCCAGGGTGGTGGGCGATACTGGACTCGAACCAGTGACCTCATGCGTGTGAAGCATGCGCTCTCACCAACTGAGCTAACCGCCCACGTTTACCGCGTGCCCGCCACGTTCCCGAGAATTGTGAGTAGCAGGGCGCTTCCGGTGTACGTGCCCAAAGCGGATAACCCCCGCCCTCACCTACACATGGGTGGGGAACAGAATGGCATCTACAACCCCACGTGTCGAGTCGAATCGCCGCCTGTCTGAACGTACTGCTGGATCCGACGAAGAGACCATCGGTAAATGGCCGCGGATGATGCCGTTCCGCGGGCTCGTCTGCTTACGTGCTCGCAATGCGGGGATCCGACCGTGGGGACTGGGACGGTAGAAACTCGCCAGCGTAGCGCGACCTCAACGTAATTCGAGCTGGTAGCTCAGCGTCTATTAATGAGCTTCCTCCCATTAAGCGTTGCAACAGGTCCTGTGCCCGAGAACCCACGATAGCGCTGATCGGCCACCAGCCGACCGGGTTAGGTCATACAGCCGGTTCGAGCGAGGAGCTACGCCGGAATGAGGGTAGTGTTTGGAGCCCAAGGGGGATGGATCGATGAGTTTGTGCCATCCCGACGACCGGAGGCCGCAAGCGGAATGAGTCCCGTTGATATACAGTGGACGACGCCGGCATGAACGTTCCATAACGCAACACTCCATCGAGGTGCGGGTATTTTATGACAGCCTCCAATCAGGTCGCTGGGAAAGGCCAGCCTGATGTCCCGGCCGCGCTTGTCGGACTTCGGGTTCTCGACTTGGGCGGACTCAAGACCGCTTATTGCGGGCGCATCTTCGCGGACTTCGGAGCGGAGGTGATCCTCGTTGAGCCCCCCGGCGGCGACTCAACGCGACGGCTTCCACCCTTCGCTGGCGATCAAGCGAACATGGAGCGCAGCTTGGTCTTTTTGGCGCTCCACACAAATAAGCTGAGCATCGTACTGGACCTAGAGGAGGAAGATGGCCGAGCAGAGCTTAGACGTCTCGCGCGGACGGCAGACGTCGTGGTGGAGGGATTTCAACCTGGCTATCTCGATGATATTGGGCTTGGTTTCGCCGACCTTCAACGAGAGAACCCTGAGCTCATTTACTGTTCGATTACCCCGTTTGGCCAATCAGGCCCGTTCGCGGGGTACAAGGGTTTGGACCTTCATGCTGAGGCGATGGGCGGACTCCTCATGGCCCAGGGTGACCCCGGGCGCCAGCCATGTATGTCGCCCGCCTTCTTAGGTTACGAGCTTCCCAGCATCCATGGAGCGCTTGGCATATTCCATGCACTGTTCGCGCGCGGAACGACGGGCCGCGGCCAACATGTTGATGTCTCGATGCAGGAAGTGACCGCGAATATCGCTTTGTACAACTACATTGCGCTGTATGGGCGCTCAGCTTCCATCAGCGAGCGGCCGGGGGATACCGCGTATGGAGGAGTCAGCGTTTTCCCGTGCTCGGATGGCCACGTCATGATCGCGGCGCTGAACCCGAAACAGTACATGGCACTGGCTGAGTGGGTGGGGGATCTTGCTCTTCAAGACGCTGTCTTCGAAGACCGCCTGACTCGGCAAGAGAACGCCGAATTCATTAACACAGCCATCGAAGCGTTCACCAGCAAGCTGACGGTAGCATACGTGGTCGAAGAGGCCCAACGGAGGCGTATCCCTACCGCACCGATGAACACACCGGGTACGCTCAGCCGCGATCCGCAGTTCGTTGCTCGGGAGTTCTTTGTCCGTGGGGACCACCCGGTTGTCGGCGAGCTCGAAATGGCGGGAGCTCCCGGGAACTTGAGCGAAACACCATGGCGATTTTTCCGACCGGCACCGCTTTTGGGCGAGCACACCGATGACCTTCTTGCGTCTGTGCAAGACACTCGGAGGCGAGGCGCCGCGCGACGATCACGAAGAACATCGTCACTTCCGCTCGAAAGAGTCCGCATGACCGACTTGACGAGAGCTCTAGTCGGTCCCTACGCGACGCGCCAGCTCGCCGATTTCGGAGCCGAAGTCATAAAAATCGAGTCGGGTTTGTTCGACCTTCAAGCGCGAACTCAAATCACAAGCCCAACTCAGCCCGAGATCAACAGGAACAAGCTGAGCATCTCCGTCGATCTGCATACACACGACGGCCAGGAACTGGTGCGCCGCCTCATCAAAGTGAGCGACGTGGTGGCGGAGAACTATTCGCCTGGCGCGCTGCAGCGCTGGGGGTTGGACTATGCGAACGTACGTCAGTTCAAGCCAGAGATCGTGTATCTGAGCATCTCCGGTTTTGGCCAAACGGGACCATTTTCGAGCTACGTCTCCTGGGGCCGACAGGCAACTGCGGCGGCAGGGATCGTCCACCTCTGGGGCCATGCCGACTCTCCTCTATCAGGCAACTGCGGCATCGACTACGCGGACAACTTCGTGGGCAGCCTAGGCGCCACTCTCTTGGAGATCGCGCTGTATCACCGTCGGCTGACAGGCCGGGGGCAATACGTCGAAGTGTCAATGACGGAGGGAATGGCCAGTGCGGCGGGGATTCCCTTCCTAGACTTCAGCGTAAATGGCCGCAGTGGAGCGGCATCCGGTAATCAACGGCCCTACGCGGTTCCTCACGAAGTGTATCCCTGCAAAGGTGAGGATGCCTGGTGCGCCATCGCGTGTACCAATGACGAGGAGTGGGCAGGCTTGGGGCGCGCCCTGACGCCTGTTGGTGGGGAGCCGCTGCCATGGACACAAGACGCTCGGTTCGCGACGCTGGAGGGTCGGTTGGAGAACCGCGGCGAGATCGATGACCAGCTATCCGAATGGACCCGCAGGCTGACGCCTCGACAGACGATGATCCTGCTTCAGAACGAGGGGGTGCCTGCAACCGCCGTGCAGACCAACGAAGATATGTTCTTCGATCACCACTTGCGGGCTCGCAACTACATCGTGCCGATCACCCATGGCGATACAAGGTGGGGAACGATTGAACATCCCGGCTTCACCGCGCAGTTATCGGAGACGCCTGGTCGAGTCCGTACGGGTGCGCCAGCGCTTGGGCAGCACAATCGCAAGGTGTTGGGCAGACTCTTAGGACTTACAGCAGCGGATATCAGGGAACTGCAAGAGGCGAAGGTGCTCGCTTAGTCTGCCCTGGTTCATTTCCATCTGTCTTCATGCGGCTTCAGCGCCGAGCGCACGTTTCTCGATTTGCGGAGCCATCAGCCGGACACTGATGTCGCCGACGGAGGTTGTCACCGCCGTGTTTCAAACGTCCTGATTCTGGACGATGTCGCTGCCACATTGCGAAGCTGGCCAGAAGTCAGGAGGGCCTGGGTGAGACGAACTTGGTTTCAGCCATTCTGTTGGTCGAAGAAACCCACCAACGCTTGGACTTCGTATTGCAGCAGGTCCTTCACATAGACGTGTCCAGAAGGAACTAGAGAGGCCGTCGCGGCGAATCCGGCAAGCCGACCACGAAACTTGAACGCGACAAGCTGCTCCCCGTTCGAAGTGTAGTCCTGCAGGGCGGCGACCCCGCTGGGGTCGAAATCCAACTCGACTGCGCCGGCCTGCAGTTGTGACCTCCGCGCATCGACGACATTATCGATAGTCGCGATAGGCGCTTCGCCCACCTCGTATTGTGTTTCTCGGAAAGAGACCGCCTCCCACCCTGCGGGAGCGCCGGGGGGGCCGTCCGCCAGACGGGCCGGGTAGATCCCCAGAAGAGGCGGTGGTTCGCCACCACACGCCCCAACGAGCGCCACCGCCACCACAATCGCCAAAAAGGCTACGCGCACGCGATGCAAGCTCAAACAGCAATCAGGCTTCGAGCGTGGGCATTACTCGACCACGAACTCGCGACATAAGAGCGACTTACCAGCTGCGCTGAGCCCGCAGATGCCATTATGCCTAACCTCGGCTCGCCCAGGTAATGAGCACCCAGGCGGGCCGACGTTAGGATTCCAGTACGGGGAACTCTAGTGCCTCTAGGAGTCCAGGTAGGCGTGGTCAAACCGTACATGCGACATGAAGCCGATATGCGGCATCCACCCCTTTATACGGTGATCATGGATCGACCCGCGCAGACCGGTGCCACCATACATCATGGCATGTTCGCGCAGCGCGATCTCCGCGGCATCCCAGACTATCCGTTGACGTTCGTTCGGGTCTACCGTCACCGACTGCAGGTCAACCAGCCGGTCGAATTCCGGGTTCGTCCAACGCCCATAATTGCGGTCGGATCCCGTGTAGTGGAATTCATACAACATGAAGTCCGGGTCCACTCCACCGCCGGCAAAGCCGGCAATCATGACCTCAAAGTTCCCATCACCAAGCTTCTCGTACGTCCTCCCGACTTCAAATTGTTGCGATGTTACCGTGAACCCGACCGCTTCCAGATCTTCGATGATCGGTGGTGCATCCTCGAAATTGTAGACACCGATATCCAGAGGCAGGACAAGCTCTCCTGGCGCATACCCAGCTACGCGCAAGAGCTCGCGGGCCCGTTCCTTATTCGCTTCCGCATTGTCGAAGTCGTAGCCGGGAATCTCCTTCAAGCGGTCCGCCGGGAACTGCCAGAAACTGCCAGGGAAGAACGGCCCGGCGAAGGGCACCGATATGCCCCGCAGGGCCGAGAGCTTCTCCCTGTCGAAAGCTAGTGAGATTGCGTCTTTGACCTCGGGTTGGTTCCACGGTGAGCGCAAGTGGTTGACCATTAGCGACGGGCTGATCCCAATGCTGAAGCCCTTCGGCCAGATCACACACGTTCTGCATTCCAACGTCAACGTGTCGTGCGGCCCGCCTCTAAACCGGCTTTCATTGGATCCCCAATGGATGCGCCCGGCTCGCAGCGCAGTTGGTATTGCAGATTGAGCCAGGAACTGGAGCGTGATTCCATCCAGGTACGGGAAAGGTTGATCCCAGTAGCTCGGATTTCGGACCAACTCGTATTTCTCACCCAGGAGTGTTTCCGCGAGGAGGAAGGGTCCAGTTCCGACGCTGGGTTTCGTCTCGATCTCCTCCATATTGTCGGGGAAGTATTGATGTTTCGCGAGGATGACGATGTGCGGACTTGCTAGCAACTCAAGTAGCGCACCCTTAGGCTTGTTGAGGTTCATGACGACAGTCAATGGGTCGGCACAGGTGATACTGTCGACCGCAAGGAACTGCGTTTGCAGAACGCTCCGGCTTATCCCCTCGCCGGTCCGCACGGTATCCAACGACCATTGAACATCCTCACAAGTAAAGGGTTCGCCATCAGAGAATGTCACGCCCTCGTGGAGTTTGAACGTCCAACTCAGCCCATCTGGAGCAAGCTCCCATGACTTAGCCAACGAGGGGTGGAATTCGAGATACGCCGCATCCTCGAAGTCTACGAAGTCACCCCAACTCTGGGTGCGGATCAGGTTGTTGGTCAACGGTTGACCCAATTCACCCCAAAGGTTGCTCTTCTCTCCCCATGAGTTATAGGTCGGACCTTCCTGGAAGTAGGCGCGCACCAGAGTTCCGCCAAACACAGCATCAGGGTCCAATGGCACGCCACTGACCGAGACGTCGCCGACTTGGGCAGGCTTTTCGGACATCACGTTGGAGGTGGCATCCGACGTCGATGCACCCCCAGATGTCGTATCACTGGCAGCATCCGTAGAGTCTTGCACCTCCGGCTCATCGGAGGGTGCACACGCGGCTCCTATCAGGGCAACGCCGACGACGACAGCAATCAAGGCGAGAATGGACCGATTCTTCATAACTTGCTCTCCCTGTCCCCCAACTCCCGACGACTGAGGAAAAGATCCCGGCAACGACAAACACCGGTTCAGATCGCGCTCACGTACAAGCCATATACGAAACCAAGACACGCAAACCCGTCAAGCATATCATTCGCACATAATCTGTGTCAAACACTTTCTCTTGTCGACGGAACCGGTTACAGACCTCATCTGTTGGAACGCGCCAGCGCGACGCATCAGATTGCTCTTTGCCGCATGAACAACGCGCAGCGACATAGTTATGACTAGATCATAATCATCGCTGACGCGCGCCAACTTGACGGAAATCACGGAGGTTTCTACTCTCGCATGGATTCAAATGAGCGTAGCGCGACGTGTCGCGGAGGGTTCCCAGGGGGGTGTATGGCAACCGAGAATCCTGACGAATTCGATAAAGATGTTCCACGGCCATGGCCGCCCCGAACTCTTCTTTACGAGAAGATGCGGCAAGGAGTGCTGATAACCCTCAATCGGCCGGAGCGGCTGAACGGATTCAGTTCTCTTCTGATAGACGAGCTCTACCAAGCGTTGAGGAAGGCCGAAAACGACCCGGAGATCCGCGCAATCGTCCTGAATGGCGCCGGACGTGCTTTCTCCGCAGGTATGGACATGCAGTCGCCGCGAGGCGCGACAGCATGGCCTTCCGGCCTGCCAGAAGGAAAGAGCGCATCTCAAACGCTCCATGATGCACGGGCCAGCTTCCGATGGGAACTCAGCCGCATCATGAACATCTTTGAGCTTTCCAAGCCCGTGATCGCGGCCGTTCACGGTTGGTGCATCGGTGCGGCTACGTGGTATGTATTGGCGAGCCATATGGCGGTTGCTTCTGAAGACGCAACATTCGGGCAATCCGAAGTCCGGATGGGAGCGACGCACATCTTCCTAGACGTTCTGGCGTCCGGATACAAGAATGCGGTGTGGTACGGCCTGACCGGCGACCACATTGACGCGCAGGAGGCGCTGCGCCTGGGCTACGTGAATAAGGTCGTTCCCCGAGAGGAACTCCTGGAAGAGTGCTTCAAGCGAGTCGAGCGGATTGCATTGGTGCCGCCAGAGACCGTAGCGATAAATCTTCAGATCGTTACTGAAGGGTTGGAGATCATGGGCCTCCGCGAAGCAATGAAGCGCTGGGCGGACCTTAGTGCGTACCCGTCTACGCGTGAAGAGACTCAGAAGCCTCTTGACGAGGCCCGCGAGCGAGGGGGTCTGCGCGAGTATCTCAGCGTGAGGGACGGGCCTTTCATACCTGAGCCCTTCGGTCCACGGTCGAGGCAAACGGAGAGCTAGCGAGCCACGAATCACGAGGGAGGTAGGATGCCCAGTTACGAAACCTTGCTGTTCGAGAAGCAACGGAAAGGCGTACTGATTACGCTCAACAGGCCCGAGAAACTCAACAGCATTAGCGGTCCAGGCGTCGACTCGGGGATGGTAGGGGACCTGAAAGCGGCGTTAACCGAAGCCCAAAACGACCCGGATGTCCGTTACGTGGTCCTGGCGGGAGCCGGCAGGGCATTTTCCGCTGGATATGACATGGACATGTCCCGGACCGATGCGCCGCCAACCGTATGGCCTGCCGGCCTGAGGGCGGACGAAAACATCTCGGAGAGACTCGATATCACCAGGATCCATGACCGGTTCGACGTCGATGCGTATCTGCGGATCTGGGAACTGACGAAACCCGTCATCGCGGCGATCCACGGCTATTGCATAGGCGGGGCTTCAATGTATGTCATGGCCTGCCACATGATTGTTGCCGCCGAGGATGCGGTCTTCGCGCAAGCTGAGGTTCGGATGCAAGCCGAGACCAGCTTCTTTTGGACCCTGAAGATCGGCCACATTAACGCCCTTCGATACGGGCTCACCGGAGACCATGTGGATGCCCAGGAGATGTATCGGATGGGGGGTGTGAACGCCGTCGTCCCAGTAGGCGAGCACGTCGAGGCCGCGTTGAGGCTGGGCGAGCGGATCGCCTTGGTCGCTCCCGAGACAGTCAAGATGAATTTGCAGATTGTGACCAGAGGCCTTGAGATGATGGGTCTTCGAAACGCCCTCGACATGAACGCTGAGCTTCAGGCGATGATCCACATGTCCAAGCGGGAAGAATGGGCCCGTCCTCTCGATGAAGCGTATGATCGTGGCGGATTACGAGAGTACCTCCAAACGCGCGACGGGCCTTTCCAACCGGAGCCGTTCGGCCCCCGATCAGAGCGAGGCAGCTAGGGGCGTAGATTGACTCGTCCCGGGCCAACCGTCGTATGCCCGACCGAGAGGTAGTTACTGCGGCGCTAGTCGATATTGGCCTCTGGGCCACGTGTCCGGCCGATTAGCCACCCCTGAGAACGCTAGAGGTAGCCGGGGTCATCGGCGATAACGTTCTGTCATCGCGCCGACTCTCCGCGACCGCCCGCACGGGTGTACATGAAGATCGCGGTCATTGAGACCGTTGATTGTTGCTCCAAGAGGCGGTCAAGAGAGTGCACCAATTCACATGACTCCATAGACGACAGTGGATCGGACACACAAAAGGAGGCTACGCGTGAACGACCAACCAGAGTCGAATTGGGGTCGCTGGGGGCCCGAGGACCAGCGAGGCATGCTCAATTTGATCACGTCCGAACACGCCCTTAAAGCGGCCAGCCTGATCCGGCGCGGGGCGATATACAACCTGGCTGTTCCATTGGGGCCCGGTGAGCGCATCTATCCTGGTTTCCAAGAAACCTGGCGTATCACTTACTGGGGCGAGAATCGGAGCCAGACCGGAGGCGGCGACGATATCGTCGTTCTCGTTTCCCACGCTGGGACACATATCGATGCGTTGAGCCATGTCTGGGGCGACGGGAAGCTGTGGAACGGCCGGAGCGTTGACAGCATTAGCCCCTCCGGCGGCGTCACCTGGGCGAACATTCAACAGGTGGGCTCAATAGTTACTCGAGGTGTCATGGCCGATGTCGCGCGGTTTCGCGGCGTGGAACACCTGATGCCTGCAGACGGCGCCATCACCGCGGAAGAGCTAGAGGCCTGCCTGCGTTCTGAAGGTATCGAGATAGAAAGTGGAGACGTGCTTCTAGTCCGTACCGGCTGGCATCGCGTATTTGGACGTGACCGCGCACTATGGGACTCCGGTGAGCCGGGACCAAACGTGGCCAGCGCTGAATGGCTCAATGCAAACGGTGTCGTTGCGCTCGGCGCAGACAATCCGGGAGTGGAGTGGATTCCGAACCGTTCCGCGCCGCTTCCACTTCACCCTCGAGCGCTGCGGGACTACGGGATCTTGCTGATCGAGAATCTAGACCTCGAAGGGCTCGCGGCAGATCAGGTTTATGAATTCTTGTTCGCTGCTTCGCCGCTGCCAATTGTTAATGCGACTGGCGCCCCGGTGGTACCCATCGCCCTCGCATAAGGGGGTTGTGTGTGACGGGTCAATACTGGATCGAAACAAAGACTGACCCTGCATATTGGCCACAGCACTGGACATTATGGATTCTGGTCGGATGCAAGTGCGACCTCGGCACGATTACCTAATCGAACGGGTGGTGCGACGGTTCGACACCTCAGCTATTCGCCGCCGGGACCTCCGGGCACTCTCCACCGCGGCCGTCTTCAACACGGCCGGTATGAACGGCGAAATCGTCGTCCTAGGATGAGCGGTTCTGGAGGCCACTGATTCCACGTTCTTAGTCCTCTGGCGTTTGCCATTCGGTGGATCTCGGTGCTGTTATTCGGGATCCCGTGGGGGCACTCACTGACGTGCAAGTCGGAACTTCTTGCTCAAGCTGCATCGCATGGGGGTCGGCCGCCCGAAGCGGCACCTTGGCCCGCGATACGCACGGGACACATCCTTGGTGGCAACGGTAGGGCTCGAACCTACGACCTAGCGCTTATGAAGCGCCCGCTCTGCCGCTGAGCTACGTTGCCAGAACGGTCCAAACGGAGGCCCAGTATACGGTCGGGCCAGATAGGGAACAAGAAACGCGCCCATCTATACTGATGGCCACCCGCCGCCAGTCTCAGACGACGTCCCGGAGATTCCAATGGAACGACCACTCCTCGATCCCTTGACCCTTCGCGCCCGGAGCGACGCCGTGCTGCAACGCAGCGTCGCCGAGTTGCGCGAGACCTTGTTGAACGCAATTCAGCAGATCCCGAAGTTCCCGTCCGTGTTTCCCATGTCGCCGCTCGAGGCCATTGAGGTCGAACCGCGCGAGATGGAATCCCCGGAACGCGGACCGATCGTCGTCTGCCCGGACGGCGAGATCTACGAGCTGGTCGTCCGCGCAACGTTTGAGACCATCGGCGTCCAGGAGTACGCGGACCGACGCGAGGAGATCAGGCCGTTGGACCTGCCACTCCATGAGTACATCGCATACGTCTATAACGCGGTCCTAGCGGTGACCGAGCATCTCCACAATGAGCAGCAGCCCGGACCAACAACGGGAGGGTAGGGCGGCCACAGATCAGCCGACCTGCTTGAAGGTCTCGCCCTTGTAGTTGTCTTTGCTCCGCAGGTAGGCGCGCAAGGGTCCCTCGCGGACCATTCGGAGCCGGTCATCAACGTCTCGGGCCGGCCTCGCTGGGCTCCCCATGACGAGCTTGTTCGGCTCAATTTCGGTCCCAGCAGTAACGAGGGAACCCGCGCCAACAATGGCGCCATCGCCGATCTTCACCGGCGCTCCCATTGCGCCGACGACCGTCGCGCCGTTGGCGATGAGCACATCATCTCCAGCGACCACACGATGCGTCAGTGTCATATGCGCAATCACGCAGTTCTTACCGATGGTCGTTTCCTCATGAATGACAGCGCCGTCTTGGACGTTCGTGTTCTCACCGATCACGATCTTGCCGGAGTCTCCCCGAAGCGTCGCCCCGAACCAGATGCTGCAGTTGGCGCCGATCTCGACATCGCCAATCACGGACGCCGACGGCGCAATCCACGCCGTCGGGTCAATCTTCGGTGTCATGCCATTCACGCTATAGACCGCCATTCATTTTCCCCTTTGAGATTGTGACCAGGCTCCGATCAGCTCGATAACGGAAGTTCGACGACCGCCGTACCGCCCTGAGGCCGCTGCCCATCGTCGCGGACCAGATACACGTCCAACTCCAGGATGGCGGCCCCATCCTCCTCCTGTCGGTCGGTTACGACACCGCCCGCACGAACGGTCTGTCCTTGAGTCAGGGGTTGCCTGAACACACAATCGAGCTTGCGGATGCGCGCTTCTGGTAGCCACCGTTGGACCGCAGTCTCCATCGCCATCATGCCCAAGTTTCCCGGGACGATCAGGTTCTGGAAGCCCTCGCTCCGTGCGGCGTCCTCGTCGGTAAAACGGTTGGGCTGCGACATCATCCGGTCCGTGCTGGGGGAGTCGCCCTGAGCAAGCCACCCCGAAAGGTGCATCATCGCCCGCACGAACCCCGCATCTGGAGTCCACTCCATCTCGGGGACCTCGTCGCCAACGTCGACCACATCGTTAGCCATCGTTCGACTCACTTCCCGCGGGTGGGGAGCCCGACCCGGGCGCGCGATAGACCATGGAGTCCCGAGCGCGGGCGACCACGGACCCCGCGGCGTCCTTGAAGAGGATTTCCCACACCTCGAACGCCATCGTTCCGGACCGTCCCGTCTTCGTGTAGACCTCCCTCAACACGGCTGAGCGCGACAAGACATCGCCTTCAAACAAGGGCGTGTGGACCTCCACGGCCCGGCCGGCGTTCAATCCGACCGAAGCGCCCTCTAACTTCACATCAGCGGATTTCTGGACATCTCGACTGAAGAAGGCATTCAACATCGCGATGGGCACTCGAAGACGTTCGCCGGACGTTGGGTCCGGCAAAGGGTGACCAGTCGTCTTCGCGTATTCGCGGATCAAGTCAGCGGTTATCGCGATGGTTCCCGCGGGCTGTTCGACGCCAAGAGTCGCCTCGTTGAACGTGAGGCGGGGAATCGGTGATGCCACGTGTCGTTCCTTCCTCCCTGCTGACTAGTCTCGGCCGGTGTCTTCGAGGTGGACAGCACGGCACTCACGCGCCCGAAGCGCCTCGGCCAGCTCGAATTCGTTTGTCGGCAACGCCGAGAACTCAGTGAGACACTTCGCGATCCCACTGACGAAATGCGCATCGCTGCCTCCAATACCGGTGTAGTGGTGTTCTCGCACGAACTCGTCCGCGCGAGCGGCTTCCTCGGGCCGGTTGCCGCCGTTCAGGCGTTCGACGACCCGAACGTCCGGCAGGTCGGCGCCGCGCCCGGACCACTCCGCGAACCCGATTCCTCCGCGGCCAGGGTGCGCCGGCACGGCGATACCACCATATTTTTCGGCAGACTCGACCAGGCGCCTCGAATCCATGTGCACATCCGCGAAATCGACCGCGCGCATCAGGTCCGGGGTGACGCCATAGACCAGGAAGTGGCCGTGTCGGGTATCGAGTTCGGAACCCTTGAAAACCGACGCGCCGTATGCTGCTGCCAGCGCGGAATAGTCCGTATCGACGTCGAACTGTCGGTGCTCAGTGAGGACGATCCCATCGACTTGGTGGCCGCGCTTACGCAACGAACCCACCCATTTCAGATACTGTTCGGTGGTCGCCCTAGAGTCGTCAGAGGCTACTGAGTGCGAGTGAAGATCGAGATAGTACATTCAGTGGGGAGCGACACCCAGACCGCTCTTGCATCGTAGCACAGCAATCCGATTGGTGGCCGGCGTACACTGGGCACAGGCGTCTCAGGATCGCCAAATCGTGGAGGACACACTATGGATCAGCAGCCTGGTACCGACGCGACCAGAACGGAAACGGCCACCATTGCCGGTGGGTGCTTCTGGTGCATCGAGGCCGTGCTCGAACGGATCGAAGGGGTCACGCAGGTCGTATCGGGGTACACAGGCGGGCACGTCGAGAACCCAACCTACGAGCAGGTGTGCACTGGTCGAACCGGCCACGCGGAAGCGGTGCAGGTGACGTTCTTGCCTGCGGTCATCCCATACCGAGACATCCTTGGACTGTTCTTCGCGTTTCATGACCCCACAACGCTCAACATGCAGGCGCCTGACGTTGGACCACAGTACCGCTCCGCCGTCTACTACGACTCGCCGGAACAGAAGGACATCTGCGAATCCGTCATCGCCGAACTGACGGAGCAGGGCGTATGGCCCAATCCGATCGTCACTGAGGTAGCACCGCTCGCAACGTTCTATGCGGCGGAGGACTACCACCAGCAGTACTACCAACGGAACACGAGCGCGCCCTACTGCCAAGTAATCATCGAGCCGAAGGTCGCCAAGCTTCGGAAGGATTACACGTCAAGGATGAAGGACTCGGCCTTCGTCTAGGTGCTTCGGCTGCCGAGTTCGCCCAGACCACTC
Source organism: Dehalococcoidia bacterium (assembly GCA_965247995.1). Taxonomy (GTDB): domain Bacteria; phylum Chloroflexota; class Dehalococcoidia; order UBA6926; family UBA6926; genus JASLZO01. Next base: position 1,941,290 of record OZ252041.1, on the reverse strand, counting down.
AACCGCAGCTCGACCAGCCGGTCCACCTCGATAGCGTATTCGGGCGGCAGCAACCGGGAAACTGGCGCAGCGAACTCGCGCACCGCATCGTCCACGACGGATGACGGAACGACCCTCGAGGAGCGCGCCGACTCGCTGGTGCGGACAAAAGCAGAGGCACTCCCTTCGATAACGACGTCGAGCCCGGTCGGCTTGACCGTCGCTGGTCCCTGGTCCCGCAGAACGTTCATCGTTTCCGCCTCGCATTCCACGTAGCGCGGACCTTCCGGTCCCGCTGCGAAGGCGGAGATACGCGCGCGCGCCGGTCCCTGAGACGCCCATTCGATGGTTCGCGAAACCAGCCGGACCGACGTGTCAGGTGCGTCCATATGGACCTCTGCGCCGACGTCCTCAACACCGGGGACACGGCTACCCATACCGAAGTGGAAAATCTCCACGCGCGCACCTATACGGGCCAGCTCAGCGAATGGGACCCCAATCGACCTCGATGCTCCCAGGTTCGCGTCGGTCCACGTTACGGTGCCTGACAACCCCACGCGCGCGCGGCGGGTTTCCGCACTAATGACATTCTCGGTGTAGTTCCTGATCGTGGCATACGAGACTGCCGCCCCGTCCTCCACCACGATCTCCGTCATCGGTGACCGGAACGAATCCGCGGTATAAACCGGCGCAGAGCATCCCTCTATGAAGCTGAACGAACTGCGGGCGGCTGCAACGATGAGCGTCCGGTCGAATGGGTCAATCCGGGAGGCGTTGGTCCGGTCGTACGGCTGGATTGGCCAGTCCACTCGGACCGACTCTGGGATATAGACGAAATGCCCCCGCGTCCAAAGCGCCGCCGTCAATGCCTCGGTCCAATTGGAACCAGGTTCAATCAGCGAGCCAAGGTGTTCGCGCACCAGTAGCTCGTTTTCTTCGACCGCCTCGCGCAGCTCGAGAAGGACGACGCCTCGGGCCGCCAATGTGTCGCGCTGAATATCGCTCGCGACCGCGGAATCGGTCTCGGGCCCATCACGTGCCACCGAGGGTCCGTTCCCCGTAGTCGAGGGTCGATACCGGTCTGGGTGTCGCGCGATCTGGGCCGCCACCAGTCGTTGATTGTCAGCCGGCGCCGTGTTCAGGTAGGCATCGAGCCCGACGAATCGGGATTTGGCTAACCACTCGGGTTCGCGGAACGCTTCGGTTAGGTCATGCACGGCTCGGGCGAGTACGTCAGCGGGATGGGTGCTCCCAACGCCAGAGGGCGGCGGCCCGCCGATGGGTCCCATTGCGTGCCTTGGGCCCGCGGTCACGCCGGATTAAAGGTTGCTGAGTTTCTGGTTCACGAGCTCGTCGACATGGCGTCGGACGCCCTGATGGGTAATCTTGTCGACAATCTCAGCAACGAATCCACGTACCAATAGTTGTCGAGCCGCCGCCTCGTCGAGTCCGCGGCTCCGAAGGTAGAAGATCGCATCTGGGTCGACTGCGCCGCATGCCGCGCCATGGCCACAGCGAACATCGTCGCAATAGATCCAGAACGCCGGCTTCGTATCCGCTTCAGCCTCGTCCGACAGGAGGAGATTCTTGTCCTCCTGGAGTGCGTCCACCTTGGCCGCCCCTTCCCGAACGATGATGCTGCCGTGGAATACGGATCGCGACCTGCCATCGAGGACGCCTTTGTACAGTTCGCGCGCGCGCGTGTGCCCAACCTTGTGATCAATGATCACCTGGTTGTCGATGTGTTGGTTACGCGTCACAAGGTACGACCCGTTGAGCGTGCAGTACCCTCCTTCGCCCACCATGTCGACACTCAAGTTGTTCCGGACCAGCGCGCCGCCAATGTCCGTATAGACCGAGTTGAACCGGGCGTTCTCATGGACTTCCGCGTGAGCGGTCGCGATCCCGTAGGTCTGCTCACTCTGCAACTGCATCGTATAGCGATCAATCGACGCTCCAGGTCCTACGACGATCTCCGTGACCCCATTGGACAAGGATTGGACCTCGTGTTCGGCGGCGTACGTCTCCACGATCGCCGCACGCACATCGCTCCCAGCGATGATCAACACCCGAGGATGCACAGCGGCCTCGCGAGCGGCTGCAGTCAACACATACATGATGTGAATCGGCTGTTCGATATCCGCCTGATTGCTCAGATGGACATAGACGCCCTCCCGGACGAACGCGGTGTTCAAGGCCGAGAATCCATCCGTTTCGAATTCGGCGAGTCGACCCAGGTTCTCCGACACGCCCGGTTCCTCGTCCTCAATGGCCTGCGCGAGATTCATCACTCGAGCGCCAGTAGGCAGTTGATCAATCGACGAGAGGTCTTCTCGAAACCGACCGTCAACAACGACGATCCGGTGCCACTCCGGATCACTCGGGACCAACGACTGAAGTCGCTCGGCGGTGAAGGCGCTCCCGGCTTCGGTCCCAATGACTGGTTTGAACGGGATCCTCGTGATCGGCCGAACGTCCGTGTACTTCCACTCCTCGTTCCCGCGTCGTGCGGTCGGGAAACCGAGTTCCTGGAAGCGAGCAAGGGCCGACGTGCGGAGCGATCGAATCCACTCCGGGTCCAGAGCGAACGCACCGGCCTGCAAGCCGCGTTGAGCGTCGACGTACCGCTCAGTTTGATCGGTTTTGGTCTGCACCATGCCGCTTGCTGACGGAATCGCCGTGCGAAGAAGTGCCGTGGTTCGGGTCGTGGCAGCGGACCGCTACCCGACCGCCCCTTCCAGGTTCAACTCCAAGAGTCTGGTCGCTTCGATGGCGAATTCGAACGGGAGTTGTTTGAAGACCTTTTCACAGAACCCGTTGATGATCATTTGGTGTGCTTGTTCCATCGAGATGCCCCGGGACTCGCAGTAGAAGAGCTGGTCCTCGCTGACCTTCGATGTGAAGGCCTCGTGCTCTAAGTGGGCCGACTTGTTCTTGACCTCCACGTAGGGGGTCGTGTGGGCGCCGCATTGGTCTCCGATCAGCAGCGAGTCGCATTGCGTGAAGTTCCACGCGTTCTCCGCCTTCGGCATGACTTGCACGAGACCGCGATAGGTATTCTGCCCATGACCCGCCGAGATGCCCTTCGCGATGATCGTGCTGCGGGTGTTCTTACCAAGGTGGATCATCTTGGTTCCCGTGTCTGCCTGCTGGTAACCCTTCGCCAGCGCCACCGAGTAGAACTCACCGATTGAGTTGTCGCCTTGCAGAATCACTCCCGGGTATTTCCACGTAATGGCCGAACCCGTCTCAACCTGGGTCCAAGAGATCTTGGAGTTGACGCCCGCGCACTTTCCGCGCTTCGTGACGAAGTTGTAGATTCCGCCGACGCCGTTCTCGTCGCCCGGGTACCAGTTTTGGATCGTCGAATACTTGATCTCGGCGTCGTCAAGCGCGACAAGCTCCACAACCGCAGCATGCAGTTGGTTCTCGTCCCGCATCGGCGCGCTGCAGCCTTCTAGGTAGCTCACGTACGAACCTTTGTCGGCTACGATCAATGTCCGCTCGAACTGGCCCGTCCCTTCAGTGTTGATACGGAAATAGGTGGTCAACTCCATCGGGCACCGGACGCCAGGGGGCACGTAACAGAACGACCCATCAGAGAACACCGCGGCGTTCAACGCGGCGTAGAAGTTGTCTGAGTAGGGAACGACTGAGCCCAGGTATTTCTGGACCAGGTCCGGGTGGTTCTGGACCGCCTCGGAGAACGAACAGAAGATCACGCCGTGCTTCGCCAACTCCTCCTTGAACGTGGTCGCGACCGAGACACTGTCGAACACAGCGTCAACAGCGACACCAGACAACCGCTTCTGCTCTTCCAGCGGGATTCCCAGCTTCTCGAACGTGCGCAAGAGCTCGGGATCAACCTCGTCCATGCTCTCTAGCTGATTCTTCGATTTGGGCGCGGAGTAGTAGATGATGTTTTGGAAATCGATCGGCGCATGATGGATATTCGCCCAGTCAGGGAGCTGCTGCTTCTCGGCCAGGGATTCCCAATGACGGAAGGCCTTGAGCCTCCACTCCAACATGAACTCCGGCTCGTTCTTTCGGGCGGAGATCCAGCGGACGGTGTCCTCCGTTAGGCCGCGAGGCGCCGTTTCGTGTTCAATGTCCGTTACGAATCCGTACTTGTACTCCTGGCGAGCGACTTCCTTGAGTTCCTTGTTGCTCTCAACCTGGTCCGTCGTCGTCATCTGGTCTCCAGTCCAATCCGTGGCCCGCATCAACGCGCGCCGAGGTTTTTCTCATGAACAGTAGAGAAATCTGTGCCCAGTATACGAATCGCCTATTCGGAGCGTCAACGGATCGCCCTCTTGTCGCTCAGGAAAGAGTGACGGGAAAGGGATCTCCGGCATGCAGCACCGCTTCGTCCCCCTGAGCCGTCACGACCGTCACTGCGCGTTCACCGATCACACAGGCTCCGCGATCTCCGGCGAAAGCCACGATTCCTCCCGCCCCGGGAATACCGACCAAGACGGCCGCTGTGGGCTTCGTACCCATGGCGTATTGCCTCCTCTCCGGAGTCCATCGCTCGAAATGGGGCAACACTGCCACGTTCGGAACGGCCGCAAGGGCATGGACCCACGCCCCCTGATTGCCAGGTTCGAGCATCCACTCCCCCAGCACCATCGCACCCGCGCTCGACCCAGCCACTACAGCTCCCGACGACCATGCTGATTGGATGGCGTTCCATAGCAGGGTCTCACGCAACACCCGGAGGAGGTGAGTCGGGCTTCCTCCAGTCATGTAGATGAGGCCAACATCTTCCAAACGGTTCAGCACCGCCAACTCATTTGCTGTGTGATCGTCGACCGCGTTAACGGGTTCGGCCGGAGCGCCTAGCGACTCAAAATGCGCAACACCGTTCCCGGCTGCAAGCTCCGGACGCTGCATCGCTGCCGCCGTCGGCAGGATCGCGACGTTGGGCCGGCCCTCCGGCCGGAGGTCCAAGAGCGCGCGGTCCATTGACCGACATTCGGCAGTGAACTCATCGCCACCGACGAGCACCAACGGTCCGTGATCTCCGCGCAGGATCATCTCCGGTCGAAGTCAGATACGGTTGTATAGTAGGCGCTACGCAGACGAGGTTCCCTGTACACAGTAGGAGGAAGGGTGACTCAGATAGAGAAACCAGCACTTCCCGTCATCGTTTGGTATGACTACATTTGACCATGGTGTTACATCGGCCAGGACCGGGTCGAACAGCTGAAGCGAGATTTCGACGTTCAAATAGATTACCGAGCGTTCTTCTTACGACCAGACATTCCGCCTGAAGGCGTTCCGCGACCGGAGCGGTACAACCGGCCAGACAGCCCCGTTCAACGTGCGGCGGAGGAAGCGGGCTTGACAATGAACCGCCCGTCCATTGTCCCGTCGACTCGCCTCGCGCTCGAGGCAACCGAGTATGCGAAACAGCACGGCGTCGGCGAGGCGTTCCACATGGCCGCTTACGACGCCTACTGGCGGGAATCCGTTGATCTCGGAAAGCCGGAGAACCTCCGGCCAATCGCCGAAAGCGTGGGGTTGGACTGGCCGGACCTTGCCAGCAACCTTGAGCAAAGAACACAAAAAGAGACCGTCCAACAACAGTATGAGGAGGCGCTAAGCGTGGGCGTGACGGGTATCCCCGCTTACGTTTTTGGGCGGTTCTTCTTCACCGGAGCGCAACCCTACGAGCTCTTTAAACAGGTCGCCGAGCGTGCCCTGATGCCCAAAGAGCCAGACGGAGATGCAGAAGGCGATTCTTCTTCAGCGCGCTGAATTCGTGCTCGTCAGATTTGTGAACGGCGGGGCGTACGCCCCGCCGTTTTTTGACGCGCGCATACAGGGAGACGGACGCAGTAACTGATGGCGACTTCCGGTCAGCGGCCGCGGGAACGCGTGTTCCGGCGACCCCCTCGAGTAACCACGGAGCGCTTCGAGGTCGGCGCAGACCGGACGAGGGGCCGGTTCCGCCCGCCATCATGGTCATTGGCGATCGCGTTCGGCCTCATCATCGTCGTCGGCAGCGGTCTGTTGATGTTGCCAATCGCATCCGCCGGACCCGACGGAGCCCCGCTGTTGACAGCAGTGTTCACGGCGACCTCGGCCACCTTCGTGACCGGTTTGATCCTCGTCGATACCGGGACCTACTGGTCCGGGTTCGGCGAGGCCGTGATCTTCGGGTTGATCCAGGTCGGCGGCCTCGGATACATGACGGGCGTCGCGTTCATTGTGCTCGTCGCTCGACGGCGGTTGAGCCTCGGTCAACGACAGGTGTTGCGCATCACCTTCGGCGGTGGCGTGCTTGGCCGGCTCGACATCGAAGCGCGCACGATCCTCCTCTTGTCGCTGCTGATCCAAGCGGTTGGTTTCGTATTCTTGCTCGGGCGGTTTCTGATCGTCCTCGACAGCGCGGGGTCGGCCGCTTGGCATGCCTTATTCCATGCAGCGTCGGGGTTTCACAACGCGGGGTTCGACGTCACCGGAGGCGCTGCCAGCCTGTTCGAGTACCGAGATGACCCGTGGGTCATCCTCCCAATCACAGCGCTCTCGTTAGTCGGAGCCCTCGGGTTCGGTGTGATCGGAGCGTTGGCATTCATCAGGCGGAAACGGGAAATGATCCTGGATGCCAAGCTGGTGTTGGCAGGTACGGCGATGATCGTCGCCGTCGGATTCGCCGGAATCTCCATGTCGGAATGGAACAATCCTGACACGCTGGGCGGGACCCCCATTTGGAACCGCGTCGTCGACGCCGTCGCACTCTCGTTCGGCGGCAGGACATCGGGGTTCAGTTCGTTCGCAATGGCAAACTTGGCCCAATACACACTGTTCTTGATGATCGCGTTGATGTTTATCGGCGGCGCATCCGGGTCCATGACGGGTGGCATCAAGGTCAATGTGTTCACCGTGCTGCTCTTCACGGCATGGTCGAGTGTCCGCGGTCGACCACAGACGGAAGCGTTCAGGCGAGAGATCGCAGACTCGCACGTCCGCCGCGCTGTGACAATCACCATGTTCTCGTTCGCGTGGATCAACGGAGTAGCACTGTCGTTGAGCCTATTCGAGGACGCGGACTTCCTATGGCTGCTGTTCGAGGTAGTCTCGGCGTTCGCGTTGGTCGGTTTATCAACCGGGATCACCTCGGAGCTCTCAACCGCGAGTCAGTTGGTCCTTGTCCTCTCGATGTTCGTCGGGCGTTTGGCTCCGTTCATCATCGCCCTTGAACTGGTGCAGCGCGAACGGCACAGCTCCTATCGCTTCGCCCGGGAAGAGGTGCGGATCGGTTAGGTCCGTGCCAATTTAGGTACGCTAACGGGACGCGTGGAATCATACGGAGGTCAATGGAGTGCACAACCAAGTGGTCGTAATTGGTCTCGGCCGATTCGGAACGACCGTCGCACGCAGCCTCTACCAACTAGACCATCAGGTACTCGCGATCGATAGGGACGAGCGGGCCATCCAAGACGTATCCCCATTCGTGACCGAAGCTGTTCAGGCGAACTGCACCGACGAAGCCACCCTGCGCGACCTTGGTCTGAGTAGTTTTGACGTCGCACTGGTCACGATCGGCGCGGACGTGCCCACGAGCATCATGACGACCGTCCTGCTAAAGAATCTGGGAGTGCCATACGTCGTGGCCCGGGCCCATGACGATCTCCACGCCGCCACATTGCACCGGCTTGGAGTCGACAAGATCGTTTCTCCCGAATCTGAGACGGGGACCAGGCTCGCGCACAGCCTTACGTATCCAACGGTCGTCGATTACCTGGAAGTGGCCCGCGATTACGGCATTAGTAAAGTGGCAGCCCCGGATTCGTTTGCCGGGAAGACATTGGAAGATCTGGGCCTCAACGCCCGCCGCCAATCGGAGGGTGTGAGCGTGTTGTTGATCCGCCGCGGAAACAACCAAGTCGTCACCTCGCCCGATCGGTTTGAGAAGGTGCTGCGCGGAGACGTGCTGGTCTTGTCGGGCCGTGATGAGGCGCTTGAACAATTGAAGTTGTCCTAAACACCCTCCAGGCGGATCGTTGACCGCAAGATAGGGCGGGTCTAGAGTGCAGCACGCGACCCCGGAACCGCTTGCATGGAGGGCGAATTGACACAAGTCACCCCGCACGTCTACCAGGCCCATATCGCGGACGAGCACTACATGCACCCGGGTGGGACCAACGTCTACTTCGTCGGCGACCCGTCCGAAGAGATGGTGTTGATTGATACCGGTGAGCATGACCGGTCATGGACTCGCCAGATCCTGGATTACTGGGAGGGTCTGGGCAAGCCGAAGATCACCGGGATCGCCATCAGCCACGGACACAGGGATCACATCGGAGGCCTTGATCGCATTCAAGAGGCAACGGGTGCGCCGGTTCGTTGCCACCCGAAGCTTGCAAAAGAACTCCGCCGGATCTTGGCCGACGACGATGCCGTGGTGCCATTGAGATCGCGGGAGATGCTGGAGACTGGCGGCGGGGTACGGATACGGTCACTCTTCACGCCCGGACACGCCGAAGACCACGTGTGCTACCACCTGGCAAGCGAGCGAGTCTTGTTCACGGGAGACACCATCTTGGGGGCGTCTTCGTCCAGCGTGCAGGACCTATATGAGTACATGCGCTCTCTGGGCAAGCTCGCACGCTTACGAGTGGATACCATCTGCCCAGCGCACGGACCCGTGGTCCCTCCCCCGCGCGGGCGCGGACTCGTACGGTGGTACACGAATCACCGAAACGAACGAGAAGTGCAAGTGGTATCGGCGCTGGAGAGAGGCATCGGCAAGGTCGATGAAATGGTCAAAGACATCTACCCAAAGAACCTGAAGCGAGACCTGCGCCGGGCCGCCGCCGGGAACGTCCGGACACATCTCGACAAACTAATCAAGGAAGAACGCGCTGCAACCACGGAAGCGAGCTACGAACTAAAGAAGGGCTAATCTGTCATGTCGGAGCAATCCGCATGCATTTTTTGCCAGATCAGGGACCATGAGGTCCCAAGCGAGTTCATATTCGAAGACGACCGAGTGTTCGTGATTCGCGATATCAATCCGCAGGCGCCGGTCCACCTCTTGGTTATTCCCAAGGATCACATACGCTCCGTCGGTGCGATGGATCAGGGGACATTGCCGCTCATGAGCCATATCACAGATGTGGCGAATAGGACGGCGCAAGAGGCGGGAATTATGGTTAGCGGGTACCGGTTGGTGTTGAACGAGGGTCCTGACTCTCGCTCGGAGGTTCCACACCTCCACATGCATATCCTCGGCGGCGCGCTATTGGGACGCCTCGCCTAGGAAAGACGTCCGAACACCTGAGGAAATGCGATTCGGTCAGCACCATCGGCTAGCGCCGTCTACAGAGCACCCGTATAATCCGTCGGGCTTGACTCCGCCCCATGAGAAACCACCGATCGGATGCGGCGACCGACTGATCCATTAACGCGCGGGCTCCGCCTAGGCTTGCCCAGTCGCCACAAACTCCAGCTACCGCGTGCGGAGCGGATCCTGCTTCCCGTGAACGGGTCAGCCATGGACCACCAGGCGCTCGAGTTAGCCACCGAAATCGTTCGATCGAACCGAGGCTCGTTGTTCATCGTGTACGTGATCGAGGTCCCACGGGAGCTTCCGTTGGACGCGCCGATGAACGAGCAGGTCTCGGTAGCAGAGGCGGCCCTTGCCGAGATGGAGGAGTTCTGCAACCAACAGCACTGCCAGGTCGCTGCGGAGCTACTCCAAGCGCGCCAAGCGGGCCCAGCGGTGGTCAATGAGATCACGGAACGCGACGCGGACCTCGTCATCCTCGGAATGGACCACCAACGGCGCTTCGGAGAGTTCACCTTAGGCGACGCCGTGCCGTATGTCCTCGAACATTCGCCCTGCGCGGTTTGGGTGCTCCGTGAACCGGCCACAACCGACGCGTGATCGCAGGAAGGAATAATCGATGAAAGTCGTTATCGCCGGTTGCGGGAGGGTCGGTTCAACCCTCGCTTCCGCCCTATCCGACGACGGTCACACAGTCACAATTATGGACTTGCGATCGGACGCTTTCCGCCGGCTCCCGCTGACATTTCCCGGAGTCGCGATCGTGGGGAACGGCATCGACGAGCAGGCGCTTCGACGCGCGAACATCGAATCGGCGGATATGTTTGTGGCGGTTACGCAGGGGGACAATCGAAATCTGATGTCAGCCCAGATCGCGAAACACCTCTTCAAAGTGCCGCGCGTCATGGCCCGTGTGTACGACGAGAGCCGTGCCGCTCTCTTCAATGAACTCGGCCTAGAGACGATCAGCTCGACGAACATCATTTCCGAGATCGTCCGCGCGCGGATGAACGGGACAGGGTCCGGGAGGTAACGCGTTGTACGTGATCGTCGCGGGCGGTGGCAAGGTCGGATTCGGACTCTCTCAAGCGCTGCTCTCAGCGGGGCACGAAGTCGTCTGCATCGAGCGAGACCACCGACGGTGTGCCGTCATAGCGGAAGATCTCGGTAGCGCGATCTTTCAGGGCGACTGTTGCGAAGTCTCCGTCTTGGAAGAGGTTGGCACGGCGCGGGCGGACGCCTTCATCGCGGTCACTGGCGACGACGAGGACAATTTGATCTCATGCCAAGTGGCCAAACACCGGTTCCAGGTTGGACGGACGATTGCCCGAATCAACAACCCCAAGAATAAAGAGATATTCATGGTGCTTGGTGTCGACGCCACGGTGAATAGCACCGATGTCATCATGGCCCAACTCGCTCAAGAGATGCCCATTCACCCATTGATCCCGGTTCTCAGCCTGACCGGGACCGGCCGGGAGATCGTCGATGTCCAGGTCCCCGGGGATTCTCCGGCCGTAGGGCGTCGTTTGGGTGAGCTTGCGTTGCCTGGCCGCGCCAGGATCGCCCTCGTGATCGACAAGAACCGGGAGGACGTTCGTTTGGCTTCCCCGGAAATCGTGCTCGAGGCCGGTGACGAAGTCATAGCCGTCGCTAGACCAGAGGACGAGGACGGCTTGAAAGAGATCTTGACCGGGATAGCGTGATCCTCGGTCCGCACCGACGTGGTGCCGAACGGTCGACTAGGCGTCCTCGCCGGACGAGCGGCTCCGGCGGACCCACTCCTCCATTTCGTCTCGAGCCCGGCCTGCCGCGTCACGGCCTTCGCTGATCGCGTCGCGTAGGGCATCGGTACTGGACTCTCCCAGCGCGCGTGCGCGGGTGCGCACGCTGGTCCCACGATCAAACAGGTCAGAACGGGATTCAACACCGGCCTGGGGTGCAAACAGTACGCCGACGACCGCACCGACGATAGCTCCCAACACGAACCCGAGAGCGAAGATTGACGAGCCTCCGTTGTCGCCGCCGCGATCAGCCATCAAGGTGCCTCCTACTGGTCATCGTGAGTGTGTGGCCAGCTTTGTCACCCCATTATCGCGACTATTAGGCCCGCTGGTATAGGCCTCCCTCGACCGATTCAGCGAGAGCGGCGCATGAGCATCGTTGCCCGCCGCAGGCCGGCTCGCACGCCGCGGGTGATGCTCACCACCCTGATCAGCGGTTTTACTACCGAGTCCGTCACCATCGTCGTCGTGACTTGGGCGTTTGCCGTTGTTATCCGCAAGGATTGAAGGACAGGCTTGAGACCGGTATAGATCATGAACATCAGAACGATGAAGACGGTCGCCGCAAGGATCCATAAGATGCCTAGAACGATGATGACGATGTCACGGATAAGAGCGATCAAGGGATAGTCAGCCACATGCACCTCGGGGAACCTCACTATACAGGCCACGGAGGCGCCCCGGCATCACTTCCGTCCGACGCGCTCGGTGTTGCGCAGTTGGGTCACGCAGGCCCGGCCGAGGAGACCCGGAAGATCGTGAAGACATCGTTGATGTCATGCCGCTCAAGTTCCGGCATTGCATCAAATACGGACAAGCCCTCAGGCGGATAATAGAGCCGCTCTAACTGGCCGACCACAACGTACTCGACGTTGTATCTGGCCACGACCTCTCGCACGACGGTTGGGTCCCCGGCGCTGTAGAGGCGGCGAACGTCAGCGAGCCTTGCGTTCACGGTCGGCTCCACCCGATCGATCCCGCGTTGTTGGGTCTGGTGCCAAGGCCAACCGATCACGGTCGGAAGGCCCGTGTACATAGCCACGCGTGACAGCACCCTGAAGTACGGCACGTCGTCCGGGTAGGCGAGCAGGGCAGCCTCCGCCACCACGGGGCTGCCGACAACGTTGTGCCGAAGCCACTCGATCCCCTCGATCTCCGCGTCGAGGCGGACCACCGCGCCGCCGACGTCACGGTAGGTCGCCGCATTCGCGAACGCCAGCCCATCCAGCGTGAGCGGCGTGGTGTTGAGCCGGTCGCTCAACCGCGCGCGAGTTCCCTGGACCGGGTAAACGGTCACAGCAACCGCAAGCATGGCGAGTGCCACGGCGAACGCCGTGCGCAGCGGAGAGCGCCAGAAGCGCCTGAACGCTCCGTCGCGCCACAACCTCCAGACGAGAAACCCGGCAGCCAGGTTTAAGAGCACCCAGGCTTGCAGGTACACCCGGAAGATCGTATTCATCCTGACCAAACGGTCATCGATCGCGTACACATCGACACCCGCGATTAGAGCCAACGCCAACGCAGCGGCGCCAAACGCCAGCCGAGTCGGCATGTCAATCGTTCGGGATCGCATCGCGACGCCAATTGCGATGATCAGGACACCATTGAGTGAGACGACTTCGTAACCCGCCGCCCAAACGAACGCCGCGAGTACTGATGCTCCGGCAACCATCAGCACAGTGCGCACCATGCCGGGGTGGTGCCAACCCCCGAACACCGACAGCCTCGCGGGCGATTCGGGTCGCACCAAGACCGCCGGAGACTTCTGACCGCGCCGCAACTGAACGATCAACGCCGCCACAAGAACGAACAATGGGGCCCCGAAGATCGCGACATACGAATGGAATGGTGTCTGCTCGGGACTCCGTGCAAGGTCGGTATAGAAGGCAACGTTCGAGGCATGGTAGGGCGCAAAAGCAACGATGGCGATGAGGATCACCGTGCCAAGAATCACCGCCGAGTAAGTTGCCGTCGCAGCGATGGAGGTCCCCCGGGAGACGTAGGCAATCGCAACGGCGCCCACTCCGACGAGGAGATAGGTCGGAGAGTCCCACGCATTCGTGGCAAACAGGGCTCCTACGGCCAACCCAAGTCCGGCGAGTGGTGCAAGCCTCGTCACCACACCCAATCGTCGGTGTACAGCGAGCGCGGCAGCCAGTGCAAGACCCGCGGCGACCAGTGTGATCGGCATCGCGATGAGGTGCGCATGCAGGTCGGCGAACAGGAAGGTAAAGAACGGGAACTCGGTGATGCTGATCGAACCCGGAACGTCAATCATCCGGCTCGATCGCCAATAATCAAACTCACCCCCAAAGACAGCCTGCGCGGCCGAAGTGATCACGCCGTGCCCCACGTCGGCCGAGAATCGTTGAAACACCTGTAAGGCTCCGTCCAGATTGCCAGCCAATCCGACGAGGGCCGCGGCCAACATGCCAGCGGCGATCGCACCGCCGGACCGCCGCTTTGTGAAAACGACGGGCATGTTTGACGCTTCGACAAGGTTGTAAACGACCGAAACGCACCCCCCCAATGTCAACGCCCAAAGCAGTGGGACGGCAAGGTTGTACGCAACCTCGGGCACGATTCCCGTGAGGTGAATCAGGACGGCGACGATGAACTGACCGAAGTAGTAGTAGTTCAGGAATCCGCCCGCAAACCACGGGTCATATGGAGGAAGATGGGTCGACCTGACAACTGCCGTCAGGTAAGACAGGTCCATCGGCTTCTCGCCACCTCGGTAGGAGTGCCACAGATCGGGGTTCGCAGCGCGTAGCACCACCAGTGCCAGGAACGCGACCAGGAAGAGCATCTCCATCGTTAAGAGGAGACGCCACCTTTCGCGAACGAAGTCGATGATCTGCCGGCGCGTCGCATACCCGACAACCGCTGAGGCAACCCCCAACGCGGCGATCGCCGCACCAACGGCGACCCGGGTGAACGAGACCGCTTCGACGCTTACCAGGAGCCAGGCGATATAAGCGACCAACAACAACGAAAGAGTCTTGCCCAGCAGGTATCCACGATCGGGAAGGGCTCGGAAGACCCGAACCGTCAGTGGCAACCCGATGAGCGCGATCGCCTGGACCGCGAGAATCCACGCGAACAGCGGCGACACAACTGAAAGCCCTCGCTCTGCGAATATGCCGGTCCACGTGCCGCCTTCGCGTTGGGCCTGCGCCCGCGCCGGCGTCATGGTGAGCAGCGGATCGAATCCAGGTGGGGTGCTGGCGGGCGGCCCCAGCACTGCCGGCTCGAGGCGCGAACGCAATTCACCCTGGTCTAGGACAGCACGTTTTTTCAGCAGAATTATCAAGGGATGGTCATAGACCGTGAAGCTCTCGTCGGCCGACCCCAACACCAACGTCCCCAGACCCGGATAAGGGGGCAGCCCAATGTTCTGAGTGTGGAGTCCCAACGGTTCCAGTGTCTGGTCCGCGACGGTGATTCCCAAGAGGGTCGGGTAGGTAGCCTCGACATGCGCCACCTCGAAGCCGAGACCGCCGGTTAACAATTGCCGGTAGTACTCCCGCATCAACGGGTACCGTTCGGGCAGTCGGGACAGCGCACCGTAGGCTCGGTTGCTGAATAAGAAGACGTAGTCGGCCTCGTGGAGCGTCGCGGTCAGGTGTTCCACCTTGCGTTCATCGTCCGAGTTGTATGGATGGACCTGGATCGTCCGAAACTGGCCCGAACCCGGTAACCATTGGTCCCACGCCTCAATGGCGATCGTCGCCCCCATCGGTACGTGGTCGTCCACCCACTCCGCCATCCGATGTGCGGTGTGTGGGACCGTATAGATCGTCGCGAACCCGACACCGTATGCACACGTCGGGACAGCGACCCCGGCCATGACCGCGACCCCGACCCATCGGCGTCGGCCGCCGCGGGACCACAACGCCCGCACCAAGACTGCCAAGAGTCCGGAAGCACCGATGATGAGGAGTGGGTAGAGGGGTAGCAGGTAGCGCATGAACTTGACCTGCTGCCCGCCCAGCAGGACGAAGGGGATCACAACGCCCGCCGCGAGCAGCATCGACATCGCGTCCCTTTTTCGCATACCCCGGACGACCAACCAGACCACCGCGAACAGGGCGACGACCCCGAGCGGCCACCCCAGGCCCCAGACCACGAGATTCCGCAAGTGATAGAGGAAAGGCGTCGTTTGCAGGTATTGGATCGTGAAAGGCAATTCGATCGCCCCACGAGCCATCTGCGCTTGGAAGAGCACGTCATCGCGATACGTGACCCAATCAAGGACCGCATACGGCTGTCCGACGGCGAAGACAACAAATGCGAGCAACACAGCGCCCACGCTTGTCGCCAATGGCGCGAACGACCACCCATCGTGCCTCCGGCGCTCACGGTACAAATACACAAACCACGCGAGGACCACCGGCGCAACGAACAGCACCGCGGTTGCCTTCGTCGCCACGGCCAGACCCGCGAGCGCGGCAGCACCGAACCCCCAGCGCACCGATCCACCCAAGACGAACACAAGAGCGGCACCCGCAGCCCCCGTCAAGAACGTGTTCATTAGCGGGTCAACCGCGTGGAAGTGGCTCAGTTGGATGGGTAGGACTGCCACGGCATAGAGCAGCGCCGCAAGGAGACCCGCAAGCTCACCGAACAAGCGCCGCGCGATCAGGGCAGACAGCACCAACGTCGCGACATCCGCAACTCCCGACAACGCTCGCCAGATGACGACATCTGATGGGATGAATGAGATGGTCCCACGGAGCCAACCCCCGGTCTCCGAGGACACGCGGAGCACATAGATCGGCAGCGATCCGTAGTTGAACGACTTGGGATTGAGCGGGCTATCGGCCGAGAGAGCGTTCGCGATCGACGACGGCCAATCGAGGCCGTAGATCCCGCTGCTTATCGCCCATTCGTCCGGATGGAACGGGCCCCAATCGAGCCCAACGAATCGGAGCGCGAGCGCAACGACAACGATCGCCCCGTACAAAAGGACGCGGAAGCTCAGGGCAGGGGAACGAGACACGGTTCACTCGATCTGGCCAAAAGGAGACGCCCGGACTTGAGTAGCCGGACGTCTCCAACGAGATCCGGCGCTACAGTCCCTTCTTCGCTACGAAGTTCGCAAGGTCGGCGACACGACAACTGTATCCCCACTCGTTGTCGTACCAGGCAAGGACCTTCACCAGGTTCCCGCCGATCACCATCGTGGACAGGCCATCAAAGATGGCACTGTGATCATGCCCACGGAAGTCCGAACTGACGAGCGGCTCTTCGATGTACTCCAGTATCCCGCGCATCGTCTTCTCTGAAGCCTCTTTGAACGCCGCGTTGACATCATCAACCGTCACGTCGACTCCGACTTCCGCGGTGAAGTCGACGATCGAGACAGTCGTGGTCGGCACGCGGTACGCCATCCCGTGGATCTTGCCGTTGAGTTCGGGGAGCGTGAGGCCGACCGCCCGTGCCGCACCGGTGCTCGTCGGAACGATGTTGGCGGCAGCAGCGCGCGCACGGCGAAGGTCATCGTGGACCTGGTCCAGGATCCGTTGGTCGTTCGTGTACGAGTGGATCGTCGACATCAGGCCCTTGATCACCGTGAAGTTGTCGTGGAGCACTTTCGCCACCGGTGCGATGCAGTTGGTCGTGCATGACGCGTTAGAGATGATCCGATGCGCCTTGGGCTCGTACTTGTCGTCGTTGACGCCCAGAACAATCGTCAGATCTTCTCCCTTGGCCGGGGCCGAAATGATCACTTTCTTGGCGCCCCCCTCGAGGTGGCCGGCGGCCTTCGACGCGTCAGTGAAGATCCCAGTCGACTCGACAACCACTTCTGCGCCGAAGTCGCCCCACGGAATCCGTGACGGATCGCGCTCAGCCGTAACCTTGACTTCAGTGCCATTCACACGGAGCGCGTCTTCGGTTGCCTCAACCGTACCTGGGAAACGGCCGTAGGTGCTGTCGTACTTCAAGAGATGAGCGTTGGTTTCCGGGCTCGTGAGGTCGTTGACAGCTACGACCTGCAGGTCGTCCGGGTATCGCTCCATCGTCGCCTTCAGGACTTGCCTACCAATCCTGCCAAAACCGTTGATGCCAATGCGTGTGGCCATTCAATCCCCTTTCGTTGGGCCCCCAGACCCCCTGGAGATGCCCTCCACATTCTACGGAGTACGGGACGCACCCGATACAAGCCACAAAAAACGGTTTGCTGGATGGAATCCTTTGGTACAATGCCTGCGCTTCGACACTGGTTTAGACCAACCGCTCACCGCGTTTAATTTTCAGCCTGCACGAACGCATGCGAGCGCTTCCTTGTTGAGGAGTGTCGGTGGAAGGAGCGTTGCATGAATATCTACGTAGGCAACCTGCCGTACGAGCTCACCGACGATGAGCTTCGAACAGCGTTCGAGCCTCATGGTGCGGTTGAGTCCGCCCGAGTGATCATCGATCGGTACTCCGGTCGGTCACGGGGATTCGGTTTCGTCGAGATGCCGAACCAAACGGAAGGGCAGGCGGCCATCACCCAAATGAACGGCCGTGAGATGAAGGGACGACCGTTGACCGTGAACGAAGCCCGGCCGCGAGATGATGGCGCCCGGCGCGGAGGCAACGGTGGCGGTGGCGGTGGAGGTGGCGGCCAGCGCTGGTAGACGCGCCGCTCCTTAGTCTTCGAGACTCCGGAAGGCGCCGCGGCCCGCATAGCGCCCGGCGTCTTCAAGCTCGGCCTCGATCTCCAGTAGCCGGTTGTATTTGGCCGTGCGCTCGCCGCGCGCGGGCGCTCCGGCTTTAATCTGTCCTACCCCCGTCGCAACGGCGAGGTCCGCGATCGTCGTGTCCGTCGTTTCCCCGGAACGGTGACTGACGACACATGCGTATCCGGCGCTCCGGGCGCGTTCGATCACGTCAAACGTCTCAGTCAGCGTGCCGATTTGGTTGATCTTGATCAGCACCGCATTCGCAATGCCCTCGCGGATCCCTCGCGATACACGTCTGCTGTTCGTCACAAACAGGTCGTCCCCGACCAGTTGCATGCTGCCGCCCATCGCCGCCGTCATCGCCTTCCAACCGTCCCAGTCGTCTTCAGCCAGTCCATCCTCGATGCTGACCAAGGGGTAATCGCGTAACCACTCGGAGTAGACGCCGATCATCCCAACCGTGTCCAGGGTTCGTCCTTCGCGGTGCAGGGTGTAAGAACCTTGGTCGAAGAACTCGGTCGCGGCCACATCAATCGCCAGATAGCAATCAGAGCCGGGTCGATATCCGGAGCTGCCAATCGCCTCGACGATCAACTCGGCGGCCTCCGAATTGGACGCGAGGGACGGAGCAAACCCACCCTCGTCTCCGATATTCACGCTGAGGGACCGCTCGGCTAAGAGGCGCCGCAACGATTGATAGACCTCTGAGCCCATCCGCAGTGCTTCATGGAATGTGGCAGTACCGGCTGGAACGATCATGAATTCCTGGAAGTCGGTGGAGTCCGCAGCGTGGGCGCCACCATTCAAGATGTTGAACATCGGGACCGGCAGCGTCCTGGCGTTCGACCCACCCAAGTACCGATACAGAGGAAGGTCGACGGAAGCCGACGCGGCTTTCGCGACCGCAAGCGACACCCCCAGCATCGCGTTGGCCCCGAGTCGTGACTTGTCTTCGGACCCATCCAACTCGATCAGCTCGTTGTCAATCGACGCCTGGTCCAGCGCATCTGCGCCATCGAGCGTCTCGGCAATCTCTCCGTTTACGTTCTCGATGGCACGGAGCACGCCGCGCCCGCCGTACCGGGTCGGATCGCCATCGCGCAATTCATGCGCTTCGTGAGTGCCAGTGCTTGCACCAGATGGAACGGCCGCGACTCCACGAGAATCGTCCTGAAGCCAGACCTCGACCTGCACGGTCGGATTTCCTCGCGAGTCAAGGATCTCCGAAGCCACGATGCTCTCAATCGTGCTCATCGCGTCGGCTCCCTCACGCATCCCTCGACCGACCCAACGCGAGATCGACAGCAAGAGCAGCGGCCTCAACCGGCGTTTCGACTCGATGGATCCCTTTTTCGACCGCTTCACCGCCGATCGCGAGTTCCCAACTGTTGAGCGCGACGACCGGGATATTCTCCACCAGCGCGAACCCAATCTCGGTGAGCGTGCCGTAACTTCCATCAATGGCGATCGCAGCCGATCCGGAACGCACCACAAGCGGATTTCGTGCGATGCCAATACCAGTCGGCACCCGGATTTGGACCCACTCGTTGGCGTCCTCCGCACGGTTGGAAGGCAAGATACCGACCGTAAGGCCCCCCTCCAGCACAGCGCCGCGGCAAGCCGCTTCCATCACGCCACCGAGTCCGCCACACACAACTCCAGCCCCGCGCCGCGCGAGTTCTCGACCCACTTCCTCAGCGGCGGACGCCATCCTCGGACTCGGGTTCGCACCACCAATGACAGCAATGAGGGTAGGTCTATCCATACAGCGAGAAAGCCCACCCAGTGTAGACCACCAACCCCCTCATTCTGTGGCGTGGTTCGCCAGAGACTCGAGTGAGACCGCGAACGCAGCCGATTGGCGCGTGACAGGTGCCATGGGCATGATCATCAAAGCCGCTCGGTCGACAGCAACTCCAAGCAAGTCGAGGGTTCCGACCTGGTGGTCATTCAACTCCATCGGAACGATCTCATGCGTTCCATCGTTCCGAACGATCAACAGCCGGACTTCGAATTCCTGACGAACGGTTCCGTCGCCAAAGAAAAACCCCTCTGCGAGCCAATCGCCAGGCCCCATTGCCGGGTCCCAGCTATATCCCACGGCGGGAAGGAAAGCACCGCCAAGAGCGTACCCCGTGAGGTTCACTGACCCGTCGGTCACGTACTCGATGCGAACGAGGATTTCCTTCCCGTCGAAGGCTGAAAGGTCAATCGTCTCATCGGTCCAGGCAGCTTTGACCCCATCCCCGCTCACTCCCGTGTAACCCGGCCCAAGTGCCTGGCCAAGGCTGCTCTCGGATTCAAGCCGCATCGACGGTCCAAAGACAGGCCGCCATGACTCGCCGCCGTCAGCCGAGACAACGACATAAGCGAAGTCCCAGGAATCCTCGATCTCATGCCAGAAGCGCAGCGTCAACGCTGATCCCTCAGCCTCCCGCAAGTCGAATGCGCGGGTCAACGTAGCGTCTGCGCCGTCCTCTCCGCCGCTCCACCATGCACCGACCGGTCCATGATCAATCTCTGGGATCAGTCGGGCCGTGGACTCCCCGTCGAACCGGATTCGGTAGGACTCGTCGTCCCCCCGATCGATTCCAACGTAGTAGGGAGAGAACTGCACGGCCTGGCGCGTTTCGATCGTCCGCCCCAATCTCAGAATCCGGCTCTCACCCAGTGCGATTTCGCGGTCAGGATACGGGTCCCATGACGTCCGTCCATCAAGATAGTTGGCCGCTGACCATTCGGCGAGCAGTCCACGCCACGATTGTTCGTAGCCTTGCTCATCGAGGTACGCACCGATCCCACGGAACCCGTCCTCGGGTCGTGCCACCAGGGACCCTAAACCCCCGGCGGAGTCCGGGTAGTGCAGCATGAGGTAGAGCATCAACAAGCCCGCCGAACCGTAATCGGCAGCGGTGCCGGTTCCAGCCGTCCACGCGTTTAATTGATCGCTGTGGTCCGTGGTGTAGGCATAGATGAACCCTTCACCGTCAGCGAATAGGAGGTTCGCAAGGACCGATAGCCCTTCGTCGACCCACCCTTCCTCGTCGTCATCGATCGTCCAATGGAGCGCATGTTGATATTCGTGGGCAAGCAGACCGGTATAACCCGGCGACGCTGGGAACACGTTCCGCGTGTTGAGGTAAATCAACCGCCGTTCGTTGCTGAATGGGTAGATTGCCGGCGGGTACTCCTGGGATGAATCGAAATAGCCATCAGCGGCTGGCAACCCCAGATGGAGCAGCGCAACCGATCCGGACTCCAAGGACGCGGCAGGCGGGCTAAAAGCCGAGATGACGCGCGGGTAGACCTGCTCCTCAAAGATCGTCGCTGCCTGCTCCATCACGTCATCCGAGAACCCCGCGCCCACCTCCGCATAGATGTCAGCATGCTCGGTCGCATGACGGAGAACAGCATCGACCGCGAACGGAGCTTCTCTCCTCAAATCGAGGGCCCACAGCACCGTTGTGTCTCCCACGGCCTGCCTGGCTTTCGGGACGTACACGACGTCAGCATCGATGCGGCCGAATCTCCGTGCCAGGTCATACAAATCCCTGGTCGGAATCGCACCCACGTCCGAGAAGGTGAGTGGGTCCGCGGGCGCTCCGCCGGAAGCGACCGGCATCGGCATGACCGTTGGCATGGCCGTCGCTGAGACCTGGGTCGCGACCGGAGTGTCCACGTACTCGATCGCTGCTGGGGGTGTCGCGATCGGACCGCGATCTTGTTCGACCGGAGCCGGCGTCCGGGTCGGGGAAGCGGTCTGGACGGCGATCGGGTCTTCGACAACCCGGGGATATTCGGTCGGTGTCTCGCGGTCCGGCATAGGTTCAGCCGATTCGTTCCGACAGGCCGCGAATACGAGGATCAAGACGAGAGCGATCAGGGCAAAACGGAGAGCGCGAGGCGGTCCGGACCAGGCTCTTGATTTCGTTCGCATCCGGTCAGTTGAACCGATTCATGGCCCGTTCCAGGCCCTCGGTCACCATCACTTCGATGCATCCAACGGCCCGGTCCAGCGCTTCCGTCACCTTCGACGCCTCGTCTGCGCCGAACCGCCCGAGTACGTGCCCGATGGCATCCCTACCGGCCTGCTCCGGTCTGCCGATCCCTATCCTCAGCCGGGGAAACCGGTCAGTGCCCAACGCTCCAATGATCGAACGCATCCCATTGTGTCCGCCGGCGCTTCCATCCGGTCGTAGCCGCGTAGTACCGAGCGGCAGGTCCAGATCGTCGTACACGATCAGCACCCGCGAAATCGGAGTGTTGGTGCGCCGAACCAGCGGACCGACTGACTCGCCACTTGCGTTCATGAAGGTCTGAGGGACGGCGAGGGTGACCTGAGACGCGGACACTGATCCGGTGCCGGTGATCGCGTTCGCGCGTCGCGTCGCCAAGGGGATGCCGTGTTTCTGTGCGAACCGCTGGACCGCCATACCACCAGCATTGTGTCGCGTGTTATCGAACCGTCGTCCGGGGTTCGCCAATCCGATGATCAGGTACTCGCGCGCGCGGTCCCCGGGAGAAACGGTCTCGGGTTCCACCGATGAAGGTTCCGATTGCCGGAAGGCCCTTGAGACTCGTCGGATTTGGCGCACGGGGTAGACCGGTGTGCAAGCGGCTTCAGGTGACCACGGACTGGTTCTGGGCTTCTTCGACCAACTGCAAGAACTCGGTCTCGCTGAGCACGGGCACCTCGAGCCTCCTCGCCCGATCGAGTTTCGATCCAGGCTCCTCACCCGCGACGAGGTACGAGGTCTTTCGGGTCACCGTCCCAGACGCCTTAGCTCCGAGGTCCCTCACCGTGGCCTCGGCTTGCGCGCGCGACATGTGCTCAAGACGCCCCGTGATGACGAATCCTCGCCCGCGCCATGGCAGGTTTTCTGACAGCCGCACCGTGCCGGGTTGCATCCGCACATCGGCTCTGCGCAAGCGGTCCACTAATTCGTTGTTCGAAGCGTCATGGAACCAGTCATGGACGCTTTGGGCCACCACAGGCCCAATCGAATACACATCCTCGAGCTCCTCGACAGTCGCGTTCGCAACTCGCTCGATACTACCGAACCGCTCGGCCAGGATGGCAGCCGTTTCGAACCCAACGTGCCGGATCCCAAGGGCATACACGACGCGATCAAGCGGCCGGACCTTGGACTGCTCAATGGCAGCCAGGACATTGTCGGACGACCGCTCGCCCATGCGCGCGAGACCGACGAGTTGGTCCTTTGTGATCGAGTACAGGTCCGCGGGATCGCGTATCAGGCCGGCCTCCAACAACTGTCCTATCAACGATTCGCCGACGCCGTCAAGATCCATGGCGGTTTTGCTCACAAAGTGTTTGATGAGCTCGTAGTTCTGAGCGGGGCAGGCCGGGTTCTGACACCGGTGCATCGCATCCCCGTCGGCCCGGACGACTTCGCCGTCACAGACCGGGCATCGTGCCGGCATCGTGAAGACCTTCTCGTCGCCGGTGCGGGCATCGATCACTGGCCCAACGACCTGAGGTACGACTTCCCCCGCGCGTTGAACCACGACCAAATCGCCCTCGCGGATATCTTTCGATTCAATGTAGTCCGCATTGTGAAGCGTGGCCATCTTGACCGTAACCCCGGACACGTGAACGGGTTCCAGCTTCGCGAAGGGGTTCATCGCTCCCGTGCGCCCCACGTTCACGTCGATCATGTGGAGTCGAGTCAACGCCTGCTCTGCCGGAAACTTAAATGCGACCGCCCATCGGGGTTCGCGGCCAACTTCACCGAGCAGTCGATGGAGTCGGAATGGGTTCACCTTGACGACGACCCCATCCATCCCATAGTTCAATGATTCGTGGCGGGCGAGCGAGTCGCGATAGTACTGGCTCACCCCACCAATATCCACGGCCAGTTGAACGTCCGTAGAGACACGGAATCCCAATGACCGCAACCACTCTAGAGTCATCCACTGGTCGTTCGGCGTGTTCCCGCCCTCCGCCCATCCGAGGCCGTAGACGAAGATATCGAGCGGCCTCATCGCGGTAGCAGCAGGATCGAGCTGCCTGAGCGCACCGGCGGCCGCGTTCCGGGGATTCGCGAACGGCGGTTCCCCCCGCTCTTGGCGCTGAGCATTGACCTCACGAAACCGGTCCCGTGGGAAGATGACCTCGCCCCGGACCTCGAAACGGTCCGGTAGGTCCGGTCCACGGACACGGAGTGGAATGCTCTTCACCGTCCGCAGGTTCGGTGTGACATCCTCTCCCTCGACTCCGGTTCCACGCGTCGCACCGCGAGTCAACACGCCGTGCTCGTAGGTCAACGCGACCGCCAGACCATCGAACTTCGGTTCACACACAAGATCGAAGCCCTCTCCCGGGATGATCGCTATGACGCGCTGGTGCCATGCCTCGAGGCCCGCTTCGTCGAAGACGTTGGACAGGCTGAGCAAGGGCACGGCGTGAGGGACCGTCTCGAACCGTTCGGAGGGTTGACCCGACACACGTTGTGTCGGTGAGTCGATGGTTATCAGGTCGGGGTTCTCCCCTTCGAGACGACGCAGCTCCCCCATGAGCCCGTCGTATTCGGCATCCGAGACATCGGGAGCATCGAGCACATAGTAACGATGGTCATGGTCCCGGATGAGCCCGCGGAGGCGCTCGATCTGGCGGCGTGCTTCTGTGCGATCGTGTGCCAATGGAATCGGGCCTCGACCTCAGCCTGGAATCACGGGCGGCGGCCAGTACACGGGGACGAGAAAACTGGTGCCTACAGGGTGACGATGAGCACTCGTTCGGCGCCCCGAATCGCCTTGATCGCATCCAACTGATCGAGAGTGGGGTTTTCATCTAGTCCCAGCACCGTCATGGCGGGACCACGGGACCGCTCACGACTCACCTGCATCGATGCGATGTTGATGTCGTGGTTACCGGTGATCGTCCCGATCTCTCCGATCATCCCAGGCCGGTCCGTGTGACCGACGATCATCCAGGGCCCCCCGTTTGGGACCATGTCGACCCGATACGCGTCGATCTGGACGATGTGGACCTCGTTCTGCGTCAAACTGCCGGCGACCGTCGTTCCGCTCCCGCTGGCCTGCACGTCCAACCTCAACAAGTTGCTGAACTGCGACCCGCCCACGTCATCGGACTTGTGCTCGTCTACGTGGAGGCCACGCCGTTGGGCAGTCATGCTCGCGTTCACCAGGTTGATCCTGGCCTCGGAACTACGCTCCAAGAAACCACGGAGTACGGCCGCACGAAGAACGGCGGTTTCGTACTGGGCAACCTCACCCTGGTACGTGATCGCCAATCGCTCCGGTTGCCCCTCGATCATTTGTGACGCCAAACGGCCAGCCGCCAACGCGACGGGGATGTACGGGGCAAGCTCCGCATACGTTTCGGGCGGCACCAAAGGCGCATTCACCGCATAGCGCGGCGTGCGCCCCTCCACTACGTCCAGGACCTGGCCCGCGACCTCTCGAGCGACCCCGGCCTGCGCTTCGGCGGTCGACGCCCCAAGATGGGGCGTCACGATGATGTTCGGGAGCTGGAGCAACGGATTCTCGCCGGGTGGCTCTTCCGCAAACACGTCAAGTGCAGCCCCGCCGAGATCACCCGACAACAAGCCCCGGTGCAGCGCCTCTTCATCCACCAGGCCGCCCCGGGCGCAATTCACCAGGAACGCGCCACGCTTCATCTTTCCGATCTCGCCGGCGCCAATCAAATGCGTGGTGGTATCGGTCAGCGGAACATGGAGCGTGAGAAAGTCGGCCTCGCGCAGCACCTCGTCGAAGGGAAGCAACGCGACCCCGACGTGTCGCGCTTGTTCGTTCGATATGAATGGATCGAACCCGACGATACGCATGTCGAAGGCCGAAGCTCGCCGGGCGACCTCGGTGCCAATCCGCCCGAATCCGACGATGCCCAGCGTTTTGCCCAGCAGCTCGGTTCCCATGAATGAACGCCGGTCCCAGCGGCCGGCCATGAGCGCCCCATGCGCCTGGGGCACGTGCCGTGCCAGCGCGAGTATCAACGCGATGGTGTGCTCGGCAGCGGCAATCGTATTCGACGACGGGGCGTTCACCACCGCGACGCCTAGCCGGGTGGCTGCGGCAACATCGATGTTATCGACGCCGACGCCCGCGCGTCCGACCACTTGAAGTTGCTTCCCGGCGGTCAACACCGCCTCGGTCACCTGCGTTTCGCTTCGAACAATCAGACCATCAAAATCGCCGATGTCGGCAACCAGTCGTTCAGGAGAGAGTCCCGTTCGGACATCGACCGTGACCCCGTGCTCTTCTAATGCCTCCGCACCCTCGCGGGCAATCGGGTCGGCAATGAGGACGCGCATCCGGTACTACAAGGATGGGCTGGCGATCGGCGGAGTGAAGCCCACCTTTTCGAGCGTGTTCCGTACCGCGTCCAATGCTCCATCAAGCTCTTCGTCGGGGATCAGCCCCAAATGACCAATCCTGAAGACCGATTGAGCAAGGTGGGCTTGGCCCCCAGCGAGCACGACGCCATGGTCTTGCCTGGCTCGACGGCGGAGGTCAGCGACATCCACTCCCGTGGGCACACGTATGGCCGTCACCGTGTTCGACGCGGACCGTTCGTCGGATGGGAACAGCTCGAGGCCCAATGCCTTAACGCCAGACCGTACCCGGTCCCCCGCTCGCGCGTGCCTCGCATGAATCGCCTGGAGTCCTTCCTGCACCAGGCCATCGAGCGCAACATCAAGGGCGAAGTACAGCGATATCGCTGGAGTCCACGGAGTCTGGCCCTGTGCAACGTAGCGCTTGGCGGCTGCTAGGTCGAAATAGAAGCGCGGCATCGTCGCGTTCGCATGTGCTTCCCAACCTCGATCGCTGATGCTCACCATCGCTAGGCCTGGCGGCACCATCCAACCCTTTTGGGATCCCGTTGCCACGACATCCAGGCCCCATTCGTCGATGGGGCAGGGCAGCGATCCAAGGCTGCTGACTGCGTCCACGAGCAACAATTTGTCCCGGTCCTTTACAACGGAAGCAATCTCGCGGAGCGGATTCGTGACGCCGGTAGACGTCTCGTTATGCGTCACGAGGACCGCTTTGACCGTCGGGTTCTCGTCGAGGGCTCGGCCAACGTCTTCCGGCGAAGCGGCTTCTCCCCAGTTGACGTCCAGCCATGTCACGTCTGCCCCATACGTCTCGGCAATTTGGCCAAAGCGCCTGCCAAACGCGCCAATGGAAACGGCCAACACGTGGTCCCCGGGGGAAAGCGTGTTCACGATGGCGGCTTCTAGCGCCCCTGTCCCGGAGGTCGTGAGTATGAGGACATCGTTGTTCGTTTCGAACAGGGTCTGCAATCGCTCGGTGATGCGCGGTTGAAGCTCGCCGAACTCCGGGCCGCGGTGGTCGATCATCTGGCGCGATAGCGCCTCGCGGACGTTCTCAGGAATCGGTGTAGGGCCAGGTGTTCTCAGATTCAATAGGGTCACCTAAGTCCAAGAAATAGGGGACTCGACATTGCCGTTCGGGGACTCCGATGCGGCATCCCAAGTATAAGTCAGCGCCCTACCGGCGGCTAGGCAATTGCTCACCCATCCATCGGGCATTCGAGGCTCAATCGGACGGAGGTGAAAAGGCCGCGCGTGTCTCCGCAACGTCCCGCTCGATCTGTACCACGAGGTCACTGACGCTCTCGAATCGTTCCTCCCCACGAAGGCGTTTCAGGAAACGGAGGTGCACGTCCTGGTCATAAATATCACGGTCGAAATCAAGAATGAATGCCTCGACCGTCCGGTCCGCGTTGTCGAACGTGGGGTTGTTGCCGACGTTCGTAGCGGCGGGATGCGGTTCTCCATCCACCACAACCGTTGTCACGTATACGCCATCGGATGGGACAACCCGCGGCGGCAGCACGGCAATATTTGCCGTGGGGAATCCGATTTCCCGCCCTCGGCCATAGCCACGCACAACGCGCCCGACGACCGAATACGGTCGTCCAAGCATCCGTTCCGCCCCTTCGACGTCGCCAGTGTTCAAAGCCCGCCGGATCGCAGAACTACTCACCCGGTTCGGGGACCCGTCTGTGAGCGAGTCGAGCAATTCAACCGAGAACCCAGCCCCACGTCCGATCTCCGACAACAGCTCCGGTGTCCCTTCTCTGCGGTTGCCCAGCGCGAAGTCGGGGCCGATGAGCAGATGTTTTAGCCCTAGGTCGTGTGTGAGTAAGGTCGTGAACTCGTGTGCTCGAAGCTGCGCGAGTTCCAGGTCGAATGTCAGCGGGGCGACCACATCGACTCCGAGGGATTCGAGCAGCGACACCCGTTCGGCCAGGCTGCTCAACTCGCCGGTCGCCGATTCTGGGCGGAGCACCGCCCGTGGATTCGGATGAAATGTGATCACGACGCTGCGGAGCCCTCGTTCCTTCGCCCGGTCTACCAGCCGTTTGACAACGTACTGGTGACCGCGGTGGACTCCGTCGAAGGTGCCGATCGTTACCGCCGATTGGGCGTCGGAGTGGAACCGGCGTAATTCCAGAGCCGCTGTGGTGGTCACCGAACGGCCCCTCCAATCGTGAGCGAGAGGGCGAAGGTTAGCCCGTCGTCCGCGAGTCTCCCTCGTCGAACAAGGGATAGCGCCGATGCTAGCACCGCAAAAAAATTGGGGTCAAGGAGTGGGGCTTCCGATGCCGCCGTCGCTGGCAACCGCAGGCCCTGGATTCGACTGACTTTCACCTTCTGCCATGCCCCTTTGGCGGAGCCCAGCCGCCCCGCGTAGATACACGTGCTGCATCTCGTCTCGTGTGCGGTCGGTGTTCACAAGGAGCAGTACCCGGATGCACCGTTCGGGAGCATCGGGTACCGGGATCTCAGTGGCGGAGAGATAGGCTCCGTCGGTCCATTGGAGCCTGACGCGCGCAACTTCGGCCGGGAAGGCCGCCGTCAGGTCCGGTGTCACCGTGAAGATCGCTGTTGCGAGGTCCTCTTGATCGATTGCGTTGGCGGCGGAGAGCTCCCGAAGAAGCTCCTCAGTGGCATCGAGGATGGATTCACGCGTGTCGCTGTCCGCTGTCGTCGCTCCGCGGATACCAAGAACACGGGTCATTGGCGGTTCCCTCTGGTCGCGGGCGGATGGTGGTTGCGTTTAGCTGCATTCGCTAACGTCCCGACGAAATCATGGATGGCAGCGTCGTGGTGTGAAGGGTCGTTCCGTTCGAGCAGGTCCACGAACGCGCTGCCGATGACCACTGCGTCAGCCGCTTCCTTGACGGTTTCTACTTGTTGCGGGCCCGAGATTCCGAAACCGAGCATTATTGGGACTGCACTGTGCTCGCGGACACGGTTCAACAAGTTGAGTGCGTCCTCCGACAGGCCGGTACGGGCTCCAGTGACTCCCGTCAGTGAGACACAGTAGATAAACCCGCGCGCGCCCGCCGCGACGGTCCGCACCCGATCGGGAGGGCTCGTTGGCGCTAACATATAGACGAGGTCGAGCCCGCGCGACCTCAGCGCCTCGTTCAGCGGTGTGGCCTCCTCTGGGGGTAGGTCGGGAACAATCGTCCCGTCCGCCCCGGCACTGGACGCTTCCGCGGCGAATTGTTCCAACCCGAAACGCAAGATGGGATTGTAATACCCCATGAACAAAATGGGGACGGAGGTGCTCTTCGCCCTGATGCCTCGGGCGACTTCTAAACAGGTGCCGAGGTTGGTCCCGGATTCGAGCGCGACAGAGGAGGACCGCTGGACCGTCGCTCCATCTGCTAACGGATCGCTGAAGGGGATGCCCAGTTCGATGATGTCCGCTCCCGCGTCTATTGCTGACATAGCCGCGCGTTCCGACGTGGCCACGTCGGGGAAACCAACCGTCACGTAGACCGCGATTCCGGTGCGGTCTTCGGCCCGCGCGCGTTCGAAGGTCTCGGAGATACGGCTCATGGACCGGACCCGGGAAGTAGCTCTGGCAGCAATTGGAGAGCGTTGAATGTCGAGTGGACGGCGACCGGTCCCCAGAGGCTATCGGTCCAGACGTAGAGCCACACGAGCAGCGCTCCCAATACCGTAACTGGCACGATCAGAAAGAGGTCTGGGTGCGCCAGTCCGAACAACACGGCGGCGACCGCGCCAGCGCGGACGGGCCCCCACGATCGGCGCAGTCCGCCGAATACGAATCCTCTGAAGAACGTCTCCTCCGCGAGAGGAGCGACGACAACCGAGGTACCGAACAGCATGAGAAGCAGCGAGCCACTGAGGAGCGCGGGCGGAATAACGGTGTCGCCGGGGTCACGCCACCCGAGTTCGAATACGAGGAACGAAAATATGCCGATCGCGAAGAAGGCCAGAAACAGGGTCAACGGGATGCCGACCGCAGTCCGGTTGCCATTTGGCTGTCTGAAGCCGATGGAGCGCCACGAGGCGCCTCGCCGACGGATCGCGAACCACCAGACCGCGACGACCATGGCCGCTTCCGCGGACAGCGAAATTACGAGCGTCGCGACGCCTAGGGTGGTCTGGTTCCCGCGGTCGAACGGACCTACGGAGAGTCCTCCCGTGACGACGACGACCGCGAAGATCAAGAAAGCGACGACGGCGGCAACGGCTTGCCACATATCCCGAATCCCCCACGTTGGGGCGTCCGAAACGCGTGCGTTCGCTGTCGATAGTCCGGTCATAGAGGGCCGCCTAGCCGCGTACGCCGATTCCGACCTGTGCCAGGCACGATCGGGAATCGTCCCTGAACACCAACCCGTCTAGTCATCCGACGGGGGGCCGCTGGGGTTGAGGCGTCGGTACTCACCCAGGAACCGCGCTACGTAGCTGGCTCGGTCAGCCATGGCGAGCGCTTCTGCGTAGAGGGCCCTCCGCCCTGCGGAGGTGATGGAATACCGACGGCGGCGCGGCCCAGGTCCGGGCTGCCTCTCCCAAGCGGACTCCACCAGCCCCGCTGATTCCATCTTCCTGAGGCCGCGGTACAAGTTCCCGACATCGGCATCGCCCGGAAGGTAGTTGCGATCGCGGAGGTCGTCGAGGAGCGCGTATCCATGTTTTGGCGCTTCGGATAGCAGTAGGAGGATTGCGGGTTGGACGAGGCCCCACATCGGTGATGCCAACGAGCCGCGTACGGTACTGCTCCCGCGAGGTCCAACGGCGTGTTCATTCATGTCCATTTAGGGTCCATAAATGCGTCAAAATGCTCCACAAATGCGTCACTTAAGGAACCGACGGACCGCATCCACAGCCTCCGCGACCGGGACCAACTCGGCCTTGCTGGGATCGTCCCGGCGACGCTTGAGTTCCACGTTCCCGTCACGAAGGTTCCTAGGACTGACGGTCACGCGCAAGGGCAGACCCAGGAGGTCGGCGTCGGCGAATTTGACGCCGGCAGACTCCTCACGATCGTCGAAGAGCACCTCGACCCCGGCATCGACCAGCGACCGGTAGAGGTCCTCGGCCGTCTGTCGGACATCGTCACGTTCGAGGTTCAGGGCGACGACGTGGGCCTGGGCCGGCGCGATAGTTGCGGGGAAGGCGATACCGCGATCGTCGTGGTTGCTCTCGATCGCGGCCCCGAGCACGCGTCCGACGCCGATGCCGTAACACCCCATGACCATGGGTTTCTGCGAGCCGTCCCGGTCGAGGAAGGTCGCATTGAACGGATCGCTGTAGGCCGTCAACAGCTTGAAGACGTGGCCAACCTCGATTCCATGAGCGAATTTCAACTCGCGGCCGCAGTGAGAGCACGCGTGACCCGGTTGGGCGAGGCTCAAATCCAGTACGTCATCGACCGTGAAGTCACGTGGGTAGTTGGCGTTGCGGTAGTGGGTGTCGCGCTCATTGGCTCCGACAACGTAGTTCGCTCCCGATTCAATCGACACGTCGGCCAACCGGCGGACCCGCTCGAGGCCGATGGGGGAGGCATAGCCGGCCACGAGTCCTGCCGCGCGGACCTCGTCGTCGGTTGCGAGACGAAGGTCCGTGCACTGGAGGGCGTTCTTGAGCTTGACCTCGTTGACCTCAAGGTCGCCGCGGATGGTGACGAACACGACCTCGCCATCGCTGGCATAGAACACGGCTTTGAGCGTTTTTGCCTCAGGGATTCCGAGGAAGTTGGCGAGGTCGGCGATCGTGGTGACCCCCGGCGTGGCGACCGGCGCCAGATCTTCGAGTTCGCCATCGGGGATCGGAGGGACCCGGACTTGGGCCTTCTCGAGATTGGCGGCGTACCCGCATGAACGGCAGAGGACGACGTCATCCTCGCCGGTCTCCGAGAGGAGCATGAACTCCTGGGAATCCTTACCTCCGATGGCCCCGCTATCCGCCTCGACGACAACGATGTCTAGCCCGCACCGCGAGAAGATGTTGCGGTACGCCTCCACCATGCGCTGGTAAGTGGCGTCCAGGTCCTCCTCGGTCGCATGGAACGAGTAGGCGTCCTTCATGGCGAACTCGCGCACGCGGATGAGTCCGGCCCGCGGCCTGGCTTCGTCGCGGAGCTTGGTTTGGATCTGGTACAGGTTCAGGGGCAGGTCGCGGTAGCTGTGGACGTGTTGTTGAACGAGGGTAGTCACGACCTCTTCGTGCGTCGGCCCCAAGACGAGTGGGCGATCACGCCGGTCCTGGAGCCGGAAGAGGGTAGGGCCCATGGACGAAGCTCGACCGCTCCGTTGCCAGAGGTCTTCGGGCTGGAGTACCGGCATGAGCACTTCCTGCGCTCCCGCCGCGTTCATCTCTTCGCGGATGATGGTCTCGATCTTGCGCAGCGACCGAACCGCGAGCGGAAGGTAGCTGTAAATCCCAGCGGCGAGTTGGTTGATGAGTCCGGCACGCACGAGCAAACGGTGGCTGGGCGTATCGGCGTCAGCGGGGTCCTCCCGCAGGGTCTTACCGAAGAGTTGGGATAGCCGCATACCGACATGGTAGCCGGTAGCCGGTCCCTCGGAAGGCCAACACCGGTTGGGTTGTCAGGCGGGCTGAGGTTCCACCTTGCTCATCTCTTCGAGCAGGGCAGGGAGGAACTCGTCCTCCGTTACAACGCGCACCTTCTCTCCCTTGCGGAAGATGACGCCACGGCCGGCTCCGGCGGCGATACCGACATCGGCATCTTTTGCCTCGCCAGGCCCGTTCACCTCGCAACCCATAACCGCGACCTTGATCGGGCGATCGAAGCGTTTCACGGCCTCATCGACCATCTCGGCGTACTTGATGATGTCGACGTCCGCCCTCCCACACGACGGGCATGCGACAAGCGTGACGCCCTTCTGCCGGAGGTTCAGGGATTTGAGGATTTCGTATCCGGCCTCGACCTCGCGCACCGGGTCACCGGCGAGGGACACGCGAATGGTGTCGCCGATCCCCATGGCCAACAGCGTGCCGATTCCGACCGCGCTGCGGATCGCGCCGTTCAACGGGGTTCCGGCTTCCGTGATCCCGAGGTGGAGTGGGTAGTCGACCCGGCCGGCAAGCCGCGTGTAGGCCTCGATGGTCATTGGGACATCGAAGCCCTTCACGGAGATCTTGATGTCGCGAAAATCCATCTCTTCCAAGATCGCGACTTCCCAGAGGGCGGTCGCGACCATGTGATCGACGGCGGTGTACGAACCTTCGCCCTGTTGAGCGGCCTTTCCCAACTCGTTCACGCCGTCGGCAAGGCGGTGGAACTGGCCGGTCTTGCCGATCCCACCGATTGGCGGGAGGCTGCCGAAGTTCACACCGATCCGGATGGGAATCCCACGACCCTTCGCGGCGCGGACGACGTCGCGCACCTTTTCCGCGTCCCTGATGTTCCCAGGGTTCAACCGGAGGGCATCGACTCCGTTCGCGATGGCAAGAAGCGCGAGCTCATGGTGGAAGTGGATATCGGCGACCACCGGGATTGTGGACTGACGAACGATGTCGGTCAGCGCCTCTGCCGCGCGCTTATCCGGTACGGCGCATCGAATGATGTCGCAGCCAGCGTCAGCGACTTCACGGATCTGGTTTACGGTCGCATCGACGTCGCGGGTGTCTGTCTTGGTCATCGACTGGACGGTCACGAGAGCGCCGCCGCCGATGGGCACCGTGCCGACATTGATCCGTTTTGTCTGCCGTCTCTCGGTCATTCCCGCCCTCTTGAAGGGTACATGTTCATCGGTGCCTAGTGTATCAACGACGCGGGGCCGCCCTCACCCCTGGGGGAGAATCGACTCGCCACTCAGTGCGCGCGGAATGTCGACGAGGAGCGTGACGGTCACGATGAAGCCAATCAGGACCGCGAAGCCGGCGAGATGGATCAGCCCTTCGACGCGTGAAGAAATCCTTTTACCGCCTCTGGCAGTTTCGATGAGCAGGAACAGCAGCCGTCCGCCGTCAAGGGCGGGGATTGGGAGAACATTGAGAACGGCGAGATTCAGGCTCAAGACGCCGATCAACCATGTCAGGTCCACCACGCCGTTGCGAGCGGCCTCACCAGTGATTTGGGCAATGCCGACCGGGCCGGCTAAGTCCGGATCGGCGTCCCCGGAGCCCCACCTCCGGACCTCACGGCCGATCTCGACGAAGAAGTTTGCGCCGATAAGTACACCTTCGATTGGAGCGCGCCACAGCGGTATCCGTTCAGTGACAAGCGTCGCGTTCTCCAGCGTGATCACGACGCCCATCGCTCCCTGGCCCGGTGGGGGGGTTGCGCGAGGCACCAGTTGGACCGCTGTGGGGACCGTGTCGCGGAGGACGCGAAGGGTCGTCGGCTGTCCGATACTCCCGCTGATCAAGCCGGACAGCTGATTGGACGAGATCACGGGGACGCCGTTGACCTGATCGAGGAGGTCCCCAGGAAGGACGCCAGCCTGCGCGGCCGGTGAGCCTGGTGCGACATCCACGACGCGCACGTCACCTGCGATATCCGTGGGAGCCGGGACCAACGCTGCGAAACCGGAGAAGATGATCCACGCCAACACGAGGTTCATCACGGCCCCAGCTGCGATGATTGCGGTACGCACACGGATGGATTGGGCAGCGAACCCGTCCGGTTGTGTCGTGTCTTCCTCGCCGTGAAGCCGGACGAACCCTCCGAAGGGCAGTACATTGATGGAGTACTCGATCCCCCCGCGGCGGATAGCGCGTATGCGGGGCGGAAACCCGACGCCGAGCTCGCGCACCCGGACACCGAGCAGCCGCGCGGCACCGTAGTGACCGATCTCGTGCACGAGCACGAGAAGGCTCAGGACCACGGCGAAGATGACGATGGTGACGAGGAATCCCATTAGGTCCCGGCCGCGACGAGCGCAGTCGCGTAGTCACGGGCCCACCGACCGGCTTCCAGCAGTTCTTCGAGTCCCGGCTCCTCTAAAGGCCGGTGTGCATCGAGCGTGGCCTCGATAATCTGGGGGATGCGGTCGAAGGTAGCCTTCTGCTCGAGAAAAAGGTCGACGGCAACCTCGTCGGCGGAGTTCAGGACAGCCGGGTAGGTGCCGCCGTTCCGTGCGGCCTCCCGCGCGAGCGCAAAGCAGGCGAACCGGCCCTCATCGAGCGGTAGGAACTCGAGGTTCCCGAGCCGCGAGAGCTCTAGCCGCCGGGTTCCCTCCGGCATTCTTATTCGGTCCGGGTAGGTGAGTGCGTACTGGATGGGCAGTCTCATATCAGGTTCAGACAACTGGGCTTTGACACTGCCGTCGAGGAACTCCACGAACGAGTGGACGATGCTGCGTGGGTGCAAGACAACGTCGATCCGGTCGTATGAAATCCCGTAGAGCCAGTGTGCCTCGATAACCTCGAACCCTTTGTTCATGAGGGTGGCGGAGTCGACCGTGACCTTCGGGCCCATCTGCCACGTAGGATGCGCCAAGGCCTGTGCTGGGGTGACGGCCGCGAGGCCTGATGGGTCGGTATCACGGAACGGTCCACCGGAAGCCGTGAGGGTCACGCGGGCGACGGAGCTAGAGGGTTCCCCCCGGATGCACTGCCAGATCGCGTTGTGTTCGCTATCCAGTGGCAAGATAGAAACGCCACGGCGTTCCGCCTCGCCCATCACGATCCCACCGGCGACGACCAGGGCTTCCTTGCTGGCGAGGGCCACGTTCTTGCCGGCCGCGATAGCCGCGAGCGTCGGTTCGAGGGCACCGATTCCCGGGATCGCAACGACGACCAGGTCGGCGTCCGGCAGCGCGGCCAACTGACGCATCGACACGGGCGTGGCGCCTTGGACATCAGGGGCATCCGGAGCGGCTAGCGATGCGAACTTGGGTCCGAATTCGCGGAGCTGCTCTTCGAACCGCTCGGAGGCGCGGCCGGCTCCGAGGCCGACGATCTCGAAGAGATCTGCGTGGGAGCGCACAACGCTGAGGACCTGGGTACCGATCGACCCGGTCGAACCGAGGATTACCAATCGGCGCGCTAGCTGACCCATTGCAGTCCATAGTACACAGCGGGAAGGACTGGAAGGATGGAGTCGAGCCGGTCCAACACCCCGCCATGCCCGGGCAGCAGGCCGCCAGACTCCTTCGCGCCGGCGGTGCGCTTGACCGCCGATAGGAACAGGTCGCCGGTCTGCGCGAGAACGGAGATCGCGATTCCGACCGCCGCAAACGCTGCGAGGTCACCGGCTGCTGCAGGATCCACAGTCCCTTCAGTACTCAGTGGAAGCACGACCGACGCCATGACGGACACGACCGACGTTCCGACGAGGGCTCCGACCGCCCCCTCCCACGTCTTCCCAGGGCTGATCCGGGGGGCGAGCCGGTGCAACCCGATCAGCCGACCGACGCCATAGGCCGAGGTATCCGAGGCGAACACGAGCAGGAGTGCGGCGAGGAGCCAGCTGGCACCGAGTTGGGTCGCCGCCGCCACCTCTGCGTTATGCAACGCCAAGCCGAACGACAGGAAGGCCGCAGGGTATAACGGCGCCGCCACTCGGCTCACCATCGGGGCGGTCCTGGGTGCGCCGGCATTCCCGCGCGAGAAGATCCTCCGGAGGAGGAGCCCACCAGCGATCACACCGATTGCCAGGTGGAGCCACATGGGGACGCCTTGGAACGCAGCTGCCAGGAGCACCAAGGCCAGCGCAGGCGTGAGGTACAGAAAGGGACCTCGTGGTGCGTTGAGGAGCCGATTGGTTTCGACCGCGGCGGCGACCGCGACGACGCTGACGAAGACGTACAAGGGGATGCCGCCGACCCAGACCGCCCAGAGGACGAGCGGGAGGCCGACGACAGCGGTAGCGACCCGGTACCGGAGCGCGCCCGAATCGCGGGTGTTGGCACCGGCACCCGAGCCGGCACTCATGGGTCTCAGACGCTCGTGGCGACCGTACCGAACCTTCGTTCTCTGGCCGCGTATGCGGTGAGCGCCGCCTCGACGTCGGCCCGGCCGAAGTCCGGCCAGAGGGCAGGAGTCGAGTAGAACTCCGCATAGGCAGTCTGCCAGAGGAGGAAGTTACTGAGTCTGAACTCGCCGCCGGTGCGGATGAGCAGGTCGGGATCCGGAACGCCTGCGGTGTAGAGGTAGCGACCCACGAGGGATTCGTCGATGGCGTCGGAGGGATGTCCCTGCCGAACGATCTCGCGAATCGCCTCCAGCAGCTCATCACGGCCGCCGTAGTCGAAGGCGACACAGAGCGTCAAGCCAGTGTTCTCCTTTGTGAGTTCGACCGTCCGACGTATGGACGAGGCCAACTCTTCATTCAAGCGGTCCATCCTGCCGAGATGGAGGATTCTCACGCCCCTTGCATGGAGTTGCGCGCCCTGCTGCTGAATGGCTTCCGCGAGCAACCCCATGAGTCCTTCCACTTCATTGAGTGGACGCCGCCAATTCTCGGTGGAGAAGGCGTAGATGGTGACGAATTCCACCCCGTGCTCGTCGAACGTCTCCAAGATCCCCTGAAGTGATGCCAGCCCGGCGCGGTGGCCCTCAATGCGAGGTTTGCCCTGGGATTCCGCCCACCGACCGTTGCCATCCATGATGATGGCGACATGTCGCGGAACGGGTAGGTTTCCGTTCATCGGATTCAGGCTTTACTGGACGATGGATGGCCGACGCCGGATGGTGGCTAGACCTCCATCACCTCCGCCTCTTTCGCGGAGCCCAGTTTGTCGAGTTCCGCGACGGAACGATCAGTGATTTTTTGCAGCAGATCTTGGGACCGGCGCTCCTCGTCCTGGGAGACTTTCTTGTCACGCTCCAGCTTGCGAAGGTGCTCCAAGGCATCCCGGCGGACGTTCCGAACGGCAACGCGGTCGTCCTCGACGCGCTTACGAACCAGCTTGGCCATATCGCGCCGGCGCTCCTGCGTGAGAGTTGGTATCGGGAGGCGGAGCGCTGCTCCATCGGCAACGGGAGAGAGTCCGAGGTCAGACTTGAGTATCGCCCGTTCGATGTGAGGGATCGCTGCACGGTCCCAGGGTTGGATCATGAGCATCCGTGGATCAGGAACGGAGATGGATGCGATCTGTTTCAGCGGGGTGGGGGTCCCGTAGTACTCGACGGACAAGTCCTCGACGAGTGAGGGGGCCGCACGCCCGGTGCGGATGGATGCCAACTCCCGTTCGAGGACCTCGCGCGTGCGGCGCATTCGCTTTTCTGCATCATCGAGCAACTGTTGGGTCATGGTGCGCTCTCCGTTTCCTGTTAGGCAGTGCCAACTGGTTCGCGCGAGCCGGACTGGTTCACGAGTGTCCCGACCTCGTCGCCGGCGAGGATTCGTTGAAGACTACCGGCGACGAAGAGGTCAAAGACGATGATGGGGAGGTTGTTGTCCATGCACAGCGATAGTGCGGTCGCATCCATGACGCCCAACCGCTGGTTCAGCGCGTCCATGTAGCTGAGAGCCCGATACCGTCGCGCATCCGGACGGACGTGGGGATCGGCGTCGTAGATACCGTCGACGTTGTGCTTGGCCATCAAGAGGACTTCGGCGCCGATCTCGATTCCACGAAGGGCCGCTGCCGTATCGGTCGTGACGTAGGTGTTGCCGGAGCCGGCGGCGAAGATCACCGCGCGGCCCTTCTCCATGTGGCGTATGGCGCGTCTTCGGATATATGGCTCCGCTACGGCTTGGACGTTGATGGCGGATTGAGTGCGCGTGGTCACACCGACCTTTTCGAGTGCGTCCTGGAGGGCAAGACCATTCATGATTGTGGCGAGCATTCCGGCATGGTCGGCGGTCGCGCGGTCCATTCCGGCTTCTTCCGCGGCGACGCCGCGCCAGATGTTCCCGCCACCGACTACGACGCCGATCTGTGCCCCGGCCTCCTGAACATCCTTGATCTCGAGCGCGATGCGCCGCACGGTACCCACATCAAGGCCGTACGAACGGTCCCCCATAAGGGACTCGCCGCTGATCTTCAACAGAACGCGTCGGAACCGGGACCCACTCATGGGCGAGGGCTCCGTTTACTCCACTCCGATCTTGAACCGTGCGAACCGCCTGACGACGACGTTTTCGCCGACCTTGGCCGTAACGTCTGACACCAGGTCCCGGATGGTGACGCTTGGGTCCTTGACGAACTGTTGGAACATGAGCCGTGGTTCGCCAGAGGCCGTGTCCAAGTCATCAAGGGGTTTCTCGTCGTCGACAACCTCTGGATCCATGGCTGCCACTTGGAGCGCCAAGTCATGAGCAAGCTGCTTAAACTCCTCGGTCCGAGCGACGAAGTCGGTCTCGCAATTTACCTCGACGATGACGCCGATGTTACCGCCGCCGTGCACATACGCTTCAACGAGACCCTGGTTCGCGCTTCTGCCGGCTTTTTTTGCCACGGTTGCGAGTCCCCATTCTCGTAAAAGGACCGCGGCCTTGTCGAGGTCGCCGACGCTTTGATCCAGCGCCCTTTTGCAGTCCATGATCCCAGCCTGGGTGCGCTCGCGTAGTAGCTTGATGCTATCGGTGCTCACGTCGAACTGTACTTCCTCCGGCTCTAGCCTCCCCGTACAGGGGGGGGGTCCCACCATCCACGACCCTGTGGGCCGTGGATCCCATTCGTCTAGACGGCCGCGGGAACTGGTTTGACAGCGTCCTCGTCGAGGTCGACTTCTCCCCGCCTCGCTGCGGCCTCGGCTGTCCCTTCGATGACCGCGGCGGCGATGCGTCCGGTTATCAATCGGATTGCCCGAATCGCGTCGTCGTTACCCGGTATCGGGTGATCGATCAGATCCACGTTGCAGTCGGTATCAGCGATGGCGACGATCGGAATGCCCCGTTTCTTCGCCTCGGCAACAGCGATGTCCTCCCGGGCGGCGTCGATGATATAGAGCGCCCCAGGCATTTCGGTCATCTCCTTGATGCCGCCAAAGTACCGGTTCAGCTTGGCGATCTTTTCTTCAAGGATCCTGGCTTCCTTCTTCGGGAGGAACGCGAACTCGCCCTTCGACCGCCGGTCTTCCTGTTTGACGAGGTAATCGATGCGCGTCTGAATCGTGCTGAAGTTGGTGAGTGTGCCGCCCAGCCACCGCTGGTTGACGTAGGGCATGGAGGCACGGACAGCCTCAGTAGCAATGGTCTCTTGTGCCTGCTTCTTGGTGCCGACGAAGAGGACCTTTTTGCCAGCTGCGGCGACCTCTTGGATGAAGTCCGCGGAGGCCTCGAGCCGGTTCATAGTCTTCTGGAGATCGATGATGTGGATGCCGTTCCGCTCGGTGAAGACGAAGGGGCGCATCTTGGGGTGCCATCGCCTGGTCTGGTGGCCGAAGTGCACGCCCGCTTCGAGCAATGCCTTCATTGTAATCTGCGGCGGTTCGCCGGGGTCGGGGGCGGGGGCGCCGTCGACCGGTGGGGCAGCGACTGGAGCAGGGGAGGGAGGTGGATCCGGTGGAGTTGGGAGCGTTTCCGGTTGTGCAACCGGTTCAGATTCCGTCGTATTGTCGTTCGGTCCGACCATGCACTCCCGCCTGATGCAAGATTCCGGTTGAGTATAGCATTGGATAGTGCAGGATATCGGTCGCGGGCGTACAGGCCGGCTGACGCTGTCTTGACCCATCGGGAACCGAACCGTAGACTCACCGATCAGTTAGCACTCTCGAGTGTCGACTGCTAAGGAGCTTCCGTGATGCCCCGCTACGATTATCGCTGTCCCGCCTGCGATCACCGATTTGAGGTCCGCCAGAGTTTCCAGGACGAAGCGGTGGCGCCATGCCCCGAGTGCGGATCCGATAGTTCGCGGGTACTACACGTGCCACAGGTGGTCTACAAGGGTTCCGGGTTCTATACGACCGACCGTCAGAAGTTCGGGGCATATTGGGACGATCGCGAGCGACAGGCGGATGACCGCGCGGCCCGAGAGGCTCGAGGCGACGCTCCGCCGGTTGATGATCTGCCGGGTCCGACCTCACTAGACGATTAGGGCGATCACTAACGATGCCGTACTACGACTACGCCTGTGGGGCTTGTTCACATACGTTCACGGTCCGTCGAGGATTCCACGACGATGTCGAGGAATCATGCCCCGAGTGTGGTGCGAGCGCACAGCGGCGCCTGAGTCTTCCGGCGATCGTGTACAAGGGGAGCGGTTTCTACACGACCGACTACGGGGGCAGGCGTGTGCCCGCGGCTTCCGGAACTGACGATTCAGGGCGGGCCGAACCGAGTTTCGAGTCGGACGGTGAAGAGGGTGGTCACGATCGCAGTGAGGCGAGGACCACGCCCACCCACGATCTCGGCTTGGACTGACCGTCTGACGAGCGTTTAGCGGTCCCCCGATGCGGGTCTTGCTGCAACGGGTCACGCGTGCGTCCGTGTCCGTTGGCGACCGGATGGCTGGCCAGATTGGACGCGGTCTGATCGCTTACCTCGGCATTGCTTCAGGCGACACGATTGGCGACGCCGAGTATTTGGTATCGAAGACCTCGACCATCCGCGTGTTTCCAGACGAAGGAGGGCAATTCGCCCGTTCCATCGTCGACGCCGGCGGATCAGTGCTCGTGGTCAGTCAGTTCACGCTATACGCAGATACCAGGAAGGGCCAACGTCCGAGCTTCTCAGATGCGGCGGCGCCAGAGGACGCCGAACCGCTGGTTGCCGAGTTTCGCCGGCTCCTTCAGGAGCGGGGAGTCCCGGTCGAGATAGGCGAATTCGGGGCGATGATGCAGGTCGACTCGGTGAACGATGGTCCGGTCAGCATCTGGATCGACAGCGCCGATTTGGAGCGCTCCAGGCGTGGTTAAGCTTATGCAGTGGGGCCCACGGGCTCCAACGCGAGCGCGATCGAGATGAGCAGGACCACCGTGATGGCGATGACGACAAGCGAAATGCCCACGAACCAAGGGATATAACGCTCGAATGGGAGGGGGTTCTCTGGTTCTTGTCTGGGGCGTTGTAAGGGGGGCGCGTAGTCGAAGAGCGTCTGTTTCAACGCCGGCCCCTCGGTGATGCTGACACCGAGCGTTTGGGCAGCCTGCTTGGCGACATCTGAAAAGAGGCCATTCGAGATCAGGTGGCCACGGTCCGCCTGTAGGTCCTCCATCTGCATGCGCAGTTGCCGGACGTGTTGATCGCCCCAGCTGTCTTGGGGTGCGCCCCACAAGAAACGGACGAGCGCGCGATGATCCTGCGCGTCGAGGACGGTGGTAGAACCCGCGGCGTTGGGTGAGCGGGACGCTTTGTATCCCTCGCGCTCGAAGACCCGGAGCACAGTCGCTTCGACGGCGCGAAGATCGGCGCCATTGGTCTGCTCCGGGCGATTGGTCACCGGGTTGCGGTCAGATGGGACCGGGATCAGCGCCTAGGGCGTGCCCTTCGGCGTCGTGACCGGGACGGTCGCGGCGGTCGCTTGCCGCCGCCGGGACCGCGATACTCGTCATCGTCGTCCGAGTCCGCCGTCTGTGTGGTCGCTGGTGCAGTCGGCGAGCCTGGAACGGCAGCAGAGACCCGTACTGGGGCGCGGTCCTGGCCCCTGCGTTGGCTGGTCCGCCGCCAGATCCAGTAGTAGACCGGGATCATCGTCGCGGTGAAATAGACGGTTCCCAGGACGATAATCGTCCCTTCGCGTTCCGCGAGGAAGTTGCCGAAACCCGTTCCGGAGAATAGGTCCGTGAGCCACGGGAGGCTCCATGGGAGGTGGAGCGGGTTGAAGACCGTCAGGCCGAGGACTACGAGGGCAAAGACAATGCGGTTCTGCGGTAGCTGCATTCAAATGGCCTGGGATATTCCGGTGTTCAACGTGCGGAAATGGTAGGGAGCGGGTCAAGGGGCGTCAACGAAGACCGGTTCGGGTGCAAGGTTATCCTGAGGATTGGGTCCAAGAGTATGTGGTCGCGACATAACATTTATTGTGCGAAGTTGTGTAGCAGCTCCCCTGTTTCCAGCCGTGCGCGCTCGTGAATGACGACGTGGTGTGTGCCGTCGCACTCGCGATCCGGCGATCTGGCGACGACGCGTTGTTCGGTGTCCTGCGGCCCGACGATCCGGCCGATCCGCTTACTGGTGTGTGGGGACTGCC
Organism: Dehalococcoidia bacterium; assembly: GCA_965247995.1. GTDB lineage: Bacteria > Chloroflexota > Dehalococcoidia > UBA6926 > UBA6926 > JASLZO01. The sequence goes on along the minus strand of OZ252041.1, from coordinate 1,898,216 downwards.
AGCGGCGACGATCGCAAATTCTCCGTCACCGAGCGCGCGTACAGACGCAGTGGTCGCCTTGGCGCACCGCAAGCTCGGCATGGCGATCACGGAGGTCCAGGAGATCGCATCGGGTTCCGAGCGGCGGGCTGACGGCCTCCTTTCAATGACGCTGTTCGAGGCGCGGTCGGCGGACGAACCGGCGCTACCCGACGCTGCTTCGATGGGCGGGACTATGACGTTCTATGTGGGTTGGCGCTGGATGCAGCCCCGAGAGTTCTTACCGGCAGCTGACCGGGGTTCGCTTTGCACTCGGCTGTTGCTGAACACCACACGGGGTGCGACGGACGGCCAGTCAGGAACGAACCGAAGCACAAACGTCCGTTCAGCCAACGAGGCGCGATTCGCCGACGAGTAAGGAGTCGATTGCGGCGCGGAGATCGTCGAGCCCATGGCCGGTGAGCGCTGAAACCGCCACGGTACGTGCGTCACGCCCATCGATCCGCGTTGCCTCCAGCAGCTCCCCGGCAACGGGACTCCCATCCGGCGGGAGCAGGTCGATCTTGTTAAGGACAAGGACGCGCGGTTTGTGAGCGACGCCGAGCTGGTCCAGAAGGTCTCGGACGGTCGCATGCTGTCGAACGGCCGACGCGTGGCTTGCGTCGGCGACGATCACGAGGACATCGGCCTCTTCGAGCTCTTCTAGCGTTGCACGGAAGGCGGCAACCAGGCCGTGTGGGAGTTTCTGGATAAAGCCGACGGTGTCGGTGAGGACCGCTTCTCCGCCGCTGGGGAGTCTCAACGTGCGCGTCACGGGATCCAAGGTGGCGAACAGCTTGTCTTCGGCGACAACGCCGGCGTGGGTCAAGGCGTTCATCAGCGTGCTCTTGCCGGCGTTGGTGTAGCCGATCAGGGAGACGGCGGGCAAGCCACGCTGGCGGCGTTCGCCCCGGTAGTGGGCGCGGCGGCGGCGCACGTCGTCCAATTCCCGGTGGAGGCGGTGGATCCGCTGGCGCACGAGGCGGCGATCTGTCTCCAACTGGGATTCTCCGGGGCCGCGCGTGCCGATTCCGCCACCGAGACGCTCGAGGTGGCTCCATTGACCGACCAGCCTTGGCAGCAGGTATTCGTGTTGCGCGAGTTCTACTTGAAGACGGCCTTCCCGCGTGTTCGCGCGTTGGGCAAAGATGTCGAGGATGAGCGCAGTGCGGTCGAGTACCTTGAGGCCTGGCAACGCCTCTTCGAGGTTTCGCTGTTGGGCGGCTGAGAGCTCATCATCGAGGACGACAGTTCCTACGTCGAGTTCCTCTGCAGTTTCCTTGATCTCCAGCAGCTTGCCTTTCCCGACATACATGTGTGTGGGCCGTTGGAGCCGCTGGATGGTCGAACCAACGACGTCGGCACCGGCACTCGCCGCCAGGGAGGCGAGTTCTGCGACGGAGTCCTCAAGCGTCCACGAGCGAGATGCTCCGGGCCGTCTGACCTCTGCGCCGACAACGAGGGCCCGTTCTGGAGCCCGTACGGCCGATACGGGGACGATTTTGCCCTTGGTCTTGGTGAGGGTCATGGAGCGGTTAGGCAAATGGACTGCCGCCCTGGGGCCTGCGCCCTCCCGCACCGGGGCGCCTCATCGCCTGTCCGCCTTCCGGCACCATGGCGCGGAGCCGGCGCGCGCGTTCGCTCGTGGACGGGTGGGTGGTGAACATGCTGCTCAGCGCCTCCCTACCCGACAGTGGGTTCACGATGAACAGGTGGGCCGTAGCTTCTCCGGTCGCTTCGGGGACGCGAATGGGCTGAACGTGGGCTGCTGTTTCGAGCTTCTCAAGCGCTCGGGCCAGGGCGTCGGGATTGCCGCTGAGGCGGGCTCCGTATGCGTCCGCCTGAAACTCACGTGTTCGCGAGATAGCCGACCGGACCATGAGCGCGACGATGGGCATGACGATGACGACGATCAGCAATCCGATGATCCCGGCTCCGCCGCTGCTCCTGCCGCCGTGCATTCCGCCGAAGAACATGCTGAACCTGCCGAACATGGCGATCATCGAGATTGCTGTGGCGATGACGGCGACGACGGTCATGATGAGTGTGTCGCGATTGCCTACGTGGCCGAGCTCGTGGGCCATGACCGCTTCGAGCTCGTCGCGATCGAGGATCTGCATGATGCCTCGTGTCGCGGCGACGGACGCTTTCTGGGGGCTCCGGCCAGTGGCGAAGGCGTTGGGAGACGGATCGTCGATGATGTGGACGCGTGGTTTCGGCAGCCCGGAGTCGAGTGCAAGCTGGTCGACGATCCGATGGAGGCCTGGTTCCTCGTCGGGCGAGACCTCGCGGGCGTGGTACATCTTGAGCGCGACCTTGTCACTGCCCCAGAAGGCGGCGCCGTTCATGGCGAGGGCGACCACGAGACCAATGACGATGCCGCCGATTCCCCCAATTAGGAATCCGGTGATCAGCAGCAGAAATGAGAGTACGAGGAGCAGCGCGAAGGTCTTCAGCGTGTTTCCGACGGTCCCCATGTGTCCTCGCTCGTGTCGTTTCCGATGCGGGTCCATTATACGGAGCGCGGCTGTGTAGACTAGCCGCGGGGGATAGAACGCGGTGTCTGAGCACACATGGACCATCCAGAAATCGAGCATGTGACCGACGCCAGTCAACGCTCCCGCCCGGGACTGTTCGTTACGTTCTTAGCGCTGTTTTTGGCCGTTACGGTGGCGTTCCGCGTCCTGCTGGTCGCGCCCGCTGAGCAGCGAGCCGAGGCGGCGGACGATGGTCGTTTCGCAACCGTTTGGGAAGCCTGGCGTGCGCTGGGTACCGAACGTGAGCTGGCCGAATCACGGACTCCCGGAGCAGCGGCGCGGGCGGTGCAACACATGGCGATTGTGGCGGACCATGACCCGATTTCGCTGTCGGACCGACTGGAGTCGGTGATTGGTACACCACCCTCTTCGGTCCCAAACGGGTTGGACGACGTGTGGCGGGCGTGGCAGTTGTTGCGCGACGACGGGTCGCCGGTGTCGACGGAGATGCTGACCCGGGCCGCCATCGCGGGGCTGGGAGCGGCGGCGGACCCTGCGCTGCGTTATTTGTCGTCGGACGAGTTCGAATCAGTCAGAGATTATTTCGAAGGCGACCCGTATGAGGGGATCGGCGCATTCGTAATCGAGACGTCGGCTGGGCCGATGATCGAGGAAGTGTTCGTCGGGGAGCCGGCGGAGCGCGCCGGGTTGAAATCTGGAGACGTCATCCAGGCTGTGGACGATCGATCTACAGTCGGCTTCTCTGTTCAGAAGATCGTCGAGTTGGTGAAGGGTCCGCCGGGGAGCGACGTGCGGTTGAGCGTCCTGCCAGCTGGGGAGAGCGAGCCTCGTGACGTGATCGTGACGAGGGCAACGATCCCGGAGCCCTCGTTCCGCAGCGAAGTGTTCGAGGGGGATATTGCTTATATCTGGCTGTTTCGGTTCCACCGAGAGACGGGGGAAGAGTTCCGCCGGAAGCTGGAGTCGCTGATCGGAGAGGGCGTGAGGGGGATCGTGCTGGACATGCGGTACAACCCGGGGGGGAGTCTGGACGCCGCCACGAGCGTGGCGAGCGAGTTTCTCTCAGGCGGGATCGTGATGTACGAGATTCGGAACGACGAGCGGCGGGAAGACTGGGTGGTGCAGGAAGGCGGTGTCGCTACGGAGATCCCGCTCGTCGTCGTGGTGAACGGTCACTCGGCGAGCGCGGCGGAGGTTGTGGCGGGCGCGCTCCAAGCGCATGGCCGAGCTGACGTATTTGGTACCCGGACATACGGGAAGGGGTCGGTCCAGACGTTCAGGGAGCTCAGCGACGGTTCGGCCCTGTATTTGACAGTTGCGCGTTGGTTCACTCCGGATGGGCGGATGATCCAAGACGCCGGCATTGTCCCTGACGTGCGCATTCCGTTAACAGGGTCGCGGATCGACATCCAGTTGGTCGCGGCGTACTCGCGGGTATTGGGGTTGGCGGACCAACGGGATTCGGCTGCAGCGTAGACCTTGCGGGCGGCGCGAAAGAAAACCGGCCCCTCTGACAGAGGCCGGTTTTGATGACTGGCGGTGTTCCTTCGCGTTGGATCAGTCGTTTCCGCCTTCGCTCTTTTCGCCACCGCCCAGGAAGGCGTCAGGGTTACCGATGAACTTCTGTCGCTCGGAGAGGCTCTTGAAGTAGTACCACTTCCCGTCGTGGCGGAACTTGGTACCTACCCGAGGGTTCCCCTCGTCAATCTGGGTAACTTCTGAGTCGGCGAACTCGTATCCGGTTACTGGATCTTTCTCAGCCATCCCAACCCCCGTTTTGCGCATATTCGCGCTGTTCCTTGATCGGTCGTTCGACGATACGACCGGGTTCCAAGCCGTGTCAAGGAACCGGGCAGCTCAGACGGCGCGTAGGATGGTTCGGATCTGAGACGCGGGGAGGTTGGACGAGCTACGACGATGCAGGTGTTGGTGCGGTATCACGAGGTGGGTCTCAAGGGTCGGAACCGACCGGCCTTCGTGAACAAACTCGTCGGGAATTTGAAGCGCTCCCTCACGAGCGCCGGCAGGGTGACGGTGCGTGCGGAGCAGGGGCAGATTGTCGTCACCGCCCCGGAGGGCACGCCGCCGGAGGGCCTGCGGGCCGGGATTGGGAGGACATTTGGCGTGGCGCGGTTCATCTTCGCTCAACGAATCGGGCGCGAGCCGGACGATCTGCGGGCAGGGGTGCGCGAGTTCATCGAGGGTGCGGACGAGCCGTTCGGGTCGTTCCGGATTGCGGCGAGGCGCGCGGACAAGCGATTCCCGCTGACCTCGCCGGAGATCAATGTGGAGCTAGGGCGTTTTGTCGAGGGTCTGACCGGCGCCAAGGTCGACCTGGAGCGCCCGGACTTAACGATCTACATCGACGTCAGGTCCCAGGCCGCGTACGTGTACTCGGGCGCGGAACCCGGGCCTGGCGGACTGCCGGTCGGTTCATCGGGCCGGGTCGCGGTCCTGCTTTCGGGGGGGATCGACTCGCCGGTCGCGGCTGGGCGGATGTTACGGCGGGGATCGCCGGTGACGTTCGTGCATTTTCATAGTTTCCCGCTGGTGGACGCCTCGTCGCGGGAGAAGGCGATACGCCTGGTGCGAATCCTGGACCGGTTCCAGCCTGCGGCGCGGCTCTTCTTGGTGCCGTTCGCCGATGTTCAACGCGAGATCATCGCGGCTGTCCCTGCCGCGTACCGGGTGGTGATCTACCGGCGATTCATGGTCCGGATCGCTGAAGCGATAGCCCGAGACCAGGGGGCGTTCGCGCTGGTGAGTGGGGAGAGTGTTGGCCAGGTCGCCAGTCAGACGTTGGAGAACATCGCGACGGTGGATGCGCCGGCCGGCATGCCGATCCTCCGACCGTTGATCGGGATGGACAAGGAGGAGATCGTCCAGGAAGCGCGGGCCATCGGTACGTACGAGGTTTCGATCGAGCCCGACGAGGACTGTTGCTCGCTGTTCGTACCGGCGCATCCGGTGCTCAGATCGACACCGGCTGCTGCGGAGCGTGCCGAGCGCGAACTCGATATAGCCTCGCTCGTGGAGCGGGCGTTAGCGGGCGTCGATATTGTCCCGCGGTGAACGGTGACTCGCGCGGTGCGCGTACCTGGTCCGCGACGTGTTCGCGACCCGGGAGAGGGAGTTAGGACTTAGTGGTCGTGCCCGCTGCCCGCGCCCTCTTCGGGGTGTTGGTAGCCGGCGGCACCGGGAGTGACGAGGAGGTCGTTCCGGTGGTGGTATTTCTCGAAGAAACGCGCCCAGTTCTTCTTGCTCTTCTTCTCGCGTTCGTCGGGGGCGAGCTCTTCCCACACGCGGTGGACATACCTGGTAACTGGCAGCTCGGATGACGCCACGACCTTGAAGCCCTGATCGCGGAACTGGAAGCTGAAGTCCACATCGAGATTCCTGTAGAAGACGAACCGCTCGTCCATGAGGCCGACCCTTCGAAGATCGGTCCTCCGGAACGCGCTGCAGTACGCCTGTAGGGCGTCTACCTCCCCGTCTTCGACCTCTTCGAAGTCCTTGAAGTCCTCGGTAATGAGGCCCCACGTGCCGATCATTCCGATGTCGGGATCGTCGAGCGCCTTCAGCATTGGTGTGAAGACGTCGCCGTCGAGGCCGACGCTGGTATCCAGAATGACGACGACACGACCGAGGGCGAGCTTCAAGCCGATGTTCCGCGCGGGCGCTTCGCCGAGGGCGTGGTCGGTATGGACAACGGTGAGACGTTTGTCCTGCTCGGACATCGCGTCGAGGGCCTCCCACGTGCCATCGGCGGTCCCGTTATCGATCGCAATGACCTCACCGGAGTGTCCGGTGAGGTACGTCAGGGAATCAGCGACAACACGGCGGACGTCGTCCGGCCACCCGACGGCGTTCACGACAACGCTGACGTCGAACTCGTTCGGCCGGTCCAACCGAGAGGGAACGACTTTGGGCGTGGGCACCGCTTTCGCGAGACGCGCGATCGCGTCGGACTGACCATGCGGGAAGGGGAATATGGTGGGTGTCGCGGTGTCCTTCGCGTCTTCAATCAGATACCCGCGAACCGCTGCCTCGCGGCGGAGATCGTCCGCCGACTCGTATTCGGCACTTGCGCGGAAGTCAGCCCTTTTCGTCGCGAGCGCCCCGACTGGCGAAGGGATCGGGGCGTTCTCACGGAGCCAGGAGGCGACTTCGAGCCCCAAGACGCGATCGAAGTCCAGGAGCAGGGCGAGTTTCTGGGATCCAGTGACCGTTGCGTCATGGGCCATCCGCCATACGACAGCCAGCGCCCTGGGCGTCGCGAGGTCGTCGTTGATGGCTTCCCAGAACGCGGACCGCCAGTGTTCTGCCCTGGGAGCGCCATCCTCGGCACCGCCGTCGGCGTTGCGGCTCCAGAACAGTGCCCACCGAAGCAGCTTGTCGAGCGCGCGTTGCGCCGCGACAAGCGCGGTGAAGGTGAAGTTCAGCCTCGACCGGTAGTGGCTGGTGAGGCAGAGGTAGCGGTACGCGAGCGGTTGGAACCCACGTTCCTCAAGCTCCGAGAGGGTGTAGGCGTTTCCGGCTGATTTCGCCATCTTCTGTCCGGCGGCCAGCACGTGCTGGCAGTGGACCCAGTAGCTCACCACCTGCCGGCCGAGGGCGCCCTCGCTCTGGGCGATCTCGCCTTCGTGATGGGGGAAGATGTTGTCCACTCCACCGGTGTGGATGTCGAACTGATCACCGAAGTACTTGGTCGACATGGCAGAGCACTCGATGTGCCAACCGGGGAACCCTTCGCCCCACGGGCTGGGCCACTTCATCTCGCGCCCGGTCTCCGCAGCTTTCCAGAGCGTGAAATCGACGGGGTTGTGCTTCAGAGGGTCCGCTTCGGAGCGGACGCCAGCCAGGAGGGTGTCCATGACGTTGCCGGAGAGCTTCCCGTAGGACGGGAAACTCCCGACATCGAAGTAGACATTGCCTTCCACGGTGTAGGCGTGGCCGCGGTCCAGGAGCTGGCGGACCATGGTGATCATCTCGGGCACGTGATCCGTTGCCTTCGGGAAGGCCTGGGCCGGGAGGATGTTTGAACGCGATTCGTCCTGCAGAAAGGCGTCCGTATAGAACTGTGCGATCTCGTATGGCGTCTTGCCTTGGGCCAATGCTTCCGCGATCACCTTGTCTTCGCCCTGCTCCAGCATCTCCTGTCGCATGTGGCCGACGTCGGTGATGTTCTTGATGTGCTGGACTTCGTAGCCCTGTGCGGCAAAGGCGCGGCGGATGAGGTCGGCAACGAGGAATGCGCGGACGTTCCCAATGTGGATGTACCGGTAGACGGTTGGGCCGCAGGTGTACATCCGGAGCACACCTGGCTCGATCGTGCGGATTTCGTCTTTCGCCCGCGTCAGCGTGTTGAAGAGCTGCATTGTGCGGTTCCCTACCCCACCAGCACGCGTTCGCGGATCAGGAACCCAGGCCAAGCGCTGCTGCTAGTTCACGGTCCGACGGTTCCGCGAGGACTCTACCGTCCGGCAGGACGATAGTGGGAACGACCTGCAGGCCCTTGTTCAAGTCCCGGACGATGTCCGGGGCTTCCGGAACGGCCTCGATGTCCACCCAGTCGTACGCGAGTGACCGTTTGTCGAGGAACCGTTTAGACCGGGCGCAATCTGGGCACCAGGTGGTGCCGTACATCAGGATCGTTTCGCGTCGTTCGCTGTCGCCAGTCACGATGATCCTCCTCTCACTCGGAGAGGGCCATTCTCTTCGTGCCCCTCGAGCGCGTCAACTGGGCGCGGGCGCGGAGTGTGGTCTCCCACCGGTGTCCTGGGGGCGATTTAGCACGAGATTGGCGGCGTGCGACCCGTCAAGTTTCTCAACGGTGAGTAGCGGTTACGACCGCGTGTCGTTGACCCTGCTCTTGGCGCGTGGATAGCATTGCGCCGCGATCACAACGACGGGCGACGCCCGTGGGATGAGGCTGAGCTATGGCCGAGACGACCGGATCGAACGGTTCGAAGTGGGCGTGTGTAGTACTGGCCGCTGGCGCCGGGACACGCATGAACTCTCGGACCCCGAAGCCGCTTCACCTCCTCGGGGGGCGACGCATCATTTCCTATGTCCTCGACGCGGCGTCCGCAGCAAACATTGGGCCCGTGACCATCGTCCATGACGGCAACGGGGACGTGCCGGCGGTGTTGGGAGACGGATATCGCTACGCCGTACAGCACGAGCGCGACGGGACCGGGGGCGCGGTGATGGCGGCACTTGCCTCGTTCGGCGATTCGCCACCGGAGCAGATCTTGGTAATCAATGGCGACACGCCGTTCATGTCGTCCGAGAGCCTCCTTGAGATCGTGCGTGCCGGCAGCGCTCCGGGTGCGGCGATGGTCGTGCTGGGGACCGAGGAAGCGCTTTCGACTGGGCTCGGCGCCGTGATGCTGAATGACGATGGCTCCGTCGCCAGCATTGTGGAGGCTGAGGATGAGCCAGGAATGATTGCCGACGTCGTGAACGCGGGCGCCTACGTCTTGAACGTTGAGTGGCTGCGTTCCACGCTGCCGGCGTTAGACCCGCGGGATTCCGGGGAGTACTACTTGACGGACTTGGCCGAGCTCGCACATCGATCGGGAAAGCCTGCCGCATGCTACGTGGTGTCGGACCCGTGGGAAGGGTTCGGCATCAACACAAGAGTGGACCTCGCGGACGCTGAGCGCGAACTGCGCGGGCGGACGCTCGAGAGGCTGATGTTGTCGGGCGTCACGATCGTCGATCCGGAGACGACATACGTCGACGCCGAGGTTACGGTCGGGAGGGATACCTGCATTCTGCCCGGAACGCACATAACGGGAGCAAGTGAGATCGGCGAAGCCTGCACGATCGGTCCAGGAGCACAGATCGACGGATCCAGGACCGGGGACGAGTGCCGTATCTGGAACTCCGTGCTCGAGGAGGCCACGGTGGAGAACCGCGTCGACGTGGGCCCGTTCGCGCACCTCCGTCCCGGTGCTCACCTGGGCGAGGGCGTCCACATCGGCAACTTCGCCGAGGTGAAGCAGAGCACGCTTGGACGCGGGGTGTTGATGGGCCATTTCGGCTACGTCGGCGATGCAGAGGTCGGAGACGAGACGAACTTGGGCGCGGGCATGGTGACCTGCAACTTCGACGGTGTGGACAAACACCGCACCGTTGTTGGTCGCCGGGCGTTTATCGGGAGCGACACGATGCTTGTTGCGCCGGTCAAGGTCGGTGACGAGGCGTCAACGGGAGCAGGGTCAGTCGTGACCGTGGACGTTCCGCCTGGGACCGCAGTCGCTGGTGTTCCGGCCCGGACTCTCCAGTCCCAGTCGGGCGAGAGACGCGGAGGCGACACCACGTCAGGCTAGTCGCTCTCCAGCTTCAGCATGGCGAGGAATGCCTCTTGGGGCACCTCGACGTTGCCGATGCGGCGCATACGCCGTTTGCCTTCGGCCTGTTTCTCCAACAGCTTCCGTTTCCTGGTGACGTCTCCACCGTAGCACTTTGCGAGCACGTTCTTCCGGAGGGCACGGACGGTCTCGCGAGCGATGATCTTTCCGCCAACCGCGGCTTGGATGGGCACATCGAAGAGTTGCCGGGGAATCGTGTCCTTCAGCTTGGCGACCAGCGCCTTCCCCCGTGGGTACCCGTCAGCCCGGTGGCAGATGGACCCGAGGGCGTCGACCACCTGCTCGTTCACGAGGATATCCAGCCGGATGAGATCCGATGGGCGTGACCCGATGAGTTCGTAATCGAGCGACGCGTACCCCTGTGTCCTGGACTTCAACTGGTCGAAGAAGTCGGCGAGCATCTCGGCGAGCGGCATTTCGTACTCGATAATGACCCGCGCGCCTGCACCGACCGACCCGGCTCCGATCTGGATGTACTCCATCTTCTTGTACTCGGCGCGCCGTCCGCCCATAAGCTCCATGATTGGGCCGACGACCTCGTTCGGGGCGAGGATCGCCGCCCGGATCCATGGCTCGCTGATGCTCTCGACGGCGGTGGAATTCGGCAGTTGAGCCGGGTTCTCTATGACTTGCACGTTGCCGTCGGTCTTGAGGACCTCGTACGCAACGGTAGGTGCGGTAATCAAGATATCGAGGCTGTATTCGCGCTCGAGCCGTTCACGAACGATCTCCATGTGGAGCAGCCCCAGGAAGCCGCACCGGAACCCGAACCCGAGGGCGAGGGAGTTTTCGAGGTCGAAGTGGAGCGCGGCGTCGTTGAGCTGCAGTTTCTCGAGGGCGTCGCGGAGATCCTGATAGTCGGTGCCGTCGGCCGGGTAGAAGCCAGCGAAGATGACGGGTTTGAGGGGTCGATATCCCGCGAGCGCCTTGGGCGCGCCGGTCCGGGCGAGCGTCAAAGTGTCGCCGACGCGGCAATCGCGGACATCTTTGAGACCGGTGGCGACGTACCCGACTTCGCCGGACCGTAGGCCGTTGTCGGTCGGCGTGAGCCAAGGGCTGAACGCGCCAATTTCCAGCGGTTCGATCTCGCGGCCGTTCGACATGAGCCGCAGCTTCTCGCCACGTCCGATGTTGCCGTCGACTACGCGGACGTAGGCAATGACGCCCTTGTAGGAGTCGTACTTCGAGTCGAAGACTAGGGCACGAAGCGGCGCTTCAGTGTCTCCCTTCGGTGGTGGAACCGAGCGCACGATCGCTTCAAGGACATCGTCGACTCCCCTGCCCTCCTTGGCCGACGCGTAGATGATGTCTTCTGGGGGGATCGCCAGGACATCGCCCAGCTCCTCGGTCACCTGGTCGGCTCGGGCAGAAGGGAGATCGATCTTGTTGATTACGGGAACGAAGTCAAGGCCCAGGTCCATTGCCACCAGCGTGTGAGCAAGCGTCTGTGCCTGGATGCCCTGTGAGGCATCAACAACGAGAACGGCACCATCGCAAGCAGCCAGGCTGCGGGATACCTCGTAGCTGAAATCCACGTGGCCGGGCGTGTCGATCAGGTTGAGTTGGTAGGTGTTGCCGTCGGTGGATTCATAGAGCATGCGGACGGCCTGCGCCTTGATGGTGATGCCGCGTTCGCGTTCCAAGTCCATCTGATCGAGGAGTTGCTCCTGCATCTCCCGCCGATCGATCGTCCGGGTCCGTTCGAGCAGGCGGTCCGCAAGCGTGGACTTCCCGTGATCGATATGGGCGATGATTGAGAAGTTCCGAATGAACTTGGGATCCATGGCGCCGCCAGTATAGCTGCGGCTACTTGAGCCCTATTTGGAATCGGGGTCCGGCGGAGCGCCTTCCGGGAGCCATTTCCGCACACCCGCCGAGCCAATATCGGCGGCCAGGTCCCCTACGGGCTGACCCAAGACCGGATGCACAAGCAGCGGCTCGATTTCCGCTAGCGGGATGAGGACGAACCCCCGTTCGTGCAACCGCGGGTGCGGGACCACGAGGTTGGGGGTGCGCAGGACCACGCCCCCAGTCGGGGGTTGACCGACCCCGAAGAGCAGGATGTCGATGTCCAATGAGCGCGGCCCGTTCCTGACCGTGGGGACACGACCGGCCCCGCGCTCGAGGTCCTTCACGCCCGACAGCAACTGCTGGGGCGAGCGCTCGGTGCGTCCGGAGATGGCCGCATTCAAGAAGGGCGGCTGGTCAGGGAACCCGATGGGGTCCGTTTCGTACAGGGATGACACGCGATCGATGCGCATGAGCGAACCAAGGTTTCTGACGGCGCGTTCAATAATCCCGCGCCGGTCACCGAGGTTCGACCCCAACCCGAGGCAGACCCAGGACCGACCACCGGTGACCTGGCCGGCATCCGCGGAACGCGTAGCAGTCAGTCTGCCTCCCCTGTTGGCAAACCCGCGGACGATTGCGTCGGTCATGCGTGCCACCTTGGTCATGGCCTCGACGTCATGGACGCGCACGAGGTCAACTCCATTCTGGATGCCGACCGCTACCGTGGCTGCGGTCCCTTCGATTCTGCGATCGGTGGGTTCATCGAGCACGTGGCCAATCGTGGATTTGCGCGATGACCCGAGCATGATTGGCTTTCCGAACCGCTTGAACTCAGCGAGCCTTCTGACTATCTCGAGGTTATGAGGGACGGTCTTCCCGAACCCGAAACCAGGGTCGACAATGATGTGGTCGTCGGTGACGCCGGCTTCCCGTGCCGTCGCAATGCTGGTGGCTAGGCTCTCGCACACGTCGCGGATGAGATCGCCGTACGCCGTGCCGTCCTGGTTGTGCATGAGGACCATCGGGACCCCGGCCTCCGCCGCTACGCGCGCCAACGCGGGGTCGCGTTTCAAGCCCCAAACGTCATTGATCATTGACGCCCCAGCGTCAATTGCACGGCGCGCGACGGTGGGCTTATAGGTATCAACGCTGACCGGCACGCCGGCATCGGCGCTGAGCCGACGGATGACTTCCACGACCCGGTCTGCCTCCTCTTCCGGTTCGATCTCGACGTACTGCGCGGCGGAGGTGGCCCCCCGGAGGGAGGCTTCGACATTGGCGGAATACATCGGACGCGTAGACTGGCCGCCCACGTCGAGGATATCGACTCCCTGCTCGACGAAGGTGGCCCCCTGCCGGAGCGCGGTTTCGACGTCCCGGATGCCGTCTCCTGAGAAGGATTCTGGGGAGACGTTGATGACCCCCACGACAAACGTCCGCGTGCCCCAGACGAAAGTTCGGCCGCCGATGGTCGTCGGCGCGGGTGCTGCGTTCGTGATCACGTGCTTCCTCCGCAGGTGGCGGCCATCATATCGCGGCGTTCCGAACCGTCCGCGCGGTTCGGTTCCATTGTCATGCCGAATAGCGCTCTGCTACCATCGCGACGGCCCGTTCTGCCCGTTTTGACCCACCCTTTGGGGGTTTCTAGACCTCAATGACAATGGAGGAAAAGCTCGCCGAGCTTTCGCGCATGCGCGAGGCGTCACGGGCTGGCGGAGGCGCCGCCGCGGTTGAGCGGCAGCACTCCCGGGGCAAGCTGACGGCGCGCGAACGGATAGACCTGTTATTGGACACCGATTCCTTCATGGAGATCGGGGCGTTCGTGACGCACAACACGTCCGAGTTCGGGCTCGCGGACCGGCGAATCCTGGGAGATTCGGTGGTGACAGGGTATGGGAAGGTCGACGGCCGGACCGTGGTCGTTTACTCGTTCGATTTCACGGTCCTAGGCGGGACGCTGTCTTTGGCTGCGGCGCAGAAGATCACGAAGCTGCAGGACTTCGCGATGAAGTACGGGCATCCGGTGATCGGCATCAACGACTCCGGCGGCGCCCGGATACAAGAAGGTGTGGACAGCCTTGCGGGTTACGGTGAGGTGTTCCAACGGAACGTGCTCGCGTCTGGGGTGGTCCCGCAAATCTCGCTGATCATGGGCCCGTCGGCGGGCGGTGCTGTATATAGCCCAGCGCTCACGGACTTCATCATCATGGAGAACGGCGTCGGACAGATGTACATCACGGGTCCGGACGTGATCCGTGCCGTGACAGGCGAAGAGGTCACGCACGAGCAGTTGGGCGGCGCGATGGCGCACACGGTCACAAGCGGTGTGGCGCACTTCTCGGCGAGCGGGGAGGAGACCACGCTCGAACTCGTCCGTTCGCTCTTGAGCTTCCTGCCGTCGAACAACATGGAGGACCCGCCAACATTCGACTCGCTAGACCCTCCGGACCGTTCGACCGAAGCGCTGCGGGAGATTGTCCCGATCAACCCGAATCAGCCGTACGACATGCGAGACGTTATCCGGGAGATGATCGACGAGAGAGAGTTCTTGGAGGTCCACGAGCTGTGGGCCCCGAATATCGTGGTTGGCTTCGCGCGCATGGCTGGGCGTGCAGTGGGCATCGTGGGTCAGCAGCCGATGGTGCTGGCGGGGGCGCTGGACATCAAGGCGGCCATCAAAGCAGCCAGGTTCGTCCGTTTCTGCGACTGCTTCAATGTCCCTCTGGTTACGCTGACGGACGTCCCCGGTTACCTCCCGGGCGTGGACCAGGAACATGGCGGGATCATCAACCACGGATCGAAGCTGCTGTACGCGTACGCGGAGGCGACGGTTCCGAAGGTAAGTGTCGTTACACGGAAGTCGTACGGCGGCGCGTTCCTGGTCATGTCGTCACAGGCGTTGCGGGGGGACATCAACTATGCGTGGCCGGGAGCGGAAATCGCGGTGATGGGATCCGAGGGCGCCGTGAATATCATCTATCGAGACCGTATCCGGACCGCGGAAGATCCGGAGGCGGAGCGAAAGCTTGCAATCAGCGAATATCAAGAGCGTTTCGCGAACCCCTATATTGCGGCAGGGCGCGGCTACATCGAGGACGTGATCGACCCGGCGGAGACGCGGAAGGCGATCATCCGGGCGCTTGAGATGCTGCAAAACAAACGCGACACACTTCCGCCGAAGAAGCACGGCAACATCCCTTTGTAGTGACCTCGTCCGGCACGTTGAACCCCAGCTTGCACGCAGCAATCGTCGCCGCGGTCGCGGCGTATGAGGCCGACGCGGCACCGTTGCGTGATCTGTCCGCTCTCGATACACGGTGGCGCGCCTACGGGCGCCGAGCGCAGATGGCAAGCCGTTTTGACGGGAGGCGGAACGTCCCGAGTTTGTCGATCGGGGAGCTCGGATGGCGTCGAGCGCCATGGAGGGTGACCGGATGATGACACCCCAGAACGGGACGGGGTTCCGTGCTGGCTCGGGCCGAGTTCAGATCACGGATTTGAGCTTGCGGGATGGTCACCAGTCCATGCTGGCGACACGTATGCGGACGGCCGACATTTTAGAAGTGATCGGGCTGCTCGACGACATCGGGTTCGCGTCGCTCGAGGTGTGGGGAGGCGCGACGTTCGATGTGATGACGCGGTTCCTGAACGAGGACCCATGGGACCGCGTGAGGGACTTGAAGAAGGCAGCACCGAAGACGCCGTTCATGATGCTGCTCCGTGGGCAGAACCTCGTCGGGTATCGGAACTATCCGGACGATGTGGTCGAAGCATTCGTCAAGTACGCAGCCGAGACCGGGATCGACATCTTTCGGGTGTTCGATGCGTTGAACGACGAGCGCAACTTCGAGACCGCATTCAAGGCGATCGCGGATTCAGGGAAGCACATCCAAGGGACGGTGTGCTACTCGGTAACCGAGCAACGCATGGGCGGGCCGGTGTTCAACCGGGAGTACTTCGTCCAGAAGGCGAAAACGATCGAGAGTATGGGGGCACATTCGTTGTGCCTGAAGGACATGGCTGGGCTGCTGGCGCCCTACGACGCCTATGAACTCATCAGCGCGCTGAAGGATGCGATTTCGATTCCGGTGCAACTGCACTCGCACTACACGTCCGGTATGGCGCAGATGACCCAACTGAAGGCGATTGAGGCGGGAGTGGACATTGTCGACACCGCCCTTTCACCGCTGGCGCTGCGGTCATCCCACCCACCGATAGAGCCGTTGGTGGTGACGCTTGGGGAAACCGAACGGGACCCTGGGTTCGCACTGGACGCGTTGATCGAAGCGGGACGGGCGTTAGAGGGAGTGTTGCAGAAAAGTTATAAGCACCTGCATTCCGGGCAGGCGTTCAGCCTGGTCGACACGGCGGTATTAACGCACCAGGTGCCGGGCGGAATGACGACGAACCTGTCATCGCAGTTGGAAGAAGCGGAGGCGATCGACCGGTTGGACGAGGTCCTGGAGGAACTGCCGCGAACGCGGGCTGACCTTGGATCTCCGCCACTCGTGACGCCGACCAGCCAGATCGTCGGGATCCAGGCGGTGCAGAACGTCTTATTTGGTCGCTACAACATGGTAAGCGCGCAAGTGAAGGACTACGCATTTGGCTTGTATGGGCGGCCACCGCTTCCCATGGACGCCGAGGTGGTTGCAACCGTGTTGCGTGGCTACGACCGGGGCGAAACACCAACCACCGGCCGGCCAGCAGACATTCTGGAGCCGGAACTGGAACGTGTGCGCGCCGAAGTGAGAGACCTCGCAAAGGATGAGGGCGACGTCCTGATCTGTGCGCTGTATCCGGTGACTGGTCGGCAGTTCCTGAGATGGAAGCATGGCCTGGAAGAGCCACCGGCGGAGGTCCAACCCGGGCCACCGCCTGTTGCGGGAGGCACAACGGTCGCCGCCGCGCCGGCGACCACACCAAGCCCGCGAGCACGAACATACAACATCCATGTCTCGGGGGAGACGTACCAGGTGATCGTCGACCCGACGGGGGACGACCCCGACGTCCGCGCGCGCACACGGGTGAGTGGCGCCGCAGCGGGAGCGCCGGCGCCTGCCCCACCGCCACCGACTCCGCATGCCGCATCGGCGGTTTCAGCACCCGAGGGCGGTGCGTTGATCACGGCACCGATGCCGGGCCTTGTGATCTCGTACGAGGTGGAGGTTGGACAGGAGATCAAGGCCGGCGACACGGTGGTGGTCATTGAGGCGATGAAGATGCAGAACCTGCTGCCATCGCCCACCGAGGGCGTTGTTCTGGAGTTGCCGCGGCAGGCGGGGGACCGTGTCAGCCGAGGAGATGTTCTGGCAGTTATCGGACCTGCGCCTGAGGGCGCATAACGGCTGTCGCTCGCGCCGCGGTGTGCGACGACGGAGGAGGTAGGGAAGAGTGGCCTACGACGTGACGTTGATCCCGGGTGACGGGGTTGGGCCGGAGGTCTCCGGGGCCAACCGGCGCGTACTTGAGAGCACGGGAGTGGAGTTCAATTGGGATGTCCAGGAGGCGGGCGAGGACGTATTCAAGCGTGAAGGCGAACTGCTGCCCGAGCGCGTGTTGGACTCGATCCGGCGGAATAAGGTCGGGATCAAAGGACCGCTGACGACCCCGGTTGGAACCGGATTCAGAAGCGTCAACGTCGCGATTCGAAAAGAGTTGGACCTCTACGCCAACCTGCGCCCCGCGAAGAGCTACCCCGGCGTGCGGTCTCGATACACGAACGTCGACATCATCGTGGTCCGTGAGAACACGGAGGACCTGTACGCAGGCGTCGAGTTCGAGCGAGGGGCGCCCGAGACAGAGCGGTTCATCGAGGAGGCGGAGAAGCTGCTGAACGCGCCGCTCCGGCGTGATTCTGCGCTGACGATGAAGCTGATCTCGGTAACAGGAAGCGAGCGCATCGTGCGGTATGCCTTCGACTACGCGGTGGCGAACAACCGGAAGAAGGTCACCGCGGTCCACAAGGCCAACATCATGAAGTTCACGGACGGCATGTTCTTGGACGTGGCGCGGGAGGTTGCTTCGCGGTACCCAGACATCGAGTTCGAGGACCGGATCGTGGACAACCTGAGCATGCAACTGGTGTCGCGGCCGGAGGAATACGATGTCCTCGCGTGCCCGAACCTCTATGGGGACATTGTTTCCGACCTGTGCGCTGGGCTGGTCGGCGGACTGGGCCTTGCGCCGGGCGGGAACATCGGCGAGCTCGGTGCGGTGTTCGAGCCCGTGCATGGTTCGGCGCCCCGGTACACGGGCCAGAATCGCGTGAACCCCACGGCCACGATTCTCTCGGGCGTGTTGATGTTGCGACACTTGGGAGAGCAACAAGCGGCCGAGCGGGTGGAGCGTGCCGTCGCGGAGGTGATCCGTGAGGGCACAAACGTTACTTACGATTTCAAACAAGACCGCGACGATCCGACAGCGGTCGGCACGAGCGATATGGCGGACGCGATCATCGAGAAGGTGCAGGCGAGCCGCTGATCGAACGGTCGATGCCCGGGTGCTGCCTGGGATCCAAATGGGTGCGGTAGGAGGAAGAAGGGATGCGGAAGAAGGTCACGGTCGTCGGGGCCGGGAATGTCGGAGCGACGGCTGCGCAGCGGATCGCGGAGCGCGATTACGCCGATGTTGTTCTCGTCGATGTCGTAGAGGGGTTGCCGCAGGGAAAGGGCTTGGACCTGCTCGAAAGTGGGCCAATATTGGGTTACGACTCCAGCGTCATCGGAACGAACGACTACGGACCAACGGCGAACTCTGACCTGGTCGTGATCACGGCGGGCATCGCGCGCAGGCCCGGGATGACGCGTGACGATCTGTTGAAGACCAACATGGGAATCATGGAATCGGTGGTCGGCGAGGTCGTGCGGTACTCCCCTGACTCGATCCTGATAGTAGTATCGAACCCGCTGGACGCGATGGTCTACCACGCGCACCGGTTGTCGGGGTTTCCGAAGGAGCGCGTGGTCGGCATGGCGGGCGTGTTGGACACCGCACGGATGCGGACCTTCATCGCGAGCGAATTGGGCGTTTCCGTCGAGGATGTCCAGGCTTATGTGTTGGGCGGACACGGGGACACGATGGTCCCGTTGGTGCGCTACGCGACCGTAGGTGGCATTCCATTGAGCATGTGGCTTCCGGACGAGAGGGTCCAGGCGATCGTCCAACGGACTCGCGACGGCGGCGGCGAGATCGTCAGTTTGCTGAAGACGGGCAGCGCGTTCTATGCGCCGTCGGCGGCGGTGCTGCAGATGACGGACGCGATCCTGCTGGACAAGAAGCGCGTTCTTCCGGCGGCGGCCTACCTGGATGGGCAGTACGGGACGAGTGGGGTGTTCGTCGGCGTGCCGGTCGTTCTAGGCGCTGGCGGCGTGGAACGCGTCATTGAGCTTGAGCTTACGGCTGAGGAGAAGGCGGGGTTCGACCGATCGGTCGAGGCCGTCAACGAGCTCGTGGAGGCGATGGCGAACCTGTCCGAGGGCTAACCGAAGCGCAAAGTTAGGCACACGGACCGTCCTGACGGTGACTCAGAACTGGGAGAGTGCGCGATTTGCAGAGTTTGGTCCTCTTCGACATTGACCGAACGCTGATCAGCGTTACTAACAGTAGCCGACAAGCGCTGAACATGGCTTTTGAGCACGTCCACAGCATTCCCGACGCGTTTCAAGATGTTCCATTTTCCGGGACCATGGACTTGCAGTTGATGGTCGAGGTTTACCAGAAATGGGGGTTGGTCCCGAGCGGCTCAACGGAGCTCCCTGGTCTGTCTGATTTCAAAACGGCTTACTTCCATCAACTACGCGCAGTCCTGGAGACGTGGGCCGAAGGGGGAGTATGCCCCGGAGTGCTTGACCTGCTCGAAGCGCTGGTATCGGACGTCAGGGTCCAACTGGGGTTGCAGACGGGAAACTTCAGAGAGGCCGCGTTCATCAAGCTCCGAAGATACGGTCTCGATGGCTTCTTTGAAGACGGCGGATTCGGAGGGGACCACACGGAGAGGCGCAAAGCGGTGGCGAGCGCGATATCGAGTTGCCAGGAGAGGTCCGGGCGAGTCTACGGTCCTGGAGAGGTCTTCCTGATCGGGGACTCGCCGTCAGACGTAGAGGCCGGGAATGCCAACGGGGTTTTGATGCTGGCAGTCGGCACGGGTTCGCATCCGGTGGAGGAGCTCGCGAAGCTCAACCCCAGCTTTGTTTTGCCGGACCTGTCGGATACCGAGAGGGTCTTGGCCCTACTGCTGGATCGAGGCGACTGACTTGCGCCAACGAACGCGGCGTGACTCATCAGCGTTCGAAGAGAACGACCTCCCAGAACCCAGCTTGCGATTTGAAGGTGCGTCGTAGGCCGGTGGCAGCGAGGACGCGTTCGATGGCGGCTGGGTGGTGCATGTAGACGCGGAAGGGGTGGCGGCGGAGCGTCTGGAAGATGTTGACGGCACGGAAGCCGAGGCGGCCCCACCAGGTGTAGCGGGGATAGGCGAGGCCACAGTACCGGGCAGTACGGGCGCCCGCCGCGCCTACGAGCGCATCCATGTCCGGGTAGCAGCAGATGACACGGTCCAATAGGACGACGTCCGCGGAGTCGAACTCGTCTTGGATTTCGACGAAGTCGCCGACGCGGCGCTCAGTGCGGTCGGAGAGGCCCGCCTCGGCGGCGAGTTCGGCAGCGGCGAGAACGTTCGACGGTGCGGCGTCGACGGCGATGGCACGGGCAGCGCCGTTCTTGAGCAATTCGAGGTTGAGGGCGCCGACCCCGGCACCGATGTCTAGGACGGAGGCGTCCTGGATGCCCCGGGAGGCGAGCTGTTCGACGAGGATGCGAGCGCGTTCGCCGAGGCCGTCGTTCCGGTAGATTCTGACCTCTCGGCGCGCGTAGCGTTGTGTGAAGACGCGGTCGAGGAAATCAACTGGGCAACAGTCCCGTTGCTCTGCGTCTTCGCGGTCCGCCATAGAGATAACCGTTCGTCCTACGAGTCTGCGCCGAAGAGGATGATCGGCAGCCAGGAGTAGTTTGCTACCCCTTGGGCACCCCGCTGAGTTGGATGAACGGCTCTGTGGAGATGATGTGGCGTTTCAGGCCCATCTGCTTCGCATTGAAACCGATGGCTGATCCGATCATCTGCGGGAGGTGGAGGACCGGCATGTTGGCTGACCTGCCCGCGGCACGGCCTGCTTTGGGTTGGAATTCGTCGAGGCTGATGTGGCAGAGAGGGCATGGGGTGACCATGACATGGGCGCCTTTGTCGCGGGCCTCCTGGGTGTGGTTGCCGACCATTTTCAATCCGTTGGCCTCGTTGATGGTCATGATCGGGAAGCCGCAGCATCGCCACTTGCCGTCGTAGTCGACTGGCTCTGCTCCGAGCGTTTCGATGATCTGCTCAAGGTAGTTGCCGCGCTCTGGGTGTTCGTCGAACCCGAGTACGTACCGTGGCCGCAGGACATAGCACCCGTAGAACGGGGCGACCTTCACCCCTTCGAGGGGGTTCACAACCATCCGCCTTAGCTCATCCAGGCCTACTTCTTCAACGAGAGCCCACATCATATGGGTCACGCGCACGGTGCCCTTGTACTCGAGGCCTTCTTCGCGGAGGTTCTCGTTGATCTTGGCGAGGTATTCGGGTTTCTCGCGGAGCTTGTAGTTGACGCCGCTCATGACCCCTTGGCAGGTGGAGCAGATGGTGAGGAGCGTGTCCAGTCCCTGCTGTTCGGCCATGGCGAAGTTCCGTGCGTTGAGGGTGTCGACGAGTTCGTCGTTGCGTTCACCGAGGACGCCGGCGCCGGTGCAGTTGGCTTGGTCGAGTTCGACCAATTCCATTCCGACCCGCTCGGCGACGGCGGTTGCCGCGGGGTAGAGTTCGGGCGTCCCGCCCCGGGAGACGCAGCCCGGCCAGAAGGCGTATCGCATTCTTTGTTAGACCCCCAAACGCTCGAAGATTCGAGTCACGCTCTTTACGGTGTTGATGCTCTTGTGGATGATCGGCGGCATGCGGCGTTTGAGCATGCGGCGGATGCCCATGGGGGCGAGCTCGAACCCCCAGCGCGGGAAGCCATAGGTCTTCCGGGCGAGGGCAAACTCGTCCAGCCGTCCGCTGTGTTTGACGCTGCCGGCGAATCCATCCACGTGACGGGCGCCGCGGGAATCGGTCATGCCGGCATCGATAGCCATGACCCGCAGGTCCATGATCCGCTCCATGGGTTCGACGTCCTTGGGACAGGCTTGGACGCACATGAAGCAGCGGGTGCAATCCCAGATACCCGAGGGTTCGACGTAGCTTTGGAGGCGCTCTTCCTTGTGGCCGTCCCGAGGGTCAGCGGCGAACCGGAATGCCTTTGCGAGCGCCGCGGGGCCGAGGAACGACTTGTCCACTTCGAGCACGGTGCAATCCGAGACGCATGCGCCACACATGATGCAGTTCATGGCGACGGCGAGACGCATCATGTCGTCGTTGGAGACGAGGTTCTCACGCTCGGGTTCCGGGCCCGGCGGTTGGAGGTAGGGCTCGACCGATCTGACCTTGTCCCAGAAGGAATCCATGTCGACGACGAGGTCCTTGATGACCGGCATGTTGCCCATGGGGTCGACGGCGATGGTCTCGCCCTCGTTCTCGATCTGGGAGATGAGCGTCTTACAGGCGAGGCGGGACTGTCCGTTGATCTTCATCGAGCACGAACCGCAGATTGCGCTGCGGCAGGAGCATCGGAGTGAAAGCGTCCCGTCCTGTTCGTCGCGGATATCCAGCAGCGCGTCGAGTACTGTGCCGTATTCGGGGAGTTCGACCTCGTATTGCTGGCGGTGTTCACCCTGATCGGATTCCGGGTCGTACCGGTAGACGTCAAGTTTGGTCTGCATCTAGTAGGTCCTCGCGGTGGGTTCCCACTTGGTCATGGTGACCGGCAGGGACCCGACTTCGGGTTGGCCATCGGCGGACCGGGTGACGACGATGTGCTTCAGCCATTCATCGTCGTCACGGTCCGGGTAGTCTTCTCTGGCGTGCGCGCCGCGGCTCTCCTTGCGCGTCACCGCGCCCATACCGATGGTCTCGGCGACATCGAGCATGTAGTCGAGCTCCAAGACGGATAGCAGATCGGTATTGAACACGCGGCCCTTGTTATGGACCGATACGCCGGGGAGTTTCTCTTTGATGGACCGGACCGTTGCGAGGGCGGCCTGCATGTCCTCCTCGTTGCGGAAGACCGCGATCCCGTCATTCATGGCAGTCCCCATCTCGTTGCGGAGTGTCACTGCGCGCAGGCCATCGGAGGGGCGATTGAAGATTTCTTTGATGTGGTTCTCGAGGCTCGCTCGCACCGCGTTCTCGTTTATGGACGCCCACTGAACGGACCGGGCGTGTTCGACGGCGGCGGCTCCGGAGCGTCGCCCGAAGACAACCGTGTCGAGCAACGAGTTGCCGCCGAGGCGGTTCCCGCCGTGGACGCTGACGTTAGCGGTCTCTCCGGCAGCGAAGAGACCCTCAGGTCCCTTCCAGCGGCCCTCACCGGAGGAGTCCCAGGTCCGTCCGTCGATGTCGGTCTTGATCCCACCCATCATGTAGTGGTGGCCTGGGCGGATGGGCAGCGGTTCCTCCAGCACATTGCAGTTCGCGTAGTCACGGGCCAGCTCGTAAATCTGGGTGAGCTTGGTCATGATGAGGTCACGGCCGAGGTGGCGCAGATCGAGCAGGACACAGTCCTCGTCCACTGCCCTGCCGGCGCGGACCTCAGTCGTCTCGGCGCGGGAGACTACGTCGCGGGAGGCAAGTTCCTTCATGTTGGGCGCGTAGTTGTCCATGAACCGCTCGCCGGCGGAGTTGAGCAGGTACGCGCCTTCGCCCCGCGCGCCCTCGGTAATGAGCACGCCGTTCGCTTTGAGCGTAGTGGGATGATGTTGCACCATCTCCATATCCATGAGCGATGCCCCGGCACGGTACGCGAGCGCGAGCCCGTCGCCGGTCACAGCGAGGCCATTGGTGGTCGGGCGGTAGACCTGGCCGATCCCGCCCGTGCACAAGATGATCGCCCTGGAGCGGAAGACCTCGATCTTTCCCGTAGGGATTTCGAGCGCGACGCAACCGGAGACGCGTCCATCCTCCAGGAGGATCTCAGTGACGAACCACTCCGAGTACACGTTCAGGCCGCTCTTCAGGAGCTGCTCCCACATGACGTGGAGGATGACTTGGCCGGTCTGGTCTGCCACGTAGCAGGTCCGGGTGTTGGACGCGCCGCCGAAGGCGCGCATGTCGATCCGGCCGTCGCCGTCGCGATTGAAGATAACGCCCATTCGTTCGAGGGCGATGATGTCGGCGGGGCCCTCTTCGCAGAGCACCTCGATGGCGTCCTGGTCGCCGAGGTAATCACTGCCTTTGACGGTGTCGTAGGCGTGGACTTCCCACGAATCCTCGATGCCAACCGCGGCATTGATCCCACCCTGCGCGGCGGCTGAATGGCTCCGAGTCGGGAATATTTTTGAGATCATGGCGACGTCTGCGCCCATGGCCTGGGCCTGTTGAGCGGCCCGCATCCCGGCGAGACCGCCGCCGATCACGATCACGTCATGCTGAGGCATGCAAAGACACCCTCCTTCGCCCTGGACAAGGGCGAAAACCCGGCGTTTATCTTAGCAGCGCCAGATAGGCGTCACAATGCGAAACGGGGTTGCGACGGGGTCGCGCTTAGTTGAGCCGCGGGCCTGAGGGAGCGAGGCGCTCGCAGAGCTTGCGTTCGACGCGAGCCTTCGTGCGGCGGAACGTCAGGCGATCCTGGCCCATTGACCTGTGTGCCGGTAGGATTAGGGACTCATCATCGTTGGAGAATTAAGGATGCCGATCCTCGATCGGGAAGACGCCTCAGATGTCGATCGACGCATTGATCGCATCTTTGAAGCGGAGGACTCACGCGAACGCGCTTCCGCGGTCAAGGCCCTATTCGTCGAGGTCCTGGACTTCGTTTCGGCGTCCGGTTTCGTAGACCTCGCGGATGCACCCCAGGCCGTCGAACTGCCCGACGCCGGCGAACGCGTCGCCCAACTGGGCGGGGTCCACGTCGTCTACATACCCCTCGACATCGCGCAGACGGACCGTGTGCGCAAGTCGGAGGCGACCGAAGCAGCGAAGAAGATCACGGAACAGCTAGGTGACAAGTTGCTGCTCGTGTTCACAAACACCTCCGCCACCCAACTGCACTTCATACACCCCAAAATCGAAGGCACGCGGCCCGTTCTGCGCCGGATTGTGGTCGAGAAGGACCTTCCCCGCCGCACCGCAGTCCAACAGGTCGCCAACATCTACTGGAACTACCGGGAAAAGGACGACATACATGTCGCTCTGGATGAGGCGTTCGATGTAGAGCCGGTCACCAGGGAGTTCTTCCGCAGATATAAGGATGTGTTCGACGCAGCGATGGACAGAGTCCTCGGCTTTGGCGATGGACGGGAGGAAGAAGAAACTAAACGCCTGTTCGTCCAGACCCTGTTCAACCGCCTCATGTTCGTCTACTTCCTTCAGCGCAAAGGCTGGCTCAGCTTCGACAATGACAAGGACTATTTCAACGCTTTGCAGGAAGACTACAGATCCACGTCTAGCGAGACCAACTTCTACGCCGACCGCCTGAAACACCTCTTTTTCTTCGGGCTCAACAACCCCCAGTCGCACGACCTCACCCGATCGGACCGCTTCCCGGGCCGCACGATGGCGTCAATTTTTGGCCAGGTGCCCTTCCTCAACGGTGGCCTCTTCGAGGAATCGGACCTCGACAGACGCTACGGAGTCACAGTCCCGGACGATGTCATCGACCGCGTCCTCGACGACCTCTTCGACCGGTTCAATTTCACCGTCATGGAGTCCACTCCCTTCGACATCGAAGTCGCGGTCGACCCAGAGATGCTCGGAAAGGTCTTCGAGGAGCTCGTGACCGGCCGCCACAATACTGGCTCCTACTACACCCCACGCCCTGTCGTGTCGTTCATGTGCCGGGAAGCCCTGAAGGGCTACCTCGAAGCCCAGAACACTGGTTTGCCGGCCGATTCGATCGCCACGTTCGTGGACGACCGGGACACGTCAATGGTCCGGCTGCCCACGGCGCGCAGAATCGCCCAGGCTCTCAGCGAGATCACCGTCGTCGACCCGGCCTGCGGCTCCGGCGCCTACCTCCTCGGAATGATGCACGAGCTCGTCGAGCTCCAAACTACGCTTTACAACGCCGGTATCGACTCCAAGACCCTCTACGACCTCAAGATGGAGATCATCCAGCGCAACCTCTACGGAGTCGACATCGACGAGTTCGCCGTCAACATCGCCATGCTCCGCCTGTGGCTCTCCCTCTCCATCGAGTACGAGGGTAATGCCCCCGAGCCCCTGCCGAACCTCGACTTCAAAATCGTCTGCGGCGACAGCTTGCTCGGACCCGACCCAAGCGCCCAGATCGAAGTCCAGGGTTCGCTGGGGCAAGACCGTGATCAGATGCTAGAGCTCGGTCGGTTGAAGGCCGAATACATGGGCGTCTCGGCCGGTCCGGACAAGCGACGTCTCCGCGACACGATTCGCGACCTGACCGACCAAATACGCGCAGCTTTGAACATTACGGGAGTCCCCGAAGGAGTCGTCGACTGGCGGACCGAGTTCGCCGATGTCTTCGCGATCCGCGGTGGTTTCGATGTTGCGATCGCCAATCCGCCGTACGTGAGAGTCGAAAACATTGGCTCCGTTAAGACCGCATTGAGCCAGCAATATCGGGGGACTCTTTCCGCTCGCAGTGACTTGTACTGTTATTTCTACGTCCGCGCACTACAGCTTTTGACCGAACATGGTATGCAAGTTTTCGTGTGCTCGAACACTTGGCTGGATGCTCAATATGGGGAGAGCCTTCAACGACATCTTCTTCACAAAGCTACCATTCTTTCAATACTTGAGAGTGCCGTCGAGAGACAGTTTTCGACTGCCGCGGTCAATACCCTCATAAGCATAATACAGAACACCACCGCCACGGGAAGCCCGGAAACAACCTTTTCTTCTTTTAGAGGACCCTTCGACCTATCGGTCTCCGATCCCAGCCTGCGCAAAGAGTTGAAGGTCGACAAAAGTACCCTATCTGAGGGTAGGTTTGGTGAAGGGAAATGGGGGGGCAAATATCTTAGGGCTCCGGATGTCTACGCAAAGATCGTGGAGGCTGCCTCCAGTTCCTTGTATGTGCTCGCGGATTTCTTGAGTGGGGAACGGTATCTGAATACTGGTGGAGCCGACGGATTCTTTATCCTCACCAATGTGCTTCCAGCTGGACCGGGCCTAATGAAGGCAAGCATAAAGTCGAAGGAAGGGCGTGAACACGGATCGCCTCAGTTCTTCATTGAATCTCGTTTCTTGAAGCCAGGGTATAGGAAGCAAGGCTCGACCCAACTAATCGTTACTGCGCCAGACTGCTATGTCCTTGTGATTCCGCCAGGTATAGATGTGAGCCGCTACAGCGTTTCCAAGTACTTGGCCTGGGGTGAAGATGTTGGATTTAACCAAAGAAGCGTGACAAAGTACCAGTCACCTTGGTGGCGACCTCCTCTTCAAGCGCAATCGGGTGCACTACTGTTGTGGCCCCGTACTCACGCAGACACTCACAAATGCCTATACAACCCCGATCGGCTTGTATCACTTCGGTATTTCAGATTGCACCCAAAACGTGCAACACTCGCGATGCCCCTACTTGGTGTTCTCAACTCTACTGTCTTTGCACTACTAAAGGAGGTGCACGGCAGGCGAGGTCTGGGTCATGGCGCACTTGAAACCGGCCTCGTCGATATTTTGCCACTGCCTCTTTTCGACCTCACAGAGAGCTGGGAGAACAAGCTGGCAGACGCAGTAGCCCCTCTCCTTAACCGTGACGTCGAAACGTTAGAGCGTGAGGTAGAGAAGCCGGACCGACACTCCCTAGACAAAGTTGTTCTGGAAGGATACGGACTCAATCCTAACCTCATTGAAGAGGTTTACAAGGCTGTGATTGAGATGGTTCGTCTTCGACAAACAAAGTCCAAAAGCATCAGTTGAAGAGCAAAAGATCGTTCTATGGGCGCTTAGCTCAAAGTAGGAAATGATTAGTTATGTCGTTCAAGGTAGGCCAATGAGTTTTCGGAGTTCAGGGCCACTGTGGAACGGTAGCTATGCGAAGTGACCAGAGGTGGAGCCTGACGGACTACACCAGTTTTCTCGTCATGGAAGAGTGTGGCATCACCGAGCCGCTGGCCTACGACCGGGACTTCGAACGGGCGGGCTTCGTCGCCCTGTTTGAGAGGGAGGCAGGCATGACGCAAACTCTCTACTCCTCGACCGGTGGCGACCGTTGAACATCCTCCACGCAACGACGGACCCGTCCCTCCTCGATCGGCTCAAGGAGATGCTCGCCAGTTCTGCTCACGCCGACATCGCCGTCGGGTACTTCTTCATCGGCGGTTTCGAGAAGGTCGCCCAGGACCTCGCCGGCCTCGACAAAATCCGCATCCTCGTCGGGCGCACGGACCGCCACGTCCTCGAAGAGGTCGCGCTCGGCCTCCAGCAGGCGGACGCGCTCAAAGCTCGGCTTAATGCCGACGCTCTCGTCCAGCGCCGCCAGCGAGACGAGATCGCACAACAAACCATCGACCGAATTGGCGAAGGTGTTTCCTTCCTCCCCCAAGACCGCGCCTCCGAGGACGCAGTAACACAGCTCCGGGACATAGTCGTCTCAGGCAAAGTCGAGGTGCGCGCCTACCTCCGGAGTCCCCTCCACGCCAAGGCCTACCTCTGTTGGTACGACGATCACGCCGAACCTGGAGCGGCCGTCGTCGGCTCGTCCAACCTCACGCTCGCAGGATTCACCGGTAACACCGAACTCAACGTCCGCGTCACTGGCGACGCGGAAATGGCCGCCCTCAAGGACTGGTTCGACGCCCTTTGGAACGAATCAGAGGACATCAGCGACGCCCTCGTCACCGAGCTGGACCGGTCGTGGCCACTGGCCCACACGCCCCCTTACCACGTCTATCTGAAAGCCCTCTACGAGCTTTACTCCACGGACGTCGGCGCGGGGGAGTTACCGCTACCCCCGACCGCCGAGGCACTGGCCAACTTCCAACTGGACGCCGTGAGCCGTGGCCTTGCCATGATCGAGGCGCATGGCGGCTGCTATATCGGCGACGTGGTGGGCCTGGGAAAGACGTTCGTCGGGGCCGAACTCCTACGCCAACTCCGGGTCAGTTACCCGAACGCTGGCCCTCCCCTGATACTGTCCCCCGCCGGTCTTGTCCCCATGTGGCAGCGCTTCAACGAGCGGTTCGGCCTGGGCGCCGAGGTCGTATCTCACTCAATCATCACCTCCCCACCTGATCCGGAGTTCGACGAGGAGCTAGGTCGATACGTCGACTCGTCCACCACCGAACGCGGGATCATCCTCGAACGCAAGTACCCAAATCGCGGGCCCGTCCTGGTCGACGAGGCCCATAACTTCCGCAACAACAACCGCCGGTCCCGGGGCCTGCGGGAGTACCTGGAGGCCGGCGACCACAAGATCGTCCTGCTCAGCGCTACGCCCCAAAACCTTGGACCGATGGACATCTACCGCCAACTCACACTCTTCCTCGACGATCGGGATCACGGCCTCAACATTGAACCCGTCGACCTCCGCGACTATTTCGGCAACGCCCTGGTCTGGCTCCAGTACCGGATCGACCGCGAGAACTATCTCGCTGCCTTCGCGAAGTGGGAACGTGAACGGTCCGCAGTGCCGCCTCCGCTCCCCCCGCAGAAACCCACCGTGCCGAAGGCGGACATCGAGCAAGTCCTTTCGCCAGTATTCATCCGCCGCCGGCGCAGGGACATCCGCGACCTCTACGGCGATACCGCGGAGGTTGGCGGGAAGCCGGTGCGGTTCCCCGAACCAGTGCTGACCAACGTCACATACCGCCTCGATAAGGTGTACGCGAAAGCCGGTCCTCTCGACGAGCTCTTGTCAGCGCTGAATGCACACACTGCCGCACGGTACCGCGCCGACGATTACCTCAAACCCGAGGCTAAGGACCGGCCTGAATACCGCGATCTCAGGCGCGCCGGCAACCGGCTCGCCCAGCTGATGGATTCCCTCCTCGTCAAACGGCTCGAGTCCAGCATCGAGGCGTTCCGATCGACACTCAGCGCCCTCCGGCAAAGCAACCGCAACTTCAAGGAGGCGTTGGAGGCCGGCTACGTCCCGATCGGTGCGACGGCGACTCGTCTCCTATCCGGCCAGTCCTTCGACACCGATGATCTGCTCGATGTCCTCCGCCAAGAGGAGGAACGTCGGCGCAACCTAGGAAGCCCCAGGACAAAGCTCGTCCATTCAACCGATGACTTTGACGTCGACAAATGGGTCCGCGAACTCGAAATCGACTACGCAGTGCTCAGTGACGCATGGGCGAGAGTCGAGGACATAACACCCGAGGACGATGACAAGCTGCACACCCTGCGCCGCTTCTTGGACAATCCCAGCGTCGGATCGCAGAAACTCCTCATCTTCTCTGAGGCAGAAACGACCGTCCAATACCTATACGATCAGTTGAATCCACGGGGCGAGGACCCTGAGATCGCGCGCCTCACCGGTGCAAACCGCCACGAGGCCGAGAGCATCGTCAAACGGTTCTCACCGACATGGAACCTGCTCACGGGCGAACGATCCCCAGGCCCTGAGGTCCGCGTGCTTTTGGCCACCGACATCGTCTCCGAGGGCCAGAACCTCCAGGACTGCGCCCGCGTCCTCAACTACGACCTACATTGGAACCCAGTACGCCTGGTCCAGCGGTTCGGCCGAGTCGATCGCATCGGCACCGAACACACGGAGATCAATCTCCACAACATGTGGCCCGACGATGACGTCGACCACGAGCTAACACTCACCGAACGGCTCCTAGACAGAATCCAGTCCTTCCACGACGTCATCGGCCTCGACAGCAAATTGCTATCGGAAACAGAGAAACTCAACGCCCGCGCCATGTACCGCATCTATCAGGACAAGAGACTTCCCGAGGTCGACGATCGCTTTGACGAGATCGCCGCCAACCAGCGCGCTATCGCGTTGCTTCAACGCATCCGGGAGAACGATCTGGAATTATGGCGAACGATCACAGGACTCCCTGACGGAATCCGTTCCGCTCTCCAACTGGCGCCCGCCACTTCCGATCCGTCCAACGATCGCTTCGCTCAGGCCGTCCTGGGCATCGAGGGTTCCCAGTCCCCCTTGTTCACGCCATCGGCCCTCGCAGCGGGCCCGTCTCCATTCGACAACCCACGGTCAGGCGAGACCCTCGTTTTGCTAGAAGCGGGAGGGGTCAAAGCCTGCTACGCAGTGAGCGACGACTTACAGCCCCGTTCGATTAGCCCTGCGCAATTCATCGCCGCAGCGGAGTGCGTCCCAGACACGCCAGCACAACCCCTCCCGGACGACACCAACCAACGGGTTATGGCCGCGTTCGCCACGTTCCAGAACGACTTCCAACGGCGACTCGGCAAGGCACGAAGGCCACGTGACACCAAGGCCCGCCGGTATATCTCGCAGCAACTCACCATTGCGGCACGCGAAGCTGGCGACGACGAGACCGCACTCCGGCGGATCGACATCCTGAGGCGTATTTTCTTGGACGAAGTCGCCCCTCAGGTCGAGGCCGCACTAGGCGAGATCCGAAACCTTCGTCTAACGGGCTCTGCCCTCAGGATCCGGCTCGAGGCCTTGCGCGAACGCTACCGCCTCACCCCCCCCGAAGACGACTCCGATCAACCTCAGCAATCTGAACCACAAATCGTCCGCATCGTCTGTTCGGACGGCCTCGTCTGAGGGCGCTCCCCGACTTAGTTGAGGCGCGGGCCCGAAAGGATGTCGGGGCGTTCGCGCAACTCGCGGACGAGACGGGCTTTTGCCCGGCGAAGAACGAACAGCTCGCGGGCTAGCCGAGGCATGGTGTCTTGGATCTCGAGGACTTCTTGCTGGGTAGCAACTTCGAACTCCGCGGCGCTGGGGACGAAGAAGGAGAGGTCGGTCGGGTCCTCAGGCGTGTCCACCTCCCCGATCCATCCACCCTGCAGGGCGACCAACGCGCGTACGCAGTCCGCGTAGACCGCTCTCACTTTGGACACAAGGTCATTTTGGGTGGGTCCTTCTTCGTCCGCGATGTCCTCGACGAGAGCCATGACGGACGGTTGTTCGCGCACCACGCGAGTGATTCGGAACCGCTTGTCGCCACGGGTGAGGATGTTCATCCGGCCGTCGGGCAACCGATCGACTTGGACGATCCGCGCGGTGGTGCCGATGGGGTGCGGGACCGCCGGCTCTCCTACCTCGTGCCCTTCTTTGATGAGCACGACGCCGAACGGGGAGTCCTGCTCCATGCAGTCCGCGATCATGCTCCGGTAGCGCTCTTCGAAGATGTGGAGCGGGAGCGTTCTCCCCGGGAAGAGGACGGTCTGGAGAGGAAAGAGCGGTAACTCGTAGGCGGGCATCGCTGCCAGCTTACGGAAGTATTAGGACGCAGTCAGGAATCGGGGATCCGTCAGGGGCGCACGGGGTCCTGGAGGAACAAGACCCACAGGAGCCCAGCGATGCTCTTTGCGTCTTCGATCTGCCCACTACGAATCAACTGCGGGACACGCTCTAGCGGCGTTTGTTCCAAAGACACGAACTCGTCCTCATCGGGTTCAGCGCCGACCTCTACGAGGTCGCGGGCGAGGTAAAGGTGGAGGTATTCCGAGGAGAACCCGGGCGCGGTGTAGAACCCTCCCAGTTCCTGAAGTTGCCTGGCATCGAAGCCGGTCTCCTCGCGGAGTTCGCGGCGTGCGGTCACGAGAGGCTCCTCGTTTGGTTCGCGCGTGCCAGCAGGGAGCTCCAGCAGGTCTTTTTGGTCGGCGGCGTAGCGCGGTTGCCTGACGAGCATGACGTTGCCGTTGCCGTCGAGCGGGGCGATCACGACCGCGCCCGGATGGTCGACGACGACTCGCCGCGCAGACGACCCGTCGGGCATTTCCACCTGGTCATCGCGGACACGAAGCAAGGGACCGGAGTAGACCTCGCGTGTTGAGAGGGTCTTCACTTCACGCTGGAGAGCGGACGGGTCTTATTCGTCGGTGGGGAGCGGGCCGTTTGGGAGCGGCGTTGTCACCGCCCTGCTCATCGCGATCTCGTTGCACGAAGGGAACTTCGGGCATCGAATGCATTCGGACCAGACCTTGCGAGGGAATTCCAAGACGTCGGCGCGGGCGAACCCGAGCTTCTCGTAGAAGCCTGGTTTGTGGGTCAACACGAAGACGGTGGGGAGTCCCAGATCGACTGCGTCGTCGACGCACTGTTCCACGAGCAGCGCACCGATGCCCTGCCCTTGCAGCTTCTCGCTCACGGCGACCGACTTGATCTCGGCGAGATCGTCCCACAGGACATGGAGGGACGCGCAGGCCGCGATTTCGTCCCCGCTCTTGACGACGATGAAGTCTCGGATGTTCTCGTAGAGCTCAGACTGGCTCCTGGGGAGCATTTCGCCCTGGGCGGCGAACCTGTTGATCAGATCCAGCATCTGCGGGACATCCCGAAGACGTGCTTGGGCGAGGCCGAATCCCTTGAGTTCAAGCTCCGCGAGCTTGGTGGCTACGACTGGGGACGTCATGAGCGCATCCCTTGTGGTTCCTCGGCGACAGGCCAAGGACCCGACGCCAGACCATCATCGCCATTGGTATCCGGCATGTCCGGGTGACGGCGGACGCCGGAAACCAACTTCTGGAGCATCTCGTAGAAGTAGCCCGGCGGCCGTAGGTGCAGGAACCGTGCTTGGTATGGGCTCCGGCGCACGGTGATTTCGTCCTGATCCGCGACCGCGTAGTCGTCTTGGCCATCGATGCTGAGCACCGCGCCGTGATCAGTCCTGACCGTGACGTGGAGGTGAGCGGACGGATCGATGAGGAGCGGCGCTTCAGCGACTGGATGGGAGGCGACGGGCTTGACGACCAGGTACGGCGCCTCCGGGGGAAGGACCGGTCCGCCGGCGGCAAGGTTGTACCCCGTACTCCCCGTAGCGGTGGCGACAATAAGTCCGTCACCACGGAAGGTGCTCAGGACTGCGCCGTTCACCCGGACAGTGACCTGGACGACGCGGGCAGGGGCGCCGCGGGACACGACTGCTTCATTCATGGCGTAGTACGGAGCGCCGTCCTTCTGAACGAGGAGCATGGTGCGCTCCTCGACCCAACCGCGGCCTTCGAATACCGCGGGCAATGCGGTGCGGGCTTCCGTCCCCTCGATCTCGGTCAGGAATCCCAACCGGCCCGCGTTCACGCCCAAGATGGGGATTCCCCACGGCGCGGCGACCCGGGTGACGCGCAGGAGTGTCCCATCGC
The DNA here is from genome assembly GCA_965247995.1 of Dehalococcoidia bacterium. Lineage (GTDB taxonomy): Bacteria > Chloroflexota > Dehalococcoidia > UBA6926 > UBA6926 > JASLZO01. Next base: position 1,864,173 of record OZ252041.1, on the reverse strand, counting down.
CCCCGACGCTCACGATGAGGTCAGTTCCGCTGACGTCCTGCTCCGCCAGGTTCTCGTCCCAGGACGAGCGACGCCACACCTGCTTCCCCAGCAGACGCATACGGTCCTCGAGCTCGTCGGCTAAGCGCGTAGCCTGCTCGAGGTGCGACTGATATAGGATCCCAATCTGCTTCAACGTCGTGCCCTCGTGGGAACCGGAGATTCAGCGCTACTGAACGATAACGTGAACCGAGTATAGCAACGGACCCCCGGGTGATGGGGGTCCGTCGTATTCGATTCTGCTACTCACGCCGGCGGCATGCTCCAACGCCGCATGCTTTTCCCGGCTCACCCGCCGCGCGCTGCGGCGGTTTCTGCCTCCTGGTGTCAGTCTTTGACAAGCTCTATGAGGATGCCGGCGGCGCTCTTCGGATGCACCCACGCTTCCGCGTCGGTCGGCCTACCGATCAACTCGAGGCCGTGCGACTCGAGGCGTTCCGCCGCTGCCTTGACGTCCTGGGTACCAATTGCGATGTGGTGCATGGTGCCGCCGGACCGGCCCCCGTACTTCTCGAGGAACCGCGCCGTCCCGCTGGTGCCGTCGTTCGGCTGGATGCATTCGATCTCGCCGTCGCCGATCGGGATATCCAGGATCGTGACGTTATCGGTGTCGTCATGGCGGCCCTTGCCGATGGGAGAACGGAGTGTGTCGACACGGAGGCCGATGGTGTTGCACCAGAATTGGCGCGCACGCTCGAGGTCGTTGGTGACGACTCCGATGTGGTGCAAGCTGGTGAAGATTCCCTCTCCCTGGCTGGAATCGCCGACGCGGTGATTGTCGGTCGGCCAAATCTCGAGCAGGATTCCGAGGCAATCACGGGGGTGGAAGAAGGCGACCGAGCGCCATGGCTGACCGGACTCGAGTTGCTCGGGCGAGGCCCCGATCTGCGTCAATCCTGATGCGCGCAGGTGGGCGACGTCGTCCGGGACATTCGTGGTGTGCAAGCACACGTGGTGAAGCGCGCCGGCGCCACCACGGGCCTGGACGAACCGGTGGACGCCTGTGCCCTCCGCGGCGGCGGCGTTGAGCTCGATCTCGGAGTTGCCGATTGGGATGTCAAGGATGTCTGTTGGGTCTGCGCCCCGTTGCTGGCGGCCGCCCGGATAGGGCGAACGCGTTGCATCTACTCGCAATCCCAATGCGTCGGCAAAGATGCCCTTCGCAGCGTCGAGGTCACCGACAGCGAGTCCGGCGTGATGGATTCGGTCGAACATGGACAGCCTCCAAATAGGTTCACCTCCGAAAACGGAGGCGCGTTCAGGATAGCAATCCGCGGCGCTAGGGCATGAGTGAGTTCGCGGCCTCGGACGCTCGGTTGATGAACCACGCGGGCAGGACTCCGAGTACGACCACACCGGTGACCGCAGCGGCAAGGGATGCCCGGAGCGCCAAGGTTGGGCCCGGACTCTCCGATCCCGGACTCGCCTGCTCCGTTGGCGCGTCGGTCACGAACATCGCTCGGACGGGCCGGAGATAGTAGTAGGCCGAGACGAAGCTGTTGAGCACGCCAGCGAGGGCGAGCACCCAGAGCCCGTTCTCGACCGCGCCGTAGAAGAGGTAGATCTTTCCGACGAACCCCGCGGTCGGCGGCAGGCCGGTGAGTGAGACCAGACAGAAGGTCAGAGCGATGGCCAGAAGCGGTGCACGCCGACCCAATCCCGCCAGGTGGTCGATCGTTTCTCCGCCGGCACGGTTCGTGAGGGCGATGATCGCGATGAAGGCGCCGAGATTGGTAACCGCGTACGCGGCGATGTAGAAGAGGACGCCGCTCGTGGCCAGCGCGAACCCCTGGTCACCACCCTGCGACAGCGCCGCGACGCCGATGAGGAGGTATCCGGCCTGAGCGATCGTGCTGTATCCCAACAGCCGTTTGAGGTTGGACTGGGCGATCGCCACGATGTTCCCGACGGTCATCGACGCGACGGCGAGGACACCGATAAGAAGTGGCCAGTTCAACCAATCGAGTCCTGCGTCGCCGAACACGCCGACGAACACGCGGATGAGGACGGCGAAACCAGCAGCCTTCGAGGCGACCGAAAGGTATGCCGCGATCGGCAACGGTCCGCCTTCGTACACGTCCGGGACCCACATCTGGAAGGGGACGCTCGAGATCTTGAACCCGAACCCGGCTACGAGCAGGACCCCGGCGATCACGAGTACGAGCCCTTCGCCGACGCGTCCCTGGTCGAGGACTTGGCTGACCTGTTGGCTGACCCCGTTCAGGAATGTGGTGCCGGAGAGCCCGAACAGGAGGGCCATGCCATAGAGCATCACGGCAGTGCTGAGGGCACCGATAAGGAGGAACTTCAACCCCGCCTCGCTGGAGCGTGAGTCTTTGAGGAGGGCTGTGAGTGCGACGAGGGCGAACGTCTGGATTTCGAGCGCGAGGAAGATGGTAATGAATTCCTGCGCCGAGACGATAAGGAGCATCCCTGCGGCAGCGAGCAAGATGAGGGCGTAGTACTCGCCCTGCCAGCGCTCGAGCCGGCGGACGTAGTCGGGCGATGCGAGGACGACGAGGAACGTTGCCCCAAGGATCACCAGTTTGAAGAACACCGCAAAGGCGTCGGTAGCGATGATGGCGTCGCCTGGGTCCACGAGGGAGCTGGTGAACGAGAGCGTGGTCGCTGAACCCCAGAGGGCGGCTCCCGCGATTCCTGCGAGTACTACGGCGGCGGCGGTGATGACCGGGAGCAGGCGTTTATTGGCAACAACAAGGTCGACGAGAACGACCGCGACAGCAGCTACGGTGAGCACGACCTCGGGCCCGAGCTGGGCAAGGTCAATGCCGAGCGTCGACGCTTCGATCCGCATCAGTTCCCGCCCACGATGAGCCGCACGGCAGGCTCGAAGATGTCCATCAGGATCGCCGGGTAGATACCTACAACCACGATGGGGGCAACGAGCAGCGCCATAGCAACACCGTCGACGACGGAAGCATCACCGATTCCGGCGAACCGGGGCCGCTGGGGACCGAACAGGACGCGTTCGATGGTCCAGAGGATGTATCCGGCGGTGAGGACGATTCCGAAGGCCGCGAGTGCCGTCGCCAATGGCTGGGGGCCGAACGCGCCGAGGAAGACAACGACTTCGGCAGCGAACCCGCTGAGGAGCGGCAACCCGAGGCTTGCCAGGCCGGCAACGACGGTCACTGCCGCAAGGATCGGCATATTCGCCGCGAGTCCGCCGAGATCTGGTATCCATCTGGTATGCGCCCGGTCATACATCAGACCCACAACGAGGAACAGCAGGCCGGTGATCGTTCCGTGGGCAAACATCTGCATGGCGGCCCCGGTCACTCCGACGACTCCGAGTGACGCGACGCCCAACAAGACGAGCCCCATGTGGCTGACGCTCGAGTAGGCGACGAGCCGTTTTAGGTCGTGCTGCCTAAATACGACAGCGGCACCGTAGAGGACGTTGATGACCGCGAAGACGACGAGTACCGGCGCCCAACGTTCTGCAGTTTCCGGGAAGAAACCCAGGTTGATCCTGATCAACCCGTATCCGCCCATTTTTAGGAGTACGCCCGCAAGAAGCACGCTGACGGCGGTTGGAGCGTCGGTGTGTGCATCAGGCAGCCACGTATGGAGCGGCCAAACCGGGAGTTTGATCGCGAATGCGAGAAGGAATAGGAAGAAGACGGAGCTCAACGTGAGGAAGCGCGGGGCGATCTCCGCCCCCTGCCCCATCAGGGCCAGTGCCTCCATGTCGAACGTTCCGGTGGCCGCGCGCAGGACCAAGACGCCGACGAGCATGAAGGCGCTGCCAAACAGCGTGTAGAGGACGAATTTCATCGCCGAGTGCTCTTTGTTCCCGGTCCCCCAGACCGAGATCAAGAAGTACATGGGGACGAGCTCGACCTCCCAGAAGAGGAAGAAGAGCAAGAGGTCACGGGCCGTGAACACTCCCAGCACCCCGGTGATGAGGAGCAATAGCCAGACGTGGTATTCGCGGACCCGCGTGGTCACATGCCACGAGCCGAAGACCGCAGCCAGGCCGAGGAGCCCGGTCAGGACGACCATGGGCAGGCTGAGCCCATCGACCGATAGGTTGTAGAGCGCGTTGACCTCGGGGATCCAGGCCCCGGTGTCGTACTGACCCAGGCGTTCTCCGATAACCCCGGCGGAACTGGACTGCCAAACCGACCATGCGTAGATGCTGAGGGCCAGGACCGCAGCCATCACACCCGCCGCGGCCCACCGGACGGCGCGCGGGTTCGATCCGATCAGCGCGATCGCCACCGCCGCGGCGGCCGGAAGGAAGACGATGAGGGTGAGCAGGCCGTTGGTCGGATCGGTCACGGCACTCAGCCTCCCCAGACGGCGTAGGCGGCGACGATGACGACGATTCCGAGGCTGAACGCGGCGGCGTAGGTCTGGATTTGCCCAGATTGGGCGCGTGCCACGGCGCGCCCGACGTTCCTGCCGACTAGGCCGACGGTGTTCACGGTGCGATCAACGACTCCTCGATCGCTGTCGAACCAGGCGAGAGACCGCGAGAGGCCGTCGAGCATCACCCTTCTCACAATGAGGTCCTCGTACAGACGGTCCAGGTAGTACTTGTTGCTTACGATGCGCACCAGCGGACCGAGCCGTGCGGTGATGCCACGCGCTTCGGTCGCGCCTGAGCGATAGAGGACCGTTGCCAACGCAATCCCAGCCACTGCGGCGACGACGGAGATCACGATGGGTGGAGCCAGCAGTTCTTCGGTCTCGGCTCCGAGCGGCAACAGCAGGTCGGTAATGAGGTGGACTCCGGGGGCGTTCGCGAGCCAGGCCGCAATCGCCAACACGGCGAGAATGGCGAGCGGAGCCACCATCACGAGTGGGGATTCATGGAGTCCGCCGTGAGAGGTGGGCCCGTGGTCTTGGGCGGGGTCCGGGGTTTGTCCCCGGTATTGACCATGGAAGGTCATATACACCGCGCGCATCACATAGGCAGCGGTCAGGAATGCTGCGAGCGCCCCACCCCAGAACACGATTGCGGCGACGGCACCCTCGTGTGCCCATGCGTAGCCGAGGATCGCGTCCTTACTCCAGAACCCGGAGAGGGGCGGGATCCCGGCAAGGCTGAGTGCACCGACGAGGAAGGTGATATAGGTCCAGGGCATCGCCCGGCGAAGCCCGCCCATCTCGCGCATGTCGAAGGTCTCGGTGGCATGGTTGACCGAACCGGCACCCAGGAAAAGCAGGGCCTTGAAGAAGGCGTGGGTGAAGAGGTGGAAGATCGCCGCGCCGATCGCGCCAAGCCCGAGCGCCATCATCATGTAGCCGAGCTGGCTGACAGTGGAGTACGCAAGGACCCGCTTGATGTCATTCATTACCAGGCCCATGGTCGCCGCGAACACCGCGGTGAAGACGCCTATAAACGCGACGGTGGTACGAGCCGCTTCTGCGCCGTCGGCCTGGAAGAACGGCAGGAACCGGGCGACGAGGAACACGCCGGCCGCGACCATCGTCGCCGCGTGGATGAGGGCGGACACCGGGGTCGGGCCTTCCATCGCATCGGGGAGCCATACATGGAGCGGGAACTGGGCGCTCTTTCCGGCGGCACCGGCGAAGATGCCGAGCGCGATGAGCGTGAGCGACGTGCCGACGATGGCGGTTCCCGCGGCACGGAGGATGTCGGTCGGCGCGTTCGGGTCATCGATCACGAAGGTCACGGGCTCGCCGGCCGGCCACAAGAAGAAGATGCCAAGGATCGACAAGAGGAAGAAGAAGTCACCGAACCGGGTGACGATGAAGGCCTTCTTCGCGGCAGCGGCAGCGGCAGGACGCTGGTACCAGAACCCGATTAGCAGATACGAGGCGAGACCAACAAGCTCCCAACCCGCGTACAGAAGGATCAGGTTGTTCGCGAGCACCAGCGTGAGCATGGCGGCCGTGAACAGCGGCATGTAGGTGTAGTAGCGAACGTACCCATCGTCGCGGCTCATGTAACCGTGGGAGTAGATCTGGACGAGCAGGCTGACGCTCGTGACGACCACGAGCATTACGGCCGTCAACCCGTCAACAAGGAGGCCAATTCGGAGCGAGAGGTTCCCGGCCGATAGGACCTCGTGGGTCGGGAGCGCCAACCTGTCATGGTCCAGGACTTCCGAAAGGGCCCAGAGGGCCAAAGCAAACGACACGCCAATCGACGCGATGGTTAGGGCACCAGCCAGGCGGCTCGTACCGCCGAGCGCCGGCCGGACGAATAGACCGTTTATCCCGGCCGCCAAGAGCGGCGCGAAGACGATGGCCCAGACGGACCACTCCGGCATCGGGCGCTAGACCTTCCTCTCGATCTCGCGTGCGACGTGTTCCCGGGCCCGCGGCACACAGACCTTGTACTCCGCGAACTCGTCGTCCCACTGTTCGACCCGATCCGGCATCAAACGCACCGGCAGCCCTTCTCCTTCGTACAAGGCCTTCCACATTTCCGCGGCCATTCGCCCCTTCACGCGTTTGAACTCAACCCACATGCGGTCACCTACTCGATCAACACGTTGGCAGTCGCCACGGTTTGAGTGGTTGCGATGGCTTCGGGTTTCCCGCGTTCGGTAGCAGGCCCTCCGTCGGTTTCGGCGGTTCGCGCTTGTCGTTTCCGGTTGTCCAGTTCACGCCTTCACCACTTGAGCAAGTTCATGTCGGAGGCATCGATGATGCCACGGCGGTTGAAGAGGGCGAGCAAGATCCCGAGTCCGATCGCGACCTCGGCCGCCGCGATGGTGATGATGAAGATCGCGAAGATATGCCCGGTAAAGTCTCCGGGTACCACGAAGCGGGAGAAGGCGACCATTGCGACGTTCACGCCGTTCAGCATGAGTTCAATCGACATGAGGATGACCACGACGTTGCGTCTGGATAGTGCGCCGAAGAGTCCGATTGCGAACAGCGTCGCCGAGAGGATGAGGTAGTGCTCGAGTGTGACGTCCACGCCGCGTTTCCTCAGTCGTCCCTCGCGATCACGAGCGCACCGATGGTGGCTACCAAGAGGACAACGCCGGCGAGTTCAAACGGGAGCAGGTAGGTCGAGAACAACACATCCGGAAGGCGGATGCCGGCGTCCGCCGCTCCCCCGACTACAGGCAGACCCGAGGCGCCGCCGGGCTCCGCGATTCCCCAATCGGCACGGACTATCGCAGTGACGAGGCCGAGGTAGAGGAGTGTCGCGATGGCCAACCCTGCGGGCCAGAGCCTGTTCGCGCTGCTGCCTCGCTTGAGTTGGGCGGTCATCATGACGGCGAACACGATCAGCACGGCGATGCCACCCACGTAGATCATGAACTGGGCGACGGCGAGGAAGTCTGCATCCAGGGTCACGTACAGGCCCGCGACGGCGATGAGGCTCACGACCAACCCGATCGCGGCGTAGAACACGTTACGGGCAACGACGACGCCGACGGCACCCGCGGCCGCGAAGGCTGCGAGCGTCCAGAACGACGCTACAGCGACCATCGTCCGGCCTCGTGCTCTTCGAGCTCCTCGTCCTGGTCATAATCGATGGCTTCCAACTGAGGGCGGAACTGAGTCGTCGGTTTCTTCGGGAGCGCCCGGAGCTGGTCCACGGTGATGACGAGATCCTGGCGCACGGGTACGGCACGTTCGAAGTCCGCGCCCATATGGAGGGCGTCGTAGGGGCATACCTCGACGCAGAGGGCGCAGAACATGCACCGCCCGGTGTCGATGCTGAAGACATCCACGTGGTAGTCGCTCCCGACTTGCGGATGGGGTTCCGGGTGGGTGACGATCTCGATGATGCCAAGGGGACAGCCCTTTGCGCAGGTGGCACAGCCGGTGCACCGGTCCTCATACCAGACGAAGGTGTTTCCACGGAACCGAGCCGCTATCGGGAGACGCTCTTCGGGGTATTGGACGGTATAGGGTTTGCGCCCCAGATACCGAAGCGTGACCAAGAGACCTTTCAACGCTCCAAAGCCAAACAGGGCCATGGTTATGCCTCCGTTCTTGTCGCCAGACGGAGGGGACCGCCGGCAGTCGCGGGGGTGGCTTTCAAGCCGATCAGGGCGGGGAGCACCGCCAGGACGCCGACGGTGATGGCTAGGTTGACGGCTGCCATGGCGACGAGTCCAGCCACGGGTATCGCCTGCCCTGGATCGAGATCAAACACCGCCTGCACGGCGAGGACTTCGCCGGCGGTGACCAGGATGTTGATGGTCGCGAGCGGGAAGAGGACCTTCCAGGCAAAACCGAGTATCTGGTCGATCCTGACGCGGGGCCACGTGCCCCGGAACCAGAAGAACAGGAGGACGAAGCCGAACGTCTTTGCGCTGAACCACAGTAGACCGCCGGCATCGGGTTTCCATCCGCCCAGGAAGAGGGTGACCATAACGGCAGACCAACCGAGCGCCGCGACGTACTCGGAGCCGTAGATGAGGGCGAACTTCGCGCCGCTGTACTCCGTATGGAAACCAGCGACGATCTCCGATTCGGCCTCGAGCAGATCAAAGGGGGTGCGGTTCAGTTCGGCAGTGACGGCGATGAGCATGACGAGGAATGCCAGCGGCTGGACCAGGATGAACGGGATCCCCTGGGCCTCGACGATGTCCTGGAGGTTCAGTGAGCCGGCGATGATGACAACGCTGGTGGCTGCGAGGATGAGTGGGACCTCGTAGCTGACGATCTGGGCGACGCCGCGTACCGCACCAAACAACGAGTACTTGCTGTTGGACGCCCATCCGGCTGCGAACACGGCGAACGCGCCGAGTGAGGTGATGCCGATGACGTAGACGAGGCCAGCGTCGAGATCGGCGACGACCCAGCCGTCATGGAACGGAATGACCGCAAAGATCATGAGCGCGGGCACGAAACCGATGATAGGGGCGAGGGTGAACGCGAGCCGATCAGCGGCGGTGGGACGAAGGTCCTCTTTGGTGAGCAGCTTCAGGAGATCAGCGACCCCCTGGAGGGTCCCGAACGGGCCGACGCGGTTCGGGCCGATGCGGTTCTGCATTCGGGCCACGACGCGCCGTTCGACATAGGTGAGCATGGTCGCCGAGACGAGCAAGACGTTCGTCAGAACGAACAGGGCCAGCAACGGCATTGCAACGTCGACCGCCTGGGTGGGGAGGAACCCTTGGAGGGCGTTTCTGACTTGATCGGCAATCATCGCGCGTCCGCTATCGGTCAACTTCGCCGACGTTGATGTCCAACGTCCCGAAGTTGACGATGAGGTCAGCGAGCTTCCATCCGACGCAGAGTTCGCGCAGCACGGTGAGGTTGATGAGGGACGGAGAGCGAATGCCGCACCGCCACGGGGCGATCGTGCCATCGCTGACGAGATAGAAGCCGAGCTCGCCTTTGGGGGCCTCAACGGCTCGGTAAGCCTCGCCCGGGGGCGGCTTCACGAAGAAGGGCGCCGGCGTCCGGACTTCTCCTGGCGGGAGCTTCTCGACGGCCTGCCGGACGATGCGGGCCGATTCCTTCATCTCTTGGATCCGGACCCATAGCCGGTCCCAGTTGTCGCCGTTTTGGCCGAACGGGAGGTCGAACTCCATGTCGGAGTAGGCCTCGTACGGATCCGCCCTCCGAAGGTCCCACTCGACGCCGCTGGCCCGAAGGTTTGGTCCGGTGACCGAGCAGTTGATCGCTCGATCGCCGGACAGGGGGGCGACGCCCTTCATGCGCGTCACGATGATCTCGTTCTCCATGAGCAGGCGTTCGTATTCGTCAACGCGGCCTTGGAAGTCGTCGAGGAAGGCAAATGTGGCGGGTGCAAACTCGTCTGGCACATCGTGCGAGAGACCGCCGATGCGCATATAGCTGAAGGTGATCCGCGCGCCACAGACCATCTCGAAGAGGTCGAGTACCTTTTCGCGTTCGCGGAACATGTGCATCAACGGTGTTATCCATGCGCCGAGGTCGTTGATGAGAAACCCCAGTCCCATGAGGTGGCTGGCGATGCGCATGAGTTCGGCCATAGCGACGCGGAGATAGGCGGCGCGCTCGGGCACTTCGATGCCGGCCAACGCCTCGGCTGCGCGGACGTAGGCGAGGTTGTTGGACATTCCGGCGAGGTAGTCCAAGCGGTCGGTCAGGGTGATGACCTGGGTGTAGCTCCGCTCCTCGGCGAGTTTCGAACTGCCGCGGTGGAGGTAGCCAAAGATCGGTTCGACGTCGACGACGTTCTCACCATCGAGCAGCGCCCGGATACGAAAGACGCCGTGCGTGCTGGGGTGTTGCGGCCCCAGGTTGAGCAGGACCGGTTCGATGGGGTTGTGGGGCTCAGTCCGTTCCTCGCCGGAGGTCATGGGAAGTCCTTCCTGAGCGGGTGCCCGGGGAAGCCTTCCCACAGGAAGATTCGCTTCATGTTGGGGTGGCCAGCGAACTCGATTCCCATGAGGTCGTAGATTTCGCGCTCCTGTAGGTTTGCGCCCTCCCACACGTCCACGACGGACGGCACCGACAGAACGTCTCTACCCCACAAGCGGACTTTCAGGACACATTCATGGTTCTTCGTGATTGAGAGGAGCCCGTACCGGAGCTCGAACCGGTCGACGTGGTCGACGACGTCGAGGCCACGGAGCATCTTCAGGTCGGTCTCGGGGTCGTCCCGAAGCACTCGGCACACATCCGCTAGGAGGTCCGGGCGGATGAAGACGGCATCGTTGTCGACGTCCTCGACTGCGTCTGGGACGGCGTCACGCGCGCGCGACGCGACTGCATCCGCGCTCAACATTGCGGTCACGTCTGGCGCGCCTCTGGGGTCGGGTCAGCGGGAAACCGGTGATGCGATCTGCGCAGCATCGCTCAGATGATCTTTCTGAGCCGCGGCTCGCGACTGCGCGCGAGCGAGTCGCGTTTGATCTTCTCTTGGAGCTTCATGAGCCCGTACAAGAGTGCGTCGGGCCTTGGGGGGCATCCGGGAATATAGACGTCGACAGGAACGATGCGGTTCACGCCTGGGACCACGCTGTAGGTCTGGAAGTAGGGACCGCCGCTGGTGGCGCAGACGCCCATCGAGATGACCCATTTCGGGTTTGGCATCTGCTCATACACGCGCCGAACCGCGGGCGCCATCTTCCAGGTGACGGTCCCCGAGACGATCATGAGGTCCGCCTGCCGTGGCGAGGCGCGGTAGATTTCCATCCCGAAGCGAGCTTGATCGAAGCGTGGCATGACGGCAGCGATCATTTCGAAGGCGCAACAGGCCAGACCAAGCGTGACGGGCCATACGGAGTTGGACCGTCCCCACTGGAGCATGGCGTCCAGGGAGGTCACAACGAGGTTCCGCTCCAGATTATCGGGGACCTCGATCGGCTCATCGACATGCGGTTCCGTTGCCCTTGCGCGGAGGCGCTCGACAACCTCGCCCTCCTCGTGGTCCATCTGGTTGGTGGTGACGGTGAGCGGGATGCCGTAAGGGGAAGGAATCCGCTCCGGCCCGTTATCTAGTGCCATTCGAGCGCCCTCTTTCTCCATTCGTATAGGAATCCCACAAGCACGAGTGTGATAAAGAGCACCATCGCATAGAACGCGACGGGGCCCAGGAGCAAGAACCGTGCTGCCCATGGCAACAGGAAGACGACTTCGACGTCGAAGATCACGAACAGGATGGCGAACAGGTAGAAGCGGAAGTTGAACTGGACGTTCCCGCTGCCGGTCGGAACCATTCCGGACTCGTAGCTCATGCGCTGATGGGTGGGTTCCTGGTCCCTCGGCGTCTTTGGGCGGATTCCGACGAGTTGGAGGAATCCGGAAGCAGTGATGAGGCCGACGGGGACAAGAATCGCGAAGAGGGCCGCCGCCGCAATGACGAGATATTCGCGACTCTCAGGCACGGACGGTGCGTTCCTTCTTGAGCTCAGGCGCAGCGTTCTGGGGATCACTCTAAGTAGGCGTCGTATTCGGTGTCAACGGACACGTGAAACGAAGCACAATCCGAGACGGGGCATCAGATCGATTGACGGTCCGTATAATCGGGAAACGATTCTGTCGGACTGGATGTCCGTTTGACCGAAACTGACCGTCTTCGCAACAAGGAGCCGCTGCTCGAGGTCGAGAACCTCTCGACGTCGTTCTTCACGCATGAGGGTACGGTGAAGGCGGTCCAGAACTCTTCATTCGCGATCCGACCCGGGGAGGTGTTGGGTGTCGTGGGTGAGAGCGGTTCAGGCAAGTCCGTGACGGCGCTGTCGATCATGGGTCTCGTTCCCTATCCAGGTCGTGTGACGTCTGGAGCGATCCGTTATCGAGGCCGAGAACTCCTCGGTCTGCCCGAAGATGAGATGCGGAAGCTACGGGGCGAGGAGATCGCAATGATCTTCCAGGACCCGATGGCGGCACTAAACCCTTTGATGACCGTTGGGAACCAAGTAGAGGAGTTGCTGGCGGCGCACGAAGCGGTGTCGCAGCGCGCCATGTGGGACATGACGCTCGATTCGCTGCGGAGCGTGGGGTTGCCCGACCCCGAGGTCATCATGGACTCGTACCCGTGGCAGTTGAGCGGCGGGATGTGCCAACGGGTGATGCTCGCGATGATGCTGATTCTCGAGCCTGACCTGCTAATAGCGGACGAACCGACCTCGTCGCTGGACACGACGCTGCAAGCCGAGATGTTGGAGCGGATCTACGCCCTCAGTCGTCAACGAGGGACGGCGGTGATCCTGATCACGCACAACCTCGGGGTGGTCGCACGGGTGGCGGACCGCGTGCTGGTCATGTACGGGGGGCGCACGATGGAGCAGGCGGAGACGTTCGACCTATACCAGCGGCCCGCTCATCCGTACACGTGGGCGTTGTTGAACGCGGTCCCGAGGCTGGACGATCCACTCGACCGTGATTTGCGACCGGTACCAGGCCAGCCACCCGACCTCAAGGACCCGGTTGACGAGTGTCCGTTCCTTCCGAGGTGCAACAAAGCAACGGTCGAGTGCCGCACGTCACCGATGCCGCCACTGGATCCCGTGGAACCGGACCACGTGGTGGCGTGCTACAACCCGGTCCACCAGGAGGACCGCCGAGCGCCTGAAGCTCGTTAGGCGACCCGTCGCCGGGTCGTTTCGGCGCAGAGCTGCACGAGCAGGAGTTCGAGGCCTATTTTCTCGTCGAATCGGCCGGTCTTGATTCCCAGATCGAACGCAAGGAAGTAGCCGTGCATGGCGATCAGTTGGTCCATCGTGAAGCGACGGGCCTGCGACATGACCTTTTGGACCGCGAAGTCCGACCTGGTCCCGATGCCCGCGCGGACATCGTCTCGAGAAGCGCCCAGGTCCATCAAGTCCTTCGCGACGATGAGGTTCCGGAACTGCCGGGAGAGCGAATCGACCAACTTGCTGGTCGTCATTCCCGGTTCGTGGAACACGTTGTCGAGGTGAATGCGGGCCTCACCGTGCTGTCCCGCGACGATCGCATCGACGACGGCGAAGATCGTCTCGCGCCTGGGTAGGGAGCCCAACTCGGCCAGATCATGGGATGTGATGGGGGCTTCGCCAGCGTACAGCGCGAGTTTCGTCAGCTCAGCATCGAGGGTCCACAGCTCCCCAGGCGCCGCCTCCGCCAACTCTGCAGCGGCGTCCTGTTCAATCCGGCTACCGAGTTCGCGAGCACGTTCATGGATCCAACGAACGGTCCCGGCGGCATCCAACGGTGTGAATTGGCGGACGTGCGCGACCGGCGCCAGCAGGGCCAGCAAGGGATTGGAAGCGGATAGTTCCCCGTCGCCGAAGACTAGGACGTTCGAGTCCGGGAGCGAACCGGCAGCTTCCACGACGTTGTCCCAGCCGCCCACGCCTCCAGGTGCATCCTGCCGTGACTTGGCGTTCCGCGAGCCACGGCTTGACGCAGTCGGCTGTCTCCGCCGGGATCCCGTTCCGGAGGAATCTGCCAACTCGAACTTCGAGAGGACGCCGTTCACCACGACCAATCGGCGAGGGCCGAGGAAGGGAACGGCCGAAGCCCGGGCGATCACCTCAGCCGGACGAGCGTCGTCAGCTCCAATGAATGTGGTGTTCAACGCTGCCGACTCGGGGTCCCCAAGCGACTCGCTGAGGCGTTGCACCGCTTCGCGCCGCGAGAAGTCATCCTCGCCGTAGTAGACGTAGAGCATCTCACCCTCCGGGTCGGCGCGGCGATCTTCTGTTGCCACCGGTCACCGCTACAATAGGACATCACGTTCCGCGCATGACGACCCTCGCACCCGACCTTACCGATCGATACGAGCTCCTTGAGGCCTTGAGCGGAAGCGGGCTTTATGCGGTTTACCGCGCTCGGGACCGGTCTGAAGGCGAGACGTACCTGATCCGGGTGCCCCGAGCGCACGTGCTAGAGGACCCGATGACTGTCGACCGGTTCCGTGCTGTCATGGCGGACATCCAACGCGTGGACCAACGCGGAGCGCTCCAGGTCCGCGAAGTCGGCGGATCGGGGACCGATCTATGGATTGTGTCGCAGGACTCGAACGACCCGACGCTCCGGGGTCTGATGCCAGAAGGCATTGAGTTGGGCCGGGCGCTGGACGCCGTTGCAGAGGTAGCGGACACCTTGGAGGCGATCCACCTAGCGGGTGGCCTGCACGGTGACATCCGTCCGATCAATGTCCATCTATCCGACGACGGACGCGCGCAGGTAGCGGGCGCCGGGACTGCATTCTTGGCGGAGGCGGTCCAGTCGCTGATCCGATCGTCGATGCAGACGCCCCCTCCCTCGTACAAATCGCCTGAGATCCTGCGTGGGGGGAGTCCCTCTGTCCAGAGCGACGTGTACGCGTTGGGTATGTTGCTATATGAAGTCACGACAGGGTCCCTGCCCTTCCCGGGCAACTCCGTCGAGACCGTGCGGGTCAAGCAACAAGGAGCCGAGCTTCACCGGCCTTCGGTTCTGAATGGAGACCTTCCTGAAGAGCTGGACGGGCTGATCACCAAAGCGCTGGCGTGGGACCCAAATGGCCGCCATGGGAGCGCGCGCGAGCTCGGCGAATCGATTCGTGCGATCCGCGCGGGCCTGGACCCGAATGACGCGTCACTGATTGTCCCTCATCCGGAGTCTCGCAACGAGCTCCGTTTGCAACAAGGCTTGGCGTCGCGCAGGTCCCAGAGTCCGGAGTTCCTCGAGGCAGCTGAGGCCGATGGGATCAAGGTGTGCCCCATCTGTTTGACGCTGAACACGAGGCACGCAGAATCGTGCAGCTATTGCTGGCGCAGCCTCGAAGCGGTCCCGGTCTTGAGCACGGTCCAAGGCGAGGAATTCACTGCAGAGGCCCGGCGCAAGAGCCGACGGAGGCGACTCATCCGGAGGGGCTTGCTGGTTGCTGGCGTTGTGATCGTGGCGGTGGTGCTCTTCGCGGAGCGGAACGTACCACCAGGCCTGGTCAGCGGGCCTCCGACCACGAGCTTGACGGCGGCTCAGGGCCTGGGGTTGTGGTCGACCCCGCGGAACGGATCCCTCTCGTCAGGAGCGGTCCTAGACGCGCCGAGTATTCCAACTGGCACATTGGTTTGGAGTCGCGAGTTGGGCGACGAGACTGCGGCGCCGGTGACGGTCGCCGATGGAAAGGTGTTCGTGGCGACGCGCGACCGTCGGATCGTGGCGCTCGATTCGGACGACGGCGGAGACGTCTGGACGTATCCAACATCGACGCCGCTCGACGTGCCCCCGGTCATCGCGGGAGACCTGGGATTCATCGCGTCGCGGGACTCCCACATCACGGCGTTCGATGTGGAATCCGGCGAAACGGTCTGGCGTGAGAACGTCGGCAGCCCATCGTTCGGGTGGGTGGCTGTGGACGAAGGCAATCTCTTTGCGACGACGAACGACGGTTTGATCCATGCGTTGGACGCCGCAACGGGAGTTGTACGGTGGAGGCTTTCGACTGGCGATCGCTTCTTCGCAGCGCCGGCGGTCGGAGAAGACCGGTTGGTGGTGGCAACGTTGGATCGCAGGGTCCTGTTCTTGAATCCGTTCACTGGAGCGACGACCCTCGTCTACCTGACCCGGAGCGCAGTGGACGGGACACCGGCGATGCACGGCAGCACCGCCTACGTGGCGAGCAACGACCGGGTCGTTCGTGCGGTACATATTCACGCCCGGAACAAACCGTTGGAGAAGTCGGTCCTCAAGTGGTGGGCCCAGTTCTTCATCTGGGGCATGGCGCCGTTCCCGCCTGCGCAGAGCGGGACCGTCTGGGCTCAGTACATCGGCGAACGGGTGAGCACCTCACCAGCGATCTCGGAGTCGCGCGTGATCGTGGCCGGGAACGAGGGCACGGTTTTTGCGCTGGACGCGGCGGATGGCCAAAAGATCTGGCAGGTACGGCTCGAGGACGCCGAACCTCAACCCACTTCGCCGATCGTCGTAAACGACGTGGTGTACGTCGGAACGAAGTCGGGTCGGATGCATGCGCTGGACGCTAGAACGGGCGAATCGGTCTGGACGTTCGATGCCGACAGTGCCATCGCGGGGAACCCCGCCTTCGCGGAGGGCCAGCTCTATTTTGCGACGGTCCGCGGGACCGTCTACGCTCTGGAGTAGCTACCGGGGTGGAGGTCGGCATCATCGGCTTGCCCGGGAGCGGCAAGACGACCCTTCTGAATGCATTGACGCGTTCGCACGCGGAGACCGGGTATTTTTCCAATAACCGGGAGCCGAATCTCGGAATGGTGAAGGTCCCGGACCCCCGGTTGGATGAGTTGGTCCGGGTCGTGCAGCCCAAGCGAACGGTCCAAGCTGAGCTATCGCTGGTCGATGTTCCTGGCCAGTCGCCGGACATGGGAAAGACCCAAGGTATTCGCGGCGAGTACCTGTTGGCCGTATCGCAAGTCGACGAACTGATGTTGGTCGTGCGTGGTTTCGAAACACCGTCGACGCCACCGGCGACTCCGGAAGACGACCTGGCCACGATGGAACTCGAGCTGACCTTTGCGGACCTCACGCTGGTGGAACGTCGGCTCGCACGACTCGAGGACACGCGAAAGGGAGCGCGAAGTGACGACCGCGCCGCAATCGATGGAGAAACCGGGCTGCTAGAACGCCTCCAAGACGCGTTGAAGCAGGGCACGCCCATCCGAGCGCTGGGGTTGAGCGACGACGAGGAACGAGCGATTTCCGGGTTCACCCTCCTGACGACAAAACCGCTCGTCGTCGTCCTGAACCTGTCGGAGGCCGACGCCGGTCGAGCGGAGGACATTGGCAACGAGTGGCGCTCGAACCACCGCAGGGTGGGGAACGCCGTAATCGCCCTGCCGGTGAAGCTCGAGGAGGAGCTCGCAGAACTCGGCGATTCGGACGCCGCCGAATTCAGGGAGTCACTCGGTGCGGCGCGTGATGTGACCGGGGAATTGCTTCGTCTTGCGCAGGAGGCGGCGGGTCTGATCACGTTCTTCACCGCCGGCGACAACGAGGTCCGGGCATGGCAACTGGAAAGGGGAACGTCAGCACCGAAGGCGGCCGGGAAGAAGATCCACTCGGACATGGAACGGGGGTTCATCCGAGCGGAGGTGATTCAACTCGCTGAATTCTTAGACGCTGGGGGGTTCGTGGAGGCGCGAAGGCGCGGGACGCTCCGTCAAGAGGGGAAGGGCTACGTCATTCAGGACGAGGACCTCGTGACGTTTTTATTCAACGTGAGCGGGAGATGAGTAGAACCGAGTCCGAGGCATCCACCGGCGATGGCGGCGACGCGCGCGGTGGGATTCAGGGCCTGTATATTCACGTTCCGTTCTGCCGGTTCAAGTGCTACTACTGCGACTTCAACACCTACGCCGGCATCGAGGGTCTGATCCCGCAGTACGTCGAAGCAGTTTGCGTTGAAATCCGCCGTTGGGGTGAGGCGTTGGCGGATGCTCAAGCGGGAACTCCCGTGCAGTCCGTGTACTTCGGAGGTGGAACGCCGTCGCTGCTCGGCGCCGAACAGATTGCCGCGGTCTTGGACACGACCCGAAGTGCATTTGACATCGCACCGGATGCTGAAGTCACCATCGAAGCGAACCCGGAGTCCGTCGATCGCAGACGGGCCGCAGCATCCCATGCAGCGGGAGTCACGCGCGTGAGTATGGGCGCTCAGGCATTTGACAACGAACAACTCCGCGCGCTCGGGCGGCTGCACGACGCGAGCCGCATCCGGGAGGCGTTCTTCGGGCTGCGCGCGGCGGGGTTCGACAACATTAGCCTCGACCTCATGTACGGGCTCCCGAACCAATCGATGGGACAGTGGAAGCACTCCCTTGAGGAGGCTCTCCGGCTGGAACCGGAACACCTGTCGTTGTACGCGTTGACCGTTGAGGAACGGACTCCGTTCCATCGGTGGATAGAGGTCGACCGCACAATGTCGGTACCAGATGCTGACGCCGCGGCCGACATGTACGAGCTCGCGGAGCGCGAACTACCACAGCACGGGTACGTGCAGTACGAGATCTCCAACTGGAGCCGACCAGCGCGTGAATCACGGCACAACGTGATGTATTGGCGGAATCAACCGTTCTTAGGTGTCGGACCGGGGGCGCATTCGTTTCTGGCCCACGCGCGATTCGCCGTAGAGGCTGGCCCGCACCAGTACCTGGTGCGTATGACCGAACTCGAACGGGACGCTCCGGCGCCGACTTCAATCGGCGGGAACACGCGCGTCTCATCAATCGCGGACCTCCGAGCGATAGCGCCGATTGCCACACTCGATCTCTACACAGAGGACGCGGAGCGGCGGGAGACCCTTATTCTCGGGCTGCGGCTCGTGGACGGCGTCTCTGAGAGGGAGTACGCCACACGGTTCGGACAGACTCCTTCATCTCTCTTCGCTGACGAACTCGCGCGGGGATTGAATTCGGGCCTGTTGGCGCACGGCGCGGACGGCCGGCTACGACTGACGCCGCGGGGGCGCTTACTCGCCAACGAGGTCTTCGTCGACTTGCTGGCACCGGCATAAAGCCGACCAGACCGACGTTCCTATACTCGCGAAGTTCCGACCTGTAACTCCGGGGTAATCGAATGCATGTTATCGGCACCGCCGGCCACGTCGATCACGGCAAGTCGACGCTGATTCAGGCGTTGACCGGAATCGACCCGGACCGTCTCCGTGAGGAGAAGGAGCGGGGCATGACGATCGACCTCGGGTTCGCCTGGTTGCCCCTGCCCTCTGGCGAAGAGGTCAGCATTGTCGACGTACCGGGTCATGAGCGTTTCATCAAGAACATGCTCGCGGGCGTTGGTGGGATCGACCTGGCGCTCTTCGTCGTTGCGGCCGACGAGGGCGTAATGCCACAGACCCGTGAGCACCTTGCGATCCTCGATCTGCTCGGCGTCGACCGGGGGATCGTGGTCGTGACGAAGTCGGACCTAGTGGACCGGGATTATCTGGACCTGGTCGTGGAAGATGTGCGAGAGACGTTCGGGTCGACGTCGCTTGGGAGCGCTGAGGTCCTGCCGATCTCCGCGTACACGGGGGCGGGGTTGGACGATCTCATCCAGCTCCTGGACTCAAAGCTCCAGGACACGCCACAACGCCCCAACGTCGGCCGCGCACGGTTACCGATTGACCGGTCGTTCTCGATATCTGGCTTCGGTACGGTGGTGACCGGGACGCTGATCGACGGTGAGATGTCGGTTGGTGACGAGGTCGAGGTCGTACCCAGCGCGACGCGGGCGCGCGTGCGCGGCCTACAGAGCCATCAACGGCGGCATGACCGGATTGGCCCGGGTACGCGAACGGCGGTCAATGTATCGGGTGTTGACGCCGATGAACTCAGCCGCGGGCAGGTGCTCGTACGACCCGGTTGGTTGCGCCCGACAAGCGCAGTGGATGTCCGCATCCGCATGATTGCTGACGCCCCTGGGTCGATCCGCCACAACATGATGGTCTCGTTCCATTGGCTTGCCGCGGAATCGCTGGCGAGAGTGCGGCTGCTCGACGCAGAGCGCCTCGCGCCTGGCGACGAGGGATGGTGCCAGGTCGTACTGGATGACCCGCTGCCGCTGGTGAAGGACGACTTCTTCGTTGTCCGGTCCACGGTTGGCACGTTGGGCGGCGGTCGTATCGTCCAAACGGACGCCAAGCGACACCGGCGGAACGACCTGGAGCTGATTGGACGGTTGGAATCGTTGGCTGGAAGTGACGTTGGCGCGGTGATGGAGCGGACGCTGGAATCGTCCGGGCCGCTCACTGCCTCCGAGCTTGCGCACATGACCGCGCTTTCGGAAGAGGAGATCGCGGAGGCTTCATCCCGGCTCCTTGCGGACGGCGCGCTGGTTGCGGTAGGCGGCGCGCACAGTCGGGCGCTGCTCTACTCTCGAGCAGGATGGGACTCCTTGGTGGCGACGGTCACTCGCAGTCTGGCCGCGCACCATACGCAATTCCCGCTTCGCAAAGGAATGCCGCGAGAGGAGCTGCGGAGCCGGCTTCGGATTGCACCAGAGGTGTTCAACTTAGTGCTCGATCGGTTGGGTGCGGAAGGCTCTTTGGTCCAGGACACTCAGACGGTGAGGACGCCCGGGCATGAGCCGGCACTCTCGTCTTCGGCCCAGAGTCATGCGGACGAGGTCCTACGCCGGTTGCGGGCGACGCCGTTCGCGCCGCCCACGGACATGGCGATTGACCCCGAAGTGCTCGGATTTCTCACCGACACGTCGCAGGTGGTGCCGATTGGCGATGGCATCGTGTATGCGGCCGACGCGTACGAAGACGCTGTTCAACGGGTCGTGGCCCGCCTCCGCGACGAAGGGTCAGTGTCGGTTGCGGCTGTCCGTGACCTCTTGGGCGCGAGCCGCAAGTACGTCGTCCCGTTATTGCAGAGCATGGACGAGCGACATATGACTCGACGCGTCGGGGATGAGCGCGTCCTGATGTAGTCGAGATCACCCCGCTCTCGCGGCAGGTCCACCCCGAACCGGAGCGGTTCAGTCGCATCATTCGGACGGGTCTTTGTCCCACCAGTCTGCGGGTTCATCGACGGTGACCTCAAACACCTGGTGTCCGTCCAGCGCTCCGGAGGGCACGGCGGTTGGTTCCAAATCGTGAATCAGCGCGTCTTCGAGAGCCGCCCTTCCCTGTTCAAGAGCGTCGTGGAGACTGGTGGCCGAAACAGCCCACCCGGGGAGCGCGGGGGTCTGTGCATAGAAGCGTCTGCCGAGATGGTTGACCAGGATCGGGAAGATCAGGGGCATGGGAAACCTGCGTGGGCGGAGCGGATCCAGCGGCGTACGATACTAGCACGATGCCCCTCGACCTCTCCCTACTTCATCCGCAGCTCCAAGAGCTGGGTGGTCACGTTGCCGAACAGCGGGCGGAGTTCGCGGCCAGGTTGGAGCAGGCGCTCGTGGCGGCGACGGAGGCCTCGACGGAGACTGCCTTGCCCGACCTCCGGGACCGGATCGAGACCCATCGAGGCCGGTACACGTGGCTGGTCGGAACTCCTGCTGGTCCGATCACGGGGCGGAGCGAGAGCACGGCTCCGCCCGCCGACCACGCAGTCGTGGCAGTGGACGGGTCGCAGATCGAGATCGAGCGGGATGCACCGGTGGCGTGTTACCTGGTAAACATCGGACAGGTCACGCTCCGCTATGGATCCGCGCCTGACGCAAAGCTTGGTAGCGTGCCAACGCTGCGGTTCGGCTCAGAGCAGTTATTGATAACCAACCCGAAGCGCAAAACCCGCGAGCAAGTTATCGATGGCGTCATTCTCGGGGCGCTGCGGTCAACGGCTGAACTGGAGGGGCTCGCGCAGATCGCCGAGGAGCTTCCCAGCGACCTGCCTGCAGTCGGCCTGATCGACGGGACGCTGGTCCAATGGGGATTCTCCGGTCAGGGTTACCCGGCGTTCCTCCGCGAACGGTTGCTTGGCGGATACCTGGAGGCGCTGGACCGTCTGCGTGAGGTGGCGTCTCGAAGGCAGTTCGCGATCGCCTCGTATATTTCGTTACCCCGAGCGACGGAGGCCGTGAACGCCCTCCGTTTAGCGATCTGCCCGTTCCCGACTCCAGACTGTGATGCGAATTGCGGCGCGTTAGACGCGGCAGACCGACCCTGTGACGCTGTCGGGCGGGTCCGGGACCGCGACCTTTTCGGTCGACTCCTGGACCGCGGTGAACGATCGGAGCGGTTCGAAAGTCGATCGTCGGTAGTTTTAGAGGACTATGGCGCCCATGCCGTCAGCTTTTTCTATCTGAACGCAGGGACCGAGGTGGCGCGCGTCGAAGTTCCGGAGTGGTCGCTGCCCGCGATCGACCTGGTCCACGGGGCGATCTGGAACCAGATCACGCTGGGTAACGGGTATCCGGTCGCGTTGGCCGAGGCTCACGAGCAGGCGGTCGTACGGGCGGGGGACCGCGAGTTGTTCTGGGAGCTGGTCGAGACGGCCAGCGGCGCTGGGGCGAGGCTTCCGCGCCGGTCCGAGAAGAACGTCGCCAAGCGGCGCCGCCCCGTATAACCCGGTGGCTATCCTGCACACGTGGTAAGCACGAGGAGACGAATCGCGGAGGTGATCGAGGCGTCGACGTCTGACGTTTTGTGCCAGTGCGACCAGCTCCATGAACCGCCCGCTCTGGGTTCAATCGTTGTGACGCGAGACGGCGAAGCAAGGACGTACGGAGTGGTGGCCTATGCGGAAACGGCGGGGATCGATCCAACCCGACGCCCGATAGCGCGCGGTGCGGCATTCGCCGATGAGGTCGACCTGTACCGGAATCACCCGGAGTTGGGGGCGCTACTGAGGACCGTGTTCCGGGCGGAGATCGTCGCGCACCGGCCGGAGGGATCGGGGGTGATCACTCGCCTCCCCAATGTTCCTCCTCGGGTCCACGCGTTTGTATTCGAGGCTGATCCCGCAGAACTGAGCGAGATGGCGTTGGTCCCGGATCTGATCTCGGACCTCGTGACGTCGCGGAGTGATGTGGACGAT
This sequence comes from Dehalococcoidia bacterium, assembly GCA_965247995.1. Lineage (GTDB taxonomy): Bacteria > Chloroflexota > Dehalococcoidia > UBA6926 > UBA6926 > JASLZO01. The sequence continues at coordinate 1,841,308 of OZ252041.1, read as the reverse complement.
GACGTCGTCGCCGCAACGATTCGTTCCCTGGCAGACCACAGCCCCGACGCGACCGGCTATCTGGTCCAGTCAGGTCGACAACTCGTCCGGCTCATGAGCGGTGAGCCGTTGCGGCTCCACGCGATGCTGCAGAAGATCAGGCCCGACGGGACGGGGTCGACCAGCGCCCAGGAGTCGTCGAATTGAACGGCATGGGCAGTACGGTCAACCACGGGGGCGAGATCGGCTTCGTGACGGGAGGCTCGCTCAGCCGTGGACTTCAGGTCGTGCTTCACCGGACGACCTCGGTTGAGTCCGTGGCGGTCGGCAGCTACGTCACGATCCAGGGAGCGCTTCATCGCGTCTTCGGGATGATCACGGACGTGCGTCTGGATTCCCTGGACTCCGGGCTGCTCATGCCGCCCCCGGACCTCTCGGACCCATTCCTCGCTGAAATCATGGAAGGAACGGCCTACTACGGGGTACTTGAAGTGCAACCGATGCTGGCCGTCGATCCGGCGACGGGTGACACGCGGCCGGTCCAAACGGTTACGCCTCACTTCTCGGCGGTGCTCCATGCCGCGGGCGACGACTTTGCGCACGTGTTTGGGGCGGAGGACGATTCACACTTGGCGATCGGGTCTCCGCGCGAGATGGATGAGATTGAGATCGTGCTCGATCTTCCGAAAGTCGCTGAGCGGTCCGTGGGCGTCTTTGGCAAGACCGGGACCGGGAAGACGTTCCTCGTGCGTCAACTGTTGGCGGGACTGGTCAAGGGGCGCATCGCGTCCACGCTTGTGTTCGACATGCACGACGAATACGGCTGGGCCGGGCGGGACCACGAGCGGAGCCGGGAGGTCAAGGGCCTGAAGCAACTCTTCGGCGACCGGGTGGTCGTGTTGACGCTGGACCCGGAGAACTCGCGGCGGAGGGGTGTGAAGACTGATGGGGAAGTCCGCATCGGGTTCGACGCGATCGAACCGGAGGATATCGAAGTCTTGGCAGAGGTCCTGAACCTCACCGAAGCGGCACGACAGGTCCCCTACCGATTAGCGCGAGAAGCACCCACCAGGTGGCTACGCGACTTCCTGTCCCTCGATTCGGAGGGGATGAAGGAACTCGTGGACCGGCTGGGCGAACACGAGGCGACGGTCCAGTCGTTGCGGCGCCGCCTCGACGTGTTGAACCGTTTTTCGTTCCTGGACGCCGACGGCGGGAACCGAGCGATCGAAGACATGGTTGGGTATTTGAACAGAGGCCTGTCTGTCGTGCTGGAGTTCGGGAGACACGGGAACAGCGAGACCGCTTACCTGCTCGTGGCGAATCTGTTAACCCGGCGGATCCACGAGCGCTACGTTCGCATGAGCGAACGCGCACGGGGCGGAACGGTCGAGGAGGCGCCGCGGTTGGTGATCGCGATCGAGGAAGCGCACAAGTTCCTTAGCACTGCCCTAGCTGGCCAGACGATCTTCGGCACGATCGCACGCGAGGACCGAAAGTATGGCGTTTCGTTGTTGGTGGTCGACCAGAGGCCCAGTGGCATCGATGAGGAAGTCCGGTCTCAGATTGGCACGAAGCTGGTCTGTCTGTTGGACAACGAGCGCGACGTGGACGCCGTGCTATCGGGCATCTCGGGCCGCACGCAACTCCGCCAGGTGCTCGCTGGTCTGGAGAGCGTTCAGCAGGCGCTGCTGTTGGGGCATGCACTGCCGATGCCCGTTGTCGTGAAGACGAGGGAGTACGGTTCGCCCGAGTCGTACGCCGCGTTCTCCGTTGCGGACGCCCTCGGATCCAAGGAGGAATGGGAGAAACGCGTTGGCGATCTGTTTGGGTAGCGACGCCCGCGCAGAGCTCGGAGTAGTCGTTCAAACTCGGCCGATCGGGCCGGTTGCCTGCGCGCGAGTAGTCGCGAGGGAGGGTTCGAGATGACGGAGCGCGCCTTTCGCGCCTTTGGGGAGGGTTGGTTGCAGACCAACGGCATCCGCATGCATTACCTGGACTGGACAGCGGGCCGGGACCCGTCGAGTCAGATCCCGATCGTCGCTCTCCACGGGCTCGCGTCGTCGGCCCACTGGTACAACCTGACCCTTCCGCATTTGGTCAACGAGCACCCGGCGTACGCGTTGGACCAACGCGCGCACGGGCTGACCGACCAGCCTTCCGAGGGATACGACTGGCACACCCTCGCGACGGACGTTTTAGGGGCTCTCGACGCGCTGGGGTTGGACCGTGTGGTGCTCCTGGGCCACTCGTGGGGCGGCAACACGGCGCTGTCGACGGCGGTCCATTTTCCTTCTCGGATCGAGCGGTTGGTGCTGATCGATGGCGGCTTCTTCAGCCGGATCCGGAATATGGAGTGGGAGGATTACAAGCAACGATTGAGTCCGCGGGACATTTACGGGCCGAAGGAACGGTACGTGGCGGAGCTGAGGCGACAGTTCCAGCACGTATGGAGCGACGACCTCGAGCGAATCGTGATGACGATGCCGGCGATTGACGACCAAGGGATGCTGTCCGAGCGGCTCCGGCCGGAGAACCACGAACAGATCCTCCGTGCGATGTTCTTCGATGCTCCTGGAGAACGGTACGCGGACGTCCAGTGCCCGACATTGATTGTGGCCGCGTCCCCTCGCGAAACTCCTGAGAACTCGGCGTTCGTTCGTCGCCGGCAGGAGATGGTTACGGCCGCGGAAGCCGCGATACCCGACTGCCGGGTCCATTGGGTTGCGAACTCGGGTCACGACATCGGGTACGAGCAGCCGAAAGAACTCGCGGACGTGATTGGAGCGTTTGCGCGTGCGGCGGCCGTCCGGCCGGACTGATTGGGAGGCAATGGGCGCCGATGCCCATACGCCTGCCCTTCGATGACGTTAAAGATCGCTCCGGTCGGGCCGTTCCGGCTTGATTTAACGGTTTGGGCGCTCAAGCGGCGACCAGCGTACGGCGTCGAAGGTTGGGACGGTACTACGTATCAACGCGTCCTTCTGGACGACGCTGGGACCCCATTCGTGATGTCGGTGCGGCAGGTTGCGGGACCGGACCGGCCGATCCTCGAGATCGCCGTCCCGACGGCGAGAACACACAGTGCCAGCGAGGACCGTGAGCGGACCGCAATGCGCGCGTGTGAGACGTTGTTGGGGACCAACATCGACCTGTCCGGGTTCTACGAAACCGCCGAGAGGTCCGACGTACTAGCTCCCCTAGCGCGACAGCTCCGGGGGCTGAAGCCTCCCCGATACCCCTCGGTGTTCGAGGCGTTGACCAACGCGATTACGTGTCAGCAGATCACGTTGACGGCCGGCCTCAAGATCCTTGATCGGTTCGCAGCGACGTACGGGGTGCCGATTGGCGAATTGGGTGATGATCGTCCGCGGCGGTTGCACGCGTTTCCACTCCGCCAGGACATCGTCGGCGTCGAAGAACAGGCGTTGCGAGAGGCCGGATACAGTCGACAAAAGGCGCGGGCACTGGCATTACTCGCCTCTGAAGCCGATGAGCGTGTGTTCGACGCCGAATCCTATGCGCGGCTCGACGACACATCAGCGGCTACTCGTTTACAGGAACTGTACGGTGTCGGGAGGTGGACGGCCGAATACGTTCTCCTCCGGGGTTTGGGGCGGCTGAACGTGTTTCCTGGGGACGACGTGGGCGTGAGACGGCGGCTGGAGGAGTGGCTCAATCTGCCCGAGCGGTTGGATTACGGTGGCGTCCAGCGTGTTCTCGAACCGTGGGCACCATTCGCCGGGTTGGTGTACCTCCATCTTGTGGTGGAGGGGATCGTTGGGTCCGGGAATGGTGTCTGACTAGGTATGTCCCACGGCTATGCTAGCCGGGTGGGTTCCAACCAAACACGCCACTCGGTCGTTACACCCATGTGTGGGACGCGCGATCGGACGTCGCCCCACTCTGGGACAAGTTAGATGAACCGAGCAGCGAGAAGAGCGACTCGTGAGGGCCGTCGACAGCGAGCGGACCACCTTCGGCCAGAAGATCAGGGGTTCTTCTCACGCCGGTTGGTCCTGATCGTCGGGGTTCTCGCCGTTGCTTCGATCGGGGTCATCGGCGCGATGTTCGCGAGTGATAGGTCCGAGGTAGCCACCCCTTCTCTGTCGTCGTTGACGCGTTTGTCCGCCCTGAATGTCGATCAGATCACGATCCAGAAGGGGGACGACGACCTGTCGATCAACCGAACCGACGCGGTATGGAAAGTCGGAACGCATGACGGGAATCGGTTCAAGATCGATCTCATCTGGAGCCTGCTGGGGCAGATTGACCAGACGCAGTCGATCGAGTCGGATCCGGACCGCCACGTTGAGTTCGGGCTGACGCCCGACGTAGGGACGACGGTTTCCTTCTGGAACGATGATGCGTTCATTGACTCGCTGATCATTGGCAGTTTCGACGAGGAGACGGGCGGCACGTACTTCCGGCACCCGTCGGCAGACGAAATCGCCGCGATCGGGTTCGACCTTGAGGGGTTCTTCTCCCCGACGGAAGACGATTGGCGGAACGACATCATCGTGAATGCGGCTGCGGTCCTGGTCGAGTCGTTGAGGTTCACATACGCCGACGAGACGTTCACCGTTTCTTTGAAGACTGAGGACGCAGTAGACACCGAAGCCGAAGCGGAGCAGGAGGAGTTGCAGCGCCAACAAGCTGCTTTGAACGCCGCGATCACTGGTCAACCGCTTCCCGAGGATTCGACGACCGCGGGCGCTGAGGAGACCGGCCAGCCGACGGTCCGATTCATATGGGTGATCGAAACCGACAGCGAGGAGCGACGGGCGAATACCGACCGGGTGTTGGAACTGTTGCAACAGCTGTCGCCGCTCTTCGCGGACGAGTTCGCGGACGAAGAATGGGAGCGGTTGGTGGAGACAGATCCTACGTGGTCGTTGGAGATGAGTGGTACAGGTCTCGGTTCACTGGCGCACCTCAGCTTCTACGAGCGGGACGATAGCGAGGGTTACTTCGTCCGCAGGACCGGTTTCGAAGAGGTATTCGTCGTGAGTGCCGAAACGGTCGAGGGGCTGATGAAGCGGCCCGAGGAGCTTGAGGCGTTGTTGGACATCGAGGCGGCACAGTAGGCGCGCACAGGCCCATGGCCGCCCGGCTTCGGACTCTGGTTTTGGGGGAGTCCATCGGGATCTCGGCGCAGCCGGACCACGTCTGGCGGGTGTTCGAAGACCTCGAGGGTTGGCCCTCATGGAACTCCGTGTGCCGAGCCGCCGGTTGGATCGACGGGGCTCCGTGGGCCATTGGATCGCGCTTCAAGATGGTGCTCCGCATGGCCGGCGCGCCGGTACCGTTCACCGTGCGAGTGGTCGAATGGGACCCGCCGAACGCGGTTGCCTGGGACTCCACGGTGATGACCATCACTGGGCACCGACGGTTCGCGTTCCGCGCTGATGGGAACGGAGACGCGTGCGAAGTGTCCGACACGAAGACCTTCTCAAGCCCGATCCTCCCGCTCCGCGCGTTCTACCCGAGGCCGGTGATACAAGCGATGTCCCGTGGATGGTTGGAATCGCTAAAGGTCGCTTCCGAGGCAGGGGAGAGCTGAGCCGTCGACGGCATCCACCCCATCCACTAGGATTGACTTGCCTGATCCAACCCGTTCAGAACAAAGGAGAACGTTCACGCATGCCAAGGAACGAAGTAGAGTCTCTGTTCGAATCTACGGTCCAGCCGGTTTCGGAGATGATTGAGATGGCCGCGCGCCTGAGCAACCAGGACCTGGACGTGCTGGTCCCGCACTACGGAGGCCGCGAAACACCGATCCGTACCATCCTCTACGGCATGACGAACCACGCTGCGGAGCATGTCGTACATCTCAACAAGATCGCGGATGAGATTGGAAGCGGTCATCCCACGGAAGCGCAGCGAATCGCCGCAACCGCGGCCGAGGCGATAGGGGCACTGTGGGGCGCTTTGGCCCGATTCGAGGACGCGGACCTCGACACCAAGGACCATGAGGCCCAGAGCGTGAGGACGGTGCTGGATCACGTGAACGAGGCGCTTAGAACGAACGCCTCGCGCGTTACGGGATACCTCGAGGGCCGCGATTCGTCTAACTAACCCCACGGTCGCCCGGCAGGACCGAGGCGATCGCGGCGGCATGTCCCAATGCCCATGAGAGTTGTCACATCATTGCATCATCAGTTCATCGATTGGCCCGACGAAGATAACGAGGCAACTGCCCAATTGCCGTTCTGACCTCCTCATGGTCGATCGCTGGCGACTGAAGAGACGGCAAAAAACGGGCGCGGCCCGTTAGCCGTCGTCGGTCTTGGACAGTGTTGCTCCAATCCTGCTCTGTTGGAGCCCCGGTCGATTCAATTCCGAGGCACGAGACGGCCGCATCGCCGACGACCACGTCGAAGCTAGTCGATGCTACTGACGCTCCTCAAGTATCTGGCCTCTACGTCTTTGATTCGAACAAACGCCTGACCCTGATTGAGGAACTCGACCCTCGGGCGGCTTCCAGGGCCTCTCTTTCCCCGGATGGGCGGTTTCTGACGTTTGCACGTCCGCCAAGATTCTCCCGTCTGCCGGAGGGAACCGATTCATCGATCCTCGAGCTCTTCAACATCCGAAAGAGAACGTGGGCGACGAAGGAGTTCCCAGGACGAAAGGAGATTGCGGGTCCTGTTTGGTCCGAGGGCTCGGAGTTAGCAGCAGTATCGATAGGATCACGATTCTTCTCCTTCGAGCCCGATTCCGCTCAGACCACGCTACTCACAGACGTGGGAGGCGGCTGTATATCCGGGTTCGACACCTGTCCCAGTTTTGGCCTTTCGCGTGACACAACTCAGTTGGCTATCGGCGTTTGGCCGGGGAGAGAAGAAGTCTTCAAAGTATTCATCTTCAGTATCCGGACGGGGGACGTTCTTTCAGTAGATACCGTCGCAGTGATGGATCCCGTAACCCAGCGACCAGACCTCGATCTTGCTTGGTCGCCATCCGGCGATCAGATCAGCTTTGCCGGTGTGACGGAGGAGAGTGGTCTCGCCGTCTTGGTGGTCGACTCCCATCAAGGCTCCACAACGATCGTGGGAACCGGACACTCATATGGATGGCTTCCAAATGAGGACGTGTTGGCATTCTTACGGGACGCGCCACACAGATTTGGTCTGTATGCGGTTGACCCGGCAGGTGGAGATGAGGCCCCAGAGTTCCTCGTCCCTGGAGTGTCAGGAGTGATCGCACACAACTCGCAAAACATTGCCTACCTGTCCCCGGATGGACTGTTCGTTTCTGTTTTGCGTGACCTGCGGACAGTCGATTCGCGGGAACCCGTTGTGATCGATCAGCTTGACGTCACCACGGTAGTTTCCTTCGCGTGGTCATCGGATTCCAAGCGCTTGTATATCGTGGTCAACCGTGACGGGGATGGCGGGATGATCTCACGTGACTCAGTCGGCTCAAACATGGATCGAACACAGAAGTCACCGTTGGAACAGAGATGACCCGGTGCGGAAGAAGGCGCTACGCGACCGTGACCAGCCGATGGTGAGGACACGGATCTGAGTCCAATTGGGTCCGATTGCGGGGCCGCGTCGTCTAGCACCTCTGGGCGGACACGATGGCTCGGGATCCTCCGAAGGAACGGGGCTCGCCGCGCTGCGGTGCACCGTTGCGGTTTGACGTCGGTCTCCGGGGCGCTTCCCGAGAGACGTAACTGCCTGCCGGCGGATTGCCCCGTGGTTCTATTGTCTTGCGCCGCGTTGACTGCCCGAGCATGCTGGGGCGTGAAGGGGCACAGAGGTAGCGCATGACCGAAAGCTATCTGCAATACATGGAAGAGCATAGCCACGAACAGCTCGTCATGTTCGCGGACGAGAGCGTTGGGCTCCGGGGCGCGATAGCCATCCACGACACCGCGCTGGGGCCGGCTGTAGGTGGCCTCCGCATCTGGCCCCACGAGACCGAGGCCGCGGCGTTGCTAGATGTCCTCCGCCTCTCCGAGGCGATGACGTACAAGACGGCAGCGGCTGGACTGGACTTGGGCGGAGGCAAGGGGATCGTCATGGGCGATCCCAAGACCTGCAAGACGGAGAGCCTGTTGCGCACCGTGGGACGCCACGTCGAGAGCCTGGGAGGCCGGTACATCACCGTCGAAGATGTAGGGAGTTCCCCCGCCGATATGGAGCAGATCCGCAAGGAAACGGCCCACGTGACCGGGCTGTCGATGGAGTCCGGTGGGAGCGGCGACCCGTCGCCGATGACAGCATATGGCTTGTACCAGGCGATGCTGGCCTGTGCGCAGCGCCAATGGGGTTCAGATGACCTCAATGGCGCCCGAGTGGTCATCCAAGGTTTGGGAAAGGTTGGGACGTACCTCCTGCCCTACCTCCGGGGTGAGCGTGCGGTTGTATCAGGAACCGATCTCGACCAGTCGCGGGTCGAGCGCGCCGAGACGCAATTCGGGCTGAGGCCGCTCCGCCCCGACGAAGTGTTCACGGAGGAGTGCGACTTCTTCGTTCCCTGCGCGCTGGGCGGGGTGCTCGACGATGAAACGGTGCCGGCACTGGCGGCCCGCATCGTGTGCGGCGGCGCGAACAACCAGCTCCGGGAGCCGCGGCATGCGGAGGCGCTGGCCTCGCGCGGCATCCTGTACGCGCCGGACTATATCGTGAACGCTGGCGGGGTGATCAACCTCTCGTATGAGATCGGCCGACCGTATAGCGCGGAAGAAGCGCGGCGGAAGACCGGTCAGATCTATCGCACACTCAGCGAGGTATTCGAGACAGCGGACCGCGAGGGCATCACGACTTTGGAAGCCGCGGACCGCATGGCGCGAGCACGGATCGATGCGGTCAACGGCATCCGGATGTCGCGGGGAACGACCTAGCTTGGTGGTTCGCGAACGGTGCGCTCAACCGCGGTTCTCGTAAGCGCAGATCTCGCGATCCGATGATCAACACAGGGAAAGGAGGCCCTCGAAAGACCTCCTTTCTTTTCCCCTGGACCCGAGTCTAGGACGGCATTGACTGCGTCTTGGGTGTTGCCGGCATGACCGGGTGGGCGAAGTGCTTACTGGAACTCCAACCGAATCCGTGCCCGCCGAACCGGTGATGGCGGCCAAAGCCACCGTCGCCGAGCCATTCCGTGCCTTCGGGCCTGTCGTCAAGCCACGCCTTGTAGTCGTCCGCTTGTTCCTGAGTCATGTGCCCTGCTGCAACTAGTGCATCAAGTTTCGCCTGTAACGCTTCGTCGAACATGTCGCTACGTGCCTGATCAACCGCATCGACGACGGTTTCCTCGTCCAAGCCAAGGATCTCGGCAACGCGGGACGTCAAACTCTTGGACGTGCCGTCACTGTCTGACCCCTGCGCGAATGCCGCGCTTCCTCCGATGGCAACGGCCAATACGACGACCATCGCTGGAATCACGAACCACCGTTTCCTCATTCACCCCTCCTCGTTTCTCCGGTCGAATCCACTGCTATGGCCTCGAGGTCCATGGTGTGTAACGCCCTCGGACTCCGAGGGTTAGCAGCGACACGCCAGCAAGACGGGGGTCGGAGGAGCGTCGGGAGGCCCACCTAACCGAACAGGATTCCCTCCAACCATTCGATGCGCGATTCGACTGCTGCGGGTTCGCGCCGGAAGCGGTGCCCGACGCTGGGAAGCATGATGAGGTCCTTTGGATGCCCTACCCCTTTCGAACAGGCGCGTCGCATCATCGGGTGAGACGACGTCATCCGCGTCGCCCTGGATCAGAACGGTCGGCCTCGGGCTAATGGACGAAGCGACCGAGAGCGCGTCTAGCGCAGCAAGTTCCGCGTACCAGTCCTCGGCCGACGCCGGGTACGCCGCGTCGCGAATGACACCGATTGAGCGCATACGCTCGACCATTCCCTGTGCATCACCGCTTGAGCCCGTTCGCCGCGGCGGCGGCGAAGTCCGGGTAGCTGATCCCGTCGTCGGGGCCCGGTCCAGCGTCCGCGAGCGGCGCGGCCCGGAGTGACATGGCCCCGCGCGCTTCAGCGCGCGGGGCCATGTGCGTGGGTCGCCCGTAGTTGGTGAGACTACGAATACGGTTAGGCCGCGATAGGCGAGTCCCCGCGGTTGCCATACTCGGTCCAAGACCCATCGTATACCCGTACATCCGGGTACCCCAGCAGGTCGGACAGGACAAACCAGGTGTGCGTGGCACGGACGGCCGTTTGGCAGAGCGTGTACACGGTGTCGCCTGCTACGACGCCTTCGCCATCGTAGAGCTCGCGCAGCTGGTCGGCCGGCAGGAATCGGCCATCCTCGCCGATGGCGCGGCTCCATTCGACGTTCAGCGACTCCGGGATGTGCCCACCGCGTTCGGCGCGCACGTCGGTCCCGGCGTATTCCTCGGGCGAGCGGGCATCGCAAACGAGCACGCTTGGGTCATCGATCGAGGCGACGATCTCGTCCCAGCCAACGATCAGTGCGTTGTTTGGCGCCGAACTGAAAGCGTAGCTGGACCTCGTGACGGTTGGCGGCGCGAATCCAATCTCGCGGCCCTCGGACTCCCAGAGCGGGAAGTCCCCATCGAGCAAGCGGACGTCCTCGTGGCCGTAGACGGCGAGCACCCAGAGGCCTCGCGATGCCCAGATCGACCCACGCTGATCGTAGAAGACGATCGTGGACTCGGGCGTCGCGCCGATGCCGACAAGCACCTCAGCCACTTCCTCGGCTGGGGGAATCAATCCCCTCACGCCGTCGATCTCTTTCTGGAACGACGCACCGGCCTCCAGCCTCACTGCGCCCGGGATGTGGCCCGCCAGGTAGCTTTCCTCATTGCGCAGATCAATAAGCACGACTGCGTCGTCGTCGACATTGTCCTCAATCCACTGTGTCGTCACGAGCCGCGAAATGTTGTGGTAACCCCGGTCATCGAGGCCGGTCACGGCCAACGGTCCGACCTCGCTGCGGCAACTGGTCATTAGCACCGCGCCCACCAGCACGGCCAGGGTTAGGAGCCCGGCCGTGCGGCCGAAGATCCTCGTTCCGCGTCTCCTTTGGTGTGTTGGTTTCAAGTGAGTCCTCTCTTTCTATTGCGGTTCGTTGGCAATCATAAGGATTCCCCGCTCGCCGCGTCGTCGTTCAATGGTCCCTCACCCATACCGAGCTTCATCGCCGCAAGCGGAATCGTCTCCGGCGCGCGGGTGGCGATGAGCACCGTCAACTTCGGCGCGCCGGGACGCACGTCATCCGCGCTCGCGGGCGGTGCACAGCATGGGCTACGTACAGGTTACGCTACACACGCCGATCACCAGCACTTTGTCCGGTATGGTCATGGGTTCGCCCCCTGTGTTCACTCACTCTGTTCCGTCGGGATTCCGTCGGGCGTGCGGTCGCGAGGCGACCGGCACGTTGCGTGGGTCAGCGCATAGAGCCCGACCAGGACATCCCCAATCGCGACTAACGCGCTGACGATGTACACGGCGACGAGGTCGACGAAAAGCGGTCCGGCGTGCGTCGAGCTCGATCAATCATAAGGGAGAGGCGATCACGGCAGAGATATTGGCATAGTCGAGTTGAACCACGCCAAATCATACCCGAAGGATGCGAAGCTCACCAGACAGTCCCGATCAAGTCGTTACGGCAGAAGCGTCCCCTCCAACGCGGCGATGCAAGACTCCACAGCGGCTGGCTCGCGCCGGAACCGGTGGCCGACACCGGGAAGTATGGCGAGTTCCTTCGGGTCCCCTGCCCTTTGGAACAGGAGCCTTGCGTCATCGGGTGAGACGACGTCATCCGCGTCACCTTGGATCAGGACGGTGGGCCTGGGGCTGATGGATGAAACGGCCGAGAGCGGGTCTAGCGCAGCGAATTCCGCATACCAGTCATCGACGGATGGCGGGTAATCGGCGTCGCGAATGACGCCAATTTCGCGCATACGCGCGACCATGCCCTGGGCATCACCACTCGACCCCATTCGTGCGGCTGCGGCGAACGCAACAACGGCCGAGATCCTCGGTTCGGACGCTGCGACGTGGATCGCGACGCTTGCGCCCATGCTGGATCCGAGAACGCCGATGTGGTCGGCGCGGACTTCCGGGAGCTCCGAGACCCAGTCGACGACTCGGCGGAGGTCGTCCGCCCATCCCATCGCGTGCAGGTTCCCGCCACTGGTGCCGGTCCCACGAAAGTTGAAGATGAGCGCCGCGATCCCCCGTTCGGCGCATACGGCCGCGAAATCCGGGTAGCTGATCCCATCGTCCGCGTCTGGAGCGGGGTTAGCCGTCGGAGCCGGACCGGCGGGCATCCCGTGGCACACGATGACCAACGGGTGCTGCGCGGCGCTGTCGGGCGAGAAAAGCGCTCCCTGCAGCACCGGACCGGGTGATTCAATCCGGACAAGTTGCTGCCTGATCGCCACTCCTGTTGCCCCTGCGAGGTTCAACCGCGGAAGTTATTCGGAAACTTGCTGGTTGCGGGCGAACGGCAAGGAGCCAAAGCTGCGCAGCTGCCACGAAACGAGCAACTGGCTAGCAGTGAAGATGGAGCTGTAGGTACCCGAAACGACACCGATGAGCATGATGAACAGGAAGTCGCGAATGGAGGTCGGGCCCAGCAACCACAGTGACATGAGGACGAGTGCGGTTGTGAAGCTCGTGTTGAGCGATCTTCCCATTACTTCGAGGATGCTCAGGTTCACCGTTGACGGGAGTTCGCGGTTCGTATCTCTGAGCAGGTTCTCGCGGATTCGGTCGAACACGACGATTGTGTCGTTGATGCTGTAGCCCAAGAGGGTCAGAACTCCGATCAGGAACATCGTGCTCAATTCGAGCCGGAAGCTGGAGAACGCCCAAACAGCCAGACCGGCGATGGCGAACGCCACGGCAATGTCATGGACCAAGGCAACGATCGCTGCGATTCCAAAACGGAACGAGTGCGGTACGCCGCGGAAGGCGAACACGATATAGGCCAAGATGCCTATGACGGCGATGGCCACGGCGATGATGCCGTTCCGGACAGTCTCACGCGCGACTGCAGGCGAGACGAGACCGAACCCATACGATTCGAGCTCGCCGACGTGCCCTGTGAGCGCTCGCTCGATATCGGCCTGTTGCGTCTCCGAGTTCTCAGCGACGGGAAGCCGGATGAAGAATTCGCGGTCTCCCGTTGCCTGGACGACAAAATCCCGGAAATCATCAATCTCGAGAGCATTCTCGACGAGACCCCGACTAGCTGGTTCGACGAATGCGACCGTCGCCGCTACGCCGCTCGTGAATTCGATACTCCAGCGAATTCCGGGGCCCCAAAACAGAGCGCTAAGACCCCCCGTGATGACCGTCAACGAAAGCAAGAAGAAGATAGCCCGGAGGCGGACGATGTTCAGCATGGGCGGCAGTCCACGTTCGGTTTCATGGCACGAAGAGGTTCAACCGCCGCGCGACCGGCGACCGGGCGGCTACTCCTAGGAATCTGCGCGTGACGAACAGCGCGGAGAAGAGGCTGACGCCGACACCGATGGCGAGGGTCAGCGCGAAGCCCTGCACGATGTTGGCTCCCAAGCGTTCGCCGAACCAGAAGAGGATCGCTGCGGTAATCAACGTGGTGAAGTTCCCGTCCCTGATGGCACTCCAGGCACGATTGAACCCGATGTCGATCGCCGACCCGAGGCTCCGGCCGGCGCGGAGCTCTTCCTTCATCCGCTCGAAGATAAGGACGTTCGCGTCCACCGCAATTCCGATCGACAGAACGAACGCAGCCAAACCAGAAAGGGTCAACACGACCGGGATCAGTTTGAAGAGTGCGAGGACAACAGTCCCGTAGACGGTCAAGGCTGCCGCCGCGACAACGCCGTTCACTCGGTAGAAGAGGACCATGAAGACAATCACGAGGCCAAGGCCGATTGCGCCGGCGCGCAGCCCGCGATCAAGAGCGTTCGCCCCGAGGAAGGCATCGATGTCCCGTTCCAAGATCGGGTCTCGTTGCAACGGCGTGGGGAACGCACCAGCGTTCAGCTGAATCGAGAGGATCTGCGCTTCCTCCAACGTAAGGCCCGTGATCCGGGGGTTTTGACTCGCTTGAATCTCAGAGACGACCGTGGGCGTCGACACGGCGACATCATCCAAGAAGATGCCGAGCTCTCGTCCCACGTTGCGCCTGGATACAGCCTCGAACGCGCGGGCTCCGTCCCGTTTGAATTGGAGTGTCACCTCCGGAGCGCCCGTCGTTGGGTCAAATGAAACCTGCGCGGCGCCCGGTACGAGTTGTTCGCCGGTCAATACGATCTCTCGGCCGTCGACTTGGGCAGACGCCACGACCCACTCTGCGATGAATTGAGGTTCTTCGGCCGCTACGTCTTCGGTCGTTCCGGTCGGAGGGTCTTGTTGTTCCGCGCCTGAGGTTCCCGCTGCACTTGAAGTCCCATTCGAGGCCGACGTTTCGTCCGTTCCCGTAGAGCTGGCGGATTCCTCGGTCGGCTCCGGTTCCGGCGTCGAAGCGACTTGTTGCGATACGCCTCCCCCGCCGGACGTGGTAGCGCCCGAATCCGATTGGGTTTCCTCTCCGGCGTCCTCGGGAGCAGCAGTGTCGTCCGCCGTTGGCTGTTCGGCATCGGGATCCACTTGGGAGATGACCAACTCGCGGAAGTCGAGCTCGGCGGGAGCGCCGATAAGCTCCTTCGCAGCGGCAACGTTGTCCACTCCGGGCAATTGGACAACGACCCGATTCGGTTCGAGAGTCTGAATCAATGGTTCGGCCACGCCGAAGGCGTCAACCCGGTTACGGATGACCGCGATAGTGCCCTCGAGGGCTTCGGCCGAGGGGTTGGGATCGACCGTCTCGTAGATGAGGTGGACACCGCCCTGGAGGTCCAGCCCCAACTTGAGGCCGAGGGGAGTGTCTTCGTCACCGCGCGCGAAATCAGTTCCTGGGAGTTGCCATTGGGGTATCGCGATGGCGGCGAGCGAAACGGCGAATATCAACGCGATGAACTGGAGCGCCGCGCGGCGCGGACCGCCGACGATAGCGAGGACCAGCCGCAGGAAGACACTGATGACCGGTGCCATCATGCCCGGGTCCCTGGGCCGTCGTCATGTGTCGTCGCTTCGATCAAGCGCCGAGCGAACACGAGGACGTCGTCACGAGTCTGCACGTCACCAACGGCGACGGCCTCCTTCACGACAGCGAGGATCTTACCCAGGTCCTTGCCGGGAGTTAGGCCGAGTTCTTCGATCAAGACGTGACCATTGACGAGCGGCTCCGTGGGAGCCGCAGCCTGGTCTGGATCCGCGAGCAGGTGGTGCAACACCTTGGAGCAGTACTCCGTCCGTGTCGACCACTTATCCAGATCCAACAGTGGTCCCTTGGCGGCCAGGTAATCAGCCATGCTGAGATAAAGGGTCGCGATGCTGGCGTCGCCCACCGCTTCCCGATAGCGGAAGAGGGCCCGCCTGCTCGGCGGCTGCAAGTCTTGACTCAACTGAACGGGACGGAGGTGATGCGTGATGATCGACGAACCAAATCTCACCTCCCGGCGTGAGAGGTTGAAGCGCTCCATCACCGTCGCAGCGGTCGCCGCGCCCTGTTCTCCGTGACCAAAAAACCTCATCCTTCCGTCGGGTTCAACCGTCTTCGTGGCGGGTTTCGCCACGTCGTGCAACAGACATGTCAGTTTGGTCAACTGACCCCGGGAACGGCCGGTCACGAGTTCGTCTTCGAAGTACGCCGACACATGATCGTTCCATGGGAGAAGCGACATGACCCGGTCTGCGTTCCTTTGTTCTCTGTCAAGCATGAGATCGAAGCATCGTACGGTCTCAACGAGGTGGTTGAAGACGTCCCAATAGTGCTCCCTGGGCTGTTCTACTCCACGCGTCTCATCAATCTCCGGAAGGATCTGAGAGAGCAGTCCGACCTCATCTGCCGTCACGAAAGTGTCTGCGGTGCGACGGAGCGCGAGGATTCGCCAGAGCTCGTCGCGTTGCCGGTCGTAGGACGCCTTCCGAACCAAGGGGGCACACGCTTTGGCAATGGAGAGCGTTTGGGCCTCAATCTCAAAACCGAGCTGTGATGCGAGCCGGACCATGCGCAGCAGGCGCACGGGGTCGTTGGGAAAGACCTGAGGGTTCAACGCCCGCAGTACCTTTCGGTCTATGTCCCCACGTCCGCCGTATGGATCGATGAGGGCAGATAGGTCGGCTGCCCGGGCTATCGGCAAGGCCATCGCGTCGATTGAGAAGTCCCGGCGCGAGAGATCAGCGTAGATGTCCCCTCGGTCGGCGGGCGTGACGTCGACGGTAAACCTGTTGATGCCATCCGATTCGCCCGAACGCTCGACGATAACGCGACCATACCCGCGATCGGCATCGAGTACGTAGAAGTCGGCACCGAGATCATCCGCCAATGCGCGCGCGGCCTCGACCGCGTGACGCTCGGCGACGACGACATCGAAATCGCGCGTGACCGTATCCATGACGAGCGCCCGCACGTAGCCACCAACCAGGTACGTATCATGGGACCCACGAGCGGCGAGCACGTGAGCTATTCGGTCTGCGAAGGCTAGTTGGGCCGCCGCGTTGGGTGAGGCCGTACCGATCATCCGCGTCGGGTTACCGGCGGCGCCGGTTTCCGCATTCGCCACACCGGTTCAGCAGGTGGCAACGCTTCGCCCTCGTCACGATGCTCGTCGGTCTCTTCGAGGTTCCATAGGTCTTCAAGCCGTTCCATGCGGTCAATGTAGACGATGCCGTTCAAGTGGTCCGTTTCGTGTTCAAGCGCCTGCGCCAGCAGGCCATCCGCCCGGATCCGGAATTCGCGTCCCTGGAGGTTGAGCGCGCGCGCCGTGACCCGCTCGGAACGGACCAACCGACCACGCCAGGCGGGGATGCTGAGGCACCCCTCCTCGACCTTGCGTTCGCCGACCCTTCGGATGATCTCGGGATTGATGAGCACATAGCGCTCCGGTTCTGCCGCTGAGTCGGAGCTTGGCTCTTGCGAAAGCTCTTCGGCATCCTCCTCAGGGTCTTCGTGTTCGAGCGCATCGGGCGGTATCTCGATCACTGCGACCCTCATCAACGAACCGACCTGATTCGCCGCGAGACCGACGCCATGTTCGGCGTACATCGTTTCGAACATGTCGTCAACGAACCGGTCAACGGACGATCCGCTCGTGCGGATGCGGCGGGTGCGTTGTCGGAGGATTGGGTCGGGAAGACGACGAAGGGGCAGGACTGACATGAAGGCCGAGCGACTCCGTGCCGGTCGAGAAGCCGCCGGCTCGGGCACGAGTATACCGACGCGATTCGAGGGGGCGCAATTCCGGCGGCGGACGGGGGGATTGGGTCAGAGCGTGTTCACGGGATCGACGTCGACGACCCATCCGGTTGGCATTCGGGCCGACTTGAGCATCTCGACGGGATCGGGCCCCAGAATCTCGATCTGCCAACGGTATCGTCCGCGGAGCCGGGCGACCGGAGCGGGCGAGGGGCCGACGATCCTCGTTGATTCCAATCCTTGCCGCCGGACTTCCTCTTCGAGGCTGCGCGCGAGTCGCCCCGCTTCCGCCACGGCGACGCGGGTTGACGCGTGGCGGAAGACGAGCCGGGCTATCCGTGAGAAAGGCGGATATTGGAGGGTCCGCCGGAACTCGAGCTCCTGCCTATAGAACTGCCCGTAGTCCTGAGCGACGGCAGCCAGAACCGCGTAGTGCTCAGGTTCGTAGGTCTGGACGACGACCCTCCCGGGACTCGGGCCCCTTCCGGCGCGGCCAGCAACTTGGCACAGCAGCTGGTACGAGCGCTCGGCGGCGCGGAAGTTGGGCGCATGCAACCCGATATCCGCATTAACGACTCCCACCAATGTGACGCCCGGGAGATCCAGGCCTTTTGCGAGCATCTGCGTGCCGACAAGGACGTCGACCTCACGACGCTCAAACCTTCCGAGGATTTCGGTGTGGCCGCCCGCCTGTCGGACGGCGTCCCGGTCCCAACGAGCAACAACGGCTCTAGGGAAGTTGCGTTGGACTTCAGCCACCACGCGCTCTGTTCCGATACCGATGGGTCTGATTGTTTGCCTACGACAGGCGGGGCATGCATCGGGGACGCCGCCCCGACGCCGACGGCCACAGCGGTGGCAGATCACGGCTCCATCGGCATGGAACGTGAGGGAGACCGAGCAACGCGAACACCGCAGTGCGATCCCACATGAACGGCACTGGACCGCGCTTCCTGCGCCTCTCCGGTTCACGAAGAGGATGACCTGCCCGCCTCGGTCGAGGGCCTGACGCATCGCCTGAGTGAGCAAGCGGCTGAAGATCGTGCGGTTTCCCGCCCGGAGCTCCTCGCGGAGGTCGACGAGCTCGACGACCGGAAGGGGGCGAGAACGGCGCCCCCCTAGCCGATCTGGAACACCGGACACGCGGTCTGGCAGACGGAGGAGACCGAAACCGGGCAGACCTGGGTCCAGCGCGGCCCTCATCGAGGCGACGTCTGGCGTTGCGCTGCCGAGGACCACAACCGCCCCTGCCCGTCTCGCCAATTCGACTGCGACGTCCCGCGCATGATATCGGGGTGGCCTTTCGTCCTGTTTGTACGACCACTCCTGTTCTTCGTCTACGACGACGAGCCCGACGCGGGTCAAGGGCGCGAAGATTGCTCGACGGGGCCCGATTACCACATCGAAATGACCGTCTCGTATGCTCCGCCATTCGTCGTATTGGTCTCTTAGGGACAAGCCGCTGTGCAATACCGCCACCCGCCCAGGAAACCGATCCCTGAAGCGTTGGGTCATCTGGGTGGTGAGCGCGATTTCCGGGACGAGCACGATGCCCCGCTTCCCCGAGGCGACCGTCTGTTCAAGCGCTTGGAGATACACCTCGGTCTTTCCGCTCCCGGTCACGCCGTGGAGTAAGAACACCCGTGGGGTCTGCGTAGTGTTCCCGTCGCGAGCTTGGAGCGACGCAGCGACCCGCTCTACGGCGGCCCGTTGGTGCTCAGTGAGTCGGTATCTGGATGCGGCGGCGGTGTCACCCCGCACCGTCCGTTCGGCGACTGGCCCGCGCCTAACTTCACGTTGGACGGCCACAACGAGTCCCTTTTGGACCAGCGCCTTCCAAGCCTGGCTGAGTCCTGCGGTCCTTGGTTCCCCGCGGTTTAGGAGGGATTCGAAGGCATCGGCTTGCCTTGGGGCCGGTCGTGTCCGCAATTTGCGCAGTTCTTCTTCGGCGTGGCCGCGCGGCACGTTCAGTTGATAGGTGGTGGCGACGCGCGTCGCCACTCGGGGTGGCGTCCAAATCACCGCTATTTCGACCACGCTCGCCCGCTGTAGTCTCGAGAGCGCGCGACGAACCGTCGCGCTGGGTTGGCTGAGTCGCGCGACTAATGGAGCCAACTCCATGGGACCTACATCGCGGAGCGCGTGGAGCAGCTGGTGTTCGAGGTCGACGACTCCCGTCGGCCGCCGTTCCAACCAGTCACTGGCGTTGGCCGAAACGCGGAAGTAGGTGCGTCTGCGCCGTCCAGTCGCGGGAGGAAGCATCAGCTGCAGAGCCTCAAACGGCGTGGAGAGGTACCGACCCCGGATCCAATCGGCCAATCCAACGTGAAGCGCGGAAACCAGCGGTTCAGGTTCCACCACGTTCTCGATTTCCCGAACGTTCTCGACCGCGCTTTGCGATGAGACGGAGACAACAAACCCGTGGCGCGGTTGGGACCCGAACGGGACACGCACGAGTTGGCCGATGGCGACCACAATGCCTATGGGCACCGAATAGGTGAAGGTCTGGCGCTCGGCGCCGGGCGCGTCCACCGCGACCTCGGCGTACTGCATCGTTCTACGGGACCAGAGGCGCGATTAAACGCGGACCGTCTGCAGCTCGACGCCTAGTCGGGGGCCTTTTCCTGGTCCTCCGAGGCGTCGGGTTCCGAGCCATTGGATGCTGTCGGTGCGTCGCCACCCGTGGGCTGGTCGGTGGTCAGGTCCTCTTCCACAGCCTCGACGTCTTCCTCGGGAAGGTCTTGGTCGTCCGGTTCCGGTTCGGCGATCGCGACTGGGTCCATAGTCTGCGAGCGCGGTCGCGTCCCCTCTCTGATGCGGGCCTTCCGGCCGGTCCGGCCACGCTGATAGTAGAGCCGAGCCCGTCGGACACGGCCTTGGCGGATCACCTCGATTTGCTCGAGCCGTGGGGAGTTGAGCAGGAATGTGCGCTCGACACCGATCCCTTGGATGACTCGCCGGATGGTGATGTTGGCGTTTGGTCCACCGCGAGTCATCCAGATGACGACGCCCTGGAGGACCTGGGTCCGTACGCGTTCGCCCTCGACGACTTGGTAGTGGACGCGGACGGTGTCCCCAGCGCGAACGTTCTGGTACTTGTGCTTCTGCGGAATGTTCGTCAGGAGATGGCCAACGTCCATCGCGGGAACCTCTGTCGTACGGAGTACTTGTCCGGAGTCGAAGGGGGTAGTGTGCGCCGGTCATTATAGCTTGGGCAGGTAGAGCGGCCAATGGGGGCGGCGCTACGGGCCGACCTCCGGGCGCACGACACGGGCGAGCCACTCCCTCTCCTCGTCGGAGATATTGGCGATGTCGAGAAGGTCGGCACGGTGGCGGGCGGTCTCCACGAGTGATTGGCGGCGGCGCCATTCGGCGATCTTCGCGTGATCGCCGGATACCAAGATTTCGGGCACGGGTGAACCGTCGAACGATGCGGGCCTGGTGTACTGCGGGTGTTGGAGCAGGGCCTCGGCGAAGGAATCGTGTTTCCCGGAGGCGTCGCTTCCTAAGACCCCGGGCAATCGTCGTGCGACGGCGTCGATCATCACCATCGCGGCGAGCTCCCCGCCGGTGAGGACGAAATCGCCGATGCTGATGGAATCGGTTGCGACGGATTCACGGACTCGCTCGTCGACGCCCTCGTAGTGGCCGCAGATGAGCACGAGCTCTGGGTGCGCAGCCAGGCCATCGGCCACTTCTTGATTGAACCTGCGACCCCGTGGGTCGAGGAGGATGATCGGGGCGTCGTTGGCGGAAGGCGACGGCATCTCCGCAGCGGCCGATCGGACGGCAGAGCGAACGGGACCGACTTTGAGGACCATGCCGGGGCCGCCGCCAAACGGGGCGTCATCGACTACGAGGTGGCGCCCTTCGCCATGTCCGCGAAGGTCATGGGTACAGATCGAAAAGACACCCTCGATCATGCCACGACCGATGACGCTGTCGGCGAGCGGTCCCGGAAACGACTGCGGGAAGAGCGTGATGACGTGGAAGCGCACCGGTAAGGGGCGGGCGTCAGCGCGGGTGTTCTTCGGTCCGGGGGCGAGAGACGACCTCGACGGCATGCGGCAGCACCGGCAGCACGACTTCCAAACACTGCTGGACTCCGTTGGTACTACCAGGGAGGTTGACGATGAGGCATCGACCGCGGGTTGCAACGACTTGTCGGGCAATCATCGCCATCCGGGTTTGGTTGACCGTTTGGGCGCGCATTTGCTCAGCGAGGCCGGGAACCAGCCGTTCTGCGACATCGAGTGTCGCCTCCGGCGTGACGTCGCGTGGCCCGAGGCCGGTGCCACCGGTCGTCAGAATCAGACCGATTTCGCCGGAATCGGCCCATTCGCGAAGTTGGTCGGCGAGCTGGGCTTGGTCATCGGGAAGGACGGTCCTGGCCACGACAGTGCCACCGTTAGCTTCGATGAGTTGTTGGGCGAGATCACCGCTACGGTCCTCTCGCTCACCTTTAGCAGCCATGTCACTTGCCGTGAGGACTGCGACGTTGAACTCAGGCATTTGGTTACGTCACCACATCGTTTGATTCCGACCCACCGTAAAGGTAGGCGAATGTTGCGGACCAGACACGTTCGAACATATGTTTCTTTGCGACCGGCCATTGTTCTCCCTGTGCGGGCAACTCGTCAACCAGTGCGCGCAACATCGGGTGTATCACTTTTTCGGTTCCGAACGTTTGTGCTACTGGAGGCGCCGGGTGACGTTTTTCTGTGTCGTTTTCGCTATATGTGTTGATGCTCTTTTCGGTAGAAGGCGTTTCGTAAGCGTTTTGTCGGCTTCTGCGGCCGCGCGTCCTGACCCGCAGTTGGCTACTCAACTCGAAGCGTCCCGAATCCCGAGCGAGCGCGACGAAGAAGGTGACCGCCTTATCGGAGGTCTGCGTCCCAGAGCCAGCGCTCCGGAACGCGCCGCGGATTTCCTGCCGGGTGGTGCGGGCTAGATCGATACCAGGAAGGATCGGGATGTAGTGATCGGCCACGAGCTGGTAGATCACGCCGCGGCGCTCGTCATCGTTCCCGTAGGCGGCTACGAGCGCTTCTAGGCGGGGGGTGGGTTCGTAGTCTTCGGTGGTGAGACCCAGGAACAACAGGGCCCCTTTTAGGGCGGACTGGTTCGAGCCGGAGAACCCCCATCTGGCCCAAACGCTACTGTCCAGCCGCCTGGGCATTACGGGGTCCGACTCTTGGCGAAGTTGGGCCAAGAGGGTCTCCCATGTCCGGTGTGCAACGTATGGGGGACCGACCCTGCGACTGCGTTCGTTGCTCGTCATTGGTGAATCCGAGACCTTTTTCCTGATCGTCAGGAATCTACCGGAAATCGTGGTGGCCTGTCAATGTTTTCGTTTTCTGTTCGTTGAGCCGTCTATAGGACAGCAGTAGGACAGTTTTTTGAGGTGGGGGCAAGACGCTGCCAAGCTCCCCCCTACGCAGTCCAGGCGACGTGGTCCGCTGCGTAGCGAAATCGGACCCAGGGACGACGATGGGGAGGGAATCCGGATGGTCGCGAATCTGCGGGTCTATCACGTACCCGTCCTCTTAAATGAGGTCGTCGATGCACTGCGCCCCCGTGCAGGCGGGCGGTACATCGACGCGACGCACGGTGAAGGTGGATATTCCGAGGCGATCCTCGCGGCTGGTGGCGAGGTCCTGGGCATTGATGCCGATCCGGAGATGGCGCCGATTGCCGCGCGCCGGTTTGATGAGTACCGCTCTTCCTCGTATACGCTCGTGCAGTCCAATTTCGCTTCGATGGCGGCGATTGGCGAATCCCTTGATTTTGATGAGGTCGATGGGATCGTCCTGGACCTCGGTCTTTCATCGCGCCAGCTTCAGGTTGAATCGCGGGGATTCACGTTCCACGGTGACCAACCGCTCGACATGCGGATGGACCCATCACAGGACGTATCCGCGGACGACCTGGTCAACGATTTGCCGGAAGAGGAACTCACTGACCTTTTCCGGACCCTCGGCGAGGAGGACGCGCGGTCCGCACGGGCGATCGCACGGTCGATCGTCACGAACCGGCCAATCCATACGACGAAATCCCTAACCGAAGCGGTAACCGCCGCTATCGGTCAACGCAGTGCAGCGCGGATCCACCCGGCCACAAAGGTCTTCATGAGTCTCCGCATCGCGGTGAACGCAGAGCTCCAAGCGTTGGAGTCGGCCCTCCCACAAACGCTTGAGCTTCTTAGACCTGGTGGTCGGGTGGTGGTGGTGAGCTACCACTCGCTGGAGGACCGGATCGTGAAGCAGTTCCTCCAACGAGAATCGAAACAGTGCATCTGCCCGCCGCGTCAGTTGACATGCACGTGCGGGCACCAGGCGCAGATCCGTCGGTTGAACCGGAGCGTGATGACCCCGTCGCTTGACGAGATCGCGCGGAATCCGGCGAGTCGGTCAGCGAAGTTGCGAGCCGCGGAACGAATCGCGGTGGCGACGTAAATCAAAGGCCCCGAAACGGGACGGGAAGGGAGCGAGAGCATGTCGTTAACGAGCGACGTTGACAGTTTGGTGAAGATCAAGTGCTTTGGTGTTGGTGGAGGCGGTTGTAATGCAGTGAACCGGATGGTTGCGCAAGCATCCCCGGGCGTGGAATACATCGCCGTCAACACGGACGCGCAAGCATTGACAAGGAACGAGAGGTCCGGGCGCCTCCGAATCGGCGATGCGCTGACGCGCGGCCTCGGCGCCGGCGGCAGCCCTGAGGTCGGCCAGATGGCAGCCGAAGAGAGCCGCGATCAGATCCTTGAAGAGGTTAAGGGCGCGGACATGGTTTTTGTCGCCGCGGGGATGGGCGGCGGCACCGGTACCGGCGCGGCACCGATCATCGCCGAGGTGGCTCGAGAAGCTGGCGCGCTCACCATCGGTATCGTCACCAGGCCTTTCGGGTTCGAAGGAGTCCATCGAGCCCGGCAGGCGGAGGAGGGTATTCGACGCCTCCAGGACGCAGTGGACAGCTTGATTATTGTGCCGAATGAGCGGCTCCTCGCAGTGGCCGGCTCGGAGGCTTCCTGGCAGGACGCCTTCAAGATGGCGGACGACGTGCTGCGCCAAGGCGTCCACGCAATCTCCGAGCTCGTGACAGTCCCGGGCGAGATCAACCTCGACTTCGCCGACGTACGGAACATCATGTCCGAATCAGGTCAGGCGTTGATGGCCATTGGCCAAGGGTCCGGCGCCGACCGTGCGGTCGAGGCTGCGAACAGTGCGATTGCCAACCCGCTGCTCGAGGTGGACATCACTGGCGCGACCGGTGTGCTATTCAACATCGCTGCTGGACCGGACCTGGCGCTCTCTGAGATTCATGCCGCGGCGGATGTGATCGCTCGTGCCGTTGACAGCGAAGCGAACATCATTTTTGGAGTAGTGCCGAACGACACGCTCAATGGAGACGTGACGTTGACACTGATCGCGACCGGGTTCCAGACAAGCAGGCGCGAGTTGGAGAACGACGCGGTCGTCGACGAGATCCTGCGGGCCGCACTCGGCGACTCGCCGGACACCGATGACCTGCCCCCGTTCTTGCGGCGCAAGTCGCGGAGGCTCGCCCGCACCTAACTACGACTACACCCTCCCAGTCTTCCCCCTACCCCCAGGGGAGCGCAGGTCTCAGACGTCACACGTCGGGCCTGCGCTCCTCTTTGAATGGGGGCCGGTGTTGGGGATGTGTCCGCGTTGGAGGGCTGGACGGACGACGCGCCCAGCTAACGTTTGTAGTGCGGAGGGCCGGACTCTGCGAGGAGCCGATATTCGTGTGTCCGCGATCCTTAGTAGCGACACGACCCGTTGCGTCGTGGCTGGTCGGGACGGGTGCTGTCGGTTGAGTCAGTGGGTGCGCCCGAGGGCATAGGCGCCGACGCGAACTGGACGTCTCCGTCGACAGCCCGGACTCGCCTAAGCCGCTCCACTCCCCGCGCGCGAAAGTACAACTTCCAGCCGCCGATCCGCGGCAGCATCCCTGGCGCTGGGTGGCACGCCGTAAGCACTGAATATGAGCCGCGCGCCGACGGGTGCGTCCTCGACCTCTTCAACGAACACTGCCCCATCGCTTTCCAAGTCGGCAACGAAGGGATTGTGGACGATTCGGCAGCGAACGTAGATTGGTGTGCCGTACACGCGGAGCGCATCCTCGACGGCGTCGATGGCCCGAACGACTCCGACGCAGAACCCTCGCGGCTCAGCCAGGACAATCTCTTCGACCAAACCAGACATCCCCTACCCCGCACGTGGGCGGGTGGCGTGGCTTTACACACTCACGCGTGCGCGCTATGAAGTAGTGTAATCGTGGGCATTCCCTGAGTGGGAAGAAAGGAACGCATGTGAACCACCTGCGTCTTCACCGAGCGTTGCCCAAAGGGGTTGAGACGCTGGTCACTGCATTCGGTGGCTGGTCGGATGCGGGAGATTCCGCGACAGGGGCGATTGAGTACTTGGTGCGGTCGCGGCGCGCGGAGCCCCTCGCGGAGTTCGACCCAGAGGAGTTCTTCGACTTCACGCAGCACCGGCCGATTGTGCACGTTGACGATGAAGGGATGCGGTCGCTGACGTGGCCACGCAACCAGTTCTTCTTGGCCGAGGGGACGGAGACGACATCGCCACTTCTGCTGTTCATGGGAACAGAACCTAGCCTTCGGTGGAAGACCTTCGCGAACACATTTCTGGACCTAGCGGTCGAGTGTGGCGTGCAGCAAATCGTGACGTGCGGTGCGCTGCTCAATGCGGTTCCGCATACACGGAAACCGCAGGTGAACGGCTCGGGTAGTTCCTCGGAGATCCAACGGATCATGGCGGACCTTGGGATGCAGCGGGGGGGTTCGTACACGGGGCCGACCGGTATCGCGTCGGCGGTGGTCGAAGGATGCCAGGACCGGAACATCGCGTACGCCAGCCTTTGGGGCCACGTACCGCACTACATCCAAACGACTCCGAACCCGTCGGTCATCCAGGCGATCCTGGAGAACCTGCGCCGCGCCTTCGGGATTGCACTCGATCTGAGCGACTTGGACACGGAGGTTAAAGAGTTCAGCGAACGGTGCGAGCAAGCGATTGCGCTGGAACCTTCGATGCGAGCCTATGTTCAGCGGTTAGAGCAATACTTCGACGATCTCTCGGAGCCAACGCCATCCGGTCCATCGGGTCCATCGGTCGGTTCGGTGGAAATGCCGAACACACAGGACCTCGTGGAAGACATGGAGGATTTCCTGCGGCAACGTCGGACGGACCCCGGAGACGATGGGACGTAACTGCGGTCCGCGGACGGTAAGGGTAGATACGAGCGGGCCTGCAGGGCGTGTCCTAGCCCGTTGTTAGACTCTCAGCCGGCGGGGTGTAGCGCAGCGGGAGCGCGCTTGGTTTGGGACCAAGAGGTCGCCAGTTCGATCCTGGCCACCCCGACCATCGCAGTCCGCGACAGGCCTGCCAGGCCCCGCACAGGTACGCGCTCAGCGCATATGGAGGAGACCATGCCTGGTCTTGAGGAATTCAGCCTCGACGGAAAAGTCGCGGTGGTCACGGGTTCGGGACAGGGAATTGGGAAAGGAATCGCGCTTGCGATGGCACGGGCGGGTGCGGATGTTGTGGTCGCCGGGATCACATTGACGGACCGGAACCGCGACCAAGTGGACCTGGACGCGACCGCGGCCGAGATTAGCCGGCTTGGCCGTCGATGCATCGGTATCCCGACCGACGCACGATCAGCGGAGGACGTTGCGCACCTGGTCGACGGCACTCTCCATGAGTTCGGGCGGCTCGACATCATGGTGAACAACGCGGGTGGCGGCTTCGCCGCCCGGTTCATGGACATCAACGAGCGTGGGTTCGAGGCGATCGTTCGAAACAACCTCAAGTCGACGTATCTCTGTTGTCAGGCGGCGGGCCGCGTGATGCTCGAGGCAGGGGGCGGGGCGATCATCAACCTGGCCTCGGGTTCCGGGATGGGTCCTTCGCCGACGCAACCTGTCTACGGAGCCGCCAAAGCGGGGATTATCAATCTGACGGAGAGTCTCGCGGTCGAGTTCGCGCCCGCCGTTAGGGTGAATGCCATCGCGCCCGGGTTGACGGCAACGGAGGGGCTTCGGGTCCGGTACGGCGACGATGCGGATGCTGAGATCGCGCGGCAAGGCCAACGATTCGCGGCTGGCCGGTTGGCGACGCCGGAGGACATGGGTCTGGCCGCCGTGTTCCTCGCGAGCGACGCGTCACGATTCGTCAGTGGGGTTACTCTCCGGGTCGATGGCGGGGGCCGCGCGGGCGACGAGTGAGTTAGCCGCCGCAGCTTGGCCGCCAACGGAGCCTGTTTTGGACTACGCCCTTCCTGAGGAGCTACGGCTGTTGCGCGGCTCGATACGGGACATCGTGCGCGAGCGGGTAGCGCCGCGTGCGTCGGACATCGATCGCACTCGCCAATACCCAGAGGATGTCTTTGCAGTGTTTCGCGACCAAGGCATCCTGTCCCTACCCTTCACGGAAACGGACGGCGGCACCGCGGCTGGGACGGCGGGAATGACCATCGCGGTTGAAGAGGTCGCGCGTGCGTGTGCGACATCCGCACAGATCCTGGTCCTCACCGCGCTGACGACCTGGCCGCTCCGTATCGCCGGCCGATACGAACGGTCGACCGAGGTGATCCGAGCCGTCGCGGCGGGCCGCCTTCGCGGCGCGTTCGCCTGGACGGAACCGAACGGCTCATCTGATGTCGACTCGCTCGTAACGCGGGCGGACCGGCTCGGGGACGGCAGTTATGTCATCTCTGGCGAGAAGGATTTTGTCTCTGGCTCGCCGGTTGCCGATTTCTTCATCGTGTTCGCGAAGACCGGAGGCGGGGCGGGCGAGAACGGGATGTCGTGTTTCCTGGTGGATACACCTCATCCAGGGGTACTTTTCCTCCGACGCGACGAAGGGATGGGTCTCAAAGGGATGCCCCACTGCGACTGGGCGTTCGAGGAGTGCACGGTCCCGGTCGAGGCGCGCGTTGGCGACGAGGGCGGCGGGACCCTGCTGGCTCGTCACTCGATGAACGCCATTCAACCGCTGTTGGCGGCCCGAGGTCTTGGGTGCGCGGAGGAGTGCCTGACGTTCAGCCGCGACTATGCGAACGAGCGCCGCATCTACGGGGGCCATCTGTCCGACCTCCAGGCGACGCAGCTCAATCTGGCCGACATGGCGGTCAACGTTGAAGCGACACGGGCCCTGACCTACAGCGCGGCGCAGATGGTAGACGAGAACCGCTTTGTTACGGAAGGCGACGCAGCCTTTCTGAACGCCGCAAAAGTGATGTCAGCGAAGACCGCTGTGCATGCGGCGGACCGCGCGATGCAGATCGTGGGCGGCCACGGGTACATGGAGGTCCACCCATTGGAGCGCATGTACCGAGACGCGCGGCACCTTGGCCTCTACATGGGTACGGATGACGTTCTGCGATTGCAGATTGCGTCGGCGGCACTCAGTGGGGAATCGCATTACGGGTCTTCTGTATCCCGGCAACCCACGGAGGAGCGGTCGCGCGCCGACCCCGGACCGCAGGTTGGCCTTTAGGCCGTCTCCATCACCTGTTCCGCCGCCGGATCGTCTCGGGACCGCAGACGGTCCCATGCTTCGTGAATTGCAGCCGCTTCGGCGTCAGTCGGAACGACGAACCCGTAGCGTGCGCGCGTGAACGCGTCGGTGAGGATCGAAACATCGGAGGCCGGATACCTGACCGAGAGAGCTGCTTGAAACTCGTCCGGGGTCTGCGACTGCCCACGGCGGATTCCGCCATCGGCCGCCAGGTTGAGCAACGCGTGGTAGGCGCCAAGTGCGACCGCCCTCGGGTCCCGCGGGTCAAACCCCCGAGGGGGTTGCTGTTGTCGGCCTCGTCTCCCGAATCGGCCGATCAACGAGGCCAGCGCTTCCGCGAGGTCCTCACCGAGACTCTCCTCCGATTCCAGCCGCTCTCGTTCCTCGCCCTCCTGCCCTCTCCGCGAACGCAGACGGAGAGCGAACGAACGCCACAAGAGATACGCCACGGTCAAGATCACGAGGAGAACAACCAACCAGCCGAGGAAGCGGAGCACCCAGAACGGCACCACCCCGGAACCTCCCTCGGTGCGTTCGACGTTGGCGAAGTTAGGCGTGGTCGGCGTGAAGGTGATGGGTTCCGACCCGTCTCGTAAGAATGACGTCGCGTATAGGAGGACGTAGGTGATGACCTCGACGACCATCCCAATCGCCCACGCGACAACGACAACCACCGGGGTCAGGGCCATGCCCACAAGCCGGAATCCCGACGCGATGACGCGGCCGACATCGCCCTCGGCAATAATGGCAAGGGCGATGCTACCCAGTGCAATCCCGCCTACAGTGATCGCCGCCGTTTTCGGCCAGTCGCTCAGCCCCGCGCTCTCCTGCGGACCCATTGAAACGATGTGGGTCAATGCGAAAGCCGCCATCCCTGACGCGAAGAACAAGAACGTCGCCGCCGTCGCTCCAATGGGCCACGGCAACAGGACGTGGGCGATCGCGCCCAAGACCACAACGCCGACGCCGATCCGGAACGACTGGGCGACCGAGAACTCGGACACGTCCTCCTGACCCAGAGCGATACCGCGGAGCCAGAGGACGGTGATGAGAATCCCACCCGCGATGACGTGGCGCGTATCAATCCACTCCTGCATGAGATGGAGAGGCCACGTGAAGTCGAAACCGACGCCCGGCAGGACCGCGATTCCGACATAGAGCGCAACACCCCCTCCTGCGAGCAAGAGGGTTCGCGCTGAAACGATGGGGGCCGCGTCCGGAACGAAGAACCGTCGCATCCCAAAACCGGCGGCGGCTACCGCGATAGCGATCCAGAGCGGGACGGGGTTGGATTGGGCGCCGATCAAGACCGCAACGAGCGCACCGGCGACGGTTATCCACGCCACCTCCATGAGGAGCTGGGCGATATCTTGAGCTGCGGACGCCCAGCGCACGGCTACTGACGCGCTCCGATGGGGGCTGTCCACTTCGGTTGACGAAACTCGCCGTCGCGCTCGGCGCGGGCAAGCGTGTCGCCGACTTCGAAAACCGGGACCACGTCGTCTAGTGCGATGGGCATCGGCCCATCGCCTACCCAGACGACGGTCATCTGAAGTCCAGTCCTTCGAAGTTGCCGGATGGCATTGGCGGCGTCATCGTCGATCGTCGCGGTCACGAGCACCACGGTCGAACCCTGTGGCAACCGATGGGACTCGCTGACGAGGAACTCGAAGATCGATTGACGGCTGATCGGGCCCACGAGGGCCAACGCTTCGAGGACCGCTGCGAGCTGATCCGGCGCTCTGCTGAACGGAACGCGGATCGGTTCATCGGTGAGTGGCGAGACCCCGTTGGTGAGGAAGCCGACGCTATAGCGGTGTTGTAGGCCCCAACTGACAATCGACGCCGCCGCGGTTACGGCGCGCTCTAGGTAGACCGGCGAATAGCCCCACTGCCCGGATGCCCGACCGAGGGTTCGGGTCTCTTGGAACACCATCATGGTCTGGGTGACGGACGGGTCATAGACCCGGACCCTCATTTCCTGCGCGCGGGCGGTGGCCTTCCAGTCGATGCTCCGCAAGGGATCGGTGGGCGCATAGTCGCGGAGAGCCCGCAGTCGAGTTGGGTCTTCGTAGAACGGTAGTCCGCCCTTCATCTCTCCGAAAGGTCGGACCGGAGGGATCCCCATCTCCTCGAGAGCGACGACCTTCGGGTAGACGAGGACGTGTGTCTGGCGCGGATCGCGCCGCTCTGACGTAAAGAAGCCGAACACGTCACCACTCATCACTCGAGCGGGCCCGAACCGATAGAGGCCACGCTCACGGCACTCGAGCGAGAAGTTCCACGTCACCCGCTCGTGGCGGGCGAGCGATGTGGCCCGCGTCATCGGCTGCATGCCCTGCTCGACTCGAATCATCCTGGGTTGATCCCGTTCATAGAGCTGAGACGGGAAGCTATCTTCGATCCGCACCCAAGGGACTGGGAGGGTCTTGCGGTTTGTGATGCGGATCCGCACATGGATCGACTCGCCGATAAACGCGCGGGTCGGCGTGATCTCGCGTTCGTACTCGAGCCGGACCAGAGATGCTCGATTCCAACTCCACGCAACGACCCAGGTGATCAGAATCAGCGCGCCGAGGCCGACCAAGAGACCCTCGCCAGTAGCTAAGCCCAGTAGCGCGAGGATACCGAATGTAACCAGCCACCCTTCAGTGAGGGTCAGCATTTGCGAAGGCCGAGGCTACGCCGGGGGGCTAACGGCCGCTTCTTCGCCCTGCGGGGAGCCGACCGAAATGGGGACTGCGACCGATGAGAGCACGTCGTCGATAATCGAGTCAGCAGCCTGGCCCCGCAGCCGCGATTGCGCCGTCAGGATCAGGCGGTGCCCGAGCACACAGGGGGCAAGGTACTTGATGTCATCCGGCGTGACGTATTCGCGTCCGCGCTGGGCGGCGAGGGCCTGTGCCGCCCGGTGGAGCGCGAGTGTAGCCCTTGGGCTCGCACCGAGCTCCAGGCCCGTGTGCTCGCGCGTGGCACGAACGATCCCGGTCAGGTATTCGAGGACGCTTGTTTCCATTTGGACGTCGGGCACGGCTCGTTGCATTTGCTGTAACTCTTCGGGATCGAGTACGGGATTGAGCTCGGCAAGCGGGTCCCCTGTATTGAACCTCTCCACAAGCTCGACCTCTTCCTGGGCGGATGGGTACCCAATCCGAAGCCGCAAAAGGAACCGATCGAGCTGGGCCTCCGGCAGCGGGAAGGTGCCTTCGAGCTCGATTGGGTTCTGCGTTGCCAGGACCAGGAACGGCAACGGGAGCGGCATGGTGGAGCCTTCTATTGTGACCTGGTTTTCCTGCATCGCTTCCAACAGTGCCGCTTGGGTGCGCGGCGTTGCGCGGTTCACCTCGTCCGCGAGGACGACTTGAGCGAAGATCGGGCCTGGGCGCAGCTCGAAGTCCGAGGCTTTCTGATTGAAATAGTTCAACCCCACGATGTCCGATGGCATGAGGTCTGGTGTGAACTGAATCCGCTTGAAGGAACAGCCGAGCGAACCGGCGATAGCCTTCGCCAACGTGGTCTTGCCGCTTCCGGGGACGTCCTCAAGGAGGACGTGTCCGTTACACAGCAACGCGGTGAGGGCCAACTCGATGACGGGACCCTTGCCCACGATCACACGTTCGATGTTGGTGCGCAGGCGTTCGTTCGCGCTCGCGATAGACGCGACAGCCATGGGGCTCTTGGTGGTCCCTTCCCGACAACAGAGTTGGGGCAAGTCTACGGGTTGCCGAAACGGGGCACAACAAACCAGAGGCTCGACCGCCGGGCACGGTGACATAGCGCGAGTGTCCACGGTAGGATGTTGATGGTCTGTCGATCAACGCATTTCACAGGGTTTCAGGGGGAAGCAATGGCAATCATTACGAGCGATGTCGACATCGTTTCGGGGTATTTGGCCCGGCCAATGGATGACGCGCAGCATCCGGGAATCGTTGTCATCCAGGAGTGGTGGGGACTGGACGAGCACATCAAGGACGTGACCAGACGGTTCGCGAATGAAGGATACGTGGCGTTAGCCCCTGACCTGTTTCACGGACAGGTGACGGACAACCCGCAAGAGGCGATGAAGCTGATTGGCGGTCTGGACCGCGCCCGGGCGACCCGAGACACACAGGCGGCCGTCGGCTACATCCGAGACCAGGCTTCATCGAACGGGAAGGTCGGGGTGATCGGGTACTGCATGGGGGGCGGCATTTCCCTGCTGGCAGCCTGCCAGGACAGCATCGATGCTGCCATCGTGTACTACGGTGGGCTCCCGGAACCACTGGACCTGTTGGACGGCGTGAATGCACCGGTACTCGCCGCGTACGGGAGCGACGAGGGCGACACGGGACGTACGCTCGAGCAGGAGCTCGGCAACCGTGGGAAGCAGGTGCAGCTGCACGTGTACGAGGGTGCAAACCACGCCTTCTTCAATGACCAGGGCCAGCGGCACGACGCAGCGGCAAGCGCCGACGTTTGGGAGAAAACGCTCGCGTTCCTGCGGGCCAACGTCGGCTAGGGCGCGACCTCCGAACCCACCAAATTTGGACGAAAGAAGGGCCGGTCTGAGACCGGCCCTTCTTCCTATTCAAACCACGTCTTCAGACCTCGCGGTTAGCGAGGGACCCAAACGCGTCGATCAACCGCTGGGCGCCGATTTCATCCAGCCCGGACCCGCGGAGAGACTCTTTGCACCGATCCCAATGCTGGTCGGCGGCGTCTTGGCACATCTCCGGAACCTGGATCTCAGCGAGAATCGATGTGACCTGCCGAACGGCCGCGTCATCCAACGGCCGCGCGTAGAGCGCCCGTAGCTGATCTGCGTCGGACCCGGTACGGGACAGCCCAAGTACAACGGGCAGACTCTTCTTCCCGCGGCGAAGGTCGTTCCCAACCGGTTTGCCGATCCTGTCTCCCCCCCAGAGGTCGAGAACATCGTCGCGCATTTGGTAGGCGACTCCGAACGCCCTTCCGGCTTCGCCGAGCCGACGGCTGATCTCGCCCTGCCCCACGGCGACGATCGCCCCGATCTGGAGCGCACACGCGAACATGGCAGCAGTCTTGTTGAGGACCATGGCTTCGTAGTCATCCAGCGTCACGTTTTGCCGGTCCTGAAAGGCGATATCGTCGTACTGTCCGGCGCAGAGCTTCAGGCAGGTTTCGTCAAGGAGTCGGGCAGCGGCGAAGGTGCGATCGTCACTGACCCCGCGAGCGCCCGACCCAAGTAGCGCCAGTCTGGAAAGGGCGTGCATCCCATCACCGGCATTGATCGCCTGGGCCGCGCCCCATCGGTGCCACACGGTCGACCGCCCACGGCGCAACGGGCTTTCGTCCTGAATATCGTCGTGGACCAATGAGAAGTTATGGAGGAGTTCAAGCGCCGCTGCGGCGGGCAACGCCTGCTGCCAGTCTCCTCCACACGCTTCACACGCAAGCAGCAACAGCCCTGGGCGGATGTACTTGCCCGGTGATACGACCTGGTCGCCTTGCCATCCCAACTGGTGGCGCATCATGACGTACAAGGGATCATCGCGGCCAACGACGAGCCATTCGAGTTCTTGCTCGAAGGCAGTCCGATAGGGCGCGAAAACCTCGTTGAAATCGGCGTCAGGGGGGGGAGTAGTCGAGCCGTACGTCATCGCGGCGAGGCCCGACGCTCCGACAGGAAGGTCGGAACTACCTCACGCGCTCGGGTTCGTCGCGCGAGTCCTCGGTCTTGAGCTCTTCAAGGGCTTGGAAGATCTCATCGGATGTGACCGCGCCCTCGCGAAGGACGCGCGGGCGACGCGTTGTCATATCGACGATAGTTGAAGGTTCGCCGCGGGGTTCGACCGTGGCATCCTCGAAGACGTAGTCCAACCATGGACCGATCTGCTCTTCGACTTCTTCCATGGTCACGGGATCGGTCGCGCCAGCGCGGTTCGCGCTGGTACCCACGATCGGGTTCCCGAGGGTGCGGATGATGCGGGCAGGGATTGGGTGGTCCGGGACACGGACGGCAACCGTCTCCACGCCCCCGCTCACAATCGCTGGGAGGTTCGGGGAGCGGCGCAGCACGAGGGTCAACGCGCCTGGCCAGAACTTCGACGCGAGATGGTCAGCCGCTTTGGAGACGTTGACCGCGACCTGTTGCATCTGCGTGGCGTCCGCGATGAGGACCGGAAGGCCGTGCTCACGGTCTCTTCCCTTTGCGGTGAAGACCCGCTCCACCGCTTCAACGTTGAAGGCATCAGCACCCACGCCGTACAGCGTGTCTGTTGGGAATGCGATCACCCCACCGGCCCGCAACATCACCACCGCGGCACGGACTTGCAGGTCCGAATCTTGGGGGTCTGGCGACTCCACCAACCGCGTTGCCTCCACGTTCTTGCTTCCTTGACCCACTATAGCACGGCTGTTACGCTCGGCCAGTATGGTAGGCGACGCGACCGACTCCAGGGTCTCCGCCTCGACCGAGGTTGACGCCGTGCAGGGTGCTGCGCCTGAAGGTGTCGTGACCGACCAGAAGTTGCCGGATGGGTCCAGCCATCGCATCGCCGCGAGCGATGATGTAGAGGTCTCAACCTACCTCGAAATCGCCGAGGAATCCCATGGTGCGAATCGTGCGCCAGGTTCGCGGCGTGGGCCAAATCGTTCCGACATTCGCGCCGCGCGGGACGTGGTGGTGATCGTCGATTTTGGGTCCCAGTACAGCATGCTGATTGCACGGCGTGTTCGGGAGTTGCACGTCTACTGCGAAGTCGTCCCCCCGTGGGCGCCGTGGGACGAGGTGCTGGCGCTCAACCCCAAAGGGATCATCCTGTCTGGGGGTCCCGCAAGTGTTTACGAAGCGGGCGCGCTGCAAGCGCCAACAGAGGTGTACGACCTTGGCGTCCCAGTCCTTGGGATCTGCTATGGGATGCAGTTGCTTGCCCACCAACTGGGTGGCCGAGTAGACGCTGCGACCACGCGAGAGTATGGGCACGCCACTCTGCATCGGCAGACCGAGACGCCGTCACCGCTCTTCGATGGACTCCCGCAGGCTATGCCCGTGTGGATGAGCCACGGTGACCGTGTGACCGAACTCCCTCCTGGGTTCCAGTCGCTGGCATACACAGAGAACTCGCCGGTCGCCGCGATTGGCAATGACTCCGGATACTACGGACTGCAATTCCATCCGGAGGTCGTGCACACGCAGTTCGGCAAGCAGGTACTGGAGAACTTCCTGTTCAAGGTGTGCGGCTGCGAGCCCTCCTGGACACCGGAGAGCTTCATCACGAACACGATCAACACCGTCCGGGACACGGTGGGAGACGGTGAGGTGATCTGCGCCCTTTCGGGTGGCGTTGACTCTGCGGTCGCCGCGGCGCTTGTGCAACAGGCGATCGGCGATCAGCTGACGTGCATCTTTGTGGACAACGGGCTCCTTCGGAAAGAAGAGCCTGAACGCTTGCGCGAGACCTTCGAACGGCACCTGCGTGTGAAGCTGGTCTACGCGGACGCTGCCGAGCGTTTTCTCGCGGGACTCCGCGGGATCACCGACCCGGAGACGAAGCGGAAGACGATTGGCGCTGAGTTCATCGAGGTATTCGACGAGCACGCCGAGCGCCTTGGACAGGTGGACTTCTTGGTCCAAGGCACGACCTACCCGGATGTGATCGAGAGTGTGTCCAAGGAGAAGAGCGCCTCCGCGGTCATCAAGACGCACCACAATGTAGGCGGCCTCCCAGACGACATGCGTCTGGAACTGGTCGAGCCGCTGCGGTTCCTCTTCAAGGACGAGGTCCGCGAGGTCGGTTCCGCACTCGGGTTGCCTGATGACATCGTTTGGCGACAGCCGTTCCCCGGGCCGGGTCTGGCCATCCGCATCCTTGGAGATGTGACGTCCGACAAGTTGAGGACCTTGCGCGAAGCCGACCACATCGTGACCGACGAGGTCCAGAAGGCGGATTTAACGCGAGAGCTATGGCAGGCGTTCGCCGTCCTCACGGAGGGGCGCACGGTCGGCGTGATGGGAGACGATCGGACGTACGGATCGATCATCGCGCTGAGGGCAGTGACGAGTCAGGACGCGATGACCGCTGATTGGGCCCGGCTTCCATACGACCTACTGGCCCGTATTTCGAACCGCATCGTTAACGAGGTACCCGACGTCAACCGGGTGGTGTATGACATCACCAGCAAGCCTCCAGGGACCATCGAATGGGAATGATCTCCGCGAGTACCGACCGCTCGCTTCCTGTTGGCACGCAAGGAACTCAGCTCGGGCCGAAGCTGCGGCGTCAACGGTCGCTCCGTGTTGCTGGCCTGCGAGCGGCGATGATCACGTGGGGCGTTCTGTCCATCACATCAGGACTCGTGTCGACGCTGTTCCCAGGGGCGATTGGGGCGCTGAACGAGGCGAGCACGAACACGTTCCTCCTGGGTTCTTGGGGGTGGCTGACGGCAGTGTTGGGCTTCGGCGTCCTGTTCGCCAGCATCGACCCGGTCCGTCACATCCTTTGGATTCGCGTCGCGTTGTTGAGCTTCGTAGTCGGTGGCGGTTACAGCCTGGTTCACGTCGTGGCTGGTACGGTCACGCTGGGCGCTATCACGGTCGACCTGATCGCGTACGCGATCTTCGGCCTGCTGTTTTTGGCCCTGTACCCACGGTCTCCGCGAATGGTGAACTTGGGTGTGGCGACGCGGCGAGGCGAGTTGCACACCGATGCTGACGAGGGCGGTCTCTTCTTGCGCGAGGTCGAGACGGGTGGGTTCATCCGCTTCGACCCGCGGTCTGAAAGCGCACTTGTTCAAGCATCAACCCAGTCCCACTCACAGGCCAATGGAACCGATGGCCATAGTCGGTCAGCAGACAGATCAAACGAGGCGCCCGGAGAAAGGCTCGATTGGCCACGGATTTCCGCGAGGCAACCCCTACCACCGACGTTCAGACCCGCGACCTTCACACCACCGCCGCGTCAGTTCACCTGGCATCAACCACCCTCGCCTGAATCGGCAAGCAGAGAATCCGAGGAATGACATCCGTTCTGGTGGTCGGCGGGGGCGCGCGCGAACACGCGGTCGGTTGGAAGCTCCGGCAAAGTCCCGGCCTTTCGGACCTGCTATTTGCGCCAGGGAACGGAGGGACGACGGAGATCGGCACCAACCTTCCGGTGGACGCCCTTGACTTCGAGGGGATCATTCAAGCCGCGAAAGGCTACCGGGTCGGTCTGGTGTTTGTTGGGCCGGACGAGCCGTTGGCTAAGGGCCTCACCGACGAACTCCAGCGAAACGGAATCGCGTGTTTCGGACCATCAAGGCAGGCCGCGAGGATCGAGGCTAGCAAGGGGTACTCGAAGGACCTTATGGACCAGACGGGAGTGCCGACCGCAAGCTGGAGGTCATTCACCGACCCGGCCGCGGCTCAGCGGTTCGTTGAGAGTCACGCTCTGCCGGTTGTCGTCAAGGCGGACGGGTTGACGGCCGGCAAGGGCGTGGCCGTGTGCGAGACGGTCGCCGGAGCTCAGGAGTTCATCGAACTCCTCATGAACCGCCGTAGGTTCGGCGACGCCGGTGTATCAATCGTCATCGAAGAGTGCCTCGTCGGAACGGAGGTCAGCGCGTTCGCGCTGTGTGACGGCGAGCGCGCCGTCATGCTTGCCGCCGCATGCGACTACAAGGCGATCGGAGATGGCGACACGGGACCGAATACGGGCGGAATGGGCTCGTACAGTCCGCCCGAGGCAGCCATAGGCGTGGACCTCGTTGATATCTATGACCGCACAATCGCCCCCGTCTTGGGACGGATGGCCGCCAACGGGAACCCCTTCCGCGGGATTCTCTACGCGGGTCTGATGTTCACGGCGCAAGGACCTAAGGTCCTCGAGTTCAACTCCCGGGTGGGGGATCCGGAGGCTCAGGTGGTGTTGCCACGTCTCGATGGGGACTTTCTTGCTTGGGTGAAATCGGTTGCCGAGGGCGGTCCCGCGGATTTGGAGCCGTTGAGCTGGGACGACCGCCCTCGCGTTGGCGTGGTCATGGTGTCGGCTGGTTACCCAGGCGACTATACGACGGGCCACCCGATCTCTGGACTCGATCAGATCGACGCCGACGCGCTTGTGTTCCACGCGGGGACGAAGCTCCAGGACGGACAACTCGTGACTGCGGGAGGGCGTGTGCTGACGGTGGTAGGTACCGGTCCGTCGATGGCAGCCGCTCGCGATGCTGCGTACCGTAACGCCGCGCGGATCCGATTCGAGGGCGCCTATTGTCGGACCGACATCGCGCTACGGGCCGTCGATGCCACGTCGACTCGTAACGTTTGATTTGGAGGTTCGGATGCCACCGGTCGTTGCCATCGTGATGGGAAGCACCTCGGATGAACCGCTTGTCCAAGAGACGCAAAAGATCTTGGATGACCTGGGCGTGGACTACGAGACTCGGGTGCTGTCGGCGCACCGAACGCCGGACAAGACTCGGGAGTATGCAATCACTGCTCGAGAGCGGGGAATCCGCGTCATGATCGGCGTCGCTGGCGCCGCCGCGCACCTTCCTGGAGTGCTGGCGAGCTGGACCACATTGCCGGTGATCGGCGTCCCAGCGCCGGGCAGCGACCTTGGTGGTATCGATGCTCTGTACAGCATCGTGCAGATGCCGCCCGGCGTGCCGGTGGCCGCGGTCGCAGTCGGTCGCATGGGCGCACGGAACGCGGCTTATCTGGCTGCCAGCATCATCGGGACTGCGGACGAGACGGTGCGGCAGGCGTACGAGGACTTCCGTCGAAAGCAATCCGAAGCGTAAATCGCGCTTGACTCGAATGAAGTGGGTGGCTGAGGGTTTGTGTCGCAGCACGTAGACTGTGCGGAGACACCCTTTTCTCGTTTGTGAGCCGAGATGATTGACCGCTATGCCCGGCCGGAGATGAAGGCCCTTTGGTCGGACGAGACGAAGTTCCGCAAGTGGCTGGACGTCGAGCTCGCCGTGTGCCGTGCCTGGGCCGACGAGGGCACCATTCCGGCCGAAGCGATCCCTGCCTTGGAGCGGGCGACGTTCGACATGAACCGGTGGAACGAGGCCTTCCAACGGACGCGCCACGACGTCACTGCGTTCTTGGAATCAGTTTCCGCGAGCATCGGGCCCGAGAGCCGGTACATCCACCTGGGCCTTACGTCGTCCGACGTGTGGGACACGGCCACTGCCCTACAGCTCAGAGACGCGGCCGACATCCTGATCGCCGATGTCCGACGACTCGAAGAGGCGATCGCCGAACGTGCCAGAGAGCACAAAGACACGCTGATGATCGGACGTACCCACGGTGTCCACGCGGAACCCACGACGTTCGGATTGAAGCTGGCCGGATGGGTGGACGAAGCGCGGCGTGGTATTGCCCGTTTAGAGGACGCGCAACGGGTGGTCGCGTTCGGGAAGATCTCCGGAGCGGTGGGCACGCACGCGACCGTTCCGCCAAGTGTCGAAGCCAAGGCGTGTGAGGTCCTAGGACTACAGCCGGAGCCCGTCTCGACCCAGGTGATTCCGCGCGACCGGCACGCCCAATTCGTCACGACGCTGGCGTTGGTCGCCGCATCGTTGGAGCGGTTCGCGACCGAAGTGCGTTCGCTCCAGCGGACCGAGGTACTGGAGGCAGAGGAGCCGTTCCACGAAGGGCAGACGGGATCTTCTGCCATGCCACACAAACGCAATCCAGAGCTGTCTGAGCGGATCTGCGGGCTCGCGCGTCTGATTCGTGGTTACGCGCTGACGTCAGTCGAGAACGTCGCCCTTTGGCACGAACGGGATATCTCGCATTCGTCAGCAGAGCGCCTGGTGTTCCCGGACGCGTGCATGGCGCTCGACTACATCGTGGACTTATTCACCGGGGTCACGCGGGGCCTGCGCGTATATCCCGACACCATGCGATCGAACTTAGAACGGACGAAAGGGCTGGTGTTTTCACAGCGAGTCCTGATTGCCCTAATCGAGCGAGCGGGGATGGCCCGGAGCGAGGCGTACGAGATCGTTCAGAGTGCGGCTATGGATTCCTGGCGTGAGGGCGCCGACTTTCGCGAGCTCTTGCGAGGCGACGAGAGAGTCGGTGGAGCACTACCGCGAGTGGAACTCGATGCGCTGTTCGACTACGAGTACTACACCCGCCACGTGGACGAGTCGTTCGCCAGGCTTGGGCTGAACTGACGACGAAGTGAGTTGATCAGCATGAATGACGCCGGGGCGGACTCCACGAAGGGGGAGAAGCGGGAACGCAAACGGCGGCGGACTCGGAGGATGCGGGTATCCGGGAAGGGTTTCGTCGTCGCAGTCCGCAACGCCATTCTCAAGCGGCAGCAGCAATCGAAGACCCCTGAGCACTAGCATCGCCCCGCGTGAAATGCTGAAACGCGTTGGCGGTGGGCCCAACTGGTAACCGCACCGACAAAAAGAAACGCCCCCACATGGTGGGGGCGTTCTGGTTCGCGCTATTGTTTGTTGACCCTTGCCTACCTATACACGGAGGCAGGCGACCCAGTGATCCCCCCCGACATCCCGGAACTCCGGGTCCTCTTCGGAGCACACGTCGATGGCGATCGGGCACCGTGTGTGGAACCGGCAACCGGATGGGGGCCGCAACGGGCTCGGCACGTCACCCTGGAGGACGATCCGCTCTCGCTGCCGTTCGACGGCCGGATCCGGGATTGGGACCGCCGAAAGGAGCGCTTTGGTGTACGGGTGCAACGGGTTCTCGTAGAGCTCCTCGCGCGTCGCGATCTCCACGATCTTGCCCAGGTACATCACCGCGACTCGGTCGCTGATGTGCCTGACGACTGAGAGGTCGTGCGCGATAAAGAGGTACGTCAGTTCAAACTGGTCCTGCAACTCCTCCAACAGGTTGATGATCTGGGCCTGAATGGAGACGTCGAGCGCGGACACGGGTTCGTCGCAGATGATCAGGCTGGGCCGCACGGCCAGCGATCGAGCGATGCCGATGCGCTGTCGTTGTCCACCGGAGAACTCGTGCGGGTAGCGGTTCAGCATGTACGGATTCAATCCGACGACGCGGAGCAACTCTTCGACTCTCTCACGGTATTCGCCGCGCGAGCCAGCCATGTTGTGAATCCGCATCGGCTCTCCGATGATCGAACCGGCGGTCATCCGCGGATTTAACGAGCTATACGGGTCCTGGAAGATCATCTGGAAGCGGCGGCGTACACGCCGCATCTCTCGAGCACCCAACTTCGCAAGGTCGATGCCTTCGAAGTTCACTTCTCCATCAGTGACCTTATACACCTGAAGGATGCTGCGGCCGACGGTGGTCTTGCCGCATCCTGATTCGCCGACAAGGCCAAGGGTCTCACCGCGGCGCACGAAGAAGTCGACGCCGTCAACGGCTTTCACGTCGCCGACGTGGCGAGGGATGATCCCGCGTGAGTTCACAGGGAAGTACATCTTGAGGCCGCGGACATCGAGAAGGATATCCCCAAGGGCCCCGGTGT
Source organism: Dehalococcoidia bacterium (assembly GCA_965247995.1). GTDB lineage: Bacteria > Chloroflexota > Dehalococcoidia > UBA6926 > UBA6926 > JASLZO01. Next base: position 1,799,128 of record OZ252041.1, on the reverse strand, counting down.
AGGGGGCCGCCGCCTCATCTGGTGCGGTGGTCGTCGTCTCGGCGGTGGAATTATCTGTTGACATACGCTTCTCTCTCCGGGGATTCATTCACGTTGGCCCAGCAGGCTTTGTGATGGTTGGTCGAGCCGTCGATGAGCTCGAACGGCGGGTATTCCGTTGCGCACTTCTCGAGCGCGAACCGGCATCGTGCGCGGAACGGGCAGCCGTCAGGCAGGTCTGAAAGGTCGGGGGGCATGCCTTCGATCGGGACGAGCTTGGACTTCTTGGGTTCGTCCAAGCGCGGGACTGAGGAGAGCAGGCCCAAGGTGTAGGGGTGCTGGGGGTTCTTGTAGATCTGGTCAGCGGGGCCGGACTCGATGATCCTTCCGGCGTACATGACGTTCACCCAGTCGGCGTATCGGGCGACCACGCCGAGGTTGTGGGTGATGATGATGACCGAGGTCCCCAACTCTCGATTCAAGCGCTGGATCAACTCCAAGATCTGGGCCTGAATCGTCACATCCAACGCTGTCGTGGGTTCGTCGGCGATCAGGACCTTGGGGTCACAACTGAGGCCCATAGCGATCATGACGCGTTGACGCATGCCGCCCGAGAACTGGTGCGGGTAGTCTTCGAGGCGGTTTGCGCCATCGGGAATACCGACCATTTCAAGCAACTCGCCGGCGCGATTCATCGCGGCAGCATGGTCCATATCCATGTGGGTCTCAAGCGCCTCAGAGAGCTGCTTGCCGATGGTGAGGACCGGGTTAAGCGAGGTCATTGGCTCCTGGAAGATCATTGACAACTTGGCGCCCCGGATGTCCAGGACTTCGTCGTTGTCCATCTTCAGAATGTCCTCACCCTCAAGGAGGACCTCGCCGGCCTCTACCCTTCCGGGAGGCCAGGGGATCAGGCGCATAATGGAGAGGGCGGTAACGCTCTTCCCGCATCCGCTCTCGCCGACGACGCCGACGATCTCACCCTCGTGGACGGTGTAGCTGACTCCATCGACGGCCTTCACAATCCCGTCTGGGATATAAAAGCGCGTCACCAGGTTCTTGATTTCGAGAACAGGTCTTCCGGTACTCGCTGTACTGACCACTTCTTCTCCTAATACGCTCGACGTGAAGGTTGCTGTCTTGTCGTGGGGAAGAGGAGACTCGAACTCCTACGCCTTGCGGCACATGATCCTAAGTCATGCTCGTCTACCAGTTCCGACACTTCCCCGATCTTGAGCATATGACCCGCTCAGGACTCGAACCTGAAACCCGCTGATTAAGAGTCAGCTGCTCTGCCAAATTGAGCTAGCGGGCCGTTGGCACGTCATTATAGCAACGCACCACGTATCGCCGGGTTGTCAGATCGGTGCGTGCCAGGTAGGAATCAGATACGACTCCTTGTGAAGACCACCCCCCGAAAATCGTTTGGCGGACGGTACCACACCGATTAGCAGGCGTCAATGCGAACCTCTCGACCCAAAGCCGAACCCCGCATGGGACGATTGCTATAGTGCGGATCGGGGGTGACGCAGCAACGAATGACCAGAAAGCAGACGGTCCGCGACTATCCGGTCGACGGCAAGCGAGCGCTGGTCCGAGTTGATCTCAACGTCCCGTTCGAGCCCGGTTTCCGAACCATTTCCGATGACTCACGCATCCGCGCGGTGCTCCCGACGATCGCCTACCTGCAGGAGCGGACCGTGCGGATCATCCTCGCCACCCACCTTGGCCGGCCCGGCGGTGCGGTCAACGATGACCTTCGAGTACAACCTGTGGCAGACCGGCTTTCGGACCTGTTAGGCGCACCGATCGCAACGACAGCAGACTGTATTGGGCCAGAGGTCGCCGCTGCCGTCGGGCGGCTCGGGCCCGGCGACGTGCTGTTGCTGGAGAATCTCCGGTTCCATTCCGAAGAAGAGGCGAACGACGCGGAGTTTTCGGCTTCGTTGGCAGGGTTCGCCGACGTATATGTGAACGATGCATTCGGCACGGCGCACCGCGCCCACGCATCGACCGTAGGCATCACGCACCATATTCCGGCCATCGCCGGGCTCTTGATGGAGTCGGAGATCACGATGCTTGGTGCGGTGCTGGAATCGCCGTCAAAACCAGTAGCCACAGTATTCGGGGGGGCCAAAGTCGGGGACAAGATGGCCGTGATGGGAAACCTTGTTGGGAAGTCCGATTTCATGTTGGTCGGAGGCGGGATGGCCGCTGCGTTCCTCGCAGCCAGGGGTCTACGCGTGGGCCAATCGCTCCTCGAAGCCGACGGTCCGCAGCTCGCGGGATCTATCGAGACGGCCGCCCGGGAAGCCGGGGTCCAGGTCGTCTTGCCGGCGGATGTGGTTGTCGCACGGGAGATTTCCGCGTCGGCGGCAACACGGGTGGTACCGGTCGAGGAGATTCCCGACGATGCGATGACCCTCGATATCGGGCCAGAAACGCGAACACGATTCTCCCGAACGCTTGGGCTCTGCCAGACGGTGCTCTGGAACGGGCCGATGGGTGTATTCGAACACGAACCGTTTGCCGGTGGAACGGCAGAAATCGCGAAGACGTTGGCCGAGCGGGCGCGAGCCGGGACTACGGTCGTCGTCGGGGGAGGCTCGACGGCGGAAGCGGTCGACCATTTCGGACTCTCCACGGCGATGACGCACGTCTCCACGGGAGGCGGTGCGGCGCTCGAGTTCCTCGAAGGCAAGATGTTGCCTGGGATCGCTGCGCTCATGGACGCGAGTCCCGATGGCTGATTTCGGGCTGCTTAAAGGCCTGGTTCGCCAAACGGAGACCAAGATCGTTCTCTTGGTAATGGACGGGTTGGGAGGCATCCCCCACCCAGAAACTGGCCAGTCGGAGCTGGAATTCGCCGAGACACCCAACTTGGACCGTGTCGCGCGCACGAGCCTGACGGGCCTCTCGCTTCCGGTGGCGCACGGTATTACCCCAGGAAGCGGCCCGGGACATCTCGCGCTGTTTGGTTATAACCCGATCCAGTTCCAGATCGGCCGCGGGATCCTCGAGGCGTTGGGGCTCGAGCTCGAGGTGGGTCCGGGTGCCGTCGCTGCGCGAGGAAACTACTGCACACTGGACGGCGACGGCATCATCACGGATCGGCGCGCGGGACGCATGGCGACTGCACGCAACGTGGAACTATCCGCGCAGTTGGCCGACGTGAAGGTTCTTGGCGCCGAAGTAATCATCGGGGCCGGCCGCGAACACCGCCTCGCAGCGGTATTCCAGCCTGTCCGTGGCTCTGACGGACCGACCGAGGGGTTTCGTGACGCACTGACGGACAGCGACCCACAGCGGGAGGGCGAGTCACCTCGGGACGTAACGGCGACATCCGCCGAAGCTGGGGAAACCGCTCGTGTGGTGCGCGATTTCTTGAAGCAAGCAGGTCAAGTCCTGCAAGACAGCCACCCGTCCAACGGCCTGGTGTTGCGTGGCTTCTCCGCGATGCCGACGCTGCCGCAGATGCCGGATGTCTATCTGTTGAACCCGGCCGCGATCGCCTCGTACCCCATGTACCGGGGGCTGGCGAAACTCGTGGGGATGGAGGTCCTGACCACCGGAGACACGATCGAAGACGAGTTCGACACACTCCGTCGTGCTTGGGACGACCACGACTTCTTCTTCGTCCACTACAAGGCGACTGATACGGCGGGCGAAGACGGCAACTACTACCAGAAGGTCCAGGCGTTGGAGCGCATCGACCGCGCGTTGCCCGCTCTGCTCGATCTCGATCCAGATGTTCTTGTCATAGCCGGGGATCATGCGACCCCGACCGCGCTGGCGGGTCACAGCTGGCACCCGGTCCCGCTGATGATCCGGTCTCGTTGGAGCCCGACCGGTGATGCAAACGCGTTCTCCGAACGAGCGTGCGCTGGGGGTCTCCTGGGCACGATCCCGGCGTCGGAGATCATGCCGATCGCGCTGGCCAGCGCGATGAAACTCGACAAGTTTGGAGCCTGATGCACATGACTGACGCAAACCGCCGCCCGATCATTGCTGGCAACTGGAAGATGAACACGACGGTGGACGACGCGGTGGCCCTTGCCGAATCCGTTCGTGACCAACTACCCCAACTCGACGGGGTCCAGGTGGTGGTGTGTCCACCGTTCGTTTCGTTGCACGCGGTCGCCGGAGAGCTCAGAGGAACGCCCATCGCCGTGGGGGCACAAAACATGCACCCGGAATCCAGCGGCGCCTATACGGGAGAGATCGCCCCTCCCATGCTGGCCCCGCTCTGCGTGTACGTCATCCTGGGTCACTCTGAGAGACGAGCACTGCTCGGGGAGACGAGTGAGTTCGTGAACCAGAAAGTGCATGCTGCACTCGAGTCCGGTTTACGGCCGATCGTATGTGTCGGCGAAACGCTCGAGCAGCGGGATGCGGGACGAACTGACCAGGTGCTTCGCGAACAAACACGCGAGAGCCTGACCGGTGTCGCCAGCTTGGAGAGCGTCGCCGTGGCATACGAACCCGTCTGGGCAATCGGCACGGGGAGAGCAGCGACCCCGCAGGATGCGGCAGATGGGATCGCCACAATCCGAGATACAGTTGTGTCGGTAGCGGGCTCCGAGGTGGCAGAGCACCTACCCGTCCTCTATGGCGGGAGCGTGAGCGCGTCAAACGCCGGCGAGTTGTTCGCGCAACCGCAGGTCGATGGGGGTCTCGTTGGCGGAGCATCGCTCCGGGCGGATCAGTTTGTCGAAATCGCGATTGCTGCTCAACGTTCGCTAGATCAATAACGCGGGTTCGGAGGATGTTCGCCGTATGCGGCGATCCCCAGCTTTCCGCCTGAGTCTCAATAGAATCACGACCTACGACTTGAGAGGAGAGAACACCAGATGGCCATAGAACGTGTGAGGGTTGGAATCGTTGGAGCTGGGCGGTTCAGCCGCGCCAGGGTGCTCCCGGAGTTAAAGAAGGCGGCTGGAGTGGAGTTTGTCGCAATCGCGAACAGCTCCAATGAGTCCAGCGAGGCCGCAGCGAGCCAACTGGGTGTTGGACGTGTAGCGGCCGATTGGCGGGAAGTCGTGTCGGCGCCCGATGTGGACCTCGTCTACAACGGCACGCAAGCACCGCCGCACCGCGATGTGATCTTGGCCGCCTTGGAATCCGACAAGCACGTTCTCACGCTGAATCCGCTGGCTGCGAGTTCTGCCGAAGCCGCCGAGTTGGTTGCCGCCGCGGCGGCCCGACCCTCGCTCAAGACCCGGCAGTTCCATGCTTTCCCAGCCGGGCCCTACACGCGAGAGGACGAACTCGTGCGCCGCCTGCTCACTGGTGGGGAGATTGGCGAGGTGCATCAGGCTCTCTTCTACTGGCACACGCCGTTCTTGGCAGCAGGCAGCTACTTCGAGGTCCTCAACCGGTGGCTCGGCACCCACCGACGCATCCTGGCGACGCGGAAACAGGCGGAGGTGGACGGCAACCGGATGGCGGCAGCCGTCGTCCTGGCAGAGCTTGAGAGCGGGGCTCTGGTCACCTACTCCCACACGACCTTTCTTGCTACCGCGGTGCAACATCCCCGCGTCGAGATCGCCGGTGACAAAGGCACGCTCATTGTGCGAGCAACCCGCGACGCCGGCGATTCCGTGTTCCTTGCCAAACCGGGCGACTCCGCGCCCCAACCCGTTCCGGTGCCCGATGACCTGAAGACCGCTTGGGCTGATGAACGAGTCCTGCCAGTGGAGGAACAGTTCGCCGATTGGATTCGAGGAGGGGCCGAACCTTCACTCGTCCTGCTGCCGTTCGAAGAGGGGCTGCGGAACCTGGAATTCGCAGACGCGTTCGTCGCCTCGTCCCGCCAGGGAGGAGCCTGGGTGGACCTACCCGCCCACTAACGGACGGCACGAACCGATGGGCCGCGTCGTCGCCATCGTCGGTCCGACCGCGGTCGGCAAGACCGCTTTATCCGTAGAGGTCGCAGCTGCGATCGACGGCGAAGTTGTGAACGTCGATAGCCGGCAGGTCTACCGAGGGATGGATATCGGCACGGGGAAACCGGCGACGTCAATTCGCGCACGGGTTCCCCATCACCTCTTCGATCTCGTCGACCCGGACGCTGAATTCTCGCTAGCGCAGTATCTGGATGAAGCGCGAGCATCGATCGAGACGATTCACCGCCGGGACGCCACTGCCGTGCTCGTGGGTGGCACTGGCCAGTACTTCTGGGCGTTGGTCGAGGGATGGACCGTTCCACGTGTGCCACCCAATCCGGCATTGCGGGACCGGTTGCACAACGAGGCCCGTGAAGGCGGACCCATGGCGCTCCATAGACGGCTTGCGGAGACTGATCCGGCTTCCGCATTGTCGATCGACCCGAACAATGTTCGCCGGACGATCCGCGCCCTGGAAGTGATCGAAGCGACCGGGCGTCCCTTCTCTGCCCAACGGCGCGCTCTGCCGCCCGAATGGGACGTGACCATCGTCGGGCTGAGGCTCGACCGAGACGTGCTCAGCGATAGGATCACCACGCGGATCGCGGATCAGATGGATGCGGGTTGGGCGGATGAGGTGCGTGGTCTGCTGGGGCGCGGGTATTGCGTCGACCTTCCATCGTTTAGGAGCCTCGGTTATCGGGAGGTCGCGAGGCTTGTGGCGGGGGAGCAGACGCGGGACGAGACGATCAGGCAGAATGTCGTGGCGACGCGGCGCTTCGCCCGGAGGCAGTACCGGTGGTTCAGGCTCACGGATGACCGGATTTCTTGGATCGATGTCGGGGAAACTGCACAGCCGCTGGAGGGCGCGCTGTCGCTCGTTGGGTAACCACACTCTGCCGTGCCGCGCGCCATTGAGACGCAATCGCGGTACTATTTTGATTGATCTCACGCCGCTCTCGAAACCTAAAGGCGAATGCGATGCAATTCGTAAAGATGCACGGGACTGGGAACGACTTCGTAGTCGTCGCGAACGGCACGGCGTCCGCTCCTACGGGCACGGGCAACAGGCCCGACTGGGGCGCAGCCGCAGCCCGGCTGTGCGACCGGCATTTCGGTATTGGTTCAGACGGGGTGTTGCTCCTCCTCCCGTCCGATGTCGCAGCATTCCGTATGCAGATGTTCAACCCCGACGGGAGCGAGTCCGAGATGTGCGGAAACGGGATTCGCTGCGTTGCGAAGTACGCGGTCGAGACCGGGTTCGCCAAACTCAGCGGGGGCCCGAAAGCAGGCATGCGGATCGAGACGTTGGCGGGTATCAAGACCGTGTGGCCGGTGATGGATGCGAGTGGCAGCGTGCACGAGGTCCGCGTTGACATGGAGCCGCCGGAGCTGGCTCCGCATCGTGTGCCGGTGGCGGTTGACGGCGATGGCCCGGTGCTCGATCACCTCACGACGATCGCCGAGACCGAGCTGAGACTGTCGTTCGTGTCGATGGGGAACCCTCACGCGGTCGCGTTCATCGAGGACCCCGTCGACCATTTCCCTCTGGAGCGGATCGGCCCGATTGTCGAGCACGACGCGTTGTTTCCGAACCGCACGAACTTTGAGGTCGTGAACGTGCTCGCGCCAGACCGCCTGCGGGCTCGGGTATGGGAACGCGGAGCAGGTCTGACCATGGCATGTGGCACGGGAGCATGTGCCGTGATGGTGGCCTCCCGATTGAAGGGGCTCGTGGGTGACTCGGCAACGATCGAACTGCCGGGTGGAGAGCTGTTCTTGGAATGGGACGGGGCGGGGCCCGTCTATATGACGGGCGCCGTCGAGCGCGTCTTCGAGGGCGAATGGAGCGGGAGCCCCTAGCGGTTGTTCGCTCCATCGGAGTCCGATGGAGCACCTCGGCCGGTCTCTCGTGGGGATGGTGTCACTGGCGGCGGCGTTGGCCGTTTCATCGTGAGATACAAGTAGATTGAGAAGACGGCCGGGAGCGCCAACGTGAAGAAGGCGATCCGGTATCCATCCGCGTCAAACCAGTCCGACATCACACCGGCGTACACGGGCGCAAAGACCCCACCGAACGACGTCAACAGGAACTGGGTGCCGAGCAGCGAGCCGTAGGCGTTTCTGCCGAAGAAGTCGCCCAGGAGCGCGACTCTTCCGGGATTTCCGACACCGAAGAAGAACCCGAAGACGACGGCGTACGCGAGTCCCATGGAGATGTTCTCTACAGCGACGAAGATCAGGGACCCGACGAGTTGCCCTGCCCACGCCACCGCGACGACCTTTCTTTTGTCGAACATGTCAGCCAGGAAACCGCCAATGATGCGCCCGGGGAAGCTGGCGAGGGGCATCAACGTCACGAGCAAGGTGGTCTCGCTCTTCGAGAGGCCGAAGGTCTGGAAGGCGACGAATTGATGGATCATCAAGGCCGAGAAGAAGATGAACCCGCACATGGACGCGATAACGTACTTCCAATAGGTGGACGTCTTCAGCGCCTGCCGCGCGGTGAAGTGAACGTCCACGAACCGCGTGTTCCCGCCTGACCCGTCCTCATCCACTGCAGGAGGTGCGGCGTCACCATCCGGATACAAACCGTACGCCTCTGGCTTGTGGCGCATCACCATCGCTAGGGGGAAGCAGATGAACCAGGTCGCGATCCCGATGGAGAACAGCGCTTCCCGCCATCCCATAGCGGCGATGAGAACCACGACGGCTGGGACGAGGAACGAGCTGACACCAGGCCCGTACGAAACGAGCGCCATTGCACGACCGCGCCGACGGATGAACCACGAGTTGACCGCCGTGTTAACGGTGAGGAACGAGCCGAATCCCAATCCTAGTGCGAGCACCCCAAATGCCGCATAGAACTGCCAGAGCGAGTTGATCTGGCTGAGGAGGACAAACCCGAGCCCCATCAGAAATGCACCGAGGAGGAGTGCGAACCGTGGGCCCCTGCGGTCGGTGATGTACCCGACGATAGGGCCGAAGATCCCTTGCTCCATTCGTTGGAATGCAAACGCCCCGGACGCGGCCCCACGGCTCCAACCGAAATTGTTCAGAATCGAATCGAAGAAGGCGGAGAACCCATAGAAAAAGACCCCTGAGGTGTAGAAGAGGACACCGAAACCTGCCCCGGCCATCCACCAGCCGTAGAAGATAGGCGGGCGTTTGCCAGTGGGCGGAGTTGGTTGTTGTTCGGCGGTCGGGGCGGATGGATTCAACTGGTAGGCTCCATCGCGGAGTATAGGGGCGACCGATGGTTTCTATCGGCGCCTGGCCCACACCGGCCGCGGAATCGTCAGTGCGAGCAGGACCGAGAGCGTGAGGGGGACGGTAAGCAAGACGAACGCGAGCCGATAGGAGGCGTAGGTGTCGAACATGAACCCAACGAACACGGGTGCAGCGATCGCCGGTATCGAAGAGATGCCCATCTGGATGCCAGACAACCTTCCGAAGACGCTTCGTCCCCAGTATTCGGCCTGCAGCGACAACCTGGCCGGGCTGTTTGTGCCAATCCCCATCCCAACGAACGCCGCAGCCACAAACGCTACCCACGGCACCGTCGCAGCAGCAAAAAGCAGGGTCCCGACCATTTGGAGGGCCAGGGATCCACCGAAGATGAGGCGTTTGTCGAAGGTGTCCGCCAACCAACCTGCGGCAAGGCGGGCCGGGAGGCTGGGGAGCGCGAACCCGAAGATGAAAATGCTGCCGGCGATGGTGTTCGAGAACTCGTACGAATCCAACGCATCGGCGGCGAAGGTCACCACGGCGAACGAAGCGCTATTGAGGGCAGACGCCGCGACGTACTGCCAGTAGCCGCGGTCTCGGAGAATCGTTCGCATCGGCAGAATTGGGGCTTCGCCTCCGCCCGCTTCGCCGCCCGTGGGCGTTTCCACTCCCGGTTCATCCCCATCGGGGAGCAGCCCCAGCGGTTCCGGTTTGTCGCGGATGATGAAGAATGCGAGCGGCAGACAGAAGACCCAGAACCCCAGTCCCGCGAACAGCAAGGTGTCGCGCCAGCCGAAGATGGGGATAATGAGTATCCATATCCCGCCCAACACGCCAGAAAGGCCGGGACCGAGGATGAGGATTGCGATCGCGCGCGCGCGCATGCGATTGAACCAGTTGTTGAGGGCGGCCGCGATGACGATGAACGATCCAGCGCTCAGCCCAAACGCGATCAGCAAGAAGCACAGGTAGTACTGCCAGAGGTTCTCGATTCGGCTGAGGAGCATGAACCCGGCACCGGACGCGATGAACCCGAGAATCATGGTGTGCCGCGGTCCCCAGCGATCGACCATGGCACCAGTCACGGGCGCCAGCACCCCCGACTGGAGCCGCTGTAGCGAGGGAGCCACCGCGGCAATGGTCCGGTCCCAACTGAATTCCCGGATGATCTCCCGGAAGAAACCCGAGAACCCCCAGAACCCTACGCCATCGATATAGAAGGCAATGACCATCCCAACCCCGGCGATATTCCAGCCGGGGAAGATCTTCCGCCGCCGCGGAGTCGGACCCGCTGGGTCGGGTCCTTCCGAAAGGTTCAATTCGCCGCCGTCTGCGGCAAAGCGTTCGGTCTACGCATAAGGAGAACGAGCAAGGCGGCCAGCGTCAGGGCGGGAATCGGCGCTATGAAGGCGACACGATACGAATGGGTGTCCGCGAGATACCCGACCAATACCGGTCCGACGAGCGAGGCTGCCGCCCCGGTTGCGACTTGGAGTCCCATGAGGGAACCGAAGATGCTTCGGCCCCAGTACTCCGCCTGTAGGGAGAGGCGCGCTGGGTTGCTACCACCCCACCCGGTGCCGTAGATGACCTCGAAGACGATGGCCGTGATCCATCCATTCAGGAACACGAAGAGGGTGGCGCCGACGAGTTGGGACCCCAGCATGGCCGAGACGACGATGCGCCGATCGAACCGATCGGCCAGGTACCCGCCCATGAAACGCATGGGGATGCTGGCGAGCGTGAACACGAGGACGAGCAGCCCAGCGGCACGGAACGAGAACCCGAAGCTGACGAGCGCCGGTATGTGGTGGACGACGAACGCGGTGATGGCGAGTTGTTGGCCGGAGATCGCGGCGACGTACAGCCAATACGATCGGGTGCGGACGACTTGCCGAGCAGTGAAGACGGCTTCGGTGGCTGTCGGAGCCTCGGCGGCGACGGCCGAGTCGTCCAATAGCTCCACCTCTGCTCCGTCGGGGAGCATCCCATGGTCTTCGGGCCTCCGGCGAAGCACCATGGCGAGCGGTATGCCGACCGCCCACGTTCCGAACCCGGTGATGACCGCAGTGGTACGCCAGCCGTACTGGTCAATTAGCACCACGAGCAGGATCGTCAGTATGCCGCCAAACCCTGGGCCGACGAACGCGAGGCCGAGCGCTTGACCTCGTTTTTGGATGAACCAGTTGCTGATCGCAGTCGAAACGAGCACGAGCGCAACGCCACCCATCGTCCCTAGGAGCACAAACGCCAGGTAGAAGTGCCAGGTTTCTCGAACAGCCGCGAGCACAAAGAACCCGAGTCCGCCGACGAACATCGCGAGCACGGTCACGATTCGGGGACCTACCCGATCGGCAAAAACACCTGCGACAGGGCCAAGGATTCCTGTTTGAACCGCCTGGATCGCTGGCCCGAGCGACACCTGAGCGCGGGTCCATGAGAGGTCGGTTTTGATTGCGTCGAAGAACGAGCTAAATCCGAAGAAGCTGACACCAGTGGTGTAGAGCATCAGCCCGGTTCCAGAAAGGGCGACCCACCAACCGTAGAAGACTCGTGGGCGCCGAACTGGGCGCTGGTCGACGTCCACTCTCTCCCCCCGCAGGCGCCCGAACGTGCCGCAATGCTAGGCGTGGAAGGAGTCTCCCGCAACCGAACCTGTGCGCCGATACTCCCGCTGGTACAATGGCGCGCCTACTCCGCCCATTCCAGTCCGGAGATCTGATGAAGCCTGCGGCACGCGTCGCTCAGTTGCCCCCGTATTTGTTCGTCGAGGTGACGAGGAAGATTGCAGAGAAGCGGGCCCGCGGTGAAGACGTGATTTCGCTGGCAATCGGGGATCCGGACATCCCGACGCCAGAGCACATTCTTCGTTCCCTCGAGGACGCTGCCCGAACGCCCGCGAACCACCGTTACCCAGAGTCGGACGGTCTCCCAGAACTACGCCAGTCGATCGCACGTTGGTACATGAAGCGATTCGGAATCAGCCTGGATCCCAGCACCGAGGTCCTACCGACGATTGGGTCGAAAGAGGGCATCGCGCACATCGCGTGGTGCTACATCGACCCGGGCGACATCGCCCTGGTCCCTGATCCTGGGTACCCGGTCTACAGCGTTGGCACGATGCTGGCCGGGGGCGAGTCCTACTACCTGCCGCTTTCTCGCGAGAATGGCTTCCTCCCGGACCTCGACGCGATTCCACGAGACGTGGCAGCCCGGGCCAAGATGCTATGGATCAACTACCCCAACAACCCAACGGCAGCGGTCGCTGATCTGGCTTTCTTCGAACGCGTCGTCGCGTTCGCTCGGGAGCACGAGATTGCCGTCTGCCACGACGGGCCATACACGGAGGTGGCGTACGACGGGTACGAACCCGTGAGTTTCCTTCAAACGCCGGGTGCGAAGGACGTGGGAATCGAGTTCCACTCGCTTTCAAAGTCGTTCAACATGACGGGCTGGCGGATCGGGATGGCGGTCGGGAACGCAGAGATGATCGATGCGCTGATGCGCATCAAATCGAACGTCGACTCGGGCATCTTTCAGGCCGTTCAGATTGCCGCGATCACGGCGTTGGACGGGCCTCAGGACGCCATTGGTGAGCACAACCGGATCTACGAGGGGCGTCGTGACCGGTTAGTGCCCGCACTACGGGACATAGGTCTGGAGGTCGACCCTCCGAAGGCGAGCCTGTACGTATGGGCGAAGCTGCCGGAGGGTGTGACCTCCGCCGATTTTGCCAACCGCTTGATCGAACATGCGAATGTGGTGGTCACGCCCGGCCGCGGGTACGGGGAGGCTGGCGAAGGGTTTATCCGATGTTCGCTGACAGTCCCGGACGACCAGCTTGACCGAGCAATCGCACGCTTGGCCGGGGTCAGGGCCGCGTCCTTAGCCTAGCGCGGCGGTCCGATTACAGGGTCGCGTTGAACGCGAACCAGTTCGTGTACCAGTAGTAGACGATGTAGCCGCCGGCTCCCACCAGGATCACCGCGCTGATCCGTTCCATGTATGGCACCGCACCGCGGATTGCGTACGTTACGACGTTCTTGAACGTCGCCGCGCCCAGTGTGATCGCCAAGAGGCCAATACCCATTCCGAGCCCGTAGGTGACGAACTGGCTGACAACCGCGGCCGGTCCACCGAGCGTCAGGGCGTTTCCCATGATTGCCAGGAAGATTGGGAAAGTGCAGCTCAAGGTGGCGAGTGCGTACGCCAACCCGAAGAGAAAGATGGACAGATAACCCCGGCTGCCGGTCCCCCAATTCACTCCGATCGTGCGCATGAGAAACGGCGCCTTCCCGGTGACGAGCATGAGGATGCCCAGGGCCATGAGGCCCACGCCGACGGCGACCGCTGCGCCAGGAATGATGTCACGCAACACCGACCCGACCGCGGCCCATACTATTCCGAAGGCGCCAAACAGGACGATGAACGCGAGTGTGGCCGTCCCGCCGATGCTGAGGGCCTTCACCAACCGCTCAGCGATATGTTCGTCCTGGAACCCGTCTTCTCGGACCCCCAGGTAGTACGAGATGTACGCGGGGAGCATCGCGATGCCGCACGGGCTTGCAAGGGCAGCGAACCCTGCCCCGAACGCGAATGCATACGGGAGGGAGAACAGCACCATTCGGGACCGCACCTCATTCACACGGAGCCGACGGATGCCGGCTTCCGGTCAGCTAGGGTCGATAAAGGTACGTCGGGTCAGTCCAAATCGGATCTATCTGGGCGCGCACGGCCGGAACGGCGATTTCGGCTGCTACGCGCCTTCCTCGTCGAGAACCTGGCACGACAGGATTCGCTCGGCGGCGTCGGCAATGACCGAGTCGCCGAGGGTCAGGAGATCACGGACCCGCCCATCTGCGATTGAGTAGTAGACGTTGCGTCCGCGCCGGTCCGCCTCAACGAAGCCACACCAGCGAAGACACGAGAGATGGCTGGATACCCTACCCTGCGGCGCGCGGAGAAGGGCGACCAATTCCGAGACGCTCCGTTCACCCTCCAAGAGGATGTTCAGGATGCGCACCCGCGTGGGGTCTCCGAGACCTCGGAAGAACCGGGCGACGGTCTGTGCCGCGGGGGCATTCGAGACGATCGGCGTCGGGGTCACTGCTGGGCGATCTATGACGTCAAGCGAACTCATGTATTTGGTTGTCTCCGTGGTGTTGTGGAATCTCCGGCAACCAGGACACGAGGCCCTTAGGCGTGGGGCAATTCCGATCCGAGCCGCGACGGGTAGTATAGCTTCAATCCGCATAATGGGTACACCGGCGGTGCGGGACGCCGTTCACCGCGGAGATTTGGAATGGGGATCGGCCACAGCACTGCACGCCCGCCGCGACCAGGGTCAGAACATTCTTCGGCAAACCGCGCGTCCAAGTTGCTCAGCGTCTTGGCGCTGACCTTGGCCGGGTGCTCCGCGGCGACGGACGTTCCTCCCACTCAGCCTGAGCCTCCGGTGTCTGCCGTTCCTGCGGTCGCCCCGGTCTCGCCACCAGCGCCAAATGCACGCGCCGCCGTCACCACAGTGGGGGGTGAGCGTGCGCCGGTAGTGGGCTCCGTCCGACCGCGGCCCGTCGTTCTGCCAGCAGACGAAGCCGCACACAACGATGCGCTGGAATGGTGGTACTACAACGGGCACCTCATCGACGAGGCGGGAACGCGGTTTGGGTTCCACTTCGTCATCTTTCAAGCGGTGGGCGACGACGGAGCGACCGGTTACATGGCACACGCGGGCCTTTCCGATCTCACTGCTGGGACGCATGAGCAAGCGGGGCGTTATTCCTTTGGCGACCAACCGGCGCAGCCGACCGATGGGTTTGCGTTGACCGTTGCGGACTGGACGTTGGCGAGCGAGCCCGATGGGCATGCCCTGACGTCAACAATAGGAGATATGTCCCTGGAGTTGGACCTGTCACCCGTGAAGCCCGCAGTCCTCCACGACGAAGATGGGTACCTCGAGGGTCCGGAGGGATGGACGTACTACTACTCATGGACGCGGATGGAGGTGACCGGAACATGGTCCCGGTTGGACCAGACGCTGCGCGTGACCGGAACGGCGTGGATGGACCATCAATGGGGCGACTTCGCTGTTACGGGCTTCCCATTCGGATGGCAGTGGTTTGCGGTTCAATTGGACGACGGATCCGAATTGATGGTGACAGAGGCCCGGGATGGCGCCTCTCCGCCGTCCGCATACGGCACGTTGGTCCAGCCAGACGGCGCCTCAGTCTTCCTGGAGCAGGGTGCTATCGCCCTGACGACCGGCGATACCTGGACAAGCCCGCACACTGGAGCGGAATACCCGGCTGAGTGGAGGATGGCGCTCCGGGACTATAGGATCGAGCTCGAGCTGACTCCGTCCATCGCGGACTCGGAGATGACGGTCGCGTTCCCGCCGCGAACGATCTACTGGGAAGGCGTCGTCGACGTGCGCGCGATGGTCGACGGGGACCCAGTGGGTGGGCGGGGTTTCGTCGAGTTGGTGGGGTACGTCGGGGCCGGGAACGATTAGTCGTACTGACGGGCGCTCACTCCCCAGCGCTCGGAATGGCGAGTACGGAGCCCATTCACGAGGTCCCGGTACTGGGGAGTGTCGATCCCCTCGACGGTCATGATGAATGCGTCCTCGCCATCGTCGGTGTAGTACCGCTTGCGGCGCCCAATGACGCGGAGGTCGTACTTCCGGTAGAGGTTCTGCGCAACCTCGTTCGAAACCCGAACCTCCAGCGTCATCCGCGTGCACTGGAGTAGAAGGCTCTGTTCGATCGCGCCGATGATAAGGAGCTCACCGATGCCGAGGCCGCGGTGCGAGTTCCTGACGCCCACGCTTATGACGTGCCCTTCTTCCAGCACCGTCCACAGCCCGAGATATCCGACGAGCAGCTCCGGCGTGGGTGTGAGAGGAGCATCACCAGGGCGGCGGAGTAGTCGCCGAACAGCCGTGGTGATGCGGCCGGGTTGCGGGTCGAGGTCCTCCTGGGATGCGGCGGCAATCCCGGTACGCGCCGACCATTCTCGGTGGGTGGCCTGTGTATCCCACACAACAAGGTAGTGAGCAAGCTTGTTGTTCTTCAGTTCCCGCTTGAAGGCGGGCGCTGGCCAGGTGGTTGGAAAGGCGTCGCGGTCGATGACTTTGACCTGTGGGACGTCCTCCTCCGTCATGATTCGAAGGGCGTACTTCATTGCATCGCGGTCAGCCATCCGCCTGCTGTCCCCCCGCTTGGCTTCGGCGGAATGGTACCGCAGGTCCGCGCTGTTTCGGGCTGGAGTCCTAACCTTTGTGACACGAGGGCCGTTACCTACACTGTCCGGATGAATGGGGACGATGCTCCGCAGGCGGGCCGATCCCGGCCCGGACAACGGGGTGAGGGCGAGATTGTCGATCTGGTGAGGCGGGCCCAAGGCGGCGACGAGCGGGCGTTTGGAGAGCTATACGAGACGTTCTACGATCGGGTCTATCGATATGTGGTCTACCGAATCCGCAACACGGCCGATGCGGAGGACTTGGCGGAGGATGTCTTTCTCCGCATGTTGGAGTCAATCCGGTCGTTCAAGTTCCGAGACGTTCCTTTCGCCGCGTGGATCATGCGGATCGCCCACAACCGCATTGTTGATCACTGGCGGCGCGGCAGCCATCGCTCCGGCACTCCCATTGAAGAAGCCCCTGCTCTGCCTTCGAGCGACGGGGACCCGCACCAGAGCATCGAACGCGTTTCGGATGTTCAGGAACTCAACGATGCGATGCAGGAACTGACGGACCTGCAGCAGCAGGTCCTCTCGTTCCGATTCGGCGCCGGCCTCTCGGTGTCCGAGACGGCGAAAGCCATGAACCGGAAGGAGAACGCGGTGAAGGCGCTCCAGCATTCGGCGGTCGCCGCGCTGAGGAGGAAGATGGCGCCAGTCGGGGAATCGGTAGAGCGTTAAGCACACGATGGCCATGTACACCGATCCCGAGATGGAATCCCTGTTCGCGGAGTGCTTGGACCGCGCCACCGGTGGGGAGCCCATCGACACGATCTTGAATGATCACCCCAACGAACGCGAGTGGCTGCAACCGATGTTGGAGTCCGCGGGATCGATAGCTGCGTTCGCGCCGGAGCCCGATCCGAGCCTCAAGACGGTCGGACGCGTGCGGTTCCACGGTGCGGTCCGTAGCCATCTTCTGCGGAACGAGGAGAAAGCCCGGAGGGGATGGCTCTCCGGCGGCCTCTCCCCCTTAGCGAGGGCCTGGGTGGGCAGCGCGGCGGTGTTGGTTTTGACGGTTGGCATCGGTGGTGGGGCGACGGTGGCATCCGCCAGCGCGATGCCTGAGAGCCCGTTGTACGGGATCAAGCGGTTGACGGAACGCACGCGCCTGGCGATGACTGCGTCGGAGGAACGACGAGCGGACCTGCTGTTGGCATATGCCGATGAGCGGGTCCGCGAGCTGACGGTCATGGCGGAAGCGGGGAAGGTCGACCAAGTCGAACGGCTGCGACGAGATCTGGTCAAGCAAGTTGAGCTCGCGCAAGCGGAACGGGGGATCTCGTCCATCGTGGCAGAGCCGCTCAGCATGGCGGAGGCCTCCGCACCACAGTCTTTCACGATTGACGACGCATCCGCAGGCGCGGCGAGTAAGGCGAGTGCTCCGAGCGCACCGATGGCAGAGGCGGGGCCGTCTTACGGTGCGCCGCACCTGAGTACCGAAGAGTCTCGAGCCATTGGCGCTTGGATCCAGCAGCGATACCAAGAACATATGGCTGCCCTCGCAGCGGCGCAGCAACACGCTTCCCCTTCCGCCCGGGCATCGGTGACCGGGGCGCTGGACGACATCCGTTCTCGGTACCTCGCCGTGCCGGACGGGCGGTACGAGCGAACCATGGACCCGTTGGGCCGAATCGTACTGATACAGGGCGTCCCGACGGTCCGAGATGGAACGTGGTTCCTGGGTGGCCGGTCCGTCACCTTCGTCGAGGGGCAACGGCCCGAGACTGGCGATTCCATTGTCATGAGCGGGATTCTGTCGTCCGACGGGTCGATTCAAGCGGTGGCGGTGACCGAGTCCCGTCAGGACTCCCCCTCCAGGGACTACGTGGCGCTCCAAGCGCCACTTGTCCATGTGGGCGAAGGCCGGATTACGGTGGGAGACTACGCGGTTGTGCTGCCTGAGGGAGCCTCGCTGAAGGCGGAAGTCCGACTGGGAATGTGGCTTGAGGTGCGAGGACGAGTCTTGGCCGACGGTGCGCTGTTGGCCGATTCCGTATACGTGATCGGCGTGTACCCGGGCCCATTCGTGGGCCGTCCCTGACCCTAGCGAGGCCGAGACCCACGAACTCGATTCTGCCAGATATAATGGCGATCTATGGTTGATGGCCAAGATCGCCCGCGCTCGGGCGTCTGGTACAACGTCGGGCTCTTTTTCCGGCTCCACGCTTTCCTGCTGCCCTACAAAGGCCAGTTGGCAATCGTGTACCTCTTGTTGGTCGCGTCGACGGTGTTCATCCTGGCGATTCCGGGGTTCGTCGGCATGGCGGTGGACATCGTCGGACCGAACGACGACGGGGCGCGTCCGAGACTCTTCGGTCAGATCGCGTTCCCCGATTCCAGCGACCAATTTGCGCTCGTGGTGCTCGCCGGAGCCGTGGTCGGCGCTGCTATTTTCAGAGGGGTGGCTTCCTTCGGCCAGAGTTACTACAGCCAAGCCATCTCACAGCGGTTGGCGTTTGACGTCCGCAACCGTCTCTACGACACGTTCCAACGCCAGAGCTTTTCGTTCTACGACCGCACGCGGACGGCGGAACTGATGTCTCGTGCGACCGCCGACGTGGAAGCGGTGCGCATGCTCATCAGCTTCGGGTTCGTCCGCCTGGTGCAGATTGTGCTCCTGTTGGTCTCGGTCACCGCGATCATGATGGGAATGAACTTCCAGTTGGCGTTGGTGACGTTGGCAGTGCTCCCTTTCATCATCCTTCGGACGACGACTACGAGCCGACGCCTGCGTCCCATTTGGATGCGCGTACAGGAGGGGATCGCGGGTCTGAGCACTGTTCTTCAGGAGAATCTGTCGGGCATGCGGGTGGTGAAGGCATTTGGCCGCGAGCGAGAACAGTCCGACAAATTCGAGCGACAGGCGCAAGTCGTCCACAACGAAAACATGGGAGCGAACCAAGAACAGGCCGTCAACACATCACTGATGACGTTCTCCGTCTACCTCGCCGCCGGGATTCAGCTCTGGTACGGCGGCATCCTCGTGGGTCGGGGCGCAGTCGAGCCCGGGGAGCTCACTGCGTTCCTTCTCCTTTTGCTGACGATCACAAACTATGCGCGCATGATTGGCTGGTTGGGGAATCAACTATCCCGTGCCGTTGCAGCGGGTGAGCGCATTTTCGAGATCTTGGATTCCGAAGCTGAGGTCCGCGAGGTCCCCGAAGCGCCGAGCCTCTCCGTCCGCGAAGGCCGCGTCCGCTACCGGGGGGTTTCGTTCAGCTACCGGTCACGCGCTCCTGTCCTGGACGGGGTCGACTTCGAGGCGCAACCAGGTGAGGTCATCGCTCTCGTTGGTGCAACCGGCAGCGGCAAGACGACGCTTGTCAGTCTCCTGCCCCGGTTCTATGACCCGACGGCGGGTTCCGTGTCGATCGATGGAACGAACATTAAGGATGTCTCGCTTGCGTCGCTGCGGCACAACATCGGCATCGTGCAGCAAGACGTGTTCCTGTTCAGTGCGTCCTTTCACGACAACATCGCGTATGGTCGTCCCGACGCGAGCGACGATGAGGTCTTCGCAGCCGCAAAGACAGCCCGTCTCCATGATTTCATCGTCGGCCTCCCGAATGGCTATCAGACACTGGTCGGTGAGCGGGGGATCAATCTTTCTGGTGGCCAGCGCCAGCGTCTCGCGATCGCCCGCACTTTGTTGCTGGACCCCAAGGTGCTCGTGCTAGATGACTCGCTCTCGAGCGTCGACACGGAGACCGAGTACCAGATCCAGCAGGCGCTTTCCGATGTGATGGTCGGGCGGACGACGTTCATCGTCGCCCAGCGATTGGTGAGTGTGTTGCGCGCAGACACGATCTTGGTGCTCGACGAGGGATCGATCGTGCAGCGGGGCCGACACGAGGAGCTCCTCGAGAAACTTGGCCCGTACCGAACGATCTACGACCTCCAGCTCCGTCACCAAGACGAGGCACGCCAGGTGGCGGAACAAGCCACTGCCGCGGGCCTGGCAGTGTCCGGGAGCGCCGGCTCATGACGATGGGTGGGTTCGGCGGCGGGGGTGGCGGAGGCGGAGGGCCCCACGGCGGCGGGCACGACGGCTGGGACGACGAGTCGCTCGGCAGCGTCTACAACCATGCTGTCGCGGTGCGGCTGCTGCCCTACCTAGCCCCGTACAAGAAGTGGTCGGTAATCGCACTGGTCGGCATGCTGATCGCGACCTTCACGTCAGTCGCCATTCCACCGCTGATCGGCTACGCCGTGGAGACCGCCGTGAAAGCGGGCGAGCTGGACACGCTGACCGTGCTTTCCTCGATTTTCTTTGTGACTGCAGGCGCGAACGCGGTCGGCACGTATTTGCAATCGCGGTACATGGCGAAGGTTGCGCACGCGATGCTGGTGCGCATCCGGACGCAGTTGTTCGGTCACTTGCAGACGCTGTCACTGAGTTTCTACGACCGCCAGCAAGTTGGGAGACTGATGTCCCGCGTCATCAGCGACGTGGAACAGATCCAGATGGTCCTGACTGGCGGCATCATTGGCACCGCTAGCGACCTCCTGATGCTGGTAGGGATTGTTGCGGCAATGATGTGGTTGGACTTCAGTTTGGCCGTTGTGACGCTGAGCGTCGTTCCGATCCTCATCATCATCGCGATCTTCTGGCAGCGGCGCGCCCGGGGCGCGTTCCTTCGCGTGCGCCAGGCCATCTCCGTTGTGAACGGCAGCCTCCAAGAGAACGTGTCCGGCGTTCGAGCCATTCAGAGCATGCGGCGCGAGGACGAGAACATGCGCCGCTTCGAGCAAGTGAACCAGGAGCACCTGGACGCGAACCTCCGAGCGTCGCGCCTCTCCGCAGGAATGTTCCCTGCGGTGGAGATCCTCGTAGGCGTTGCGACTGCGCTTGTCATTGTGTACGGCGGTTGGCGCGTGTTGAACGGTATGACGGACGTTGGGGCACTCATCGCATTTGGAGTGTGGATCCAGCGGTTCTTCGATCCGATCCGCAACATCACGATGCAGTACACGGAGCTCCAACGGGCGATGGCCTCGGGAGTCCGCATTTTCGACCTTCTCGATAGGAAGCCCGAGGTTGCTGACGCGCCCGATGCTGTCGACATGCCGCCGATCCGCGGCGAGATCGCGTTCGAGCATGTTTCGTTCGCGTACGACTCCGAGGTACCAGTCCTCCGCGATGTGGACTTCAGGATCGCACCGGGCGAGACAATCGCGATCGTGGGCCCAACGGGAGCTGGGAAGACGACTTTGGTCAGCCTCGTTGCGCGGTTTTATGACGCGACCGAGGGTCGTGTGAAGATCGACGGTACCGACCTGCGTGACGTCCGCCGCGGTTCGCTCGCCCGTGACATGGGCATGGTCCTTCAGGAGCCGTTCCTGTTCTCGGGAACCGTCGAGGAGAACATCCGCTTTGGCCGCCCCGATGCTGACGACGAGGCTGTCGCCGCGGCGGCGCGGGCGGTCGGCATCCACGACGTGATCGCGAACATGCCCGATGGCTACCAGACTGAATTGCAGGAACGCGGCGTCAACCTGAGCGTCGGCCACCGCCAGCTGATCAGCTTGGCGCGGGCGATCCTTGCCGACCCACGCATCCTGATCCTTGACGAGGCAACCGCGAATATCGACACGCGCACCGAAGTCATGATTCAGGATGCGCTCCGCCACCTTCTTCCCGGCCGGACATCGTTTGTGATCGCGCACCGCCTCTCCACGATCCGAGAGGCGAGCCGAATCGTGGTCCTAGAAGCGGGGCAGATCGCCGAGGTCGGGACACACGACGAGCTGTTGGCGCTCGGTGGCGTCTACGCCCGCCTGTACTCGATGACCTACACCTCGATGACCGAGGCCAACGGGCGCTCGGCGAAAGCGACTGGTGCGTCCGGTGTGCCGTCTCCGATTCCCGCCGGGGCGTCCGGCGATCACGACTCCGACGAGTAGCGGCATGTTGTGGTGGCGACCGACACACAGTGTTTGCGTCCTACTGCGAAGGTGCAAATAATGGCTGCCTCGCGTCGCCGTTCATAGGGAGGCCACACGATGCCGCAACGATCAATATGGAGAGGGGCCATCTCCTTCGGAATGGTGGTCATTCCGATCAAGCTGTACATCGCTACGGAGAGCAAAGACATCGGGTTCGTGACCCTTCACAAGGACTGCAACACGCGTTTGCGCCAAAAGCGCTATTGCCCAACCCACGGAATCGATGTCTCAGCGGATGAGATCGTTCGCGGGTACGAATACTCGAAGGACCAGTACGTCGTGATGGAGGAGTCCGACTTCGAAGAACTGCCGGTTCCGTCTACGCGGCAGATCGAGATTACGCGGTTCATCGACTTGAGCTCGATTGATCCGATCTACTACGAGCGGAGCTACATGCTGGAGCCCGATGGCGTGGGGGTAAAGCCGTTCTACCTCCTCAAGAAAGCGCTCACCGATTCCGGTCGGGTGGCGGTAGCGAAGGTCTCGATCCGGCAGAAGGAGCACCTGTGCTGTCTGAGACCATTCGACAAGGCGATCGCCATGTCCACGATGTTCTATCCGGACGAAATCCGCGGCACCAAGGAGTTGGAGTTACCTGAAGAGGGAACAGAGATCTCCGAGGCGGAGCTCGCCATGGCAAACATGCTGATCGACCAGTTGACCGGCGAATTCAACCCACAGCAGTACCGAGATGAGTACCGTTCGACGCTGGAGCAAGTCATCGAGGCGAAGCTGGGCCGCGCCCAGCCCGTGGCGGCGGCTCCGGTGCAACCGGCTGGTACCGTCGTTGATCTCATGTCCGCTCTGAAGGCAAGCATCGAATCTGCGAAGGCAGAGCGCATCGGTTCGGCTGAGGAAGACGCCGGCTCTGAGACCTCTCCAGCAGCGCCAGTAGCGCGCGCTGGGTAATCCCCGGTGAGCATCGCCCCCAGAGGCGAGCTCCCAAAACGCCTGCAGCCGATGTTGGCGGTCTCGGCACGGGACCCGTTCGATGCGCCGGACAAGCTCTTCGAGTTGAAGTGGGATGGCATCCGCGTCATCGCAGCGATCGACGGACCACGGGTCCGGCTGCTTAGCCGGAGCCAGCGGGATATCACTGAACAGTATCCGGAGGTATCTGGCATCTTGCGTTCGTCCGTGGCGGCGGACGGCGTGATGCTCGATGGGGAACTCGTGGCGCTCGATCAGGATGGGCGTCCGAGCTTCCAAATGGTCGTCCAGCGCATCCACCGGGGCGCGGGTCAGGGAGTTGGGCCACCGGCGGCGATCCACTTCCAGGCGTTCGACATCCTGTACCAGGACTTTATGCCATTGCTCGGCTCGCCGCTAACTGTTCGAAAAAAGCGGCTTGCAGAGGCGGTCCGCCCGAACGACGCGATCCAGGTCTCGCATTTCGAGATCGCGAACGGCATCGCATTCTTCCAGGGTGTCCAGCACATGGGGTTGGAGGGCATGGTCGCGAAGAGCCTCGACAGCGTGTACCACCCGGGTCGGCGATCCCGCGAGTGGGTCAAGATCAAGACCACGCGGACCGCCAACCTCGTCGTCGGTGGATACACGCTGGGCTACGGCCGCAGGTCGGACGTGTTTGGGAGCCTTCTGCTTGGCGCCTACGACGCCGATGGGGGACTCCAGTACGTTGGAAGCGTAGGCGGCGGTTTCAGCGACACTTCCTTGGCAGGAATAAACGAGTTGTTGCGGACTCTAGAGCGGCCGGACCGGCCATTTGATGCAGCACCCAACGTGGACCGCATGATGTCATGGTGCGACCCTCGGATCGTGGTTCAGATCAAGTACAGCGAACTGACCGAGGCGAAGCAGTTGCGATTCCCGATCTTCGTTGCAGTACGGCCGGAGGTGGGCCCTGGGGATTGCACGATGGAAGCCCTTGAGGAGGCATCGACCGGCCCCATGGTGTGAGCGACCACGTGCACGGTCACATAAATGGCAACACCTGGGCATGCGTCGCGAGATCTCGAGCCACATCCCCGAGCTTCGCGAATCGCTCCGCGGTGTTTCTGATCGTGAACTGCTGCGGTCGGACCGCCAGTGTGGCAACCTCGTCCCAGGTGACCGGGGACGAGATGGGACCGCCCTTCAGCGGCCGGATGCCGTAAATCGACGCAGTCGACTTCCCAAATCCGATTTGCATGTGGTCGACGAGCACACGCGACTGCCGTCCGCGAGCTTTGTTGTAGTCCATGGTGAACAGGTCGGGCCGGTGTTCGACGAGCACACGCGCGACGCCGATCGCGAACGTGTGCACCGCGTGGTAGTCATGCTTCGGGACGATCCCGGCGAGTACGTGGAAGCCATTGGACCCAGTGGTCTTCGCGAAGCTCTCGATACCCAGCCGCTGGAGCGCGTGGCGGAGTTCGAGCGCCGCTTCACAGAGGCGTTCCGCTGGAAGTTTCGGGCCGGGATCGAGGTCGAACATGAGTACGTCCGGACGGTCGAGGGTCTCCTGCCGAGAGAGCCACGGATGGAGCTCAACGGAGTCCTGATTCACGACCCAAAGCAGGTCCGCTTCATCCACGATCACGGGTATCTCGCCACCCTCGACAGCGACGCGCGGGATCCATGCGGGTGTTTGGCCCGTGACCCATCGACGGTAGTACGGTCGCCCAGTGATGCCATGTGGCCACGCCTTGAGGGTGACCGGCCGTCCGCGGATGTGCGGTAACAGGAGCGGGGCCACCTCCAGGTAGTACTGGAGGATTTCCGCTTTCGTAATACCGTCGTCAGGGAAGAGCACCTTGGATGGGTGTGTAATGCGCAACCGTTTACCGGCCACGTCGAAGTAGAGGGGTTCCTCTTCACGGATTGATGTCATCGATCACACGCAGCGACATCCCAGGTTCAATGCAGGATCGACCGTCAGTATAGGAACCGCACGCACGCGGGCGTACTCGCGGGCGCTGCCAGCATTCGGGAGTGGGCACACGTGACCGAAGCCCTTCTCCCTCTATTTGGCAGGCTCCGGTACGCAGGTCGGGGTTCAGTCAGGGTTTGAACCGGCGGGCGATCTCAGACTCGTACCGAAGTCCCAGGTGGCGACCTGCGTCTTGGAGCCATCGCTGCACGCTGATGTGCCCACGCGGTGGCCGGTCTGATACGAGGACGCTGGACGCAAGCCCGTCCACTTCTTGCCGCGTCAGGATTCGGTCTCGCAGGAGGACGCCCATCAGGCGGGCCATGGTCAGCGCCAACCCCTGCGGTACATGTACCAACACCGCCCTACTGCCAACGGCTGTCCTCAACAGCCGCACCATGTCCTCGAACGCGACTATGTCCGGCCCTGCGACATCCCAAACGAGGTCTTGGGAGGAGTCGGTAGCTTCGATCGCGATCCGCGCGACATCCTCCGCCGCAACGGGTTGCACTCGATATTGGCCGTCTCCGGGAACGACGAATACTGGAAAGCGGCGCAACATCCACGCAATGTTGTTCGTCAGAACGTCACCCAGACCGAAGATCCAGGTCGGACGCAGGATGGCGTACGGGAGGCCGGCTCCCCGGACGATCGCCTCCTGCTCGTTCTTGCCGCGGTAGTACGGGAGGTCGTCGTGTGTTTCCGCGCCCATGACGCTGACGTGGACGATTCGGCTGATGCCGGCGTCGGCTGCCGCTTCCACCAGGACGCGTGTGTTCCGAACGGCGTCGTCGAACCCGATTCCGCGATACGGGTACCGGATGTAGTACGAGTTGTAGAGAACGTCGACGCCGTCAAGGCTTCGTCGCAAGCCCGTGGGATCCGAGAAGTCGAGGGGGGCCACTTCGACGCGATCCTCGAACGGATGGGGCCGGTGAGGATGGTTGGTCAGGTTGAGGACGTTTGAGCTGCGTTCCAGCAGTTGGGTGGCCAGGTAGCGACCCGTAAAGCCGGACGCACCGGTGACCGCCCAACGGTCCGTCGCTGTGGCCGTCACAAGATCAGGCTCGTCTCAACCTGGCACCGAGGAGGTGCAGCTGGAATCGCTTAATCGAAGGTGCGCAGCCTTTCGGCGGTCTCGGCATCCAGACGCCGGACAATAGCCGTGACGAGCTGGACGGCGTGATCGAAGTCGCGTCGGCTGATAACGCCGTTGTGGCTATGGAGATAGCGCGTCGGCACGGCGATATTGATGGCCGGCGCTCCACTTCTTGAGCGCTGGATCTCCGCTCCGTCTTCGCCATACCCACTGAGCACGTTGAACTGCACGGGAACGTCGACCTCGCGTGCCGCCTCGACTGCGAGGTCACGGAGGCGGAGGTTCGGCAGCATGGAACTGTCATGGAGAAAGATCGCGGGGCCTCCCCCGATCTTTTCCTGGGCTTCGTCAGCGTTCGTGCCCGGATAGTCGCCGGCGACCCCGGATTCGAGGTTCAAGCCAACGTCCGGCTCCACCTGGTAACTGCTCGTTTGCGCGCCACGCAGGCCGACCTCTTCTTGAACGGTCGCGACGCCGAAGAGTGTGCCCGGAAACGGTTCCCCGTCCGATTCACGCAGCGCGCGGATCGCTTCGATCATGACCGCCAGTCCAACGCGGTCATCCCATGCCTTCCCGAGGTAGAGGTCTCCACCGTTGAGCGGCGTGAAGGGGCTGTCGGGCGCGATCGGGTCTCCTGGCATGATGCCGAGCCTCGATTCGGCATCGTCCTTGTCCGTTGCACCGACATCCACAAACATCGCTTCTTTCTTGAAGACTTTGGTGCGGTCGTCCGGTTGCATGACGTGGACGGTTTTGATCCCAGTGACGCCGTTGACGGGTCCGTTCCGTGTGTGGATCACCCAGCGTTGATTAATCAGCGCCTGGTCGAGCCACCCACCGAGGGTTTGGAACTTGACGTACCCCTCCGGTGTGACATGCCGGACCATCAGTCCAACCTCGTCCATGTGGGCGGTAATCATGACCCGCGGCGAGCCGGCGGCTCCCCGTACCCGAGCGATCAGGGAACCGATGCCGTCGGTACGGATGTCATCGACGATGGGGTCCAACTCGCGACGAATGATCGCCCGGACCGGTCCTTCGAACCCGGTAGGGCCGAATGCGTCGGTCAGATCGCGAAGCAGTTCCTCTCTACTCGCCACTATCGTCGAGACCTCCGATTATCAATTGGTATCAGTGCGTCGGTTCAATCAGCCCGCCGTCACACGGTTCTTGGGCTCCGTCACGACGAGTTCTCCCGCCTCCATGGCTCCGGTGAGATCGGTGATGCTTGGGATCGATTGTTCGTCGACGTAGGTCTGGAGGCCGTCGATAACTTCGATCATTGTGGTTGGGCGGGTGAAGTTCGCCGTGCCGACCGCGACCGCAGTAGCGCCTGCGAGGATGAATTGGAGTGCGTCGTTCGCGTTCGTGATCCCACCCATCCCAATCACGGGGATTCCCACAGCGTGCGCCACCTGCCAGACCATGCGAACGGCCATTGGACGGATGGCAGGTCCGGAGATGCCACCGGTGTTGGTCCCGCTGATGGGTTTGCGCGCTTCGACGTCGACCACCATCCCACTGAAAGTATTGATCGCGGAGACTGCCGTTGCCCCGCCGTTTTCCGCGGCACGGGCGATCTCGGCGATCGACGTGACGTTGGGGGTGAGCTTCGCGATCACCGGACCATTGAAGCGGTCGGTCACGCCGCGGACGACCTGTTCGACGTTCCTCGGATCGGCACCGATCTCGAGGCCCCCGGCTTCTAAGTTGGGGCAGGAGATGTTGATCTCCAACGCCGCCGCGGCAGGGACGCCGTCGAGCCGGGCCGCAAGCTCAAAGTACTCGTGAATCGCCAGGCCACCGATGCTAACGATCGTCGGGGATTCGTATCCCACATAGGCGGGGAAGATGAAAGAAAGAAAGTGTTCGACGCCCCTGCTAGGGATTCCGATCGAATTGAGCATGCCGGCTGGGCTCTCTGCTATTCGCGGCGCCGGGTTACCAGCGCGTGGGTTAAAGAAGATGGTCTTGGGGACCAACGCCCCAAGTAGGTTGAGGTCGATGATTCCCGCCAGCTCTGGTCCGAAGCACCCGGAGGCGGGAAGCACGGGGTTCTTGAGCTGCAAGCCTCCGCCGAGATCAACTGCAAGCGCGTTGGCACTCATAGGGCGATCTTGGATGCCCTGAAGACTGGGCCATCGCGGCAGACCAACGGAGACTCTTCTCGTTCACCGAACGCACCGGTCGCGCATCCGTGGCAGTATCCGAGGCCACACGCCATGTGCGCCTCGAGCGAGATCTGGACCTCGACGCCGCGGGGGCGGGCGGCCTCACATACGAGATCGATCAACCGGTTCGCACCACAGACGAACGCTTGTTGGACCCCCCCGGACGACAGAACGCGCTCGACAAATGGGCGGACCTGCTCGATCGAACTGGTCCCGTCATGGTCGTTGACGGCTTGGTACTCCTGTGCGCACGCGCCCAAGAGATCGGTTCCTAGCACGACGTCAGGGAGACGGCCACTCAGCAAGCCGAATATAGAGAGGTCACGGCGGCTCGCGTCTTCGGTCAGCGCAGCCAGAGAGCATGTCCCGATGCCCCGCCCGACGACGAGGACGCCGGTGGTGTTCGGGTGAATGGCGAAGGGCCGGCCGACGGGGCCGACGATTTCGACCTCCTCGCCTGCACGGCGCTCCGACATTGCAAGGGTACCCTCCCCGATCACCCGATAAACGAGATCGATTTCGCCGGTCGCAGGAAGGTAGCCGTAGATGGCCATGGGGCGCGGCAGGAGCGGATGCATATCCACCTCCGGAGCGGAGCGCACCATTGCGAACTGTCCCGGACGTCCGGCCGACATCAGCGGCGCTCTCAGGCGCATCCGATAGTGCTCTGGCGCGAGGCGCTCGTTCTCAACAAGGATTGACCGCTCAAAGCCGGGTGATGGAGAAGGAGCAGCCAGCGTTGATTCGAGGGTTTCGAGCCGAACACCCTCCGGAAGCCGCAGTTGCGGAACGTGGCGTCCCGCGAATCCGGCGGTCATGCGGTCGAGAGTCCAGACATGAAGGTGTCAAGGCGCAGGACGCTCTCGCCCAAGACGCGGACGCCTACGGCAATGTCTTCGACGCTCGTCCACTCTTCGGGCGAGTGGCTGAACCCATCGTGGCTTGGCACGAATACCATTCCAGCGGGGATGAACCGCGAGAGTATCCCGGCATCGTGCCCTGCCCCGCTCGACATGATCCGGTGCGGGATACCGAGACGGTTGCAGACCTCGATGGTAAGTTCGCGTAGCCACATAGGGAGCACCGTCGGCGACGTGTCCGACACCAATTCGGCCTCGAATTCCACGTTCCGACGGGCGGCGATTTGCGACGCAGCTTCGACGATGTCGTCCGCAGTGCTCCGCTGGCGGTCGCTATCGATATCCCGCACGTCCAAGAAGAACTCGACGTGGCCAGGGATGGTGGTAATGGAATTCGGAAAGTTGTCGATTCGTCCGACGGTCGCAACCGTTGCACGGCGCCGCGGTTCGTTGGCGATAGCCTCGGCTGCGACGACGACTTCAGCTGTGGCGGCCAACGCATCTTTCCGATAGTGCATCGGTGTCCCGCCGGAGTGATCGGCGCGGCCCCGCATCGTGAGGCGAATGCGCGTGTTGCCAGCGATCGCGTCGACCAATCCGACGGGCATACCCTGCGCCTCGAGGACGACGGACTGTTCAATGTGCAATTCGAGGAAGGCATCTATTTCCGAGCGGCGCCACCTGCAGGATGCCAAGGCATTCGGGTCCAAGCCAAGGGCGGCCATGGCTTGGCCAAGCGTGATCCCGCTGGCGTCGTGCAACCTGTCCAAATCGCCGGGCTCCAGGGCGCCACTGACCGCACGGCTGCCGAGGCAAGGTTCGCCGAATCGCGCGCCCTCCTCACTAGCGAACGCGACCAACCACAGGGGTCGGTCGGTGCGCGCGTCGGCCTCGTTGAGCATGCGCACAACCTCTAACGCCCCGACGACGCCGACGGCTCCATCGAACCTTCCCCCATGTGGTACCGAGTCGAGGTGAGATCCGATACCGATCGCCGGAAGGTCGTTTCGCGTCCCCGGCCGAACGCCGATCGTGTTGCCGAACGAGTCCGTCCGCACATCGAGATCGGCGTTACCCATCCATTCGCGCATCACACGGTGAGCCTCGCGCTCCTCGCGGGAGAACGGGAGTCGAGAGACGCCGCTGCCAGTCGTGTCAGCGCCAATCGATGCCAATCTCTCGAGATCGGCGGCGAGCCTGGCTGCCTCGGGCCGCAGGGCTGCGCCATCAGTCGCAGATTCCGGTCCAATCGGAGATCCTGCTACGGCCCCTGCCGCCTGTTCAGACTCTGTCATGAATCGCTCCCATAGTCGGGGCGCGGCGGGGCCCGCTTATACCCCGGATCCCCCCTAGGTTTTGCCGCTCGGGCGTTCCGCCGCGGTGTCACAGTCCCCCTGTTCCGCTCACACCGGCGGCCTCAGTGAACGGGCGGCCGTCTCTGCACATTGGGCACGTAGCGTGCGCATACCGGCGCCCCTCGAGCGACACGAGGCCCTGAACGCCGTCGACGCGATCATCGGCAATGAGGGCGACGACGCCAGCAAGCGTCGAGCCAGCCTGCTCGACATGAGCCCGGGCGAGGGAGACGTCGCGTGCCGTGAACGACTCGCCGACTAGCGTCGCTCGGCTGCCGCGATAGAGCGGCCGCGATGCGCGGACGATCCCTTCTTCATCCGAGAGTGAAATGACCGGTTTGCCAAGCTCTACCCCCGCGCGGAAGGCGACGAGAATGCTCGGCAGCGGCGTCCAGCCGTGCATGGCGAGGATGATGTCCGGGGCGGTCTCCCGGACGATCAACGCCAGATTGCGGGCGAGCGAGTCGGTGGCTACGGGATCCGACAGCGCGTCCAGCGACGCGATGGCCGTGTCCGCGTGTTCGTCACCATCGCGAAAGTGGCCACGTCGGAGCCCGCCGAGGCGTTCTAGTGTTATCCAGACTGTGTCTTGATCCATTGGTGCGCCGTGAGTTAGAGACCGAGGTCGCTTCGGCGGAACAGCGCGTGGAGTTGGAGGCCGTCTGCAGCCAGGTTCGAGGCGGCGCCCTCCTCCCGGTCGATGACGCAGAGGACATCGGTAACGCTGACCTTCTCAGCCCGGAGGACCGCCGCGGATTCGATCGCCGCGCCTCCCGTCGTCAGGACATCCTCGACCAGGAGAACGCGCTCATCCGGGTAGATCTCGCCTTCGACACGCTTGCCAGTCGCGTAGCCCTTCTGTCCCTTCTTGACGATGACGAAGGGTGTGCCAAGCTCGAGGGAGATCGCGGTCACCAGCGGCACCGCGCCAAGCTCCGGACCAGCAATACGGTCAACGTTATGCGGCGCCATCTCGGCCAACGCCGTTGCGATGCGGCGCAGGATGCTGGGTTTGGTCTCGAAGAGGTATTTGTCGAAGTAGTAGTTGCTCGTTCTACCCGAGCGGAGCACGTAGTTTCCCCGCAGGTAGGCCGCGTGTACGAGGTCCTGGCCCAACTCGTGGCGCCAGCGGTCGCGGTCGAGCCGCACGGTGGATCGGGAGTTGTTCATCGTCTTCCGATACGCGCACCATCTTGAGGAGGTACGGCGGTGAGCAAATCGATTCGTTTCACGTTTGCGACACCCATGCTACTACGAAGTTCGCCTAGGAAGGATCCATTGGCCACGCTGTTGTTACAGTTGCGGTGAGACCATCTTGGAGAGTTGCCCATGATTGTCGACGTCCACAACCACTTCGCTGTTCCCGAATACCTCGAGCTCTTGATGGGACGAACCGGGTTCCCGAGCGTCGAGCGACAAGGCGACGGCTACCTGATCCACGTCAGCCCAATGGACTCCTACGTGCTGCCGGATGGGATGTTCCGGCTCGATACGCGGATGGAGGAGATGGAACAGTCGAACGTCGACCGGCACGTCATGAGCGTGATCGTTCCGGCCGGTGAGGTCGCCGATGACCGGAGTCTGAACATCGAGTTGGCTCAAGCGGCAAACGAGGGGCTCGCCCGCATCCAACGAGAGCAGCCGGGCCACTTCACCACGATGGCGACGCTCCCGCTGCTTGACGCGGACGCCTCGGTCCGCGAGTTGGACCGCGCAGTCAACGAGCTGGGGCTGCGGTCCGTCATGATCACGTCAAACGTCGCGGGGAAACAACTGGATTCGGAAGACTTGTGGCCCGTGTATGCGCGTGCCGAGCGGCTTGGCATCCCGTTGATGATCCACCCGAGCTGGCCCGTCATGGCCCAGCACCTGGAGGGTTGGACGTTGGCGGTGAACCTCGGGTTCCTGTTCGACTCCAGCGTTGCGATGATGCGGGTCATCCTCAGCGGCGTGATGGACCAGTTCCCGCGGTTGACGTTCATCCTGTGCCACCTCGGGAGCACGATCCCCTACGTGATCGGCCGTTTGAACCGGACGGGTGGGCCGCGGTCGGGCAATTGGGGCAACAACAGCCAAGCGCCGTTCGAGTACTTCAAGCGCGTCTACATCGACACGGTATCCCGGCATCGGCCTTCCATCGTGATGGCGAAGCAGACGATGGGGCACGACCGGCTTCTATTCGGCACCGACTACCCTTACGGCACCATCGATCCGATGATCGCGGACGTGGTGGAGAACGACTTAACCGACGCTGAGAAAGACGCGATCATGTCGGAAAACGCGGTCCGCCTCTTCGGCTTGCCCAACTAGCACGCTCGCGACCGGACAAGGGAACCAACAAGGAGGAGCATCAGCAATGCCTGACAACATCATTACCGCGGATGTCGCGATGGTCTCTGGCTACTTGGCCCGACCGATGGACGAAGAGACCCATCCTGGGATCGTCGTTCTCCAGGAGTGGTGGGGCCTGGACGAGCACATCAAGGACATTGCACGCCGGTTCGCACGAGAAGGCTTCGTCGCGCTAGCGCCAGACCTTTTCCACGGCAGGGTGACGGGCGACGCGGACCAGGCCAGGCAACTCTCGGGCGGGCTCGACCGGACGCGCGCAGTACGTGACGTCCAGGCCACCGTCAGCTGGGTGCGGGAACAGGACTATTCGAACGAGAAAGTCGCCACGATCGGGTATTGCATGGGTGGCGGGATCTCGTTGTTGACCGCGTGCAACCACGACGTCGATGCCGCAATCGTGTATTACGGCGGCGTTCCAACCCCGATCGATCTGCTGGACGGGTTGAACGCTCCGGTCCTCGCGATTTACGGCGACGATGAGGTCGAACGAGTGGAGCAGCTCGAGCAAGGGTTGAAGGACCGGGGGAAGGCCGTCGAGTCCCATGTCTATCCAGGGGCGCGCCACGCCTTCTTCAACGACACCTGGGACCGATATGATGCCGCAGCCTCGAACGACGCCTGGAAGAAGACACTCGCGTTCCTGGCGGCGAATCTCGGCTGACGCGGCCGATCACCGGTTGTCAGTGCGCGCTTAGGCGCGGGGTTGGCCCTCAGACGTAACTCGGCCATTTCGTTCGAAGTGATCGATAGGGCTCCGTTAACTTAGGGTTGTCGCCGGCAACCGCATCCTCAACTCGATGCAGGTCGGAGGTGGTCCTGCTTGCCGACGGCGTACGCGTCGCCCAGCCAGCGGTGAACGGCTTCGTCGTCCAATTGTGACGCTTCGGTTAGGCGCAGCATATGAATATGCGCGTTCAATACGACCGTCTCGACCTTGTGGAACCGCGAGTCCTCGACGCGATGCGGGAGCCATAAGCCGACGTCGAGCCAGCGTTTGCGCGGGACCGCCGAGACGAACCGGACGCGGACCATGAACGCAATGAGGTCGCGCGATGGTACGACCGTGACTGGTCCCAAGGCTTGAATGATGGCGGACAACCTGTCGAACAGAACTCGGATGTGAGCCGGTTTATCTGCGAAGAGGTCATCGAGTTCGACCCGGTGACATGAGTGGAACTGATTCCGATTGACGAACTCCTTCCCGCAGTCCGGGCACGTCCACGGGTCACGATGGGTAGGTGCTCGTGCCGGGGCCGAGGTCTCCCGCCCCAGCAGACCGTCGATCGTAGCCTGCACCCGCTTACGGCGTGTGGCCGGTGAGCGAGCGTCATCGATGTAGCGGAGCAGTTCTCGTCGGTGGGACGGGGAAAGGGCGTCGAATGCCGCCGCCGCGCCCCGGTCTTGTGCTATCCGTGCCGCGACATCGGCAGGCGCATTGACCTCCCCGAGGGGGACGCCGCGGAGACGGACCGCGACGGTGTCCCCTACCCCAACGGCGGCTGCACTCCGCATGCCGCCGTTAACGTACAACCGGTGGCGGTCCTTGCCGATGGGAATGAGCGTCGCACGGAAGGGGGTTTCGTTCAGGAAACCTTCGACGGGGATCCGACCAGACTGGGAAAACTCCTCGTGGGTCTCGGCGACCCGCGGTGGGACGTCAACGTAGGGGTTGGGTCCCTGCGTACGGATTCGCGCCTCAAACGAACTGAATGTGTCTGTCATGCCGGGTGTTGGCGGAGCCCTGCGACCAGTTGGCCGACGCAGGTTGTTGGTGCCGAAGGTGGGAGTCGAACCCACACGGGCGTTAAGCCCACCGGTTTTTGAGACCGACGCGTCTGCCATTCCGCCACTTCGGCACGCCGCGGCACAGAGATTCGGAGCCGTAGGCCGATTATAGGAGCCCACCTCGGATCGGGCGTGCAAGAATCACCGGTGGGGTCACCGTGGTGACGGTTGCCCCCCAAGCGACCGGAATTGAGCAGCCTTGCGCGAAGGCGGGGAGGAAATGCGTGGAACCCCGAATCAGCATGATTACACTGGGAGTCTCGAACTTAGCTACATCGATTGCGTTCTATCGCGATGGTCTGGGTCTTCCCCTCCGGGAAGGGCCAACTGACGAGGTCGCGTTCTTCGAGACTTCCGCGACGTGGTTGGGGCTCTATTCGCGCGCCGACCTGGCGGCCGACGCTCGAGTCGAGGCCGAGGGCCAGGGATTCTCAGGGTTCGCGTTGGCCCACAATGTGCGGACCCGAGAAGAGGTGGACCGGACCCTCGAGGCAGCCGCTACCGCTGGCGGCACGCTGACGAAACCGGGAGCGGAGACTCACTGGGGCGGATATTCCGGGTACTTTGCCGATCCCGACGGCTTCCTGTGGGAGGTGGCATGGAACCCTCACTTCTGGATCGGCGATTAATAAACGCGACGGGCGCGACCTGCTGCCCGGACCGCCAGGTCTAGGCAACGGGGATCGGGTTTCGGTTGCTACTCAGTGGCGAGACGGCCGACCGCGGCCGTGACCTGGTCCACCTCCGCTTCCGTGTTGAACCATCCGAAGGAGAAGCGGACGCCGTCGGGATGGTGGACGGCACGCATGACGACTGATTCGTCGCCCCAGAGCCGATCGACAAGCGCGTCCGGCTCGATGCCGTCGACAGCGAAGCTGACGAGCCCGGATGATCCGGCCGGGGTAGTTGTCGAGAGCAGTTTCGCGCCGGGCGTCTCGGCGAGCGATTCTTTCGCCCGCTGAGCGAGTGCGAGCGACCGTTCTTCGATCTCCTTGGTCCCGAGTTCGATAGCGAGTTCGGCGGCCTGGATGAATCCCAGGGTCAGTGCAACGCTGGGCGACGCCGCGGCAAACTTCTCGATGCTTTCGTCATTGATTTGGTACTGGTCGAAGGTGGGGCGTGTCTCCATGTCCAGGATGCTGCGGAACCCAACCTGGTTCGGCTCGACCTCAAGGATCCGGTCCCGGCGAATGAAGAGTGCGCCGGTCCCACTGGGCCCAAGCAGCCATTTCTGGCCCGGGATGGCGTAGAAGTCGCAATCGAGGGCACGCATGTCCAGGTCTATGTGCCCGCCTGTCTGAGCGCCGTCCACCAGCATGCGGATATTGAGAGGTCGGGTCATCTCCCTGATCGCTTCGAGCGGCATTCGGAGGCCGCTCACATACTGGATGTGGCTGAAGAAGATGAGCCGGGTCCGCTCGTTCAGCGCCGACCGCACTTTCTCGAGAATGCTCCAATGGTCCTCATCTGGCGCGAGCGGCAGGCACCGAACGCGGACACCGTGGTTCCGCTCGAGTAAGCGGCAGGGGATGAGAACAGACGGGTGTTCGATGTCGAAGGTGATGACCTCGTCGCCCTCCCTCCACGTGAGCCCGCCGATTACGGTTGTGAGCCCGTCCGTGGTCCTTGGAGTCAGAATCACCTCTTCGACGGAGGCGTTGAGCAGTTGTGCTGTGACCTCCCGCGCCCGAAGGCGGGACTCCATGGACTGGTCGGGCAAGGGGCGAGTCGTCGGACCGATCTCTGCCTCGGCCCGCAATCGCTCCTGGATGGCGTTGGTGACCCGATCGGGCGGTGGTCCCTGCCATCCGGTGTTCAGATAGATGTTCCGTTGGAGTGCCGGGAACTCGGACCGGAGCGCTTCGACGTCCATGTTGTCTCCCGCGATTGATCGCTGTGCGGCGGGCCAATGATGGGATGTCTGTCGCGGCGGGTCAACGCGGCGGTGGCGGTCTCGGGCCGGGTCTCAGGACACAGAGCCAGTCGACCCGCGACTCGGACCGAGGACCTGGCGGCGGCGCGTCAGTCCCTAAGCTTGCTCCTTCTATACTTGCAGAGCTGTCGCGATGGGCCGATGTCGGCCGACGGTTACGGACGCGAATGCCCGGTGGTGCAGTGGTAGCACAGAGGACTTTGGATCCTCTGACCTAGGTTCGAATCCTAGCCGGGCAGCCACGTCCCCTTGGGGTTAATGCGACATCACCGATTCGCCGGCGAACCAGCGAGCTTACGCCGCGGGTTGTCGGGTCAGACTTGCCCCGAATTGAGGAGGAGTCGCGACGATGCTGTGGCCCAGCGGGATCGCCTCCAGTATTACAACTTGCTCCGAACCGCCCGCTGCAGATGATTCCTGCGTTGGTTCCAGCACGGTGAGCGTCGCAACCCACTCGTTTCCCATGTGATCCGCGAACCGCCACAGGCTCCAGACAGCGTCGGTGTCAGCATCCGCCTCAATGCGCTGCCAGCGCTCCGTTTGGAGGATGGATGCGTAGTGGTCGTGCAGGTTGACTATGGACAAGCCATTGCTCAACGTAAGGTCGGAGAACGCGGTTGCCGTTGAGTTCAAAACGAACCGGCGTGGTTGCGGTTCTGCCCCTTCAGGGGGTCCCAATCTCGGGAAGATCGCGGGCTGTCGCGTTGCAATGCCCGAGGTCAATCCGGTGTCTCAGGGAGAGGGTGAGCCGGGCGGCCCTTCGACGACCACGAGCCGAGCATCGACCGGGTTAACGGCTGTATCGGTTCCGCCCGGCGGGGTCTGGCGCTGAGAGTTCAACCCGTGCCCAGCGGCCCGCTGGAGCGCAGAACAACAGGGTGACACCCGCCCGGTCTCCCTCGGTTGGTACGAAGCCTCCACCCGGTTCACGCGAACTTTGCGTCTCCCAACCCGCTTCTTCGTACAGGTCGATGAAGATCGTTTCCGCCTGCCCGAGGGTGATCCCCGGGAGATCCAACACCACGTGCACTCCCGATTCGCCGGCGGGCCGATCGGAACCGATGCTACCCCAGACCGTTGCCTGCTATGGCAGCGGGATTGTGATGTCGGGTGGCAGACCGCCCGGCACTATTCGCGTGGTGGTGTCCGAGTGGGGTAGCGGGGCGTTGAAGAACCGTTCGATGAAGTCCCGAAACTGCGCGTCCCTAGCAGCCACCGCGTCGTTTCCGTCGCTGGCGCCTGTCACGCAGCCCGCGGCCATGGCGAGGACCAGAAACAGCATCACAAGCGCTGACCGTACTTCGAAGCTCTGGTCGTTCTTCGATAAGGGAGGTTCGTAGTAGGAAGAACTGTGGTCGAGGGCAACCTCTCTACTCACTGCGATGCACGTTCCGCCCGACTTGACCCAGGCGTGGATTGGGACTGCCGGGAGGCGGCGAAGATGCGGTCGGTCCGGGCCGCCATGATGAAGTCGTTCCGGTGGAGGCCCTTGATCTTGTGGGTCCACCAGGTGACGGTTACCCGGCCCCATTCGGTGGTCAACGCCGGATGGTGGCCTTCGACTTCCGCCTCATCACCGATGGCATTCGTCAACTGAAGCGCCTGAGCGAAGTCCTTCACTTTCAGCACGCGCTGGAGCTTCTTGACCCGATCGCCTTCGAATAGGCGCCAGTCTGGGATGAGCGGGCTCATCTCAACGATTTCCGTGTCCGTCACGCGGGGCGAATCTGGCCGGCACGCAACACACCGCTCCTGAACTAGACCTGTCATCAGCGCGTCCTCCATACAGGTTGCATCCCATTATGTGCCATTTGCGTTCGCGCCCGACAGTCAGACCAGTTGTGGGTGATCGTTCGAACAGTCTGGCCAATTGGTCTAGGATCTGACCGACACCACCTGATCGGAGGCCAGCTCTCATGGATCCTCGACCGAACGCACCTGCAGCGCCGCTCGAATGGAATCAAGCCGACCGCTCGTACCTCGATTTCGTCCAGGCGGTCCTCACGCGCCCGACCCAAGAACTCCGGCCTGTGACCGCCGGCCTCTATCAGGAAGCTGCGGCGGGGTTCGAGTCGGAGCGCGGGCGTGCTCCGACGACCCGTGACGAGGTCGGCGAGCTCTTGGACGGCGAAGCTCCCGTCCAGTACATGAGGTTCTTCCGGCGTAAGGCCCAGGACATGAAGTGGGTCGGCCTGCGGGCCATGATGGACCCACAGGCGGATAAGCTGGCGGCCTGGCTGGACGAGCGCTCACAGGCGACGGGCAAGCTGGAGTTAGACGAGGACCTCGAGATTCCGGGCTATTTCTTCACCGGCTTCCACCATCAGCCGGGTGGATATTCGGGCCAACCTCTGTCTGGACTGATGTACGACGTGGGGCTCGATGTCTCGTTCTCAGGATTGAATTTCGGCGGTGTAGCCGACGATGTTCCGGAGCGTCCGTACGGACGCATCGTTGACCTCGGATGTGGGAGTGGGCGCAGCACGGAACCGTTCGGCGCGCGCTTTCCGAACGCCGAGATCTGGGGGATCGACCCGTCCGGACCGCTGGTAAAGCTGGCACACAAACGGGCCAAACAGCGGGGCATCCACGTGAACTACCGACAGGCGATGGCGGAGGACACGCGGTTCCCGGACGGTCACTTCGACCTCGCGACGTGCACGATTCTGTTTCACGAGGTCCCCGACGACGCGGCGCGTCATATCCTCGAGGAGGCGTATCGGATCCTCGCGCCAGGCGGGCTATTCGCGATCGCGGACCTGCTGCCCTATTCCGAGATCAGCTCGTTCGACGGTTGGCTCGTCGAATGGCAGGTCGTGCACAACAACGAGCCGTTCTTTGGCGATGCCTTTGCGCGCGACCTGCCCGAAATGGCCCGCGAGGCTGGGTTCTCCACAGTTGAGGCCAAGGCGTTCGGAGGCGAACGTGCCAACAGTTCACGGCAGCGCCCTGGACTTCCATACCTGGTCCTTGCGAGCAAATAAATCGACCTGGCGCTCTGCGTCCATCATCAGGGGGTGAATCGTGACGACGAACGCTGGCAGGCCGGAGGGTTGGGGTGTCATCGGGGACTGGCAGACCTATTTCAACGACCCAGCCGTCGACCGCTTGGCCGAGATGGTACTGGACCTCGCCGCAGCGACGTGGACGGTTATGGACCGCCAGCGGATCTTGGAATGGCAGCTCCAACGAAGCGGGCAGTTACAGCCAGGCCAGCTCGATGACTACCGCCCGACGGAAGAAGAGGAGCGGGAGCTTAGTGCCGAGCGAAACGCATTCATGTCCCGCCTGCTCGGCAGCTTGACACGCCAGGCTGGCTAGCTGCGATCCGCGGGCCGCGCGTGCCTATCCCCGGTTATCGACACCGGGACTAAGAGCCCGGGCCGCGGCAGACGGAAACAGGCGACAGCGCCGACACCGCTCAGTAGGCCATAGATCAGAATCGCGGATGGGTATCCACCAAGCTCGTCGGCAAGCCAACCCAAGGTGAGTGGTGCGGTGGCAAACACCGACGCGGTGATCGTCCACAGGACACCCTGAATACCCCCGAAACTGCGGCGGCCGAAGTAGATCGCGAGGAGCGCCGGCCAGAGAACCGTCACGCCACCGAAGCCTGGAGCGAGTCCCGCGACGAACAGTGCGAGCAGCCACGGCGCCTCGCCGGTCGTTTGGGAGAGGGCAGCCATCCCGACGGCCTGCAGCCCCAGTGCCACTGCCGCGACTCGGCGGGCATCGATCTTGTCCACCAGCCACCCTCCGCCGAGCTGGCCCGATATGGCTCCCATGGCCATGAACGTCAGCACTACCGTTACGACTCCTCGCCCGACATCGACGCCCTCAAGGAACGGCGACAAGTGGACAGTCGTTCCGCCGATCGGCAGGAAGCCGAGGGAAAACACAAAGGCGAGGCCCCAGAACGCCCGTGTTCTGATCGCTTGAGAGAGCGTCAGCCCTTCGATGTCGTCTGGCGACGGCGTGTGAATCGGGAAGTCCGGCTCGTCGAACGGATCACGAACGGCCCCATCGGGCAATTGACGGTAATCCTCTGGCCTCCGTCGGAGCACAAAGGCCAGCGGCAGGAGGAGACACACGATCCCCGCGGCAACTACCGTCAGCGCTCCGCGCCAGCCGAAGAGGGTGACCAGCGCCAACATGACGGGCGCGATGAAACCCCCGAACCCCTCGCCCACGATGGTGATCCCAAGCGCCCTACCCCGCATGCGCACGAACCAATTGGCGACTGCGGGGACAGCGCCGTTGTAGATCGCGATCGGTCCGACGCCAGCCAGGGTCATGGCGACGCTGAAGTGCCACGGGGCGGACATTCGGCTCATCAGTAGGAAGCCGCAGGCGCCGACCGCGAGGCCCACGGCGACGATAAGTTTGGGCCCGAACCGGTCGAAGAGGGCGCCGAACGCGGGCGCCAGTAAAGCCCCGACCAGTCCCGATACCAGAAAACCTTGGGAAATAGCCGTCGTGCTCCACCCAAGATCCTCGGTGATCGGGGTGACCAACAAGGTGAAGCTGTAGAACACCGTCCCCAGGTAGTAGAAGATCATGAGGACGGTGGCTCCGACGATCCACCAGCCGTAGAAGACCCGCGGTCGTTGTGGCATTGCCGTTTCGTTTGTTGTCATGACGGTCTGGAGAGGATAGCCGTGCCCTGGGACCCAGCACAGTACGAGCAGTTCATCGCGGAACGCTCCGCCCCATTTGACGACCTGCTGGGACTCGTACACGTCCAGCCCGGCCTCCGCATTGTGGACCTAGGGTGCGGGACTGGCGAACTCACGAGCCGTTTGGCTGACCGTTTGTCCGAAAGCGTGGTCACAGGAATCGATTCATCCACAGAGATGTTGGGTCGGGCATTGCCGCGGGTCCGCAAGGGTCTCAGTTTCGAACTCGGGGAGATTGAGAGGGTTGACGGGCGGTGGGACCTCGTCTTTTCGAACGCAGCGATCCAATGGGTCGACGACCACCCCTCGTTGGTGCCGAAACTCATGTCTCTCGTGAACGCCGGGGGCCGCCTGGTCGTGCAACTCCCGTCCAATCAGGGACACCCGACGCATACGCTGCTGCGTGATGTGGCAGCGCAAGAACCGTTCGCGGAGGCACTGGACGGATGGAACCGTGCGTTCCCCGTCCTGACCGTCGCCGAGTACGCGCAACTGCTCTACGAGAACGGCGGGACGGAACTGACTGTGTTCGAGAAGGTCTACCCGCACGTCCTCCCGGACGCGGACGCGCTCGTCGAGTGGATGTCAGGTACGGCGATGGTCCCCTACATGGAGCGCTTACCGGAGAGTCTGCAGGGACCGTTCGTCGCCCGGTACTCCGCTGCGTTGGGGAGAGTGTTCACGAGTCGTCCCGTGTTCTTCGGGTTCAACCGCATCCTATTTGGGACGACGGTACTCGGCTAAGCGATGGCCTTGGCGTCGTTCAACTCGACAACTCGATCCGCGGTTAGGCCGATGAGTCCAACGAATACGTCGTCGTTGTCCTGACCCAACGCTGGAGACGGCAGGTCGGCTCGCCCAGGAGTTTCGCTTAGACGGACCGTCAGGCCAGCGTGCCGCAGCGGACCGAAGTCGGGATGGTCAAGGTCTACGGCATAGCGGCGCGCGGTCAGATGGGGGTCGTGAAAGACGTCTTCGTTGTTCTGAACGGCGGTTGCGGGAACACCGGCACGTTGGAGCAGATACATCACCTGTTTCGGGGTTTTATCGATAGTCCAGGTCGACAACAGCGCGTCGACCTCGTCTTGCCGAGCGAGCCTGCGGTCGACGGTATCCAGTTCCGGGTCGGTCATCCAATCGGGCTCGTCGAGCGCTGCTCGCAGAGCTTGCCATTCCTTGTCGGTTGTACACGCGATCGCCGCCCAGGCGTCATCACCACGGCAGGGATAGACGCCGTGGGGGGCATAGTCTGCGTGCCTATTTCCCACCGGCTCCCCGGGGTTCTGGTTGACGAAGTAGTCCAACAGAGGGACGCCCATGGTGTGTCCCATCGCCTCCTCCTGCGAGACCTCGACCGCCTGGCCGACGCCGGTCCGCTGACGGTAGTAGAGCGCGACCAACGCGGCGAACGCGCCATGCACTGCGACGAGAAAGTCGGCGTAGGGGAACTTGGCGCGCGCGCTCGGGGGCGATTCGGGATGACCCCACAAGTACCCCAGCCCCGAGGCAGAGAGTACTTGGCCTCCATACGAAACGTGGTCCCGCCACGGACCGGTACTCCCCCACCCAGGCATCGACATCTGGATGATGTCTGGCTTCACTTTCCGCAGTTCGTCGTAGCCGATTCCGAACCGGTCCATGACATTGACCGCGAAGTTATCAACGACGATGTCCGACTGTGCGATCAGCTGTTTGGCGAGGTCTTGCGCTTCTGGATGGTGGAGATCGAGGGTGATGCTCTTC
This sequence comes from Dehalococcoidia bacterium, assembly GCA_965247995.1. Lineage (GTDB taxonomy): Bacteria > Chloroflexota > Dehalococcoidia > UBA6926 > UBA6926 > JASLZO01. The sequence goes on along the minus strand of OZ252041.1, from coordinate 1,755,999 downwards.
TTGTTGCGGTTGAGGTCGGCGGCCATCGGTACCGCACCGGTGCGTGTGTTCGTGTCAAAGAGTGTGGACTCGATCTTGATGACCTCGGCGCCGTAGTCGGCGAGGTGGCGCGTTGCGTAGGGGCCGACCCATACGCGAGTAAAGTCGACAACACGGACCCCTTCAAGCGGAAGTCGGGCGGGACCTGGCGTCTCTGCGCTGGCACTCGTCTCGACCGGGGCGGTTGGTTGTTCACCGAGCACTTCTTGGGTGTGTTGACCAAGTGACGGCGCGGGGCGCGTCACCTCCCACGGAGTCTCGCTCAAGCGAAACGGCGCGCCCGCCATCGGGTGTCGCCCGAACGCAGGGTGCTCGAACGATTTGAAGTACTCCCGGAATGCGAGCTGTGGGCTCTCAGCGAAGTCCCTGGGGAGTGCGACGAGTTCGCACGGAATCCGTCTCGCCTGAGCCTCGTCCACGAACACGGCTGCATCGAACTTGGCGACATGCTGTGTGAGCGCTTCCACGATCACCTCAGCGTGCGCTTGCCGATGGTCGCGGTCCAGCCACTCGGGCCCAACGAACCGTGGGTCCCCGATCCATTCGAAGGTTGACGTGATGTGGCCTGGGGTTAGGGGCGTGACGTTGATCCAACCGCCGTCTCTGGCTTCGTAGATGCCGACGAGGGGCAGGTTTGTCCCGCGGCCAGGTCGGCGTTCGATCTCTCCGAGGGCCGAATACCGCACCAATTGAAAGAAGGTATTCGCGATCACCTCTTGCGTAGAGACTTCGACGAGCTGGCCTCGGCCCGTGCGGTTCCGGGCGACCAAAGCCACCATGGTCCCCATCGCGGCATGGAGGGACGCCATTTGGTACCCCTGCTGTGCCGGCGCCATACATGGAGCACGTTCGTCGTCACCTTGGATCATCATCATCCCGCCCATCGCCTGTACATGAAGATCCAGGGCCCGATATCCGCTGTGCGGGCCATCTCGCCCGAACGGGGTGAGGGAGACGTGGACAAGGCTTGGATTGATCCGGCCGAGCACCTCAGCGCCAGCACCACGCGCCTCCAAGTGACCGGGTGGATAGGTCTCAACCAGGACATCGGATGTGGCCACGAGTTGTTTGAACGCCGAGAGGCCGTCCGGAGACTCCATGTCGATCACCACACTCCGTTTATTGGCATTGAAGTTGGCGAAAACCAAGCTCCGCTCTGGGTCGCGGATTCCGCCTGCGAACGGAGAGAGGTTTCTCGCCGCATCGCCTGCCGGGGGTTCGACCTTGATGACGTCTGCCCCCATGTCGGCCAAGAGCCGGCCGACGTACTGACCCTCAATGCCTGCCAGATCGAGGACACGGAGTCCGGCCAGGGCCTGTGGCATGGTCACCTCGTTCTGTGTGATAGGCGTCGGATGATGAGAAGGGCTAGACGGCAGCGCGATCCGCAGCGTCCCGAATAGCCCTGGCAGTGAGAACCCGGACTAAGTGTTCGCGGTAGTCGGCCTGTCCATGGAGGTCTGACAAACAATCGATCCCCATTGCCGCATTACCCGCAGCCGTTCCGATATTGGCGTCGGTTGGGCGTTGACCCCGGAGTGCGTCCTCGACACCTGTCGCCCGTGTTGCGCGAGGACCAGCGCCGGTGATGCCGACCGCAACGTCTTCGATTTCGCCGCCGGCGTTCAACCGGATTTGGGACGCGACTCCAACGATGGCGAAGTGAGAGGCCTTGTTCGCGAACTTGTGGTATGAGCCGCCGGTTAGTGGCAGGTCGACTGGAACGGACACCTCCGTGATGAGGTCAGCCTCTCCCAATTTGGTGAAGAATGCATCGACGAGTAGGGAATCGAATGCTTCGACGCGCGTGCCGGCCGACGAACGGACGGTGATTTCCGCACCCAGCGCCTGCAACGCCGCTGGATAGTCGGCGGCGGGATCCGCGTGGGCAACGCTTCCACCGATGGTTCCACGGTTCCGGACCTGGATGTCGGCGATCTCCGCTGCGGTATCGGCGAGCAACGGGCAGGATTGGCGGACGACGGACGATGCGCTGACCTCCGCGTGCGTTGCGAGCGCGCCGATTCTGAGGCGCGTCCCATCGATCCAGATGCGCGACAACTCATCCCGGAGCTGTTTCAAGTCGACCAAGACTCCCGGTTGCGCTAGCCGGAGTTTCATCATTGGGAGAAGGCTGTGGCCACCGGCGATCAGCTTCCCCTCACCGGGGTGGGCGTCCAACAACGCGACCGCTTCATCGACGGTCGACGGGGCCTGGTATTCGAACGCAGCAGGGATCATCGGAGGCCTCCTGGGGTTTCCTGGGCGTCCTGGATCGCCCGCCAAACCCTTTCCGGCGTCAGGGGCATTGAGATGTCGCGTACGCCAAACGACCGCAGCGCATCCACGACCGCATTGACGACGGCTGGCGGCGCCCCCGTCGTGGGGCCCTCCCCCATGCCTTTGACGCCGAGAGGATTTGTGGGCGATGGCGTCTCGATCGTGCTGGTCACGAATTCCGGGACCATCTCCGCCGTCGGCAAAGCGTAGTCCATCAACGAACCCGACAGCAGTTGGCCCGATTCGTCGTAGACGATGTTTTCGTACAGCGCCTGCCCGATACCTTGGGCGGCTCCGCCGTGCACCTGCCCTTCCACGATCATTGGGTTGACGACCACGCCCTGGTCGTCGACGCAGAACAGCTTTTGCAGGTCCACATCGCCGGTGTCTGGGTCGACCTCGACGACGGCCACATACGTACCTGAGTTAAAGGTCACGCGCGATGGTTGGAAGAAACTGGACTCGTCGAGTCCCATCTCCATATCAGGGGGACGTGTCCGCAGAGTGTTGGCCGCGGCGGCGATGTCCGCGACCGAAAGGGCCGTATCGCCGTTTGGAACCGAGAACATGCCGTCTGCGAAGACGACGTCGTTGTCGTTCGCATCCAGTCGGAACGCGGCGATACGCCGCATTTTCGCGAGCACCTTCTGGGCGGCTTGGAAGATTGCGGTACCACCGACCACCATGTTCCGGCTGGCGAACGTCCCGACGCCGTAGTCCACCGTCGCGGTGTCTCCCCAAATGAAATCAATGTCGTCGACGGAAACCTGCAACACGTCCGCAACGACCTGGGCGAATGTGGTCGCCGTCCCTTGGCCATGGGGCGACGAGCCCGAATAGATCGTCACCTTGCCATCCATACCGACCTTGACTCTGCCCCATTCAGGCATGGAGACACCAGGGCTCATGGACGCTGCCGGAGAATTCTGTCCGGACGCGATTGCCGGCCCGGAAGCCTCCGTCCCCTTGCGCACTGCTTCGATGTCAATACTCAGCGAGGAGGGGCCGAACCCGCCCGTCTTGATCCACGACGAAAGGCCGATCCCCATGTACCGTCCCTGTGTTCGCAAGCGTTCCTGCTCGGCACGCATCTCCCGGTACTCGCTGATCTCGAGGGCTCGATCGAGGCCTTTCTCGTACTCGCCGCTGTCGAGGATCTCGTCGGCGGCAGTGATGTACGGGAACGCCTGAGGCGGGATGAAGTTGCGACGCCTGATCTCGGCCGGGTCGATACCCAGCTCGTCGGCCAACTGGTCCATCTCTCGTTCAATGAGATGGATGCCCTCCGGCCTTCCGTACCCGCGGTAGGCGCCTTCAGGAGTGTGGTTCGTGTAGACGGCGTGGACATCAAGGTCGACCTCGGGTATGGCATACGCGCCGAGGGCGATCATCGCGGAGGTGATGAAGATGGAGGCGGTCCCTCCCTTGGGGTAGGCGCCAAGATCGCCGACGTGACGCAGGCGAATGCCAGTGATCTTCCCTTCGCGTGTGGCCGCGACCTCGATATCCGATACCTTTCCGCGTGCGTGGCTTAGTGCGACGAATTCTTCCGAACGCGTTCCGACCCACTTGACGGGAAGACCAAGCTCCAGGGACGCCGCGGCAATCAGGAAGTACTCGACCTCGCCCGCGTGTTTCGCGCCGAAACCGCCACCGACGTCGGGCGCGATGGAGCGCACGCTCTCGAAGGGGATGTCCAGCACCTCCGAGAGCTGCTCCCGAAGGTCGTGTGCCGACTGGCTTGACGACCAGATCGTGAGCCTCTCTTCGACCCGGTCCCAGTACGCGATGCCGGCCCTGGGCTCCATGGGGACGGCGTGAATCCGCTGGTTTACGAAGTGGTCACGGAGGATGATCTCCGCTTCTTCAAACGCCTGGTGGACGTTGGGAGTGCTCTTTCGCCACACGAGGTCGCCGTTCTCTCGATCGTCGTGAACCCGAGGCGCGCCGGTCCGCATCGCGTCCTCGACATCGTTGGCGACCGGGAGCACTTCGTAGTCAACGAGGACGGTATCGGCTGCGTCACGAGCGGCATAGCGGTCCTGCGCTACGACGACCGCGACGATCTCGCCGGAATACCGGGCTTTTTCGACCGCCATGAGCCTGAAGGGCGCGGGGTCCGCTCCGTACGCGGCCATAGGTACCGCGGGTAGCGGGTGGTACTTCGGATGAATGTCGCTCCCGGTCAGGACGGTCAGGACGCGCGGGTCTTCCAATGCCGCGGAAGCGTCTACGCCGCGGATACGCGCGTGAGCATGCGGGCTGCGCACGAAGTGCGCCCACACGGTTCCGGGCGGCTCGATGTCCTCGGAAAACGCTCCGTCACCGCGGACGAGCCGGTCGTCCTCTTTCCGGGCAACCGACTTGCCTACCTGTTTCTCCCGGACGTTGGTCATGATTCCGTCCTCCCCGGGAGGGCTTCGGCCGCGAAGTGAATCGACTTAACGATGTTCTGATACCCCGTGCACCTGCACAGGTTTCCGGCCAACGCATGGCGGATCTCCGCCTCAGTCGGGTTTGGATTCTCAGCCAGGAATGCTTTGGTGAGCATGACCATACCCGGCGTACAGAAGCCACATTGAAGCCCATGCTGTTCAGAGAAGGCCCGTTGGATTGGATGCAACTCGCCATCCGGCGAGGCCATGCCTTCGATGGTCTCGATCCGTTGACCGTCGGCTTGGACTGCGAGCAGCGTGCACGCCTTGACGGCGTCACCATCGATGATGACCGTGCACGCGCCGCATTGGCTGGTATCGCACCCGACGTGGGTCCCGGTATACCCGAGGCGGTCCCGAATCGCATGAACGAGCAACAACCGTGGTTCAACGTCCAGCGCGTGCTCTTCGCCATTGATGACAAGCGTGATCGAAACGTCACTCGGCATGCCGCACCCCCGTAGCGCACAATTCCACCGCCGCAACGACTGACCCGCCGATGCTACCACCTCGGGCCGGTTAGGCGATCTCGAAGCCTCCGCAGCGCGGCCAGCGGCTACGATGCTCTGGTAGCGACTCTTCGGGAGAGAACGCACGTGACCCAACTGCACGAACTGACCGCAGCAGACGGCGCCCGACGAATCCGGGAGGGTTCTCTGACGCCCACCGACTTCGTCGCGGCGTTCATGAACCGCATCCGCAGCCTCGATGGGCACCTTCAAGCATGGGAGACGGTAGCCGATGACGGAGCCCTCGAGCGCGCGGGCACGGCAGTCCCGGCGGACCGTCTTCTGAGCGGCGTTCCTTTCGCGGCGAAGGACATCTTCGATGTGGCGGGGCTCCCGACAGGCGCCGGTTCGCCGATCTACCGGGGACGGATTGCCGCGAACGACTCGACCGTCGTTCGCCGGCTGAGGGACGCGGGCGCGATCCCGCTTGGGAAGACGGTTACGACCGAGTTCGCATTCCTCGAACCCCCTCGGACGATCAACCCGTGGAACGCCGCGGCCACGCCGGGCGGATCCAGCAGCGGTTCGGCGGTGGCGGTCGCAGCACGGATGGCGCCTTTTGCGTTGGGGTCTCAGACCGCAGGATCGACGCTCCGCCCTGCCGCTTACAACGGCGTCGTTGGATTCAAACCGTCGTTCGGACGGGTCAGTTGCGCAGGTGTGTTCCCGCTCGCGTGGACCCTCGACACCGTGGGCATCATCACTCGCGCCGTTGGGGATGCAGCGTTGGTACTCGGCGCGGTCGCTGGACCGGACCCAGCCGATCCTCTCTCATCCACGGAGCCGGTGGAGGACTACGTTGGCGCCGTGGCCACACATCGTTCGCGGCCGCCCACAGTGGGCGTGCTTCGCGACGGGTTCTTCATTTCCCGCGCTTCCGGAGAGGTGGGAGTTCACGCTATGGAGGTCGTCGATCGCCTCCGAGAGGCAGGCGCACGGGTCATCAGCGTCGACCTCAGCGACGACATCGAGGAGGCGATGCAAGTCCACGCCACGATCATGGCTACGGAGGCTGCCGCGGTCCATCGCGAGGTGATGGCTGGGCATGCTGACGAGTACAGCGACGTGATGCGTGAGTTCGTCGAGCGTGGCAGCGCCATCCGCGGCTCCGACTACGTGGAGGCGTGGCGTCGAGGGCTCGGCTTCCGGGACGCCGTGCAGCGTCTGTTCGACGAATGCGACGTCGTCCTCACCTCGTCGACGCCAACTGCAGCTCCCCGCAGCTTGGCGACGACCGGCGATCCGTCATTTCAGACGCCGTGGACCTTCGCTGGCGTGCCCGCGATCACGCTTCCGAGTGGCCTTAGCGAAGACGGGCTGCCACTTGGCATCCAGTTGTTGGGCGAGCGGTTTGCCGAAGCGACCCTTCTCGGCGCCGCCGGGTGGATCGAAGGTGTCCTAGGCGTGAACATAGAGCCAGACTTAGCACACCACGTCAGATAGTCGAGCCCGATCCGGCCGCTCCCTGATACCAGTCCAGAATTTCGCTACCGGTCATGAACAGCACGTCGTCGTGCTGCCCGATGTACTCGAAGATCTGCTCGAAGTAGCCGATCCGATGCGGCACGCCGGAGATATATGGGTGGACCGCGATTGCCATGACGCGGGCGTTGTCCGCACCCTCTTTGTATAGCGTGTCGAAGTGGTCCCGGGTGCGCTCAAAGATCTCCGGTGACCGGTGGTGCTGATCGATGTACATCGGGATGTCGTTCAACTCCACGGTATACGGGATTGAGACGAGCGAACCGGACCGCACGTTGACCGGGAAAGGTTGATCGTCGGCGACCCAGTCGCACACGTACTCGATCCCCTCTTCGGCCAAGATGTCGGGGGTCTCAAACGTCTCAGCGAGCCCCGGGCCCATCCATCCCCGGGGGGCCGAACCCGTCTTTCGTTGAATCGTCTCAATTGTTTTTTTGATCACCGCGCGTTCGTCGGGTTCGACGTTCAGCACGCGCTGGACGAAGCCATGACCCATGAACTCCCACCCGGAGGCAACCCCCGCTTCGACGATCTGTGGGTAGGTGTCGCAGACGGACGCATTGAGGCTTACGGTCGCGCGGATTGCGTGCCGGTCCAGGACCTCTTTCAACCGCCAGAAGCCGACCCGGAGGCCGTACTCGGCCCAACTCCAGTTCGGCACGTCCGGGACTACAGAGACACCCTGAGGCGTAGGGAGCACCCGCCGAGCCATAGGTTCATTGATATCCCATTCTTCAACGTTGACGACGACCCAAACGGCAAGCCGCGCGCCGTTCGGCAGCGACAATGGAGCGCGCTGAACAATTGGTTGGTAGTCGAGGCGCCGGACGTTCATGCGGGCTCGCTCTACGAGGGCGCTCCGGGAGTGCGAGCCTCTTCGGCGATCGCGGCGAAGAACTGGCCCATGAGGACTCGAACGGCGGTTTCGATCATCCGTGATCCGACCTGAACCAGGACGCCGCCGACCTGCGCATCGCCGGTGACCGTGATCGTCGTGGTCCCGTTGGTTTCCGCGAGCGAGATCTCGCCCGTGCCGCGCACGAACCCGGTTGGGCCGTTCCCGTCCAACTCCATCGCGTACATCGTGCCGTCGTGAATATCCCTGAGCGTGACGGTACCCGAGAAGCGGCCCCTGATCGGGCCAACTCCCGCGGACAATGCCGCGGCGTACTTCCCGGGCTCTCCCAAAGGATCGAACCGTTCACACCCGGGAATGGCACGGCGGAGGACGTCTGGATCGTGAAGGAGGTGCCATACGGTCGCGCTGGGCGCTGACACCTCCTGACTGTTGGAGACTTTCACGAGCGTTCGTGGTCCCGATACGCTTCGCACACCCGACTCACCAGCGGTGGTCTGCTGGCTCGCATCCTCGCGAACGTCATCGCGCCCCCTTTCTATTGAAACCCGAAACGACGCGGCCCTATACTAGCCGTCACGCCTAAATTCGGGAGGGGGGAAGGTGATTGAATGCTCTAGGAACGCATCTACTTTTGGAGCTACGCGACTGCAACAGTAGCGCACTGAACGACGTGCAGTTAGTCCGCAGAGCCCTCACCTCGACCGCCGAACGAATTGGGGCCACAGTCATCGGAGACTCGTTCCACGAATTCAGCCCGCAAGGGGTCACCGGCGTCGTCGCCATCGCTGAATCACATCTGTGCATCCACACCTGGCCGGAGTATGCGTACGCCGCTGTGGACATATTCACGTGCGGAGACCGGATCAATCCCGAGGATGCGGTACCGTTCATTATCGATGCGTTCGGAGCGCAGGACCATTCCGTGATCTCGCTGAAGCGCGGAGTTTTGCCAGCCATCCCGAACGCCGTGGGCGTTCCGACGATCGCTGGATCCAGTGTCTGAAAACGCCGGCGTCGCTGGCGACGCCCGTCGCGATCAGGACTGGATCACCGAAGCGATCACTCCGAACCTTCGCCAACTTACGGCAGTCTCACGCCGCATCCACTCGGGACGGACACGATTCCAAAGCGTCGAAATCGTCGATACGATCCCGTTCGGGCGGGCGCTTCTTTTAGACGGCAAGACGCAGTCGACTGAGGCGGACGAGTTTGTGTACCACGAATCGCTTGTCCATCCGATCCTCTTGTCGGTCCCCGAACCGAAGCGCATCTTCATCGGCGGCGGGGGTGAGGGAGCAACGCTGCGCGAGGTGCTCCGTCACCGGTCGGTTGAGCGGGTGATCATGGTCGACCTGGACGAGGAGGTCGTGTCGTTATGCCGCGAGCACCTGCCCTCCTGGCACCAGGGGTCGTTCGACGACCCCCGGACCGTGCTCGTCCACGAAGACGCACGCGAGTTCCTTCTGCGCGAGGACACACCGTTCGACGCGCTCATCCTCGACTTGGTCGACCCGATGGACGCCGGCCCAGCGTTTCGGCTCTATACCAAGGAGTTCTATCAACTCGCTGCGACGAAGCTGACGGACCGGGGGGCGATCGTCGTTCAGTCCGGTCCAGCGATCGCTGGCACAGTCTGGTCCGAGGGTGATCCAACCAACGCCGCAGGCCCGCTCACCGACTTGACGCGCGGTTTTACTGCCCTTCACCGGACGCTGTCCGACGTCTTTCCGGCGGTCGTCGGATATACGTCGATCGTCCCGTCGTTTGGCGGACCTTGGAGCTTCCTTATCGGTTCTAAGAACAGCGACGACCCAGCGTCCACCGGTCCGGGTGAGATCGACGCGCGGGTGTCCCGCCGGATCACCGGTCCGTTGCGCTATTACGACGGCATCACACACCGCGGCATGTTCGCGCTCCCGAAGCCTTTGCGAGAGAGCATCGCGGCCGAAACTTGGGTCGTGACGGAGGACCGTCCGCTCCTCGTGCCCTAGCACCCGCACGCGACCCAAAGCGGTCTCGGGCGTTCGACACCCCGCGTGGGAACCAGATACCATCGGCCCAACCCGGAGTCAGGGGGACGGCACATGGCTGAGATGACCGGCGGGCGAGCACTGGTCCAATCCTTGAAGCGGGAGGGCGTCGAAGTCATCTTCGGCCTGCCGGGTGTCCAGCTTGACTGGGCATTCGACGCGTTCTACGAGGAGCGCGACAGCATCCGGCTTGTCCATACGCGCCACGAGCAGGCGACGTCGTATATGGCCGACGGATACGCGCGCTCGACCGGCAAGATTGGCGTTTGCATGATGGTGCCGGGGCCCGGCCTTCTGAATGCCGGTGCGGGACTCGCCACTGCGTACAGCGCTTCTTCACGAGTCCTCGCGGTTTGCGGTCAGATTGCTTCCGACCTGATTGGGAAGGAGCGCGGAGCGCTTCACGAGATCAAGAACCAGCTCGAGATGGTTGGCTCCGTGACGAAGTGGGCAGCCCGACCGATGGCGCCGTCGGAGGTCCCCGGCCTGGTCCGGGAGGCGTTCTCCCAACTGATGACGGGCAGACCACGGCCGGTGGAGATTGAGATTCCTCCTGACGTGCTAATGAGGGGCGAGGATGTGTTGCTGTCGGAGCCGGGCGTCGAGCCGAGGACGGTTGGCGACCCCGATCTGCTCGAACGTGCCGCGCAGGCGCTTGGCCAGGCCCGGAATCCCGTGATCTTCGCGGGCGGCGGTGTCGTCACGGCAGAGGCGCAGCGGGAACTACTCGAACTGGCGGAGATGCTGCAGGCGCCCGTCGTCTTGTCTCCGACGGCGAAGGGCGCGATCTCATCTCGGCACCACCTCTCCCACACGGGAATGGCGGCCTACCAGCTTCTTCCCAAGGCCGACGTCGTCTTAGCGATTGGCTCCCGTTTCGTTGCCCGCGGCCCGACGCCTCGGAAGATCGAGGACGGGCAGACCCTGATCCACCTGGACATCGATCCGGAGGAGGTGGGCCGCAACCAGGAACCGGACATTGGCATTGTCGCGGATGCGCGCGCCGGATTGACGGAGCTCTTGCGACGAACGCCACGACACAACCGTTCCCGGGAATCCCGGGTGGCCGAGATGGCCGAGGTGAAAGCAAGAGTCGACGAGACGCTCGCCACCCTCGATCCCCTTGGTTCGTACGCCGACGCGATCCGTGCTGAGCTACCGGACGATGGGATCTTGGTCACCGAGATGACACAGGTCGGCTACTACTCAAACGAGGGCTTTCCCGTCTATGAGCCGCGCACGTTCATTACTGGGGGATACCAGGGCACGCTGGGATTCGGTTTCCCAACGTCCTTGGGCGTGAAGGTAGGCAACCCGGACAAGGCCGTTGTCTCGATTGCGGGCGATGGCGGGTTCATGTTTGGGGTGCAAGAACTGGCCACGATGGCACAGTTCGGGATCAACTCAGTGGTCATCGTTTTCGACGATGGAGCATACGGGAACGTCCGGCGCACGCAGGACACATCGTTCGACGGGCACATCATCGGGTCCGATCTTCGCAACCCGGATTTCGTGAGGTTGGCCGAGTCGTTCGGGGTGACAGGATATAAGGCGGAAGGGCCGGAGGCGTTGAGGACGACGCTGAGGAAGGCGATCGTGGCGGACGAGCCGACGCTGATCGAGGTGCCGTTGGGGGTGATGCCGAACCCGTTTGCTGCGTTCATGCCCCCGCAACCGGCATAGCCGAGGAACCACAGGAGCACACTGCTCGGTCCGGACTTGAGAACTAGGCCCCAACTAGGGTTGTACCGACAACGCTGAGAGTCGGGTTGGAGGCAATGAAGCCTGCCAACCCGACTCGACTAGCGGGTTCCCAAACCAGGCGTTTACGTTGCCGGGTGCGCAGCGCCCCCGACTTCAAGCGCCTTCAGGATCGACTCGGCCAATGCCCTAGCCGACTGGGCATCGATCTCGACCGCGACTCTCGCCGCCGGACCGATTGATTCGTTGACGAAATCCAGCAGGAGGGCGTGGTCATCCCACGCGCGGCTGGGATGGTCGAAGGCGACGTTCGCCTGCGTGACGTCGAACCAGCCAGTAGCGCCTCGGCCGACGCCCCGAACCGGGGTCTTCTCGGTAATCCAGTTACACATCTCGTTTGTTCCCTCTTGGCTGGCTAGTGGACGGTCCGCTCGAGGAAGGCCCAGATCTTCTCCCACCCGTCGATCGCTTGCTCCGTCCGGTACGCGGGCCGGTTGTAGTAGAAGAACCCGTGTCCAGCGCCGTCGTAGCGGTGGAACTCGTAGTTCTTCCCCAGGCTCTTGAGGGTTTCCTCGTGCTGGTTCACTTGGTCGGGCGTTGGTGCTTGGTCGTCGTTGCCGAAGATGCCAAGCAGCGGAACCGACAGGTCCACGGTGTAGTCAAGCGGCGCCACGGGGCGTTTCTCGTTCAGGTCCTCTGGGCGCATGACAACGCCGCCGCCCCAGCAATCGATGCACGCGTCCACGTCCTGGGTCCGGGTGGTGACCAGATAGGCATGCCGGCCACCTGAACACGTCCCAAAGACCGCGACCTTCCCGTTGCTTTCCGGGAGCGCCTTCAGATACCGACTTCCGGCAGCCATGTCCCCGACCACTTGATCATCCGGGACACCGCCGGCTGCACGCGCCTTGGCCGCGGCATCCTCGGGGCTGGCGCCCTCGCCCTCCCGGTGGTACAGGTCTGGCGAAATAGCCAGGTACCCGTGGTGGGCGAACCGGCGCGTGGCCTCGAAGTACCACTCGTCCCAACCTGGCATGTGGTGAATCAGCAGCACGCCCGGAAAGGGGCCGTTCCCCGCCGGCTTGGCCACGTACGCTCCTATCTGCGTCCCTCCGTTCCCTTCGATCGTCACGAGTTCCGACGTCATAGTCCCGCTAGTCATCCGTTCCTCCTGGTGTTCCTTATCGCTCCTCTGAAATGTGGTTGCACACACCCCTACCTCGTAGCACAACCGAACCGCTAGAGCGTAAAGGCATCGGCATCTGTTGTGCTACACGTGGGGAGTGCTTAATCGGCGGGAGTTGGTCCCGAGTCGCTGTTATTCTGGTGGCACCTGCCTGATGACGACCGAAGCTGCACGCCGCCTGCTCGAGGAGCTCAACGACGAGCAACGCGAGGCGGTCGAGGCGGTTGGGACCCCGCTCCTGATCGTCGCCGGGCCTGGTTCCGGCAAGACCCGCGTCATCACCTACCGGATTGCGTACCTGGTCCGCGTCTTGGGTATGACCCCCCACCGGATCTTGGCGGTCACGTTCACGAACAAGGCTGCCCGTGAGATGCGGTCCCGTCTCGACGAGCTCTTGGGCGAGCGCGCCAACGCACTAACAGTTGGCACGTTTCACAATCTCGGTGCCCGAATCCTCCGGGCTCATGGCGAAGGCATCGGGATTGCCAGTGACTTCGTCATCTACGACCAAGACGACCAGCGCGATGTCGTCAAACGCGCGTTACAAGATGTGGGCCTCGATCCTAAACGCTACGCGCCGCCGGTCGTGCACAACGCGATCTCCGGCGCGAAGAACCAGCTTCAGACAGTCTCCGATCACGCGAAGCTGCGGGCCAGCTACTTCGACGAAGTGGTGAATCGGGTATACGAGCGGTACGACGCGATTCTTCGTGAGAGCCACGCCGTCGATTTCGACGACCTCTTGCTGCTTCCGGTCCTCCTGTTCCAAAAGGACGAAGGGGTCCTCAAGCAGTACCAGCGGCGGTACCAGCACATCTTGGTCGACGAATGGCAGGACACCAACCGCGCACAGTACCTGCTCATAAAGCTCCTGGCCGGAGACAACCGCAATATCGCGGTCGTCGGTGACCCCGACCAGTCGATTTACTCGTGGCGGCACGCGGACGTGCGCAACATTTTTGACTTCGAGCACGACTTCGAGGGCACGAAGACGATCCTTCTTGGACGGAATTACCGATCGTCCCAGACGATCCTGGACGCCGCCCACCGCGTGATTACCGGGAACCGGGAGCGGAAGGACCTCAAGCTGTGGACCGACCGGGGCCCTGGCCACCAACTCACCCTGTCGGAGGGTTACAACGAGCAGGAGGAGGCATTAATCGTCGCCAGCGAGGTCGAACGGCTGGTCCGCGAGGAGTCCGCCCGGTACGCCGACAGCGCCATCCTGTACCGGACCAACGCCCAGTCACGTGCCATCGAAGAAGCGTTCATTCGGGCGGGTATCCCATACCGCGTAATCGGTGGTCTCCGCTTCTGGGAGCGCCGGGAGGTGAAAGACGTTCTCGCGTACCTCCGCGTCATTCACAACGCGTACGACGACGTGAGCCTGACGCGCATCATCAATCTTCCAGCGCGAGGGATTGGCGACAAGACGCTTGACGTGTTGACCTCCTGGGCCCGAGCGAACAACTCGCCGCTCTACGTCGCCATGCAGACGGCCGCGGCTCCCGAGGAAGCGACGAACGAGGCTACCGACGGGGATTCCGCTGCCGACCGAATCAGCAACCGCCCGCGCGTGCCGAAGCAGGCCGAGAGGTCCTTGAAGGTGTTCGTGGGTCTGATTACAACGCTAATGGAGTTCTCGCAGGAGATGGACCCCGTCACGCTCTTCGACCAGGTGATCTCGAAGTCCGGGTATCGCGACTATCTCCTCGCCGATGACGATAGCGAGGACCGATGGGATAACGTGCTCGAACTCCGATCGGTGTCGTTCGAGTACCGAGATCTCCCGCCCGGTGATGGCTTTACCGCGTTCCTTGAGAAGGCGGCGCTCTCCAGCGACTTGGACCAGATGGCCGAGGAAGGCCCGGACGCTGTGACACTCATCACCCTCCATCAGGCAAAGGGACTCGAGTTCCCGAACGTCTTCATGATCGGCATGGAAGAGGGCATCCTGCCCCACCAACGCTCGTTCGACGATCCAGCGCAGATGGAGGAGGAGCGTCGCCTCTGCTACGTGGGCATGACCCGAGCAAAGGAACGGCTTTATCTGAGCATGGCGGGACACCGCATGATGGGAGGGGGTCCCCGGACAATGGGCCGGCCAGCCGGGGGTGTCCCTTCGCGGTTCCTTAGCGACATCCCGCGGGAACTGACCGATATTGGGGGATCGATGGGCGCCCCCACGATGAGCGGAGAACGTCGGCCCGGCATGCGACAGCGCGCCGCTGGGGCCGCGTCCCCGGTGAGTGGCGCCGACTTCCGTAGCCCGTCCAAAGCGCCGGCGCCGTTTCGGCCCGGGGACCGCGTCGCGCACGCCTCGTTTGGCGAGGGGATCGTGGTTGCGTGCCTCGCCGCGCCGTCTGGCGATGACTTCGAAGTCACGGTTGCATTCAAGGGCCAGGGCGTGAAGCGTCTGTTGGCCACCTATGCGATGTTGGAGAAGCTCACCTGACGGCCAACCACCAATTGTCCCGGACGATCGAGATCGTCGACACCCCGAAAGCCCTCGCGCAGCTTGCCGACTCCCTGAGCGCGACGCCCGGTTTCGCGCTCGATACTGAAGGGAATAGCCGGCACCGCTACCCCGAGCAGCTGTGCCTGGTGCAGATCGCGGCGGGGGGCCGTGTCTACGTCGTTGACCCGCTCGCGATCGGTCGCGAGGTGCAACCATTGGGCGAACTCCTGGCGGACGATGGGACCGAGAAGGTCATCCACTCGGTCGACTACGACCTCCGGAGCCTTGACCGGGAGTGGGGATTCCGTGTGCGGAACGTATTCGATACAAGCGTGGCCGCCCGTCTTTGCGGCGCTCGTCGCCTGGGACTGGAAACCGTGCTCGACGAAACCCTCGGCGTCAAGATCAACAAAGAGAAACGCCTTCAGCAGTCGGACTGGTCTCGAAGGCCGCTGTCCGAGGAGGCGTTAGCCTATGCGGCAGGCGACGTACGCCACCTCATGGAGCTTCAGCGGGTTTTACGCGCACGGCTGGGTGCGTTGGGGCGAACCTCGTGGCTAGTCGAGGAGTGCCGGCGGTTGGAGGCGATCCGCCACACGCCGCCAGACCCGCCGGAGGTGGCGTTCCTGTCGGTGAAGGGTACGAGGGAACTCGACGGGAAGGGTCTGGCGGTCCTGCGAGAGCTCTATGTGCTCCGAGACGGGGAGGCGCGGCGCCGACTGACGCCGCCATATCGGATCGTCGGGAATGATGCGCTCCTCCACCTGGCGGCGAACCCAGAGGATGAACTCACCGCCGCACCCGGGATCGGCCCAGTCATCGCCCAACGCCTCGGCGCGAAGCTACGCCAAGCGATCAACCGGGGTCTGAAAGCTGACCCTGTGGAGCGGCCGAAATCCGTGCGATCAACTGACGTGCGCCTGACCAAACAGCAAGAAGACCGCTTGCGTGCGCTCAAGGCGTGGCGGAACGCGGAGGGCGAACGACTCGACGTCGATGCAGCGCTGGTTTGGCCAATGCCGAGCCTGGAGCGTCTAGCGCATCACCCGGACGAGATCGAGGACGAGGTGGAGCACTCGACCGCGATCCGTCAGTGGCAGCGGCGTGAGTTCGAGGCGTCTCTCCGACAATCGCTCGAACGGGCGGGGTGAACTCGGTTCTTAACGCTCCGTGCAGGCAGGACGCCGCGCAGCTACCAGCGGCGTCCACGGGACCCAGGCGGCGCGAAGTGCCATGACTTCTTATCACCCGTGCCTCGTCGACCCTTGGGTAGGTCATCTGAGACGCTGGAGGGGATCACGGGCAGTTTCGCGTTTGGCCAGGGTTGTGTGTGAAGCGCCCCGCCGGAGGCACGCCAGATCTCACGCCACTTCGAGGCTTCATCCGGGGTCACGAACGTAATCGCCTCGCCGGAGCGACCCATCCGGCCGGTCCTGCCAACACGGTGGGTGAACAGCAACTCGGAGTCGGGGAGGTCGTAGTTGATGACTCGTTCGATCCCCTCGACGTCGAGTCCTCGGGCGGCCACGTTCGTGGCGACCAAGATCGGGAGTTTGCCCGACCGGAAGCGATCAATGACGCGCTCGCGGGAGACCTGGCTCATGTTGCCCTCGAGCGAATCGACGTCGTAGCCCTTCTGCGCTAACGTCAACGCGAGCTTCCGAACCCCATGCTTGGTCCTGCCGAATACCAGGACGGCACCCTCGCCTCGCTGATCCAGCAACGTCCGGAGCGCATCGAGCTTCTCACGTGCATCGATGTCGTAGATGAGGTGGTCGATCTCAGGTGGCGCTTGAACGCCGGCGTCGACCTCGATCGTCTGGGGATCGCGCAGGTGCCGGGACGCGGTGCGTTGGACCCAGTCCGGCATCGTTGCGGAGAACAGCGCGGTCTGGCGTTCAGCCGGCGTGTGCGACAGGATCCGTTCCACGTCGGGGGCAAATCCGCGATCGAGCATCTCGTCGGCTTCGTCGAGTACGGCGATCCGGACAGATCCCAGAGAAAGGTTTCCCTGTCGGAGGTGATCCAACGTGCGGCCGGGTGTACCGACGACGATGTGTACGCCCCGACGTAGCTGTTCCTCCTCGGGTCGCAGCGACCGTCCGCCGTAGAGGAGGGTCACTGCGATCCTGCGGGGAGCTGCTAGCGTGCGGATCACTCGCTCGACTTGGATGGCGAGTTCTCGGGTCGGGACCAAGATGAGGCCCTGGACCTCTCGTACTGACGGGTCGATGCGTTCGACCATAGGTATCGAGAACGAGAGTGTCTTACCCGAGCCCGTTCTGGCCTGACCGACGACGTCCCGCCCGTTTTGGAGTACGGGGATCGTCCCCTCTTGGATGGGTGTAGGGGTGCTGATGCCCATTGACGCAACGACTACACGTGTCGCCTGCTCTAACTCAAGGGCGGGGAAAACGTCCCCGGCTTCTGGGATACCAGCAAGCGCTCCTATAGAGTCCTGGTCCGGCGGGGAGACGCGTGGAGTTGAGACGCGAGCGCGGGGCGCTTGCTTGGGGCCGTTCTTTCGTTCTGCATAGCATGGATCGCAGTACACCGGCCGATCGGACCGGGGCTGAAACTTGATCGTAGTTTCGGTTCCGCACGTTGCGCAGGTGACCTGAAATCCGCGGGCTCGCCGGGGGGTGGCGGTGACCGGGGTGGCCTGGTCAAGGGGTTCGGAGACTACCGGTGAAGTAGCGGGCGCCGCGCGGTCAGTGACGGGAGTAGGTCCGTCGCCGCCGCTGCGGGCTCGGCGTTCGCGGACGCGAGGCTGAGGAGCGCGGTCCTCGAACACGGGTGTCTCGTACGTACGGGGCAGCCCATTACGGCAATCAAGGCATCGCGACGGGCGGCCTGGTGAGCCACTGGCGATCGCCTGTTTGTGGTCGTCTTCGGTAAACGCAAATTCCTTGCCGCACTCGCGGCAAGTAAGGGTGAGGTCAGTCGTAGTCAACGCGCTGACTCCTAACAAGAGATTTCGGAAACGAGTCGGTCAGCGCGACAAATGGGAGGGGAAAAGGGAGCCGAAAACTGGATTCCTTTGTCGGGTCTGCCGTTGCGGCGGCCGCCGAGAATGTAACCGTTAGCACATTGTATCAGATGGTGCGTTGTGCGTTTGGGAAACTTGCTTTATTCGAACTTGAAAGTCCGGACCGCGAACACCGAGGTCACCACAACCCACCCTGCGAGTAATGCCAACTCGTTCGGGAATTCCCATGCAGGTTTGGCATCCAGCATAACGCCGCGGAGTGCGTCAACAAGCGGCGTAAGCGGGAGATATTGGACGACGGACCGCATGATCGCCGGTAGTGAATCAGTCGGGAAGAAGACCCCGGAGAAGAACATCATTGGCATGGCGACCGCGTTCCCCATCCCGCTGGCTGCTTCGACCGTTTTCGAGAACGCGCCGACGATGAACCCCATGTTCAGGAAGGTGAGGTTCGCCAGGATGATCAGCGGCCCGACCCATAGAAGGTTGCCATACACATTTGCGCCGAAGATGAGTATTCCGACGGCCAGGATTGCGACAGCTTGCACGAGCGAGATCACCAAATACGCGCCAACTTGGGCAAGGAAGAAGGTGCGCGCCGGCAGCGGGGTCGCCTTGATTCGCCGCAGGACCCGTTGCTGCCGATAGAGGGCCATGACGGACGCGATGCCGATGATCCCGTAAAACATGACGCCCATGGCCACGAACCCCGGCATGGCGAAGTCGAAGTAGTTCACCTGGCGTGCGGCGACACCCTCTGTGTTCAGCGCGAGCAGTGGCTGGGCCCCCTGCACGACCATGCTGGTCCGGTCCAGCACGTCCCCAATGACACTCGAGACGATACTGGCCGTGGTGACCTCTCCTTCGTCGTAGATGAGCCGCAGATTGGTTACGGACTGGTTCGCGGCGACACTCTCGAGGAGACCTTGGGGAATAATCAGGGCGTATCCGACCTCGCCCTCAGCCACACGGGCGACAGCCGCGTCGGCGTCCTCCCCGGACTCAGTCTCGATGAAGTCCACACTTTGAAGCGCGTCAACAATCCCGCGCGAGATCGTGTCGTCCGCGTGATCCACAACCACCATTTCGACGCGTGGGAGTTGATCGAACTCGAACAGGCCGAACACGGCGACGAAGATCAGCGGAAAGGCCATCGCCCAGAAAGCAGCTTGCCGGTTCCGATAGAACATCTTGAGATCGGCGATGAACAGCCTGCCGAGCATCGGTCAGTCCCTGAGTTCGCGCCCAGTCAGGGCAAGAAAGACATCCTCTAGCGTTGCCGTCCTGATCTCGAGGTCGACAAGGCGACCAGCCCGGGCGGCAATCGCTTCGGTCAGGGCGAGCATGGTCGCTGCAGCGTCGGATGAAGACAGGCGGGCGTGTCCGCCTTCGAGAGACTCCACAGATTTCACGGCGGCGAAGGACCCGAATTCGTCGCCGGACATTGGAGGGTCGGTAGACACGGATAGGACGTAGGGGACCGGCAGCGCCTGTATCAACGCGCTGGGTTGATCGAGAGCGACGATCGTGCCGCGGTCCATGATCGCGACACGGTCACAGAGTTCCTGCGCTTCCTCCATGTAGTGCGTGGTCATGACAACGGTGCGCCCTTCCTCTTGGAGGCTCCGCAGGATCTGCCAGAGGTTGCGTCGTGCCTGGGGGTCGAGGCCTGTGGTGGGCTCGTCTAAGAACACGATTTCCGGATCGTTCACCAGGGCAGCGGCGACCGCGAAGCGTTGTTGCTGACCGCCGGAGAGCTTGTTGACCACCGTCGAAGCCTTGTCCGTAAGCTCGACGCGTTCCAGCAAACCGGCCGGTTTGACCCTCCGGTCGTAGATCCGACCGAAGAGTTCCAGGATCTCAGTCACCGTCAGGTTTTCGAAGTATGCAGATGCCTGCAATTGGACGCCGATTCGGGCCTTGACACGCTCGGGTTCGCGAGTCGTATCGATACCGAGGACAATGGCTCGTCCGGCGTCAGGCCGTTGGAGGCCCTCGATGCACTCGAGCGCCGTGGTCTTTCCAGCGCCGTTAGGACCCAAGATGCCGAGTACTTCACCACGATGAACGTCAAACGAGACTCCGTTGACGGCGGTCAAGTCTCCGAACCGCTTGGTCAGCGACTCAACGCGGATGATCGAGCGGTCGGCCGCGGTCATCTCCCCGGGCCGTCCGCGCTGGGAGTGTTCGTTGATGTCGGGGGTGAGGCCGGCAGTCCTTCCCACTCACTCCGTGTGATCTCCATGAGCATGAACTTGTGCCGCCCTTGGTCGGCCCGGCCGCACTCTCTAAAACCGTTCTTCGTGAATGAACGCTGTGCGCGGATATTCCACTCCAGCGTTTTGAGATAGACCCGCTTGAGGCGGAGGCGTTCGAAGAGGTGATCCAAGAGCAGCTTCACGGCGTCTTGACCGTAGCCGTTGTTCCAGTACCCGCGATCGCCGACCATGATGCCGAGCTCGGTTTCCTCTGTTCGCGTATCGAGGTCGTAGTACATGCAGTTCCCGATCTGCGTTCCGGTTTGAAGGTCCACGATCGCGAACCGATGGCTCCGTGGCGCCGGGTAGCGGATATCTTCCCGGTGCACGGGTTGATACTGCTCGAAGGACATGGTGAGGGGACGTGCCGCGTCCAGCTCGGCCAGTTCTTCGTCGACGCGCCACAGCCAGTCATTCCATGCGTCCGCGTCCCACTTCTCGCGGAGCCCGACTTTCGAGCCGATCCGAACGAAGTCCTCCTCGTGCACCGCCCCTGTCATGTGCGGGCTCCTTCCGCCTTCAACACCGCACGGCGGGCACGCTCGACGACCTGGGCCTCGTTACGATGGGTCATAACTTCGAGTGCTTCGTCGTCCCGAAACCATTGGACGACATCAAACTCTGGGTCGTGTTGCGCGAAGTCGCCACCAACCGGTTCCATCAAGTAGTGATACACGCGCTTGTGGTGGCGTACACCGTCCCTGGAGAACCAGTATTCGATATGGCCAAGCTCGGCCAAGATGTGGACGTCCAGCCCGGTCTCCTCTCGGACCTCCCGGAGCGCGGTTTCCTGAATCGTCTCACCTTGATCGGGCGTCCCCTTGGGCAATGCCCACTGATACGGCCGGTGGCGACCGCACAGCACCACCTCGATATTCCCCTCATCGGTCCGGCGGTAGACAACTCCACCAGCGCTAACAGGATTCGCCACCGGAATAGGGCTCGGTGGTTGGGTCCACCCCTTGGCTTTCGAATCGTGGTCATGTCCCGACTCAACTGGCATCCAGCCTCCCCTGCTGCATGGTAGCGGTCGCCGACACCCGCCGAGGAAAGCCGGGCTACGTGATGTCTTCTCGTTCTTCCTCTTCTTCTTCCTCCCGCGCATCGAGATAGCTCTCGAGGTCGTCAAGGTCGAAATCGTCATCTTGCTGCTCATTTGTTTCGCGTTGCATACCGGGGTTGCGGAGAATGTCGACGCCGGGGGCTTCGAATTGCTGCATGCTTTCGATGGCGTCGAGAGCAAGCTCACGGACGTTGTCGCTCCCGTGCTCGAGGAGGCGATTGAGAACGCGTTGGGCGAGCGGGCTTCCGATTGCTGCAATGGCTGTGACAGCGGCGGCTTGTACCTCCGCGCTCTCATCGTTGGCCATGCGTGCGAGCGGAGGGAGCAAGCTCTCGTCACTTAAACGGCCGGCCGCCCCAGCGGCTTCGAACCGTAGCGCAGGTTCGGTGCTCGCCATCTCCTCGAGGACAAACGGGATCCATGCGGGATCACCGTTCTGACCCATCGCGAAGATCGCGGACGCGCGAAGCTCCTCGCTAGCGGTCTCGTAGGTCTCCAAGATGACGGAACGAACCTGAGAATCGTTGATGGGGGCGATGGCCTCGATAGCGCGGCGTCGGACGTCCTCTGAAGGCTCATCCTCGCCTTCGATCAGCTCAAGAAGGAACGCCCGGACCCTGCGCGCATCGCGTTCGAGGAGCGTCCCGAGTTCGGCGCGCAGCGCAAACCGACCGAGCGACTGTGCAGCGGCAATCCGCACACCCTCATCTTCGTCCTTGTGGCAGAGTTTGATCAGCGGTTCAATCAGCGAGCGTTCTTCCGCTTCCCAGAGACCCTCGATGGCTGCCTGCCGGACCTCACCATCCTCGTCACCGAGGCAATGACGGAATATCGCGTCGAAGTTGAGCTCGATGCTCTCCTCAGCGAGTTCGGACATGTTCCTCAGCACGTCACGGCGACGTTCGAAGGAGACTTCTCTGAACACCTCGACGACCCGTACGGCTTCTTGGTCGTTGAGGCCTGAGAGGTCTTTCAGTCGTGCCGTTGGGACCGGTGCCGCGACATCACGGACCTCTTCGACGACGCTGGGGAGTTCGTTCATGTTCTCTGGTCCATCGTTTTGGTACGGCGCGTGTGGGAGTCAGCGTAAACGAGCGTTCACCGACGCGGTAGCGACCCGAACAAGGGAGTCAGCGTCCGCGCTACACTCCCTCTGGCGACAGTCGTCGACCACGATCTAATCGGAGGGGGTTACCGATGTCAGAAGATGGAAAACCGGATGTCATTTACGAGAAGTTCCCGGACGGTCATTACGCGATCTTCACAATGAACCGGCCCGAGCGGTTGAACGCGAGCGGGGGCGATATCCCACGGTTACTGGACGAATCGCTGGCAGACTTCACGGCGGACTCGTCCATGTACGTGGGCATCATCACGGGTGTGGGCCGTGCGTTCTCCGCTGGGATGGACCTCCGGGCGCGCGCCGACCGAGATGCGGCCGTCGCGGAGGTCGAGGCGAGACACGAGCGTGGCGAGATCGATTCCGCGGACCGGGACCAACTTGTGGCTGTGGAGATGGCGCGAGGGAGCTTCACGCGACAGCACCCGGGAAGCCTGTCGGATAACCCGAAGCCATTCATCGCAGCGGTAAACGGTTTGGCCATGGGCGGCGGAACTGAGCGAGCAATGGACTGTGACATTCGAATCGCCTCCCGGAATTCGTACTTCGCTTTGAGTGAGGTCAGACGAGGAATCATGCCTGGCACGGGAATCCACTGGGCTCCCCGGCTGATGTCAATGGGCGACGCCGCGATGATGCTCTACGCGGGCGGCAACATTCCCGCTGAAGAGGCGTTTCGGATGGGTTTAGTCCAAGAGGTCGTCGAACCCGACCAGTTGATGCCACGATGCATCGAGATCGCCGAACAGATCGGCGCGAACGCTCCATTGGCGGTCCAGGGCGTGAAACGGATGTTGCAATTGTGGCGCCAATTTGCGTTCACACAGTCCCTCCAGTTGTCCCAGGCGCTCAACCAGACGATTAGTGCGTCCGAGGATTCAAAGGAAGGGCCACGCGCCTTCGCGGAGAAGCGTGCTCCCGTTTGGCAGGGTCGGTAGGAACTTCGTCTGCCTTGAGGGGGCCCGTCCGTTGAGGGCCCCCTTAGTCGTCGACCCCCCCCCGAATCCACAGGTCGTCCTGGGCCGGTTGCAGGAGCACTACGGCGTTCGGGAGTGGACGCAGCGCCGAGGTCCGCTCGATGAGTTGATCTACACGGTCCTCTCGCAGAACACGTCGGATGCGAACACGGACCGGACATTCGCCGCGTTGAAAGCGCAGTACCCGGACTGGCGCGCTGTTCGCCTGGCGAACAGCGCGGATATCGCTGACGCGATCAAGCTCGGCGGCCTCTCCCAGGTCAAAGCGCCCCGGATTCTGGCGATCTTGGCGACGATAGAAGCCGAGCGCGGGGAGTTGGACCTGGAGTTCCTGCGCGAGCTCCGGATGAACGAGGCTCGTGACTGGCTCACCTCCCTGCCGGGGGTTGGGCCGAAGACCGCGGCCTGCGTGCTGCTCTTCTCATTCGGGCTGCCAGCAATGCCGGTCGATACTCATGTCCATCGAATATCGAAACGGTTGGGGTTCATCGACGAAAAGATGTCGGCGGACAAGGCGCATCCGGTGATCGAGGGGCTCGTAGCACCTGAGGATGTCTATCAACTGCACATCGACCTGATCGAGCACGGCCGGCGTGTGTGCCATGCGCGGCGCCCGCGATGCGACGCGTGTCCGCTGAACGATGTATGTCCTTCGAGCACGACCTCGATACACTGAGGACCTTACGAAGCCGAATTCGCGAGAGTCAGAGAGGCGAGGCAATGATCAGGGCGGGAATCATCAACGTCACAGGCTACGCGGGCATGGAATTGGCCCGGCTGTTACGGTTTCACCCGTCGGTGGAATTAGTCGGAGTGACCGGACGGTCGTCGGCCGGTCGACAGTTGGACGCGACGTTTCCACACCTGGACAGCATGGATCTGCCAATCGTGGAGCGCGACGCCCTGGACGGCGTCGACGTTGCGTTCTCCGCCCTACCCCACAAGGCAAGCGCGGAGGCGTGCGTCGTGGCACTAGAATCCGGCGCGAAGGTCGTGGACATTTCGGCCGATTTCCGATTGCGCGACGTCGCCGAATACGAGTCTTGGTACGGCGTCCAGCACCCGGCACCCCAATATTTGGAAGAGGCGGCGTATGGCCTGTCGGAAACGCACCGCGATGCTGTTGCGGGATCGCGGTTGGTGGCGAATCCCGGGTGTTACCCGACGGGTGCGTTGCTCGGACTGGAGCCGCTGGTCCGGGAGGGGCTTATTGGGCCAGACGTCATCGTCGACTCCAAGTCCGGAGTCTCGGGTGCGGGACGGACGCTGAGTTTGAACGTCCACTTCTCTGAAGCGAACGAGAACGTCTCCGCGTACGGCCTGACGGGCCACCGGCACCTGCCGGAGATTACCCAAGAGCTCCACACGGTGGACCCAGAGACACCCTGGTCCGTGACCTTCACACCGCATCTGATCCCAATGACCCGAGGCATCCTGTCGACGATCTATCTGAAGCCTAAAGACGGCCGAATCGCGATCAGCGATGCTGGACAGACGGCGCTTCGCGACCTCTACCGCGACTACTACGACGGCGAGGCGTTCGTGCGCGTGACGGACGATCCACCGCAGACGAAACAAACCGCAGGAACCAACATGACCCAGGTGTATCCGGTCATTGACCTGCGCGCGGGCCGAATCGTCGTGGTCACGACGCTGGACAATCTGGTCAAGGGCGCCGCCGGTCAAGCGGTCCAGAACATGAACCTCATGTTCGGGGTCCCGGAGACGGAGGGTCTCAAGGGGATCGCGCTCTACCCTTAAAGCGTTCGATCTTGGTCTGCTGGTACTCCGAGCAGACTCAGCGGAGGCCGGAGGCCGCGACACAGGGAAGCCGGTTCGGCACTTCTGACCCGGCTTCCTGGCCAACGGAGACCTATCATTGCGCCGGTATCAGCGGACGACCAAGGGAGGGATGATGCCCACATCAATGGCGATCGCGAACGGGATTCAGCAGTGTTACGAGACCATGGGGACGCGCGGTCCGTGGGTGACGTTGATCCACGGATCCGGTGACAACCACCACGCGTGGTGGCTTCAGGCGCCCATTCTAGCGAAGCGGTTTCGGGTCCTCTCGTACGACGTGCGAGGTCACGGTGAAACCGAAACGCCCAGTGATCAGCCGATTGGTCAGGCCACGTTTGTCGCAGACCTTCACCGGCTGCTCGACGAGCTCGAGATTCGACAGACCGCGGTGGTTGGGTATTCGATGGGCGGTGGCATTGCCCGGAATTTTGCAGCGGCGCATCCGGAGCGTGTGTGGGCAGCAGTCCTCTCCAATGGTGGACGGTTGGACCCGCAACCAGACGCGTCGCAGGATACCGAGATGGCGAAGATGCGCGAACAACGCATCGCCAGCATCCGCGCGGGCGGAATGGAGTCGGTCTTCGACGGGTGGCTGACCAGCGTCTATACGCCGGAGTTCGTCGAGGCGCGGCCGGAAATCGTGGCCAAGCACAAGGAGATCATGACGGCGAACGACCCGGAGAAGTACATACAGACGATGTCCAGCGCGATGTCTGCGTCCAACATCAACGTGAGCACGCTGACTGCGCCGACGATGATCATCGTCGGCGCGGGCGACGAGTACACGGGCCCGGACGCGGCGAGGGAGTTGGCCGCCGCATTACCCAAGCAGGCCAACGCACAAGTCAATGTCTTCCCGACGCGCCATGGGTCGCCATTCGAGCGCCACGAGGAGTACAACCGGACGCTCCTCGCTTTTCTGGATACGAACCGGCCTCGGCGCTGAACAGGGGGGGAAGCATGATGCGACTCAGGCGGGTCATCGGCGGCCTGACAATCGCGATGCTGGCCGCGGTGTTCTTGAGCGTGCCGGCATCCGCGGCCGATGTCCGGAGTGGTGACACGCTTGGGATCGGCCCGAACGAGTCCATCGATGACGACATGTATCTGTTCGGCCGGTCCATTGACATGGCCGGGGTTGTGTCGGGTGACGTGATCGCGATAGGCGCGACGGTTACGATCTCCGGCACGGTGGAAGACACTGCAATCGTGATTGCCAACTCGGTGTCGATACCCGGCCAGGTGGGGGGCGACCTGTTCATCGCCGCTCAAACGGTCACGATTTCGGGCACCGTTGGCGGCGCCGTCCGAGTCGGCAGCACATCAATGACGCTGACCGGGACTGCATCCGAGGACGTCGTGATCGGAGGAGCGTTGGATGCCGGCGCATCCTCATCGATCGGGGGCGATGTGCTCGGCGGCGGCGACATGACGCTCCGCGGAGCCATTGAGGGAGATGTCGGCGCTAGCGCACAGAGGTTGGTTCTGCACGGTCCCGTCGGCGGGAATGTCAACGCGCATGCGAACCGCGTCGAACTCGGTCCGGAAGCGCGCATCGGCGGTACGCTTCAATATACGAGCGCCAATAAAGCGACGATTGCCGAAACGGCAGTTGTCTCCGGTGGGATCACACGCGATGTCCCCACCCAGCGAGTCTTGTTCATCCGCGGAGAAGACTCGGCGCTGCTACGACTCTTGGCCCGCGCTTGGGCGCAAGTGCAGTTCTTCGCCGGGTTATCGCTGGCTGGGTTGGCGCTGTTGTGGGCGTTTCCGCGTGCGACCGTGGCTGCGAGCTTTGCAGTCCGGCACGACTGGTTGAAGAGCATCGGGTTGGGCCTGGGCACGTTGTTTGTGTTCCCTGTCGTGGCGCTCGTGGTCGGTGTCATCTCGCTCTTCGTCATAGGGGCTGCAGCGCTCCCAGTCCTGCTGTTCCCGTTCTCCCTATGGATAGCTATTGTGGTGCCCAGCATGGTGTTCCCGGCGCTCGCTGCTGGAGCCGTGGCGGTGGAATGGCGACGGCGAGGAGGTGAGGACACGGGAACCAGGGAACCGCCGCGGAGCGGTTACGCGCTATTGGTTGGCGCCGGCCTGCTGTCTGCCGGAAGCTTTGTCCTCTATCTAGCGACATTGGTTCCGGGGTTGGGCACCATCGTCGGAGGGCTCGCCAGCCTCGCGACGTTTGTCGTTGTCTTGCTCGGTATCGGCGCCTTGGCAATCACCATTTGGCGGTCGTATCGCGAGGCGCGTAGCGTGGCTCTGGCCTGAAGCGGACCGGTTGTCGGCAGCCGGCCTTCCCATTACGTTGTAGGTAGTCGAACGCAGGGGTTTGCAGGCAGCGTCCTACAGCGAGCGGTTTCCACCGGTCCCTCCTCTCTGCGGAGCGGTCACCGCGGGTGATGCTTGCGGTGCATGTGCCCCCATCGTCTAGGGGACCAGGACATCGGCCCTTCAAGCCGATAACAGGGGTTCGAATCCCCTTGGGGGCACCAGTTTCTTGCGGCCGTGCCCGGTCGCGGGCTTTGGGCGCCGCTACACGCCGCTGGCGACCAAGGGCGCAACATCCTCCCAATCGATAACGCTTTGAGCCTTGAGCTCGGCGATCTCCTCATCCGAGTAGTCCAGTTCCCGCATGATCGACTTGGTGTGTTGGCCACGCACCGGTCCCGGGCCGACCCGTGAGGGCGTCGACGAGAAGTCAAGGACTGGCTTGTAACGCCAGAACCGGCCCCACCGAACGTGTTCCACCTCGGTGGTGTACCACCGTTCGCCGGCGTCGTGCAGCCGAGTAAAAACCCGAGATGTTCCTGCGTCCTCGGCCTCCACGCAGGCCACGCCTGCTTGAGTGAGGTCTCGTTCCCACTCCTCCGCGGAGCGCCCCCGGAATACTCGCTCGAGTTCGATAACGAGTTCGTCGGCGTGTTCTTGTCGAGAGGCCGAATCTGAGAATCGAGGATCCCTTTCTAGATCGGCTCGGTCCAGCGCGCGGCATAAGTCCTGCCACTCGCGGTCACTCTCGGCTGCGAGGAAGACCCAACTCTCCCGAGCCTGGTAGAGGCGGTAGAGCGGCCCAAGGCCGTACCCATCGGCATCCAGCACTCGGCGATCCGGTTTGCCGTCGAACCAAAAGAAGTCATCGGCGTTGGCATACGCATTTGCACCGAGCATCGTCGTTTGGATGTACTGGCCGGCGCCGAACCGTTCGCGTGCGTAGATCCCCAGCAGGATGGCCGTAGACGTCACCATCGATCCGTTTGGGTCCGGGTTGGTCTCATTCGAGCGCCCCAGTCGTCGTGAGACCTCGAGAATCTCGTCGTTGGTCATGGGCTGATCGGCTGGCGGTACCGCTCCCAGGCCCATCTGGGCCATTGCGCCACCAGCAACCGCTCCGCCGATGGGGTGCATTGCGGGCCGGTGCGAGTGCGGTCCCGTATCTCCGTAGCCTCCGGCGTAGACAAAAATGATGTTTGGATTGAAGGCCTTGACCTGGTCATAGCCGACTCCAAGGCGTTCCGGTGCCCCAGGCCGCATGTTGTGCACGAAGACGTCCGCCTGCGCGACCAACTTGTGGAGTATCGCCCGGCCCTCATCGGTGCGGAGGTCAGCGGAAATGTTCTCGACGCCGGCTTGAGTCCGGTTGATGGAGACGCCTTGGTTGAACCGGCGCATCAGATCCAAATCCAAGGCTTCGATTCTGATGACGCGCGCACCGAGCTCCGACGTCAGCGATGTGGCAACCGGAGTAGCGATGACGGTGGACATGTCGATCACCGTGATGCCTTCCAGAGGACACTTCGGAACGGGCGTTTCGCGCCCTGTCGCGCCGGCGTCCAGACGTGCGGAAGGCGGCCGATCCAACAACTCCTTCGTGTCAGCGCCAAGCAGCGGCGACGGACCCTTCACACTGCCAGGCGTGCCGCGCAACTCAGCTGCAAGGCCGAGCTGGTGCATGGGGCCGACCTCCGGGTCGTGAACATCCGCCACATGGTGGTTGTGGATGACCTGGGGGTGCGACATGCCCTGTTGCGAGGTCATGAACGGCTCCGCTGCAACATCCGCGCTCTCGCCGGTGAAGATGTCCATCCATTCGTCAAGGGTCTTCTCCAACCCGCGCTTCACAACGAGTTGGCGCAGTTCCTCCCGTGGTTCTGGGAGGAGCGTTGGAGCACCCGCAAACCGGGGGTCATCGAGCACATCCCCAAGATCCATTTGGCGCAGGGCCGCACGGAACAACCGGTCGACGATATTGGCGAGTTGAATCCATTGGCCGTCTTTAGTCCGAATCGGTTGGTAGCCCACCGCAGGCATCCGATCCGGGTCCGCCTGCGGGTTGTCCGCGAACTCCTCCGGGTACTTGAGCATCATTTGCCACATGATCCAGTCAGAGACATCGAACGTGCTAATTCCTTGGAGGAGGCTCGTCTCGACCCACTGACCCCTTCCGGTCCGGTGGCGGACGAATAGCGCGGCGAGGATCCCCCTGACCGCGGCAAAGGCAGCGCCATGATTGGCCACTTGGACGGCGGCGTAGTGGGGTCCTGCGCGCCCGGCCTGACCGACAAAGGCCGAGAAGCGTCCAGCTTTCGCAGCCACGATCCCTTGATCTGCTTTGTATCCGCTGTGGGGTCCGTGACGACCAAACCCGGTGATCGAGCAATAGACAAGATCCGGCCGTTCGGCGCTGAGTGCTGCGAAATCGATACCCATGCGAGCCGCCTCACCGGGCGCGAAGGCCTCAAGGACGATGTCCGCATGCGACACGAGTTGCTTGAACTCCCGGATGCCGATGGGATCATTCAGGTCCAACACAACGCTGCGTTTTCCGCGGTTCCATTGATAGTGCTGGGGCGTCGTACGGTCCGGTGAACCCCCGGGCGGCTCAATCTTGATGACTTCCGCCCCAAAATCGCCGAGGACCATCGTTGCGACAGAACCGGCCCAACCGTTCGTCAGATCAACGACAACAGTACTTTCGAGGACTTCCTTCATCGGACCACCCCACCCCCCTGTGATGAGGATGATAGTCGCACGCGCCTACAATGGGCGGAGTCCCTCCACGACTGCTCACGATGTACGTTGAGGATCGCTCCGTCCTACAATCGGAATAGTCAGTAATGGAGGACGCATGATGGTCACCCAGCAACGCGTGATTGGAACCCCGGTGAGCCGCACTGACGGCCCCGACAAGACCACCGGTCGTGGGAAGTACGGAATCGATGTCGTCCTTCCCGGGACGTTGTGGGCGAAGATCCTCCGATCGCCGTATCCCCATGCCCGGATCGTCAACGTAGACACGAGCCGAGCGCTGGCGCATCCAGGTGTCCATGCTGTTCTGACCCCCGACGAAGTCTATGGTCTGCGATCTGGGAAGGCGCTCCAAGACGAACCGCTTCTCGCATTCGATGCGGCGCGGTACATCGGTGACAAGATCGCGATGGTCGCAGCGGAGGACGAAGAAACTGCCGAAGATGCGTTGGACCTGATCGATGTCGAATATGAGGAACTCCCCGCCGCGATCACGTTCGACGACGCCTTGTTGGAAGACGCTCCGGTCATCCATCCGGATTTCAACTCGTATCAGGGTCTCCCCGGCAACCCGCTAGACACTCCAACCAACGCATTCGCGCGCCAGCTCTGGCAGAAGGGCGACTTGGCGACGGGGTTCGCGAATGCGGAGCTGATCGTTGAGCGCCGTTATACCACGCCCCGAAGCCACCAGGTGTATATCGAACCGCACAACTGCACGGTTTGGATCGACGACTCAGGCCAAGTCCAAGTGTGGATGGGTAGTACCGCGGTTTTTCGGAGTAAGAACCAGCTAGCCGCGCTCTTCGCCGTCGCGTCCGAGAAGATCACAATCAATCGGGCTTACGTGGGTGGGGAATTCGGCGGAAAGGCGGACTTTGCTGACTCGCCACTCGTGTACTTGATGGCGAAGAAAACAGGCCGCCCCGTGAAGCTGAATTATGAGTACACCGAAGAGTTGACTGCTTCCAACCCAAGGCATGAATCATCGATACGCATCAAGGCCGGCGTGAAACGAGATGGAACGCTCACGGCGTGGGACGCGGAGATGTACTTCAACAGCGGCGCCTACGCGGCGTACAAACCGGTACCCGGTTCCAATCTGCCGGGCGCCTCCCAGATCGGCGGACCCTACACGACGCCTAACGTGCGGATGGAGAGCATTCAGGTGTACACAAACACCGTGCCCTGTGGTTTCGCGCGCTCGCCGGGAGAAGTGCAAGCGATCTTTGCGGGGGAAACCCATATAGATTTGATCGCCGAGGAGTTGGGAATCGACCGGATCGAGTTGCGGTTGCGCAATATCCTCCACACGGGAGACCTGACGCCCGCGGGGCTCGAGTACCAGGACATCCGTGCCGAGGAGGTGCTCAGGGAAGCCGTACGCGCATCTGGTTGGTACGAGCCACTGGAACCGAACGTGGGCCGGGGGCTGGCCATCGGCAACCGCTCTCAGATCGGGGGGGAGACACACGTGGGCCTGGCGGTCTATCCCGATGGCAGGGTGACTGCAAGCAGCTCCATCTACGACCCCGGGATGGGCACAGACACGATGATCCAGCAAGTGGTCGCGGAAGAGATGAACATCCCGACGACCCGGATAGAGATGGTCCCCTACACCACTGACGATGTCCCGTTTGACACGGGTATCGGCGGTACCCGCGGCAGTTATGTGGCTCCGGAGGCAGCCTATGATGCTTCCGTCAACCTGCAGGCGTCGCTACGGCAGTTGGTTGCGGAACTCGAGGGTTGGGACGAGGAATCGACCACGTATGAAGGGGGCGAACTCATAAACGAGCGGACGGGAGCTCGCGTGGCGATGGAAGCGCTGGCAGCTCGAACTGGGGGGCCAGTGAGAGGGTACGCACACGTACTCGACATGAACCCCAGCAAGCACACATCGTTCGTTGCGCAAGTTGCGGAGGTGCACGTGGACCCAGACAGTGGGGAGGTTGACGTACGGAAGATCACTGCGGTCCATGACTCCGCTCGTGTCATCAATCCCATCGGTTACCACGGCCAGGTCCAAGGCGGGATGATGAACGGGTTCGGCAACGCGCTGACGGAAGACCTTATCGTCGACGAGAGCGGCCGTGTGGCCAACCCGTCGTTAGCGGAATTCAAAATCCCATGTGAACGGGATATCCCAGCGTTGACGATCTCGTTGATCGAGGACTCAGAAGGGCGTGGCCGTTACGGAACGAAAGGAGTGGGGGAACACTCCAACATCACGACGGCCGGTGCGATCGCGAATGCTGTTGCGGCGGCCAGCGGCGCTCGAATCTACAACCTCCCAGTCACTTCCGAGCGAGTCTGGCGCGCATTGCACGGAACAACGGACTGAGTCGCGGTTCGGGTTCGGGTTCGTTCGAGCGCGGCGATCGCGATCCTCCGTCGCATCTTCGGCGTTGCTTCGACGGTAGATTTTCCCCGCTTGTAGAACTGGCTCGAGGGATGCTAGGATTCCACCAATCTTGAGTTGTTTGCCAGCGAAGGAGACGACGATATGCCTCAGTTCATCAACCTCTCGGTCGAGGAAGCGCAGGCGAAATCCGCCACCGGAAAGCGGGCCGAGTTGCTGAACGAGTACATGGGGTATCTCAGCCGATTGCAGCCCAACGGAGCTGGGAGCTTGAGAGTTGGACCTGGGGAAACGACCCAGGCCGTGCGGCGCCGACTCGGTGCTGCGGCTAGGGTAATGGGTATACGATTGACCATCCGTCGCACGGCAGACACCATTTACTTCTGGACGACCGAGGGGAATGGCAGGCGTCGGCGGGGCCGTCCTCGGAAGCAACTCTGAGCGGGAGACTGCGCTCCCACCTTTAACGAGTCGGGATGACAGCGAGCGCGCGGGCCGCTATCCGCGATGCCACCGTCGATGATCTCCCGTCTATCGTTCAGATCTACAACGCCGCGATCCCAGAGTTGGTGACCGCGGATGTGTGGCCCGTACCGGTCGAATCCCGCGCTGCTTGGTTCGAGAGCCATACTCCTGACCACCACCCTATCTGGGTGGCAACCGAGGGGACACGGATCGTTGGTTGGCTGAGCCTCAACACCTTCTATGACAAGCCTGTATACGAGGCGACGGCGGAGGTCAGTGTCTATGTCGACCCGGCATCCCGCCGGACCGGAGTCGCCCGAGAGCTCTTGACGACGGCCATCCGACGCGGTGCCCAACTGCGTTTGAAACGATTGTTGGGCTTGATCTACGCCGACAACACCGCGAGTTTGATGTTGTTCTCGCAGCTAGGGTTTGAGCGCTGGGGAGTCATGCCGCGTGTCACGGACCGTGGGGACCGTGAGGTGGATGTCGTGATCGTCGGCCGTCGCGTCTAGGAATCTGTAGCGCGTGTCTACGTAGCGCATTCGTCGTTCGATCTGGCTGGCGCGGCGTTAAGAATGTCACACATCGACCGGGAGCGCGCTGAGCCAAGCCATCCTTGTTTCGTGGAGGGGAGTTATGCCACGACCTAAAGTTGTAATCGTGCCTACCGGAGGCACCATCCAAAACGGGCAACCGTTTGTTACCTCAACGCACGCGGGCGGCGAGCTCGACGTGTTGCGAGCTCAACGACTCCATGACGCTGTGACACTGGACATCACGAGCGCCGATATCGACGGAAACCCAACGGAAGACACCACATACCACCAGGTGGAACTTCGGCCCGAAAGTGGTTTGCTGCTTCTCCCTTATATGGTGGAAGGACACGAACCACCAGCCCAGTACAGCTCCGTCCACATGAGTGGCGAGCGCTTGATCGAGGAGGTCAACCGGTTCGGCGTCGACACCAATGGGCGGAACGGCCTCCTCTCGGAGGTAGCAGACCTTGCAGTGGTGCGTCCCATCGATCCGGTGACTGGCGCGGAGCTCCGTGCAGGTGGCGAGACGTTTGGCACTCGGGAACTCGTGCTGATCTCGAACACGGTGAACCGAGTGCTCGCAGACTCGGAGGTTGCGGGCGTTGTCGTGACGCACGGCACGTTCACCGCGGAAGAAACGGCGTACTTCCTGAACCTCACGGTTAACTCGGAGAGGCCGGTCGTAGTGTGTGCATCTCAGCGCCGACACGGGAGCATCGGCAACGACGGCGATTGGAACCTGGTCGACGCGGTGCGCGTGTGCAGCGAGCCAGCCGCCATCGGGAAGGGCGTGATGCTCATGATGGACGAACAAATCCTCCCAGCCCGAGAAGTCACGAAGACGAACCAGCGCCCCGGTGGGTTCATGAGTTCTGGCGGCTCTGCGAACGCCCTCGGGTCGGTAGAGAGCGACCAAGTGTCGTTCTATTTCCAACCGACGCGACGCCACACGTCGTCATCAGCGGTTTTGCCTGACGGCAACCTGCCGACTGAATTGCCGCGAGTGGACATCGTCAAGACCTTCGCGGGTGCGGATGATGTCCAGATCGAGGCGCTCCTGCGATTCGCAGAGACCAGCGCCGACGCCCAGGGAATTGTCGTTGAGGGGTTCGCCTACAGTGGCGTTCCACATCAGTTCCAGCGGCCTGCTCTCGAGCGTGCGGTCGGCCAATACGGCATTCCCGTTGCATTATCGAACCGCGGCGATCATGGGCGCGTACCGCGATCCGAAGGAAACCTGTTCATCACGTGCGACAACCTGATGGCCGTGAAAGCGCGATTGTTGCTCATGCTCGCACTTCGGCAGCTCGGTCCGCTGACCCCATACGAGCGGTTCGAAGAACCAACCGTTCAAGAGACGTCCCACCTCCGATCGCAAATCACCGCGTACCAGGAAATCTTCGACACCCACTGATCTGAATCCGGTTGTAGTTGGAGGTCGTAGTACGAAGGAACGGGGTCGCGAATCCGCTTCGAGAAATCGACCGTACGGCGACGCGGCCTTTAATCCTGGGCGTTTTGCTGGGTGGGATATGTTCCATGCGGGTTGACAGCAGCAAGGGCCACACCTAGAGTGATCCGAACTTTCGTGGCCTCGTGCCACGGGGTTGTTTTGTATACCCAGAGCGGGTGGACTAGAAGGAGAGAACGGTAAGATGTGGGCTTACATCATCCGTCGTCTCATGCTCGCGATACCGACTCTGTTTGGTGTCACGATCCTCGTATTCGTTGTCATGCGGATCGCTCCTGGCGATGTGGCTGTCATGATGCTTGGTGGTGACACAGGGTTGGTGGGGCGGCCTGAGGAGTTGGACAAACTCAGGCACCAGTTAGGCATCGACAGACCACTCTATATTCAGTATTTCGACTGGATACGAGGACTGGTCACCTTTGACTTTGGCAGTTCGTACTTTTATCACGCTCCGATGAGTCAGTTGTTGCAGCGGAAGCTGCCGCTAAGCGCCCAGATCGGCGTGATGGGGATCCTGATCGGTTCGACGCTAGGCATCACTGGTGGCGTGATCGCGGCGCTGAAGCAGGACACTTGGGTGGACTACGTCATCCGGAGCGTCGCGATTGCTGGGATCTCCATTCCGACGTTCTGGAGCGGGATGCTCGTCATTTTGATCCTGATTCGCGTATTCGACTGGATCCCAGAACAGGGGTACACGCCTCTTTGGGAGGATCCGGCCAGGAATTTGGCCCAGCTCATTTGGCCGACGATGGTGATTGCGCTGGGGTTCCTGATGGGAACACCGCTGAGAATGATGCGGGCCACGATGCTCGAGGTCTTACGTGAGGACTACATCCGCACGGCCCGCGCGAAGGGGCTCCGTGAACGAGTAGTCCTAATCCGACACGCGATGCGGAATGCGCTCATTCCCGTTGTGACGCTGATTGGTATCTTCCTGCCGTTGACCGTTACGGGGCTGGTGGTGACCGAGCAGGTGTTCGGGCTGCCAGGGATCGGCCGCATGATGGTGGATGCGATCACACAACGCGACTACCCGGTTGTGCAGCTCGTCGTGACACTCGTTGGGTTCATCGTCGTGATGTCCAACCTCAGTGTGGACATGCTTTACGGGGTACTGGACCCCCGAATCCGCGCTTAGGCAGAACGTGGGGACCCACTAAGGAGTAACTACTCATGGCAGCCCAGACAGAAGCAGTCCAGGAGATTATTGGCGGTCGAGTGCGCCGGAATCCTATCCAGCGCACCTGGCTCGTCTGGAAGACGAAACCGCTTGGCTTGGTGGGTGTGGTATTGGTGTTCTTGTTGTTGTTGATGGCTGCGACAGCGCCGGTGATCACGTTCCATGACCGGTTCGCAACGAGCGCCGCTGACCAGCTTGCCTCTCCCGGCTTCGACCACTTTTTGGGAGCGGACCGATATGGACGTGATCTCTGGGCACGGATCGCCTACGGGGCTCAGATCTCGTTGTACGTCGGATTCAGCGTCGCACTCGGTGCGGGTTCAATCGCCGGCATGATTGGGGTGACGAGCGCGTACTTCGGCGGCAAGATCGACCTAATCGGTCAACGCATCGTCGACGTGTTCCAGGCCTTCCCGGGTCTGATTCTCGCGATGGCAATCGTCGCAGTGCTCGGATTCGGGATTGAAAAGGCGATTATCGCCATCGCGGTTCCGGCGCTCCCGCGCATGATCCGAGTGGTCCGCTCACAGGCACTTTCGGTGGTGAAGACGGACTACGTCCTCGCTGGCCGTACGATCGGAGCCGGGAATCTTCGACTGATCTTCCGGTACATCATGCCGAACTCGATGGCCCCGTGGATTATCGTGGTCACGGGCCAGTTGGGTGGAGCGATCTTGACGGAGTCCTCGTTGAGCTTCCTAGGCCTCGGTGTTCCCGAGCCCCACCCGTCTTGGGGCGCGATGCTCAGCATGAACGCCGCCGACTACGCGGAGATCGCGCCTTGGCTTGTGATCTTCCCGGGCCTGTTCCTGGCCTTGGCCGTGTTCGGATTCAACATCTTCGGGGATGCCTTGCGAGACGTCTTGGATCCCCGTCTCCGCGGCCGATAAACCTCCGCAGCTGAACTTCGGACACACGACACCGAAACAAGCCCAGCCCGCTCACTCGATGGCTGGGTTTGTTTTGTAGCCCTCGTATACTTGGTTGAACCGTGAAGTAACCGATCGAGGAGGTTTCTAACTCGATGCTTGGAACAATCTCCGGGCTCTTCAGAACTCGGTCTCGGCGTTTGGTTGCGCTTGTCCCCGCAACGTTGGGGGTGCTAGCGCTGAGCGCGTGCGGCGGTTCGGAGCCAGCCGTTGTCTTCTTCCAGTCAGACCGCGATGGAAATTTGGAGATTTATTCGGTTACGACCGATGGCACGACTGAGTCTGGGCCGACTGAACTAACGAATATCACCAACAACCCGGCCGATGATTCCTATCCTGCTGTCGCGTACGAGGGCGACCGGGTTGCCTTCATCCGGACCAGCGACTCCGGCACCGACATTTGGATCGTCGACCCAGACGGCACGAATCCAACGAACGTGACAAGTGGCTTGGCGACCGGCGTTATCCACTCTGTGGCATGGTACCCAGGCGGCAACCAATTGATCTTCGCCATGTCTTCGGATGCCGTTGCGGAGGGTCGGTCGCAGTTGTACCGAATCAGCGCTCAGGGTGGCAGTCCGACCCAACTAGAGACGGATGCGTCGAAGGTCTATCGGAATCCGCGGGTCCATCCTGGAGGAAACCGAATTGCAGTCGGGGCCGGCGAAGATCTCGAGTCTCTCGACATTCACCTCTTGGAACTCGATGGTTCCCTGATCACGTTCCTTCCCAACGAGAGCTTTCGTGCAGGAGCGGGTCAAGCTGATTTCCGGGAGCCAGGTGTGATCGAAGATTCTCCGGACTTCGACCCAACGGGGCGGCGGGTCGTGTTCGAGACCAACGCTCCAGGAGTATTCGACATCCTTGATGTCGAATCAGATGGTCGCCGGACTGTGGCCCACCGAGTGAGCCCAGCTAACGACCGTCACCCATATCGGTCGAGTGCGTTCGAAGGGTTCTGGACGGCGTTTACGTCCGACCAAGATGGGAACGATGAGATCTACGTCCTGAATCAGACAGACAAAACGTTGATCCGGCTCACGAACAACCCCGGACAGGACCAACGACCGTCGTGGGTCAAGGTCCCGTCGACGGACCGCTAACGACGGATCTGGAGATCCGGCTAAAAAAGGAGCCCACCGCGGCCGCGGTGGGCTCCTTTTTTTATGCCCAGTTACCGACCGACCCGGGTCCAGCGGCAAACGCGGCGCTCAATGCCGTCCAGGATGTAGTACAGACCCAATCCCAGCAGCGCCATCGCGACGACGCCGGCATACATCTCCGGGTACTCGAGGCGCCCCCAAGACTCCACAAGTATGTAGTATCCGAGACCCTCTCGCGTCCCGAAACTCTCGACGAAGAACAACACCGCAATCGCCACACCCGTGCTGACACGAAGGGCCGAGAAGAGGCCGGGTAGCGACGCAGGAACGTAGACGTGCCGCAGCAGGTCAATGCGTCCTGCACCAAGGGAGCGGACCGACAGCACCAGTTCGGGCCGCACGTTCCGGACCTGATCCCGAACCAAGATGAGAACTTGAAAAAAGAGGATCAACGCGATCATGACGATCTTCGTCTCATCGCCGAGCCCCAGGAACAGGAGCAGGACCGGCAGCAGGACAATCTTGGGAATCGGGTAGCTGAGGTAGATGACCGGCGCCGAGATCGCATACAACCGCGAACTTGTACCCAGCGCCACTCCCAATGGTGCCGCGGTCGACGCTGCGAGAACAATCGCCAGCACGACACGATACGCCGAGACTCGGGCGTGGACCGCCAAACCATCGTCGAGCGCGCCTACAAAGGCCTGTCCGACTATCCACGGGCCGGGAACGGCGGAAGAATCGACAGCGAACGCGAGCAGCTGCCACAAGGCCAGGCCACTGCCGATGACCGCCAAACCCTCAACGACCGTCCTTAGCTTGCGACCCGCGAGGGCGCCTTCCGTTGGAGGAGAGCCGATAGAACTCATACTTCCCCACCGGCACTAAGATCTCGCACCGCTTCGCGGACCCTTTGGCCCATGACATGGAACTCCGGACGGTCTCGGTACCCTGCGTCCCCCGCCCCGGGGTTGTCGACGATCACAGCGCGACCTTGGTTCCTATTCACGCCGAGCACGAGTACGCGGCGTCCCAATAAGACGGCCTCGTCGATGTCATGCGTAACTAGCACGGTACTCCGTGTCGACGCGATTCCGAGCTCCAGCGCGATCGCCTGCATCGACTCACGCGTTAGGGCATCCAAGGAACTGAACGGTTCGTCCATGAGCAACAATTCCGGGTCCATCGCCAGGGTCCTGGCAATGCCAACACGCTGCCGCTGTCCTCCAGATAGCTGGCTTGGGTACCGGCGGGCCTGGGCCACGAGTCCCACGCGTTCCAGCCACGCAGCTGCCGTCTCCGAGGTCTGTTTCTGGCCGCGGATGCGCAGTCCAAGCCGGACGTTTTCGATCGCAGTCGCCCACGGCAGCAGACCGTAGTCCTGCAGAATCAACCCAGTGTCAAACCGGGTCCCCTGGACTCGCGTCCCAGCGATCTCAACCATCCCGCGGTCTGGGATCAGGAGGCCAGCCAGCAGGTACAGCAGGGTTGACTTGCCACAGCCCGACGGGCCGATGATGGCCCACGACTCACCGTGGGCCATCGCCCAAGAAAAGCCGTCGAATACCGTCGGGCCGTTCGGATAGTGGAACGTGACCCCGTCCAATCGGGCAACGGGGTCACGTTCGAGTCGCTGGTCGATTGCTGTCCCTTCGTTGGCGCGGGTGGCGTCCGCCTTGCCTCAGGAGCCGCCACCAGACGTGAGGTAGCCGTTGTCGACGACCTGCGCGTATGGCCTCGCCTCGGGAACAAGATCCTTCTCAACGAGCCATACATACGCACGTTGGATCTCGGCCTCGGTTGGAACGTCCGCTACCGGGAATGGCGGCACCGCAAACGTCTCTTCGAGCACCTCCGGGAGCCGAGCCCGATCGGACAGCAAGTGCCGGTAGTCCTCAGGCGTGCCATTGATCAACATCACCGCTTGATCGTGGACCCCGAGCAACGAGCGCACAAGACCGCCGTGATCCGCCAAGAAATCGGTACGGAAAGCCAGCACGCTCATGCCGAGGCGGCTCTCCTTGTCCTCCAGAATGACGGTGCCTCCACCCATAACCGCGAGCGTGGTCAAGGGCTCCGGAAGGACCGCCGCGTCGATGTGTCCCTCGCTC
This sequence comes from Dehalococcoidia bacterium, assembly GCA_965247995.1. Classification (GTDB taxonomy): domain Bacteria; phylum Chloroflexota; class Dehalococcoidia; order UBA6926; family UBA6926; genus JASLZO01. Next base: position 1,715,625 of record OZ252041.1, on the reverse strand, counting down.
AACATGGTCATGCGGATAGGGATCGCCGCGACCTCGACTTTCTCGACGGTGTCGCGTGCGACTCCCGCCTCATCGAGATACTGGTCGAGGTGATACTCGATCAACGAGTTATGCGAGATCGCAACTTGTCGACCAACGAGATCGCTTGGGCCTGCAATCCCCGAGTCCTTACCGGCGATCAACGAAATCATCGCCTGTTGTTCATTCGCACGGTACAGGGTCTTGACGATGGTTAGCGTGTGTTCGTCTTTATTGAGGATCCCAGTGGAGATCAAGTCGGACAACTGCGCGTCTATCTCACCGGCCTGGATGGCTACGTTCCGCTCCAGGGCGCTCTGGAACGGAATGATCTCGACGTTGAGCCCAGCCTCCGTGAACAACCCGGTTTCTTCGGCCGCGTAGAAGGGCACAGCGTCGATGATCGGGAGGACACCGATCCGAATGACCGTATCGTCTGCTTCCTCCTCCATCATTCCGGAAGGCTCCGCGGTGGCCGTGCCGCCAGAGGCCGGTTCGGTTCCGGACTCGTCGTCAGCTGCCGGCTCACACGCTGCTAGCAGCGCAAATACGACAATCGCCAGACCCCATAACAGCGATACTGGAAAAGATCTCAAGACGACACCTCCCATTCGTCAATCGAACCCTTCATTCCTCGGTAACCCGTTGCTCGCCCATGCCCCGATATCGCAAGACCTCCGGCAAGTTGACGCCGATGCCGAGCGCATCGATCGCCTTCCACGCCAGGTATTCGACGATGTCGCTTACTGACTGTGGCTTCAGATAGAAAGCGGGTGCAGGGACCACCATGGAGACACCCATGCGGGCTAGCGTGCTCATGTTCTGCAGGTGGATCTCCGAAAGTGGCGTCTCTCGGGGCATCAGCACCAGCGGCCTCCGCTCCTTCAGCGTGACGTCGGCAGCGCGTCTCAGCAGGTTGTCCGCTAACCCCGTGGCGATCGCGGCCACGGTCGCCATGCTGCAGGGGACCACGAGCATTCCCCCGGTCGTCAGTGTGCCGCTGGCGATCGGAGCTCCGATCTGATTCGCGGGGTAATAGGCGAACCGCTTGTCGGCGGTCCATTCACGTACCGCGTCAGCAAAGCTGTTGTCCATCTCCTGCTGCCAGACCTGCCGTCCGCCATTCGACGCGGTGATGATCACTGGGACATCAGCGTTGAGCAAGACGTCGACGATCCGCTTCGCGACCAACGCGCCGCTGCCCCCGGATATCCCGACGATCACGGGAAGTGTGTTTCTGCTCACTCGGTCATCCCATAACCACGGCAACCGCCGTGAACGCGAACACGGCAATGGCGATGTACCCGTTCACGTTGAAGAATGCAACACCAACGTTCGAAAGGTCGTTCGGCTTCACAAGCCTGTGCTCGTAGGTAAGCAATGCTGCCGCTATGGCGACGCCGACATAGAAAGGCCAGGAGAGGGCAACGAGAGCACCCATCGACAGGAGTGAGAGGATCGTCGCGAGGTGCATGATCCTGGCCCACACCAGGGCTGCGCCGTTCCCCCAGATAGCTGGGATCGTGTGAAGCCCGTGCGCGATGTCGAAGTCACGGTCCATGCACTGATAGATGAGATCGAATCCTGCAACCCAGGTCGTGACGGCGAAGGCCAACAGGACGGCCTCCCACGGGAGCGTTCCCGACACACCGATCCAGCCGCCGGCTGGCGCGATGCCATCCGCAAAACCCAACCAAAAGTGGCTCAACCACGTGAACCGTTTGGAGTACGAGTAGGTGACGACGATGACCGCGGCAACTGGCGCCAAGACCAACGCCAGCGTGTTCAACATGGCCGCGGCGACCAGGAACACGACGAGCGAGAGGAGCGCCATTGCGAACATCTCCCTCGACCGGAGACGGCCCGCTGGCAGCGCCCGGCCTGCGGTCCGCGGGTTGAGTAGGTCAATGCGCCGGTCGACAAGCCGGTTGGTGCTCATCGCGAGTGTCCGGGCGGCCACCATCGCGACGGTGATCCACAGTACTTGGCCCCCGGTGGGTAATCCATTGGCCGCGAGGATCATCCCCAGATAGGCAAATGGGAGCGCGAAGACGGAGTGTTCGAACCGGATCGAATCAAGCAGTAAGCCGGTCCTTCCCATTGCCGACCAGGGGCGAGCGAGCGGCGGGGCGTGCCGGATGGTCATGAGATCCCGTAGGTCTCCCAACGGCGGTCTACGAGGGCCTTGACCTCCGGGGTCATGACGATGTCCGGCATCCACCGCTTGCCGTCACGCATTTCGGCGTCCGTCTTACGAGTTGCGTCCACGCCGATCTTGGTGCCGAACCTTTGCAATGGGGAGCCGACATCGAGGTCGTCCACCGGCCCGTCGGCGAAGAACACATCGCGCCGGCCATCGATGTTGTTCGTGACACGCCAAGCGACCTGGGAGAGGTCATGGACGTTTGTGTCTTCATCGACCAAGACAACCGCCCGCGCGAGCATCATCAAGCCCATGCCCCAGAGCCCGTACGCAACCTTTTGCGGATGGCCCGGATACTCCTTCTTCATGGAAACGATGACGAGATTATGGAATATGCCTTCCGCGGGCATATTCACATCGACGATCTCAGGCAGGATCATCCGCATGAGCGGCAGGAACAGCCGCTCAGTCGCCTTGCCCATCCAATAGTCTTCCTGGACCGGCCGGCCGACGACGATAGTCGGGTAGATCGGGTCCCTTCGTCGCGTGATCGTGGTTACGTGGAACACTGGATACGGCGAGTCCATCGAGTAGTAGCCGGTGTGATCACCGAAGGGGCCTTCGGTCCGTGTCTCCGAAGGATCAACATACCCCTCGAGCACGTACTCCGCTTCGGCCGGAACGTCGAGATCGACGGTGACTCCCTTCGTAACTGGGACGGGTTTCCCACGGAGGAACCCCGCGAGCAGATATTCGCTGACGTCCGGCGGCAATGGGGCAGAACCGGACCAGACTGTGGCGGGGTCAGCACCGAGCGCGACCGCGACTTCCATGCGCTCGGACCCGCGGGCGGCTTCCATACGCTGGTGGTGCGTGCCCACCTTGTGGGTCTGCCAGTGCATACCCGTGGTGTTTCGGTCAAATACCTGCATGCGATACATGCCGAGGTTGTGGACACCGGACTCCGGGTCCTTCGAAATGACTAGGGGAAGCGTGATATAGCGGCCCGCGTCCTCCGGCCAGCACCTCAGCGCGGGAAGCTGGAACAAGTCGACCTCTTCGTCCACCTGAATGATTTGTTGGGACGGCGGTTCCTCCGCGCGTGTTGGCCCGATCCGAGCAAGGCGCGCCAGATCGCCAAGCATCCGCAGCTTGTCCATGAATCCTGATGGTGGTCCTTGTGTCAGTCGCAGCGCCTCTTCCACCCTGCCCTGCAGATTGTCCAACTCATCTACCCCGAGAGCCCATGCCGCCCGCTGAGCTGATCCGAACGTGTTGATCAACACCGGTGTGTCGTACCCCTCGACGTTCTCGAATAGCAATGCAGGGCCGCCAGACTTAACGGTCCGATCCGTGATCTCGGTGATCTCCAGGTCCCAGGTGACTTGCGGCTTAACGCGCACCAATTGGTCCCGGTCTTCGAGGAACGAAATGAACTCGTGCAGATCGCGATATGACCGTTGTGCGTCCGGCATGTTCGGCTAATCCCGCGGCGCTGCGCGATCGGCTCGTGCGACTCCACCCAGTAAGAGGCGTTGGAGCGCTGGAGCCGCTGTTTCCAGCTGCTCCGGGGTCCCAATGTACAACCAGCGAAGGACGATCTCATTCAACGCGCCTATCCACGCGTAGGCTGCTAGCTCCGTGTCCTGTTCGGGGAGAGTCCCGGCCGAGACAGCGTCATCAAGGTGGCGCTGAATCGCTTTCGCGAACCGTGTATGGAGCGCCATCAACGTCTGATCGAACGCAGGTCCTAAGCCGACCCCGCTAGCGAGAAGCACCTTTGCGAGCACCCTGTGTTTCGCGACGGTCCGCAACACAGCCTCAATCGCGCGGCTGGCGCGCTCCGCTCCACTATTGGGCTCCGAGAGCGCGTGTTGACTTGCTTCTAGCAACCCGTCGGCGAAGCGATTGACTAGAGCGAAGAAGATCTCCTGCTTTCCCGGGAAGTGGAAGTAGATCGACCCCTTGGACGACCCGGATTGAGTGGCGATGTCGTCGACACTCGCACCGTGGTATCCCGCCGCAGCGAACACGGACGCCGCCGCATCCAAGATGCGCTCCCGTGTCGCGTCCTTTCCGGATGGTCGCTCGCGCTCTGCAATCGTAGTCGAACCCTTGGCCAGTTTGATCCTCCAAAGACTGACTGGTCAGTCGGTAGTTGAATTGTAGAGCGGCGCGGGCCGCGGCTCAAGAACTATGAGTAGCTGTCGCCCGCGAGGTTGACATCAGCGCTGTCCCCGTACCATTGAGCCCTACCGCGAACGTGAAAGGGGACACGCACAGAGATGACGTACGAAGGACTGGTCGAAGAATGGAAGCGCGCGTTTGTCCGGCGGCGCGACCAACTGGTGCTTGCGATGGGCGACCCGGACAGTGTCGCTGACGAGCACGGATTGCTCGACGTTTTCCTGTCTGGGTTGGAAGGCGCCGAACCGGTTCAGCTACTGCCGATCATGTATGCGACCGCACAGACATGGGCGATGGTTGACCTTCTCGCCGCCGTCGGCGATTCAGGTAACGCCTCTCCTTAGCGGAAGCGTTCCCTCGAAACGCGGTGGCACGATCGGGCATCGGATCACGGGACGGAAGGGTCGTAGTCCATCCCGATATGGCCTTGAGCCTCAAACTCCGCGTACTTCTCGTCGGAGAATTCAAGGATCGTCTTGTAGACGTACTCGTTGTCCTCGCCAAGCCTCGGCGCATGTCGCCAGAGATGGTTCCGCATTGATGCCATCTGAAACAGCGGACCGGGGTGCCGGTATTCCCCATCGATCTCCGGGTGAACCAGTGTCTCAAAGAAGCCGCGGTCGGCCAGGTGGGGATCGGCCAGCGCATCTCCTTCGTCCAGGACCGCCCCCGCCGAAACGCCGACCTTCTGGAGCCGGTGCATCACGTCCTTATGGTCCTGATCGCCGGTCCAATCCGCGATCACTCGGTCCAGCTCCGCGCGGTTCCGCCACCTATTCAGGCTGTCGCGGAACCGTTGATCGAACGCTAACTCCGCCTGTCCCATCTCAGCACAGAGCCGTTGGAATTCCTCGTCATTCCGGCACGCGATCGTGACCCACCGGTCGTGCCCGGCGCACGCATACACGTTGTGTGGCGCCCAGTAGAGGTGTTGGTTCGCCAGCTTCTCGTGCATCCGGCCATTCATCGTATAGTCCATGATGAAGTCGCCGAGGAACGGAACGAAGTTCTCGGCCGTCGGCACCTCGATCATCGCGCCTTTCCCGGTCCGCTCCCGATAGCGCAGGCCCATCATCATGGCTAAAGCCCCGCCGATGCCCCCGGAGGCGTCCGATGGCACCCCACTCGCAGCACGTTCCAAGTCCTCGTCCGGATACCCTCGGAGCGCCGGATGCCCAGAGAGCGACTCCATATGGTTGCCCCACGTGCGGTAGTTCTTGTACGGGCCGTCTAACCCGAATGCCGGTTGCCGCACCAGCACGAACTTTGGGTTGATACTCGACAGCCGTTCCCACGTGACCCCGAGCCGCTCCATGCTCACTGGCACGTTGTTCTCCACCAACCCGTCCGACCGCCGTACCAGCTCCTCGAACACCTCCTGCCCCTCGGTGGTCGTCATGTCCACCGTCACGCTGAGCTTGTTCCGGCTATTCGAGTTGAATATCGAGTGACGGTTCCACGGCCGCTCGCCACCATCGTTCTGCGCGTAGCCGAGCGCGCTTCCGCGCCGGTACATCGCCGACGGCGGGTGCGCCATATCCCCCCGCGTGCTCGTCGCCATCCGTTGCGTCGACTCCACGCGGATGACTTCGGCTCCCCAGTCGGCGAGCTGCATCGTCCCGTATGGGCCCGCCCACACGACGGTGATATCGAGGATTCGGATGCCTTCGAGCGGCAACCCTGACAGCGGCCGCGGCGCAGGATTCGGTTGTTCGGATGTCACGGTCAACCTCTCTTCGCGGCGCTTTAGATCACGCCCTGCGACCTTAGCCGGGCAATCTCTGCTCCCTCGACTCCCACTTCCCGCAGCACTTCGACCGTATGCTCCCCGAGCAGCGGCGCCCCCCGCCGCTCCGGCATCGGCTCCCCGTCTACCGTGTGGATGCGGAAGTTATACCCCGGGTACCTCAGAGGCCCCACGACAGGGTGATCGATCTCCTGGAAGAAGCCCCGGCTCTCGAAGCTGATGTCCTCCAAAAGGTCCGCGACCGTGTTCACGGCCGCCCCCAAGACCCCGTACTCCATGCACGCCTCACGGATCTGGTCTTTCGTCCGCTCCAAACACCATGGAACCAGCAGCGCATCGAACTCATCCGCCCGCTCCGGAACCGCCAGTGCCGCGGCGTTGTTCCAATTGGGGTCCTCGAACAGATGGTCGGCACCGATCATCCGTGCGATCCGCTCGAACATCGCCACCCCGGCTGTCAGCTCGAAATACCCGTCCGCACACGGATACACACCGGTCCCCAGACCTATGGTCGCGGCCATCGACATCCGTGGCGTCACGGTGTTGTTGTTGTATTGATACCCGAGGATCCGGAGCAACCTGCTATCGGTCGACTGCATTGCGGTCTCAAAGAAACTGACGTCGAGATGATCGCCCTCCCCGGTCCGCTCCGCCTTCCATAGCGCGATGGCGGTCGCCAGGGCCGCACAATAGCCTGCGTGGTAGCTGGCCATCTGACCGGCGGTCTTAACCGGTTCTAGGTCGGGATCGCCGCTGGCGAGCATGGACCCGCCCATCGCGTAGAGCGTGAGATCAGTCGCTTCCCAATCGCGGTACGGACCATCCTGGCCGAAATTCGTGACGGATGTAGCCACGATTCGGGGATTCGCCGCCCGGAGCTCCTCATACGAAAGCCCAAGCTCAGCCATGACACCCGGCTTGAAGTTCTCGATGACGATGTCCGCTCCACGGACGAGTTCGAGAACAATCAGCCTGCCACGTTCCGTCGCGGGATTCAGCGTGATCGAGCGTTTGTTCGCATTAAGGAATAGGAAAAGGCCGCTCTTCTCAGCATTAGGTTCGTCATGGAAGAACGGGCCATGGCGGCGAGCAGGGTCGCCAGCGGGCGGTTCAATCTTGATGACATCGGCTCCATAATCGGCCAACATCCGCGTGCAGAACGGGCCGGCCGTCATGACGCTAAGGTCGAGAACCCGGGCACCATCCAACGGAAGGATCATGCGCCTACCCCCAAACCCACCGGTCAGTGCACTTCACGCCTCGAACTCGGTGGCATTATCCCACGCACGTTCCCAACAGATTGGAGGTGATGGGGACAAGTAGCAATGCCTCGACGCGCACACTCCGTGTCAGGGTACGCTGACGTGCTGTTGCGGCAGGTCAGGCCAACACTCTCCTTCGCTTCGGGATCCGGGCCGGGAGCTTCATGGCGCTGGAGCGGAAGAGGGGATTTGAACCCCCGACCTCCTCCTTGGCAAGGAGGCGCTCTACCCCTGAGCTACTTCCGCTCGCCTGTGTGCCCCCAACAACGACCTTCCGGTGGTCTTGGCGAACCAAGACGCTCGCGCCGCGAACGATCCACAGTGTGGTGGCTCTGGTTGGTGCCGAGGGGCAGAGTTGAACTGCCGACACCGCGATTTTCAGTCGCGTGCTCTACCACCTGAGCTACCTCGGCGGCAGGCGCAATGCTACGGATGCCAGATAGGGGTGTCAAGCTGGAGCCCTCGCGGCTGAAGCGGCTTGCCAGCCACCGATGGATGGTATTCTGACCGCTGTTCCCAAGCGTTCGTCCGCGTTCCTAGGCCAGCTCCACACGGAATGGACCTCCTCGCACTCACCACGACTGGTCCCAAGGTAGGGAGGACCGTGCTTGGCCTTGCGCTGGCGACGAATGCCAAGCGGCGTGGCGTGTCAGTTCTGTACGGGCTCGATCCTGCTTCCACTTCGGACGATGTATCGCTTGCAGTCGAACTGCTCGGCGAGCCATCGGTGGCCTCCGCGGGTGGCGCTAGTCGGGTCACAGACCCCGACCTCGTGATCACCGAGATCCCCATCGACGGTGCGCCAACCGTCGACGCGCAGGTCGTATCGATTGTCTGGTACTACGAAGAGATGAATGCCGACGACGTCATGAACGCCGCGGGACTCGAACGCGGACTCTCTGCAGTCGTCATCAACAATGTGCCGAAGCTCCGGATGCATGCGGTTCAGTCCGAACTCGCCCCGGCTCTTTCCGTCGCTGGTGCTCGGGTCTTGGGCGTCATTCCACAAGACCGCGTGCTGCTGTCACCCACCGCTCGAGACATCGTTGAGTTCTTGGGAGCGGAAGTGATCGCGTTCCCGGACGGCCTTGATGAACCGGCCGAAAACGTGATGCTGGGAGCGCTTGCTCTGGACGGAGGCATCCACTACTACGGCGGCACCGATCGGAAGGTCGTCATCACGCGCTTCGACCGGCCCGATCTCCAGATGCCAGCCCTGGAGACGGGGTGCCAGGCACTAATCCTCACGAACGGTGGGCAGCCGATTCCGTACGTTTGGAATCGAGTCCAAGAACTGCAGGTCCCCGTGGCTCTGGTCCAGTCTGGGACCATTGCGACGGCCCAGGAGCTCAGCAAGGGATTCCTGGCACAGCGGACCGCTCCGACCCGGCGGAAGGTCGAGCGGATGATCGGCCTGTTGGATGACGCTGCGCCGGAGCTCCTTGAGTTGACCCGCCAACGAGGCACGCATGGCTGACGACTACCGATACGACCTGGGCGCGACCGACCGACTGAATGCGGAGGCACTCGGCGAACCTGGCCAACGGCGATTCCGCGTGGTAGTGGATGGTCCCGGCGGGGTGGCGATCATCTGGCTGGAGAAGGAACAACTGCACAACCTCGCCATCTCCGTCGCCAGGCTTCTTGAGATCGTGGAACGGGAGGGGCGCGCCGGTAACCTCAAGGCACCTTCGGAGTCCGGGACACTCGATCCTGAGCGGAGCCTCGGGGCTTCATTGGATTTTCAGTCCGGAAACTGGTCGCTCGGGTACGACGAAGCGGCCGGAACCATCGAGTTTCAGGCGTTCGACGTCGAAGAAGAAGACGACGAGGTAGCACGAGTCCGATTCTCTGCGACGCTGGACCAGGGGAAGGCGCTCAGCGATGAGGCCCTGCGGGTCTACTCCGCGGGTCGGCCCACATGCCCGCTGTGTACCGAACCGTTAACAGAGGGAGAGACCCACAACTGTCCTCGGGCGAACGGACACGCGCGAGTTTGACCCGGCGAACTCCCGAACGGAGCGCGCGGTGAGCGAGCACGCAAACGCGGAAACGCTCGAGGCCCTTGAGCGTGGAGCGGTCAAAGGGATCCGGATGACGCCGCACGGCTCGAACGCGGTGTTCGAGGCGGTCCTCGAGGGGCCACACGGCGACTTCCGAGCCATTTACAAGCCTCGTGACGGGGAGGCGCCGTTATGGGATTTCCCGGGCGGCACGCTGTTTCAGCGCGAATACGCAGCCTATGTGCTCAGCCGCGACACGGGATGGGGTTTCATCCCACCCACGGTGATCCGTGATGGGCCTCACGGGATCGGTGCAATGCAGCTGTTCGTCGAGCACGATCCGCGGGTGACGTTCTTCTCCCTGCGGGACCACCGTCTGAGTGAGTTTGCATCGGTGGCGGCGTTCGACGTCCTGGTCAACAATGCGGACCGGAAGGGCGGCCATGTGCTCGAAGACCCGGACCGAAGGCTCTGGTTTATTGACCATGGCCTGACGTTCCACAGCGACTTCAAGCTCCGGACTGTCATCTGGGAGTTTCAAGGGAGCCCGATTGCGGCGGGAATCGTTGATCGATTCCGAGCGATGGTGCCCGCGCTGGAGCGCGGAGCAGACCTCGAGCGTCGTCTTTGCGAAGTCCTGAACGACGGAGAGGTTGCGTCTCTCAGGGACCGTCTACACGCGTTACTTGAGGATCCGGTCTACCCCTGGCCGGGCCTTCACCGGAGCGTCCCATGGCCTCCGGTCTAACGCGGTGGTGCACCGGAGGACTCACTGGAACCCTGCGGCCCAGTCGCGTTCGAAGGCGGTGCGCCAACAGCGTCGCTTTCAAGCCTTAAGCGGCGGCGGGCCCACCGTCTGAACCGCCACCAGACAAGGCTGCGCTGACGGACTCGAGCGCCCACGTGAGCCGCGAGCTCCGAGTTGCCGACAACAACAGGGCCACGCCAGTCCCGGAGGTTATCGAGCGTCGGGGCGTCGGTACGAAATCCATCCAATGGATGCCATGGCCCCGATCGTGTCTCACGCGTGAGCACGCTCCCTCCGGCTTCGACAACCAGCAGGGCGCCACCGGCAACGTCCCAGATCCGTGGTGCATTGATCATCGCCATCTGGAAGGATCCCCGCGCCGTCATCGCCATTTCGAAGGCGATGCTGCCAAGAGACCTGATCTCGCCCAACCGCTGCCGGAGTCCATCTCGGAACCCGTACATACGCCAGTAGAACGAGGGCAGCCCAGTTAGACGGCCGCGCTCTGGCTGGGTGTTTTCTGTGACTGACAAGGCCCGGTCGTCCTGGAAGGCGCCACCACCAAGCCGCGCGTGATAGACGCTGCCACCCGCACCCTCCACCCCAGGAATGAACAAGGCCGCGACGACCGGGACTCCGCGCCGTAGGACGCCGATCGAAGACGCGAATATCGGCAATCCATTGAGGAAGTTCGTCGTGCCGTCCAGCGGATCGAGCACCCAAGCGAACTCAGGGGTCTGGTGCTTGGTGTTCTCGTCCTCCTCCCCAACGATCCCGTGGTCGGGGTAGGCGGCGGATATCGCGTCCCGAAGGAACGCCTCGGCGCGCCGGTCGGCCTCGGTGACGGGGTCACGGCGGTTGGCGGACTTGTATTCGACTTCGAGCGGCCGGCGGAAGTGGTCAAGGAGAAGGGCGCCGGCTCCGCGTGCGAACTCGACCGCGTCCCGCTCAATGCGTTCGATGTCAGCAGCGTCTGCAATTGAGGGTGTTTCAGCCATGGTGTTCTGCGCTCGCTCCATGTTGGTCACGGTAGTGACCGCCCGAGACGAGGTCAAACAACGCATTCAGTTTTTGATCGAGAGCCCAGGTTGGCACCGAAGGCAGTAACTGGTGATCCGCCGCCGCGCGGTGATCTGGCTGATGCGCCCTCCGCATCGAGGACAAGCGTGGTCTTTCTTGTTGTGCACCTTCAAGAAGTCACGTGGCTTGAGATGGATGTCTTCTCCGATGCGGCGCCGGAGCTCATCGACCGCGGCTGCAGGAACAGCATGCATAGCGGAGTGCAGGCGTTCCACCTCGTCGTCCGATAGGTCTCCTCGCTTGCGGAACGGAGAGATCTGAGCTTCGAAGAGGACCTCGTCGGCATATGCGTTTCCGATTCCAGCTACGAGGCTTCCACGGGTAAGGATTCCCTTGACCTCCGCATTGAACCGCCTCAGCCGGTCCCGGAACACGGGCAGGTCCTGCGGTGAATCGAATACGTCGGGACCCGTCTCTTCCAAACGGGGGATGTCGGCAAGCTGCTCGCTGGCGGCGTAGTAGACCATCCCCATCTTCCGGTCGTCGGTGTACCGCAGCTCCTCTCCGCCCGACATCGTGAGGATTACGGAGGTGTCTTTTCGGATCCTATCCTTGGGTTTCGCGAGCCAGAGTCTGCCCGTGAGCATCGGGATCACGACCAGGAACCGATCGTCAGAGAGCGCCAGCGTGAGGGTCTTGCCGTACCGCGCGACGGAGTCTAGCGACCGTCCACAAGCTCCCGTCTCGAAGTCGCCGACCAGGTCGCGGAGGGTAGTCGGCCGAACGATGCGAGCTGACTGGATCGACTGGCCGACCACACGCCGTTCAAGCACCTCGCGGACGACTGTGAGTTCTGGCGCCTCAGGCATCGCGAGTTCAGAGCACCAACGAGGAGCGGTGAAACGCTACGATTCCTGGCCGGGACGCCCGGTCGTTGCCTCGTCCTCGATCGGCCGCCACTTCACGAGCGTCCACTCGGGCGTGACATCCTCGAACACCGCCTCCAGCCGAATATTCACGTTATCGGGCGACAAGAAGTCCTCGGCATCCACATCGATGACGTTCCCGATCATGCGCGGTCCCTCGTCCAGTTGGACCATCGCGTAGACATACGGCGCTTCTTCCGCGAAGCGCATGTCCCCGGGCTGGAACACGGTCGTCCAGCTATAGAGCCGTGCCCTGCCGCTGACGCGGGACCAGACCCAATCCGGTGATAGGCAGCTCGGACAAGCCTCTCGTGGGTAGAAGAAATAGCGGTTGCAGCCGGTGCAGTGCGGGATCAATAGCTCATGGCGTTTGGCAGCGTCCCAGAACGGCTGCGACACCTCCGGGTTTATGCCGGGCGTGGGGACGGGCTTCGCATATTCACTCGTCACGTGATCGCTCCTTCGCACCCAGAATCGCGGCCTTAGAGAGTGTCCTCGGACCCGAGGACCAGCGTGCACATCGTACTCGCGTAGCCGCCTCAACCGTTCACCAGACAAAGGTCATTGCGCGCGACCTGTCGGGCCCCTGCCCTTCCCATGATCTGGCGCGCGCCCTCGATGACGTGGCGGAAACCACCAGCGAGGTTGGGTTGTCCAGCGGAGAGTTGGCCCCCGTCCGTGTTGATGGGGAACGAGCCCTTGTACGTTGTGTCCGTCGACTCGAAGAACGGGCCTATCTCGCCCTTGGGGACTAGTCCTGAATCCTCAAGGCACAGCGATTCCAAGATCGTGTAACAGTCATAGAACTCGGCGAACTGGATGTCACGAGGGGTATAGCCGGACATCGCGAACGCGGTGGGTGCGGACCGTGCCACCGGTGTCGTGGTCAGGGTGTCCATCTGCCACTCCGCCTCGGACTTGACGCCGACGCCAGCGCCGAGGAGGTAGACAGGCTTGTGGAAGGACGCCCTGGCTCTCTCAGCGGTCGTCACGATGGCAGCGGCTGCCCCGCCACAGGGCATAACGCACTCCAGCAAATGGATGGGATAGTTCACGTACCGCGAGTTCATGACGTCCTCAACGGTTATGGGTTGACCCTGGAAGGCGGAGTTCGGGTTCTCCTGCGCGTTGAAGCGTTGGTTGGCGGCGAGTTGGGCCATTTGCTCGGGTTTCGTACCAAACTCAGCCATGTGGCGGACGTACATCATGGCGTAGCCGGTATTTGCCCCTGCCGCCGGCCCGTATGGTTGCTCGAGTTCACCTCCCATCCCAGCACCACCCTCCTCGGGAGGGATGATGGCCGGGTTGCGAGAGAAACCGATGACGACGAGGACGTAGTTCGCGAGCCCGTTCGTTACCGCAGATGCTGCGTGGGTGATTGCGGTGGCCCCGCTCGCTCCCATCATGCTGGTGCCGGACCCGAACCGGATGTTCTGGAGTCCCAGATACTCGACCGCCATCGCCGGGTAGGTCGAATCGCCCTCCGTGACGATGCCGTCGATGTCGTCTTTGCGTATATGGGCATCCTTGATCACTTCACGGGTCACGTCAGCGATCAACCCGAGCGACGAACGGCCCGGATTTGTCCGTCGTGTGGGTAGCTCAGCGATCCCAATGATTGCCGCACTGCCTCGAAGGCTCATTGCTCCTACCCTCCCGCTGCGTGGTGCTTGTCTCGTACGCACCCAATGCTAGCACCCCGTCCCTATAATCCTGGTCCAGCCCCCGTGCAACGATTGCTCTTCGCCGACCAACGGCGGAAAGACATCATGGCCCGCTCGAAACTCGCCGAGCTCTCGCGCTTCGAGGCCACCAGCCGCGCCGTCTGGCGCTCGTGGCTCAAAGAGCATCACATGACCTCGGACGGTGTATGGCTGGTCACTGCCAAGAAGAGCACTGGCCTACCACGCATCGACTACAACGACGCCGTAGAGGAGCTCCTGTGTTTCGGCTGGGTCGACAGCCTGACCCGCGGACTCGACGACACGCGTTCCATGCTCCTCTGCACCCCACGCAACCCCAAGAGCAATTGGTCGCGGCATAACAAGCGTCGGATCAAACGCCTGGAGGCCGCTGGTCTCGTGGCCGAGCGGGGACGAGAGGTCGTCGAACTCGCCAGGCAGAACGGCGCGTGGGAGGCGCTGGACGCCGTTGAGGAACTCGTCATTCCCGAAGACCTCGAGAAACAGTTCCGCGCTCACGCAGAGTCACGGCGTAACTGGGAGACCTTCCCCCGTGGAGCCCGGCGGGCGATCTTGGAATGGATTTCGGCTGCCAAGAGGCCAGGGACGCGGGCAGCCCGCGTGGAGCAAACGGCGTTGCTCGCGGCGCAGAACGTCCGGGTGAACCAGTGGCGGCAGCAGAACAGCGGCGGCGCGGTCAACGTGTAGCAGAGTCCGCACAAAGCGCTGCGGTGGCCGGCCAGCCAGAGGGTGTGTCGATATACTGAAGCGCGGCGTTTCGGATCGACGCAGCCTCGTTCCCGCCGCGTGTGTACCCCGTTCCGCGGTAGCTCAGTCGGTAGAGCGGTCGGCTGTTAACCGATTGGTCGTAGGTTCGAGTCCTACCCGCGGAGCCAACACCAAGTTACCATCTACTAACTGCGGCCCCACTGGTTAACAGGACCCCGAGTGACGGCCCATCGGGGTCTCGTCGTTTATGGCGATTTTCATAGCTAGATACACTGCCCTCCCACATGCTCCCGGATTCTCCGGTTAGGAAAATCCGCCTGGGGTGCCTTGTGCAACCAGGGGGGTTGCACGCGCCCACCCCGCGTTTTCGTTTCCGAATTCTCCGATTCTCATTTTTCGCTCCGCGTTGTTTAACAGCCTATTTCGCCTCGGGCACCCGCGTTTCGACATTTCCTAACCCGCGCTAGTAGGTATCCATCGCAAGCCGGACTCCTGTGGTCTGGCTGATCACCAGACAGCGGACGTGGCCGTGAGAACTTTAGTGGCACAAGCGAGTGAGTACCGGCTAGTCATACAGGGATAGCCCAAACCCGAGACTAGGATTTGGAATACGGACAAGGAACAAACGGATGCCTAGGAACTACCGAATAGAGCGGGACGCCATCATCCGAAGGTGGTACGGCCGCAACCCCCATCCCAGGAACCCAAGACCCCGCAGAAGCTGGACAGGAAGCCCTGTCGCCCCGGCCGACGGCCTCGGGATACCCATGCACGTAAACTCTCCCTTCATCGCATACGGGCACTGCATGGTATGGAAGTACAGCCTTAACCAAGACGGCTACGGCACCCTGACCATTGACGGGAAGCAGGAACTCGCCCACCGGGCCGCCTTCATCCAGACGCGAGGGCATATCCCTGAGAACAGCCAGGTCAATCACCTTTGCAATCGGCCCTATTGCGTCCAGCCCTCCCACCTGTACGCTGGGACCACTCAGGACAACAAGGACGACTCCCAGATCTTCAACAAAGAGGAACTCCTCCACGCACCTTGGATACTCCTCTGGCCAGAGGGAACCCGAACAGACGATCCCCTCCTTCAGAGACTATTGGAGTCGAACCGATACCACGGAACAGAACCCTGGGAACCAGTGGAGGAGTTCACCTGCCCAAATCATGACTTCGCCATCACGATGTCGGGCGGGGCCTCCAGAATATGCCTGATATGCGAGACCTCTGAGTTCCAAGAGAGGGAGAGTGACGAGTTCGGAATGTACTCCCTGATCGCCGAGATTTGCCCGGTATCCCAGACGGTGATTCCCATCTTTGAGAAGATAGCCACCTCCGAGTTCGGTGGCGTGCTGGATCAGTCCAGGAGGTGTTGGAGGTACCGCCCCGGCTCGAATCTAGATGAGGGGCGACCCCAATTCGGTATCGCTGGGACACATCCCGGGCGAGCCGCTGATGGAATGGAACGGCCAGAACTTAAGAGTCTACTGGAGGCTGGAAATACAAATGCCTTCACACCATGACAGCGCACAGTTAGCAGAGAGAGACCCCAACGTCGCAGAGTTGCGCGCTAGGGGACAGGTTTCCATTGAAGGCGGAAGGATTACCTATAACCTCAGTCAGTCACGGTCTTACCAGTGGACAGACCCCGAGGAATGGGTCAGGGCAAGAACGATTGGCTTCCTGATTATTGAGAGAGGGTACCCAGCGAACCGGTTGAAAACAGAGGTTCGTGTTCCTCGCAGAACTCCGAGTGATCAGGCTGACATTGTAGCCTTCGAGGATGACGCATGCCGATCTCCATATCTTGTGGTCGAGAATAAAGCCGATGGACAAACTCAGCTGGATCGAGACCAAGGGATTGAACAGGCATTCGGGAATGCCAATTCGCTGAGAGCTCCATTTGCCCTCTATGACGAGGGATCTGTTTCTACGGTCTTCGATGTAGCCAACCATCCTCCTCAAGAGCGACAGTCGAACCGACTTGGGCACCGAGACGCGCTTCCTGAACAATATGGCAATGCTCCCACATACACTCTCATTGCCGGAAGTCAGAATGACATTGGACCGGTGTCGGCCCGTGAGTTGTCCAGCCGTATTCGACGTGCCCATTCAACCATTTGGGCTGGCGGAAGGCGGGACCCTCCCAAGGCTTTTGATGAATGGAGTAAGCTGCTGTTTGCGAAAGTTGCTGATGAACGTTCGACTGCTACAGGCGACCCAAGACGTTTTCAGGTCGGAACGAACGAGACAACGGCCGCCATAGCTTCAAGGATCCACAGGCTTTTTCAAGAGGGTGCACGACAAGATCCCAGCATTTTCACGAGCGGAACCCGAATAGAACTTCCGGATGCAAAGATTGTTGATGTGGTGACAACTATTCAGACTATCAGTTTCACTCGGACCGACATCGATTCAGTCGGTCGGGCCTTCGAAAACTTCTTTGGTTCCGTCTTTCGCGGCGAGCTGGGCCAATACTTCACGATGCGTCAACTAGCGCGCTTCATCGTAGCGGCACTGGACATCCGAGCCAATGATTTCGTGATTGATCCGACTGCCGGAAGTGGTGGGTTCCTATTGGAGGTATTGTTGCAAGTATGGCACCGGGTCGATACAGATTTTGCTGGTCAACCTGATGTTGAGATCACGCGTATCAAAACAGAATTCGCTCTACAAAAGGTTTTGGGTGTCGAGATTCATGAGACCTTAGGTCGAATCTGTAAGATTAACCTCCTACTGCATCACGATGGACATACGAATATCGAGACTGACCGAAGCTGCTTGGACTCTACATTTCGCTTGCCCCGCCTACAACAATGGTCAGGTAAGTTCACCCGGCTCGTAGGCAATCCT
Source organism: Dehalococcoidia bacterium (assembly GCA_965247995.1). Classification (GTDB taxonomy): domain Bacteria; phylum Chloroflexota; class Dehalococcoidia; order UBA6926; family UBA6926; genus JASLZO01. The sequence goes on along the minus strand of OZ252041.1, from coordinate 1,698,301 downwards.
CCCTTTGGCGATGACGTCAAAACAGGTGATCGAGATACATTAGGAGATAACGATCTACAGAACTTCGAGGTTGCAGCCGGGCGGCAAAAGGTCCCCTCAGAACAAGCGATTATCGAACGGTCTATCGACTTCTTGGAGCCCGGGGGCAGGCTTGGTCTAATCGTTCCTGATGGACTGCTCAACAATCAAGGTGAGCAGTCCAACTGTCCACAAACCAGGCGGTGGATCGCCCAGCAAGGCTACATTGATGCAATCATTTCGCTCCCGGACCACGCTTTTCGGCATTCAGGGGCACAAAATAAGACTTCACTTTTGCTCTTCCAAAAATTTTCAGAACCTGAACAGTACGCCTTCCTGACCCGCTTCCGAGAGGCCACGCACAAAGAATCAGGCGTAGACGAAGCCATCATGGCTGCACATGGGGGCGATAACCGCGCTGTATTCCTGGCGGAGGCTAATCATATTGGATACTTACCAACGGGAGTTCCAGTTCAATCAAACGAACTCTATGCCTCGGATGAGAACGGTGTAAATGTCGCAATCGACGGGGTGGACACGATCCTTGGAGAGTATTTTGCTTTTCGGGCTTCACCGTCGTCCTACGAAGGCAGACTACAGCCTGACTGTATGGCCATATTATTTGCCGACCTTTGGGGCAGCCATGAGAGCCGAAGGATTGATCCCAAATACCATCTATTCAAGCGGCAGGAGAGCAGTCATGTACCAGAAGGTTGGATTACGGCGAGAATCGGCGATGTCATGCGTCGAAGGCTTGACGAAGTTCATCCAGAGCATTCCCCTGACGTAGCCGTTCATGTAATGACTATTTCTCAGGAAGGAGAGATCAGACTACGAGAGGCTGGGAAGGGGCGGAATCCTCCCGAGTGGCTGGGAATGTACTTTGAGGATAGTCCATCAAAATGGTTGTCGGCGCGTACGGGGGACGTTGTATTCTCGTCGATTGATTTGTGGAAAGGCTGCATTGCTGTAGTGCCTCCGGATTTCGACGGTGCCCTCGTGACGAAGGAATTTCCAATCTATCAAATCGTAGATGACCGTCTGTCTCCAGAATTCTTGTCGGCATTACTTAGGAGTCGCTACTATCAAAGGGCCTTTCGGGCAATTACCACAGGGCACAGCAATCGCCGGAGAACTCAGACTGGAGATTTCGAGAACATAGAGATTGCCTTTCCAGCAGCCGACTCAGAACAAAAGGCGCTGATAGAACCGATTCTGGCGGCGCGGGCGGATCTGAAATTCGGCGTGGAATCCCTCGAGGCAGCTACCCTGCGACTCGACAATGTCATTGATGGACGAGGAGATGAGCGGTTACCTGAGATTGACTCAGGCCTAGCTGAACAACAATCCTGACCGGTCAGGGGAGGCAGGTACAGGGCTCGCAACACAGCGCCCACGATGCTTGACAAGACAGATTAGGGATCGGCCGCCCACGTGTAGGCGATCATCGACTTCGACCGATTTCGACGATTGGCTCGATCCGGTGTCGTCGGTGCCATGGCTCCTCGAGCTGGTCGGCAAACCCCATTCCCGCGCCCTCGAGAGACACGCTGTGACCACCAGGGTGAACAGCGTGTTGGATGACGATCCGGAAATCCTGCTTCCGACGCCGGAGAGGGGGTTATTCTGGCCGGAGGGGCGGAAATGTGCTTGACACCGCTTCCGCCTCTGATTCCGTTGATCGGAAAAGAGGAAATCGGCGTCAACCGCTCTTCCGCCTTCACCGAGCCGTCCAGATTCCTAATTCCTTCCTAAAATAGCGGTTTATTCTCCTGGGTACAGCGGTGAGTGGTTATGAAGAGGGTTGCGCAAGGGGAGCCAACGCTGCCAGTATTAGGGGGCTTCGCGAGAGCCCAAGATTCTTCCTGCCTCTCTAGTCGGCAGTCGGACACGCAACGCTTGGCGGCGGACTGGCCGGATCCTGACCAGTGGCCCCGGCTTTGTTCTCATCAGCGGCTCCGACTACTCTTGGCAGCGACCATCTGAGTTATGGCGGCCTCTGTCAATGACTCCACTGCCTCTTCGGGGAACGGATAGACGGACTGGACGTTGATCTCGCATAGCACATAGGTGTCCTCCCCGGACGCGGTTTTTGGCCCATAGAGAAAATCCGCATCCCAAATCGCTGGGAGCGACTCGGTTTCAATACCTAGCGCACGCTGCATGTCGGCGACCCACTGCGACTCGATCTTGGCCTTCAATTCCTGGAACTCGGGCTTCGTCGGCCCGTAGTAGATGCGCGGCGGGACCGCCGCAGCCTCGGGGCCTGCCTTAGGAGGTGGAGGTGGCATAAGCGCTTTGACAAGCTGGAACCCGAAGCCAACCACTCGGTCGTGCACGAGGTAGCAGCGAATCATCCCCTCTCCCAGCCGGGTCTGATATGGCTGGTCGACCATGCACCCGGAGGCGGCGAAGTACGGTCGACACCGTTCAACGAAGTCTCCTAGCCGCATTTCCTCGATCGCGCTGCCACGCATCCCATGGAGCACGCGTACGGGCGCATCCGTAGAAGCAAGGGAATCGCCAACTGCGTCTACTTTCCACACACCGTTTCCGCCGCTGCCTCGATTCTGCTTCAGTACCCTCGGGCCAGCTACGAGACGCAGCGAGAGGCTCTCCTGGAGCTCCTCTGGAGCGCTATACAGACGTGTGTCTGTCCCCCACTCGAGGTGACGCGTACGGTAGAGGACTTCCTTGGTCCCCATCTTGGGAATGATGTCGGGGTGTGCGCTCACCCACACGCCTTGCGATGCCGCATCTCGGAGTATCGCGTCCAGCCGGGACCGGTCTTCACCATTGACTATGGGATCCACCCAGACCAGGACTCCATCTAGATCCACAAGCCGTTGCCGCACGTTATCGGCAACAACGTCGGAATACACAACCGCCTCTGCACGTACTCCGCGAACTTGCAGCGCGTCGAAGACACGAATGAACCGGTTGTTTTCGCGGGTGGGCGGTGGCGCTCCGGGATCACCTCGCCACAGGACCCCAATGCGCCCAACGGGGGCGTCAGTTGTCAAGGAGTTTCGTCTCCGATCACCAGCGCTAGCTTCCGCACTGCGGTTCCAGCTGGGCCTCGAAGTAGTCCGTCACCCGACGGATGTACTCCGTCGGATCCGCCCTATAGAGCCGGGCGTGTTCGACGCTGGGCACCAACCACAGTTCGGTATCCGGATGGGTCGACGCTGCGGCCAAGCGTGTCGCGTGATCGGGCGGGACGCGGTCGTCGTCCTCGCCATGCATGACAAGGATCGGGAATGGCAGCTTGGCGACTGCCCCTTCCGGCGCGATGGCGTTGATATCGATCCCGTAGGCCAGTCGGCCCATCAGACGCATTCCGGGAACAAGCAGTTCTGTCACGAATTCAGGGAACCCAGTCCGGCTTGCCGTCTCCCGCACGAGGAGATCCGATATATCAGCGAACCCACTGTCGGCAACGACTCCACTGACGTCCGAGCCATCGGCCGCGGTGAGCAGAGCAACTGCGGCCCCGAACGAAAACCCCAAGACGCCTACACATTCCGAAGACACTCCTTTTTCACGCTCAAGGAAGTCCAACGCGCCGAGCAGATCGTCCTGCTCGAAATAGCCGGCGGACATCAAGTCTCCTTCTGATTCGCCTTGGGCCCGGAAATCGAAGAGCAACGGATTGAAGCCTTCGTCCACAAGGTCTCGCGCTATCTCTAGCGCACCAACCCCTGTCGAGGCTTTGTTGCTGTCCAACCCGTGGAGCAGGACTACGGTCTGTCCTTCGGGGTGGGGATCTATGTACCAACCCTGGAGCTCGAAGTCCCAGCCACGAGGCGAAAACGCGACTGTCTCGTACACGAGCCCGACCTCAGCCGGTGTGATTTCAGGAAGTGTCCGTTCTGACTTCGTGGCTTGCGAGACGAGATACCACGAACTGGCGAGGTAGACTCCCGCCAGGACGAGCAATACCAAGGCGGCCGCTCGTCTCCACTTCTTCACTTGTCGGGCCCCAGGGAGTGTGGCAGCCTCGTCCGCAATGGAGCCTCGAGGAGGCGTTCAGATCCGGTCCGGCACATGGGCCATAAGGATATCGCGGAGCGTACCGAGGCCGCTGGGATAGGCTCGGGACGCAGAGGCGTTCCAACACACGGACTGGATACCACGCTTGCACATCCGGCCGCCGCTTCGAGAACATCTACTATCTGGTGCAGCCCGGCGTACTGGCCCCTGATCTTGGAGGCAGATGGGCATGGAGAGGCTAGCTTGAACGTCGAGCCCCAGATCGGGAGCCCAGGCGCGTGAGCGCGCCGAAGCCCTGGTGCTGTCGCGGCCGAGATGTCCGAGGCGTCGGGATCGAGTGCCACCAATCTTTGACGCCGCTGGGCCATGAACGTAGGATGCTCCCTCAATCGAGACAGATTAGGAGGAATTCATGACACTGGGTACATACCTCAGTTTCAACGGGAACTGCCGCGAAGTATTCGAGTTCTATCGGTCCGTTTTCGGGGGCGAATTTGCCAACCTCGATACGTACGAAAATGCGCCCGAAGACATGGGCGTTTCCGAAGCGGAAAAAGGCCTCGTCATGCATGTGTCGTTGCCCGTGGGGGAAAGCGTGCTGATGGGCAGCGACATGCCATCGGGATTTGGGCCGCCCGCCGTGGTCGGTACGAACTTCTCGATCTCGTACTCGACCAGCAGCAAGCAAGAGACCGATGCTCTGCTCGCCAAGATATCCGAAGGTGGCGCCGTGACGAGGCCTGCGGCGGAAATGTTCTGGGGATCGTACTTCGGCGCATGCACCGACAAGTTCGGCATCAATTGGCAGTTCAACTACGAACGGACCGAGGAGTAGGACCGACTGGGCGGCTCGCTGGCGGCGCCGCCGGCTGGCGGCCCAACTGGCCCCGAACTAGGCTAACGGGGTAGCAGCAACGTAAAGATCTCTGCCGCGTAGACCTTGTGGGTCGTGCTCGACATTGAGGTCTGCCGCGCGGAACGCATCCAGGCATTGCTGGACGGTGAACATGCGGAGCCGCATGGATTCGGAGAATGATTGGACCTCTTCCGATGTGCCAATGAGGTGGTACATATCGATGACCGAGATATCGCCGTCCGACCGGCTGACGCTCAGGCGCGCAATCTTGAGGTCGGGCCGGTCGACGTGGTCGAGATGAAGGTGCCCGTCGATCCACACGTCCGGCGTCAGCCAGCCCTCGACAATCATCACCCCACCCGGTTCCAGGTGGTCGGCCATAGCCACGATCGTTCGTTTCAGCAGGTCCTCGGTGAGCATATGGCCGATCGAACTGAACAGACACGTCACAACGTCGAAGCGTCTCCCGAGGTCGAAGTCGGTCATGTCCGCGACATGGAGGGGCACGTCAGGTAGGCGGCCGCGCGCCACGGCGATCATCTCTTCGCTGATGTCGAGGCCTTCTACCTCGTACCCATAGTCACGGCGCAGGTGCTCGAGGTGTAGCCCGGTGCCACAGGCGACGTCCAGCAACTGCTTGCCCTCGCTCTGTTTCTTGGCCTGGGCCAGTTCGTGGACGGCCTCTGCTTGGCGACCGTAGTCGAGGTGGGAATAGATCGCGTCGTAGAAACGCGCCCGTCTGCCGTACATATTCGCTTCCTAAGCAATTGACGCCACGCCCGAGCTCTCTAGCACGCAACGAGTCCAAGACTGTGGGCTTCAGATCAATCTATATGGTGATTCTGCGTCAATGTATTTCCGCAAGTCACGAATGGTCCAATGACCTACCGGTTAATCGCGCTCGACTTCGTCGGACGCGCGATCACCGAGCAACCCGCGCCCCGTTTCGGATCGTACAAGGCAATTGGTCGCGACGGTAACGGCACTCGGGGCCAGGGTAACCATAGCGACCGGCCGGCCGTTCAACTCCACCCTGCCCTTTTCTGGGGCTTTGAGCCTTGCCTTGCCACGCATATGCCATCAGGATTCGCTCATCCGCGACCCTTTCACCGGTTCGATAGTATGGGAGAAGCCAATTCCGTTGATCGTCGCCCATGAGTTGATCGGGTTCATCGAGGCTCGAAATCTCGACCCCTTACGTCTCCGTCCGCGATCATTCTTATGTCCAGCGCCGAGACCAAGAATCGGCGGACCTTGTGGTCGCACCTGCAGCCAATCACCGTGTTGCACGTCTGATAGAGGCACTCCGCTCTCGGAGAAAGATCGGCCCATTTCCTGACACAGAATCGTGACATCAGCGATTGAAGCCATAGTCTTCGATTTCGACGACACGATTGTAGACAGTCGTGCGGAACGTATCTCAACTCTGCAGAGCGCGGCCAGCATAGTTCTTCGTCGCACCGTTGCACACGCGGAAATCATTTCTGCCATCAAAGACGGATCAAGTTTGCAAGATCAGGCGTCAATTATTGTTGAACGGGGGGAGAGACGCCAATCGGGGTATCGCAAGGTGCAATTCTCTATCGACAGACATACGGCGACAGTAAACGCTTTGATCACAGAATACAGGCGACGCTATTTTAGCGCGGACCGCGCGCCACTCACTCGGTTCCCAGGAATCGAGCAGGCGTTGACAAGTCTACAAACGCTGGGGATCCGACTCGCGCTGGTGACTTCCCGACCACGAATGGATCCTGTTGAGGGTCCAGCGCGTGGAGTGAATTGGGAATTGGATCGAATCGGAATGGGTAGCGTTTTTGAAGTCGTAGTTGGGTATGAAGACACCGCTCAGCACAAGCCTTCGCCCGACCCGTTCTTGGCCTGCCTACAACAGATGAATTTGGCTAGCGCGGTTACGGTCGCAATTGGCGACTCGCCATCGGATGTCCTTGCAGCGCGAGCAGCTGGGATCCGAGCCGGCGCAGCTTCGTGGGGATCCATCGACCGGACAGCGCTCTGGGAAACTAACCCTGATTTCGTGTTGACCTCTCCGTGGGAACTCATGAACCTCGTGCGTTAGTCGGCCTTTCAACCCGGATTACGATGCCGGATGTCTGAGCTCAGAATTGGAACGGGCGCTGTCATACCCTCCCTGTCCCGTCCTGGGAAATCAACTCCTGAAGACTCTGGCGCTTCGTTCGCCACCGATTGAAGGCCTTCCCTAGAAGGACCTTCAATCGAGGTCATGCTCAACGACTGGGATCCTCGGCATCCGCGCGACGCGCCGATCGTTCCCTGCCCGACTATCCCCATATTCGAGGCACTCCGTATGATTGACCCAGTTCGTCGCGTCCGACGGTCCGCTGAGGCGGATACGGCAGTCGCATGCGTGGGCAGGACGACGGAGCAGAGGGATACGTGCGCATAGGATTCATAGGCGGCGGGGTGATGGCAGAAGCCATGATCAAGGCCGTCCTCGAACGCGGCCTCGTCACGTCTTCCGACGTCACGGTGGGGGAGCCGGTCGCGGAGCGTCGGGACACGCTTGCCGCGGCATACAGCGTGACGACATCAGACGACAACCGGTCAGTGGTTCAAGCGTGCGACGTCGCCGTTGTTGCCACCAAGCCACAGCAGGTGGATTCGGCTCTGGGCCCCTTGCGTGCCTCGGTCGACCAGAACGCGATCGTCCTATCGATCGCTGCCGGAACACATATCGAGACAATCCGCAACCTCTTAAGTCACGATGCCGTGGCCCGGGTCATGCCGAACACACCAACGCAGGTGGGGTATGGGATGAGCGTGTGGACGGCGACTGCGGAGACGTCGCCTGAGCAACGGGCCCGCGTCGCGACGATCTTGGGAGCGTTTGGGAAGGTCGCTTACGTGGAGGCAGAGCAGTACCTCGACATGGCGACAGCCCTGAGCGGAAGCGGGCCTGGGTACGTCCTGCTGTTCTTGGAGGCCCTTATCGACGCGGGCGTCCACATCGGGTTGGCACGCCCTCAGGCAGAGGAGATGGCCAAGCAGACGCTGCTCGGCACAGCAGTCCTTGCCGACCAAAGCGATTCCCATCCGGCGGCGCTCCGTAATATGGTGACGTCACCCGGTGGAACCACGGCTGAGGGACTGCTCGAGCTTGAGGCTGGAGGTCTCCGCGCTGCGGTCATCAACGCGGTGACCGCGGCCTTTGAGAAGTCACGAGCGCTGGGATAGTCCTCACGAGGGAAGGATGCGGCATTGGGCGAAATAGCGACCACCTTCATCATGGTCCTCACTCAGGTGCTGTTGCTGGCGATATTCGCCCGCGCGATCCTCTCTTGGTTCCCGATTGGAACGCAGCGGGACAATCCAATCGTCGGATTGCTGTATCAAATCACCGAACCGGTCCTGGCGCCGCTTCGATCCATCATTCCGCGTGTCGGAATGATGGATCTCTCGCCAATGGTCGCGATTCTGATCCTCATCGTTGTTCAACGGACTATCGCAGGGCTTTAGCCCGCGGTTGTTGTGCCGTTCGCCGTTCGAGTAGGATTCCCGGACGCGGGCCGAAGGGCTCGCCGGCATAGGACGGGAGCGTGAACGATGGCTGAGAGGGCGACGACACCCGACTTGAGTGTGTGGGCGCGGTATGGAGCCGCGCTCAAGTACGCCGAGTACCGGCGGTTCTGGGTGTCGGCAACCGTCGCAGGCGCTGGTGTTTGGGGTCTAATCGTCGCCAGAGCGGCGCTGGCATTCCGGGTTTCCGATGACTCCGCAACCGCGGTCGGCATCGTGACCTTCGCGGCCATGATCCCGTTCGTCGTCGTGCCGCCGTTCAGCGGGATCTTGGCGGACCGGTTGGACCGACGACACCTGATTGCAGCAGCACACGCCACCAACGTGATATTCGCGCTCGCGCTTGCCTGGCTGTACTTCTACGCAGACGTTGCGATCTGGCACTTGGTCACCCTATCCCTTCTCAGTGGGATCGCGAGGGGTGTGCAGCTGCCAGCGTCCAGCGCGCTCGTGCCCAACTTGGTACCGCGGGAGGACCTGCTGAACGCCATTGCGCTCAACAACGTGTCTCTCCAGGGCAGCCGGTTGCTGGGCGGGATCACGGTTAGCATCCTGCTCGAAGCAGAGTGGGGCATCGGGGGAGCCTTCCTCCTGGCTGTCGGGATGTACATCCTCGCGACGTTCGCCGTGCTCTCGATCCGGACCCGATCGACGGGAGTAATCCCCAAGGGCGCAGGGATCTGGGAGGTGTTCACGGCTGGCGCGGTCTATGCGTACCGGAACCGCCCGGTTGGCTTCATGTTGGCGTTTGTCGCCCTGCACTGTGGGCTGACGATGGCGTTTGAGTCTGTCTATCCAACGCACGCGACACAAGCCCTCGGTCAAGATTCCACCGCGTTTGCCTTGATCATCGCCGTCTTTGGAGCTGGAGCAGTCTTGGGGGTCGTGAGCATCGCGGGGATCCGCGATGATCGGACCAAGGGCCGGGCGCTGCTCTTCACGGCCGTTGGGAGCTCGATCGCGGTGGTCGCGATGGCGTACTCGACGAACATCGGGTTTGGCCTGGCAGCAGCATTCGTCGCGGGGCTGTTCCAGGCGCCGTTTATGTCGTTGTCGATCACGTTCATCCAGTCAGTCGTGCCGGACGCCATCCGTGGCCGGGTTTCGAGCCTCTTCACGATGAGCGCCCTGAGCTTGATGGCGCTCGCGAATCTTGCATACGGCTGGCTTGCAGACCTCTATAGCTCGGTTTCGGTCTTGGCGGTCCCAGCCACCGTCTTCTTCGCAGTCACGGCGCTGGGATTGTTGCTCTTTGGGACCTTGCGGAAGATTCTCATCAGCGGGTTCGACACAGTTGGAACTCAACCGGCTCCAGCGCCCAGCGGGGGTTCTGAGTAGCGATCAGGCAGACGCTGGCCTCGGTGAGTACAATCCGTGGCAGAAGCCTCGCGCGGTCGAAACGGGCCGATGATGGCGGCCCGGGGGAAGGAAGCCAGCGATGAGCGAACGTGAACTCCTGAAGGGCAGTACGGATTCCCTCCTGTTATCGCTTCTTGTGGAGCGCCCGATGTACGGATACGAGTTGCTTCGTCAGATCGAGGAGCGTAGCGACGGGTACTTCCGAATGAAGGAAGGGACCCTGTATCCGGCGCTTCATCGTCTCGAACGTGAGTTTCTGATCGAAGCGGTTTACCGGAGCAACCCAACAGGCCAATACCGCCGGTACTACGCAATCACGCCAAAGGGCACCGAAGTCTTGGCGCACCGCAGGACCGAGTGGCGGAATTTCTCCCGCGCGGTCGACATGGTGATGGCCGATTGACTCGGGTCTCGTTGCGCGGCGACAACCGGTCCTTCCGATGCAACCCCAGCTAGGCACGTACCTGACCGCGCTTCGCGGCCACCTGAAGACGGGCGCCGCGACGCGTTCGAGCGTCCTTCGTGAGCTTGCAGATCACCTGGAAGACCGGACCGCGGAGCTTATCAACGGTGGGTTGACGCGCGAGGAAGCGTACTCGGAAGCCGCGCGTCGGTTCGGCGACCCGCGAACGATCGGCGGCGAACTCAGCATGGTCCACAACCAGGGGACGTGGATTGCGGCGGCCCTTACCGCGGCGCCGCATCTCCTAGCCGCGGGGTTGTTCGCTTCGCACCGATGGCTCGAGCTTCAATTGCTTGCGCCTGCCCTGCTGCTGGTCGCGATTGTCGGCGGTGTGGGTTGGCGGAAGCACTTGCCCACATGGGTCTACCCGTGGTTTGGGTACTTACTGTTCCCGGTGCTGTTGGCAGGCACGGTCAGTACCCTCTCGCTTGGCCATGCGATATGGTCAATCCTCGCGCGAGGCTACACACCCACGGATCCCCTGGTCTGGGCGCTCGGTGGAGCGATTGGGGCGACGGGAATCGTGCTTAGCGCGTACCTGCTCGTTTGGGTGAGCAGGCGTGACTGGGTCCAAGCGACGCTCTTAGTCCTCCCGATCCCGGTTCTTGCCGCCGCGTTGTTGGTCTACGAACGGGGAGCCTTCTCGAGCTTTTCCCAAGCGGACAATCAGACCGCTTTGCTAATGGTGTTCGTCGCCGCGGTTTCGGCCATCGTTATCCGCCTCGTCGACCGGTTGCTAAAGATTGCGCTGGTCGCGACAGCGCTCCCGATCGGTTTTCTTCTCACTGCAAGCTCTCTCGAACCCGGCACGCGAGCCCTTCTCGCATTCCTGCTTAGCATGCCGGCCCTCCTTCTCGTTGTCGGGCCATTCCTCGCCTCGATGGCAAGCATGGTGGCCGCTGGTCGCAATCGGCGGTAGGTTCCGGCGCAAACAGCCCGGATCCAGCCAAAGAACACAAGCCTGCCGAAGCGATCCACCAAACGTGAGTGTCCCGGGATGGAACGTGGGGTGAGGGCCGCCTGAGCAGATGAGCATCGTTCTTGTTGCCGTCCTCGGGTACGCGATTGGCTCGTTGCCAATCGTGTATTTCATGGCCCGCGTGCGGGGAGTCAACCTTCGTGCGGCCGGGACAGGCAATCTGGGCGTGGGTAACCTCTGGGCCCAGACCGACCGTTGGACCGGGGTCAGCGGCGCCCTGGTTGACTTCGCGAAGGGCCCCGCTGCCGTACTGGTAGCACGCACGTTGGACCTTGGGGTTGGCGCCGAGGCTGCAAGCGCCATCGGGGTCGTGAGCGGCCAAATGTGGCCGTTCGCTTTGGCGTTCAATGGCGGGCGCGGGAACATCACAGCTGGCGGAGCGCTGATGGCTTTGGCGCCGGTGATCGGCGCTTTTTCTTGGATCGGCGTAGTTGCATTCACGGCGCCGAAGCTGACGTCGGTGATGAGCCGACGCTCTCACATCGCGCGGAACGCTAGCAGGTCGACACCGATCGCGTCCCTGGCAGGGCTCGTGACGTTCACCATATTGGCGGGGGCGTTCGGAGAAGCCTGGTGGGCCGTTGCGGGTGCGTCCATCACGGGGTTGATCCTCATCCGGCGCGTGACTGCCCCATGGCCACCCGACCAGATGACGGGTCAAAGGCCACCCCGTTCGTTCACTGGTGCACTGCTCTTTGACCGACCGTTCCAGCCTGCCACCGACCGGCCCGCTCCCATCGCAGACGGCGAACGCGTCTAGCATCCCTATACTGACCGCGTCCGCCATGAGCACACGGGAATCCGAGACATCAGGAGACGTCGGCACGCTCCGGCAATCCTTAGGAGAGCTGCCGGAGGCCTGTGTCAGGCCCTCATTCGTCTTGGTAAGCGGCCTTCCAGGGACGGGGAAGTCGTTTTTTGCCCGGCGCTTGGCGGAAGAGGTCCCGCTGGCGGTCTTGGAAACCGATGTACTCCGGCGTCAGCTGTTTCCCGAGCCGACCTATTCCCCCGGCGAGAGCAACCGGCTGTTTCAAGCGGTCCATGCACTCCTGGCCGAGCTCCTTCGCGACGGTATTTCGGTCGTCCTGGACGCGACAAACCTGGTGGAGCGTCACCGGGAGACGTTGTACAGCATCGCGGATAGCAATAGCGCGCAGTTGGTGATCGTGCGTACGGAGGCTCCAAAGGAGACGGTTGAAGAGCGCATGGACCAGCGCTCAACCGACCCCGCTCCGGAGGACAACTCTGAGGCGGATATGGCAGTCTACCAGCGGATGCGACCGAGTCAGCAGCGCATCGGCCGGAATCACCTGCGCGTTGACACGACCCAGGAGATCTCAGGGATCGTCCGGAAGATCGCGAGGGATGTCGCGAGGTGGAACCGGGCTTAACCGAGTCCGGTCAACGGAGGGCGTCTAGGACCCGCTCCGCAGTGATTGGAAGATGGCGTACTCGCGCTCCTATTGCGTCCTCGACGGCGTTGGCGATAGCGGGAGCTGGGAGACTGATCGGAATGTCGCCAACCCCGCGGACGTTGTAAGGACCGTGGCCTTCGTCTGATTCGAGCACGTGGGCGGTAAGCTCCGGAATATCTGCGGACACCGGCAGTTTGTACTCGGCGAACGAGGGGTTCGCCACTCGGCCACCTTCGTCGACGATCAGATCTTCCGTCAGCGTATGGCCGATTCCTTGTACGACACCGCCCTCGATCTGACCCTCGAACGCGACCGGGTTTAGGACGCGCCCAGTCTCATGGACCGCAGTAATCTTGCGCAGCTCAACGTGCCCCGTCTCGGCATCGACTTCGACCTCGGCGACATGTGCGGCGAACGATGTGTACGCGCTGTCCATGCCCTCCCGCGGGTCGCCGCGGCCGACGACGGGTTGGCCGGACCGCGACGCGATGGTCTCAATTGCGACGGACGTGCCCAGGTCCGGGTTCACGAGGCTCCCCTGGCGGTACACAATCTTCTCCTCGGCCCACCCCAGGAACTCTGCCGCCAAGCGTTTGAGCGCCTCCTTGGCCGCACCTGCGGCCTGGTGCCCGGCCAGGGATGTCACCCGTGCACCGCGTTGTCCACCGACGCCCATGTCCGGTGGGAAATCAGCCGTCGACCAGGGTTCGACACGAACACGGCCGACTGGGACCTCGAGTTCCTCGGCGACCACCTGAGCAAGCACGGTAAACAAACCGCCACCGGGGTCGAAGGACGAGGTATGGGCAATGATTGATCCATCACCCTCGATTCGGACGGCCACATGCGTGTCGCCCCCGATTTGGCTCTCATGGTGGATGGCAATCCCCCGGCCGACTCCATCCGGTTTCGGATCCCAGTACCTTGACGCCTCGACCGCCGTGTTTACGGTCTCGATCAGGCGGATTGTTTGCGGGCGCTCATCAGGTCCTTGAGCGATCGGGTTCCACGACGACGCAGCAGTGTGCGCGTGGGCCGTGTCGGTGATGGCGTTACGGAGGCGCAACTCGACAGGATCGATGCCGAGTTCGCGAGCGATGGCGTCGATGTGTGACTCGCCTGCGAACGTACCCTGGTAGACGCCTGGGCCGCGAAAATATCCGCACGGGATGGTGTTCGTGTACACCTGGTACGAGTCGATGCGGACGTTCGGGATCCGATAGCTGCCGGCCATCTCTCTCACGAGTAACCCTCCGAGGGGTGGGACCGGGGCGTAGGCGGCGTAGGCGCCCGTCGGGAAGTATGCGGTCGCTTGCCAGGCGGTGATGACGCCATTCCGGGTCGCACCTGCCCGAACCGTAATCGTCGATTCGTGCCGTGGGTCCATAGCCCCAAGCTCGTCCGTGTAGTCCATCACGAACTTAACCGGACGCCCCGTCATCCGCGCGAACAGATAGCAGAGGAACGCACCGGTCGCGTCCGACTTGCCGCCGAACGAGCCGCCGATATACACAGGGTTCACGACGACTTGGTCGCGGTCCAGGCCAGCGAGCCTCGCGATCTCGTTCCTCGCAGCGCCCGGCTGTTGGCTCGAGACCCACGCCTGGACCGTGTCATCGGGATCAATCCACACAAGTGCCGCGTGGGGCTCCAGGTAGGCTTGATGGGCACGCGGGGTCCGATAGGTGCGCTCCACGATCACGTGCGCGGCCGCGAAACCGGAGGTCACATCGCCGGCCTCCCGCACCAAGTGTCCGTATCGATTGGACGGCTGGTCGAGACCGACCACCCGGCGGTATTCGTTGAAGTCGGAGTGCAGCAACGGCGCCCCGGGTTGGATGGCATCCTCCGCGGTGAAGATGGCCGGCAGTTCTTCGTATTCCACGTCGATGAGTTCGAGGCCGCGCGCAGCAATGTCTTGGTCGTCAGCGACGATCGCCGCCACCTTGTCGCCGATGAAACGCACGCGGTCCCACGAAGCCAGCACCGGTTCGTCTTGATAGAAATTGCCGGTGCGGAGACCCTCGACATCCTGCCCGGTCAGCACACCGTGAACGCCTGGGAGGGCGAGCGCTCTTGAGGCGTCGAGATGGACAACCCGGGCATGCGGGAACGGGCTGCGGAGCACTTTGCACCACAGCATGTCCGGCATGGCGATATCGACGGCGTAACGGCCCCCACCGGTCGTCTTGTCCGGGCCTTCGACCCGGGCCGTACGCTGGCCGACGATCTTGAGGGGAGACACCATGGTTGATCCTCTTGTTTCGAGATTGCGCTCTACGTCGCGTTCGTTGGGCCATCCATTCGCGCTTGTCGTGTCAGCGCCTTTCGCTCAGTGCTCGACAAGGTCGCATCAGATGGCGCCGACGGCGTTCAGAATAGACAGGATCCCGCCTGTGGCGACAACGATGAGGGCGATAGCGCGAAACAAGCCCTCCGGAAGGCGGTGAGTAAGCCGGCTCCCCACCATGACGCCCAGCAGCAGCCCCGGTACGAACCAGGCTCCGTATCCGAGGACTTCGCCGCTGAACAGTCCGGCGACCGCGAACGAGACGACCGCCGTCAGGCTGATGCTGAGGAAGAACACCGCGATGTTCGCCCGGAACACGGGGCGCGGAATGCCCTGGTTGGTGAAGAAGAGTATGACGGGCGGTCCTCCAACAGCGATGCTCCCACTCAGTAGGCCGCTTGCGAAGCCAACCGGCGCGAACGCCAAGCGCTCCCGTTTGACCTCGAAGCGGACACCCCACGCCATCAACGCCGCTAACGTCGTGACCGTAACGCCGATAAGCAACCGCAACGTGTCGGGACTTAGGACCACCAGCAGCCGCGCGCCGAACGGTACGCCCACGACGCCAGCGAGCGCGAGCGGCCAGATGTGGCGCGGCTGCACATGCTCGCGAGCGTGGTAGATGATCATCGCATTGGTCACCACTCCGTAGGTGGCAATCATCGGGGCGACCGTCTTGGGTGAGATGAAGAGCGCCAAGACCGGAACGCAGACGAGCGCGAATCCGAATCCGGTGAGCCCTTGGACCAACCCGGCGAGGAGGAGGGTGAGCAAGCCGATAGCCAGAAAGGCGGGATCGATGGGCACGAGCGCATGGTACCAGCGCCAGCCTCAGAACTCAGTCCTCCTCGATGGCGTTCTTGATTACCCGTACAGACCTGACTTCGCCACGGTGGCCCAAGTCCACGGCGACGACGTCAATCCGTGTCGATGGGGGTAGGTCCAGATGCGCGCGGGCGTCGCGGTAGTGGTCGCCGAGGAGACGCAGGCGCGCGGCTTTTTTCGGTGTGATCGATTCCTCCGGCGCGCCGAACGAACCAACCGTGTGGCTCCGCACTTCCGCAAAGATGAGCACACTATCATCCACCGCGACGATGTCGAGTTCGCCCCACCGACACCGATAATTTTCTTCAATTACGCGCAGACCGGATGCTTCCAACTCCCGGCGAGCGACGCGCTGCGCGTACATCCCCCGACGTGTGCGCCACGTGGGACCCGGCGGCTCCCTAGATGTCATAGCAAAGCAACCCCTAGTCGTCGTGTAATCTAGCCCAAGTTTCCCGTTTTGGAGTTTCCATTTTGGAAGAGTCCTTCCCTGAACTCGTAGCACACCTCGCGCTGCAACTGGGGATCATCCTGGTCGCCGCAAAGCTCATGGGCGAGGTGTTCGAGCGATTCTTGCGACAGCCCGCAGTGCTGGGTGAGTTGCTAGCTGGCGTCATCATCGGCCCGTTGGCTATTGGCGGGATGCACATTGCCGGCTTCGACCCTTTGTTCCCAATTCCCCATACCGAGGATGGGTCAACTCCCTTGATACCGGTGTCGGTCGAGCTGTTCGCGGTCGGTCAAATCGCGGCGATCGTACTGCTCTTCGAAACCGGGTTGAACACGGACCTCAGGAGTTTCCTCCGGTTCGCCCCGCAAGCAGCGCTCGTCGCGGTAGGCGGGGCGGTGCTCCCGTTCCTCTTCGGTGATCTGATCACGATAGCGTTCGGTTTCGCAGACAGCTTCATGGACCCCCCGGCGCTGTTTGTGGGGACGATTATGACCGCGACGTCTGTGGGCATCACCGCGCGTGTCCTGGATGACCTCCGGCGACTCGACTCCCCTGAAGGAGTAACGATCCTGGGCGCCGCAGTGGTGGACGACGTGCTCGGTATCTTGCTGTTAACCATTGTGGCCGGGATCGGCGTCGCGGGCAGCGTGCAGCTCGCCGACGTGGCGCTGGTCGGCGCGAAGGCGTTGGGCTTCTGGCTCGTGCTCACCGGCGGCGGGGTGCTGTTGGCGCGGTACATCGTCGCGGGTATGGGTACGTTAAGCGTTCAAGGAGCAACTTTGGCGCTCGCCTTCGCGCTGGCGCTAGTAGCAGCCGCCGTGGCTGAGTTCTTTGGGCTCGCGATGATCATCGGCGCGTATTCAATCGGGCTCGCGCTCTCGCAGACTGACCTTCGACGCCGTTTGGAGCAACAGCTTCAGGGTTTGTACCACGCCCTCGTCCCAGTCTTCTTCGTCGTCATGGGAATGCTGGTCGACGTGCCCGCGATGCTCGACGCGATTGGGTTCGGCCTCGTTGTAGTCGCACTCGCACTCATCGGCAAGGTTGTTGGATCGGGTCTGCCCGCCCTGCTCGCCGGGTTCAGCCGGATCGGAGCCTGGCGCGTGGGTGTCGGGATGGCGCCCCGCGGCGAGGTTGGTTTGATCGTGGCGGGGATCGGCGTAGCCGAAGGGATTATCGGCCAATCGCTGTTTGGGGTTGCGGTGCTGATGACGATTGCCACGACGTTCATCGCCCCGATCTTCTTGGTGCCCGCGTTCCGGAACGACCGGCCAGGTCTACGGCGGGGACGCGCACCTTCTCCGGCATCCGCACTCCACGAGGACTGAACGGGCTCCCGGTCCCGAGCCGCGGACGGTTGGCTATGATCGACGGCGAGCCGAACACGCGCCCCCGTAGCTCAGCGGATAGAGCGCCAGCCTCCGGAGCTGGAAGCCCGGGTTCGAGTCCCGGCGGGGGTACCAGTTCAGGTCATTAGCGTGGTTCCCAACGCCTTGCCTGCCGTGGCCTACGCAGAGTTCCCTGCGCTGAAGAGTGGGACGCCCATGCGCAGGGCGTTTGACGGCCGGCGCATGATCATTGTTCAATTGCCTCCCTATCTCAAAGGCGGAGTCACACGTGCAGCTTGAAGGACGCCGCGTTATTGTGACTGGCGGCAGCCGTGGCATCGGTTACCACATCAGCGAGCTCTTCCTCGCCGAGGGCGCGCACGTCCTCGCCGTGTCGCGAGACCCCGCGAAGCTCGCCGGAGCGCGCGCGCAGCTCCCGGCGCTTGCCACACTTTCCGCCGACGTCTCCGTCGCGGAGGACGTCGACCGCATCGCTGCGTGGGCCGAGGACGAGTGGGGAGCCGTGGATATCCTCGTCAACAACGCCGGCGTCCTTGACGAAAGCGAGCCCGGCCTCACGGCGGGGTCTGATGAGACCTTCCTGTCCACGTTCCAAGTGAACGTGTACGGCGCGTACTTCTGCACCAAGCGGCTGCTCCCGCTGCTACTCGAGTCGGACGACCCGCGCATCGTCAACGTCGGTTCCATGTCCGGAATGCTCGGACGTACCCTCCGGAACTCCTATGGCGTGTCCAAGGCGGCCCTCCACGCACTCACCATCGCCACCGCCAACGAGTTACGAGGCAAGGTCGCTGTCAATGCGCTGGCGCCTGGGTGGGTCAGAACGGATATGTCGCCCGACGCCCCCGGCGACCCCCGATGGTCGGCAGAAGGGGCACTCGCGATCGTTACGCGACCCGCTAGCGTGACCGGCAGGCTCTTCTACGGCAAGCGCATTCGCAGTTGGACGCCCCGTCCCTCGAAGTAGGGTTCGGACGGGTCCTTCGCGTCCTTTGCCCACCCTGCCGCGTGTCGCCCCCGGTATTCCAAGGTCGAAACGGATAGACCGAGTCATATGGCACTCGCCGCCAGTCTGCTTGCTCTCATAGCGCCACCGGTAACGCGAAGGTCCGCAGTACCACCTCGCTAGGTGTACCACCCCACCCTCACCCTCTCGCGCTCACCCCATGCGCTACGATGTTTCCCCACGCACAGATAAACGTGAGACACCACATGAGGAGGCACTCACACCGCCATGGTTTCCTACGAAAACATCCTCTACGAGAAGCAGCGGAGCGGGGTCCTGATCACCCTCAACCGGCCCGAGGCCCTCAACTCCCTCAGCGTTGAGCTGCGGGCAGAGTTGCACGAGGCACTGGAGGAAGCGAAAGAGGACCCGGAGATCCGGGCTGTGGTCCTTACCGGTGCAGGTCGGGCGTTCTCAGCTGGGGCGAACATGAGCGGCGGCCGCGGAGGGGAGACGGCCTGGCCGTACGGGGTGCCCGAGGGGCAGTCGGTAGCAGCATTCCTCGACCAATGGCGAACCGGCGACCGCAATGGCATCAACGATCAGCTGTACCGGTGGGAGTTCCCGAAACCGATCATCTCCGCGATCAACGGCTGGTGCCTTGGCGCAGCGTCATGGCTCGCGCTCACCTGCCACATGTCGATCATGTCCGAGGAGGCAGTGATCGGACAGCCGGAGGTCCGGCATATCTCGAACACCAACTTCATTTGGGTACTCTTGGCTGGATACAAGAACGCGCTGCGTTATTCGCTCACCGGCGACCACATCGATGCTCAGGAGGCACTCCGTATCGGGCTCGTGAACAAGGTCGTCCCGGCGGACGAGCTGCTCGATGAGTGCTTCCAGATCGTGGAACGCATCGCGCTTGTATCGCCTGAGACGGTGAAGATCAACCTCGCAGTCGCGACGATGGGCCTAGAGATGATGGGCCTCCACAACGCGTGGAGCCTGAACGCGGAACTCGCGGCCCTGGCCCACACGTCGCAGCGCGCAGACTTCAAGGAGCACCTTGAGGAGGCCGGGAAACAGGGCGGGTTACGGTCGTACATTCAGACGCGTGACGCGCCGTTCCAGCCCGAGCCATTCGGACCACGTTCAGTCCAGAGCTAGTGGCGACGGAATCGCAGATCGAGACGGTGCTCGCCGCGCTGGACCTGATCCCACGCTGTCCCAGTTGTGACACGCGGTTGCGGTTCGGCGATCGGGAGTGCCCGCGCTGTGGTCACGACATCGAGGACCAGTTGCGCGAGTGGGCCACCCTGGTGATCGACCGTCTCGGCGGGTAGCACCGCCGGAGCGCGTTAGCTCGGCTGGAAGTCGAGGGAGATGTCGAGCGCGGGTGCCGAGTGGGTCAGGGCCCCGACCGAGATCAGGTCGACACCCGTGTCGGCGACGGCGGTAACGCGGTCTAACGTCAATCCGCCGGAGGCCTCCACGATCACGCCTTCGCCAGCGGCCTGAACTGCTTCGGCCATTTCCTCGACCGACATATTGTCCAGGAGCAAGGCGTCTGCGCCGGCGTTCGCGGCTTCGATCGCCTGCTCTACCGACGAAACCTCGACCTGGACCCGCGCCCCGTGAGGTGCATTGGTCTTCGCTCCGAGGACGGCTTGCTCAATGCCGCCGCCGAGGGAGCGCAGTGCATCGACGTGGTTGTCTTTGATCAGGATGCCGTCGCTCAAGTTGAAGCGATGGTTGAAGCCACCCGCGACCCGTACCGCGTACTTCTCCAGCACACGGAGCCCGGGGGTGGTCTTGCGTGTGTCGATGATCTTCGCTTTCGCACCAGCCACTTTCTCGACGAAGAGTGCGGTCATCGTCGCCACACCGCTGAGGCGTTGCAGGAAGTTGAGCGCAACGCGCTCGGCAGCCAGGATCGAAGCCGCGCGGCCTTCGACGCGCAGCAGTGTTGCTCCCCGATCAACCCAGACTCCGTCGGTCGTCAAGACTTCAATGTCCAGCGCAGCATCAACGCGGCCGAAGACTTCCGCTGCGATTTCGACACCCGCCAGAACGCCACGCGCCTTGGCTCTTGCGACTGCGGCGCCCGTGACGTTCGGCGGCAGGATGCTTTGGGTCGTCAGGTCGCCCCAGGCGAGGTCCTCTTCGATCGCCCGATCGATGATCCGGGCGATTTCGAGCGTCAGGGGTTTCACCGGAGTTGTCCGGCGGTCACGGGCGCAGCCCGATCATCGAGGCGCGGCCGAAACAGACGTGAGGGCAATCTCCGCTGGGGACTCTTCAACTGCTCCACCCGCGGCGAACCCGGGGAGGGCACCCATCAGCGACCAGGGGCCTGTGCGAACGATATCGAGGTCGGTCAACGCACCGACCAGATCCCGACCATCGGGGTCGTCGAAGTGGACAAGCTTGTTCGTGCGCGTGCGGCCCTCCCAACGACCCTTGGCCTTGCGCTCGACGAGCACCTGAGCCCGTTCCCCAAGAAGCGATGCGTTCAACTCGGTGGCGATGCCTTCTTGAAGCTGTTCGACCAGCTTCTTCCGCTCAATCTTCACCGCCGGGGGGACATCGTCCGCGATCTTCCGATCCGCGATCGTCCCCGGGCGGGTTGAGTACGCCGCGATGTGGACCGTGTCAAAGCGCACCTGCTCAAGGACGTCAATGGTCCCGCGAAACTCCTCATCGGTCTCCCCACAGAACCCGACGATGACGTCCGTTGCCAGGGCAACGCCCCGCACGATCGATCTGGTCCGTTCAATGAGGTCGAGATACTCGGCAATGGCATAGGGGCGGCGCATACGGGCGAGTACATCGTCGTTCCCAGACTGGAAAGGAACATTCAGGTGTTCCACCACCTTGGGGAGGTCGGCGACGGCGTGGAGAATCCGGTCCGACATATCACGTGGGTGGGAAGTCAGGAACCGGATCCGTTCGATGCCTTCGACGTTATTCACCGCTTCAAGCAAGTCGGCCAGATCGGTGTTTCCCGGTAGGTCATGCCCGTACTTGTCGACAATCTGACCGAGCAGAGTGACCTCGACGACACCTCGTGCGACGAGCGACTCCGCCTCACGGACGATTTCGTCGAGGGGGCGGCTGCTCTCTCTGCCGCGCCGATACGGCACGATGCAGTAGGTGCAGAACTCGTCGCATCCCTGGATGACTGGGATGAAAGTGCTGACCTGCGGTTGGGACGGCACCAATAGCATTTGATCGGCGTCGCACGCTAACCCCTGCCGGTCCGCGGCGAACTCGACCAGCGCAGTGATCTCCTGGGGCCGCATGAAGAAATCGACGTGTGGGAACCGGTCTTGGAGGTCGTCGATCCTCGGGCCCACCATGCACCCGGTCAGGGCAATCGTGACCTCTTGTCTCTTCTTCTTCAGGCCTTTGAGGGAGTCGAGCCGAGAGATCACCTTGTCCTCGGCGCCCTGCCGGACGACGCAGCTGTTGAGGACGACGATATCTGCATCGTCGGCGGCGTCGATGCGTTCGTACCCCAATTGGTCGAGGGCGGAACCGAGGCGCTGCGAATCCGCCACATTCATCTGGCAACCGACTGTCCAGATGTAGTAGGTCGACATCTCTTGTTCCCTCAGCGTTTCCCTATATCGAAAATGGCGGAGGGAATGGGATTCGAACCCATGTGACCCTTTAACAGGTCAAACCGCTTAGCAGGCGGCCGCACTAGACCAGGCTATGCGATCCCTCCGCGTAGGCAGGTCGTTCCCAATCTGGGCTCCTCAATAATACACGGCAGCCTTGTTGGGACGCGTTCAGGACAAACCACAGGCAGGCGGCAAACCCGGCCGGTGTCGGCGCACCGATCAATCGTTCGCCGGGTCGAGGATAGGCAGGCGACGCCTGCGTCCCCTGCTCGCCCATCTAAACGCCCGCCGCGGGTCTATTGCGAGGAGAGCGGCGTACTTCCGTACGTTCTCCATGTGGACCTCGTCGCGGGTACGACGCCACGCGTTGTAGCTATCCAACATGAGGTTGGTCACTCGTTCGACGTCGAACCCGTGTATGTAGGTCTCTGCCACCTCGTGCAGCGCGCCCACGTAGACGTCGAAGTGGTTCGACAGCCGTGTCATCAGCTGGTCTTGGCCGGTCCATTGGGCGAGCTCATGCTCCGCTGCCCACAAGTAGTGACGACGCCCGAGCTGCTCGTAGAACGACGAGTCGAACCGCGGCGACCCACCGCCCCAACGGTGGCGTCTGCCACGCCGTCGAGTCAGTGTTGCCGGGAAGATCCCGAGGAGGAACAACGTGCTATCCCCGATCCCTCGGTTCGCTTCGAACAGATTCTGCGGCCGCTGATTGGTGCGATCGGTCTCTTCAAGCATTTTCTCGAGAAGCTGTGAGAAGTAGTTCGCGAGGTCAGGGATCGGAAAGATATCTCTGACGCGGAGGTGGCGCGCCATGAGATCGCCGAGGTAGGTGACGGCCTCCATGCTTGTGCTACCCCGCTCCACGTAAAGCGCCTTGATCAGGAACAGGTCAAAGAGGCCCGTGAGCTCGATGTGACGGATCTCGCCGATGTCCGTATAGAAAAGATCGAGCAGCGACTCCACCCGGCGCCGGAACTGCGCATCGGCCACGTTCCGGCCTTCGCTCGCGGCTGCGAGTTGTTTCAGCTCTTGGACCGATGTGTTCAGCGCGTCCATGGCGGTGGCACTCGAACAGCCGTCATTCTACTGGTCGAGGTTGTGTCCACCGACGTTCGGGTTCAGATTGCCCACTCACTCAGGCACCGGTACCATGACCGCGATCCGTCTTGTCTTATGTATGCCCACGGGGGGACGAGGCAACGGTGAACGATTCGTATCGAAACCGCCGTATATGTTTGCGGTTGTGGTTGGGCTGTAGGGTGGATTGAGTAGAGATCTTCGGCGCAGACGGAGGTGCTATACTTTGTCGGCACGCCAAAGTCTAAAGCGGGACATGTGAAAAGATAGGGACATAACGTCCCACGAGAAACGCGCTTTCCCGCCGTAAATCCGCTAGCCGTTGAGGTATTCCAGCGGGTGAGCGCGCGTCAAAACCAGGAGGATCTTGCGTGGCAACGAAGGATTTCGTGGTGCGGTTCGTCGGCGAAGGCGGCCAAGGGATGGTCACCGCTGCCGAAGCGCTGGCAGCAGCCGCCGCTCAGGTTGGTTATCACGTCATGACGTACGTGACGTTCCCGTCCCAGATCATGGGCGGCCCGACATGGAGCCAGTGTCGCATCTCGACAACACCTGCTCTCAGCAATGGGGACGCGCTCGATGTGCTGGTCGCGTTCAACGAAGAGGCGTTTGAGGTCCATCACGATGAAGTGACATCGGAAGGAATCCTCGTTTACGACTCCGCAGCGTTCGACCTTCCGCCGAGCGGGCAAGCGATGAACGTGGTCGCCCTCCCGTTCGAGGAGTTGGGGAAGTCCACGGGGAACCCGCGGGCAGCCAACATGGTCATCCTCGGAGCAATTCAGCATTTCGTGGAGTGGCCGGAGCAGTATCTGAAGGACTTCAACGTCCGACGGTTCTCCCGGGGCCGTGCGAACGACGAGCAAATCGTCGCCGCGAACGCGATGGGGCTGGACCTGGGGCGCGATGCGGCGAAGCAGAGTGGGTACTCGCTGGGCGAGTTAGCGCCGCCCGAGCCACCCTTGTACGAGCAGATCCTGATGAAGGGCAACGACTCAGTCGCGCTCGGAGCAATCGCGGGCGGCGTCGACTTTTTTGTCGGTTACCCGATCTCTCCTGCGACCAGCATCCTCCAGTTCATGGAAGCGAATCTTCGCGGCGAAGGGAAGTTCGTCTACCAGGCGAGCTCTGAGATCGAGTCCATCAACACCATCGCTGGCGCTGGTTTCTCAGGCCAGAAGGCCATGACGTCAACCGCCGGCCCAGGGTTCTCGCTCATGAGCGAGGGGTTGGGAATGGCGTGGATGATGGAGGTTCCACTGGTTGTGGTGGACGTGCAGCGCGGAGGACCGGCCACCGGACTGCCGACCAAGACGGAACAATCCGACCTGTACATGGCGCTCCATCCGGCCCACGGCGATGCCGAGTTGCCGGTGATCGCACCGGGGACAGTGGAGGAGTGCTTCTATGCCGCCAGCATCGCCCTCAATTGGGCGGAACGATACCAAGGGCCGGTGATCCTTCTTTCCGAGCACATGCTGTCCGAGCGGACGCAGAACATCCCGAAACCGGACCTCTCCACGGTCAAGGACGACCGGCGGCTCACCTACACCGGAACGAACGGGTACCAGCGGTACGATGCCGCAGAGCTCTCGCCTATGCCGATTCCGGGAGGACCGGGGGCATACGTGGCGAACGCCAGCGAGCACGACTCAATCGGCGACACGACGCACCTTCCTCAACGACACGTGGACATGACGGATCGGCGGTTCTCGAAGTTGGAGCTCCTGAAGGACGGGACCTTCGAGAGTCGCAATTCGCACCACCCGATCACTGTGCTCCCCTGGGGCGGGTCAAAGGGACCCATGAGCGAGGCGTACGACCTTTTGGAACAGGAGGGTGTTCCGGTCGCGTGGAATTTCACGATGTACCTGAACCCGCTGCCTCCAGCCCTGCTGGAGGAGTTGCGGTCGAAGGAACTCGTTCTCGTCCCCGAGTTGAATTACCTCGGTCAGTTCGCGGCGATTCTGCGCCAACAGGGCGTAAACGCCGAGGCGATCACGCAGTACACGGGTCTCCCATTTAAGGTCGCTGACCTCGTGAAACGAGTACGACAACACGTCGAAGCACACCGCGGCGTCGCCGCGAAAGCAGGAGTGTAAGCATGACAAAGCGCAACCCTGAATACGATTTCAAATGGTGCCCTGGTTGTGGCGACTTCGGCGTGAAGCGCGCAATCGAGATGGCGATCCAGCAGCGGACGACCGAGCAGGACGTACCGGTCGAAAACAACGTGGTGGTGGCGGGTATTGGTTGTTCCGGGAACATGGTGCACCTCATTGAGGGCGATCAGCCCTTTGGGTTCCACGGAATCCATGGCCGCACTTTGCCTTTGGCGTTCGGCGTCAAGATGGGCAACCCGAACCTCGACGTGTTGATCACAGCTGGCGACGGAGATTTCCTGAGCATTGGGTTCGAGCACATTGGACCGGCAGCGCAGCGGAATCTGAACGTGACGGCCGTGGTCATGGACAACGGCGTCTACGGCCTGACCAAGGGCCAGAGTTCACCGACAACTGAGCTCGGAGTCGTGACGCCGACCACTCCAGGCGGCAAGGTTGAGGCTTCCATGAGGCCGCTTGAGTTGTATCTGGCGATGGGCGTGTCGCAGGTGGCCTCCGGGTTTTCCAGTCAAGTACGCGAGTTGACGACGATGATCCGAGATGCCATGAACTATCCCGGCTTCTCGATCGTCCATGTCCAGTCTCCGTGCCCGACCTACAACGACACGCTGGACATCCTGCGCGGTAATCCGAAGAAAGACATGGCGCCCAAGATCTATCCGATCCCTGAGGACCACGATGTGAACGACATCGTCAAGGCATGGGACATCGCGCGTGCGCCGGGTGTCCCGGTTGGGCTCGTGTACGAAGACGGACGTTCGGAGCCACTCGAGGGTCGGTACGAGCGCGTTGTCGGTGGGCTCAGGCGCAGAGAGACGCAGCAGATCCTCGACAGCTACGAGATCACCTGACCGCTCGACCGAACAAGGGCCGACCGAACCTCGAGGCCCGCATCCGAGACGACATACGGCGAAGGGGTCCTATCCCCTTCGCCGATTTCATGCGCGCGGCGCTCTACGACCCCGACGAGGGTTACTACACATCCGGCGTGGATCACGTGGGCCGTGACGGTGACTTCTACACCGCACCATCAGCCCATCCTGCCTTCGGTGCGATGTTGGCGCTCCAACTCGAGCGCATGTGGGAGCTTCTGAGCCAGCCCGAGTCCTTCTCGGTCGTGGAAGGCGGCGGTGGAAAAGGATTGTTGGCCTTTGACGTCCTCGCCTATGCCCGGTCTCTCAATCCGGCCTTCAGCCAGTCCATCGACTACCACATTATCGAGGTCGGGCGCACTGGGCAGGTCGACATTTCCGACGCGGGCGACCGCCCCGACATCGCATGGTCCGAGGGTACAAACGAGACCAGCGTAGGCACCGGTGTCTTCTTGTCGAACGAGTTGTTCGACGCGAACCCCCGATATCGTGTTGTCAACCAGGGCGGACGCATCTATGAGCTGTTGGTTGATGTCGGGAGTCAGGGTTTCGTTGAGTTGCTCGATACTCCGTCGACGCCCGAAATCGAGGCGTACTTCACTCACGTTGGCGTGGAGTTGCCAGAGGGCTGCCAAGCAGAGGTCGACCTCGTCGGTCCGCCGTTCTTCGCCCAGATTTCGGCCTCCATCAATCGCGGGTTCTCAGTAACGATTGACTACGGCTACCCCGCAAGAATGTTGTTCTCAGAGCAGCGACGGCGCGGGACGTTGATGTGTCACCACCGCCACGTGTCATCAGCGAATCCCTACATCCGGGTTGGGAAGCAAGACATTACCGCCCACGTAGACTTCACGGCGCTCGCTCTGACCGGCGAATCCGCTGGCATGACCACGGAGGGATTGTTCACCCAGCAGCGTTACCTCAAGAAGCTTGGCATCCAGACCCTGGTCGATGGGCTTCGGAGAGCGCCAGACCTGTCCGAAGCGCTCGTCAATGCGAATCGAATGCCCATGCTGGAACTCACAGCACCGGATAAGTTCGGGCGGTTTGGCGTCCTCGTACAGAGCACGGGATTTGGAGCAGCACTCGGCGAAGACCAGGTAGTTGTGAGTCGGGCAAGGAGGGATGGGGCCGACTTGCCCGTGCCATTGCGAACCGAAGATCACGCCCCGGTGTTCGAAGGCAAATATCCACACTACGCCGCGTTGTCAGACCTCCGTCTGCTGAACTGATCACGATCCGCGCTGGAGATGCACCGTCTCACATGAGATTCGCAACGGTGACCCGACGTCGGGATCGGGCGAGTCGCGGTATCGTTGGTGTTGGTGGCGGCCCCGATGCCGCCCCCCGGAGGGGACGATGAGCGTAACTGAGCAGTTAGAAGAGCGAGGCTTGACGTTGCCGGCCGTCGGTCGCCCTGGCGGCAACTACGTACCCGCGGTCCGAGCGGGAGACCTCCTGTTCTTAGCAGGCCAGGTTGCTATCCGGGACGGCGAGTTGGTGGCGTCCGGACACGTTGGTTCGGAGGTCACCCCGGAGGTGGCGAAGACCGCCGCGGAGGTCGCCGTGTTGAATGCCCTAGCTGTCGCGCAGGATGCGTTAGGCGATCTGGACCGGATTGAACGGGTCGTCCGGATGACGGTGTATGTGGCATCAGCGCCGGACTTCGTTGGCCAATCAGGCGTGGCGAACGGCGCTTCGGACCTGCTCGTTTACCTGTTTGGAGACCACGGCCGACATGCCCGCTCAGCGATCGGCATGGCAGCGCTCCCGCTGGGATCCCCGGTCGAGGTTGAGATAACGTTACAGGTGAAGCCGGACTAAGAGGGTTTTTCGCCGGTTTCTTGCATTGCCTGTTGGGCTACGCGTTGGCCCAGCCGGATGCTGTAGTTCGTCCCACGATCCTCCGGGTAGACCTGACTCATCGACGCGAGCCAGAGGCCACGGATCGGCGTGCGGACGGGCGGGATTTTCTGACTGTAGTTGACCGTCATGATCGGTTGCGCGGCCGGCTCCTTGTGGACGTGGGTCTGCTCGATCCACGATTCGTCGAAATCGGGATTGATCTTTCGGAGGTGCGGGATGTAATCAGCGACGATCTCGGTTTCGGACATCCCCCACCGCTGATCGTCACGCGTGACGTAGTTGGCGGTATAGATGATGTGCTTTCCGCCGTACTCGCTGGGCGGCACCAGGTTCGTCTGCTCAAGAACCAACATGAACGGGATGTCCTCGTCCGCAACGTTGAGCCAGTAGATTGGGGACAGGCTCCGATTCAACACCCAAACGACCGCGATCGCGCCCTCGTAGTCAACGGACCTCGTTTTCCGCTCATAGTCCTCGGGGAGGTCGACGAGGTTCGGGAGAACAAAGCTGGGAACGGTGGCAATCACGGAATCGAGGGAGACCTCCGTTCCGGCATCATCGTCGAGTACGAGGCCGGTCACCGCGGACCCCGACGTCCTGATGCGCCGGACACCGACGCCGGCGTGGATCTCACCGCCTGCCTCCACGATGCGCCGTTCCAGCTCATCAACCAAGACCTGCCAGCTTCCGGAGATGTAGCCGAGCCTCTCGCTCCCTAGGATGCCCTTGCGCGACGCGACGCGGGTGGCGAACTTGCTCCACAGCCACGGCATTGCAAGCTCCTCCGCGTACACGGTGAATTTTCCTCGGAGCAACGGTTCCCAGATGGCTCGGTAGTTCCGTTCCCCGGCCCACCGGCGCATGAACGACGCAGCAGTGACACTCTCAAGTTTCTTCCAGTCTTTGAGGCGCTGGAGGTAGAGGGTGACCAACCCCATGCGAATACGATCCAGAAACGGGACTGGCTTGAAGCGGAGTAAGTCGAGCGCGGTCGAGAACGGATGGATGCGGCCGTCGGTAAGATACCCAACCTTGGATTTCTCCCAGATCAGCCGATCGGCCAGACCGAGCTCTCCGAGGAGATCGATGATGGTGGTGTCGGACAAAAACAAGTGGTGATAGAACCGTTCGAGCCTTCCGCCGCCGACATCGAAGGTCGACGCTAGTCCACCGAGGAACGGCGCCCGCTCGTATACTGCAACGAAGTGTCCGGCTTTCGTCAGTTCATAGGCTGCTCCGAGCCCCCCAACCCCGCCGCCGATCACACCGAATCTCACGAGTTCGTAACCTCCGCGGGCTCGGTTTGTTTGATAGCGTTGCGTAACGACACGCCTTCAGCGGTCAAGAACACGGCCCCCAGAGCCGTTACGGGGACGAGCAGCGTGAGATGGACCAACACCGCATAGGCGGCAGCAGTCCCGGCTGCGATCCCAGCGAGGATGAGCACTTCCTTCGCGAGCAACTCGAACGGGCCAATGGCTCCAGAAGTCGACGGCACGCTCGTCGCGAGGTTCGAAGCGGCGACAGCGGCGCCGAGGACGTACCAGGCGACATCGATTCCCATGGCCACCGCGACGAGCCAATACACCACGGTTTCCCCAATCCAGATCGCTTGCGAGAGTCCAACCACTGCCAAGAGCGGTCGGCCGCCCCGGAGTGATGAGAACCCATGAACGACACCGACGGCGAGTTCCTGCGCGGGCGGTCTGAACCGTTGCGGAACGACGCGAAGGACCCCGTCGACGCGCCGGAGGGACCAGGCGGGCGCCGCGACGAGTGGAACAACCGATAGCACGGCCAGGCCGGCCAGGGCGACCGCGCCGCGCATGGCGAACTGCATCGTCGGCGAAGGGTCCCAGGTCGACGAGAACACCGCAAAGGCCGCCCCGAGCCAGACGAGCAGCGTCAGCCCATCGAGGACGCGCTCGACAAAGATCGTCGCCAACGTAGACGAGGCGGGGTATCCCGGGTTCCGTCGGATCAAGAACGCGCGGGCGAACTCTCCGACACGGAACGGCAGCACGTTATTGATCGCATAACCGATGGTCGCGACCCAATACGAACGGCCCGTGCTCACGGGGCCTATGGGGATCAGGAGGACCCGCCAGCGAACGGCTCGCAGCCAAAACACTGCGAAGTACACGCCAGCGGCGGGGGCGATCAAAAGGTAGTTCGTCCTCGCTAGCGCATCGAAGAAAGCGCCCGAATCGACGCGCCAGAAGACCACACCGATGAAGAGGAAACTGATCGCGACGCCGATCAGGCTACGCCGTTTCACCACGACTGACCGGTTACCCCTGCGACCGAGGCGGACTACCAGGCGCTGCGCTCGTCAACGGCACGACATCGAAACCCTCCGGGAAGTACACGACAGCATCTATCCTCCCAAGGTCCATCGGCAACTCGCGGCCCCGCCAATACTCCCAGATTGTCGCCCAAGTAGCCGGATGGAACGAGCCGCCAACGAGATCCGTGATTGTGAGACCACGTACTCGGTGTTGACTGCGATAGGCAGCCTCAGGAAACCATTGCCGAAACGGGATACGAATGCCTGCACCGTACCTTTCGAGATATGGCTCGGCAACGAATTCGTTGTCGCCGTCGACGATAAGGACCTGACCGGCCGGGGACACAGCCGACAGGGGGGTTGCGCCCTGACCGCAGCTTCCTGGGTCTCCGAGGCACCGGTAGTCCACGGCCTCGTAGTCCCGGAGGTACCAGTAGAGCGGCCATCCCAGCCCACCCATGGTGTCGATCGTGATCGGCAGTGCTTGTCCCAGGCCGGTCTCCGCCGCGAGCCGATCGATTTCGTCGACCGTCTTCGCCAACGATGGTGACGTCTGGGTATACACGAACAGTTCGACGGGGATGTCGCCATTCGCGAAGCTGACTCGGGTCGCGGACTGCACGGTCATCGTGCCCAGAATGACGACCCCTGCAATCGCTCCCCAACGAACGAACCCTTGACGTTGGGTGAGCACACCTCGTTTGCGCCAGGTCTGAAGTCCCAGGATGCCCAACCCGCGTCCGCTCAGCAGAATCAGCGGTAAGGTCAGGTGGATGGAGAGCCATGGCATCTTCTCACCCGCGTAGGTCTGGAGCGCGAACATGGAGAGGAACCAATAGGCGAGAAAGACGCCGAAGGTGTCTCGTTTCCATACGAGGTAAGCAGCAGAGGCGATCCCTGCGATCAACGGTACGTATTCGTAGGTACCGAGGAGCATGGGATAGTAGTACCAAGGTTGATCGCCACGAGCGACGTCCTGCTGCGCAACCCAGTAGCCCAGCGATTGCCACAAGCCACTGGCGAGACCGACCCAGTTGGTGAACGCCGTCGTGAAGAGGAACGCGAACGACACCCAGAAGATGCCAGCGGCCGCGACCCACCGCCAACCGCCCCACAGAACGCCGAGCGTGCAACTGATCCCTAGAAGCACCAGCACCACGATCGCTGCGACATCGAACGCCTGAACGGTGATACCGAGCAGTGAGAGTGCCGGAGCCAGTGGGCTCTCCAGCGCCGATGCGCTCGTGATCTGAATGCCGGTCACGCTGGCGAGCCATTCGAAGATCGATGACATGAACCCCGTCGCGTTGGAGATTGGCGCGCCTACTGGGCCATCGAACGACAAGAAACCGCTATCCCCTGCGGAGCGCGGATCGGGGTTCGCCAAAACGAGGCCAAGGCGGCTCTGAAATATGGCGGCGCCAGCACTGCCAAGCGGAATCGCGAAGCTCAGCAGCAAGACGAGGAACCCCACGGCAGGTGGCCAGACGGCCACCGGGATCCGCTTCAGGCGTCCGAAGCCCCGTAGACTGCGCAGGCTGGCCAACGCGTTCCCGTACCATCCGGCCTCGCCCGGCTCGGTGGTGTCCCTGAGATCAAGCACTGCTCTCAGAAGCAGGTAAGACATGAATACCAGGACTACGAGGTAGGTGAGTTCCTTCGTCGCGAATGCAATCGCAAGGACGGCCGCGGCGATGTACAGATATCGGAATCTTGGTGTTTCGAGGAATCGCCACAGCGTCCAGGAGATCAGCAAGGTCCACAACACCATATAGATGTCGTTGCGGGCGAAGCGGCTGAAGTACAGCATCCCGGGCGACACGGCCAGCAGCAGAGACGTGACGGCCGCGCCCCAATTGCCGAGTTCACGTCTGAACAGCACGAGGGGGATCGCGACCACTGCGATCCCGGCGAACGCGGGGAGTAGACGGGCGGAAGCATCCGAAGCGCCGAATAGGCCGAATACGACGCTGGTACCGATGAACTGGAACGTGCCATGCAGCAAGGGGTTGTGCGTGTACCCACCCCACTCGCTGAGGACCCAACTGTAGTATGCGTGTTGGGACTCATCGTGATGGAATGCCCGCGCATCGAGGTCCCAGAGACGGAGCCCTGCCGCGATCAGCACGATCGCGACACCGACCATAACGGCGGGGGTTCGGAGGTTCGTCGTTCCGCGGCCCAGCGACCGAACGCCCCATGCGACGATCGTTTCGCTCGCTTGGTCCGTTCTCGTCTGTCCAGACGGCGTACGGGACTCGTTGTCCAGGGCGCCGGAATCCTCATTGGCAGGAGAGTCCTGGAGTGTTTCGGGTGTATTAGTTCCCATGCTTACGTTGTACACGCCGTGTGCCATTGGCAATGAAGTTCGGGTGGAATGGGGCCGGAGTCCCCTCTCCTCGTATGTGTCTCGAGGCTATCAACCCTCGACCGAGATACGCCAATATCACTCGACCTGCTAAAGGGCATTAACTGGGACGCACATCCAGGATCGTGACCGTTCCCCAAGTGTTGACCCGAGCGTCAGGGGCGACGGCATTCAATCGTTCAAGCACGTCTGGTCCGTATCGCTCGCGTTCGAGTCGACCGACGAATACGTAATCGACGTCGTACAGATCCATAAGTCTCCGCGATTCCTGCGGATCCACAGCCGCATAGATCGCATCCACGTCCTCGCGGCGTCCTATGTAGGTGTGAGTTGCCGCACGCCATTGGGCCTCATGTCCCTGCCAACCCAAGACGGTGGGTATGCCTGTGATAGCAGAAACTCGCGAGAAGTCACTGTAGTCAAACCGTTCCGGCGTGCCGACGGCCTCGAGCACAACGGCGTCGCTAACCGCGTTCCGGTGCAACCACCGTATGGCCGAATTCTCGTCCGGATACTCCATCGCAAATGTTGAGAGGCCGTCCAAACCGAGGCTCGCGCCATGCGACATTGAAACGCGCGTCCACGCAGCGGCGGGTCCATAGGTGACCGCAGTTGTAACCAGGACGGCGGCAGCGAGCATCCCTGCGAACGATGCTCCGGCTACCCAGGTGTTCGCAGGCCGGGGCCGCGTGAGCATCCAAGCGGCCCCGAACCCGGCGGCGACAGAGAATAGGACCCACGCCTGGTAATGCGTTTTGAAGACCGTATTCATGCGGGTACCGAAGGCGTCGTTGACGAAGAACAACTCCGGCAAAAGGATGGCGAACGCTCCGGCGGTGATGACGAGCAGGATGAAAGTCGTTCCAGGCGCAGGCCTCCGCTCCCACCGAGACGGCATCAACGCTCCCAGCCCGGCAATGAATACCAGACCCGCCGGAAGCGCAATCAGCCACCGGCGCCCTATGGAACTTACGCCGAATGAAGCACCGTGATCGAATGGCAGAACCGACGACAAGGAGACGACAATCGTCCACACGACCAGTGGCGCTCCTCCAAGGACGGCGGTTGCCACCATCGCACGGCGTAATCCGGTGTTCCGAAGGCGTGACCAGAGCAATACCGGCGCCATCGGAACCGCGATGAGGAGCGGTCCCCAGATCCGGAGGTAATGGCCCCAGTCCGTCCCCGTTTCCGTGACCGGCACGATCCCTCGCAACTGGATGTCGATACCGACGTAGAACGGAAGGTAGAGAACGATCGAGAGCGCCATGATCGCTGCCGCGGGGCCAAGGATGTCGGACGCGATCGGAATCCATTGTGTTGGTGCCTCCCGGAACTCCTCCGTGGCTTGCCAAAGGCGCACGACCGCGACTGACCCGACGAAAACAAGGAGATAGGCAGGGAGGTCCCACGCGTTCATGAACCCCAACCCACCGATGATCAATCCGATCAGCACCGCCTCCCCTGGTTGGTCGAGGGGCCAACGGGCAGCAGCAGGTCGCTCGCGAGCAATCCAGGCCAGGGCGAGCGAAAGCGCCAGTAGGGTGAAGGGGATCGCCATCAGGTGGGGATGGAGATCCCCAAGGATGAAGCTGAACGCCGGGAACTCGTCGATTGGATCAGCGTACGATCCGTCCGCGATGATGCGGCTCGGCCAGAACCACCAGTTCGGGTCGGCCAGCAGACCTGCGTCGCCCCATGGTGCGAGGCGTTTCACCGCCTGCCATCCACCCTCGAAGTTCCCGCTCACGAGGAGCAGTACCGATGCCACCGCCCCACCGAAGTACGCCAGAGGTGTGAACCGAGTTCGAGCCAGTCCCCGGAGGTTCGCCAAGGTGATGGCGTTGGCCACGAGCGAGAAGCAGGCGACCGCCGCGAGTGCAAACACCGTCGCGAGGCCCAGGTTGTACGCGACCCAAGGAGGAGTAAACGAGAGTTGGGCCGGCAGGCTGAGCGACAGATAGCCGAGGTAGTAGTAGCTGATGGAGTGCCCCGCCAACCACGGATCCGCCACCGGGAAATCCTGGCTGCGGATTGAACTAGCTAGGAAGGCTAGGTCCATTGGCTGTTCAGTCGTCAGACCGGTGATTGCTATCGTCACGGTCACGTCAGGGAAGAGGACGCGATACAGCACAAGGACGGCGAAGGCCATGACAAACACGACTTCTTCGACCGCCAGAAGACGCCAATTGTGACGGACGAAGAACCGGATCTCGTCAAGTTGGCTGCGGAGCAAGATCGCAGACGCTGCGAGGAAGACGAGCAGAACGACACCGAGCGAGAACGGGCCGTTTGGGAGGACGCCTGCGGTCACCATCGCCCAGTAGGCGTACGTTAGGATGAGCAGTCCGAGGGGTTTGGAGAGCCCATACCCCCGGTCCGGCAGGCTGCGGAACAGCAAGAATCCCCAAGGAACCGCCGCCAGGCCAACGACCTGAGCCGTCAGAAGCCACGGCACCAGGTGAACCATATCTACTGAGACGCCCGGCCCCTACCCGACGAGCGCTCTTGCGAAGGCCGCTGGCTCGAAATCCACCAGGTCATCGATCCCTTCCCCAGTCCCGATATATGCAATCGGGATCCGCAACGCGCAGGCGATCGCGAGTGCGATACCCCCTTTCGATGTGCCATCGAGCTTCGACAGGACGATCTCGTGGACATCGACAGCAGTCATGAACTCGCGCGCTTGGGACAGTCCGTTTTGACCGGTCGTCGCGTCAAGCACCAGAACGACCCGG
This sequence comes from Dehalococcoidia bacterium, assembly GCA_965247995.1. GTDB lineage: Bacteria > Chloroflexota > Dehalococcoidia > UBA6926 > UBA6926 > JASLZO01. Next base: position 1,662,836 of record OZ252041.1, on the reverse strand, counting down.
ACACGCGCCTCGGGCATGGCCCGATCGATGACCCGTCGAACTTTTTTCAGCTCCTCCATCAAGTTTGACTTCGTGTGAAGTCTCCCAGCCGTGTCTATGATCACGGTATCCACGGCGCGCGCCCGAGCGGCCTCGATGCCGTCGAACACAACCGCTGCTGGGTCGGCACCGTGTTGGTGCGCGATCACGTCTACCCCGAGACGGTTCCCCCAGTGCTGGAGCTGCTCGATCGCGGCCGCGCGAAAGGTGTCCGCCGCAGCCAATAGGACGGACCGCCCTGCCGACAATTGACGCTGCGTGAGCTTGGCGATACTCGTGGTCTTTCCGCTCCCGTTCACGCCGACCACCAGAACGATCTCTACTGTATCCGCACCTCGGGGCTGCGCGTCGTGCGCCTCTGCGGGCACGCGAAGCGTTTCGGTCATCTCCAGGATCAGCGCCTCCTTCACGCCTTTGCGTCGGTCCATTCCCTCGCGACGGATTCGATCCCGCGTCCGCGTAACCAGATCCTCGCTCAGATCCACGCCAACGTCGGCACCGATCAACGCGTCTTCGAGACCATCCCACAGCTCAGGGTCGATTTTCGGCTCGGTGAAGAGTCGCGCTACGCGACCGAACCACGTGCTCCGCGTCTTGGATAGTCCCTGGTCGACCTGAGCGGAGGCGTCGCGCTCCGCGGGTTGCTTCATTGCTGGTGCGCTCTCAGTCCCCAAATTCGTACGGAGGTGGCAACCGCAATGCGAGGGCATTCGCGTGGGCCATCATGCCCTCGGCACGGGCAATCGTGACACCGGCTGGGCCGATTCGCCGGACTCGGTCTGGAGGGACGGCGACAACGCTGGTCACCTTCAGGAAGTCGAACACGCTCACGGGTGAGCTGTGGAACGCTGCTCCAGCTGTGGGCAACGCATGGCTTGGACCGGCCACATAGTCACCCAGGACCTCAGGAGAGCCTGCGCCAACGAACACGGCGCCGGCCGCGGTGATCTTGGGCACCAACTCCCACGGCTCGTTGACCAGTAGGCAAAGGTGCTCTGGCGCGAACGCGTTGGAGAATGCGATGGCCTCCTCGAGCGTCTCTACGACGACCGCCGCGCCGTGCCCCTCCATCGCAACATGAGCAGGTGACTCTTCGGGGAGATCGGCCAATTGACGGGTGATCTCGCGCTCGATGCGGTTCACGAGTCTCTGTGACGTCGTGACGAGCACTGGGCGCGAATCGGTGTCGTGCTCTGCCTGTGCGAGCAGGTCTGCGGCGCATAGCGCTGGGTCGGCGCGGTCATCGGCCAACACAATCGTTTCAGACGGACCCTGGAGTGCATCGACGCCAGCGATTCCATACACGGCGCGTTTGACCAACTGCACGAGCAAATTGCCGGGGCCGAAGACCTTAGCGACTTTGGGTACGGACTCCGTCCCGATCGCCATGGCTGCAATCGCTGGAGGCCCGCCGATCCGAAAGACCCGGTCCACTTTCGCGATGCTGGCGGCGACGAGGACCACAGGCGGAACCTGCCCACGGTCGCGGGCCAAGGTCGACAGCACGACCTCCGGGACGCCGGCGACTTTCGCCGGAACGGCAATCATCAAGACGGTGGACGGATATGCAGCAAGTCCCCCCGGAGCGAAGATTCCCACGCGGTGGATGGGACGAACTGCTTGCCCAACGCCTCGACCGAAATCGAGCCAGCTCTGTCGCGACTGGTGCGCATGGAACGCTTCGATCTCAGCAGCAGCGAGGTGGAGTGCGTCGATGACATCGGTGTCGACCCGGTTATATGCCTGCGCAATCTCTTCTCGCGACACCTCGAGAGCGGTCAACTCGACGCCATCGAACCGCCGCGCGAGGTCCCGGACCCCGTCGTCGCCCAGCCGATGGACCTCGGAGAGGATCCGTTGCACTGCATCCGCGGCGGAGATCGGTTCACCGAACGCCTTCTCGAGGAATCGGAGTGTCGACTCAGGAATGGGGGGATCCAGCCAGGGCGCAGGGTGAATGAGCGCCCGGTACGCGTCATCGAGTCCGCTCAAGACTCTCAAGTTAGAAACACCTGCGCCATCTCAATCGACGCCTCAACAGCTTGTTGTCTGTAGCGCTTAAGTGTGTCTCGTGGGACCTTTTCGTAGACGCGCCGGAACATGGACTGTGGATTAGCCAGGAACCTCTCCACTTCCTCCTCCGTGAGTCCGGGATCGTCCCGGAACCTAGCAATAAAGCGAGGAAACTCCCGCCATCCGCCCTCGCGCGCGAGCACCCTGTTCACGACGAATTCGTGCCACTCGATCAGTATGTCCTCCGGGATGAACCGATCGGGCACGCCGTCCGGTGGTCCGGATCCGAGCTCAATACGCCACGGGGTCAAACGATCCTGATCTTCGAGAATCTCCCGCTCGAGGTCGTATTGCAACGCACGGTCAAGGATGTTTCGAGCAGGATCCGCGCCCAGGTAGTCATCGTTGTCGAAGTAGGGCCTGTATACATGAACGATCCAAGCCTCATCGGCGGCAAGGTGCGAGACGTACCCAACCATTAGCGCCCGAACGGACCACCGGAGGGAGCGCGGGTCCGCTGCGATCTCGGGGTGGGCGCGTTGAAGACCCTTCAATCCATCGCCGATACCATCAGTCTCGAGTTCGAAGAAATGCGTCTCCTGCCGAGGCTGTTGGGTCATGACCCGTCGATCCGGCGCAGTGCACCCTAGCAGTGCCGCGCCCATGTGTCGGCTGAGCTCGGGCACGCTGAGGCGTTCGACCACCTCTTGAATAACGCTCATGTGTACGCCGAGTAGTGGCAATTCAGCCTCTCTGGTAGCGGTCGTGGCGCCGAGACGGCTCACGTTCGGGCTATTCTATCGATGGCCGGGGCGTCCAGCCATCGATATCTCGATCAGTCGTCAGCCCTCGAATCGTCCGGCCGCCTCCAGGAAGGCCTCGTACGAAGGTGACCTGTCCCGGAATACGTACGCAGCAGGACTGACAGTGATCCCGCTTGCGCCGATGTCGCGGAGGTCTTCGACTGCCTTCAAGAGATTGGCTCGCTGCACGACCACTGTAACCGCGTACCACGCGATGGGCGGCCCGTCTTTGCTATAGACCCGGGAGACTGTCGGACCCTGAAGCCCAGCGATCTCAGGGTGTTGCAGGACAGCCGCGACAACAGCGTGTTCGGTTTCACTCTGGACGTTCGCGGTGACCGAATACACATCATTCGCATTCAGGCGCCCTTCGATCAACTCCAGTACGAACCGAAGAGTTTCCTTCTTCGATTCGTCCTCGGACAACGAGCGAAGGTTGCCAATGAGGACAGCCCTGGACTCAAGTACGCACCCGTCGGCTAGCGTCTTGAGGCGGTTCTCACGAAGCGTCGTACCGGTCTCCACGATGTCGGCGATGACGTCCGCGTACCCCATCAGCGGGGCCGCCTCCATCGCTCCTGCGGAGCCCACGACCGAGAAGTAGTTCATCCCGTGGCGGTAGAGGAACCGCGACGTCAACCGAGGGTACTTGGTGGCAACACGGAGCTCTTTGCCTTCCTCACGCATAGCCACGGAGAGGTCCGCGAGGTCGTAGACCGACTCAACGTCGATCCACGCCTCCGGCACGGCGAGCATGAGCTGGCACTCTCCGTAGCCGAGATCTGCGTAGAGGATGATGGTCTCGGTGCCGTCGGGAGTCGATTCGAGATACCGATCGAGTCCTACCACTGCGAGGTCGGCGGTCCTCTCCTCGACCTTGAGCGGGATGTCAGCGGAGCGCTGAAACAGCGCCATTGAGTCCGGCACGCCGGCGACTGGGGCGGACAGGCTCCTGGCGCTACGCCGCGAGATACGAATGCCGCACTCAGCCAGAAAGTCGACGGTGTCGTCCAACAATTCTGCGTTCGTTGGAATCGCAACTCGCAGGGTCATCCCGGCAGGTCCTCTAATGAGACGGAATGTGCGCCCTCGGCGCCAATCATGACGAACGTCCGGGCCCCATTCGCGAGCGCATATTCGCGAGCTGCGTCCACCTCTCCAGGCTCGGGGTAGATAACGACGGTCTTTCCCTCTCCCTCGTTACGGATGCGCTCCGCTTCAGCGAGCGCTCCGGCTGAGTCGGCGAGGCGCCGCGGAACGATCACCGCTTCCAGCGCGCGCTTCCGAGACCATGCTTCCCCGCTGGGGGCGTTTGCGAGTGCTGTTTGGATCGCTTGAATCATGTAGGCGAATCCGAGCGCTGGGATGTCGGGTCCGCCAAGCGCATTGATCAATCCATCGTACCGGCCGCCGCTGCAGAGGGGCCAACCGGGCAGGTCTGGGTGGACGATCTCGAACACAAGGCCGGTGTAGTATGCAAGCCCCGGAGCGAAACCGAAGTCCCACGTCACGTCGATTCCGTCGAGCCGGCCTGAAGCGGCGAGGAAACGCGCCATTTCATGTGCGGGTTCCAACAGGTTGCGATCCAACCCATGCGCCTGAACAATCTCTTGAACTGCGGGCATGACCGTTGCCGGATCACCCGTGATCGACGAGATCTCCGTGAGGAGGCTGAGCGCCTCACGCAGCCGTGCCGGGTCTTCGACGGACTGGAGCTTCGCGAGCAGTCGTTCTTCGACGTCCTCCATACTGCGGCTTCCAACCCACGCGGGGCCAAGCGACGTCACGAGCTGTCGGGCGACCGCTCTAGCCTGCTGAGGGGCAAGGTCCATGAGCGCCGTAGAAGGCGATCGAGGGCCATCCCCAACGCCATCCGTCGTCACGCGCAGCAGGCGTGCCTCATACAGCACTTCTTCAATCGCATCGCCGCGCTCGCGGAGGCTGCCCAGTCTTGTAAGCAGAAACAACTCCGCACGATCGGATAACCCGAATGCCTGGAGGAGGGTATCAACGGTGCCGAGGTGGCCAAATCGGATCGAAGCGCCAGTGATCCCCGCGCGCCGGATCCCATCACAGGCGATCAGCACCGTCTCGACGTCTGCTAAGCGCGACGACGACCCGATCAATTCGGCCCCCACCTGTGTGGTCTGGGTCGCACCTATATGGTCTTGAGGGCCCTGGTGGCGGAACACAGGACCGGCGTATCTCCAACGCACGGGGAGCAGTGGCCGCGAATCCAGCCCGACGAACGTTCGGATCGTCGAGGCGGTGAACTCCGGCCTTAGCGCCGCACGGGCCCCTCCGGGGTCATCGATCCGGTACAACCGAGCAGCCAGTTCTCCACCTGACTTGCGAAGGAACAGGTCGGCGTCCTCGATGATTGGTGTTCGGACCTCTTCGTATCCCCAGCGGTCGAGGACCCCGGACAGCAGCGCTTCCAGATCAGCGAGTCGACTCGCCGACCGACCGATGAGGTCTTCCGAGCCGGGCAGGTTTCGGACGGGGCGCTGCATCATTGGACCTCAGGACGTTGGGCGAGTGCGTCGGTTTCGGACTCGGTAGTCCGAAGCGCATTCTATCGAAAGGGTCTGGATCAGGCCGCGAGTCTCAGGAGATACGGGATGCTGTAGTACCCGGCACCGGCGATGAGCGTCACTTTGATGACCTTGCCTGCTGCGACGAGTGAGAGGAATTTCCAGACCGGGTACCGGTACGCACCTGCCCATACACCGGCGAAGTCGAATGGGAGCGGCAGGGCCGCGATGCCGAAGATGGCAGCCCAGGACCAACGGTGGGCAATCGCGTCGAAGCGGGCATACCAGCGTGATTCTGCGAGCATGCTGCGTCCAGTGGCCCCAAGCAGATACCCGGTCAATTCGCCGATGCCAGCCCCTACCCCTCCGACGACGCCAATGACCACGGGATTCAGCGATCCGGCGACCGCGAATGTATACGCATGCCCGGGTGCCGGGAACAGGATTGTTGCGCTGTTCAGGACTTGGACAACGAAGACGCCCAGGTACCCCCACGTGCCGATGCGCGTGATGAAGTCACCCGCGTAGATAAGCACCAACGCGATGGCGGTCGAGAATCCGAGGACTGCGCCCATGCGGAGAACTGTGCGCAGGAATCGATAGCGTTCTGGCGCACCAAGCGGCGCAGTCACCATGGCCGCTTCCGGAACATCCGCGGGTGCGGCGACAGATGTTTGCTGGTTCATGTGCATGATGAGGTTCCGAACCCAGTCTACCCGTGCCGAGGAGTTCTCACTCCTTGAGCGTCACGTCCCCGGCCCGAACCGTGTGGAGCGCTCCGAATGCATCACGGACGGTCAGCGCGCCAGACGCCTCGACATCCTCCGCGATACCTTCGATCTCAGTGTCACGACTCGTCACCACCACGGCTCGGCCAAGTGTCACCAGTTGACTTTTCCAGCGACCGAGGATGTCATCACCGTTCTTCGCAGCCTCATAGAGGGTTTCGACGCGGCCCAGGAGTGGGATAAGCACTGAGGCACGCGGAACGAACCGGCCCGTCTCTCGGCTGAGGCTCGTTGACGTCTCCGCGATCTCCGGAACCGAGGCGGTATCCCAGTTCACGTTGACTCCGATACCGAGAACGCTGAACGTACCGTTTGGGCCATCGCGAGTGGTCTCGACCAGGATCCCGCACGTCTTCAGACGCGTAAGAAGGATGTCATTCGGCCACTTGATCTCAGGCGCGAGGTCGGGAGCCGCTTCGCCGATGGCGTCGCGCACCGCGAGCGCCGCGATCATCACGACGGATGAGAGGACCTCCGGCGGCGGTCTGAGCAGGATGGAGATGAGAACTGAACCACCTGGGGGCGAGATCCATGACCTTTTCAACCTGCCCCTTCCGGAGGTCTGTTCGTCTGCGGAGATTGCCAGCCCTTCTGGTTCGCCACGCGCGCCGGCGGCCGCAACAAGGTCCTGCGTCGAGTTGACTGACCCCAGGTGCGTGAACGGCCGTCCCACGTAACGCGTCCGGAGCGTTCCCTCGATCGCGACCGCAGACAGCGGATCCTCCACGCCTCACCTCCACCGTGAGATTCGGGCCGTACCTATAATGCGAGACCATGATGGGATAGGGGACACAAGGATGGAATACCGAAAACTTGGAAATTCCGGCCTCGACGTATCGGTGGTCGGACTGGGGACGAACAACTTCGGCCGGCGGTTGGATCTCGACGGTACGCAGCGGGTGATCGACGCGAGCCTCGACCACGGCATGACGTTCATCGACACCGCGAACGTCTATTCCGCTGGACAGTCGGAGGAATACATCGGGCGCGCGCTTGGGGATCGCCGGCACCAGGTTGTCTTGACGACCAAAGCATCTGGGGCGATGGGCCAAGGCCCGAACCAGAAAGGGAACTCTCGGAAACACCTGATCGCCGAGATCGAGGCAAGCCTACAACGGTTGCAGACCGACTATATGGACCTTTTTCAGGTCCACTTCCCCGACCGGTCCGTTCCCATCGAAGAAACGCTGCGGGCTTTGGATGACCTGGTCCGCCAAGGGAAGGTCCTGTACGTGGGAGTATCGAACTTCTCCGCGTGGGAGACTGCCGAGGCCGTCTGGATCGCCAGGAGCCTCGGGCTGAACCAAGTCGTAAGCGTTCAGTCTGAGTACAGCCTTCTCCGCCGCGGCGTCGAGAGCGAGTTGATTCCGTTCTGCCAGGCGTACAACGTTGGGATGATCCCGTACTTCCCGTTGGCGAGTGGTTTCCTCACTGGGAAGTACCGGCGGGGCGAACCGCTTCCCGAAGGCACACGGCTCGGGGGCATGCCGGACGGGCCGTACCGGGACCGATGGCTAAACGAGGGGAACTTCGACGTGCTGGATGTTCTTGAGGATTTCGTCCAGCAGCGTGGGCATACCGTGTTGGAGCTCGCCGTCGCGTGGCTGGCGGCGCAACCTCAAGTCGCGAGCGTGATCGCGGGCGCGACGAAGCCTGAGCAGGTGGAGCAGAACGCGAAAGCCGCCGACTGGCAATTATCAGGCGCAGACCTCCAAGAATTGGAGACTGCCCTGAAAGCTGTCTAGCCGTCCTACGCAGTAGCGCCGGACTCCGATTCGCCCCGGTTCGGGAGGGCGACGTCGATCACATAGGCGCTGGGGTCGTCTTGGACAGGGAAGTCGCGGTTGTCGCGCGCCAACTCCGTCAGGTGCCGTAGGACACGTGGCGCGAGGACACCAAGCGCGTCCTCGATGGTCTTCCCGGTCGCCTGAATATCGGAGAAAAGGACTGCTGTCGCCACGAACGGTTCGTTGGCATCAGAGGGCGAGGTGACCATGGCGACGTAGGGCACGTCGTCCTTGGTACGCGGGTTCTGCACCCAGATGATCCGCGATGGAGACCACTCCTCACGCGGAGTAGCGCCACGCTCGGTGAACCCTTGGTCCAGCAACAGGGCCTCCGTGGCTGCGTCAGCCGCGTTGGCGAGCGCTTGGGCTCGGGTCGGACCCGTTGCCGTGCAGTTGGGCAAGATCGGGACTCGCGCAACGTACGACCCGTCCGGCTCGGCGAAGAGGAACGCGGTGTACTTGGGCACGATCAATCTCAGTTCGCGAACAGCGCGACTGCCGCAGCCTTCGCCGCGTCCGCGATCGGGAACACGTAGAGGCCGCCCCCGACGACAACGGCCAATAAACCGACGAGCACGACGCGGTCGGCCCAAGGAGTGCGGAGCCGTGGGGTCGATGCCGCATCGCCGTCCGATTCGATGTACATCTGGCGCACGATTCCCAGGTAGTAGTAGAGCGAGACGAGGCTGGCGAGAATCGCCAGCGCGACGACGAACAGGAAGCGCGGTCCCGCAGTCGCGGCCGCCGTGAAGAGGTAGAACTTCGTCGCAAACCCGATGAAGAACGGGAACCCCGCCAAGCTGAAGAGCCCTGCGGTTAAGACCATTGCAAGGAAAGGGCTCCGCGCAGCGAGGCCCCGATAGTCGGCGATCTGTTCCAGGCCGGTTGCGCTGTGGACCGCCTGGATCACGAAGAACGCTAGCATCGTCGAAGCGCCATATCCAATCATGTGGACGATGACGCCTGCCGCGGGCACCGTGGGGTCGGGTGCACTCAACGCCGCGATACCCAAGAGCAGGTATCCCACTTGGCCGATGCTCGAATAGGCCATCAACCGTTTGATATTGCTCTGCATGACCGCGACGACGTTCCCGAGGACCATGCTTGAAGCAGCAAGCAGCAGGAAAGCCCAGTCCCAGAAGACGATGACAGGACTCAAAGCCGTCGCCGAGAGCCGCAGGAGCAGCGCAAAGCCAGCCGCCTTGGACGCTGCTGCAAGGTAGGCGGTAACGGGAATTGGCGCGCCTTCATACACGTCGGGTGTCCACATGTGGAACGGGACCGCAGCAACCTTGAACCCAAGCCCGACCGTCAGCAAGGTCAAGGCCACGACTAAGCCTGGGCTCATGTCGAGTCCGACGATAGTGTCGGCCAGCACGGCGTAGCTCGTGGTCCCGGTCAGGCCATACAGGTAGCTGATGCCGAGCAGCAGAAACGCGGATGCCACGGCACCGAGCAGGATGTACTTGGTGCCTGACTCATTGGTCCGCCTTTCTTGCCACGAATGGGAGGCAAGCACATAGAGAGAGAAGCTGAGGAGCTCCAGTGAGATATAGGCCGTAATCAGTTCACCCGCCGCGGCCATCCCCATGGCCCCGACGATGGACATGATGAGCAGCGCGTAGAACTCACCTGGACTCTCCGAGCGGGCGGCGTACTGGGTCGAACCAAGCACTGCGGCAAGTCCAAAACCAATGAACACGACGAACGACAGCCTGGAGAAGTCGTCGAAGATCAGGATTCCATCGCCGAAGGTTTGGAACGTTTCCGGGTGATTGACCCACACCACCACTCCAATAGCGGCGAGGACCACGGCCCCAAGCCATGCCAGCGCGCGACGGTCGATGTTCGGCCAGATTAGGTCGGCCGCAAAAACACCGAATGCGGCGCCGGTGACCAGGTAGCCTGGGAGCAGAAGCGACCAGTCCATCTACCGGCCCACGAGCGCGACGGCTCCGAGGACAATCGCACCGATCGAAATCGCGAGCGCGTAGTTATACACATACCCCGTTTGTAGTGGGCGGAGGACACGGCCAGTCCACACCGCAAATGCCCCGCTTCGATCCACTCCGATGTCGTTGATCACCACTCTGTCGAAGTTCCGAATGAGGTTGGCGAGCGCGAGCGCCACGCGGTCAACCGTCCATTGATACACGTCATCGAAGTAGAACCGTTGGGCCGACCATCGTGGCAGTGGGCCGAAGGATCTGACCAATCGCTCGGGCGCCGTGACGGAATGCCGGTAGAGGATCCAGCCGATCGCGACACCCGCTATCGCAGTTAGGGTCGATGCCGATCCGAGAGCCGGGTCGAAGTGGAAGTGTCCTCCGCCCAGGAACGGCCCAATGTCCCACACGAAGACCAGCGCTGCGCCAACCCCGGCGGCGAGCAGCGTCAGGACCACCAGTGGCGCGAGCATCGCGAACGGTGGATCGTGGAGATGCTCCGCCTCCCCCTCCGCCCTACCGGCAACGACGACGACAACGAGTCTCGCCATATAGAGCGCGCTCAAGAACGACGCGCCGAGGGCGCCGACCAACAGCGCTGTTCCGCCCAGGCCCCCAACTTCGAGCGGAGCGGCGAGCACGCCTTCCTTGCTGAAGAAGCCGCTGAGCGGAGGGATTCCAGCGAGCGCAAGACTCCCAATCACGAGTGCAATAGCGGTCAGAGGCGCCCGCCGGCCAAGCCCGCGTACGTCATAGATGCTCGCGGCCGACCGGTGGATCGCGTGGAGCGCTACTCCCGCTGTCAGGAACAACAACGCCTTGAAGTAGCCGTGGGTCAGCAGGTGGAACATGCCGCCAACGGCATGCTCTTCGCCAGCCAAACCGGCAGCCCCCAGGGCCATCATCATCAGCCCGAGTTGGCTGACCGTCGAGTGCGCCAGGATCCGCTTGAAATCCGTTTCTGACAGGGCCATCAAGCCGGCCAATACAGCGGTTAGCAAACCTACGCCCGCGATGATCCAGAGCACGGCTGGCGCGGCGAGAAACAGGGGGAAAAGGCGGGCAACCAAGAACACACCTGCGGCCACCATCGTTGCTGCGTGAATGAGGGCGCTGACTGGCGTTGGGCCTTCCATTGCGTCCGGAAGCCAGACATGGAACGGGACCTGCGCGCTCTTACCGGCTGCTCCGAGGAACACGAGGAAGGCAGCGAGTCCGACGAATCCCTGGCTGAAGCCGTCGAGCCGGAGGAAAACCTCCTCGATCTCGAACGTGCGACCCGCTTCGACGAACAGAATCAAGATCCCGATCAGGAGCCCGACATCTCCGAGGCGCGTCGTCACGAAGGCTTTCTTGGCAGCTTCAGCGGCGGACCGCCGCTCGTACCAGAACCCGATCAACAGGAACGAGCAGAGGCCGACAAGTTCCCAGCTCAAGTACATGATTATCAGGCTCTGGGTAAGGACGAGACCGAGCATCGCCGCGACGAAGAGCGAGTGCGCTGCGTAGTACCACCCGAGCCGCGGTTCGCCCTTCATGTATTCGAGCGAGTACACCTGGACGGCGAACGAAACCGACGTTGCGAGGACGATCATCATCGTCGAGAGCGCGTCGACCGTGTACCCGATCCGGAATTCGGCTTCGCTGGCCCGCAACCACACCCAATCCATTTGGCTCGCTCCGGTTGCCAAATAGTCGCCCAGGACCCCCAGAGCGACGATCAACGCCGAGGCGACGGCGAGGATGGAAACGACCGACGCGATTGGCCGGACCCGGTGGAAACCAATTGCGAGCAACGCGAAAGACGCCAACGGCAGCGCGGGGACAAGCCACGCGTGGTTTGCGCCCAGCGGTATTTGGTCGAGGATGTCCATCGGTAGGCCGCCCGCGCTACTGCTGGAGAGTGGAGATACGATCCAGGTTCACGGTGTTCCAGTTGCGATGCAGCCGCAGGATGATCGCGAGCGCAAGGCCGATCTCGGCCGCCGCGATCGTGATGATGAAGACGACCAGCACCTGGCCGACAGCATCACCACCGACGACATAGCGCACGAACGCGACGAGGTTCACGTTGACCGCGTTCAGCATGAGCTCGATCGCCATCAGCACGAGCACGGCATTTCGCCGTGCAAGCACGCCATATAGGCCGAGCGAGAAGAGGCCCGCGCTCAGTATCAGGAGGAATTCGAGCGGCATCATCGTTCCGCGTTCCTATCGCGCGTCAGGACGACGGCGCCAACCAGAGCAACGAGCAACACCAGCGACGCCACCTCAAACGGCACGACGAAATCACTGAACAGCGATTCTGATAACGCCGCGAAACCGGCGGTGGGGTCATCGGGTGATTTGAGTTCTTTCCACGAGGTGGAGAGTGCGGCGAAAGCCAGGAGGCCGAAGAGCCCTAACGCAACGACCGCAGCAAGGGGTCGCTGCGGATTGTCCTCCGCGTGGGCCTGTTCGGGCGCCCTGGTGAGCATGATGGCGAACAGGAGGACAATCGATATTGCACCGCCGTAGATGAGGATCTGGACCAGTGCCAGAAACTCGGTGAGCAATACCAGGAATAGGGAGGCGACGCCCAGCATCGTGAGCAACAGAAAGATCGCCGCGTACACGACGTTTCGTGTGGCCACGACGCCGAACGCTCCCGCGAGGATCACACCAGCCAGCGTTCCGAGGAGCGCCGACTCGATCACTTGCTCTCAGCCTCGTCAGTCCCCGACGACTCCTGCGCCTCCCGTTCCCGCGCGCGCTGAGCCCGCAACTCGGCGGCTTTACGACGCGCTTCAACGACGCGGGGATCCACGCCCGGTTGCTCATCCGTCGGCATCTGATCGGACGGTTGTGTCGCGGTGGATGCCTCCTCGGCGCGCTCGCGTTCCCGCTGCGCACGAAGCTCCGCCGCCCTGCGCCGGCCCTCTTCGACCCGGGGGTCGGGGGTTTTCGGTTCATCCGAGTCCGCTGCCGCGATCGGAGCGCCCGAATCCTGACCCGCCGGTTCCCGTGCCCGTTGAGCTCGCAACTCAGCGGCTTTTGCACGCGCGGCGGCGACCCGGGGATCGACTTCGCCCTCGGACTGGGGCGCATCGGCAACGGGCGATTCAGTCGTTGGACCGGCCTCGCGGGCGCGCTGGGCCCGCATTTCGGCGGCGCGTGCCCTTGCGGCCTGAACACGATCGTCATTCGCCGGCGCGCCCGCTGCATCCGTCGATGCCGACGCGGTCCGGCCTTGCGCGGCTGCGCGACGTTCCGACTTCTTGGTCTCGGGGGGCGACCACCGGCCGCGAGCCACCTGCTCTTTGCCCCCCTCGAGCAGTTCATCAAGGCCTTGGACCAGTTGGGTCCGAGACTGTTTGCTGAGGTCAAAGTTGTCCGACATCACGATGGCGTCGAAGTTGCAGTAGTCCACGCAAAGCCCGCACATGATGCAGTCCGCGATATTCAACTCGAAGTCGTCGACGATCTTGCGGCGCGTGCTCTCCTTTTCGGCAAACTTCGGGTTGTCTTTCATCGAGACCGTGATGACGTCGGTCGGACAGATCCGCATACAGATGAGGCATCCCGTGCAGAACGGCTCGTGAATCTCTTCATCCCACGTCAGCACGGGGTGCGCCATGAACCGGGGAGCCAAGGTCGGACGCTCGGTCGGGTACTCCACCGTGACCTTGTTCCGAAACGCGAGCCGCATAGTCGTCGCGAGGCTCTTGATCGTTCCCAGCATTATTGCGCCCACCTTTCGCGGAACTGCGCGAGCCGACGGCCTCTCCGCCACATCATCCCGAACCCGGCACCGATGATAACCAGCACGTTGAGCAGACTCAGGACCCAAAGGTCCCAACCGTAGAACAGCGCGGACGCCGCGAGGAGCAGGTTGAGGAATGCAAGCGGGATCGCGATCTTCCAAGCGAACGCCATGAGCTGATCGATGCGGAGTCTGGGGAGTGGGGCACGGATCCAGAACACGATGAAGATGAAGAGTGCGACCTTTGACCCGAGCCACAGAGGCTGCGTCCACGCGAACCGGTCGCTGCCGGGACCGTTCCACCCACCAAGGAAAAGGACCGCACCGAGGACTGCCATGGTCATGAGGCCTGCGTACTCGGCCAAGAAGAACACACCCCAGCGGATGCCGCTGTACTCGACAAGCGGGCCCCCGACGATCTCTTCTTCAGCGAGCGGGATGTCGAATGGAATCCGAGCGGTCTCGGCAAGTGCACTCACAAAGAAGAGTAGGAACGCCAGCGGCATCACGACGATGTAGGGCACTGCTCCTTGCGCCCCCACAATCGCGCTCAGATTGAACGGTGAGTCGGTTTCACCCTGCGCCACGATCCCGACGGAGAGCACCGACAGGACCAACGGGAGTTCGTAGCTAATGAGCTGGGCTGCGGACCTCGCACTCCCGAGGAGCGCGTACTTATTGTTCGAGCTCCAACCCGCGAGCACCATCCCGACGATGGAAACGCCGAGGATCGCGACGATGTACAGGAGACCGAGGTCCAAGTCGCTCAACACGAAACCGTCCGAGAACGGCAGCGCGACCCAGAGCATGAAGATCGGGGTGAAGAGAAGCAGCGGAGCCAGGTAAAAGACGAGGCGGTCAACGCTCGTCGGGCGCAAATCTTCCTTGAGGAGCAACTTCACGGCATCCGCCAACGTCTGAAACATTCCGAACGGCCCCGTTCGCGATGGCCCGACGCGCTGTTGGAAACGAGCCAGGACTTTCCTCTCCGCGTAGATGACCCCCAGGACGGCGCCCAACACGAAGTTGAAGAGGACAAAAACGGCGACTCCGATGAACACCACGTCGAAGATAGTCACCGGTCGACCTCGCCGAGAACGATGTCGAGCGATCCGAGGATGACCGTCGCGTCGGCGACATAGGACCCACGCATCATCGTCGGCAGCGCCATCAAATTGCAGAAACTCGGTCCACGGATCTTCAACCGGTAGGGAGTCGCGTGATGGCCCACGCTAACCAGGTACACCCCCAGGTCGCCACGGGGGTTCTCTCCGTTGACGTACACGTCGCCGGCCTCCGGGCGAATGATGCGTGGCACGCGACTCTGGATGACACCATCGGGGAGTTTATCCAGCGCCTGCTCGATGATTCGGATCGACTGCTCGATTTCCAACATTCGGACCATGTACCGGTCGTAGCAGTCACCATGACCGCCGAGAGGTACGGCAAAGTCCAACTCCGGATAGACCGAATAGGGAAACGCTCGTCGGACGTCGTAGTCGACGCCAGACGCACGGAGGACGGGTCCGGTAACCCCGAAATCCAGCGCTTCGTCGCCCTTGATCGTTCCCACGCCGGCAGTCCGCTCGATGAACACCTCGCTCTCGGTCAGCGTGTTCCTCGCCTCGTCGTATCCCTGTTTCAGTTGATCGAGCAACGCCCTCGTCGCAGGGACGAAGCCGTCGGGGACGTCGTCCTTCAACCCACCAATCCGGAAGTAGTTGTGCATCATCCGCGCGCCGCTGACGCCCTCGAATAGAGCCTGGATTCTCTCCCGTTCCCTGAACCCGATCATGACCGGATTCATCGCACCCGTGTCCAACCCGTACGTCCCGTAGAACAGGAAGTGGCTCGCGATCCGGTTCAGTTCGGCGAGGATCACGCGCAAGTACTCCGCTCTTTCGGGAACCTCAACATTCAAGATCTTCTCGACGGCACGAACGTAGACCCATTCGTTGTTGAAGTTCGCGATGTAGTCGAGTCGGTCGAACAGCGTGATGATCTGCTGGTAGTTCTCATCCTCGGAGAGGCGCTCTGAACCACGGTGGAGGTACCCGATATGCGGTTCGACCTCGGTGACCATTTCGCCGTCGAGCGTCAACACCATTCGAAAGACGCCGTGGGTCGCAGGGTGCTGCGGACCCATATTGATGTTGAATTCGGCGCGATCGAGGCCGTCGCTCGTGATTTCGACCTCAGTCGCCGCCATAGAAGGTCACCTGTTCGGGCATGGGGTAGCTCTTGCGGCCGGGAAACCCCTCAAACCCCTCGTACAAGATGAGCGGCGCCATGTTTGGATGGCCACGAAACTCGACCCCAAAGAGGTCATGGCCCTCCCGTTCATGCCAATCGGCGCCCGACCAGACTGGGATGAGCGTGGGCAACCAGGGGTCAGTGGCGTCGATACGAACTCGAACGATCACCTTGTTCCGGTGGGCAAGTGAAGCGAGGTGGTAGACAGCCTCGAATTCGCTGTCTTCGGCCCAGTCGATGATCGACAGGCAGCGGAGGTATTTCATCTCCATGCCTGCTGCCTCCTTGAGCGTCCGGCACACACCGACCAACTCGTCCCTGCCGACCCGGATTTGGAGTTCGTCGTGGTTCGGCGACACTTCCAGGCTGCGCTCAGCGACGGCCGAACGCAGATCGGCCTCGAAAGCGGAAACGGCTTCCGGCGCAGGTTCGGAGGGCTCGGTTGGTCCCCCCGGCTCAGTCGTTCGTTCGGGCGGGCCTTCAGTCACGCGGGCAGCCCACGCTTCAACCTCGGTTCGGCCTGGATCTGATTCTGGAGCTCAAGAATCCCATGGAGTAACGCCTCAGGACGAGGCGGACAACCGGGGACGTATACGTCAACCGGAATGATCTGATCGACTCCCATCACCACCGAGTACGACCGTGCATACGGGCCACCACAGGTTGCGCACGTGCCCATCGCAATGACCCATTTCGGGTTCGGCATCTGCTCGTAGAGGAGCTTGATCGGATCAGCCATCTTCTTGACCACGGTGCCCGCGACAATCATCACGTCGGATTGTCGCGGCGAAGGCCAGGTCACGACGCCGAAACGGTCCAGGTCGTGTTTCGGCATGTAGGCCGAGATCATCTCGATCGCACAACAAGCCAGCCCGAACGTTAGCGGCCACAGCGACGACTTCCGCGCCATCGCGAACAGTTGCTCGCTCTTCAGGGTCACGACGCCGGAGAGACCGGATTTCTGGTGAGCTTGGACCGCCTGGAGTACTGATCGCGTCTCAGGCGTCGACTCCCCTGGGGTCGTTACTTGTGATAAGCCGCCTATCGGATCTATCGCCACTGGAGGACTCCTTTTCTCCACGCGTACACGAGCCCGAACAATAGGATCGCGAGGAACAAAAGCATCTCATAGAACACGAATGCGGGCAGGTCCAGAAAGACCAGCACCCACGGGAAGAGAAACACCGTTTCAACCGCGAAGATCAGGAAGAACAGCGCAAACAGGTAGTAGCGCATGTTGTATTGCGAGCGTCCTTCGCCGGACGGGATGATCCCGCATTCGTAGACGATCCCAGAAAGGGGCGACGACCGTCGCGGCGCCAGGAGCCAAGAAAGGACAAACGTCAGCCCAATGCCAACGAACCCGAAGCCCGCGGCGACGAAGACCGCGCTGTAGTTGAAGACGTACTCGTCCAGCATCCTTGGCGTCTTAACCGGGCCTCGTAGGCCGAGTCAGTCTATGAAGGCCCTTATGGGGTGTCAACGCGCCGGGAAAGCGGAGGCCTCGTGCGAGGTTGCTCATCCCATCCTCCCCAGCAGCGAACCCACGCTGGGGTCGATCAGTTCAATCCACGGGAATGGCCAGACGCCGATCGCCACGATGAACGCGACGAGCAACAGGGCAGATGCAGTTTCGGTCCGAGAGACGTCGGTCAGGCCCTGCCAACGGTCGCTGATTGGGCCGAAGAAGACCTTTGCCATGAGCCGCAGGATGTACACCGCCGTGAGGGCAGCGGCGAAAACGCCGAGGACACCGACGATCGGATAGGTCCGGAACGCCCCAATGAACACTAGGAGCTCGGCGACGAAACCGCTGAGGCCGGGCAGCCCGAGCGACGCGAGACCGGCGATCGCAAAGAGTGTTGCTGTCGTTCCCATGCGTTTCGCGAGACCTTCGAGGACGTCGATGTCCCGAACGTGGGCACGATCGTAGATCGCCCCCACGAGGACGAAGAAGAGGGCCGTCATGACGCCATGAGAGAACATCTGCAGCACGGCGCCGTTCACGCCCAGGTGGTCCAGCGTGGCTAACCCCATGATGACGTAGCCCATGTGGCTGACGCTGGAATACCCGATGACGTACTTGAGGTCGCGTTGGCCCATGGCTGACACCGCGCCGTAGACGACGTTCACCGTTCCCAAGACGATCAACGCCGGCATCCAGAAGGCCGCGCCCTCCGGCAGTAATTCCATGCCGATCCGGAGGATTCCGTACGCGCCCAGCTTCATCAACACGCCGGCGTGGAGCATGCTGACTGAGGTCGGCGCGGCCACATGCCCATCGGGCGACCAGGTGTGGAACGGCCACAGTCCAGCCAGCACACCAAAGCCGATGGCAAACATTGGGAAGAAGATTTTTTGGAAGTTGAGCGAGAAATTCTCTTCCTTGAGCGAGAGGAAGTCGAACGTGGGCTGAGTTGCCTCCGTGTAGAGCGCGATCATCGCCACCCAAACGAGGACACTCCCAAGACTGAGGAATATCACGAGCTTCATCGCTCCGTATTCCTTCGTCCTGAGGAACGTCCCGAAGTCGGTCGAACTCCCCCAGACGCCGATTAAGAGGTACATCGGGATCACGGCGAGTTCGTAGAAGAAGAAAAAGAAGAACAAGTCGAGTGATGCGAAGACTCCGAATACTCCGGTCACGAGCAGAAGGAAGAGGATATAGAAGTCCTTCCCTCGATCGAGGATTCGCCACGCGACGAGTACGCCGGCGAAAGCGACAACGCCGTTGAGCAGAATGAGCAGGACGCTGATGCCATCGGTCCCGAGTTGGAAGGCGACACCCAGGTCGGGAAGCCACGCGAACTTGACCAGTGGCCAGAACTCGTCGGTCTCGGGCGCTACCAGCGCGTACCTAATAGCCAAGTACACCGACAAGAGGAATGTGGCTCCGGTCGCGACGGTGGCAACACCACGCACGGCGATCACGTGTTGGGACGGGACGAGAACGAGGATGAGTGCGGCCGCGAACGGGATGAGGATGACCAGACTCAGAACGCTGTCGTCAAGAAAGGTCAATGGTGCCCTTCGCCTCCAAGGCCGCGCGCGGTTCTACTGGGCCATCATAGGGGGCGCGACGAACGCTTGAGAAATCGTACCTCTCGCCTGGCGGGCCGCCAGGTACACCGCATGCTAGGCTGAATCTCGAGGACGGTTGATGGACTTCCTGAACGTTGGAGGGTTGGAGCTTGTCTTCTTGCTCGCCCTGGCAGTGGTCCTCGTCGGGCCGCAGAAGGCGATAGAGCTCACGAACCAGATCGCACGGTTCGTCGCGGGGGCGCGCCGGACGATCAACTCCGTCAAAGCGGAGATCCAAGCGGAAGTGGACCAAGGAACGGAAGGGCTGAGGCAGGTCGAGCGCGACGTCCGTTCGACGGTGCAGGAAGAGACCGAGACGTTCCGTGACGCTCGGCGGGCTCTCCGCGACGCGGAGGCGCTTGCCAAGGGTTCACTCCAACCCCTTGAAGGAACAGACGGGTCCGTGGAACCGACCGCGCCCGAGGAGGAGCGCAGGGAGTGACCTACCCCGGGGATCCACCCCAGAGTGCGATGCCGCTGACCGGGCATTTCGGCGAACTCCGGGGCCGCCTGATCAAGTCGTTCATCGCGATTGCTCTAGCTGCGTCGGTCGCGTTCTATTTCGGAAACGACCTCATCCGCGTGCTGCTTATCCCATTCCCGGACGACATCACCGTTACCCAACTGCGTGTGCTTGAAGGGGTCTCGGTCCGCATGAAGGTCGCCTTGTGGGGTGGGTTCATTTTGGCGTTCCCGTTTGTCCTCTACCACATCCTGAGGTTCACGCTGCCCGCGTTGTTGCCGAAGGAAAAGCGCATCTTCTTCGTTGCACTCCCCGTGTTCGCAGTCCTGTTCCTCACGGGGGTGACGTTCGCCTTCTTGGTGTTAATCCCACTCGTGATGGCATTCCTTCCTCAGATTCTCGGCGACCTGGTCATCCCTCAGATCAGCATCGAGAGCATTGTCGGGACGACTGTTTGGTTGACGATCTGTATGGGCGTAGTGTTCGAGCTCCCAGTCGTTATGTACCTACTGGCCCGCGCGGGGTTCGTGGACCCCGCGCGCCTGGCTCGGCAGCGGCGGGTCGCAATCCTCGTGGCGTTCGTGGCAGCAGCCATAATCACGCCGACCGGCGATCCCATCACCATGACGGTATTCGGTCTTCCTATTTGGCTGCTGTACGAAGTTGGGTTAGTTCTGGCTCGGTTCGCTGTCTGGCGCCGGCGGCGCACGCCGACCGAGACCCAACCCTAGAGAAAAGGCCCGCCAAACGGCGGCCTCTGAAACGATCCGGCCTTCGCCCGATCAGCTCGAACCGGGCGGACGTCCTTCTTTGGCGTCATCGGTCTCGTTTTGAGACTGGCCGCTGGCCTGATCGGGTTGGACATTCCGGCGGAAATCCCTGATGGCCTGACCCATCGACCCTGCTACGCCCGGGAGCTTTCCAGCTCCGAAGATCAGCAGAATGATCACCAAGATCAACAGTAGTTCGGGTACGTGCGGAAGGGTCATCCGGGTTTCCTCCTGACTTGTTTCCCACTATACGCCCATGCGGCACGGGAATCTGTTCATTCCCCGAATCGAGCGCGGATGGCCTCTCTACGCAGTCGCCAAGACGAAGATTGCAGTTACAAAAAACACGGTCACCATACCCAAGACCGCCGCAAGGACCGTCCCGAAGATCGTGAGATTCGCCTGTGTGCCACTGAAACGTTCGCCTTCGCGAACCGCTAAGTAGATCAGTCGCAGCATCCATCCAACGATGACGAAACAACCGACAAAGAAAGCCGCTCTACCCAATCCGCCAGGCAAGAACCGCAGTAATGCGACCGGAGCGATCGCGTAGGCCGGGGTGACGGCGAACGCAAGTGCCGTCGCGACCTCGACGAACGTTCCCTCTCCCTCCAAAATCTTCGCCATGCCGTGGAGGGCGATTGTCACCAATAGGAAGAGGATGGCCCCCGCGCCAGTGCCGAAGAGTGCACCACCAAGGACGCCCGCGGCGCCGTTGACCATGCCGGGCAACCCGATCCACCCAAGCGCTGCGCCGGCTGCAGCGAAGCTTCCGAGAAGCAGAAGGAGGCCCTGCAGCCACGGCCGCTCGAATGCAATGTCGCTCAACCCCTCATTCGGGTGGTGTACAAGGGCGCTGAGGTAGGCGCGAAGTGGTTGGCGCGGCCGACCGCGCTGTCGCGACCGTAGCTCCGCTCGCGCCCCGTCCGGATCGGATGGTCCGTAGTACATCGTGCGTGCCAGTCTACGCAGGGTGGGGAGCGCGTCACGGCACGACAACGGAGACGGCGAATATCCCGACCAAGGAGAGCACCGCCAACAACACCAGCACCGTGGATGCGCCGCCAATGAGCGCCAAGATCAGTGCTCCGGGTACCGCGCGCCACGGCGTCTCGTAAAGAGCCCTGACTCCCAATGCGGCCAGCACCGTCCACCAAGAGACGGCGAAGAGGATGGCAGCATCCCGCGCTAGCCATGCGGAGGCAACGGGGAGTATGTCTCCCACGACGATAGCCGGGAGGACGAAAACACCGACGACGATCGAGTACCCAACGACCGTGAACATCGAGCGGAACCGCCCGGCGCCACCAACGGCGTGGGCAGATAGGTGGAGAGACGCCGCGCCGATCACCGCAAGCGAGATTCCCGCAAGGCCAGAGACGGTGGCTCCGACAATCGCGATCGCCAGACCATCGAAGCCGGGTCGTTCGACGCCATCGCCGATCATCGCAGCGCCGAAACTGGTCACGCCAAGGATGGCCGAGACCGTTGCGGTTACGACCAGCGCCCCAGCTACATTCGGGGACGCGCCCGCGATGCGGACCGCAGCCCTCGGATCGCGGACGAACTGCATGGTACGCGACCAGGTCTCCAGGGCACGGGCACGAGAGCGGTTGGCCAATGGGGGTGTTGGCTCTTTGGGTGCTGTTTCACGCATTGCGCTGTCGTTCGAGCCAACTGGATCGGAACTCATTTCGCACCGCGGCACCCGGTCGTGTCCGTATACAATATCCGCACGGTCAGACCCGCGCTGAGTCGCCGGCGGTCGGGCTGCCCGAACATCAAGTAGGTGCAGCCTTGGTCACGACGAAGGCCCTCGTAGAAACGTCACTGCCGAACCGTTTTCACACTGGGAAGGTACGGGATACGTACGACCTGGGTGAGGCGCTGTTGATGGTTGCGACGGACCGCGTTTCGGCGTTCGATTCGGTCTTGCCTACCGGTATCCCGGGCCGCGGGATCGTGCTGTCCGAATTGTCGGCGCTGTGGTTTCGGTTCAGTCAGCATATGATCCCAAATCATTTCATCGGCATGGCGTACGAGCCGGAGGTCGCGAAGCAGTACGATCTCGACGGTCTGGACTCAGACATCGCTCACCGCGGGATGGTCGTTCGAAAAGCCGAGCGTGTGGACATCGAGTGCGTGGTCCGCGGTTACCTCACTGGATCCGCTTGGGCCGAGTATCGACGGTCCGGCACGATGAACAGCGCGCCACTCCCGGAAGGAATGCAAGAGTCGGAAGAGTTCGTGGAGGCGGTGTTTACCCCTACAACCAAAGCGGAAACCGGCCACGATGAACCGCTCACGCTCAATCAGCTTTGGGACCAGGTGGGTGGGAACCTCGCGTGGCCGCTGGAGGAGCACAGCCTGGCGCTCTACGACGCGGCCCAGCGAGCGGCGAAGGAGGCGGGACTCATTCTCGCCGACACCAAGTTTGAATTCGGGTTTATCGGGAACAAGCTGCACCTGATCGACGAAGTGCTCACGCCAGATTCGTCCCGATACTGGGACCTCGAGGGGTATCAGGTAGGGAAACCTCAACCAAGTTTCGACAAGCAGATCATCCGCGACTGGCTCACTGAGTCCGGCTGGAACCGTGAACCTCCGGCACCGCCACTGCCAGACCACATCGTCCAACGCACGATCGACCGATACCGGGAGGTATACGCGCGATTGAGCGGTGGGAAAGAGTTGCCTGCGTGAAGGTCCTCCGGTACGTCATGCTCGCGGTCTTGGCGGTAGGTGGCCTGATCGTCATCGTGGAAGGCGTGCTGATCGGGCTGTGGCGTATCTGGTTCAACGACGACGCCTCGCTCCTGCTTCGAATCACCTTGCCCGGGCTGTTGCTAGCGCTCGCGATCGCGATCGGCTTGGTGGTCTCGAGTTCCTGGCGAAAGAGACATGCACCGGTGGCGCCACCGACCACGTTGGACTCCATGCCCGCTCGCCGGCACGCCGGTCTGGAATAGGGGCGGCACTGAATGGGGTACTTCGCCCGGATCTATGTGACGCCAAAACCCAGCGTAAACGACCCTCAGGGTCTCGCGATTCTGGGTGGGTTGCAGAGCATGGGATACGAGGCAGTGAGCCGCGTCCGGGCAGGCAAGTACCTCGAAGTCAGCCTCGATGGGAGTTCTGCCGAGGAGGCGACGGAGCAAGTCCGCGAGATGTGCCACCGGTTGCTCTCAAACCCGGTCATCGAGGATTTCCGGTTCGAGGTCGCCGAGGGCTAGGACTCACCCGGTCAGCGTGCCCTTCGTGGACGGCGCTTCGCCAGCGAAGCGCGCGTCTCGCCGGGTCGCCCAATCGAGCGACTTCGCGAGCGCTTTGAAGGCGGCTTCGGCCATGTGGTGGTCGTTGTCGCCAGCCATCACGCGAATGTGGAGGTTCATACGCGCCTCTCGGGCGAGCGTCTCGAGTACGTGACTCACCAGTTCAGAGCGCAAATCGCCGATCATCGGTGTCTTGAACGGGAGTTCCAGAGCCGAATACCCGCGACCGCCCAGGTCGACTGCCACCAGTGCTAGCGCTTCGTCCAAGGGGACGATGGCGTGCCCCATGCGCCGAATCCCAGTCCGGTCGCCGAGGGCCTGATCGAGGGCACGACCGAGGACGATCGAAGCGTCCTCTGTTGTGTGATGGCCATCGGGGTCGTTCCGGACCTCCGCGTCCAGCTTGAGGTCGAACCCGCTGTGCCGGCTAAGCTGGTCGAAAAGGTGGTCCAGCATCTTGATCCCAGTCCGCACCTGGTAGTCCCCGCGGCCATCGACGTTCAGATATACGGAGACCTGCGTCTCGCCGGTCTCACGTACAACCTCAGCGCTGCGGTCTTGTCCGACGTCACGGTTATCCAAGCCGTGCCACCTCCGACATCTCCTGGCTTAGCGCCCGTATTACAGTCCGATTTTGCTCAGGGGTGCCAACGCTCACGCGGATACAGTCCTCCAACCCCGCGCTATCGAACCACCGCAACGCGATCCCTCGGGCGCGCAACCTAGCATGCAGCACTCGCGTGTCAGCCCCGGGGAAACGGACCAGAAGGAAGTTCGCGTCCGAAGGGTAGACAACCGCGCCAGGGAGTGCCGAGAGCGCCGACTGTAGCGTCAGGCGTTCTTCGACAATCATCCGGACGCGTTCCAGCGCAGTCTCTCGGTCCTCGAGCGCGGTTACGGCCGCCGCCTGAGCGAGTGTACTGACGTTGTACGGCGGCTTCACGCGCATCAGCATTGCGGCCAACTCGGCCGGGAAAAGGCCGTATCCGACGCGTAACCCGGCGAGCCCTGCCCATTTGCTGAACGTTCGCAGCACGACCAGGTTGGGATATTCGTCCAGAAGCACCGCCGCGCTCGGCCGCGAGCTGAATTCCTGATACGCCTCATCGACAACGAGAATCACGCCGGTCTCGAGCACCGTTATGAGCTCGCGGGGCTCGACCGAGTTGCCGGTCGGGTTGTTCGGAGAGGCAAGGAACACGAGTTTGGCATTGCGCGCCGGTCCCACCATTGCTTGGGTGTCTATAGCAAAATCCGTGGGTTTCCTTGGGATGGGTTCGAACTCTCCGCCGACGACTCCTGTAGAAAACGCGTACATGCCGAACGTGGGCGTCGCGGTGATAACGCGATCCCCCGGCGCGACAAACAGTCGCAGCAGGAGATCGATCAATTCATCGCTGCCTGCTGCACCGACGATCCGATCCGGTCCGAAGCCCGTGTAGTCAGCCAACGCCGTTCTCAGCGCGACTTGCTCCGGGTCGGGGTAGATCGCCGCATCCCCGAACGACCCAAGAAACTGGCTGACCTTTGGGGTTGGACCGTACGGATTCTCGTTCGCATCCACCTTCACGAGCGCGCCCGTGTCGAGGCCACTCTCCTCCATCAATCGCTCTGGCGGTTGGACGGAGGCGTAGCCAGCAGCGTCACCCAAGTGAGGCAGCATGCGAGCCATAATCGACTCGAACTCGCCGAACGGAGGATTGGAGGTCATCAAAGAAGATTATCGCCCATGCAGGTCAGATTCGTCGGGCTGCTCGATCGCGATCCGGTCGAGCGCGGCATTGGCGGCCGCTTGCTCCGCAGACCGTTTGCTCGGGCCGGTGCCGGTCCCAACCACTTCGCCCTGGACACGGACCTGGACGGTGAACTCCTTCGCGTGCGCAGGCCCGATCTCATTCACCGTCGTGTAGGACGGTGTGCGCTTGTGCCGGGCCTGGATGATTTCCTGTAGACGGGTCTTCGGATCAGCCTTCCAGCGGGCGGTCACGGCGTCAGAGAGGCGTGGTTCGAGTAACCGCCGAACGACCGATGCCGCACGTTGCTCGCCTCCGTCAAGGTAGACGGCCCCGATCAGCGCCTCGAGCGCATCCGCCAGATTGGCACCACGAGTCCTACCGGCGTTCGCCTCCTCACCTTTCCCAAGCTCTAAGAGTGGTTCCAGTTCGATAGATCTCGCGACAGCCGCCAGCGTTTCACGACTCACCAGCGCCGACCGGGCGCGAGTGAGCTCACCTTCGGACGCATCCTGCATTACCTCGTATAGCCAAGCGGCAACCACGTGACCGAGAACCGCATCGCCCAGGAATTCCAGGCGTTCATTCGATTCCAGATCCGGGTTGACCGGGTTCTCATTTGGGACGGATGCGTGAACGAATGCGCGCCGGAGGAGGTCGAGGTCTTGGAATTCGACTCCTAACCTGCGCTCCAGCGCGCGAAATCGCGATTCGTCGGAGGTCAACGCGATCGGCGGGATCACTACCTGCCGCCGAGCATCTCCTTCAACTGGGCGATTGTCGCTTGCCGCCACGTTCCCCACTGTTCCTGGCGGAATCGGGCGTTGTGAGCGGCGCGCTCTTCTTGGGACATTCCTTCCGTGCCGACGCGCATGTCCCCTATGTGCTCTTCCGCGTACGTGGAGCGCTCGATGAAGTGGGTGATGTATTCGTGGTCTTTGGTGTAGAAGACAAACACGGGGATGGACTCGAATTCTCCATTCTTCCTGAATTCGGCCATGATGTCCTTGTGCTGGTCTCGCTCGACGACCCGCAACTCCATCCCAGCCGCTTCGGCGACTCGAGCCATGACCGGCGCCTCTCGGTAGCAGTCTGGGCACCAGTTCTCAGTGATGACCAAGACCTTCGCGGCGCCATCAGGGCGCGCAACGATGTCCCGAAATGCCTGCGCGTCCTGGTCAGATACTTGCGTCCCCTCGTAGTTCTCGTCGTAGAGATCGCCGTATTCGGTGAAGGACGCTCGGTACTCCGCATAGGTCTTGCCCGCGGCAAATCGCTCCGGCGTGACAACGCTTGGACTGCTCGTAACCATGCTTACCTCAACTCTCCCAGTATTTTCCGTTCCCCGTTAGTTCACTAGCCAGAGGTGCTGCTTCCGTCCGAACGGTCGATCAGCGGACTTGGAGGAGTGGTCCTCCCGGGTCCTTGACGGTTCCGTCCAGCGCAATAATCGAAGGGCGCTCCTCGCAGTAATCACCGAATTCACACTTGTCAAACAGGAAGGCGCCCATCTCTTGGTCGAACCGGACGCTCCACGAACCCAGGATGACACCGTCGGCGCCAAGCTCAAGCTGTTGTTTCAGCACGCCGAGCAACGCCTCTAATTGCTGTGTTCCCACTTGTTCCTCCCGTCGACTACCCGTTGATTAGGCGCTTCTACAGCAGCGTTCTAGGGTGCTGTCGCAACTGAACGATGATCGGCTAGTTCAACCATTATTGTATTGCCGTGTCGGCATCAGATGCAAAATGTCCAGCTTCGACGTACTGCTGCTCAGCAGACTTTCCGGCGGCTGTTCGTAAGTGAACATCACCACGCGGCTCTCGGAAGTCCTGGCCGATCCGGTCGCGCAGACCGTGGCGGGTTTCGGGGAGGTCGCGGCTGAGCTTGGGAGCACGCTCTACGTAGTCGGGGGCGCAGTGCGCGACGCGCTCCTCGGGCGACCGGTCTCAGACATCGATCTCGTGATCGTGGGCGACGTGGGCCGGTTCGCGTCCGCCGTCGAACGCGCCGGTATGGCGACTCTTGACGGGAGATCCCAATTCCTGACCGCCAAGCTCTCAGCCGTGGGCACCGTGTTCGATGTCGTCACGGCCCGACGTGAGTCGTACGCAGAACCCGGTGCGTTGCCGGAAGTCGAACCCGCCGACTTGGAGACCGACCTGAAGCGCCGCGACTTTTCGATCAACGCAATGGCGGCATCCGTCGCCCCGGACGGGTCGTTTGGCACCCTGGTCGATCCCCACGGAGGACTCGCAGCTATAGAGGACCGCTCGATCAGGACGCTTCATAGCTCATCATTTCGCGATGACGCGACGCGCATCCTGCGCGCGGCCCGATACGCGAGCCGATTGGGATGGGAGCTAGAGTCGGAGACGGAGTCCTGGTTGCGACAGGACACCCATTACCTGCGAACCATCAGCGGGGACCGGCTGCGCAACGAATTCAACCGCGGTTGGGCTGATGGCGAACCGGCTGCGGCACTGAGCTTGTTGGATGAATGGGGAGCCTTGAAGTCGATCCATCCCGGCATCCCATGGAGTGCGCAGGTCGCGGCGAACTTGGTCGAGGCCCGAGCCATCAGGCCCGTTGACATCGACCTGGACGCCACCTGCTGGGCGGTCATTGGTTTGGGCTTGTCGGACAGCGGGGTGACCGATTCATTGGCCGCCCGGTTGAACCTGACCCCGTACGAACGTCGAGCTATGCGAGTCGGAGCCGCCTGGTCGGAATCGGACGGCCGTCGGTTCAGGGAGGATCTGGCAAAGGGGATGTCGGTTAGCGAGATTCGACGCGCGCTCGCGTCCGTCGATCCCGCGGCCGTCGTTGCTGCGTGCGCGTCCGAATCCAATCCGATCAAGAACGCCCTCCGAGCACACATCGACCACTATCGAACGGTTCGGCCAGTCCTGCGCGGACAAGACCTCCTGCAAATGGGAATCCCAGAGGGTCCGATGGTTGGCGAGATCCTCGGCAGGTTGCGCGATGCGGTGTTGGACGGCCGGACGAGCTCTGAATCCGGCGAACGTGCACTTGTCCGTCGGTGGACGGAGCGGCACGGGACCGGCTAGTCGTTCCGGCGTCGGAACCCCCGTTCGAGACCAAAGAGAACCAACTGGGCGTGGGCGGCGTTCTGGCCGAACACCTCCCTACCCCACGACGCAATTCGCTCGCGGTTTGTCGATGCGACATCTGGCCACCAGCGACCCACGGCTTTGTGAACCCACGTATCGACCGGGAAGGCTTCGCCGAACCCGAGAGCGTATGCGAGGACGCAGTCGGCAACCTTTGGGCCGACTCCAGGTAGTCCGAGGAGCGCACGGCGGGTCGAATCGAACGGCCCGCGCAAGAGCCCATCCAGATCGACCGCGCCATCGTGGACGAGGCGCGCAGTCGCGACCAGGTGAGCGGCCCGATACCCCAATCGGCCTTGCCGAAGCTGGTCCTCTCCCAGGTCGATAATCGCCGCCGGTGTTGGGATCATCCGCCAGGCTCGGGACCCTCCCGGAATCGGGCTACCGGCGTGGCCAGTCAAGTATTCCAAGTTGTCTTTGATCCGCGGGATATTGGAGTTCTGGCTCAGGATGAAGCCGACCAGCGTTTCCCAGGGGTCTTGACGAAGCAGGTGTAGTCCGACGCTTCGGGACAGGAGGTCGGGCGGGACCCCGCACTGCTCGAGGGCAGCGTGGGCGGCGTCCAGCCGGTCATCGAGACCGAAGTAGCTCCGGAGTTCAGGTTCAGAGAGGACGTCGCCCGCTTGATGAACGTCCAGGACTCGTGGAAACCGTTTACTCGCGCGGACCCGGACGATAGTCCCGCCGACCGGGCCCTCCCACCAACCGCCCTCCGTGGCGATCCACCGAAATGCCTGACCGCCATCCAGCGTGGCCGCGAGATCCAGCGGACGGTGCAATGCGACTGGAAGCGTTTCGTCTTCAGACACGGACCCGCCGATCGTAGAGCCAATCGCCCACGGCATCTGGCAGGTTGCTTAACGGCGGCTTCGCGACGGTCGGCGTCGGCAAGGCATCAAGAAACGCTTTGCCGTACGCCCGATTGAGCACGCGCGAGTCGAGCACGACGATGGCCCCTTGATCGGTCCTCGTCCGGATCAGCCGACCGAGCCCCTGCCGGAAACGTAGCAAGCTCTCTGGAAGCGTGAATTCGCCAAACGGGTCCTCGTAGGTCTCGCCCCTTCCGGCCACGATCGGATCCGTCGGCACCGCGAACGGCAAGCGAGGTATGACGAGGACGCGGAGCGCGTCCCCGGCCAGGTCGACGCCCTCCCAGAAGGTCGCAGCGCCCAGCAATACCGTCCTGGGGTTGGAGCGCTGCATCTCAATCAGGCGGCCAGCTGCTCCATCGATCCCCTGGCCCAGAACGGAGATATCTTGCGATGCCAATTCCGCCCGGAGGTACTCGTACGCCTGCTTCAGCGCGGCGTATGACGTGAACAAGACCAGAACGCCTCCTTCGCTTATGGCCGCGATTTGGGCGACTGCTTGTTCGACCGCTCGTCGATACCCCGGCGAATCCGGAGACGGCATGTCATTCGGGATGAACGCACTGACCGCTTCAGATCCATCGAACGGGGAATCGAGCCGGAGTTCATCGGCAGATTGTTCAACGCCGAGTCGAGATCTCACGTAGCGGAAACTGCCTTCGGCGGTCAAGGTGCCGCTCGTGAGGACGACCGAATCCCGATCATTCAAGAGGTCGGATGCGAGGATCGGTGCGACGGTAAGGGGAGCCCAGTGGAAACCGAGGACTGTCTCGCGCGTCCCACGCGACGCGGTAAGCCACACGATCCCGTTCTTCGAATCGCCGCTACTCACAAGTTCGAACACCTGACGCACGTCGGCGAGCCGCCGCGAGAGGTCTTCAATTGTGCCCTGGAGGTATCCCACGACCACACCCTCCATCGCGTCCGCTAGCGCATCAACCGAAACGCGCAGCGCTGACAAGGTCGCGTGAACGGCCGTCCAGGCCTCTCCGATCGGCGCCCAACCCTGTGATTGTCTGGTCCCCTCGGTAACTCGGACAACGCCGTCGCCTTCCGGTTGCCCCGTTTCACGGGCGACGAACGGGCCGACGACGTCGAAGAGTGCTTGCATCGCGGTTGATGCTGCACCTGCACGCTCACCCACAATGGCGCCGCGCGAGCCGATCTCCGCAGTTCTGGCCGACGCTCCGGTAGAAGCAGCTTCCCCCATGGCTGAGGGCACAAAACGTGGACGGCCATCGCGCGCGCCAAGTGCATTCAGGAGTTCCTCGAGGTCGCGTCGCGTCACGTTCCGAGAGAACTGAGCCGTTGCCTCCCGTTCCAGGTGGTGCGCTTCGTCGATGATTAGGTGCTTGGCGTGGCCCAACACCGCCCCCGTGCGCGCGGAGTCGGCGAGCAGCAACGAGTGATTTGTGATAATCAAACCTGCATCCTGGGCCGCCTTCCGCGCTCGCGCCGGGAAACAGATTCCGCGTCGTTGGTAGTCGCAGTCGGTGTGCTCGTCGGCGCCACCCGCGGATATGGGTGGCCAGAACTCACGCTCGTTATCGAACAACGCGAGCTCTCCGATGTCTCCCCGTTCAGTCGATTCGAGCCAAACGGTCACGCGCGCTAGGAACGCAGCCCGATCCCCGCCGACATCCGGGCGCATGAGCTCTTGTGTTAGTCGAGAAAGACAGAGGTAGTTTCCGCGTCCCTTCAGGACCGTTGTCGAGAAGCGCTCTGTATCCAGGCCGAACACCTTTAGGGCTTGCGGAAGGTCCTTGTCTGCAAGTTGCTCCTGGAGGCCCCTCGTCGAGGTAGAAACCACGACTGGCAGGCCACTCGCGGCGGCGAACCCAATGGCTGGGACCAGATACGCGATTGACTTCCCCGCGCCAGGTGGGGCCTCGGCGAGCAGGGTTCCACCCCGATGCAGTGTCTCCGCAACCTTCGTCGCCATTTGGACTTGCTGCGATCGTGGTTCGTACTCCTCAACCGCACGCTCGACTGCGCCACCGGGCTCAAAAAGTCGTTGGATGCCGTCCGGTTCGAACGTCGATGCGCCTGGTTGATGCCGCTGCCCGACCGGTCCAGCAAGCGCAGTAGTGCGCTTCACCGCGGCTGCAATCGCGCCGCCGCCAGCGCCCGGCGGGAGCTGGCGATTAGCGGCCTCTTCCTCAAACAACGCGCCTTCCGCCCAGGCGTTGCCGGCAGCCAGGGAGAGCGCGCTTCCCACGGCAACTGTCTCGTCAGTCAGTTCGCGAATTGCGGACCGGAGGGCAAGAAAGACCCGGCGCGTCGCGTCCGCGTCCGCAAGGGCGCGATGAGGCGATTCGTTGACGATGCCAAATGCGTCGACAAGCGCATCTAGTCCATGCTGGAACGCGGCGGGGCGCACGATGCGCGAAATCGATCGCGTATCGAGAACAGGTCCCTTCGGCCGGAGGTTGTTGGCTGCGAGGAACGCCAAGTCGAACGAGACGTTCTGCCCAACAATTGTGTGGTCGCCGATAAATGCCCGCAGCTCATCCGCGATCTCGTCGAACCGGGGCGCCCCGGCGATATCCGCGTCCTTGATGCCGGTTAGGAGAGAAACGAATTGGGAGAGCCTCCGTCCCGGGTATACCAACCGATTAAAGGTCTCCAGCACACGGTCCTCTTCGAACAGGACCGCACCGACTTCGACGATTCCGTCCGTTTCAGGCTGGAGGCCAGTAGTCTCGAGGTCGATCGCAACGTAGGTACGCTCGAGCGTCAGGAATGTACCCTGTGTCACGCCCCACCGTGGACTTGGACGTCCTCAAATGTCTCATCCCAGAATGGGACCATCTCGCCGCGGATGAATGAACCGCAAGGGTAGTATCGGCCTGAGCGCATCTCCTCGATGAACTCTTCTACGGTGGTTACGGTGTTCTCAAGGACAATGCCCCCAGCCCCGAGACCGTTCACGGAGTGGGAATCGCTTCCCCCGACACCGGTCCGACCGAGCCTTCGGGCGACTTCAAGTGCAAAGAGGTTCTCTTTGGCGTTGTTGGCTCCATTCACAACCTCCATCTCGTCCACGAGGCGAAAGATAGGGAGTTCGGCTGCCTCGTCGAGGTTATACAGCTTGGGCCACCCGCTGACTTTCGGATTGTCGAACATCCGACGAAAGGGGTGAGCCGCAATCATGAACCCGTCCGCAGCGGAAACGGCACGGCGGAGCGTCTCAGCGCGATGTATCCCCGCACCGTAACCCCCGAGCCCGAACGTGGTGATGTGGCCGAGGTCGGTCGCGACCTCCATGCCCGGAATGATGATGAAATCGTGTTCCTTCGCGAACCGTTCCAACTGAAAACGGTCCCAGACCGTCCCGTGTTCGGTTACGCAGACGCCATCCAGACCAACGCTCTTCGCTTGACGGACCAGGTCACTGGGGGAAAGGCCGCTGTCCGAAGAACCCCAATTGGTGTGAACATGAAGGTCCAGTTTCATCATGAGGTTGGACGCATTATTCTACAGGACGGACCCGCCGATTCACGCGCTGTTCGTATGTGTCGCCAGACGCGCCGCTGATGGACACACCGATCTCAAGCGTTCTTCGAGGGATGGGGATCTCGGGTGGCGCCGAACAGGTTCGAGCACGCGCGATTCTGGATGCCGCGGGGATCACACGTCCAGGCCGTCAGCGACTAGCCCGCCAGAAAGAACAACGGGCACGGTCGGCGGTCGCCGACTCGCTCGCGTTCCACTGTTCGACCGATGCGTGTCGGACCGGGATTACCAGGCTGGCTGAGGGCCGAGAACCTGTTCTCGTTGAACGTTTCGCGTGTGAGGTCTGCGAAGGATCGGTCAATCGCGCATCGCTCCATCGCATGGCGCAAGCGTTGGCTAGCGCGGGGATGGCGAAGATCGTCGTGGTCGGCGGTCACCTTGCCCGGCACACGACGCTCCGACAACTTACCCCTCCCGGAATCCAATGGCGGTTTGTCGATGGGACAAGGCGCGTAATCGCGAAAGGCTCGTCGAGCGATCTGGCTTGGGCCGATGTCGTAGCGGTTTGGGCCGCCGCGACCCCACTGGCCCATACAGTCTCCGCGCACTACACCTCGCATGAGAAGACGATCATCGTGCCGCAGAGCGGTGTTGCAGCACTGGCGGACGAGGTCGCTCGGTTCGCAAGCCGCCGCACCATTCGAACGCGCAATAAGCACTCGGGATAACTCAGTTTTCGACGCTCGCAGTCGTCGATGATTCGAGCCCGCGGCCCTCTTCGACGAACATGCAGAGGACGGCGCCGACGAAGAGAGCCGCCGCCCCGACATAGAAGCCCCGTGTCAGCGAATTGGTAAGGTCGCTGATCGCGCCCGTGATGACGGGCCCCACAAACGAGCTTCCGACCGCACACGCGTTCAAGAGACCGATCGCTGTCCCCAGGCCGGTTCGCGACCGGACCAGGTCACCGGCCCAGGCGACCATCACTGGATTCCAAGCCAGTGAACTCACCAGACCGTACCCGGCCAGTGCGATGAAGAGCACTGCGGGCGAACTGGCGATACCGACGACCGCGATCGCGCCGCTGCCCATGAACAGCATTCCGACCGAGATCCATTTTCGTCCGAAGCGGTCCGATAAGGGCCCCCAGAACAAGGCGCCAGGGATTGACGCTACCGCGAGGACGGCCGTGAACTGCCCTGCTCGTGCAAGGTCGAATGCCCGGTTCTCCAAGAGGTAGCTGGGAGCCCACGTGATCAGCACCCAATAGCCGTACAACGCGCAAAACGACGCGAAGCAGAGGAGAACCAGGTTCTTGTTCCGCATCGCAGCCCGAAGCACCACAATCGGATCTTCTCTATTTGTCGCGGTCGCGGACGGTGTCTTCTTTGTGACGTAGTAGATGAGGCCCGCAAGCACGATCGTGGGAATTGCCATCACAAGGAACGGTTGGCGCCAGGATCCCAACGCCGAAGCCAAGGGGGCAGCTAGGACCAGACCCAGACCCAGACCGGATGCCATACCGACGGATACGACGGCAGATGCGACGCCCCTCCGTGCGACAGGCACCGCACCGATGGTGACACCGTATGACCCCGAGTAGTAAGCACCAGCTCCGAGTCCGTGGAGCGCTGCAAAGACGAGCAACACCAAGTACCAGTGGCTGAGCACGCCGATCCCGATCAGAGCCAAACCAACGATCAGGTAGGTCACAAAAAGGACCCGTCCGAGACCGTACCGGTCGCCCAACATGCCCGCTGGAATCTGCATCCCGACGTAGAAAACGAAATAGGAACTGACGATCAACCCACGCAATGTATCGCCGATGCCGAACTCGGCGCCAACGACCGGCAGCAGCGGAAAGATGAGAACTCGATCGAGGTAGATGAAGACCCAACCGATGGACAAGATAGCCACGGTGGCAGCGATCGACGTATTCGACTGACTTAAGGAAGCCGGTGGTTGGGATCGGATAGCTACATCCGCCATCGTCGAAGAGATCAAATCAGATCTAAGGTCTCGGTTTTACGCGCGCAGACCACCGCTCACGGAGACGGAGTGAACTGGCGGGCCGGTCGGATCATACACAAGCCGCACGCAGGTATTGAACGGTATCGTCAGACGGCAGTCGAACGCCTGCCCGGGTTCCCCGAGGTATAGGTGAGCGCACCCCCGATTTCACCTTGCCCAAGCCATCAAACCATGCGCGGTGTATGGTGGATTACCAAGACCGATCGGTTCGATACGGGAGTCGCGAATATGGGCGAACAATCAGGAACGGACCCGGTCCGCGAGACGCTCTTCCGCCTCCTGATCGACTCAGGCCTCTTGAGACCAGCACCGGTTTCGTACCAGGTCGCAGAGACCGCGAATGGCCGGTCCTTCCGTCTCGTTCCAATCGGCGTTGTGTGGCCGAGGTCGTGTGTCTCCTACGCAGCGCAAGATCGGCGGCTCGAGCGAGAACTCCTCATGGCGATCTACGAGCGAAAGACGGTGGTCGACGGAGGCTTTCACGATCGTCGTCCCGCGCAATCTCCACTCGGGTTGCCTCCAATGACCGACCGCGGGTGGATCCACCCATTGGAACCGGCGCGCGCCGATTCTACTCTCGGTAACGAGCAATTCCGATGGATCAAGCGACCCCCTAACGGATAACGCCGTCGCGGCGGCGCTGACCAACGACCTGCGCGATCCCGGGGACGCCCCTTCTGGTCACCCATTGTTCCTGGCGTAGCGGCGTTATAGTTGAGGCGAGCAGACGGAACGCTGGGTAGCGCGGGCAGGGCCGTCTCGCCGAGGTCATACAAATGGATCTGGGCTCCTTCGTGGTTGAAGCCGGGGATAACGCCCGCGACAACGTCGTTTGGCTCACTGCGTGGACGATCGGTACCGTTCTCGGCCTAGCCGTCACTTGGTGGCGTCTTCCCAGGATTGCGACGCGCATCCTCCGATGGATCGACGACGTTCTGCCAGGAGACTTTTCCGATCTCCACGCGCCCGTCGGGCGTTGGATTTCGTTTGGAGTGTCCGGGGGAGTATTGGCGATCGGCGGGGCGGCGATCGCTTCCATCCTCCTCGGCGATCTGGGTCCGACAGTCGATTTCTTGGTGTCTGCCGCCGCGGCGTCTGGCCAATGGCTGTTAACGACGGTGCCGAGGGTTGGAATCGTGGTCGTCATCGGGTTGTTCGTGCAACGTCTGATGGCCCATGTGCTCCCGCGAGCGGTGGAGAAGCACCTAAGCGGCCGCGCGAGCGACCGGTTGGACACGGAACTCGAGAAAGACATCGTCACGCTTTCATCGGTGCTGACGACGGCTACCACCATCGTCGTCATCGTGATGACGTTCTTCATGGTGATGGCCCAGATTGGGATCGACCTCGCGCCCCTTCTCGTCGGATTCGGCGTCGTTGGAATTGCCGTCGGTTTCGGCGCGCAGAATCTCGTCCGGGACATCTTCGCCGGCATCTTCGTCATCTTGGAAAACCAGTATCGCGTGAACGATGTCGTGAACATCGCGGGGATCGGCGGTCTCGTGGAAGACATCAACCTCCGTCGAACCGTGCTCCGCGACCTGGACTATCGGCAGCACTTCATCCCGAATGGGGAAATCCGCACCGCCACGAACTTCACCAAAGACAAGTCGCGCGTGAACATCAACATCGGCGTTGCGTACAAGGAGGACCTTGAGCAGGTGATCGAGGTCCTCAACCGCGTCGGGCTCGAGTTGTCCCGTGACCCCGAATGGGGGCCGCTTGTCCTGGACCCGATCCAAGTGTTGCGCGTCGACGAATTCGCAGATTCGGCAATCGAGATCAAAGTCCTCGGCGAGACGGTGCCCATCCGCCAGTGGGATATCGCAGGACAGTACCGGCTGCGGGTGAAAAAGGCATTCGATGAGATGGGGATCGAAATCCCGTTCCCCCACCGCACCTTGTACTGGGGTGAGGGCCAACCAAACATCATGCACCACCAGCAGGCAGCGTCGATCCAGAGCGATGAGTCCAGCGGCGACGCGCGCCCTGCAAACCCACCGACAACTCAATCACCGACAATCCAATCGCCGGCAGCCCCGAACCCAGATCCGGAAGGGGCGCAACAGACCGACTAGTGGCAGCGGAGCGTCACGGATAGGTGGAACCACTGCTGGCCGAAGGTTGGGAGCCGATCCGCGACTGCATCGAACGGGAACGACGCGTCCTGCTCGCGACAGATTTCGATGGCACGCTCGCGCCAATTGTGCCCGAGCCCGACTTGGCAGCGATGTCCAAGGCGAACCGGTCGTCGCTCCAATCGCTGTCGGAGAGCGACCGTTTCTCGGTCGCCATCGTGACCGGGCGGAGAATGGAAGAAATCCGCCAACTCGTAAGGCTTGATGGCGTGTACTACGCGGCGAACTACGGGATGGAGATCGACGGCCCCCACTCGTTTCGCTATCGAGAGCCGAAGGGAAACGAGGCTCGCTCGGCGGTCGCTTCCCTGGTCCCCGAGCTCGATGCGGCGTTGATGGATATTCGTGGCGTCGTAGTCGAGAACAAGACACTGAGCATCACGGTCCACTACCGGCACGTCGGCTCGGAGCACCTCACTGCGCTGCGATCTTGCGTCCACGAGGTCACGCGAAACGCGGTTTCGTCAGGACTGATAGAGGTCCGGGAGGGCCAACGCAGGGCGATTGAGGTACTGCCGGTTGACGGTACCCACAAAGGAGACGCAGTGGCCCTCATCATGGACCACCTGAGTGG
This sequence comes from Dehalococcoidia bacterium, assembly GCA_965247995.1. GTDB lineage: Bacteria > Chloroflexota > Dehalococcoidia > UBA6926 > UBA6926 > JASLZO01. The sequence continues at coordinate 1,625,412 of OZ252041.1, read as the reverse complement.
AGTGAATGCCCCCCCGCCCTGGCCAATCTACATGGGCGACGATTTGATGGACGAGGATGGATTCCGGGTTGCGAATGAGCGGGGCGGCGTCAGCGTGGCAGTCAACCCGGCTGCGGATGGCGAAACCCATGCCCAGTACTACGCACGTTCACCCGCAGAAGTCTCGACGTTTCTTGAACGCGTTGCCCAGATGGCGTCCGCACAGTCATGAACTTCGACTCTCTCATCGAATGGCTGCAGGCGAATACGCAAGACGTTCTCCTCATGGGGATCGTCGGTTCTGCCAGTTTCATCGTCCTCATGTGGGGCCGTCGTCGCCTGTTGCGGTGGTGGCTCCAACAGCTTCAAGCCTTCGGAAACCTGGTCGGCAATAGCCCGCCGTTCGACACGTTTCGGGTCGCGTCAATCGCCTGGGTGGTTTTCTTGAGCACCTACTTGGCCGCACTGTTCGCACCAGCCGCCGAGCCATGGGTCCCAGTGACGGAGCGCATATTGCTCAGCGGGTTCATCCTGACGACTGGAGCCAGTGCCGCGCGGTTCGCGAGGCGCCTCGCCCATGTGATCGGCGAACAGCACGACGCTCGGCGCCAGACTGTGGAACTCGTCGCAGCGGTCCCAACTGCCGGGCTCGTGATCATCACGGCCCTCGGGATCCTTCAGACCTGGGGGGCCCAGATCGCGCCCCTGCTCCTGTCGTTCAGCGTGGTGGGTGTCGTGTTGGTCCTTGGGTTCCGCGATTACTTCCCGACGTTGGTGGCATCACTCCAGGTCCAGGGCCGCGGGATCGAGCCGGGTCGTTACGTGCGGCTTGAGTCCGGCGTGGAGGGCACGGTTACCGACGTTTCGTGGAGGAGCACGGTGATCGAGACGCCAGCGGGCAACCTGGTCCACGTCCTCACCCCTCACTGGTCCGCCAGACGGTCCAGACCTATATGGGGCGACCGCGGGCCGCACGAGCACCGCTCCAGTTCTCTACGCGCAGCCAGCTTCGGGAGTTCACTGGCCTGCGCGCACGTAATCTCACAGAGCTGGCCGATCACCTCCGGACCGTGCCAGCATCGTCCGTGTACTACCACACGCACCAGTATTTGGAAGAACACCAGTACCTGACCCCGACTCCAGGAAACGCATTTGCGGCCTGGGTCTCAGAGAACGTTGGGAACGAGGCCGTTGCCGAACAATTGGCGGCGGTCGACGTCGTAGGGATGGCAACCACCGATGCGGCCCGGGAGCGACTCGTAGGCATCCTGCAGGAGGCGATCGATCGCGGTGACGATTCGCGGTCCGTTCCCGAGGGCGAGGAGTTCCATTTCATCAAGACGGTCACGTTCGTCGTTCCGCTCCCGGTGGTCGCTACGAACCTCCGGGGATTAGCAGCCGCTGTGCATCAACTTCCACCAAGCTCCCTGTACTTCCATCTTTTCGAGTGCAAGCTGTTAAGCGTGGATGCGTCGGAAGTTGACCTCGCTCAGTGGGCACGAGACAGCCTCGACGACCCTGACCTTGCCCGCGGCATCGATCGTCTCAACCCGTACGACTACACGCTGGAGGGACTCCGATCCTCTCTGACAAAGTTGATCGAAAACCGACTCGCGTAGCGCTCAGCGACTACGAGCCAATCATTGGCGGGAGCGCCTTGGAGGAGCTCCGCATGCTCGGCGAGCGTGTGGGAGGCCGGGTCATCCAGAACGTCAATTCCACATACACCGGGGGTGGCGTCGCCGAGATTCTGACTCGAGTCGTGCCGTTGCTGAACCAGCTGGGCGTGGATGTTCGCTGGAGCGTGATCCCCGGTTCGGCGGACTTCTATGTCGTGACGAAGAAGATCCACAACGCGCTGCACGGCGTGAACGACATGATCTCCGATCAGGAGTACCAGCTGTTTCTCGACCAGAGCGAAGCGTTCACGGATGAGTTTGAAGTCCAGGGAGACCTCGTCGTCATCCACGACCCACAGCCGGTCGCATTGGTCCGCAAGAGAGCCGAGCGGAACGGCCACTGGGTGTGGCGTTGCCACATCGACCTTTCTCTGCCGGTGCCGCACGTGTGGGAGTTCCTGGCGCCCTTCGTCCTTCAGTACGACGCGGCGATCTTCTCGGCTCCACAATTCGCACGGGAGCTGCCGCTCCGCGAGTTCTTTGTCCCGCCGTCGATCGATCCGCTCAGCGACAAGAACCGCGATCTGCCGGACGGGTTCGTCGATTCAGTCCTCAATCAACATCGGATCCCCCGTGACAAGCCGATCATCACGCAGATCTCTCGTTTCGACAGCCTTAAGGATCCCCTTGGACTCATGGATGTCTTCGATGCGGTCCGGAGGAGCTTCGACTGTCGGCTGGTCCTAGCCGGAGGGACGGCCGATGACGACCCAGAGAGTGGATTGGTCCTGGACCAGGTGCTTGCGCGGGCGACGGACGATCGGGACGTTCATGTACTGCTGCTCCCACCACAGAGCGATCTGGAGATCAACGCGATACAGCGGGGATCCGACATCATCGTCCAGAAATCGCTGCGCGAAGGGTTCGCTCTGACCGTCAGCGAGGCGCTGTGGAAGGAGAAGCCGGTCGTCGCGAGCGCGGTCGGCGGCATCCCGCTCCAGGTAAAGAACCGCGTGACAGGAATACTCAGCCACGGGATCGAGGGGACGGCCTTTGCGATTCGTCAACTGCTCGCGAATCCTGACTACGCACGAATGCTCGGGAAGAACGGGAAAGAGCATGTCCGCCAGAACTTCCTGATCACGCGACACCTTCGGGACTATCTGCTGCTTCTGTTGGCGTTGGACCACCGCGAGTCAGACATCGTTCACCTATAAACGGCCTCAACCGAGGACAAAGACAAGGAACAACCCAGCAAGGTAGCCGCCTCCGATCACAACGGTTCCGGCTTCTACGAGCGGGGAACGCCGATGCGGCGCATGCCTTTGCCTCATATGGAACTGTGCCAGTACGAGCACCATCAACACGACAGCCGTGACACCGGCCGCAACGTGGCTGCGATCAAGGCTCCCGTAGATGGCACGGTCGCCCGAGAATAGATCGACGACCCCAAAGACGGCTATGTTGAACGCGTTGGTGCCGAACATTCCCGTGAACGCGAGCGTGGGCGCTCCGATGCGAACCGCAGTGATGGCCGCCGTCAATTCGGGAAGCGTGGTCACGAGAGCCACACCGAGGACCCCGACGAATCCTTCCGAGATGCCGGACAGTTCAGCGATACTCCGGGCGCTGATCGCAATAGCCGGGCCGGAGATGAAGATCACGATCGCTCCGCCGGTGAACACGAGCCACCCCCAACGCAACCTGTGGCGTGTTTCGCGTCCAGTCTCGGCGGGTTCGTCGGGTGCGAACCGGCCCATGAGACGGAACCCGACGAAATACCCACCGATCAAGATCAATGCGGGGACGCTGACAGGGCCTAGCAGTTTGGCCGTTGGTCCCAGGATCACGATCAACGTCGCGACGACGGTCAACGCAATTGCGAACCATGCGACGAATACTTCCTGCCTGGACAACCGTCCGATCAGATAGCTGCCTGCGAACACCGACGTCAGGATCGCCAGGTTGCTCATGTTCAACATATTTGCGCCCAGCACGTCTCCCGCGGCCAGTGCTGGTGACCCGATACGGACAGATGAGATGTCGGTCACTAACTCAGGAAGCGAGGTCGCGCCCGCAAGGAGCAGCGAGCCTACCCAAACGTGGCCCCAACCTGACCTCTCGGCGATGACATCGGCGCCTCGGGCGAGGGCAACGGCGGCAAACACGACAGCAACAGCCGACCCGACAAACAACGCGATTGCGGCGACGAATGTCATGCGGTAACCGTCCTGCCGATGTCTATCCTCCGGAGTAACCCGCTCGCATACAATGACCAGAATCCGGTCCGTTAGGAGTGTTTCAGCGTGAAGGCACGCGACATCATGACCAGTCCGGTCTACACAATCCGTGGTCAGGACACGGTTGCGGATGCCGCCCGTCTCATGGCGGACAAGGGAGTGAGCGCGCTGCCTGTCATCAGTGATGATGGCAGGGTGTTGGGGATTCTGTCTCACACGGACTTCTTCCTGCACCCGGTCCGCTATCCAGGCGCCGATGGTCACATCTTTGACATCCTTGGACGTTACGTCAGCATGGACACGATCGAAGAGGTGTCTCGTTCAGTCGGCGACCGGCCCGTGCACGAGGTCATGAAGAGTCCGGTAGATACGATCGAATCCGATGCGGACGTCGCCGAAGTCGCGCGGAGGATGCTCTCCGGCTCGCGAAATCGGTTGCCAGTGATGGAGAACGGGAAGTTGGCAGGAATGGTGTCCCGGCATGACTTCGTCAAGCTGATCTCGAACGCCGAGCGCTAATTCAGTCTTCGCCGTTTTGTTACCTGAGATTCCCGACGGGAGATAGACATGGTCGCAACGTTGGTGCGAGGGCGATACGTGCTCGTTCGGGCAGAGCTCGATGGGAGCAGCCGAGTATTCACTGACGGAGCCGTGGCGCACGAAAACGGGGTTGTGAGCGACATCGGCGGCTTTGATGAGCTGAGGCACAAGCACCCGGAAGCCGAGGTAATCGGTGATGGGCGTCAATTTCTGATGCCCGGACTCGTGAACGCACACCACCATGGCCGGGGGGTCACGGGCTTCCAGATGGGGCAAGCAGACGGTCCGTTGGAGCCATGGATCCACAGAGGGTGGGGCCGCCAGCACCTAGACCTCCGTCTGATGACGCTCTACACCGTGATGCAGATGGTCCGGTCCGGAACCACGACCGTGATGCATAACCAGTCCTCCGGCCCCGCCGACCGTACCGCCCCCGAGGCCCAACAGACGCTGGACGCCTTCGGTGAAGCCGGAATCCGCGTCGCGTTCTCCATCGCCTACAAGAATCAATGCATGGTCGTATACGGCGACGACGAGGATTTCCTCGCCGGGTTACCGCCCGACCTCGCGGCGGGGGTCCGAGCCATCATCCGAGCGACGGATTGTCCGCTCGACGACTACTTGAGCCTCACTGGGGAATTCGCCCGCCAGTACGCTGGATCCGACGCGGTCCGCATTCTCCTAAGCCCGCAGAACTACCAATGGGCAGATGAGGAGGCGCTGGGCCGGATCGGTGAAGCCGCTCGGGCTGACGGTCTCGGTATTCACACCCACTTGGTAGAGACCGCGTACCAGCGGCGCTATGCGGAGCGCCTTCACGGAGGCCAGACTCCAGCCCACCGACTTCGAGAGATTGGATTCTTGGGTCAGGGGGTGTCGATCGCCCACGGGGTTTGGTTGACGAAAGACGACATCCGCATTCTGGCCGAGACTGGGACGGGCGTGTCCCATAACCCGAGTTCGAACCTCCGCCTCCACAGCGGAGTCGCCCCCGTGCTGGAGATGTTGGACCAAGGGGTGACCGTTGGTCAGGGCACTGACTCGAACGCACTGAACGACGACGACGACATGCTGCAAGAGATGGGGCTGACACTGCGTCTGCACCGGCCACCCGGAATGCAGAACACGCCGATCACGCCACACCAGGTCCTGCATATGGCAACGCTGGGCGGCGCTGAATTAACGATGTTCGGAGACCAAATTGGGTCGCTTGAAGTGGGTCGAAGGGCCGACATGGTCCTGGTCAACTGGGACCGCGTCGCCTCACCAGTACTGGACGCCGACGTGAACGTTCTCGACGCGCTGGTGGCCCGCGCGCGGTCTCGCGACGTGGATACGGTGATCGTCGGCGGGAATCCTATCCTCAGAGACGGCGCGTTTACTCATTTGGATGAAGATGGAGTACGTGCTGAGATCAGCGAGGCGTTACAAGGTCCGCTCCCAGCGGATGTCGCTCAGCGTCGACGGTTCTCGATTGAGATCGACCCGTATATTCGGCGCTTCTATGCGGACTGGGACGTGCCGACCGGCCCGTACCATCCGTACAACAGCACCGCCTAGCGGGTCACGCCGACCCGTCGGAGTTCGGGCAGCGCGACTCTCAACGCTACTAGGACAATGAACCCTGATCCCGTCAGCAATGCGACGGCCAAGCGAGGGTCCATGAGTTCAGCCATCTGGCCGATCAGGAACATTCCCATTGGGCTCGCTCCGATGCCGAGCGCGACAGCGCCCATGGCGCGGCCGCGCATCTCGGGCGCAACCGCCTGTAACGCAATCGCAGGCTGCATCGTCGCAAAACCAGCCATGCCAACACCCGCGATCGTCAGGAGTACAAAAGACAGGAAGTACCAAGGGGAGTACGCGAAGAGGAACACGGCTGCAAGCATGAGTGCCGCGCCTAGCGAGTAGACAGCACCTTGATTCCGGATGGTGCGCGATGCGATGAACAGCGCGCCGCAGAGCGACCCAAGCCCCGCAGCGGCCGCCAGTACGCCATAGAGTGTCGACCCGACGCCGAGGTACTCGCGGGCGATCACCGGGACCATCTGGAGATACGGAAACCCGAAGAAATTCAGACTTACGGTCACCGTCAGTGCCGCCCAGAGGGCCCGATTGGTCCGGATCATGCGGACCGCCTCAACAACCTGGCCACCTACCGACGGGCTATCGTCCGTTCTCGGTAACGCGGGCGTCGAGTGAATTGTGAGTAGAAGTCCGAACCCTGCCAAATAGAACACCAGCATGACGGCGTACACGCCGGAGTAGTCGATCAGTGCGATCAGCGGACCGCCGAGGAGGGGGCCCAACATTGCCGCTCCGGTCAAGGCCGTGGCGTCTAAAGCGAGAGCGTTCACGAGTTGGTCTGGCCTGAACAGCTCGCCTAGATACGATCGCCGCGCGGAGAAGTCGACAGTCCATGCACAGCCGGTAACGAAACTGGCGGCGAATGCGTGCCAGGGCGCCACACTCCCTGAGGAGATGACGTAGAGCATCATCGCGACCACGATCAGGTTGGTAATCTGGGTGGCCTGCATGACCCGTTTCTTCGCGAAGCGGTCGGCGAGGCTTCCAGCGACCAGACCGAGCATGAACATAGGCGCCATACGGCTTACACCGACGTAGGCCACCTGCACGGGCGAGGCCGTCAACTCGAGAACAAGCCACGAGAGGACGGTGAACTCCATCATCCGGTTGACGTACCAGAACCACCCCGCGATCCAAAGCCGCAGAAAGGACGACGACGAGAATGCGCGAAGCGTCCCTGACCAGCGGCCAGGGCGAACCCCCGCCGCTGCTTCAGGGGTGGTCACGAGTAGCCTACCGGCGAGTGGTCACTCACCGGTAGGCGTTGCGGTCTAGCGACCGCGCGTGTCGGGGAGCTGTTACGCGGTCACCCTTCCAAAAACTCAGCGAGTTCTTGATTGAATTGCTCGGGACGGGCCCCATGCATCATGTGCCCCACGCCTTCCCAGAGCCTGAACTGCAGGTTGGGCGACGCGATCTGACGGTAGTGCGCCAACTCTTCCGGGAGCATGTACGCGCCAGCATTGATGTCTCCGGCGAGGACAAGAGTCGGAACCTGAACACGCCGCATGTAGTCCTCACAGGCCATCGCCCATTCCCGATTATCTGAAAGCAATCGAGTGATCGCATGGGGTGAGAAGTGATGGTGCCGGTAGACCTCGTCGTCGATCTGTTCTGCCGTCAGTCCCCTGCTCTGCCCATCCGCTCGGATCTCCGACTCTGGACGATGGTAACGCGTGAGCGCCTGCGGGAGGCTGGTGACAAACGCGTTGATCATCTTCCAGTAGACCGGGTCTTCTAGGAATGCTCGTGAGATGTCTTCGCCGTAGTCTGAGGCCATGATTGTGCCGATATTGCCGCCCCAAGAGTGGCCGACGTACGCAGGTCGGTTCAATTCGAGCTTTTCGATCAGATCATGCATATCGACCGCAAAGTCGCGGAGACGGTAACCCGTGACGGGTTTGTCCGACTCGCCGTGGCCTCGATGATCCGGAGCGACGACGTGGTACCGGTCCGCGAGTGCTTCCGCGACCGGAGCCCAGGTCTTTCCGAAGCCGGTCCACCCATGGACCAACAGGACGTCCGGGTTGCCCCGCTCACCCCACTCCCAGTAGTGCATCTTGAGTCCCTGGACCTCAGTAAATCCGTCACGGGCACTCGTTGTCATCCCATTATCCCCCTGATGAATGGCATGGGCCGCCGATTGTGACCCCTTGGTCGGAATCTCCGGAAACGGCGGGATTGTAGCACGCACCGTTCTTTGCTTCTCATGTTCAATTTCATTCGGTCAGGATTCTCGTTGTAGTAGCGAGAACGTCGCATATTTCGATACGATTTTCGAGTTACTTCAAATATTAGATAGGTATTTTAATGAGAGCGTGTGTTCTGGTTCAGGTGCGATGGTGTAGAATTGGATTAGCGTCGCATTCAGTGTGCAGTCACATGCACCAGTGTCGTTGTGGGGAGTTTGGAGTCCGACGCGCAGGGGGATACTTGCCGAATTCCGGACGTCTGGTCGTCGTATCGAATCGGGTACCAACCACGGCATTTCCGGCATCTGACGAAGAGCGGCGGGCCCAACCCGTTGGCGGCCTCGTCAATGCGGTCCGGGCCGCGCTGGAATCCCACGGAGGGCTTTGGTTCGGCTGGAGTGGGACCTCGACCGACCGCCGCACGGAACCCAAGCCGGCGGTGGCGGACATCGGGCCGATCAAACTGGTCACGTTGAACCTCTCTACGGACGAGGTGAACCTCTTCTACACGGTTTTCGCGAATCGATCTCTCTGGCCGGTGCTCCATAGCTTCCCGTCGATGGTCTCGGTACGCCGGGACGCCTACCGCGCTTACCAGCGAGTAAACCGGAAGTTTGCCGAAGCATTGATGCCATTTCTGGAAGACGGCGACCTGATCTGGGTGCACGACTACCACATGATTCCGTTCGGGCGCGCGCTGCGGAATTTGGGGTGGAAAGGCAGGATCGGCTTTTTCTTGCACACGCCCTTCCCTTCCACCGAAATCTTTAGCGTGCTGCCAGCGGCTCAGGAGTTACTACTGGGTCTGGTGTCTTACGACATGATCGGCGTTCATACAGCGCGCTATGCCCATAATCTGCTCGACGCGCTATCAATGGAGCTTGGTGGAAACGTAGATGGCGAGCGGTACACCAGTTCAGAGCGCATGACGACGGTGGGCGCCTACCCCATCGGGACTGACCCAACGAACTTCGAGCGTTGGTCCATGGAAGCGCGCCAGGAGCAAGCAGACACTTTTTTGCAGCGGCTACTCGGGCGTCGAGTCCCAAACCCGGAGAGGCCAAAGATCATCCTAGGCGTCGACCGATTGGACTACACAAAGGGAATTCCACAACGGTTGCTCACATTCGAACACATGCTGGAGCGGCACCCCGCGATACGAGGTCGCGTAACGATGGTCCAGATCTCGGCGCCCTCCCGCACGAGGGTGCCCGAGTACATCCAGGAGCGAGAACGAGTCGACCAGCTTGTCGGCCGGATCAACGGCCGGTTCTCTGAAGCAGATTGGGCGCCAGTTCACTACCTGTATCGCTCGTATTCGCAACCGGAGTTGGCGCGATTCTATCGTGAGGCCGACGTGTGCTTGGTGACGCCGCTCCGCGATGGCATGAACCTTGTCGCGATGGAGTTTGTCGCCTCACAGGGTCCCGATCCCGGAGTACTCGTCCTGTCTCGATTCTGCGGCGCGGCCGAAACGATGTCAGAGGCCGTCACAGTCAATCCATACGACATCGAGGACACTGCCGAGGCGCTCTACAGCGCCCTGACGATGTCCCCATCAGAGCGTCTCAGGCGTTGGCAGGCGTTGATGAATGGGGTTCGCAGCCGCACTGCCGTTTCCTGGTCTGAGGGTTTCCTGGAAAAGCTCGCCGCGACGAACCCGTCAGTTGGACCCGGAGCTTCTGGGGAACTGGCCGCAGTCGGCGGCCGACCCCTCGCCGAGTAGAGACGGGTCCGCGAGCCGCTGGAGCCCGCGTGCGCGTCGCCATCATCTCTGACATCCATAGCAACCTCGCAGCGCTGGAGTCCGTTGTCGACGACGTACTCGGCCAGCGTGGAGGCGTTCAACAGTTCTGGGCACTCGGAGACCTGGTCGGGTATGGTCCATGGCCGAACGAGACGCTGGGCCTTCTCCGATCGCTGGACACCGTGGCGGTCGCGGGGAATCATGACCTCGCTGCCGTCGGCCGCGAGTCCACGGACCTCTTCCACGGCGACGCTGCAACGTGCTGCGTGTGGAACGGCCAGCAGCTAACGGATTCGAACCGGCAATACCTGGGGGACCTCCCCCAAGTGCTCGAAGAAGAGGATGCCGCGCTCGTCCATGGAAGCTTGCGTGATCCGGTTTGGGAGTACTTAGTGCACCTCGAGGCTGCAATCGCAAACTTTGCCTTGATGACGACACAGCGTCTGGCCGTTGGGCACTCCCACCTCCCGATGATCATCGAAGAGGCGGAACGCGGCCCGATTCCTCGGGTCCCTTCCGCAGCCGATGGGCCGATCGAGCTCTCGAATCGCGGAAAGACAATCCTCAACCCTGGAAGCGTGGGACAGCCACGCGACGGCGATCCGCGCGCCTCGTACGCGATTTGGGACCCGGACGAGCAGACCATCGCGTATTACCGGGTCGAATATGACGTCCGCCGAACGCAGGCCGAAATGGCACGCGTTGGGTTGCCTTCACGAATGGCAGCACGGTTGGAGTCCGGAAGATAGCCCCATGCGCCAGACACCAATCGCGTTCCGTGCGGGGAAGCTCAGTTTGGAAGGTGTGATCAGCCAACCCGACGAGTTACAGGGTCCGCTCCCTGGGGTGCTGATCTGCCATCCGGAGCCACACCTGGGCGGCACAATGGAGAGCCCCGTCATTGGCACGCTCGTTCAGGCCCTCGCCGACAATGGTTTGTTGACGCTCCGATTCAACTACCGCGGTGTTGGCTCGAGCGAAGGTGCCACGAGCATGGGCCCGGGGGAGATGGAGGATGCCCGCGCAGCTTTGAAGGTCCTCCGTTCGTGGCCGAATGTGGACCGAAGGCGAATAGCGGTGGTTGGGTACTCATTTGGCGCCGGCATATCAGTCCGCATGCTTGTTCGCGAGCGGAGGGTTCTTCACGCCGGTATCGCAATCTCCCCGCCCTTGGAGCTGCCTCCGCTGGGTCTCGAAGGAGTCCCCAAGCTCGACGGGCTCCGTCGCCCGCTCCTGATAATCATCGGCGCTGATGACGGGCTCACCCAAGCGGACAAACTGAGGGATTGGGCCGACGGATGGAACAACGATGCCATCAACACGGTCATCACCGAGGGCACCGACCGATCATGGCAGGGAAAACGCAGCGCGTTGTCGCGCAATGTAACGGCGTTCCTGCAGAAAGCGTTCAAACGAGACTGACCATCGGTGCCCGGCTCTCCGTTCGATCGTTGACCCCCTCCATGGCCACCTATAGGATGCATTTGGCCTCAGTGGCCACATAACCTCGCCGCCAGGAGGCCGATCATGATGTCTACCTATGTGCTGTTGAGCACGCTCACGGACGAGGGCCGCAAGACCGTCAAGCACCGACCCGAACGGATTCAAGAGGTCAACCGCGAGATCGAGTTGTGGGGGGCGAAGGTCATCGCACAGTACGCAGTGCTTGGACCGTACGATTTCGTGAACATCGTTGAAGCGCCGGACAACGACACCATCGCACGTGTTTCGCTCGAGCTCGGGTCACGAGGAACGATCCAAATCATGAGCCTGCCGGCGATTAGCGTCGAAACGTTCATAAGCCAGCTGGCCAAGGCACGCGACGACATCTGACGTACCAGCAGCCTAGTCGGCGTTCGCCTGCTCCAGGAACGCCCGTAACAGCTTCCCCATCTGGGCTTCGTAATACGGGGCGTAGCGCGCGTACTCGCGCAAATTGCGCGCTGACTCCTCCGCCGAATCGAAATGCTGGCCCATCAGTTGGTAGTCCCCAGCAAGTTCTTTATCCCACACCCGGAGCTCGTCCAGGGTCAACTGGGGTTCGAACTGGAATCCGTAGCTTTTGCCAAAGCGGAACGCCATGTTAATACGGCGGTAGGTGCCGTCCCGACACAGCATGAACCCCTCCGCCAGGTTTGTGGTGCCGGCCGGTATCGAGAAACACTCGCCGTGCAGAGTCGGGACCAGGGGGATGGCTATGGTCCCGAACACCGGATCGGTATCTCCGTCGGCGGTGATGTTCAGCTTGCGCAACCCAAACTGGTATCCACCAGTGGGTTCAACCGCGCCGCCTAACGCAGTCGCCATGATCTGTGCGCCCAGGCAGACTCCGAGGATGGGTTTCGCGCTGTGCAATGCTCTCCGCATGTAATCGCGCTCTCGATGAATCGCCACGTAGTCATCGTTGGCCGAAAGCGGCCCGCCGAGGGCGACAATGAGGTCGACGTCCTCCACGTCCGGCGGGTCGAACCGCTCGTACGTAGGTTCGCTGTCGAAGATGTTCTGGAACTCTAGCTGGAACCCATAGCCTTCCAGGATTCCCGTGAAATTAGCAGCCAGGGTCTCCGGCGCCGCGTGGCGAATCACCAGTGCTCGTTTCACCCTTCATCCTCCGGCGTGTCCGGTCTCGTGCCAGGATCGTAATCATCATTCGCTTTCAGGACCGCGTTGAGGTTCTCCCTACCGCGCGAACGACCGTAGCTGATCGCCCAGATACTCCTCCAACTGCACCGGTGGGAACCCGAATTCGCGTTCGACCGAGTGTTCATCCGTGACGTTGTCATGATCGAGCTCACCGAGCTCGGTTGGTGTGACGGGTGGGTCCCGGAACAAACGACCCATGACCGCCGCGCCGGGCGCCAACAAGCGGGACGGCACCGGCAGGAAGACCCGTCGCTTGCCAAGCGCCTGAGCGAACTCGCGAAGCAACTCACTGAAGGTGATCGTCCGCGGACCCCCGAGCTCGTACGCCCTCCCGATGGTCGAATCGTCGTCTATGCAGGCTGCAAGGACCCGGGTAAGGTCGCCGATCCAGAGCGGTTGGAATCGCGTGCGCCCGCCGTTGGGGAGCACGACGAACGGCCTGGAGAATTCGAGTGCCCGGATCACGCGCCGTGAGAACGCGTCGTTGTAGCCGAGCACGAGCGATGGCTGGACCAGAGTCCACCTGAGGCCGCTGTCCGCGACTACCGATGCGGATTCCGACCTCGAGCGGCTATATGACCGGCGCTGATCGGGAGCCGCACCGAGGACACCGAGGGAGACGAGACGCCCGACGCCCGCCTCCTTCATGGCATGCACAACGTTCCGCGTTCCCTCGACATTGGTCGACGTGAACGAGGCGCCGCTGGTCTCGCGAATAATTGCGACCGCGTGGACGACGGAGTCGACTCCTTCCATCGCTCGTTGGAGTCCCGCGCGATCCGCAATGTCGGCGGACACGGGCTCCACAACTTCCCGCAGGAGATCGGCGCCCATGAGGGCGCGCGCCTGGATGGCCTGGACGTCCGCCGTATCGATAGCCTCGCCACTGACCATTCGTTCGGCAATCTTCAGGGCGGTCGCGAGCGTCTGGTCAGCGCCGGCGAACACGCGCTCTGGATGTCGCGCGAGCACGCGAATCGGGCCCTTTCCAAGCAGCGCAAGATACGCGCACAGGTGGGTGCCAACGAACCCGGAGCCACCGGTGATCAAGAGCATCCGACCTCCGTGGACTATCCAAAGTGGGGAGCCAGCGGCCAGCTTAGTCCGCCGCCAGATTCATTGCGCGCCTATTTGGCCGATGCTATCCTCGCGCCCGGGGATTGGGGCGCGTTTATCACCTTGTTTCTTATAGGCCCGAACTGGGTCTTTGGCAGGTAACGGGGAGGATTTGAGATGGCCGACTACGAGAACATTCTGTATGAGAAGCAGCGAAAGGGCGTACTGATTACGCTCAACCGCCCGGACCGCCTGAACGCCATTAGCCCGGCTCTCGAGAACGAGCTGCATGCCGCGCTCGATGAAGCTGAGGCAGATCCGGAGGTCCGAGCCATCGTGCTGACCGGCGCCGGACGTGCGTTTTCGTCCGGGTACGACATATCTGGGGAAGCCGAGTTCGAGTGGCCGTATGCCTTACCGAAGGACACCAGCGTCGCCGCTCACCTGGACTATTGGCGTACGAGCGATCGGCAGAACCGCAACAAGTTTCTCCACCTTTGGGAGCTGTCGAAACCAGTGATCGCAGCGGTCCATGGATGGTGCATGGGTGGCGGTTCCTGGTACGCCATCGCATCGCACATGACCTTTGCCTCGACCGAGGCCGTCTTCGCCCAGCCGGAAGTCCGTCATATGGACAACACGAGCTTCTTCTGGATCCTCAAGGCTGGATACAAGAACGGCCTCCGCTATGCCCTTACTGGCGACCACATCGACGCCCAGGAGGCGCTCCGAATCGGGATCGTCAACAAGGTCGTTGAGCCGGACGAGTTGCTCGATGAGGCGTTTGGGGTCGTCGAGCGCATCGCGTTGGTATCGCCGGAAACGGTGAAGATCAACCTGTCCGTCGCGACCATGGGGCTCGAGATGATGGGCCTACATAAGGCTCTGACGTTGAACGCTGAACTCTCAGCGCTCGCGCATGCCTCGGTTTCGGAGGAAGGGCGAAGGAGTTTTGTCGAGGCACAGAAGACCGGTGGCTTGCGAAGCTACCTCCAGGAGCGTGACGGACCCTTCCAGCCCGAACCATTCGGCCCGCGATCGCGGGCCCGTAGCTAGTTCGAACGCTGCGGTCCGGTTAATCGAGCTGGATACGAGGAACCATGGCTAACTACGAGAACCTGCTGTACGAGAAACAACGGCATGGCGTGTTGATCACGCTCAACAGGCCTGAAGCGTTGAATGCGATCAGCCCGGAGATGGAGCACGAGCTGCACGCGGCGTTCGATGAGGCCAATGACGATCCGGATATTCGCGCGATCGTCCTCACTGGGGCCGGCCGCGCGTTCTCTGCTGGCTACGATATGGGTCGCGAGGACTCTCCGATGCGCGAATTCGTGTGGCCCTATGGGATGGCCCCGGGCGTTAGCGCCGCGGAGCACGTCAACGCTTGGCGGACTGGAGATAACGCGAACATCGACATGCTCCTTCACATGTGGGAGCTTTCGAAACCCGTGATCGGAGCGATCAACGGGTGGTGCATGGGTGGAGCATCGTGGTACGCCACGGCTACCCACATGACCTACGCATCCGAGAACGCGGTGTTCGGTCAACCGGAGGTCCGGCACATCTCCAACACGAGTTTCTTTTGGGTACTGAACGCGGGGTACAAGAATGCGTTGCGGTACTCGCTGACTGGTGACCATCTGGACGCCCAAGAAGCGCTGCGCATCGGGATCGTGAATGGAGTGGTGCCCCACGACGACCTGATTGATCACTGCTTCCAGGTCGTCGAGCGGATCGCTTTGGTCTCGCCGGAGACGGTGAAGATCAATCTCGCCGTGGCGACCATAGGGCTCGAAATGATGGGCTTGCACAGCGCACTCAAGCTGAACGGGGAACTGTCCGCCCTGGCCCATGCCTCCAGTCGGGAGGACTATCGAAAAGAGATGTTCGATGCTATGACCTCGGGAGGGATGCGAGGGTTCTTGCAGGTCCGGGACGGCCCGTTCCAACCGGAACCGTTCGGCCCGAGGTCTGGGCGATGACGGCATCACAGAAAAGGAAGGAATAAAGCAATGGCTGATTACGAGAACATCCTGTATGAGAAACAACGGAAGGGTGTATTGATCACACTCAACAGGCCCGAGGCTTTGAACGCGCTCAGCCCAGACTTGGTCACCGAGCTACACGACGCCTTCGAGCAGGCCGAGGCGGATCCGGAGGTCCGGGCGATTGTCCTGACTGGTGCTGGACGGGCCTTCTCGGCGGGCTACGACATCGCGGGTGGCCGGGCGCCCACGGTTTGGCCATACGGGTTGCCTGAGGGCACGAGTGTGGCGGAACTGCTGGACCGGTGGCGCACGCAGGACAAGCCGACACGCTTCATGCACATGTGGGAGCTTTCGAAGCCAATCATCGCCGCCGTTAACGGTTGGTGCATGGGTGGTGGCTCCTGGTATGCGCTGTGGAGCCACATGACGTACGCGTCTGAGACCGCCGTGTTCTCTCAGCCAGAGGTCCGGATGGTCTCGAACACGAGCTTCATCTGGGTACAGAACGCCGGCTACAAGAACGCGCTCCGATACTCCCTCACCGGTGACCACATCGATGCCGAGGAAGCGCTGCGAATCGGGATCGTGAACCAGGTCATCCCGGCGGATGACCTGATCGACCATTGTTTCGGCATCGTCGAGCGCATTGCGCTCGTTTCGCCTGAGACCGTGAAGATCAATCTAGCGGTCGCGACGATGGGCCTGGAGATGATGGGCCTGCGGAACGCGGCAATTCTGAACGGCGAACTCTCTGCTTTGGCACATTCCTCCCGCAACCCAGATTACCTGGTACACCTTGAAAAGGCGCGCGAGGAGGGCGGCATGCGCTCCTTCCTGCAGGCGCGAGATGGCCCCTTCCAACCAGAACCATTCGGTCCACGATCGCAACCACGAGAGGGGTAAGAGGCATGGCATCCTACGAGAATCTTCTTTACGAGAAGCAGCGCAAGGGCGTGCTGATCACGCTCAACCGGCCCGAAGCGTTGAACTCAATCAGCCCCGAGCTCGAAGATGAGCTCCACCAAGCGTTGGACGAAGCGGAAGCAGACCCGAACATCCGCGCGATTGTCCTGACTGGTGCGGGTCGCGCCTTCTCGGCAGGCTACAACATGGGAGGCGGGGGTCGGGGCCCGATCCAGTGGCCCTACGGGTTGCCGCAAGAGACAAGCGTTGCTGAGCACCTGGACCGTCTACGAACGCAGGACAAACCGGACAAGTTCCTCCACATGTGGGAGTTGACCAAACCGGTGATCGCGGCGGTCAACGGATGGTGCATGGGCGGTGGCTCTTGGTACGCGCTGTTCAGCCACATGACGTACGCGTCAGAGAACGCCGTGTTCGCGCAGCCCGAGGTCCGGATGATCTCGAACACGAGTTACATCTGGATCCAGAACGCTGGCTACAAGAACGCTCTCCGGTACTCGCTGACCGGCGACCACATCGATGCGCAGGAAGCGCTACGTATCGGGATCATCAACCAAATCGTCCCGCAAGACGAGTTGATCGACCATTGTTTCTCCATCGTCGAGCGCATCGCGCTCGTCTCGCCGGAGACGGTGAAGATCAACCTTGCCGTGGCGACGATGGGCCTGGAGATGATGGGGCTGCGGAACGCACTGGTGCTGAACAGCGAGCTGTCCGCATTTGCGCACGCCTCGAAGCGGGAGGAATATAACCGCCCCCTGGACGAGGCCCGGGATGACGGTGGCTTGCGAGCGTACCTCCAGAAGAGGGACGGGCCGTTCCAACCAGAGCCGTTCGGGCCGAGGTCCGCGTCGCAATCCTGATCGGAGCGAAGAGCCCGCTGCGTACCGGATCGAGGCGGCTACGACGGGTGGGCCTCGACGGAGCGTGCCAATGGAGTTGAGGATCGAACCGGCGACCACCGCGTTGGTGATGGTCGACATGCAGAACGACTTCTGCCATCCGGAGGGGTTCTATGCGCAGGCGTCCGAGCATCTGCAGGCGTTGGGCATCGAACCATCATTGGTCCAGGCGAGCATCGTGCCGATGGCGTCATTGTTGGATGCGGCCCGTCGGGCTGGTGTGTTCGTCATTCACACGCAGATCATCCGTGAGCCGTATGTTGACCAGCACCACGTCGTCCACGATGTCGTGCCCGCGACCTTCCGCGCCATCGCGGATTTCCCTGGCCCACCTGGGTTGGTGGGGGACACGTGGGGAGCACAGACACACGAGGACTTGGCTCCTCAACCCGGCGAATACGTCGTCGAGAAACGGAGCTTCTCTTCCTTCTACGGCACGGACCTCGAGGTCGTTTTGCGCCGCCGTGGGATTCGGACTGTGGTCCTAGCGGGCACGGTTACCTATGCGTGCGTGTTGCACACGGCGTTCGACGCCAACGTCCGAGACTTTGACGTGATCGTCTCGTCAGATGGGTCGGCTTCGTGGAAGGCAGACCTCCAGAAGCCGGCGCTCCAGGTGATCGACCTGATCTTGGGCCGGACGGCGAGCATTGGCGAATTGATCGAGGCGCTTGCGATAGCGAGGGCGGGATCGACGGAAAAGGAGACCATTGCATGACCACGTATTCGACGGTCCTGTACGAGAAACAACGGAGCGGCGTGCTGATCACGCTGAACCGTCCCGAGACGTTGAACGCGATCTCGCGAGACCTCGAGCACGATGTCGCATCCGCGCTGACAGAGGCTGAAGCCGATCCAGAGGTGCGGGCAATCGTCCTCACGGGATCAGGCAGAGCATTCTCATCCGGCTACGACATGGCCGGTGGCCGTGGCGAGACTATCTGGCCGTACGGGCTGACCGAGGGCCGCAGCGTCGCTTCCGTTCTCGACGAATGGCGCGACCGATCACGGGGAGAGACCGCGAAGCTGTTGCAGATTTGGGAGCTTTCGAAGCCAGTCATCGCCGCGGTGAACGGTTGGTGCATGGGTGGGGGTTCCTGGTACGCGCTGGCGAGCCACATGACCTACGCGGCCGAAGAGGCGGTGTTTGCTCAGCCCGAAGTCCGGATGATCTCCAACACCAACTTCTTCTGGACGCTGAACGCTGGGTACAAGAACGCGCTTCGATATGGGTTGACGGGCGATCACATCGATGCAAAAGAGGCTTTGCGGATCGGACTGGTGAACAAAGTCGTTCCGGGCGGTGAGTTGTTGGAGGAGTGCTTCCGTATCGTTGAACGAATCGCGCTCGTGTCGCCGGAGACCGTCAAGATCAACCTCGCGGTCGCGACGATGGGTCTCGAGATGATGGGTCTCCGGAACGCCCTCGTCCTAAACGACGAACTTTCTGCGCTCGTCCAGACCTCAAACCGGGCGGACTTCCGGAGGCCATTGAACGACGCGATGGCGAGCGGGGGACTTCGAGGTTTCCTGCAAGTCCGAGACGGGCCGTTCCAGCCAGAGCCGTTCGGGCCTCGCTCGAGGTCGCGGGAGAGCTAGCCGTCCAACTGGCCGCCACGTAGCGCCGCGTATTTTAGGGAACACACGCGGGCGGGGGTAGCTCAGTGGTAGAGCTCCTGCCTTCCAAGCAGGTTGTCGCGGGTTCAATTCCCGTCCCCCGCTCCATCACACATACCCACGCCCTTTGGTCTCCGTAGCGCGCGTAAGTTGACATTCGTCATACGGATACAACATAATCCCCCGTCTCGAGACGTCATTCCGCTCTCAAACATAGGGGGAGTCGATGAAACACCGATGGCCGAGAATTGTGCTGGGCCTCGCCGTTGGAGCAGTGCTAGTCCTCGCGGCGTGCGCACCGTCCTCTGACGAGGAGACAACCGAGACGACTAGCGGCGGCGGTGCCACGACCGAGCAGCCGTCGACCGGGACGACCCAACCCTCCGCGCCCGCCACCGGCGGCACGACGGACACCTCAGGATCGACGACGACTTCCGCCCCGACTGACACGGGATCGACGTCAACGGGTTCTGGTTCCACGACGACCACCACCGCCCCTGAGACCCCGGTAGTGCCGACTTCGGTCAGTGGAATCCCTCTGGACCCGGACGCGGTACGCGGGGGCGTGCTGGAGTTGGGCTACACGTTAGAAGGCCCGACGTTTAGTAGCTGGGAAGAGGCCGGGTCCATCGCTCCGTTCGCGACGCACCCATCCCACAACATGATCCTGCAGTCGCGGACATGGGGGACTCTCGATGATTACCGCAACCTGGTGTTCTTCGAGATCCACGCGGACCTCGCGGAGGACTGGGAGGTGTCAGAGGATGGGCTTGAGTGGATCTTCAAGTTCCGGGATGGTGTTGTGTGGACGGATGGTACTCCGTTTACATGCGCAGACGCGAAATGGTCGCTGGACACGATCAGGACGGGCGCGGGTCTGAACCGCAGCCCGCGAGCGTTGGCGTTCAACACGATCAAGCAGTCCGTGGACGAAGGAATCGTGTGTGCGGATGACCTGACAATGGTGGTCAATCACGATCGCCCGAAGGCAGCGTTCCTCGAAGTAGTGTCGATGCCGTACCACATCGTTCGTCCGAAGCACGTCTACGACGGGAACACGGACGCCATGCGCCAGGATGCCCCTTCAGTGGGCACCGGGCCATTCGAGTTGGTCGATTGGCTGCCGGGCGAGAGCTACACCTGGGAACGAGATCCCGACTACTGGGACCAACCGTTCCCTTACTTGGACGGGCTCCACGGGACCTTCGGTACGAACGCGTCTCTCGACGCTGCGCACCGCGCGGGACGAGTCGACGTCCGGACCGGCATCAACGGTGGCCGCGCTGACACCATGCTGCGCGAGTGCAACGATTGTGTGTTCTTCGACCGGAGCATCTGGTCTGGCTTCATCGCATTGATGACGCACCACCAGCGACCTCCGTGGAACACAGCAGCGATGAAGGACGCAATCTCCTACGCCATGGACCGTGACAGAATCGGCCTGGTCGCGCAGGACGGTTGGCAGGTCGCTCCCACCGCCGGGCCCTTCTACCCGGGGAGTGGTTGGGACATGCCGGACGACCGATTAGCCGCGATCCCGGGGTATGACTTCTCAGACCCTGAGGGAAACAAGGCCAAGGCCCGGCAAGTCCTCGCGGACGCCGGCTACGCGGAAGGGGAGATAACCGTCCCATTTACCGTGTGGAACATCGCCAGCGTTGCCGCCACAGCGATCGTGGTCCAGGAGGAGTTGGAGGCGGTCGGGTTCAACGTTGATCCGATCCTGCTTGAGACGGCACGTGCGTACCAAGCTTGGAGCGACGGCGACTTCGATGTCGGACTTCACAGCTTCTGGGTGGCGGGTCTGGACCCAGACATCGTGTTGTACGAGCACTTCTACACGGGGTCAGACCGGAACTACAACCGGTACTCGAAGGTCGAGACCGACCGCTTGATCGACGAGATGTCAGGCACAGTCGATCCGGCGGTTCGGCAGGAACGGGCCTGGGCGCTGGGAGAGCTCCTCCTGCGCGACCACGCGAAGCACTTGCTAGGATACGGCTCCAGCATGGCGAGCCTGCGGCCTGAGGTCGGTGGCTACATGTTCGCCATCAACTACCTGTACGGGTACGGCCCATGGAACCGGTACCAGCACGTCTACTTGACCGGCTGATGGCAGCTGGCCGCTGCGACTGAAGCGAAGAGCATCCGGCCCTCCTACTTGGAGGGCCGGATGCTTTTATGTGGCACTGGAATGGCGGCAGCAAGCGCGGTGATAGAGTGGCCGCCTCGAACAGGGGGCCGCGGTAATAACCCCGTGCGGTATTGTGGAATATAGTCGCCAGCGGTTCGACATTCGGGGGCATGGTCGCTGATCAGAGTCTTTGTGCGCATCGATCGTCCTCTCACAGAGCCGAGGGCAACAGGACATACACCGCGAGTGACATCAAACGATGACCCGATCATTCCTGTCGCGTGGGTGGAATCCCGGACACTACCCGGCGCCATCAACCACCGTCGCTGCGGTGCTTGCCCTGCCTAACCCCGGGTCCAACGTGTGATGCGCCGGCTAATCCGGTTTTTCACTGGTGGCGAACGGCTCGTGAAACTCGTCGGTGGTCTCCCTGAACCCGAGGCGGAGATGTACAGAACACTGATTTCGGACCAAGGGATTCCCGTTGCAATCAGGAACACGAGCTCCCTGGCCCACCTACGCATATCGCTGGACAACACGTTCGAGCTGTTGGTCAGCGCCAATCAGGCAAGTGCAGCGGCAGATATTCTTCAGCAGGCGTTTGGAAGTCAGGACCAGCATCGCGACGGAGACTGATCATCCCGTCTGTCTTACGTCCTGGGTATTCGACGTCTGAAGCAACCCGAAGAGAGACTCATACCACACGCCGTCCGGTATCAGTGCTTGAGGTAGTGTGCCCTCTTGAGCGCGCGGTACCAGTTGGTTGGGCGGCTGTCACCGTGCCAGTCGACGCATCCAGGCAGAAACGAGATCAACCCCGATCACGAGCAACAAGTACCACATGAGCAGCAGCGCCACGTCGGTGTACTGGAACCAACTCATGTGCAGCCTGAACTCGCGGCCCAGACCTCCGGCACTAACAAAGCCAACCACCACAGTGGTACGGATGACGACTTCCCACCGGTACAGGGTGTAGGTCAAGAATTGCGGCAACACCTGGGGTAGGATTCCGTAGCTCACGATCTGGAGACCCCGCGCTCCGGTTGCCCGTAAGGCGCGTATCGGCCCGAGGTCCATGTCCTCGACAACTTCGGCGCAGAGCTTGCCGAGGATTCCGTAGTTGTGGACTGCCAGCGCCAGCGCCCCAGGAATGATGCCGGGCGAGAAGAAGAAGATCAGGACCATCGCCCACATGAGTTCCGGGATTCCGCGGGTGGCGATGAACACGGCACGCGTGATGAAGTAGGTGGCCCTCCACGCTTTCGATCGTGAGAGCGCGGTATCCCCGAACGCCATCGTCCGCGCTGCCGGCAGGATGGTCAGTAACCCGAAGCCGGCAGCGAGGCCGATTGCGAGGACACTCATCGCAAGCGTTTCGACCGCCAGTCCTGCTGTCTCAGCCCACCGCGACCCGTCGAAGAACGCAGGGGTCGCGCTTGAACCGACTCCCGCCATCTCGGCGATGAATCTGGACGCCCCGCGCACCGCGTCGCCGGACCAGAGCATCGCGAAGCCGCTGTCGCCACCGAGGATGACGCTGCCCCACGACGCGGAGAACAACACCAACAGCACGATCGCAGTCGCATAGAAGAATGAGATCCGCGGGACCGGCCATCCCGACCATGGTCTGAACGACGGCCCTATCGCGGCAGTCGAATCCCGCAGCGTCATGCGGCGAGCCTCCGGCGGACGGCCGAGCTCCACCAGTCAACGACTACAACGAGGCCAATGAGGGCGAAGAGAAGGGTCCAGACTTCGTCGTAGTAGAGGTCCGCAAGCGAGAGTTGTAGTTGGAATCCGATCCCCGCGATCCCGACGAAACTCAGGATCGCGGCCGAGCGTATTCCACACTCGAGCCGATAAAAGGTATAGCTCACGATATCCGGGAACGCCATCGGCAACCTGCCATAGAGAAAGACCTTGGCTTCCGATGCGCCAGAGGCCCGCAGTGCCCGGAGCGGCTCTTCAGGGACATCGATGAGCAACTCGGAGTAGATCCGCCCGAGGATGCCCCCGTAATTCAACCCCAGCGCGAGAACCGCCGCCATCGGGGACAGACCAATCGCCGCAACCAACAACCAAGCCCACACGAGCTCATGGATCGATCGGAGGAATCCCAACACGAGCCGCACGCCCACGACGAGTGTGCGCCGTGGCGCGGCCCGCCGGACAAGGACACCCGATGCCAACACCCCCAACGGCACGCCGATGAGGAGGGCCACTGTGAGACCTGCCACAGCGAACGTAACCGTTTGCCAGGCGGCACTCGCTGTGATCCGAAGAAACGCGGGAGAGAGATCGGGACTCAATAGGGCCGCTCCGAACTCCCTCAGTGCGGCAGCACCGCCAGGATGGACGATCCCGCTGCCCCACGGCACCGAGAACAGACTCAGCAGGAACGCGCCCAGGAGCAGCGTGCTCAGCAGCGCTCGCCCCTCGAGGAAGCGCTTATATAGCAGCAGCGCCCTGCCCTGCTCCATCGGCGTTTGGTCCGGAGAGGTCGTAGAGCTCTCGCAAGATGTCGTCCGTCAGGTCAGCCGCGGGGATGTCGAACGCGATAGCCCCCCGTCGAAGGCCAATGGCGCGATCGAAGTGGGCCCGGGCGAGCTCGGTCGCATGTAGGCTCGCTACGAGTGTCCGTCCGGTCTCTTGTGCGATCTCGACCAGCAGCCGAACGAGGTCCGCTGCGCGCGCTGGATCCAGCGACGCAACAGGTTCATCCGCGAGGAAAGCCCGTGGCGCCTGCACGAGGATGCGCGCAACTGCGACGCGTTGTTGCTCGCCGCCTGAGAGGTTCGATGTCCGCTCTTGGGCCTTGTGGCCAATCCCGACACGGTCCAGGGCATGCTGCCCATCGCCGCGTTCGCGGGTTGAGACCAACGAGAGCATCGACCTCAGGAGGCCCCATTGTCCGAGCTTGCCCGCCATCACGTTATGCATGACGGGCAGGTGTGGCACCAGGTCGTACTGTTGATGGATGAACCCGACCAGGGCAGCGAGTTCTCGACCCGGATCCAGAACACTCAGATCGCGTCCATCGACCTGAACGCTCCCACCGTCAGGCTGGATCACACCGCCAAGCAAGTGCAACAGCGTCGTCTTCCCGCTCCCGCTCGGTCCGAGAATCGCGACGCGCTCCCTGTGCGCGACTTCTAAGGAAATCTGCTGGAGCGCGACCGTCCTTCCGTAGATCTTGGTGGCGCCGTCGAGCACAAACATCGCGGTTGGCGGAGAGTTTTCGAGAGCAGGAGTCACTGACATTACTCGACGATGCCGATCCGCCGAGCGACACGCAGAATGGCATGGTAGTTCTCGTTGGTGGTCCCGATGAAACGGTCGGTGGTGAACAACCCGAGGATCTCCTCGTCTTCGATGTGGAGAATCGTATCCACTAAGGCCTGAGTGAACCCTTCGCCGAATTCCTCATCCAGATCCGGCCGCACGGTCCAGTTGTAATCGAAGTACGCCGGCGTGCGCATCAATTCTCGGACCTTCGATTGGTCGGCGGCGCCCTCGCTGACTGCGCGATCCCACACTGCCTCGTTCAATGCACCTGCTTGATACGCGCCGCTTTCGACGAGCTTCCACGTCGTGTCATGTGATCCGGAGTAGTTGGGTAACCCGCTGAAGTCCGTGTCGGGATCGATCCCAACCTGCAACAGGAAGTGGCGAGGCATTAAGTGGCCGGAAGTAGAACTCTCGCTGCCAAAGGAAAACGTGAGTCCCGCCAGGTCGGCCAAGCTCGTCGCCGCGACATCCGCATCTACGACGAACACCGAATGGAACCGTTCATCCTGCGGTCGCTGCGCCACGGCGTCCGCCCCTGGGACCATCAGTCTCGCCTGGACCCCGGTGAGCCCACCAAACCACCCTAGCTGGATGTTTCCGTGGCGGAACGCGAGGACCACGGCCGCATAATCGGCTGCCGGCACTCCTTCAACTTCAATCCCAAGCTCGCTTTCGAGATGGTCAGCCAGCACCTGGTATCGCCTGGCCCACCGCGATGCGTCCTGGTCAGGGATTCCGCTGAACGATAGTCTCCCGCTGAACTTGGTGGCCGCGTCGTCGGCGGTTGGTGTGCCGCCTGTGTTTGACGGGATGGGTGTTGACGCTGGCGTTTCGCCTGCACCTCCGCTTGGTTGGTCTTCGTTTGAGCACGCTGCCGCAACGGAAATCAACACGCAGGTGAGGAGCGCGATCCACGTGTGCAAGCCACGCTTGGCTATCAACCTGGCCATTGACGATGTCTCTGATTCCTCGGATTGGCGATTTGCGGGACGAGCATCGAAGCGCTCGCGTAAATCGCGGTGTGTGATCTGGTCCGTTCGTTCGGCTGAGAAGCGCGCGAACGCTACGCGCTCAGTGGGACCCCGAACGGGGCCCTACGACGATGGGCGGCGTCACGTACCGCCACTTTCGAAGGCGAGCAGGTGATGCCAAAACGGTAGGTGGAGAATTACGGGTGGAGGGATTCCCATTTCGTGCGGGCGCCAGCATCCTATCAATCACTCGCATTGTCAACATTAGTGTGTCTTATACTTGCGGCGGTGTATTGATGGACACAAGCTATCTGCGAACGTTTCTCGAGATCGTCCGACACGGGAGTTTCTCTGCGGCGGCGGCCGGGCTGGGGATCACTCAACCCGCGGTTTCGCAACAGGTCCGGCGTCTGGAACGGGACCTGAACGTCCGGCTGCTCGAGCGCGGTGGGGGACGGCTGCGTCTGACGCCAGAGGGCGAGCGCTTCTTCGGTCACAGCCGCCAGGTTGTGGCTCGCGAGGACGAGCTGTTGGAGGAGTTATCGGAGCTGGCTGGAGAGGTCCGCGGTCACCTGACCGTCGCGGCGAGCACAGTCCCTGGCGAATTCTTAGTTCCTGGTTTGCTATCCGAGTTCAAGCGCCAGTACCCGCAGGTGGACGCAACCGTGACGGTCGACGACACCAATGGCGTCGTCGAACGGACCGTGCGAGGCGAATGCGATGTCGGATTCATCGGAGCGCGTGCCAGCCGCACGCGGTTGGCGCACATTGCGTTCCTCCACGACAACGTGGTGTTGATCGTCGCGAATGACCACCCCTTCTCGCCGCGGTCGAGCATCGCGCTTGAGGAACTGGTCGGCGAGCCATTGGTCACCAGGGAATCGGGCTCCGGAACGATGGCGAACGTCCGCCGTCAACTACAACTCGCCGGTCTGGGACCGGATGTTTGGGCAAGTACGACCACCCTGGGCAGCACTCAGGCCGTGATTTCAGGGGTTCAGGCCGGGCTTGGCGTCGCTTTCGTGTCCGCGTTTGCGGCAGCAACACCGGTGAGTGCTCGGGTGCTGAACGCCTTGGCCGTGGATGGCGTAGACCTGGCAAGGGAGCTGTTCATCGTGCATCCAGAAGGAGGGCTGACCACGCAGCTAGGGCGCGCATTCGTCGAGTTCGCCGTAACCTGGGGAGCACGACACCCGCCGCCCGAACTTGGGCGGTGACCCGTTCACCGGCCGCCGCGCGCACCTTGACCGGTTTGCCCCCCTGCGGCACGGAGCCGGTAGGATTGGTGAAACGCACGACAACCCCACACATCGGCTGGGGTGACGATGACGGCGACCGAGACCATTAGCCGCACATGACCGCATCCGACCAGGTGATTCGATGACATCCACCGCGCCTCCTGTGCTCGTCTCCGGAGCGGGGGCTGTCGGGTTAACGGTCGCGCTCGGTCTCGCACGGCGTGGCATCCGCGTGGTCGTGTTCGAAGCGGAGTCGAACCTCGTTGAGGAGTACCGCGCCTCCACCTTTCATCCCCCCACCATCGAAATGTTGGACGGCCTTGGCGTCGGAGCGGCCCTCCGGTCGAAGGGGTTGGTGGCCGACAAGTTCCAGTTCCGCGACCGACACGACGGCCTCGTTGCTGAGTTCGACCTTGGAGTACTTGCCGACTTCACCACATACCCATACCGGCTCCAGATCGAGCAGTTCGCGCTCGTCGAGTTGCTATACGCAGAACTGCAGCAGTTCGAAGACTCCACGGTGCTCTTCGATCACCGGGTGGTTAGAGTCGAACAGACCTCCGACGGCGTCACGGTAGTCGTCGAAACCCCCGAGGGACGAACGGAGTTTGCGGGGTCATACGTCGTAGGCGCCGACGGGGGCCGGAGCGAGGTCAGACATGCGCTTGGAATCGAGTTCGAAGGTATGACCTACCCCGAGCGCTACCTCGTTACGTTCACAACGTTCGATTTCTGGTCGGTCATGCCCGACCTGGCGCACGTGAACTACGTGTCGGATCCCGACGAATGGTTCGTCCTGCTCCGGTCACCAGGGTTGTGGCGCGTGTTGTTCCCCACGAAACCCGAGGAGACCGTGTTCGACGAGGAGCCAAATGCTCAGGCGTTGGATGAGCTGGCGCAGGAGCGATACCAGCGCGTTTATCCAACCGGACAGCCGTATCCGCTCGTGTATCGCAATGTGTACGGAGTCCACCAGCGGGTCGCGAAGACCTACCGGGTCGGCCGGGGGTTGTTAGCAGGAGATGCCGCCCACGTGAACAATCCATTGGGTGGTATGGGATTGAACGGCGGAATCCATGATGCAGTCATGCTCACGGAAGCGCTCGCCAGAACCCTTCAGTCCGGGGGTGACACTCGGGCGCTCGACCACTTTGCGGAGGAGCGTCGCCGCATCGCCCTCGAGTACATCCAAGCCCAGACCGCCCAAAACGAACAGAACATTCGTCAGCGAGATCCCGAAACCCGCAGACAGAGACACGATGAGCAGCGACGAATGGCCGAGGATCCAGCCGCGTCCCGTGCGTACCTGCTGCGGACATCGATGATCGAGGGTTTGCGGAGTGTTCCACCGTTTGACTGAGTCCGTTACCCCACGGTTTATGGATCAGCGAACGTCCGCCTCCGATCCGCCGCCCATGTTCTCAGGTAAGTCCTGAGCAGACCATTCTTCCAACAACCTGATCGCGTGAGACCATTGGTCTCCGGCCACCATCACCCGACACGGGTTAGGGGTCACACCGAGGTACCCGGCGGTGTCCCCGGCGTTGACCAGCGCATCGATATCCTCGTCCCGCAACGCCTGGACCAGCATCTCGGCCGTGAGTTGATCGGAAACCGTCGTCAGGTGCGTCCAATCCACCGGCCACCTGTCCTTCAGCCGCTCGGCGCTTGTTTCAGCATCGCCGGCAGCCAATCGGCGTCTTCAACAATCCCCACGAACGGTAGGTTGCGATACCGGTGTTCGTAGTCGAGCCCATATCCAACAACGAAGTGTGGAGGGATCTCGAACCCGACGTAGTCGAGGGCAACCTCCACCTGCCGGTGAGCAGGTTTATCCAGCAACGCGCACACGCGCTGCGAGGCGGGTTTCTGCCTTCGCACGGCAGCGACGATTTCACGAAGGGTCAACCCGGTGTCGACAATGTCCTCGACGATCAGGACGTGCCGGCCCTCGATTGATAGATGGAACGGGTTGTCATCAAGCTTCACCTGGTGCGTGCCGTCGGCGACGGACCGATGGACATCGATCAAATCGATCGAGGTCATCAGGTCCATGTCGCGGAGAAGGTCAGAGAGGAAGCAAATCACACCGTTAAGCGCACCCACGCACACGATTTCACTTCCGGCGTAGTCGCGACTGAGCTGTGAACCGAGTTCCCGGACTCGCCTGCGAAGCCTCCGCTCGCTGATCAGGACCCGGTCGACACCGCGGGCGGCTGCCCTCTGAAGGGCGCGGGATGGACGGCGGTCTGTACTGGTGCGCATGGACTTCCCTCCAGACCAGAGCATATCGGACGGACTCATCGTTAAGCCATTGGCGTTGCGCGTCCGTGTGCTTGATAATCGTCCGGAGAGAAGACGGCACGCGCGGTATTTTTGCTCGCCGCCGCAGTTCCCATTAACCCATTGCCGGAGGACCGCACCGACCGTGTCAGACACCCTGCTGGGAGCGATCTTCGCAGCGCTCGCGGCCGCGTCTTGGGCAACCGGCGCCGTCGTTGCGCGTCTAGGGATGCGCACGATGGGGTCGACGACCGGGACGTTCATCTCGTTGGTATCGGGGTTCGTGTTGATCCTGGCGATTGCACTGGCCATGGACTTCGGCGCGGTGTTCTCGATCTCGTTGGGGACGCTCGGGCTGTTCGCCATTCTGGGTTCGATCCAGTTCCCGATCGGCCGGTTCTTAAGCTACAACGGCATCCGGCTCGCTGGCGTCGCGCCCGCCTCCGCGATTCTCGGTTCCTCCCCAATCGTGGCTGCGTCTCTAGCGCTCGTGTTCTTAGGCGAGGAAGTAACGCTCCCAGTGATCTTCGGGATTCTGGCGGTCGTTGGCGGTTTGGCGATCGTCGTGTCGGAGCGGCGGGAATGACCGAATCGACCGGCTCGGAAACGCCTCCAGAGACCGCACTTCACCGCCCACCGCGGTGGCGCGGTCCCGTCACCATCGGCCTGGCGTCGGCGCTCCTCGCGGCGGCCGCGTATGGAGTGACACAGACACTAGCCCGCCATCTCATCACGACATCCGCTCCGTTCCAAGTAGGAGCCACGTACACGATCCTGTTCGGAATGATCATTCTCGCCGCAATGTCTTCGACGAGCTTGAAACGTGACCTACGAGCACCCAGGGCGGAGATCATGTGGATGGCGCTCGCTGGCATCGCATCGTCGTTCGGCGTCCTTTTCATGTTCGCAGCGCTGTCGCGCGCACCGGTGACGTTGGCCTCACCGATTGCCGCGATAAACCCGTTGATCGCCATCGCGCTCACACACCTGTTTCTCCAGCGTGTCGAACGTGTTTCGCCTCGGATGGTGGCCGGCGCGTTGCTTGTGTTTGCGGGCGTCGTGCTGGTGGTCCTTGGAAAGACGTAAGGGATAGGGCGGCCTTGACACCCCAAACAGGCGTTCGTAACGTTGCAATGAGGTTGAGACCAGTGGTGACAGCGAACACTCATCAGACCGCCTTCACGCTTACGGGGTTCGCGTTTATCTACCCCCGATTCGTCGGGGTGGGCTTGGCTGCCGTGTGACGGAACTGGCACGGACGCCGAAGGAGATAGCCCTCCCGCCCCGCGAGGAGGGTTTTTTTGTACCCATTACCCAGCATTGGCACGGACGCAGGATGGAGGATTCAGATGATCGTCGTGATGCGAAGCGATGCAAACCAGGACCAGGTGGACGCAGTAATCGAACGTATCGACCAGCTTGGCTACAAGGCCGACGTCGAACGCGGGGAATTCACGAGCGTTGTTGCCGTGATTGGCGATACGACACGGGGAGGCCGCGATGTTCTCGAGGTCATGCCCGGCGTGGAACGGGTCATCCCCATCATGCGGCCCTACAAACAGGTCAGCCGTGAGTCGGGAGATCTCAGAAAACGCGATACGGTCATTCACCTTGAGAACGGCGTCGACATCGGTACAGACCGTGTGGTCATGATGGTCGGGCCCTGTGCCGTCGAGGACCGCCAGCAGCTTCGGACCACTGCCCAGGCGGTGCACGAAGCCGGCTTCCCGATACTGCGGGGCGGCGCATTCAAACCCCGGACTTCACCGTATGCCTTCCAGGGCCTCGGGTTAGAGGGCCTGCGGCTTCTTCGTGAAGCAGCCGACGAGTTGGGGTTGCTCGTCATCACGGAGGTCATGTCCGAGATGGACGTGGAGATGTGCGCCGAATACGCGGACATCCTGCAAATTGGGGCCCGTACGATGCATGCGTTCCGCCTCCTTTCGGCGGTCGGGAAGACGCAGAAACCGGTGATGCTGAAACGCGGCTTCCATGCGTCCATCCGCGAATGGCTTCTCAGCGCGGAGTACATCGTGAACGAGGGCAATTGGAACGTCATGCTGTGCGAACGCGGGATCCGCAGCTTCGACGACGAGTTCGCGCGCAACGTACTCGACCTCACGGCGGTCCAGATCCTCAAGAAAGAAACACCGCTGCCGGTGATTGTGGACCCGAGCCACGGGACTGGTCAGCGCGACCTGGTCATCCCAATGGCGAAAGCGGCAATCGCGGCGGGGGCGGACGGCCTCATTATCGAAGTCCATCCGGACCCGACCCAGGCATTGTCGGACGGGCCTCAGTCTCTGCCCCTCGAATGGATGCCGCAGATGCGCGACGAGCTTGCAAAGATTGCGCAGGCCGTGGGCCGCACACTGTAACGACGACTCACTGGCTCGTACAATGAAAGTGGAGGCAGGGTGGCGGAGTGGACAATCGCACCTGGCTGTAAACTAGGCGCCCGTCGGGCTTCGGGGGTTCGAATCCCTCCCCTGCCACCAGGTTCGTCAATTACAACGAATCCCGGATGGGACTCGCTTATGGCCAGTGGACGGCCCTGACAGGTTCCTAGCGATGCGCTTCTCCGTTGCAAAGGAGATCTTCGATCGTCACCCCACGTACGTCGTGGGGCTCGTGTACGTCCGGGAAGCGAACGTACCTGCACTTCTGCCGGCGCTGACGGAAGCGTTCCACGAGACAACTGCTTCGATACCGTCCCGTCTGGGTGGGACGGCGTTGGACGAAAACGAATCGTTGACGGCGTGGTCCCGAGCGTTCTCGAGAAGCGAGATCAACTCAAAACGGTATCCGTCCTCCGTCCGTGCGCTTGTAGAACGAGCGGCAAAGGGAGACGCGATCCCCAGTATCAACGCCGCGGTCGACGCTTCGAACTTGGTGTCATTGCGACACTTGGTCCCCATTGGCGCCCATGATCTGGACCGATTGCATGGGGATGTCGAGGTCCGCCTCAGCCGCGACGGGGACAGGTTCGTACCGATCAATGCCGACGTTGGGCAAGAAGTACCACCCGGCGAGCCGGTGTACGCGACGGGGTCTGATATTCGGACGCGCCGGTGGATCTGGCGCCAGGGCGAGCCTGCCAAAGTGACCGAAGAGACCCGCACGCTGCTCTTCCCGGTTGACGGATTCCGTGGCGAAACGGAGGACTCGGTTCATCGCGCGGTCGAGGAACTCGTCGGTCTGGCGAACGATCATTTCGGAGCGGACGCCCGTGTCTCGACGGCTTTCGTAGACGTCGAGTCGCCTTCGGTCGATCTCGACGAGGCTTCTGCGATCCGCACCGATTCTGAACCCGTTCCGCAAACGACAGGCCCGACGAGCCGACGACCAGTGGTCTCGGCGGATCAATCAGCAGTACGGCCGTCCGATGACACTGCACTTGCAGATTGGTCTCTGGATGACTTGATGAGGCGCGGCCTCCTCGATTCAGTGATCGTCGAGGAGGAATTGCAGCGCGATCTCGCTGCGGGCAAGAAACTCACCATCTACGAAGGCTTTGACGCAACCAGCCGAAACCTGCACCTGGGCCACTACGTGTCGTTGCGCGTTCTCCGGTGGCTCCAACTTCACGGTCATCACGTGATCTTCCTCATCGGCGACTTTACGGGACGGATCGGCGATCCGACCGACCTCACTGGCGCGCGTCAACCTCTCACCCATGAGCAGGCGCTGGACAACGCCGCAACGTACAGCGAGCAAATCGCCCATGCCCTCGACCTTCGCGGTGAAAATGCTGTTGAGATTCGGATGAACGGCGACTGGCTCGACCCGCTGGCATTGCGGGATGTGATCGGTCTTGCGGCGAAGGTCACGGTGCAACGGTTGATCGAACGGGACATGTTCCAGAAGCGACTGAGCGAGCAAAAACCGCTCCACCTCCATGAGGTGCTGTATCCCTTGTTACAGGGTTACGACTCGGTGGCAATGGGCGTCGACGCGGAACTCGGCGGCCGCGATCAGATGTTCAACATGATGATGGGGCGCGATCTGGTCCGAAGCTACCTGGGCAAGACCAAACACGTGCTGATGACCCCGCTCATCCCCGGCCTTGATGGCCGAAAGATGAGCAAGACCTTCGGCAATACCGTCGACCTAACGGATGACGCGGTGGAGATGTTCTTCAAGCTCTCCCAAGTGAGTGATCAAATGCTCCCGCTGTTCTTGAGCGTATTCACCGACGCGCCAGATGAGGAGATCCAGGCGGTCGAGCAGCGACTTACCACCGAGCCCAACCTCATGGACGTCCGGGAGCGGTTTGCGGCAGAGGTGACACACGTTTTCCATGGCCCGGAAGGCGTCGAACGAGCCCGGGGCGAGTTCCACCGCGTCGTCGTCCGTGGCGAAACACCGTCGTTGGTGCCAGAGGTTGCGTTGGCGGTTGAATTCTTCGATGCCGCTGGCAGTATCTCCGCCCTAGACATCGTTGCGGCAACCGGGTTGGCGGGCAGCCGAGGGGATGGTCGCCGGCTGATCTTGCAAGGCGGATTCGAGCTAGACGGGGAACCAATCGAAGATCCGTCGGCGATGGTCTCCGCGGAACGACTCTCGGGTGCGACTGCGAAGGTCGGCCGGCGCGGTTTCGTCCGAGTGGTCGTCCCGAAAGACCAGGGCTAGCGCCCCTTGCGTTCCGGAGGCAACCATGTCGACCACATCCACCCACCGCGTCGGTTTCCTACGACCTGAAGCGACCTTTACGCATCTCGCCGCCCTTCAACACTTCGGAGGTGACGGGGCGGAGTATGTGCCGATGGACACGCAAGCCATCTGCCGAGCGGTCCAACACAGAGAGATCGACTTCGGTGTGCTTCCCATTGAGAATCTGTTCGAGGGGAGCGTTGGCGCCACGCTTGATGCGACCTACACCACGGCCGACATCAACGTGATGGCGGAGGTGTTCCTTCCGATCCACCACCACCTGCTCTCAACCGGTCCCCTAGAGGCAGTCACGCGCGTCTATTCCCACGAGCAGGCGCTAAACCAGTGCCGGAACAACCTTCGCCGTTTGAGTGAGGAGCTCGGCCATGAGGTGGAGCCGATTCGTGAAGCGAGCACCGCTCGCGGTGCACAACGCGCGGCCGCCGAAGGACCCGGAACAGCCGCGTTGGCGACGGACCTCGCCGGCGAGGCCTACGGGCTCGACGTCGTTCGTCCCAATATGGAGGACGGTCGCGGGAATGCCACGCGGTTCTGGGCATTCGGGCGCGGCGCCATACCTGCGGCGACCGGGAACGACAAGACGTCGTTCTTGTTCGAGGTCGAGAACGAACCCGGCTCACTAGCGCGGGTACTGAACCTCTTCGCCGAACACGGCTTGAATGCGACGATGCTTCAGTCGAGACCGATCAACCTCGATCGGGGCACGGGGTTGTGGGAGTACGCCTTTTTCATTGAGTTTCTGGGTCACATCCATGAAGAGCAAATGGACATCGCCTACAGGATCCTCGACCGGAGTCGGGGTTCGCTGTGCCGTCGAATCAGACTATTGGGTTCCTACCGGCGCAGCGCTTTGACGCTGGCGTAGCGGTGCCGCGCTATCGGAGAGCCCCGTCTGCCACGAGCCCTTCTACTTCTGCCGAGGTGAGGCCCATGACCTCGTGAAATACGTGCCGATTGTCTTGACCAGCGCTTGGCGCAGGTCCCCGCGAGTCTCCTGGCGTCGCTGAAAGCCGTGCCGGCAGCGCCGGGTGATTGATCCAGGTATCCCACGGGGGTCCTTGCCACACGGTGACAACCGACTCACGCGCCAAGAGATGCGGATCGTAGTTCAACAACTCTGGACGCTGGTCGATCCCGGCCGGGACTCCGTACCGCTGCAGGCGATGCATGACGGACCGCCCGGAACGCGTCGATGTCCATTCGCCGATCTGGCGATTCAGTTCATCCCGACCAGCGATCCGGCCCTCCAGTGTCGACCACCTGGGCTCGGACGCCCATTCGGGGCTTTCCATCGCCTCGACTAGGCGTGACCATTCATTGTCGTCCCGGCACGCGATCGCGCACCACGAATCGTCGCCAGCACATGGGTAGAGGTCATGTGGAGCGAAGCGGTCGGTCACATTGCCAACCGGCTCCGCATCGGTCTTATTGACCGTCCAATCCAAGATCTGGGCCCCGAGCGTTGATGCAAGTGCCTCCACCTGCGCGACTTCAATGAACTGCCCAACTCCGGTTCGGCGCCGATGCTCCAAGGCTACGGTCACGGCTCCCGCCGCTGCTGCGCCTGCAACGTAATCGGTGTATCCAAGCTTGGGCCGCGTCTCCAGCCGGGAACCGACGTGGCCCCAGATGTAGCCGAGTCCTGCAACACCGAATATTTGTTGCCCGTACGTCATGTAGTCGCGGAATGGACCCGTTCGGCCCATTCCCGGCATCTGCATGACGATGATGTCCTGCTTCGCTTCGCGCAGCTTTTCGTACCCCAAGCCCATCCGGTCCATCACGCCGGGCCTAAAATTGTCCACGACGACGTCAGACCGTTCGATCAGCCGCACCGCCATCTCGTAGCCCCGAGGAGTCTGAGCGTTGATGTTGGCGCTGAGTTTGTTGCGATTCAGCTCAGCGCCGCCGGCCTGAGTGGCGTTTCTGGGTTGCGGCCGGCCTTCGGTCTCAATCTTGATTACCTCGGCTCCCATGAACGCGAGGAGCATTGTCGCCACGGGCCCAGCGACCGCCTGAGTAAAGTCCACGACGCGCACGCCGTCCAGAGGTTTCCGCGGAATCGTGCTGCGTGCGCCGTTGGAGCTGGCACCCGCAGGGACGGGAACGGGCTGTTCGTCCGCAATCTCCGCCAATACCTCTTCGGTGTGTTCACCCAACCGAGGCGCGGGTCGCCGAACTGCCCAGGGCGTTTCCGACATGCGGTACGGAGTACCTGGAGCCCGGTAGGTACCGACCACCGGATGGTCGAGTTCCTTCATCCAACCCCGCGACCGCGTGTGTTCGTGTTCGACGAGCTCGGAGATGCGGAGCAACGGAGTCGATGGAATGTCGCGCCGTTGCGCCTCCTCAACAAACGCGTCTCGGTCGTGCTGGACAATGAAGTCACGGAGGCGCTCTTCGATCAGACCCTCCGCGTTGGCTCGCCGGAAATCCAGGTCCGTCAACGCTTCCACCGGAAGGTCAGGGTCCTGAAGCCATTGGGCCAGGCCCGTGAGGTGGCGGTCCATGTAAGGGGACATCTGCACGTAACCACCGTCCCGTGTTGGATAGATGGAAACGCCCGCGTTTGTTGGTGCGGCGCCGGTCCGCCGCCGCTCGGTCTGGGTCAGCGAGTAGTCGCCCACCGACATCATCAGTTGCCAGAGGCCAACATCTTGCATCGAGACGTCCACATGTTGGCCGTTTCCAGCCATCGAACGCGCGTGGAGCGCTGCGAGCGCGCCGAAGAACGCGTGGGACGACGAGAGCTGGACCAACTGTTCCGCCGGTACCAAGCACGGGCGAGCTTCACCATCGCCGTGGATATACATGACGCCGCTCATTGCCTGCTGGGTCAACTCGACGCCTTGGAAGTGACTGAACGGTCCCGAGTGGCCGAATGGCGTCACCGAGACATAGATCAGGCCTGGGTTCCGACCGGCCAACTGCTCGTACCCGAGTCCCAGTGCGTCCAACTGCTTGGGTTGGAAGGCCTCGACGACGAAATCGGCGCGCTGCGCTAGGCGGACGACGGCTTGGCAACCTGCCTCGGTTTCGAGATCAAGCACCACGCTGCGCTTGTTGTGATTGAAGTTGATGAAATAGAGGCTTCGCTCCGGATCCTCTTCGCCGCCTTGGAACGGTCCACGGCGTCGGCTAGGATCGCCCGCCAGCGGTTCGATTTTGATGACGTCCGCACCAAAATCGCCGAGCAACCGCGCGCACATTTGCGCGGCCTCTCCGCCACCCAGCTCGAGAACCCGTAGGCCCGCCAATGCACCATTACCGTCCGACGTCATGCCGACTCCCCCTTGATCCGATGACGCGTCCCTCGGACTCGCGCACTGGACAGATTATCTTCGTGCCGTCGAGTCGTTCTGTCTAGCAGGTATCGCGAAACTACAGCTAGGCCAGCGTTCGCAACACGACGCCGAGAAGAACGATCGCCGGCCCCAATACAACGAGCAGGTTTGTCGGCGACAACATCGTCGCCCAACGCTGCTGTACGGCGGCGAACCCCGGCACGAGCCACCGCGGGAGGATCTCGGTCCAAGACCCCTCCAACGGCGACGAGGACCTACGGGAACCTCGGCGGCCTAGGGACACAGCCACCAGGAACATCATGCCCGACAAGATGAGCTTCGCCCCAAGCGCGACCAGATACGGCATCTCCACGCGATCCGCCAGTCGGTCATAGATCAGCACGCCGCCGGTGATGATCAGCACCCACATCGAAAGGTCGACGATCTCTTTGAACCTCGCCCCTACTAACCGGCCGAGTTCAGGCGACGCCCCGTCGACTCCTCTCAGCGCCGGCCTGAGTACGAGGAGGAAGAAGAGGTTCCCACCCACCCACGTGACGGTGGCAAGGACATGGGCCCACCTCGTAAGTGTGACCGTTGCCTCAAGCGGGTCCATTTCACGCGCGCTCGCTGGCTGGCGCACGCTTGGCGGGGCTCACCGTCATGCGATGTTGGTGGATCGACAGTACCGGCAACCGCTGGGTACCTCCCCTGATGGGCCGGTGTGAACGGGTTGCAGCGCCCGGTCATCGATTCCGCTGAGCAGGCGCGACGCAAGGCAAAGCGGCAGGCCGACGACATTCGGCGTGCATCCAACGAGCCCGGCCACAGGTCGGAAAGCATCGTCTTGGATGCCGTACGCTCCCGCCTTGTCCAACGGTGCGCCGGACGAGACATAGGTCTCGATCTCGGCGTCCGAATACTCCCGCATGCTGACACGAGTCTCGACAGACTCCACGGAAACCTCGCCCTCGCCCGATCCTGGACCGTAGACCGCGACGGCGGTCACAACGGCATGAGCCCGGCCCCGAAGGCTCCGGAGCATCTCACGCGCATCCGCCTCGTCAGCGGGTTTCCCCAATACTCGTCCGTCTGAGGCCACGACAACCGTGTCGGCTGACAAGACCGGTACACGTGACTCATGGCGAATCGACAGCGCCTTCGCCTCGGCGACACGGCGCGCGTACTTATGCGGGTCTTCGTCAGGTTCTGGTTTGGGTTCGTCGGCGCCGGGGGCCAGCGCCTGCGCCTCCGATGAGAGCGCCTGGATGAGATCGGTCCGGCGCGGAGAGGTGGATGCGAGTATCAGCGGCCGGTCAGCCTTCTCCAGTGTTGCGACGCACTCGATGTGGTACGTCTGGGGGAACATATCAATCGGCGTTACGTCCACGATTCGATACCCGGCAAGTACGAGACGCCGAAGGTCCCGCGCCAGCGTTTCCGGTTCACATGAAACGTAGACCAGCCGATTGGGCTGAAGACGCCCGATCGCGTCCAGCACTCGCTCATCACAGCCAGACCGTGGAGGATCGAGGATTACGGAATCGGGCGTCAGCACGAGGTGATCGAGGTAGTCTTCCGTCTTTGCCTCGACCACCTCGACGTTTGGGAAATCCGCCACGTTTTCTCGAGCGTCCCGTACAGCAGACGCTGACTCCTCGACCGCCACCACCCGTGCGCACATCGGAGCGAACAACGCGGCGAAAGTGCCGACTCCCGCGTAGGCGTCGAGCACGACGTCGGTTCCATGGAGACGCAGACCATCCCGCACTACTGCCGCCATCCGCTCGGCCTGGCCAGTGTTGACCTGAAAGAACGAAGCCGCGGAGACCTTGAAGTCAACTCCGGCGAGCCGCTCCACATGGTCCGTTTGGCCGGTTTCGTACCCCTGAGCGGCATCCGGGTCGAGCCGAGGGTGAATCGAATAGCTGGCGTGTTTGGACCCATAACGGACCCCGAGCTGCCGCGCTGGAGCGTCCAAGCGTCCGTTGAGGGCCTCGCGAATCGTGTTTATTCGCGGGTCCATGATGTGACACTCGTCTATCGGTTCGAACCGATGTGTGTACCAGTGCGTGAACCCTGTCACGCCACCATCTCGAACGGTGAACCGGGCGTGGTTCCGGTAGTTCCACGGAGATTCCGCACCGATCATCGGCGAGACTGGGGCATTCATGAGCGCCCCTACTTGTCGTAGCCGCCCGCGAACGATCCCCGTCTTTAGCCGAAGCTGCGCAGCATAGTCCAGGTGTTGGAGTTGGCACCCGCCGCACACCCCGAAATGAGCGCAGCGCGGCTCTACTCGCTCCGAGGACCGCTCCAGAACATCGACGACTTCGCCGAGTGCCACGGAGTCCGACTCTTCTCTGACCTCGACAACAACGGACTCACCTGGGATCCCGAACGCGGCGACGATCCGCTTGCCCTCTTCGTCATGTCCGATTGCAGCCCCGAACTCGTCGAAGTCCGTTAGAGTCGCGTTTACTCGTCTCACGCTCGGCTCCGCTTCATGGCGGCTGCGCGGGGCGAACCTGCGTCGTTTCTTTCGAGATGCCTTCACCGTGGTACCGCGGGTAGCGTACTCACGGGTAGAAACGCGAACAAGCTTGGCTGATAGACGTTGGAAACCTGAGGCGATATGCTGTCGAAGCACAAAATCCGCGTGCCAAGCTGATTACGCTTCGAAACATGGCTGCCACGACCCCCGAAAAAACGCAGAAACTCCGCACCGCCATGGAGCGACGCGCCCTCCGTGGCCTTGTCCTCGGTCGACTGCCGTACGGGTACGAATCTGTCGGCGATGGGTCAATCCAGCCCGCTCCGGGGGAGGCAGAGGTGGTCCGCCGCATCTTCGGCTTAGCGGTGGAGGGCAAGGGAATTCGCTCCATTGTGAAACACCTGAACGAATCTGGCTATCGGACC
Source organism: Dehalococcoidia bacterium (assembly GCA_965247995.1). Lineage (GTDB taxonomy): Bacteria > Chloroflexota > Dehalococcoidia > UBA6926 > UBA6926 > JASLZO01. The sequence goes on along the minus strand of OZ252041.1, from coordinate 1,585,584 downwards.
CGGAAAGGCGGCCATTGGAGCATGGTCACAGTACGAGACATGCTCCGGAATCGGACCTACTCAGGCGTCTACCAGCGGTTCTCTTCACGGGTGACTGGGAACCACGAGCCGCTTGTCGCGCCACGGACGTTCGCCCGCATTCAGCGCCAACTTGACGAGCGCGCGGCCAAGTCCGGGAGTGCCCGCGGCAAGCCCTTCTTGTTGTCCGGTCTGGCGACGTGCGCCACGTGTGGGAGCAATCTGATCGGCGTCACGAGACACCGATCTTGGACGCGCAAAGACGGATCCTCCGGAAAACAAACGTACCGGTACTATCGATGCGAGGGCGCGACGAACCAGGGACGGTGTTCGTCGCAGGGTTATCCGGCTGGCAACTTGGACGCGCAGGTGCTGACCGCGGCGCAGCACAACATGGATGGCTCATCAACTGGGCAGCCGCAGGAAACCGTCGAGCAACACCTAGCCCAGGCGGCTGACGACGAGAACCGAATGCGTGCGCTGCAGCATGAGGTGCGTAGCTCGGTGAAATCCGTCACGGTGGTACCCGGATCCGCTGATGCCGTACGAATTGAGTTCGTCGAGTCTCCTCATTGACCCCTAAGTCAATCGACATCCCGGCGGACTTGGAAACAGCGCGCCGCCGGGTAGGCGATTGGGCAGCGTCCCAGGGATTCGAGATCGTCGAGCGAGAACTCCAACACGGGATCAGCATCACGTTGCGGTCGCAGGCGGGGAAACATAGCGTCGTGCTGTACCACTCCACGAAACGGTCCGGATGTCGTCTCGTGTTCGAGGAACCCCAATTGGAGCGGTCGGCGGACTTAGCCTCAGCGTTGGGCGTACACGGTGCGGACGATGAGCACCGCGCGCGCTCCGTCGCCCCGCGTGTGGGTGCCGACGAGTCGGGCAAGGGCGATTATTTTGGTCCGGTGGTTACATGCGCCGCGTTCGTCGACTCGGAGGTTGAGTCCGGCCTCAGGACGTTGGGGGTACGAGACTCCAAGGAGCTCTCGGACTACGAGATGGGACAGATGGCGCCTAGGATCCGCGAAATGTGCCGTGTTGTATCGGTCGTCGTCATCGATCCTGAACGGTACAACCAGATGCACGATCCAAAACGGATGAATGTAAACGCCATCCTGGCAGGAGCGCATCGGAGCGCGATCTCCGAGGTCATCGAGCAGCTGGAATCTGCCGGTGTAGACACGAACGGGCTGACGGTGGTGCTGGATCAGTTCGCGAATCAGCAGTTGATGTTGAAAGAACAAAGCGACGCTGGCTGGAACGTCCGGTTGGTCCAGATGCACCGCGCCGAATCAGACGTAGCGGTTGCTGCGGCGTCGATCCTGGCCAGAGTCGAGTTCATCACCCGTCTTAACGCACTTTCCCGTGATGCCGGGATCGAACTCGTCAAAGGAGCAGGGGCTGGCGTGGATGCCACCGGCCGGGAGTTGGTCCGCCGCCACGGCCCCGAGGTCCTGAACCGCTACGCCAAGCACCACTTCAAGAACACCAACCGCCTCTTGCAGGGCGTGTTCGCAGGCTGATCAAAGGAGCCTTGGCAGTGCGGATCGGTCTCGTCTCCGACACCCACATTCCGGACGCTGGTTCCGCGTTGCCAGAACAGCTCTTCGATATTTTCTCGGATGCGGGCGTAGAGATGATCCTCCACGCTGGGGACATCTACGACCCTGTGTGCCTCGATTGGCTAGAGCGGTTGGCCCCCGTTTTTTCGTGCGAGGGGAACGGTGACTTCTTTCGAAAGATACGAGACCGCCGGATCGAACGGGCGCCGGTGTTGGAGATCGAGGGTTTCAAGGTTGGCGTTACCCACGGGTTGGCGATTCCGGAGATGCCGCCAGTGCGCACGCTCGAGTCGGTCATGGATCATGAATTCGGCGGACCCGTCAACGTAATCGTCTTCGGCGATACCCATACCGAGGAAGTCTTGACGTTGAAGGGGGTCTTCATGGTCAATCCTGGAAGCCCTACCCTCCCTCATAACCTGGACCACATCATTGGGACGGTCGGCATCCTGGAGCTCAATCGCGGCGAGACACCTACCGCTCGCATCGTCCGCCTTGAGACCATGACCGATCTGGATATGGAGAACCCGGTGCGGTGGTGGAGCGTGCGGTAACGCTCTCCCGTTAACCACATTCCTTGACCCGCAGATATGGGCGCGCATACACTGTCGCTCCGAGTCCCTATTGGAGTCCTCCCCATCTTCTATGCAGTGATCCAAACCGGCGGTAAGCAATACCGCGTCGAGCCTGGGCAGATCTTGGCCGTCGAGAAACTCCCGAACGCAGTCGGCGACCGGGTCGAGTTCGATGACGTGCTGTTGGTTGCTGACGACGACCGTGTGAGCGTCGGCAAACCCACAGTGGAGGGCGCACGGGTCGTCGCCGAGGTCACCGCGCAGACCAAGGACAAGAAGATCACCGTGTTCAAATACAAGCCCAAGACGCGCTACCGGCGAAAGAACGGACACCGCCAGCCAGTTACCCAACTCGCGATCCGGCAGATCCTTACGGAATGACGTGAGTAGGCCGAGGAGATATCGCTAATGGCACATAAGAAGGGTGGCGGAACGTCGCGCAACGGCCGTGACAGCAAAGGGCAACGGCTGGGCGTCAAGCGGTACGACGGCCAGGTTGTCACCGCCGGGAGCATTCTCGTTCGGCAACGGGGAACGAGAATCTTTGACGGTAACAACGTTGGTCGAGGACGTGACTTCACCCTCTACGCGAAGATCGATGGTCGCGTGAAGTTCGAACACCAAACGCAGGCGAAAAAGCGGGTCAGCGTCTACCCAGTCTCGGATGGTTCGTAGGGTCCGATCCTCAATCGGGAAGGCGACGCGATGAGGCCAGACATCCATCCCCAGTACATGCAGTCCAAGGTTGTCTGCGCATGCGGCAACACCTGGACCACCGGTTCCACGGTGCCGGAGATCCATATCGAGGTGTGCAACCAGTGCCATCCGTTCTTCACGGGGCAGCAGCGCATTGTCGACACGCTCGGGCGAGTCGAGCGTCTACGCCGCAGGTATGCAGCCCCAACGGCTGAGTCGCAACCCGCCTCGACGGCGACTCAAGAAGATTCGAACGGCGGCGACGAGTAGTCCGCACGCTCGACTTTCCCTTCGTCCAGGCCCCCCCCCCGACACGGAGGCCGCGTTGGTTTCTGGTTTTCTAGGATAGGCGGGCCGTGACTACTGGTAGGTCCCAACCCCAGGCGGCGACCTACGGGGGTCAGGCGCTGATCGAAGGCGTCATGATCCGAGGACAGACCTGCGTGAGTGTCGCAGTGCGCCGTCCGAATGGCGAGATCCTGGTTGTGACTGACCCCCTGAGGTGGCGGTGGGCCCAAAAAGTGCGCCGCTTACCACTGTTCCGCGGTGTGATCGTCCTCGCGGAGATGCTGACCATCGGCACTCGCGCGCTGATGTTCTCCGCCAAGGTCTCTGCCGAGGACCCAAATGCTCCCACGGACACCAACGCGGAAGACGCGCCCCGCGACACGCTAAGTTCCGTCGCGATCGGAGGAACCCTCGCCTTCAGCATCGTGATGGCGGTCGCGTTGTTCTTCGCCCTTCCGGTCGTCGCGACCCATTGGGTGGATCGATTCCTCGAATCGGCCCTGTTGAGCAACATTGTTGAAGGCCTGATCCGTCTGGCGATTTTTGTCGCCTATATCGCCGCGATCGGTTTTCTTCCGGACATCCGTCGGGTGTACGCGTACCACGGCGCCGAACACATGGCCGTTCACGCCAAGGAAGCGGGGGAACCCCTCACCGTAGGATCGATCCGTCGCTATGGGACGGCCCATCCGCGTTGTGGGACCGCTTTCATCCTCGTCGTCCTCGTGATCGCCATTGCGGTCCACGCGTTGTTGGGTGCGCCCCCGTTGGTAGAGCGCATTGCTTCGCGCATCGTCCTGCTGCCGATCATCGCGGGGATCAGCTACGAGATCATCCGTTGGAGCGGGTTCCACGCGGCGAACCCGCTGGTGAGAGCGATCATCGCACCCAATCTGCTGCTGCAAGCGATCACGACGAAGCCGCCCGATGACGATCAGATCGAAGTCGCGATACGCGCTCTCGAGGGTGCGGTCGAAGAAGACCAGTTGGCTGCGAATGCTCAGTAGCAGCCCCAGGTCCGGTCAGCGCCTCCGCTGGATCAGCTCAGCGGCTACATCCTCGAACCCGATCCCTGAGTCCGCGAGCAGCACAGCAAGGTGGTAGAGGAGATCCGCCGCCTCGGTAGTCGTGCGCTCACTCGCCCCAGCGCTGGCCGCTAGCGCGGTCTCTCCTGCTTCCTCGATGACCTTCTGCGCGATCCGCTCGCGTCCCTGGCGGAACAGGTCAGCGGTGTAGCTGGACTCCGGCATCTCGCGCTTCCGCTCCGCTATCACCGTGTCCAGCCCTGCGAGCGCCACCCCGATGGTGATAGGACTTGGATCAACGGTCCAGTCAGAGCCGTCAAATTCTTGATAGAAACAGGTCTCATTCCCCGTGTGGCACGCGGGGCCTGTCGGCTCGACTCGGAGCAAGATGACATCGCCGTCGCAATCCGGCCGGACTTCGACAACGTTCAAGTAGCTGCCCGAGGATTCTCCCTTGTGCCAGAGCTCGTTGCGTGACCGGCTGAAGAACCAGGCCTGACCGGTCTCAAGCGTCCGCTTGAGCGCCTCTTGGTCCATGTGGGCGACCATCAGGACTTTCCCGGAGTTCGCATCCTGCGCAATCGCCGGCACTAAACCGCGATCGTTGAGTTGGATCGTCGTAGGCACAGTCAGATCTCCTCCCGCATAGGTCGATGGTAGCCCCGAATCTCAGGAAGCGCCGCCGCGCGAACCGACGATGTCCACCAGCCCCAGCAGGTCCGCGACCTCGTAGGTCGGCTGAACCTCTTCGCCCAGCGGCCAGTCTGAGCCATCGCGGTTGACCCATACCGATGGGATTCCTGCGTCGCTCGCTCCCTCCACGTCCTCGATCGGCGAATCGCCCGCATACATGACTTCATCCGGTCGGAGATCGAGCCGTTCCAACGCCCGTTCGAAAAGGGCGGGGTGTGGTTTGTACACGCGCTCCTGCTCGGAGAACACGACGATGTCGAACTCGAGACCGTTGTGAGCCAGCGTACCGCCGAGGAATCGTTCGTCCGCGTTCGACACGAGACCAACAGTAACCCGCTCGCGTAAGGCGGTCAGGGCCTCGGATACTTCTGGGAACACCTCGCGCTCGATCAGGTCTACAATCAGCGTTTTGGTGGCAGCACGTGGGTCGCCGGACATCGCTCCAGTTTCGCGAAAGCCTTGCCGGAAGCACTGCATCCAGACGTCGGTGTACGAGCGGAACGGTCGCTCTTGGCGCCATCCGCCCAGCGCGTCCCGCTGAACGCGGCGTCTGCGGAATTCGGACTCGTGTTCGCCCCAGTGATCGAACAACCCTCCGGGATCGACGGCGAGTGTTTGGTCGTGGACGATCTGTTCGAAGACCGCCCTCAACCGAGCGCGTTCGTAGTGGAACAGCGTTCCGTACGCATCGAGGAGGACAGCCTTCACGCGGCGTGAGCGTGAGCGGTCCATGCGCCTGTTGCCGCTTGTCAGGGCTGGAGCAGTCGGACGGGAACGCCCCGATCCGCCAAGTACCGTTTCGTTTCGTCGATCCCGCACTGTTCGTAGTGGAAGATGCTGGCGGCTAGGGCCGCGTCGGCGTGGCCTCGTTCGAACGCGTCGACGAAATGGTCCGGCGAACCGGCTCCACCGCTGGCAACAACGGGGACCTCGACGGCGTCGGAGATCGCACGCGTCAGTTCCAGGTCGAAACCAGCCTGCGTCCCGTCGGCGTCGATGCTATTCAACACGATCTCTCCAGCGCCTAATTCGACCGCCTTCTTCGCCCATTTGACCGCATCGATCCCGGTCGGCCGCCCACCGTCTTTTCCGGTGTGTGTTCGGACCTCCCATCGCGACGTTCGATCCAGGGCCAACTCAGGCGCAACCCCTTCCACGGGCTGCGTGAATCCGTCCGTGGCCTTGGCGTCCATCCCAACGACTATGCATTGGCTTCCGAATGCGTCGGCCCCGGCTCGGATCAGTGCCGGGTTGGAGACTGCCGCCGTGTTAATGCTGACCTTGTCCGCTCCCGCGTTGAGCATCTTGCGCATGTCGCCGACGCTGCGAAGACCGCCTCCAACGGTCAGCGGGATAAAGACCTCCTCCGCCACCCGTTGGACGACCTCAATCATGATGTTGCGCTGGTCTGATGACGCGGTAATGTCGTAGAAAACCAGTTCGTCGACCCCATCGCGGTTGTATCCGGCAGCAAGTTCCACCGGATCGCCGGCGTCGCGGTGGTCCCGGAACTTCACGCCCTTTACCACACGTCCTGCCTTCACATCGAGGCAGGCAATGACGCGTTTGGACAACATGACGATGTCAGTGTAACGATAGCGCCGCTGAGAGCGGCGCCGGTACGATGCACGGATGACTGATCCGTTGTCCACATGGGGATTGGCATCCGAGGTCTACCTCTGGCAGGCGATTGCGTTGGGGGTCCTCTCTCTTAGCGTCGGCGTCCTCGGCGGGACAATCGGCCTCGCATTGGGAACGATCCGATTGCCGTTCATGCTGTTAGCAGGCATGCCTGCCGCGGCGGCCGGCGGGACGAATATCCTCGTGAGTACACTCTCGGCGGGGACTGGTTCGATCGGTCACCTGCGTGCACAACGAGTGAACTGGCGCGCGGTGCTCGTTCAAGGCGGGCCGGCCGCTGTCGGAGCTGTCGCCGGCGGGTTTGCAGCGAACTTAACGCCCGAGAACCTGCTTATTGGTCTCGCTGGTGGGTTCGTGTTCTGGCAGGGGATCGAGCTTGCGCAACGTGCCAAACGTATGGGTGCCTCAGCGGCGCGAAACGACACCCCCACTGCGACGGAGACGTTTACGCGGCCACGGATGGCGGCCGAAGGGGCCGTCGGGTTCGCAATCGGGCTCGTCGGAGGGGCGGTGGGTCTCATCCTTGGCACCCTGAGGCTGCCCATGCTGATCCAAATCTTGCGGCTCGACCCGCGTGTTGCCGCGGGCACGAACCTGGTCGTCGGAACCTTCCTCGGCGTGGCCGGTTGGGTGGGTCACGCGACAACGGGTTCAGTCGACTACCCGATGCTGGTGATCATGGGTTCGATGGCGATGATCGGAACGATTGCAGGGACGCGACTGACGGGAACACTGAGTCTGCGCACCTTGCTACGACTCATGGCGGTCGCACTCGCCGTCGTCGGGCTCCTGCTGCTGGCGCGCGCCGCCGGAATCACCGGCTGATCGACGCAGCTACTAGTCTCTGGCCGCCTTCAGGGCGGACTCCACCGTTATGGCTCCCGAGTACAGCGCGCGGCCGATGATCACGCCTTCGACGCCGGTAGCAGCGAGGGCGCGTACGTCTTCAGCCGTCGAGACGCCACCCGACGCAACCACGGCCGCATTGACGGCCTCTGCGAACTCAGTGACTGCGTCCACGTTCGGCCCCTCCAACATCCCATCGCGGGCAATATCCGTGTAGATCAATCGTATGGCTCCTCGGACCACCATCTCCCGAGCCACCTCGACCGATGACCGGTCGGTAGATTGTTCCCACCCCCGGACCGCCACTCTCCCGTCACGGGAATCGATGCCCACTACTACGCGCTGCGGCCCGAAGTGCTCACATGCCTGGGCGACGAGATTCGGGTCCTCGACGGCCGCGGTACCAAAGACAATGCGATTGACTCCCACTCCTAACAAGCGTTCGCCGGTTTCGAGTGAACGGATTCCCCCACCGACCTGGACCGGAATCGAGACTCCGTTCGCGATACGCTCGATGATTGGCAAATGAGCAGGAACGCCCTCACGGGCCCCATCCAGATCGACGACGTGAATCCGTGGTGCACCTTGGGACTCCCACCGCTGGGCGGCATCGACTGGATCCGAATCGAATACCACTTCACGCGCATAGTCTCCTTGGACCAGACGGACCGCACGTCCCCCACGGATGTCAACCGCTGGAATGACTTCCACTGGTCCGGTTCCCGGTTCCGCGCCGCTACCCGCCCAAGGCGTGGCGGAAGAAGTTGTCGTAAAGACGCACGCCGGTCAGCCCACTCTTTTCCGGATGGAACTGAGTCGCAACCAGGTTCCCGGTCGCCACGGCGCTGGCAAACGTCGTGCCGTAGTCCGTCTCCCCTATCGTTAACGCTGGATCATCCGGCACACCGTAGTAGCTATGCACGAAGTAGAACTGAGTACCGTCGTCCACTCCGTCAAAGACGGGATGGGCGCGGGCGAACCGCACTGCATTCCACCCCATATGCGGTACTTTCAGGCCATTCTTGAACCGCACTGTCCGGCCAGGCAGGATCCCAAGGCAAGGCGTTTCCCCTTCATCGGACCAGTCGAAGATCAATTGGAGCCCGAGGCAGACGCCGAAGAAGGGTCGCCCTTTCGCGACCGCCTCCTTTAGTGCACCTTCCATCCCGGCCTGCTTCAGGCGTTCCATCGCCGGACCGGCGATTCCTTGCCCGGGAAAAACGATCCCATCGACTTCTCCAAGGTCCTTCGGGTCGGGCGTGACGATTGCTGTATGGCCGAGGCTCTCGATTGCCTTAGCGACTGATCTGAGATTCCCACCGCCGTAGTCGACGACCGCAAGCCTGAATCCGGCGCCGCCTATTTGCATGTCATCGTGATGTCCCGACGATTAGTAGAGGTATCCAGGCGCTCCTGTCCCGGCCACTACGCCCCTCCGGTCAGCAGTTCAGGTGGCAGGTCCCGGTCCTGATACCGCGCCAACATGAACAGTAGGTCGGCGGCCCGGTTCAAGTAACGCAGCACTTCAGTCCCTTCCCGCATCATGCCTGCCTCGCGCAACGCGACAGCGCGCCGTTCCGCCGTCCGCAACGTAGATCGCGCCAGGTCGAACGCTGCTGACGCAGGCGACGCCCCAGGGATCACGAACGCCGGCGGAAGCTCCACGGACTCCGTGAGTTCATCGATCGTCGTCTCCAGGCCGTCGACCATGGACGCGTCGACCGGCTCGAAATGCTTCGTGAATGTCTGGAACTTATCGGCATCGGTCGCGAGCTCAGCGCCGACCGTAAACAGCTCGCGTTGGAGATGGAGGGCGACTTCGCGCACCCTCTCGTCGAGAGAGTGGGCCCGGCCGAGCCCGATTGCGGAGACAGCCTCGTCGACCGTTCCGTATGCCTCCGTCCGCGGATCGGTCTTCGACACTCGACCGCCGTAGAGCAGGCCGGTTTCGCCCTCGTCCCCATATTTTGTGTAGACCTTCGGTGCCATCAGCGCGACCTCCTTAGGAAGTCTACCGCCCCATGCGTGTGCCCGGCAGTGAGGCGCTCGCGCGTAAGCGGGGAACAGTTTCCCGCTCCCACGAGTCAGCTGGTTCAACAACGGATTTGTTGACAATGCATTTATCAACAAGTATCCTACCGATCGACTATGCAGGAGAAGGACTACTACGCGGTGCTTGGTATTCCCCGGTCAGCGTCAGACCGGGACATCAAGCGCGCGTTCAGACGCTTGGCCCGACAGTACCACCCGGACGTGAATAAAACCGACGTCGAGGCAGAAAACCGATTCAAAGAGATCAACCTGGCGTACGAGGTCCTCTCCGACCCGGAGAATCGACGCAGATACGATCGGTTCGGGGACCAATGGCGCTATGCCGATCAGATCGATGAGATGCGAAACCGCGGCGGTGGATTCGGATTCACGCCTGGCGCCTCCGAGGGAGGGTTCAGCGGCAACTTGAATGATGTCCTGGGGCGAATCTTCGGCGGCAGGGGTCATGGTGGTCGGCCCGAGGACCTGTTCAATGCGTTCGGTGGAGGGCCGAACCGACGCGGGCCTGTGCGGCCTGCGAACGTCGAGGTTGCGGTCGACATCTCTCTAGAAGAGGCGTACGAGGGCGCGAAGCGAACGGTCACGGTCCCGGGTCCAGGACGGAGCCGACGTCTCGAAGTCGACATCCCGGCGGGGGTCGATTCAGGTTCCCGCGTGCGAATCTCGGGCGCCGGTTCACCCGGCGGGGCGACCGGAAGGCCTGCGGGCGATCTCTTCTTGAACGTCACGGTCAGGCGGAACCCGACATTCGTCCGTGCCGGCGACGACCTCACGACCGAGGTGAAGGTCCCGATGTTGGATGCTGCCCTCGGAGGTGAGACACAGGTCCCGACGCTACGGGGCCGTTCATTGGCGCTCCGCCTCCCGCCCGAGACGCAGAATGGGCGGAGTTTCCGACTCCGTGGCCAAGGCATGCCCAAATCAGACGGTGCCGCCTTAAAGGAATACGGAGACCTCTACGCGAAGATCAACGTCGAGATGCCAACGGGTTTCACTGACCGGGAGCGGCAACTGTTGCAGGACCTGAGAGCCGAACGAGCGCCGTCGGACGGCGCAACCCAGACCGATTCCACAGGACAAGAGACATGACCCGGCGGAGAGACGACCCGGTGTATTCGATCCGCGTGGCGGCAAGCCTTGTTGGATTACACGTCCAAACGCTCCGCTACTACGAGCGCAGTGGGCTCGTCAGTCCACAGCGATCATCAGGCAACGTCCGGTACTACAGCGACGAAGACGTCGAGCACATTCGGCGGATCAAAGGGCTCATCGACGAGCTCGGGGTGAACCTCGCGGGAGTCGAAGTGATCCTTCGCATGGGCGAACAGTTGGCACAGATGGAACAGGCCATACGGACCCTGGAGGGCCGCGTAGCCGAATTAACGGGCCAGCGGAGCCTGCCCTCTGAATCGTCGTCTCGGACCGCAGGGGACCGTTCCGGCCAGGAAGAACTGAACCGTCGACGAAGGATGGGGTAACGATGCTGAGACCAGATCGGTTCACAGAGAAAGCCCAAGAGGCGATCGCCGTTTCGCAGCAAGCGGTGCAAGAGATGCGTCACAACCAGTGGGACCTGGAGCATGTCCTATACGCAGTGCTCCAGGCCACGGATGGACTCGGACAGAAGATCCTGGAAGCTGCTGGCGTCGACGCCCCAGCCATCCTCGGCGAGGTCAAGGATGCACTCGACCGCAGCCCCAAGATGGCGTCGCCCGGGACTCAGGTCTACATCACGCCGCGCCTGAATCAGATGTTCCAAGCGGCTGACGCCGAGGCTCAACGCTTGAAGGACGACTACATAGGCGTCGAGCACCTGCTGCTGGCGATGTCGCTCGAACGACAGGGAGAGATCGCCAAGATCTTCGCGCGCGCGCAGATCTCGCAAGAGCGCCTGTACGCGGCTCTTCAGGAGGTGCGGGGCGGCGCTCGGATCGAGGATCCTCGGGCGGAAGAGAAGTACCAGGCCTTACAACGCTACAGCATCGACCTCACTGACATGGCCCGCAGCGGACAACTGGACCCGGTCATCGGGCGCCAAGCCGAGATCCGGCGCGTCATGCAAATCCTGACCCGACGCACTAAGAACAACCCTGTCGTGATTGGCGAATCCGGCGTCGGAAAGACCGCAATAGCAGAGGGACTCGCCCAACGCATCGTTGCCGGCGATGTCCCGGAGTCGTTGCAGAACCATCGTGTGTTGTCGCTCGACATGGGTGCGCTGGTGGCCGGATCGAAGTTCCGCGGGGAGTTCGAGGAGCGCCTCAAGGCCGTCCTCGATGAGGTGAAGCGAGCCAAGGGTGAGGTGATCCTCTTCATCGACGAACTCCACACCGTCGTCGGCGCGGGAGGGGCCGAAGGGGCCATTGACGCTTCGAACATGCTCAAGCCAGCGCTTTCCCGCGGCGAGTTGCAAGCCGTCGGAGCCACGACCCTGAACGAGTACCGCAAACATATTGAAAAGGACACGGCTCTCGAGCGCCGGTTCCAACCCGTGTATGTCGAAGAGCCGAGTATCGAAGACACGATCGCGATCCTCCACGGTGTCGGCCCCAAGTACGAAGCGCATCACAAGGTCCGCATCACCGACGAGGCGATCGACGCCGCGGCGCGGCTCTCAGCGCGCTACATCACTGACCGTCACTTGCCCGATAAAGCCATCGATCTGATCGACGAGGCTGCTTCGCGGCTTCGCATCGACGCGGAGTCCTTCCCTCCAGCACTAAAGGAGACCGAACAGAGTATCCAGAGATTGGCAGCTGAGGAGGAGGCCGCGTCCCAACGGTCGGATTACGAGCGGGCGGCGCAACAGCGGCAGGAGAGGCTCAGGCTCGAGATGGAACACGAGACTGAGTTGGCGCGATGGCGCACAGAGAAGCAGATCCGCGACACGGTCGAGGACGAAGACATCGCGCGTCTCATCTCGGAGTGGACCGGGATTCCCGTCACGCGGATGCTCGAAGAGGAGACCGCGCGGCTCGTCCGGATGGAGGACGACCTTCACCGACGCGTCATCGGCCAAGACAAGGCAATTGCGGCCCTGTCCGACGCCATCCGGCGAGCGCGCGCCGGTTTAAAGGACCCCCACCGGCCAATTGGCAGCTTCATCTTTCTCGGTCCGACCGGGGTCGGGAAAACGGAAGTTGCCAAAGCCCTCGCAGAATTCATGTTCGACGACGAGGAGGCGCTGGTCCGCCTCGACATGTCCGAGTTCCAAGAACGCCACGAGGTGTCGCGGTTGGTGGGAGCACCGCCCGGATACATCGGCTACGACGAGGGTGGACAGCTCACAGAGCTCGTGCGGCGGCGGCCCTACCGGGTCATCCTGTTCGATGAGATCGAGAAGGCGCACCCGGACACGTTCAACATGCTCCTTCAGATCTTGGAAGATGGGCGGCTCACCGATGGCCAAGGCCACACGGTCGACTTCCGCAATACGGTCGTCATCATGACCAGCAACCTAGGAACCGAGATCATGCAGCGCGAGCCGATCGGGCTTACGCGAGAGGCATCACGTGGCCGCGATCAGCTGCAAGACCTCCAGCGGTCTATCGACCAGGCACTCAAGAAGGCGTTCCGGCCGGAATTCTTGAACCGCATCGACGAGATCATCGTTTTCGAACCGCTCAGCAAAGAGCAGATTCACCAGATTGTCAACTTGATGGTTGCCGAGGTCCAGGGGCGTTTGGAGGACCGCCGTATCACGATCGATTTGACCGACCAAGCCAAGGACTGGCTCACGGACGTCGGTTTCGATCCGACCTTCGGTGCCCGACCGCTCCGTCGCGCGGTCCAACGGTACTTGGAAAACAATCTGGCCCGCGAAGTCCTCGCCGGCCGGATCCACCCAGGCGATGTGGTCCGGATCGAGGTCGGGGAAGAGGGCCTGACCTTCGAGCGCAACGGCGGCGCGGAGGAGTCCGTTGCCGCGGCAGCGGGCGCTACTACCTGACCTGTGACACGGCGAGGGGGCACTCAGTGTGTCCCCCCCCATTGGGCTGTGCCGGTTTGATTCCGGTCCGGTGCCATCAGGCACGACCATAGAGGTCTTCGTAGCGCCGGACGTCATCTTCGGAGATGTGGTCCCCGTACTGGACTTCGATAACTTCCACGGGGCCATCCGTTTCGTTCCGTATTCGATGCACCGTCCGCACAGGTACGTCTGCAGTCTCGCCCGGGCTGAGTGAATCGGTCCGCCCTTCAATGGTCACAAGAGCGATCCCCGTAGCGACGACCCAATGCTCCGAGCGATGTTCGTGGGACTGGGATGAGAGGGCCCCGCCCGGCTTCACCATTAGCTTCTTCACCTGAAACCCCGGACCCTGGTCCAGAACGCGGTAACGGCCCCACGGGGTCTCAATGTCCTGCCCGACCGTCATTGCGTGTTCACCTTTCCACGGAGCGCAGGTCGTTGGGAGATACATGGGTCAACCGAGCGTGCGCTTTTCACCCGCGGCTCGTCGCGCCGTGGGTCCCGGAAACTGTCGCGGGGGCCCGCCACACGACAGCGGGTCCAAGTCGATCGCTCTCCGCAGGCTTCAAACCAAAATGGCATTCATTCTTCCCTCATGTGCCGTACTCGCGTCATTCGATCCTCGCGAAATCGACCAATCCCCGGTTAGCGGATGATTCTAGCGGTTGCTTTGGTGGATGTACCGTGCGGGCTGCGCGGATCGATATGATCGCGGACGGCGTCGCTGACCATCAAGAACGAGAGGACCGTCACGGTGAGCACGAGCCCTGGGATAATCGTGAGCCAAGGGGCAACCTCGAGATACAAGCGAGACCCCTCTTGGATCATGCGGCCCCACGACGGGTCTGGCGGCGGGACGCCCAGGCCGAGAAAGCTGAGGACAGACTCAGCCACGAGCGCGGACCCAAAGAATCCCGTCGCCTGCCCGAGTACGGGCGAGTACATGTTCGGCACTAAGTGACGCGCCACCACTCTGACAGTGCTCGCACCCTCGACGCGGGCCGCGAGCACATACGGCTCGACCAGCACGGTGAGTGTTGCCGCGCGCGCCAGACGCGCCACCTGGGGTGTGTACGCAATAGCCAGCGCCCCGACGACCGCGTTTGTGCTCGGACCCAGAGACACGACGACAACGACTGCGAGCACCATGAACGGCACGCCAAGCATCGCGTCGACGAACCGTTGCGCGATGAGGTCGGCAACGCCTCCAACCGCGGCGGATCCGACGCCAATGACGGTTCCGGCTACGGTAGAAATCAGGACCGCCATGACACCCACATATACGGTGGCCTGCGTTCCGTGCACGACGCGGCTGAAGACGTCGCGGCCCGCGCCGTCGGTGCCGAACGGGAAATCCAGCCCCGGGGACCGCAGGCGGTTTGGTATGTCCTGATCGAGCGGGCCGACCGAACTCAGGGCGTGGGGAAAGACAGCAGCGACAGCGACCACGGCAAGGACCACGAGGCCCATACAGGCCAGAGGGTTGTGCCGGGCGATCCCGATGGATACACGGAACGTGTTCCTCACTACGCGCAGGCGCACCTGCCGATCCCCGCTCACAGTTGCGGTTCCGAGACCCGTGGGTCCAGCGCTCTGTTCAGTAGGTCGAGGATCAGGTTTGCGATGAGCATGACAACGACCAGCAGCACCGAGACACTTAAGACCACGGGGTAATCGCGTTCCACCGCGGCAGCGACCACCCCGCGCCCCAGGCCCGGCAACCCGAAGATCATCTCCAAGATGAGCGTCCCGCCGAGCAGCGTGCCGAGCTGGAGTCCGAGCACGGTCGTAGTCGGGATCAGAGCGTTGCGCAGAGAATGGCGCCACACGACTGCTCGTTCCCTGAGCCCCTTCCCTCTCGCCGTCCTCACATAGTCCTGAGACAAGACTTCGATCATGGCCGCCCGTGTTACTCGAGCGACGTGTGCGCTGTACTCCCACGCCAGAAGGACCGCTGGGATCACCATGATCTGCAGATGCTGGAGGGGTGCCCGCCAGGGCGGCTCGTACACGATTGGCGGCGACCACCTGAACCAGACGAGAAGCCCCAGAATCAAGAGCAGGGCTACCCAGAAACTTGGCACTGCTTGGCCAATGGCGGTGGTGGTGCGGACCAGGTGGTCGGGCCATCTATCCCGTTGGACAGCGGCGAAAACTCCAGCGGGGATAGAAATGGCGACGGATAGGACCACGGCGTACAGGGTCAGGATCAGCGTCACTGAGAACTGACGGCCAAGCATGGTCCGAACGGTTTCTCCAGTGGTCAATGACCGACCACCAAGCTCGCCGTTCACCATGCTGACCAACCACGACCCGTACTGCACCACCAGTGGGTCGTTCAAACCAAGCTCTTCGCGGAGCGCCTCCCGTGCTTCCACACTGTGTGCACTGCTTCCAGATCCGCTCAGGATCACGGTGACGACGTCCCCCGGGAGCGCGCGCATGATCGCAAAGAGGACTATCGACGCGATGAGCACGGTTGGCACCATCAGCCCAATCCGGTATGCGATGTAGCGGCGCATCACACCGTGGTCCCAGCGGGTCGAGCGCGGATGGTCACCGATCCAAAGAGACAGTGGCAAAGTCGGTGTGGGTGTGGCCATCCTCAGGCGGAATGACCAAACCCTTCACGTACGTGCGATATGGCACCATCTGGATGATCTCCGCCACCGGCACGATGTACGACTGTTCCACGTAGATGTAGTGCTCTAGTTCCCTCCACGCGACCACGCGGTCACGGTCGATCGTCGCACTCTTCAACCTACGGTAAAGCTGATCGATCCGGGGGTCCTCGTGCTTCGCATAGGAGTCCGGGTTCTTGCTGTAGATGCCGAACACGGACTCGGTTCCCTCGGGGATCAATGAGTGGGTAAGTGCTCCTTCTTGCGAGTCGTAGTCGAGGCTTATCCTTCCCCGGTTCCACTCCGCGGAATCGGCCATCTGCAGTTTGAGATCAATTCCGAGTCCGAGAAGTTCCGCCTGAAGAAACTCGCACTGAGCAAGCAGTCGTCGCCGACAGAGGTGACCAATCTCAAACCCATCCGCATACCCCGCGGAAGCGAGCAACCCGCGTGCTTCTGCCCGCTTTTCTTCTAGCGGAGCGTTGTCGAAGCGTGGCCAGTTGATAAAACGGGTGCCCTTGAATGGATTGGGTGGGCCCAAGCTTGGAGCCGTCCACGCGTGCCCACCGAGTGCACCGGGGATCGCTGCTTCCTTGTCGATCCACAGTGAGATTGCCCGGCGAACATCGGGGTCCTGCCATGGACCCTCCTTCAAGGTATTGAACGCCAGCCGGAACATCCCGCCTTCCATCTCGGCGAAAAACACGGAGTCTGCCAGGTCCCGGTCATATCCCCGCTTCCGTTCCACGGTCAGGTAATGGCCTTGACCGCGGGCCCCTCCGTCGAGCCGCCCGGTACGAAACGCGACATCCATCGCGATCGGGTCCGGCATGATGATGAAGTCGATCCCGCCGAGGTGAGGCAACCGCCCACCACTCCCGTCCGATTCCCAGTAGCGGTCCCACCTCCGTACCCGAATCCTCGATCCACGCGCGTAATCCTCGAAGACGAACGGTCCGGTCCCGACAAGACCAACGTCAAGGGGAGAGACGCTCGTTTCTCCGTTGCCTAGTCGGGGAGCCATTAGGTGTTCGGGGTGAGCAAACTTCAACCGCGGGTTCGCCAGGACGTCCAAGTAATGGACGTTCCGTTCCGCGAGCGTGATTCTGAGGCGGTTGTTGGGGAGCACCTCGACCCGCTGGATATCGCCGAGTTCGCCCTTAAAGTAAGCGGGTGCTCGTGTCCTTCCCGTGGACTCCGAGCCGAACTGGGCGAGCTCGAACCAGAACTTCGCGTCTTCGGCGGTGAACGGTTCGCCATCGTGCCAATAGACATCATCTCGGATCGTGAAGGTCCACTCCTTGAATCCGGGATCAACGACCCAAGCCTCCGCGAGGTCAGGGCAGACCAGGTAGATGTTCGCTCGGCAACGCCGAACGAGGTTTCCCGGGCCGAAGATGCTGCCCGCGACGTGATGGAGCGCGATGCTGCTGGTCCGAAGCGTGTCGAAGCCGGCGGGCGGGTCTCCGCGGTTCGCGAGAACGAGGGTCCCACCGGTGCCTTCGCTACCTGGCATCTGCCGAGTCGGTGTTTGGATCTCGTTATCTCTCTCTCCGGTTTGCGCATCGTTCGCGTTCGGGTCATGAGGCGTTGGATGGGCCACCGAAGCGGCCCCTGCCCCATCCGGCGTTGGGCTACCGGGAGACCCATCTTGCGAGACCGAACAGGACGCCATTGCGGCCAGCATGAGCAAGACAAAGACAGAAAGGCGCCCGCGCGAGACACGACCAAGCAACGATGACAATCTAATAAAACTCGGCGTCGTGTTTCGTCCGGCCGTACGACCGCAGTTGCGAACTGCGGGAGCCGGTAGCCATACCGTACACTCGCACCATCGTTCTTTGGAGTTGAGATCCATGCGTATCGGCGTCGAGTTGGCGGTCCGCACCCCGATCACCGAGTTGCTCGGCTACCTGCGCGATTATGACTCTTACGGTTTCGATCGCATATGGGTGCCGGACGCAGCGATGTCCCAGTGGGAGGTATGGACAACGGCAGCACTTGCCGTCGAGCACACGACCACCGCCCGCGTTGGCGTCGGCGTCATGGCTCCGTACCATCGCAACCCCGCCGTCATTGCTCATGCAGCGGCAACGCTCGACCAAATGTCCGGCGGCCGGATCGACCTGTCGCTCGGTCGAGGGGCTCGTCCCTGGATTACGAGCGTCGACGCTGACAGGCCGGATTCGGCTGTCGAGGAAGCGATTGACATCATCCACCGTCTGCTAAATGACGAGACGGTGTCCACCGACGGCGAAGCATTCAAATTCAAGGAAGTCTCCCAGCGGGTCCAGCCTGTTCAAACGCGGATTCCCATCTATATCGCAGCAATGAGCCAGTATTGGGCGGATATTGCGCAACGGGCCGCGGACGGACTCCACGTCTACACTAGCAATCCCGTGTTGCTCGACAGGATTCGCCAGACGGCCGAGGGCGCGCAGCACGACCCATTCGCGTTGGTCACGACCCTTGGCTTCGTTGAACCGGCCGAGGTCAGGGAGTGGTGGGTCAATAACTTTGGTCGCAACTACAACCTCCAACAGCTCTGTGGACGAGAACCCGGCACAGCGACGTTTGAAGAACTGGCCAAGGAGTTGGTTTTCGAAGACGCCGCAGGGTTGCGTGACCACCTCGACAGGCTCGAAGAGTTCGGCGTGGGCGAATTGATGATCGCGTACCGACGCGCCGAAGATCTCCCGGTGATCGCAGATATCGTCGCCAACGCCCGCTGATCTTCGTTGCTGGACCTCCTAGGGTCCAGCAGATTATTCGTGCTCGGCGAGGCGTCCGTCTCGAAGCTCGAGTACGCGATCGGCCTGACGGATGATCGCACGGTCGTGGGTAGCAGCCAACACTGTCACGCCCTCGCTATCGACAAGCGTCCTGAACATCCCGAATACGCGCTGTGCGGATACCGAGTCCAGCTCGCCAGTGGGTTCGTCTGCCAGAATCAGCGCTGGTCGCGAGGCGATTGCCCGCGCGATTCCGACCCGTTGCTGTTCGCCCCCAGAGAGTTCATACGGCCGGTGGCGTGCCCGAATGTCCATTCCAACCGCCTCCAACGACTCCCAGGCGCGGCGTTCTCGCTCACCGCGGGGCCAGCGCAAGATGCGCAGGGGGAGCTCCACGTTTTCGATCGCGGTCAGCAACGGCATGAGTGCCGAGGACTGGAAGATGATCCCGATGTTCTCGCGCCGCATTTCGGCCAGCTGCTCGTCCGACATCGCGTTCGTGTCGTGCCTCAGTACCGTCACCGAGCCGGAGGTGGGTCTGTCCAACCCAGCGATGATATTGAGGAGCGTTGTTTTGCCGGATCCCGAACGCCCAATCAGCGTGACGAACTCCCCGCCGGTGACCGTGATGTCAACTCCTCGCAGCGCGTGGACTTCCTCACTGCGGAGGCGATAGCTGCGGTGAACGCCGTGCGTCTGGGCGATCACGCGGTCGGCGGGATCAGCAGTTGCCACCTAGAGCGCCTCAACGGGTGACACAATTACCCGATCCCCGTCCAGCTCGACCTTCGCCCGTTCTTGGATGCGGAGATGCTCTAGGAACTCCCTTGGGATTTGCAGCCTTCCACTGCTGTCCACCAGGATGAATTCTTCGGGTTGATCCGAACTGGCCTCTGCAGCGGGCCTTCGAAAGTCGTGCAGCGCGACAATCTCCGCACTCGCACGCCCGTCGCGGATGACGACGACTCGGTCGACAATCGCGACGACCTCCGGGTCGTGCGTCACGATCACCACGGTTGTTTCGAACCGTTCGCTGAGCGATCTAAAGAGACCGAGCACTTCCATGGCAGTTTCGGAGTCGAGTTCTCCCGTCGGCTCGTCAGCCAACAAGAGCGACGGTTGATTCGCCATCGCAATCGCGATCGCGACCCGTTGTTGCTCGCCTCCTGAGAGTTGATCTGGTCGGTGCGCGACGCGGTGGTCCAACCCAACCGTCTCCAGGAGTTCAAGGGACCTCCTCCGCCGCTCCCGCGCTGGTGTCCGAGAGAGCAACATGGGGAGTTCGACGTTCTCGCGTGCGGTGAGGTACGGCAAGAGGTTCCTACCGGTCTGTTGCCAAACGAAACCCACCTCGGTGAGGCGGTACGCCTCCGTTTCCCGACCTCGCAAGTTCAGGAGATCCTTGTCACCAACACGAATCTCCCCCGCGGAGGGCGTGTCATATCCGGCAAGGATGTTCAGAAGTGTCGACTTCCCGCTCCCGCTTGCCCCGACGACGGCGAGCACCTCCGACTTCGACACCTGGAGGTCGAGCCCACGGAGGGCGACCACTTCCAGATCCTGCGCCTTGTAGATCTTGAACAAGTCGCGGCACACGATATAGAACCCGTTCGCAGCGGGCCGATTTTGCGTCGCCAAATTCCGTGCATTGACCGTCGTCACGCGCTACTCCTCGCCGATCCGGAGAGCCTGGCCGAGAGCTAGCGCATTGTACAGACGCACTACGATCGCGGTGGCTAGCAGGAACACCCCCGCCATGAGCCCGTACACGGCGCCTAGCGACGCCCAGCTTGTTTCCAAAATGAACGGTGGCAGGACCTCGATCCCTTCTTCGGTTCTGTCCAAGAATGGCATCAGCAACGAGCCGGTCCTCAGTCCTAGTAAGTACCCCAGAGAGATGCCCACGACGACAATGATCACGTGCTCAAACCAGACGACCGCCCGGATCTCCCCTCGGCCGAGGCCGAGCGTTCGCAGGAGTGCGAACTGCACACTGCGCTCGCCCACGGACAACGCGGCGTGAGCGATGAATCCAACGACCCCGAGAAGCAACACGCCGCCGTACGCGACGAAGAGCAGGGCCCCCCAACCCGCCGCGACGAGGGGATCCGCGTTCGACGTTGCGAGAATCGCTTCCCGCGTGACTGGCAAACCCGTTCCTGGAACCGTGAGTGCGGCGGAGACCGATTCGTCGACGCCACGTTCGAGTCCCAACGCGCTGAGCGCGATCCACGCTTCGTTCGACTGGGTCTCCGCGGACTGGCCAACAAGGTTCTGTTGCCGCAATAGCGCGTCACGATTCGCCAGGATGAATCCGGCTCCCTGACCCGGGTCGAGCGTCGGCACGTAGTCAATGGTCGCGGCAATCCGGATTGGCACGGGGCCGGACGCCGTAGCCAACACCGAGGTATCGCCGACCGTTTGCCCAGTCTCTCGGAGAATCGCTGGGCTGACGACGACAGGCAACTCCGCTTTGGTGGGGCCTGCATAGATTCCGCGCTGCACGAATCCAGTCGTAGCTCTCCAGGTGAACAGCGCGGAAGGGCCACCATCCTGACTCGATACGGGTACCAGCCTCATGGCGTCTCCACGCGACAGGGCTCCGACATTCAGCACGGACCAGCGGTCTGGGTCCTCCGCGACGTTGGCAACGCTGGTCACCTTGCCTTCGGACGTTCGGGCGGTGACACGGTCCACGAAGAACCCCCCACCGGTCATCCCGCCCGAGTTTGCTCGCTGGCGGACCTGGATGGACACGAGTCGGAGAGGCGACTGTGGCTCCAGACCTTGAATCGATCGTCCAAACCGCCGGAGTGATTGGGGTACGGCCGCCGTCTCGTAGTGGGTCCATTCCGTGCTCATGAGTGTTCCGAAGTAGACGGTGAAGTACCGGTCGTTCGCGTCCGATACCAGTCCCAAGAGGAATGACTGTGGGCTGGAGTCCGTTGCGCGGACCCAGAGGCCGATCTGATCCGTGTCCTCGGGCAGCGGCACACCCCAGGCGGCTGATTGATCGTCCGTCAAGTGGTCGAGAACCGGCTGCACGTCCTTGGACCCAAAGTCGTCACGCCACCACGCGACCTGTGCGAACTTGTCCGGGACGACGCCGAGTATTTGGAATCGTTCGGTCGACGTTGCGCCGGTAAACGAACCCTGTTGGCGGGTGACCAACGAAGCCGCCTCGATCTCCGGCACGGCCGTGAGTTCACTCGCGATATCTCGGCTCGGTCCGGTGGCAGCGGCACCGACGGCATTCAAACGCAGTTCTGCTCCGGCCTCGTAGTAGGCCCGATCTCGATAGCTCCGCTCCAACGTCCCGCCAAAGCTGGCCGCGAACGCGCCGAGGCCCGCCCCAAGGACGAGCAGCAACACGAGTCGCGTCGCTCCGATAGGGTTACGGCCGATCTGCCACAAACTCAGTGCCAACCACGTCGGCGCCGCAGGAGCGGTGAAGCGCGCGACGATCCGAACGGCTAGGGGGAAGAGGCGCAGCAGGATCATCGCGGCGGTCAACAGGAACAGCGCTGGGACGACGAGAAGGAAGAGGTCCGCCGAACCGCGGTCAGCCACGGCGGCCGCGACCAGGGAACCCTGCTGCCCCATCTGCCAGAGCAACAGCGCGACCACGCCCGCCAGTCCGACGTCCACGTAGTGTCGCTGGAGCAACGGAGTTTGCATCGGCCGTGTCACCTGCCGGCGCTCTTCGAGGGGATTCCGCCGGGCGATCTGGAAACTGGCGGTCAAGAACACCGAGAGGGACAATACGCCGCCGATCCCGGCGAACAGGAAGGACGCAGGCGAGAGCGATACCGGCAACAGTGCGCCATCCGTGAACGAAATGAACACGGGGAAGTACCCAAGGCTGGAGATCGCCGCCGCGGCCAATGGCGGGCCGAGCACAACCGCGACGCCGCTGATGAGCAGTCCCTGGGCCGCGTACAGGTAGAAGACGTGGCTCGTATGAGCCCCACGGCTCCGGACCAAGGCCGCATCCGCCCGTTGCCGCTCCATGACCATTGTCGCTAGGAAGGCGACGGCGTACAGGACCATCGCCTCGACCAGCAGGAGCACGACGGCCAAGGGCACTTGAATGAACCGAAGTCGTGTGTCGTACTCCGACAGGAGATCGGTCAGGCCAGTCTCGAGACGGAATCCGCGCAGCCGCGATCCTAACGAGTTGCTTAAGGCATTGGTCTGGGACAGTATTCGGTCCGCGTTCGCCGCGCGCACCTGCTCCTGTCGAATCGTGTACGTCCACTGATGGGATGCTCCCATCTCTTGGAACGCCGTACCCAGCGTCGAGATGAAGCTGTCCTCGTGGACAATCACCGGCAGTGTGTTCAGGAGCGTTGGGGGGTTCGAAAGCCGCGTGAACGGCGGTTCGCTCCACAGTGGATCACTCGCATCGCGAATCTGCGCGACACCGGTGAGAATGACCGTCACGTGTGGCGTGATATCCGACCAAAACGGCGTAAACGCCACGTGGTCGCCAGCTCGCAGGCCGAGTACTTCCGCACCTGCGACCAGAGCCACTGCCTCGATTGTGACCGTTTCTGGATCACTCGTTACTACGTGGTCAGGCCACCGCCCTTCGACCAATTGGACTTTGTCCGGTGCGTCCGAAAGGACGTGGAACGACCCACGGGGCGCGGTTGACATGGAGCCTGGGGGGTTCCCTGGCCGAGACATGAGGAACGTGTCGGAGCGGCTGAACGTCGTCGGGTCTCGAACGAGCGACCCCAACCTCGCGTCGACCTGAGCCTCGACGCGGCCCACCGTGAGGTCGCGCGAAGGTTGGTTCGCAGACGGCGAGTCGAACCGGAGTTTCAGATCAAGGTCGCGAGGTTCTGCGCCACGGAGCGAATGGGACAACCCGACGTCGCGTAACGATTCGCTGTAGATGACGATTCCTGACGTAACAGCAGTTGCAAACAGCGTGCCGATGAGCACGGGGAGCAACAGCGGCGCGTACGCCCACATGCGCCGGGCCACCAACGGGAAGAAGGAGCCGATCATGCTACTCGTTCCCGATCCTGAGCAACGCCGCCATAGGGACCGAAAGGAAGACCCGCCAGAGCAGGACCGCTCCACCGACTCCGCCAACCAACATTGTCCCGACCACGGTGCCAACCGTCTGCCACTCCGTGGTGACGATCAATCGTGGGACCGCCGGCGCCGTTCCCAAGCCTTGGAACAGGGGAACCAACACCGTGGCCAACCACAAGCCGACGATGACTCCCACGGTCGAAGCGAGCAAGACGATCACGGCGTGTTCGATCGCGAAACTGACCAGCGCACCGAGCCTCGATAGTCCAAGCGCCCGGAACAACGCCATATCGCCCGCCCGGTCTTGGGCTGAAGAGATCGCGTACGCGGCGATCCCGGTTCCAAGACTCAGCACTGCAGCGACGACCGCAAGAAGGACCAGCCCACGCCAGCTGGCAGAGGCCAGCGGACTCCGCTGTCTTTCACTCAAAAGCGCAGCCGCACTGATCAGGTCGCCGTGTAGCTGCGGGTCTTCCTCGATTGCCGATAAGGCTGTCATCTGCTCGTCGGGGTCATCCGACAGGGTCAGGAAAACGCGGTTGGGCCAAATCGGCTTCTTTTCCTTCGCCGCCGTGACCGCGACGGCATTGACATGAGCCATGAGGGCGGGACCGTGAGCGACCGCGAACCCGACGCTCGTTTCGGGCATTGTCGGAAACTGATCCAGTACTCCGACGACGCGGAAAGGCACAATCCGCCCGGATACGTGCATTGGACGTTCCCGCCCAACGAACATCCCCGCGGTTTCCATCAGGGCAGGGCTCACGTAGACGGGGACGGCGCCCGATTGAGGCGATACGTAGAGACCCCGCACGCCGTCCAGCGTTTCCCTGCCCCACGTGAACTGCAACGCTGTCGGATGCTCGCGCGTCACGGCCGCGGCCTCGACGGTATCCCGTCGATCCCCGGTCGTTAAGACCGGCAACCACGCCTCCGGCCGCTCGAACGCATCGATCACGTGCGGTGTACCGTCAGAATCGCGGTATTGAAGGTCGTCGACCCAGATGAAACCGGGAGCGCCCGTCGCTCCAGTTGCGTTCTCATACACCAGGATCGAGTCGAGGTTGTATGGGCCTGGTGGGGGATCGTGGTCGCCCCTGCCGAGCGGCTGTTCCACCAGTTGCCAACCGGAGAAGTCCAACGGTCCCATGGGATAGGTGTGCGGGCGTCCAAGCGCATCGACAAGGTGCAACCACAGGAAGTGCTTGCCCGTGGGGTTATCCGCTCGGACCCACAAGCCAACCGACGCCGCGCCATCCGGGATGACTCGAGTTGGGGTCCGACTCCCTTCCAGCAACGCCAGGTTCACCAGCACGTCAGCGAACCGCTCGTCGGAGAAGTCGTCTCGATACCAGAGCACGCGCTCCGCCGTACCTGGGTCGACCGCCAACATGGGCACAAGTGTGCCCGGAGTCAGCGATCCAATTCCGGCATTGGTCACATACGCGGCGGTCGCATCATCGACACCCTGCACTTGCGTGAACAGTTCGCGGGCCTCGACGAAACCACGGTTCGCATACCCCTCGCCACGATGAACATAGGCATCGCCACCCGATTGGTAGGACGCGTAGTCATTCGCGCTACGGTCCAACGTGCCTCCAAACGTAGCGGCAAAGGCGCCCAGTAGGCCAACGAGCAGGAACAAGCCCCCCAAGCCCGACGCAGGGCCAGGCGCCCGACTCAATCGTTCGAACGCGAGCGAGGCTCCAAGCCACCCAACGGCGCGGGTCGCGAGGCCCCCGGCTCGGACGATCAACGGCAACAGTCGGAAGAAGAGCAATAGCGTGATGACAACGGTCAAAGCGGGGATCACCAAGGCAGCGCGATCCACCGAAACCTCGCCGCCTGTGCTCGAACCGGTGGTCGCCAGACCCTGGCGTTGATCGAGCTGCCACAGCAGCGCCCCGCCGACAGCGAGAAGCGCAATATCAAGCAGAAGTCGTTGGACCCACCCTCCGCTCGGTCGGCGTCCCCGACCTGTTCGGAGTGCCGTCAGCGGTGTCCGCGCGACGCGAGTCGTTGGAAGTAGCAACAGGCCACCAGCCACGACCGCGCCAAAGACCACCCACGGGATCGTTGGGACCAAGGAGGCGGGCCGTAGCGCTTCGGTTCCCAGCACGGCGCTCCAGCTTGGTGCGAAGCCGAGTCCTATCACAATCGCGAACGCCACCAGCGGAGCGGCGATCAGCGTCGCGGCCAACACCGCGATTCCCCATACGAGCACCATACCGGCTGACTCGAACACGCCCGCGCCGCGGCTCCTGACCAAGGCAACGGATCCCTGTTGTCTGCCGCTCAACGCAACGGCGACCATGCCGAGAGCGTAAAGGGCGATCGCGTCCACGAGGACAAGCAGAATCACGAGTGGCACCCGGACCCTCGAAACCTCATTCCTGAAAACATCGACTTCCCGCTCCAATCCGGCGATGAGATTGGCTCTCGGGATCGCCGATGCCAAGCGGCCTTGGAGGTCCAGCAGCATCTCCTCGGTCCCGTCGGGCCCTCGATCCAATACGACCTCCCGGTCCACGTACAGGAAGTCGTTGACGTTCCCGAGGAACGCTGGAGCCTGAGCACCGACGCGGTTGACGAGGGTCTCCTCGGGGACGAAGAGCGGCATCACCCATAGGTTCTGAAGTTCGAACGCTTCGAAATACGGTCGGCCTTGCGCGAGCCAGTAGGTTTCGTCTGGATCGATGGGTTCGACGATCCCGACGACGACGGTTTCGAACGTCGGCCGCGGGTCTTGAGGCCCCGCCGGTTGCCGGAACCTCTGGCCGACGGAAACAGACACGGTCTCGGCCGCATCGCGTCCGATCGCCACTTCGATGGGACCTTCCGCGCCCGCCGGCTCCGGAAGCCGCCCCTCGACGGCGACATGGGCCTTCAGGTCAGACCGGAATTGGAAGTGCGAAAGTTGCGAAAACGCTGAGGGGTCGATGAACTCGGTGTCCATGACCCGGGCGGCGGCGTAGACGCCGGGCTCAACAAATGCGTCGCCGAGTGCCGCCTCCGCTGCGGTGGCGATGTCCGAACGCGCTCGCCTGTACTCGTTTTCGGCGAACGACGAGAAGCCCAGGTAAATCTGGGGGTGGAGTGTCGATCGAAGACCAGTCAACGCCCGATCGAACGCTGACCGCTCCAGAGTGGCAAGGTAAAGCGGCCCGGTGGCCAGCAGCACGACCGCAAGTACCAGCCCTACGGAGGCGACGAACCCAAGCAGCCCACTGGCCCGCAACTGCCGGAAGACGAGTCTCGCTACAGACACAACGCCCCCAGCCCATCCCCCACTGACCGCAGGGTGCGAGGATTATACTCGCAGCCTACCTGAAGCGCGGTTGGGCGACGGTGGGAACGGTTGATGGAATCCACTCCAACGAGGTTCTTCGACAGCCACACGCACCTCGATCAGTACCAGCCTGACGAAATCCCGGGCATCCTTGACCGCGCACGACGTGCGGGCATCACGGCGATCATCTCTGCGGGAGTCACCCTCGATTCCTCCCAACAATCCGTCGCACTGGCGCATGAGTATCACGGAGTCGTCTGGGCCGGCGTTGGCGTGCATCCGATGGAGCCGGCGATTGACCTATCCGATGGCGATGTCAATCGCCTTCGCGAACTGGCGGCGGGACCGGAAGTCGTATGTCTGAGTGAGGTGGGGTTGGACTACCAAGCGGGGATGCCTGATCGGCGAGTGCAGGACCACGGACTGCGATTACAACTCCGAATTGCAGTGGATACCTCGCTTCCGGTGGTCTTCCACAACCGGGATGCCGGACTGGAACCGCTCCGAGTGCTCGACGAAGAGGTCCAAGGAAGGGTCCCGGTGGTAGCTCACTACTTCCAGGGACCGTTGGACTACGCGCGGGAGTGCCTCGATCGCGGCATCATGCTGTCCCTGGCAAAACCGCTTCTCCGGCTCCCGGACCTGCAAGAGATCGTCCGCGACATCGTCCCCCTAGAACGGATCGTCCTCGAGACCGATGCCTATCCCCAACCGTTCAAACGGAAGCGTGCGAACTGGACCGAACCTTGGCAGGTGACGCAGGTTGCAGCCAAAGTGGCGGAGTTGAAATCGATATCGATTCAGGAGGTTGCGGAAGTAACCTCCGCCAACGTTGAGCGTGTGTTGGGACGCCGACTCGTGAGCTCCACTCTCGCCTGACCCACGCGCGCCTCAGCGCTCAATCGGCGCCTCGGTGTCACGTGACCATTGCCGGAACGAACCGTCGTAGTTCCGTGCGCGATCGAAGCCGAGGATCCTGAGGACGATGGTTGCGAGCGCCGCTCGCACGCCACCCTGTCAATAGCAGATGATCTCGGATTCCGGCGTGACGCCGATAGAAGCCAGCAACTCCCGGAGCTCGTTGGCCGGTTTAAGGGTCCACGACTCCTGATCGATGAGCGCGGTCCACTCCGTATGCGTCGCTCCCGGGAGGTGCCCCGTGCGCCCCACTGGGTTCCCTCGGGTGCTGGACCCGTCGTACTCCTCGAGCGAACGGACATCCCACAGCACGGTGCCTGGTTTGGCGATGCTCCGCTTCGCGAGGTCCAGCCCACAGTACAAACCCTCTTCCGGTCGCGGCGTGAACTGACCGGCTTGTGCGGTTACCGGTTCGGTCGAGAGGTCACGGCCCTCCGCGGTCCATTTCTGTAGCCCACCATCCAGGAGCCGGGTGTTTGTGTGTCCGTAGTACAGAAACCCCCAAGCGATCCGACCTGCCGGGGGACCAGTCTGGTCGTACACGATCAGAGTTGTATCGTCACTGACCCCTACTGATCGGGCCACGTTGCGGAACTCGTCGGGTGTGGGGAGCTCGAATGATCCGTCCGCGCCATATAGCTGCATCCCCGACAGGTTCACCGCGCCGGGAATATGCCCCTCTTGGTATTGCTCGGATGTCCGAGCATCGATGACCCGAACGTTTGCCGCTTCCCGGTGGGTCGCCAACCAATCAGTCTCTGCAAGCAGTTCTGGGCGCACGTACCCGCGGTCTTCAACGGGCATGGGGCCCTTCGATCCTCTGTCTTCCATCGGTATCGAACTCCTTCCGGGTGCGTGACCGGGGCTCGTGTAGTTACTGCCGAACGGCAGTGTACGCAGTTACCGAGGTGCCGGCGATCAGGTCTGCTTGGTATCCCCACAGCAGATACCCGTCTGGTTCACGCTGGAACCCGAGTTCTTCGAGCACGGGAGCGACGGGAGATCCGATCACCCCATGCTCACCCCAACGTTCTACCTTGATGCGTCGTCGCGCGCGGTCGCCATCCGGGCCACCACGCTGGGCCAAAGCGCCTACACAGCGGACGACCGACCGGAGGTCGTCAAGGTCCAAAGTGGTGAGTGGTGACAACACGCGTCCCGACCCCTCGACCGCGAGAACGGGACCGCCATCCCAGAGAACAAGATAGTTGCCAGGCACTCTTGGCACATCGAAGGCTCTGCCCGTCGGACGGGGCATCGGGTACACGGTCCCGAACGGGCACGCGGGGTCCAGCACGTTGACCAACGACGGGTTCCCGACGCGGGCGTCCGAGGGCCCCCCTGTCCGGGCATGACGGCGCAACGCGTCGACGGCCTCGGGTGCGGCGTACTGCACACCTGACAGACCCGAGAGAAAGAAACCGCGTCTGACGTCGCCGCGCGCCTCGAACGCTTTGAGTGTCTCGCTGATCTCCCTCCACGGCGGTGCCTCCAGCTCACCGGCAACCGCTTCGCGGGTGACGATCCCGTAGCGCTCGATCAACTGAAGGGCCCAAGCGGAGACGAAATCCACGCGGTCACTGTCAGCGGCCGGCACCAAGCTCCATCGGCCATGTCCGGCGCTCCCTGAATCCGAGACGCGCTCGGCGATCCTTTGGCGTATCGAGCGCGCTGGCCGCCTTCCGTGTGTCGCATTCCGCGGCGCGCTGAAGTCGGCCGTTTCCGGGGTCGCGATATTCGGAAGGGTGCGGAAGCTTCGGACCGGATCGAAACTGTCGTTCGTGATGTAGCCGCTCCATGCCAGTTCCCAAAGCGCCCGTGACAACTCTGGATACGGGAGTTCTGTGGCCCGCTCGAGGTCCGGCAAGAAAGAGGCGCCCTCTCTTTGCAGCGCCTCGACGACGCGTCGCTGCGCCGCCTCGGCAAAGCCTTCCTCTTTCGGCGCCACGGGGGCCTCGCCACGTCGGCGAAACGAGATGCGCCTCGCGGACGGACTGGCTCCTCCCGTCCCGAGCCAAAATAAATCTCCACCAGCGATAATGCGGTCCAACCACTCTGGTTGGTATCCCGGTACCCGCTTGGGGAGGACCTCACGCTCCCAAGCATCGGCAGGCAGCGGGAAGGCGCTCAGTTGGCGGAGGGCCCGGCGAACAGTGGCCTGTCTTTCAGGCGAGGGAACTTGGTTGGTTTCGGTGGCCTCCTCCTGTGCCCCGTACCCATGCCACTCGGCCAAGAATCGAGCGAACGTCGTCGCGTCAACCGGTTCGGCTTGCTTTCGCAGGATGGCGAGCGTCCGCCGGTGGATCTGGACGAGTGCTTCCTCATCGCACCACTCCTGGCTCACGCCTCCCGGCGTGAACTCGCCGCGTGACGCACGTCCCTCCGCCTCTAGTCGCAGTAGCACTCGTTGAACTGGACCGGCATCTGCGTCAAACCGCGACGCGACGTCGTCGAGGCCGAAGGGCCCATGCGTCCGCACGAAGCGGCGGACCAACGACTCGAGCGCTGTGCCGCGTTCATCCGAGGGTGGATCCCGCCGCAATGCCGCCGTGTATACGGACCGGTCTTCGATGGCGATCCACCGCGCGCCATGCCCGCCTTCGACGTCGAACTCAATCTGAGCGATCCGGCCCCGCGCCGCGAGATCAGCGACCACCGGAGCCGGATCGCCCTCGTATCGATCGGCGATCTCGTCCTCCGCTAAATCTCCGACATGCATCAACACGTTGAGGAGCTCGTCGCCGCTCCGGGCCCGCCAGCCGGGGGCCCGCCGCTGTAGCACCGCCTCCACGTGATCGATGGCCTCTGGTTCGAGCAGGTCCCGCAGGACTCGCTCGTCGAGGATGTCCTTCAACAGCTCCCGGTTCATCCCAAGCAGCTGGCTACGGCGTTCCGCGCGCGGCGCATCGTCGTCGTACAGATAAGACGCGACGAGATCGTACAGGTGGCCTGCGGCAAATGGTGACGGATACGGAGTGTCGACGACCGCGACCCTGAGGTCTCCGCGTTCGATGTCCCGGAGCACCTCTCGGAGGCCTGGAAGGTCAAAGTACTGCTCCAAACACTCTCGATATGCCTCGACGAGCACCGGGAATGATGGGTACTCGCGCGCCAACTCGAGGAGATCGCCAGCGCGGAGCCGTTGAAGCCATAAGGGTGTGCGCTTACCCGGCATGGCCTTCCGCAGCACGAGCGCTCGTTCCGCGGCCTCTCGGAAGGCAGCACCCAGGAGTGGCGAGCCTTCGAGCTCTTCGCTGATCGTGTCCTCGATCGATCCCGCCTGCACCGAGATGAACGCCTCCAGCGGTAGGGGCGCATCCGTGTCCGGCAACCGGAACACGATCCCGTCGTCGTTGTATGCAACACTCGCGGTCACGCCGAGCGCCGACCTGATGCGCGCTGTTAGCGCCATCGCCCACGGCGCGTTAATCCGCCTTCCGAACGGCGTGTGCAAGATCATCCGAAGATCACCGAGTTCGTCGCGGAACGACTCCAGGAGCAGTTCCCGGTCGGTCGGCACCACTCCGGTGGCCTCCTCCTGATCGAGGAGGAACGTCCTGAGGTTCGTTGCGGCG
This sequence comes from Dehalococcoidia bacterium, assembly GCA_965247995.1. GTDB lineage: Bacteria > Chloroflexota > Dehalococcoidia > UBA6926 > UBA6926 > JASLZO01. The sequence continues at coordinate 1,554,031 of OZ252041.1, read as the reverse complement.
GCATCGTCCAGCGACGCTTCCCCCTTCACCCAAGACAGGAACGCCGGGTCGTGGATACGCTCGAGCGCTTCGCGCGTGAAGGCGCCGATTCGACGCCCCAGCTCATACGGGCGCCCCAGACCGTCGCCCTTCCAAAACGGCGCGTTCGCTTGCTCACCGGTCGCAGGCGCGACAAGCACACGGTCTGGCCGGATGTCGACGATCCGCCATGCGGCGGTTCCTAGCGAAAAGACGGTGCCGATCTCGGCCTCGAACACGAACTCCTCGTCCAGTTCGCCGAGCCGTGTCCCCTCCGCTGCGTGGATCGCCGGGTAGTAGCCGCGCTCTGGGATCGTCCCGCTGCTTGTCAAGGCAAGCCGCGCTGCGTTCGGCAACCCCCGGACTTGGCCCTCGATCTCGTCCCAGAAGACGCGCGGCCGAAGGCCAGCAAAGTCGCGAACCGGGAAGCGACCCGCGAGCATGGAGAGCACACCCTCGAGTTGGGCCTCGGAGAGTTCGGCGTAAGGGTATGCCTGTCGGACGATGCGGAGAATGTCGGCAGTAGCCCACGGTTCTACCGCCACCATCGCGGTCACTTGTTGGGCAAGTACGTCGAGGCAGTTCCTCGGAACACGGACGGACTCGATCCTGCCGTTTAGCATCTCGCGGGTTACCGCAGCGCATTCGAGCACGTCCCGACGGTGCTTCGGAATGATCCGCCCAATGCTGGTCAGCTCGAGGAGATGTCCCGCGCGGCCGACACGTTGTAGACCACGTGCCACCGACATCGGCGACGAGATCTGGACCACCATGTCGACGGCGCCAATATCGATTCCCAACTCCAGTGATGACGTCGCGACAAGGGCGGGAATCTCTCCGCGCTTCAGTGCCCGTTCGACTGCGACCCGCCGCTCACGCGAGAGGCTGCCGTGGTGGCTCTGCGCCAATTCGGCGGGACCGATTTCGTTCAGAAGGCCGGTGACCTTCTCCACTTGCGTACGGTCGTTCACGAAGACCAGGCTCGATTCGTGGTCGGCCACAAGGTCGAAGACCGTCCGTGCGATCGACGGCCACGTCGTGTTGCCGGGGAGATCCCGAAAGTCCTCAACTGGGGAGAGCACTTGGAGATCCATGTCTTTCCGCCCTCCGGCATCGACGATCGTCACCTCGCGCGGAACGCCCGCCGCTTGCCCGCCAAGAAACCTCGCGGCCTCCTCCAACGGTCTGATCGTCGCAGAGAGCCCGATGCGCTGGAGAGGCCGTTGCGTGAGCTCTCCGAGGCGTTCGAGCGAGAGCGCCAGATGGACCCCCCGCTTGGACTCCATCAGCGCATGCACTTCGTCCACGATGACCGTCCGGACCGTGGCGAGAATCCGGCGTGCGCGTGGCGACGTCAGCAGCAGGTACAGGGATTCGGGCGTCGTGATCAGTACGTGGGGCGGGTGCCGGACCATCGACTGGCGGTCTTGGGGTGGTGTATCGCCGGAGCGGATCGCAAGGCTGATGGTCGGAAGGTCAATGCCAGACCTCTCCGCTTCTGCCCGAACGCCCTCGAGCGGGACTTCGAGATTTCGATGGATGTCGTTCCCCAACGCACGCAGCGGCGAAATGTACAGGAGTTGAACGCCGGAAATCTCGTCGCCGTCGAGACCCCGTGACCAGAGCTCGTTCAACCCCCAGAGGAACGCCGCCAACGTCTTTCCGGACCCGGTCGGGGCGGTAATCAGAGCGCTCCTCCCTTGCTGGATCGCGGGCCACCCCATCGCTTGGGGCGGGGTCGGCTCGCCCAGGGCATCGCGGAACCACCGTTGGACCGCGGGAATGAACGGAGCGAGAGGATCAACAGTCACCGTGTCCACCTTCGGGGCGCGCTACCGGCGGCCGAACTGTTTCTCAAGTTGTGTCGCGCTGACATGCACCATCGTCGGTCGGCCGTGCGGACACATCCTGGGGAAGTCGGCGGCTTCGAACTGGCGGAGCAGCGCATCCATCTCCGGTATGGTCAACACCTGCCCTGCCCTGACCGTGCTGTGACACGCTACGGTTGCCGCGATTCGGCGCTCGTGCAGTGCGAACGCATCGGGTTCACTCGGCGCTTCTAGCGCGATCTGGTCGCCGCCTGCCCCATCCAGCACCTCGACCAGTGTCGGCACGGCTTCGTTCTCCCGAAGAGAACCCGGGACTCCACGGAGCAAAATCGAGCCGTCCCCGAACGGGTCCCATTGGAAGCCATACGCCCGCAACGTCTCCTCCAAGTCTCCGAGCGTTGCCGCCTGCGTTCTGGTGAGTTCAACGGTCAAGGGCATCAGCAGGGCTTGGACCGAACGTTCGGTCGTGGAGTCTGGGCCCAGGAGGTTCTCGAACACGATGCGTTCATGCGCGGCGTGCTGGTCGATCAAATACATTCCGTCCGGTCCCTCGGTGACGATATACGTCGTGCCGATCTGGCCTACAGGCCGCAGGACGACGCGTTTCCGGGTTTCCGCCTCTCTGTGAGGCGGTCGCCCATCCTCGGCAAGCGGGGCAGGCGCCCCTGATTCGCCGCTGCGCACAGGCGGCGCCTCGAGCACCATGTCGCTGCCTGATGGAGGGCCGAAGACGGTCGCGCTTGCTCCTGCGTCTCCCATCTGCGGGGCCATGACATCATTCGCGGCCAGCGCCATCTTCAGTGCTCGTTGGACCGCCGCGAATACCTCGCCCTCGCGGCGGAATCGGATTTCGGTTTTTGCTGGGTGCACATTCACGTCCACATCGTCCGGTGGAACCGTCAAAAACAGGAGTGTTGTGGGGTGTCTGCCGCGTGGAAGGGTTTCTCGGTACGCGTCCGCCACGCTTGCGGACAACACCCGATCGTTCACTGCCCGCCGATTGACAAAGAACTCCTGGCGGTCACGGCGTGCCCGTGCGACTTGCGGTGGGCCCGTGTACCCGAACACTCGCGTCCTCCCAACCACCGTTTCATCGACCCGAAAGAGGGCGTCCGCGACCTCCACTCCCCATGCCTCGAGCAGCGCGTCCCTATGGTCTCCATTGCCGGGGGAATGAAAGGCCAGCCTCCCATCAAGCAACACACGGAACGAAACCTCTGGGTACGCCAACGCGTATTGCGTGACGACGTGGTTGCACCGTGCGCCCTCGGCCGTTGCGGAGCGGAGGAACGCGAGCCGTGCGGGCACGGCTTTGAATAGATCGTGAACGAATATCGACGTCCCGATGGGCGCGCCTTGGTTTCCGGAATCAAGGATTCCTTCCGCCGAGACCTCGATAAAGGACCCCACTTCCGATTGCTTTTGGCGCGAAACTACGAGCATGCGCGACGCAGCGGCGATGGACGCGAGCGCCTCACCGCGGAATCCCAATGTGCGGACTTCCCACAGGTCCCGCGATTTCTCGATCTTCGAGGTCGCGTGTTTCGTCACCGCCAATCCGAGTTCATCTTCCGGGACCCCGTCTCCGTCGTCGGTAACGCGGATCACCGATAGACCACCACCTCGAAGCTCAAGCTCGATGCGCGATGCTCCGGCGTCGACCGCGTTCTCGACGAGTTCCTTGACGACCGATGCAGGTCGCTCAACGACCTCGCCGGCGGAGATCTGAGCGGTAACCTCGGGGGAAAGTAAGCGGATGGGCACAATAGCCTTCAGTCGAGCGGTGAGTGGCAGAGGCGTCCCGCACAAAGGCGGACGCCACGATAGTACATGCGTTCGTGTACGTTGGTCGAAGCGGGCTCGTTCATCACTCGCCGTCGCCCTGTGCCCGCTTGCGCAGGTCGTAAAGTTTCGCCAATGCCTCGAGCGGCGTCATCTCGTCTGGGTTCGTCGCCAACACGGCATCCTCCACGTCCGAGCGCGCGCCGCGGTCGGCGGGTCCACCGGACGGTGCGACATCGAACAGCGCAGGTTGTTGGGCGGCTGGCTCGTGTGCAGACGCGCGGGACCCCTCCTCCAACGTACCGAGAACCTCGGTGGCACGCGCAACGACCGATTTCGGTAGGCCCGCGATCTGGGCCACGTGGATTCCATACGAACGGTCCACTCCTCCCGGCAGCACCCGCCTGAGGAATACCACGCGGCCACCTTCTTCCGCCGCAGCGACGTGATGATTCTCAACGTGTGGCAGGAGCTCACCCAGCTCAACGAGCTCGTGATAGTGGGTAGCGAAGAGCGTTCGGCACCCGAGCCGCGGGTCATTGTGCAGTTGTTCCACCACCGCCCACGCAATGGCCATGCCGTCATACGTGCTCGTCCCACGTCCAATCTCGTCCAGCACGACCAGCGACTTTGGCGTCGCGTGGTTGAGGATGGACGCCACCTCTGCCATCTCAACCATGAACGTGGACCGGCCAGTGGTAATGTCGTCTTGAAGTCCGGCACGCGTGAAGATGCGGTCTACAAGTCCTATTCGTGCTTCATCGGCCGCTACGAACGAGCCGACCTGCGCCATAAGCACCGTGAGGGCGACCTGGCGTAGATAGGTCGATTTGCCCGCCATGTTCGGGCCCGTCAGGATCACGACCCGCGTTTCGGATCCGAGTGTCGTGTCGTTCGGGACGAAGGGATCTGGCGACACCACTTCGAGCACGGGGTGTCTGCCGTTTCTAATCGTGATTTCGGTCCCATCGTCGACAGTTGGGCGCACATAGTTCCGCGCAACCGCGACCTCCGAGAATCCGGCCAAGACATCCAGTCGCGCTACCGTCCGGGCCGACGCGATAACTGCCTCCGCCTCTGCGCCAACCTGACTCGAGACTTGCCGAAAGATGGCTGCTTCCAGTTCCTCAGTGCGTTCCGCTGCCCGCTCCACACGCGCCTCTTGTTCCTTCAACGCCTCGGTGAAGAAGCGTTCCCCCCCAGCGATGGTCTGTTTCCTGGTGTAGTCGTCCGGCACGCGTGCCAGGTGGGACCGCGTCACCTCGATGTAGTAGCCAAACACACGCGAGTACCCGACCTTCAGCGACGGGATCCCGGTCCGTTCACGTTCGGAGGATTCCATTCGCGCGATCTGGTCGCGCGCGTCCGTCCCGTCGTTCCTGATCCGGTCCAACTCTGTGGAGAACCCCGGACGCACCACCATCCCGTCGCCGAGGACCGGTGGCGGTTCGTCGGTGATTGCCTTCCGGAGCATCCCGACCAGGTCCCGGTGTTCATTGACTCCATCGCGCGCCCACTCAAGTGGAGTGTCGTCTCCAACTTCCCGGGCAAGCGAGCCGAGGGCATCCAATCCACCGCGCAGTGCCGACAAGTCTCGTGGCGATGCCGACCCCGACCGTGCGCGGTTCACCAGCCGCTCGAGATCCGGGATCCCCCTCATCGTCCGCCGGATGCGCGACCGCAACGACCCGGAACCGTGGAGGTGCTCCACGGTGTCCAACCGCGCCGTGATCTCCGCCAGATCGAGCGAGGGTTCCACAAGCCAACGATGGACTAAACGGACCCCCATGGGCGTCACCGTTGCGTCCAGGTGCCCGATCAGTGAACTGGACCGTTCCGTGCCGATCAAGGGCTCGAAAAGCTCGAGCGTCCGGATTGTGGCCGAGTCCAGTTGCATTCCGTTCGCGGGGTTTCGGGTCGCCAACGTCTGTACCTGCGCGAGCAGGGCCGGCTGCGTCGATTCCAGGTATCCAACGATGGCCCCAGCAGCAGCCGTTGCAAGCGGGAGTCGATCGCATCCGAACGCCCCGAGGTCTGCCGTCCTGAAATGCGCCGACAGACGCCGGCGTGCATCTTCAGGGTCGAACAGGCCTGGTGAGACCACCGTCACATGGGGCCCACGGTCGCGCCATGCGTCCCAGATGCCGCCTTCTGATCTCGATTCAGGCAGCAGCAACTCGGCCGGTGCGAGCCTCGTAATCTCTTGATGGACATTCGAGGATTCCAACTCGAGCGTCACGAACTCCGAGGTCGTGATGTCGATGTACGCCAAACCAGCGCGGTCGCCCTCCGTGCTGACTGCCGTCAAGAAATTGTTCGCCGTCCCCGGCAGCAAACCCTGCTCGACCACCGTTCCGGGCGTGACGATGCGGACGATCGCCCGGTCCAGCAGCCCCCGCGTCGTACGCGGATCGCTGGTCTGCTCGCAAACCGCGACACGGTGGCCCGCCGAGATGAGCTTTGCCAAGTGGCCTTCGACCGCCGCTACTGGGACACCGGCCATTGGCACGCGGTCGCCGCGCCCCATCTCACGCGACGTCAGAACGATATCCAGTTCTCTCGCCGCCATCTCCGCATCGTCGCCGAACGTCTCATAGAAGTCGCCCATGCGGAACAGTAAGATTCCGTCCGGGAACTGCGCCTTCATCCGTTCGTACTGGCGGCGGACAGGGCTGCCACCGTCCCGCGGTTCCGCGTCTGGACGCCCTGCTTCCACCTGAGCGCGCTCCCCTTCCGCCATCAACCGATTATTCCATGTCTATTGTCACCGCCGCACCGTAGCTGCGGCGCGAATGCCAGTTGTGCGATACGAACAGATGTGCGATTCTCTCGTAGGAAGGAGGTATACACCCTTGGATTCGGACACTGTGATCGCCGCGGCGGACGCCTTGAAGCAACACTTTGGCTTTGACGCATTCCGGCCACTCCAGCAAGACATTATCGGCGATGTATTGGACGGCGGGGACGTACTTGCCGTCCTCCCGACTGGAGCCGGGAAGTCTCTCTGTTATCAGTTGCCAGCGATGATGCGTCCAGGCCTCGCGCTCGTGGTATCTCCGTTGATCGCCCTCATGAAGGACCAGGTGGACGCCATGGATGCACGCGGTGTTCCGGCCACCTTCCTGAACTCGTCGGTCAGCCCAACCGACGCCGCCGAACGGCACGCTGGCCTCCGGCAGGGGCGGTACCGGCTTTTGTATGTGGCTCCTGAGCGCCTCACGGCACCTGCTTTTCTGCGGCAACTGCGGGACTGGGACGTGACCCTGATCGCGATCGACGAAGCGCACTGCATCAGTGAATGGGGACACAACTTTCGGCCCGATTACCGGGCGCTCGGGGCGTTGCGCGCGCACTACCCGACCTTGCCGATATTGGCGCTTACCGCTACGGCCACCGCCCGCGTCCGCGACGACATCGTGCAGCAACTGAACCTTCGCGATCCCACTCGATACGTCGCCAGCTTCGATCGTCCGAACTTGACGTATCGCGTGGAACGGAAGAAACAGCCGTTCGAACGACTCGTGTCGTTCCTCCGCGATAACCCTGATGCGAGCGGCATCGTGTACTGCCAGGCGCGAAAGACGACCGAGTCTCTCGTGGCCCGCTTAGGCAGCAAAGGCATTGCGGCCGTTCCTTATCACGCCGGGCTTGATGCTGAGACGCGCACTCGAAATCAGGGGGCGTTTCTACGAGACGAGGTCCGCGTAGTCTGCGCCACTATCGCCTTTGGCATGGGGGTCGACAAACCCTCGGTCCGGTTCGTCGTTCATTACGACCTGCCGAAGAACGTCGAGGGTTACTACCAAGAGACGGGGCGCGCCGGGCGTGACGGCCTCCCCAGCGAGTGCCTTCTCCTGTTCGGGGCACAGGACCGATTCCAACTCGACGGTTTCATCGATGACATTCCGGACGACCGGGAGCGCGAAGTCGCACGCGAACAACTTCGCCAAATGGTGCGGTACGGCGAGACGAGTGGCTGCCGCCGAGCGTTTCTCCTGGAGTATTTCGGCGAGGAGCGCAACGTCTCGGACTGCGGACGGTGTGACAACTGCTTGGCTCCCAAACAATGGACCGACGCGACCGTTGTGGCGCAGAAACTGCTGTCGACCACGTTCCGCATCGTCCAGCAGACGGGGTTCGCTTTCGGTTTGGGGCACATCGCCGACGTGCTGATCGGCAAAGAGACGGACCAGACGCGGAAGTGGAAACACCACGAGCTCTCAACCTTCGGGATCGGAGCCGAGCACAGCCGACAGGATTGGGCGGCGATTGGACGAGAGCTCGTCGAGATCGGTTTGCTCCAAGAGCACCGGGCGAGTGGTTTTCCGGTAGTGGAGGTGACCACCGAGGGGCTGGCTGCGCTCCGGGATCGGACGGCGATCTTGCTCACACAGTCGGCTCAATCGGAGGAGCCGAGGCGGGCTCGGCACGACTCGTCAGAATACGATCGGGATCTGTTCGAACGGCTGCGGGTCGTCCGCAAGGAGATCGCTGATGACCGTGGTGTCCGACCCTTCATCGTGTTCCACGACTCGATCCTCAGGGAGCTCGCCCAAGTCCGGCCGTTAAACAAACGGGAACTCGCGGACGTGAAAGGAATAGGACCCGCCAAGATGGAGGCGTACGGCGCTCGGTTCCTCGCCGAGATCGCTGCTCACAGCACCGTCCTGCCTGTCGCATACTAATCGCGGTATGAAGCAAGGATCCGACGTGATCACGCGGTGTTGGCCCGATGATGATTCGGATCCGCTCATGTTGCGCTACCACGACGATGAGTGGGGGCAACCCGTCCATGACGATCGGAGGCTGTTCGAGTTCCTCCTACTGGAGGGCTTTCAGGCGGGGCTATCGTGGAGGACGATCCTTCACAAGCGTGAGGCGTTCCGTGAGGCGTTCGACGGTTTCGACCCGAAGGTAATAGCGCGGTATGGCGATACTGAGACCGCTCGGTTGCTCGCCGACTCTCGTATCGTTCGGAACCGGCTAAAGGTCGCTTCAGCAATCATCAACGCCCGTTGTTTTCTGGAGGTACAACGGGAGTTCGGCACGTTCGATCGGTATATCTGGCAATTCACCGGATGCAAGACACTTCGGAACCCCAACGGCGTCCAGAGTTGGCGGGACCTCCCAGCAACGTCACCTGAGTCCGACGCCATGTCGAAGGACCTGCGCGGGCGCGGCTTCAAGTTCGTTGGGTCGACGATCTGTTACGCGCACATGCAGGCCACCGGCATGGTGAACGACCACGGCGACGGCTGCTTTCGGGCACCCCAGTCCCCCGGTTAGGGCCGCTGGCACAGAGCGTAACCAGTGCGCCGGCAAGACGGCGCTCAATCGGGTAACGACGGTTCGGCACGCCAGGATCCCTGGACCGTGCACGGGGAGAGTGAGGAACGATGGGTTGCAGCGCTGGTGGTAGCCTCACTCCGATTGTTCGAGGCAACCACTTCTGTGTTCGCGTGGCCCGCGTTCAAGCCTGACACGCGGATCTATCAGCACCACTGATTCGCCGTCGCCGACTCGGACATCGCATGCTCGGCGAGCATCCCCGACCGAGGAGGTGCTACCCGCCGGTCACCGCTGCCATCAAACGGGCGTTTCCATCGGCGTGCGCGAACCGCTCCCGATAGAGCACCTCATCTCCCGCTAGCGGCCACATCGGGCCTGTGGGACCCTCGTCCAACACGTCATACGAGAGACCGGCGTAGTGGTCTATTCGATCAGTGATCTCAGCGAACACGCGCTCGGCGCTCCCGTAGTCAAACCCGTCCGCCCCGATTCCCCGCGCGATCGACGACGCAGTGCCCCACGCGGGTTGGACCTCCGGTTGCGACGGCATGACCGGACGGGCGCGCTGCACCCGCCGTTCCGCGCTCGTGTAGGTGCCGTCGTACTCAGTCGCTACGGCTTCCGGGATCACGACATCCGCTTGGTCAGCCATAACCTCGTTCAGCTCGGTCCCTTGGTACAAGAGGAAGTCCAATTGTGCCAGCGCACCGCGGAGCCGGTCTCCCGAGACGATCACCGAATCGGGGAGGCCTCCCTTCCAGTACACCGCTTTGACCGCGCCTGCTTCGATCGCCTCGATCACGCTGCGCAGTCCGCCATCGCGACCGGTTGCCAACCCCACGTCCGCAGCCCCTTGGGCGTTTCCGTCACCTAAAGGCAGGACGTGAAGCCCGCTCCGCTCGTGACCGATGTTCCCGGCAATGTACGCAAGCTGTGCAAGCGTGCGCGTCGTCCCATCCGGGCCTTCCTCGCGAGGTGCATGGATGAACGACGTGCGGCCGGCTGCGTCTGAGATCACACGGGCCGCCCGCCGCAGACTTTCGACGTCGACCCCTGCAGCGCCCGCCGTCGCGGGAACGTCCAGGTCCCTCAGCGTCGCCAGTAGGTCGTTCAGACCGTCGGACCGATCGTCGCTGTCGTGCTCCGCGAGTAGGCCCTCCTGCATCATTATCGCCATCAACCCGTTCAAGACGGCTGGCTCGGACCCGGGTGAACAGCGGAGCCACAGGCTGGCGGCGCGGCCCAACTCTATGTACTGGTCAGGACCAATCCCGATCAGGTTGGCATCCTCGTAGTTCACCGCCTTGTGCACCTGGAAGGCTGCGACTGGATGGGTAGCTTCGATGTCCCCACCGACGAGCACGATGGCCTTCGACCCGGCGATATCGCCAAGCGGATTCGTCGACGCTCCGAGTCCGAACACGTCTTGTAGCTCCGACTGTGCCCTCGACGGCGCAGCAGTTGTCACGGCGACGCGCTGAGAGCCCATCGCTTGCCGCGCGAACTTCGCCAAGACGTAGGAGTCTTCGTTCGATCCGTTCGTGGAAGCCACGAGCGCGAAGGCGTCCGCTCGTCGGTTCTGGAACCCCTCGACGGCGGCCGCAATAGCCGTCTCGAGCGTGGCCTCCGCAAGCGTGCTATCGGAGCTCCGAACGTGTGGGTGGAGCAACCGACCCCCGCGGCGCGCTGCGTCGGTTAGCTGGAACTTCCCGCGCACGCACGCCAGCCCTGTGTTCGCTCCACCCTCGGTGTCGGCGATGACGCGGACCACGCTTCCGGCTTTCATCTCCACGCTGAGTTGGCAGCCGACCTCGCACTCCGTGCAGACGGTCTTGACCGTTTGGTCCGGGAGGCCGGCCCACTTGTTCTCTTTCTCGGTCAACGCGCCGACCGGGCAGGCATCGACGCACGCGCCGCAGAAGATGCAACCACTGAGCGGGTCTGAGAGTGGGACATCGTTCGGGGTTCCCGGCAGAATCCGGTCTCCCCGGTCGACCATGCTGATGGCCTCGGCGCCGATGACTTCATCGCAAATACGGACACAACGGGCGCACGCGATGCACAGGTTGTAGTCCCGATCGATGTATGGGTCTTCGGTCCGAATCGGGAGTTCTCGGTATGTATATGGGAGCAGCGTTTCGGTCACACCCGTGATCTCGACCGCCGCTTGAAGCTCACACCGCTGGTTCTGGGGACACACCACGCACCGGTCGGTCACCGACACGTTCCGCAGGCAGATGTCGTTCGGCCCACAATGCACGATGCGGTCACAGGTCAAGCATCCGTGCGGGTGCTCGGACATGAGGAGATTGAGAACCGAGCGGCGGATCTCGAGAATCTCGTCGGTATTCGTGCGATACGAAGCGTCGGGAGCAGCGGGCGTAACGCACGATGCGGGCATTCCCGGCCGGCCGGCCTGTACCACGAGGCACATCCGACACGCGCCGTACGCTTTGATCCGTTCGTCGTAGCAGAGCGTGGGGATGTAAATGCCGTTCGCGTTAGCAGCCTCGAGAATGGTGGCGCCCCTCGAGGCCGTGATTTCCCGGCCGTCGATCCGCAGGTTCATGGTCGCTTGGTCGGCAAGCTGAACCACCTATACCTCCTCGTTCGTGCCGCGTTTCACGATGTACGCATATGGTACCGCCTTTCACAGCGCCTGAGTCGCAATCGCACCCGCTTAGGCGAACGTCCTGACCGCTCCCACGAGGAACGCGATCGCCAGAGCGACCAGGAACGCGGCGCATCCCGTCAGCACTGCGCTGAGCACGCGGGTGTTCAGATACCGTCGACCCCGTGATACGAGACCGGAGACGCCCGAGTACCACACCAAATCACCGAGGACGTGCCCTACGTAGAAACTGGCTAACCCAACGGCCGCGGCTTCCATTGACCAAAGCACGTAGGTTGCACCAACGGTCAGCCACTAGAGACTCCAGTACGGGTTCGCCACACTCACGATTGCCCCAGCGACAACGAGTCCGCCCACGTGTCCGCGCGGATCGACGCGGTCGGCCGCGACACCAAGTCCTCCTGCCGCGTGAGCGGTCCGATACAGGCCAAGAGCGACCCAGACCAATACCACCGCACCGAGAACGCTAATCACCGCCACGGCCCCGCCTCCAGGGTCGATCGCCGCTACCCCCACTGCGACCAACGCTACTGCAAGCAACTCGAGCAACCCGTGGCCGAGGACGATCGCTGGTCCAGCCCAGAACCCGCGGCGCACCGTCTCCCCTATCACCACGGCCAACACCGGCCCGGGGACCGCCGCACCGCTCAAGGCCACCACGAACGACGTTGCAAAGATCGTCGGGACGCTGAACCCAAATAGGTCAGCCACGTGTTGCTTCGGGAGTGATCAGATATCGGCGCCGACGCTAGATGACCGCGACGCGCTCGGCCTCCGGCTTCCCGGTCTGGTCGGGGACAGCCTCGCGATCGTCCGGGTGTACGGGCGGTTTCGCCAGGGCGAAGAACACCGCACCAAGTGCGGTGAAGACTGCGATGATTCCAAACGCCGGCCGAAAATCGCCGTCATAAAGGTCTCCGATGAACCCCCCGAGCAACGGCCCCGACACCGTGCCAATTTGGACGACCATGGATGAGAACCCCATGATCGTCGCAAAGGATGCTCGGCCAAAGTAGTCAGCGCGGATCGCGGTCATCAGGGGTCCGCGGAACCCCCACGAGAGGCCATGGAGCGCCGCGAACACAAGCACCATCGCCGTCCCAGTCGCCATCACCAATACCAGCATTGCGAGCGTGTGCCCGACCATCGCGGCGACGATGATCAGCCGCTTGTCAATCCTGTCGCCCAGGAACCCGGTCGTTGCTTGTCCAAGCGTCGACAGCGTAGTCAGCACCGCAACGATCAATCCGGCCCGTTGGACGGAGAAGTCGAGATTCTCTGCAAGGTGTGGAATAAGGAGGAAGCTGACGGTCGATACAGCGAACATCGCCGATGCATGACCCGCCGAGACGAGCCAGAACGCGCGCGTCCTTAACGTCTGGCGTACGGTGAAGCTCCGGTCGTCCTCGTCCTCGCTTGGTATCCCGTCCTGGGCGTAATCGATCGACTCGTCCCGCGGCTTTCGCCCGTCTGGCAGAAGGCCGTATGGTTCCGGTGCGTGCCGGATCAACACCGATAGTGGTAGTCCAATCGCGAGCACAAGGACGCCCGAAACGACAGCGGTCTCACGCCACCCGAAGACGCCCAGCGAAAGCGCGACCAGGGGCACCATCAGACCCCCGATCCCCCATCCAGTCGATGAGAGGCCCATTGCCGTCGCACGACGCCGTTGGAACCAGTTCGCCAGTGCGGCCGTGACCGTCAAGAATCCACCAAGACTCGACCCGACCGACAGCAGCAGATACACGCCGTAGAACTGCCAAAGGGCGTCGATGCGGCTGAAGAGGAAGAAGCCCACCGCGAACATCACGAGGCCGATTTGAAGGATCGTACGGCTCCCAAAACGGTCGATGAGCCAACCCTGGAAGGGCCCGAGCATGCCGCTCTCAACCCGCGACAGGGAAAACGCGCCAGCTATGGCTGCGTAACTCCACCCGAAGTCTCGCTGCAGGTACACGACGTACGCCCCAAAAGACTGGAAGAGGAGCGCCCCACTCAGGGCCTGAATCACAAAGGAGCCGGCAACAATCCACCATCCGAAGAAGACGCGTCTCGCAGGACCGGACGCGAAGGGAGCACCAGAACTCATGATGGGGCCTTTAGGGGAGAGATGAAGACAGGGGCAAACGGCCGCTCATGCTAGCACGTAGCCGGATGGCTACTGGGACCGGTTCGTGAGTGCGAGGTCTATTTGCTGTTGATATTCCGTGTAGTCGCGGAGCCCGGACATGACCTGGTTCTCGACGATCACCGAGGGCGTGGCGGTGATGTTGATCGACCGCGCCAGCTGCCGGTGCACGCCAATCCGTTCCAGATACCGCCGGCTGTCCAAGCAATCCTGGAACGCGGGTATATCCAGGCTGAGATCGGAAGCGAACCGGACGAGGTTGGCATCTGCGAAGGTCTCGCCGCTCTCGCCGCCTGAGTTCTCGAACAGTGCATCGTGGTACTCCCAGAACCGGTCCTGTTCGCCAGCGCACTCAGTTGCTTCGGCCGCGCGCACGGACTCCTCGCCGAGGACCGGAAGGTGAAGGAAGATAAACCGCACGCGTCCGGGGTCCGCGTACTCGTTGATGATCCGTCGCCCTGGCCCGAGGGCGAATTCGCGGCAGAAAGGTCATTGGAAGTCGGCAAATTCCGCGACGGTCACCGCCGCGTCCGCTGGCCCTCTGAAGTGGAATGTGTCGTTCGATCCGCCGCCGACCGCGGCCGGTTCCGCCGTCGCGACTGTCGCGATGCTCACGTCGCCTGCCGATGCAGGGGTTGCTCGAGCTTCCGGCGTGGGGGTCGGTTCGAGCGCCCTGGTCGGTTCCATTTCGACGGTGCTCACGGATGTTGCACCGGGCGCCCTCGCGGAGCTCGGGACAGTCGGCGTAGGCAGCGGCCCAACGTGATTCGTACACCCCGCCGCGAGTAGTAGTGCCAGCAAACTCGCTATCGCGATCGGAATCAACTGCCTCCTAGTGGCCATCAGTTGAACACCCCGGCGGCGTCCAGTCGGGAGATCTCATCGTTCGAGAGGTCCAGCCGCTCGCGCAGTATCTCCGATGTGTACTGACCGACCAATGGCGCCGCCAATCTTCTGCCCGTCTCCATCCCGTCAATCCTCCACGGGATACCCGCACCGGCTCTCGGCCCGACCTCCGGGTGTTCGAACTCGGAGATGAACGCTCGGGCGGTACGGAGGTGCTCGTCTGCGACTATCTCGCTGGGGTCAAGTACGGGCGCCGCCGGCACTCCCTCTCGCAGGAGCAGGTCCGCCGCCTCACGCTTCGATCGTTGCGCGGCCCAATCGGCGATCGCCTCATCGAGTTGCCGTTCAAACGCCTTTCGTCCTGATTGAGACGCCAACCGTGCGTCGGCGGCCCATTCGTTGCAGCCGAGTGCGCGACAGAGGCCCCTCCAGTGATCGTCCGTTAGGACCGAAACGGCTATCCACTGGTCGACCCCCTCGCACGCGTAGACGTTATGCGGGGCATGAAGTGGATGGTGGTTTCCGTCACGCACTGGTGTCTCCCCGTCTCGGGACAAACGCAGAATCGGTTCCATAAGTAGCGTCATGAGGCATTCAGTCATCGCGAGATCAATGTACTGCCCCATGCCAGCCCGCTCCCGCTCATGCAGAGCAGCCAGCGTTGCGAGGACGGCGTAAGTCCCTGTCACGACGTCTGGAAAATAGGAACCGAGTATGCGCGGGTGCCCGTCCGCGTACCCGGTGACGTCCGCGAGGCCGCAGAACGCGTTCACGATGCTGTGCAGACCGCCGTACGCTTTCAGCGGGCCTGTCCGGCCGAACGCGCCGACCGAAACGTAGACCAGGGCGGGGTTGCTCGCGCTGAGTGCGTCGTATCCCAAACCCCAAGCGCCCATTGCTCCGGTTGAGAAGTTCTCCATCACCACATCGCTCGATGCGGCGAGCCGGGCTGCAATGTCGCGTCCCTCTTCGGTCCGAAGGTTGAGCGCGATGCTGCGTTTCCCAGCGTTGAGCACGTTGTACCCCGCCGCCCGGTTCAACCCCCCGATGCCATCTGCAAACGGTGGGGTCGTCCGGTAATCGAACGGATTCTGCCGGCTTTCCACCTGGGTCACGTCGGCGCCCAACGCGGCCAACCACTTGGCAGCGAAGGGGACGGCGATGTACTGGCCAAAGTCCAAGACCCGGACGCCCTCCAGTGGGAGCCGAGGGTCCCGGGGACCGGGTTGGCCCAGTGCCGTTCGTGGTCTAGATGCCTCGGGTTGAGTCGTGATGAAGGGGAGTCCGGGATAAGCAGCTGGGTTTCGGTCACTTGATGACACGCTACGCAAGAATCCCCGTGCTGCGACTTGGTGGGAATTCATGGCCTCGGCAAGTGTCGCAGACCAATAAACAGGGAGCCCGCGCGACTGGAGGTCCCGGGTGATCTCGCGGCCTGTCCGCCCAGTCGTCCATTCGATGATCAGGGATTCGAGCGCATCCCAGTTCGCCGCACGGGTTGGTGCGTCCACAAACGCCTCTCCGGCAGCCCAATCCGGGCTGCCCATCGCCTCGACCAGGGCGCCCCAGTGCCGGGGAGACATCGCGACCAGGACGAGCCAGCCATCCCCGCACGGGATGTAGCAGTTTGGTTGCCGGGCAATGATGTTTGGGCCGCGGGGCCACATCCGTCCCAGGTATTCGAACTGCGCGATCGGGTGGTAGTTGAGCGCCACAAGCGCTTCCAACTCGGACACCTCTACCCGGCGGGCGTTCTGATCCTTGGACGCGAGCGTCGCCAGCACCGCGGCGGCGGTAACCGTTCCAGCGACGATGCTGGGCACCGACACGCCGGTCGGCGCAAGCGGCGGTTCATTCTCCAGGTCGGCCGCCGTGTCAGGAACCCCAGGCGAGGCCCAGGCGAGGCCCGAGAGTGCCCACTGCGTGAGGTCACTCGATGGTCGTTCCGCGTACGGTCCTGTGGAACCGAACGGCGTAACGGTCACGGCCACGATCCCCGGGTTTCGTTCCCTCGCTTCCGCCCACGACAGCAGGGAGGACGAACCGTCGAAGAGTCCGACATCCTCGACCACCACGTCACAAGACCACACAAGCTCGCGGAGTGCGGCATCGTCCGGAGTACCAACGGTGAACGTGATCAGTTCTTTCCGGGCATTGATTACGTGGTGGAGTCCGGGTATCCAGTCCGCAACCTCGCGCGACTGAAGCCGGCGCGAGAGTGCGCGTGTGTTCGGTACGCGAAAGACGGATGCGCCTAGGTCTGCGAGGAGTCGAGTCGCATACGCGCCGGAGAGCGATGCTGTGACATCGACGACGCGTATCCCGTCGAGAGCCCCAGTTCCTGACGGCTGTTGGGCCGCGCCGCTGCTCATGTTGCCGTGCCCGGAGTCATCGCGAAAGGCGGTGGAACGACCACAACGTGGCAGCTTGGAGGATGAGTCCGATGACGGCAAGCGCCACGAGTGCTTGACCGATCGCCGCCCAGTCGTAGCCCGTGATCATCAGCGAACGCATCGCTTCGATGACGTAGGTTACGGGGTTCCAATCGTTCACGCGTTGCATCCACGCTGGCATGAGGGTTGCCGGTACGAACGCGGTGGAAATAAACATGACTGGGAACAGCATCAGGCTGAACGTCCCGGTCGCTTGCTCGCTCTTGGTCAATAACGCTGGGACGAAACTCGATCCCGCCAGCGCCACGCCGAACACGCCCGACAACGCCAGGATCAGAACGAAACCCCCGACGCCAGCGGCGATGCGTGCGCCGAGAACGATGCTAATGATCAAGAGAACGCTCGCCATGACCGCAGCCTGGAAGAACAGCGGGACCATCTCCGCCATCAGGATCGACCATCGTCGTATCGGTGTAGCGCGCAACTTGTCCAAATACCCCGACCGAAACTCCATGATGAGCCCGTATCCGGACCAGGCCACGGCGAGAAAGGCCGTGAACGCCACCTGTCCCGGTGCCAGGTACGCCAGGTAGCTCACCTGCCCGTCAAATCCGGGCAGTTGAACGATGTCCTGGTAGAGCTGGCTGAAGACCAATAGCTGGATCAGCGGGAAGAAAATGATCCCGATCCAGTTCGACGGTACCCGCACAAAACGGCGAGTAGTCCGGATGCCGAGGTAGTACGTTTCGTACGCGAGCGCGCTTACCGCAGCCATCCGCTTCTCACCAACCCATCGCAGGCATCGGTTGGTCCGCAGCTTCTTCGCGAATGTGCCTACCGGTGTATTTGAGGAAGACGTCGTCGAGGCTTGGCTGGCTCATCACCAACCCAGACACGCTCACGCCATTCCCTTCCAACCTGCGTAGCACGTTCGGAATCGCGGTGTTTGCGCTGGGCACCGAAAGGCTCGCCCCTGCGGGGTGCTCAGCGACTGCGCCCTCGTCCACGACGCTGGCGAGAAGCCGAGATATGTCCGCTCGTGCGCGTTCCAGATCAGCGCCGACCGCATCCAGCTGGAGGATGACGGTGTCGGAGCCGACGCTCCGCTTCAGATCCTCCGGCACCCCATCAACGACGATCTTCCCCTCATCGATGATGGCGAGGCGCGAACAGAGCCTGTCGGCCTCCTCCATGTAGTGGGTCGTGAGGAGCATCGTCGTCCCTGCCCGGCTAATGCGCCCCAACTCCCCCCACAGTGCAACGCGGCTCTGCGGGTCCAGTCCTTCGGTCGGTTCGTCCAGGATGAGCAGCTCCGGCTGGTGCATCAACGCGCTAGCAAGGTCCAAGCGACGCTTCATACCGCCCGAATAGGTCCCAGTCATCTTCTTCGCCACCGAGGCCAGGCCCATAAGATCGAGAAGTTCGTCCGCTCGCTGCCGAGTCGCCTGGGACGACATGCGATGCAGACGGCCGGCCAAATGGAGCGTCTCGCGACCCGTCGAGTACGCATCGAGCGTTGGTGTCTGCATGGCCAACCCGAGGCGAGCACGGACCTCCTGAGGCTGCCGCGAGACATCGAACCCCACGACCTTCGCGCTCCCGGAAGTCGGCCGCAGCAGTGTCGCGAGAATACGAATCGTCGTCGTCTTGCCCGCGCCGTTCGGCCCGAGGAATCCAAACAGTTCGCCGCGTTCGACATCAAAAGAGACCTGGTCCACCGCGCGCGCGGACCCTCCGTAGACCTTCACGAGGTCACGTACTTCGATCACGGGTTGGTGCTCTGCTGCCATGCCTGGGCTTCTCTGATCTCCTGCATCACCGACCGCGGCGACGCCGACGAGCTCTCGAATACTCGATTGTACGGATCATCAGCATGACCCCCACAACCCTCGTCGGCTCTCGCGCGCCGAACGCTCCGCTTCACGCAGGAGATTCAAGTACTTCCGGTCCGGTGGGTAGAAGACAACCCGGGCGTAGCCCTCCGCCGCGAGCACCTCGCTCAGCAGCCTCCCGTCCGGGAGGTACACGTACCGGAGGAGGCGCCCAAACCGGTCACGATCGGTCTTGTCCCGCTCCAACCGAACCCTCGTTCCGATCGCGGCGAGCTCCCTGGTCCTGGTCGCTGCCTCCGCGCCGAAACACTCCGCGGGATTTCGGACCTCCGGGGTATCGACGCTGATTAACCGGATTCGCTCACGACCGGGCCGTACTTCCAGCGTGTCACCATCAATGATGCGCGTGACGGTGGCGTGGTCACCGACGGTCGCTTGACACGAGATTGCCGCCAAGACAACCAAGGCTGCACCCCACCAAGGGAGTGACCGTAGGCGCCGCACGGCAGCTACCAGAGCGCTGAGATTATGCGGGGAGGGCGCGGTGGATGAATCCCGCTTGGCCTGGGTGCGAGACGACCTCACCGTCGCGTGCGACCACGGTACCCCGAACCATCGTGGTCTCCGCCCAACCCCGCAGGGTCATTCCTTCGTAGATGGAGTAGTCCGCCCTCCCTTGCAGCGATGCCGCGGTCACCGTCCGTACGGCATCCAGATCGGCGATCACGAGGTCTGCATCCGCCCCGATCCTCAATGATCCCTTCTGGGGCCACAACCCGAAGATTCGCGCAACGTTTGCCGATGTGACTTCTGCTACGCGTTCAAGCGGCAAACCCCGTTTGTGTACGCCCTCACTAAGGAGTACCGGGAGGATCAACGGCATGTTTGGTTGCCCTGGCGACGCGCTCCAGACGGTGCCCCGCTTCCTGTCCCCGAGGCGTGGCGCATGGTCGGACCCGATGGTATCGATAGTCCCGTCCGCGATCGCGTCCCACAGAGCCTCGAGGTCATCGGGTCCACGCAGAGGCGGATTCTGCTTGCCGAGCGTTCCGACAGGCGATTCGTAGGTATGCGTAAGGTAGTGTGGGCAGGTTTCCACGTAGATCACTCCGCCACGCTCCCGGAAGGCACGCACCTCGTCGAGGGTCTCCTCACTGGAGGTGTGGACCAAGTAGGCAGCTGCGCCCGTTTCATGCGCGAACAGCATCGCTCGAACCGCTGCCTCAGCTTCGGTGAAGGACGGTCGGGACTCGGACCACGCCTTCAGGTCGTCCCGGCCAGAGTCCTGGAGGCGCTGCCGGATTGACCAGACCACCTCGATGTTCTCCGCGTGGACGCAGACGACCGTCCCTGGGCGCGCTCCGGCTGCCTCAAACAGCTCGAACATCACACCATCGTCGATCGGGAGTAACCCGATATACGCGCCTTCGTCCCCACGGAAGCTCATGAAGAACTTGAAGCTTGTCATTCCGAATTGGTCGATGTACCGGTCCATCTCTCCTAGCTGTTCGCGAGTCGAGATGACCGCATGGAGTCCGTAGTCCACATATGCTTGGGCGTCTGCTCGATCTCGGTTCGTCCGATATTCCGCCTCATACGGGTCACCGGACATCAGGAAATTCAACACCGTCGTGACCCCGGCAAGCGCCGCAGCCTTCGTCTCTGTCAGATAGTCCGTCTGCGGGTCACCCAGCCCAAGGTGGGTGTGTGGGTCGATGACGCCGGGGAGCACCACTTTGCCCGAGGCGTCGATGACTTCCTGAGCTTCCGCGTCCCCATGAGGCGACAGGTAAGCCACTACGCGACCGTCCTGGACTACCAAGTCGATCTCCTGAACCCCGGTGTCGGGCAGGACCACTCGGCCCCCTCGTACGATCGTGTCGTAGGCCATTTCCCGCCTCCATTGGGTGATTCCGCCACTGGATAACCTCGCCGCGCGCTCTTTCCAACGTGAAAGGGGGCCGCGACGCGGCCCCCTTAAGGGTTCCTGAACCGAGTGGTCCGCTAGTTTGCGGAAGCAGCGCCTCCGGCGTTCGCGCCGCATGCGCAGGCACCACCGCCACAGCCACAGCCACCCATCATGTTGGGGTTGCGGATCGTGAATCCCGCCGCATTCAGGCTATCGACGTAGTCGATCTCGGAGCCAATGACCCACGGGAGACTGTCCTCATCAACCACGATTTTCACACCGAACTGCTCGACGACCTCATCGGTCTTCGCAGGTTCCGGCTCGATGGCCATCCCGTAGTCCGGGGTACCAGCTTCATCATCGCCCTTCACGAACACACGCAGCGCGGCGCCCTCGGCGACTTCCTGCTCTTTGAAAATATCCAGGATCCGCTCGGCTGCCGTTTCAGTCAGATTGATCACGTTGGTCCTCCACTGGGCTTCTTGACCCACTAGCCGTCAAGGGAGTATACGCTGACCCACGTATCGTGTCACCGGCACGCATTGTCACAGCAGGACCTCTCTCATGAACCTTTACCAGGGACGATTCCTCATCTCGCGCGACGGGAACGGCGGGGATTTTTGGGGCGAGACCGAAGCCGGGAGTGTGATTATCTTCCGGGGTGACTCGACATCCCCGGATTCGAGCAGCGCCACGCCGATAATGACGGTCCGTCAGGACCAGTTCGCCCGTTTGGCCGCATGGGCTGACCCTCAGACGCTCACCGTCGGGTTCACGGGGCTCTTGGCTCGCCAAGTCCGCGATCTGGCAGCGGAAGTCGGCCTGACACCACAGAACTTCGTCCTAGAGGCGGTAAATGCGTTCATCCAAGCGGGAGAAATGGCTGCGGGCGGCCATTCGCATGGCGGTGGGCCGACCCCACCGCCGGCTGGCCAGCCAATCGAACTCGACGGTCCGTAGAGGCAGGCGTTCGCCTACGGAGCCCATCTCGGTTCCCGATATAGTTGGCGCACGGGGCCGCGATGGGACCGAGGCGCCCGGGGAGATGGTGCCTTGACTACGGCAACCTACAACGTCGTCGGCAAACCTGCTCTGCGGCCAGACGGGATCGACAAAGTCACGGGCTCGGGTATCTACTCGCCGGACTTGGAACTCTCAGGCCTTCTTTGGGGGCGGTCGCTGCGGAGCCCTTACCCTCACGCCCGTATCGTGCGGATCGATACGTCTCACGCACGGAACGCCCCGGGCGTTCACGCTGTTCTAACCGGCGAGGATGTCGCAGGAATCCGTTACGGTCGCCGCCTCTTTGACGTGCCCGTTCTGGCAAACGACCGCGTCCGGTTCATCGGTGAGCGCGTTGTCGCGGTCGCTGCCGAGACCAAGGACCAAGCCGACGCCGCGCTCGCACTGGTTGAGATCGAGTACGAGGAGCTTCCGGCAGTGTTCGACGTCGATATGGGCCTGCAACCTGACGCGCCCATCATTCATCCGGACTTCAACGACTATACAGGCGTTTCAACGCCACTCGATTCACCGTCCAATGGTTTCTCGCACGACTCCTGGAGCGTGGGTGACGTCGAAGCTGGGTTCGCGCAGTCCGACCTCATCGTCGAGGGCATCTATGAGACTCCTAAGGGTCACCAGGCCTACCTGGAGCCGCACTCCTGCGTCGCCTGGATCGACGAAACTGGCCGAGCGCAGATTTGGGCGAGCAACAAAGCACCTTTTGTGATGCGGCAGCAACTCTCCACTGCCACTGGTGAGGCCGTCGATGCGTTCCGCGTGAACCCGACGTATATCGGTGGCGACTTCGGGGGCAAAGGCAGCCCGATGGAGATTCCACTCGCGTACTACCTTGCGAAAGCATCAGGTCGGCCGGTCAAAATCGTCTTGGACTACGCCGAGGAGTTCCAAGCGGCCAACCCGCGGCACGGGGGCCGTATGCGGATCAAGGCAGGGGTGAAACGTGACGGCACGCTTGTCGCCTGGAATGCCGAGGTCCGCTGGAACAGCGGCGCGTATGGGGGCTTCAAACCGCTTCCAACCGCGAACCTTGGCGGCGCCCAGTACCTGGGGGGCGTTGCCTATCGCATCCCGAATGTACAGATCGACTCCATCCAGGTGTACACGAACACGATCCCCTGTGGCCACTACCGCGCGCCCGGGGCACCACAAGCGGTGTTTGGCGGCGAGTCGCACCTTGATGCCGTGGCCCGAGCCGTCGGGATGGACCCTCTGGACTTCCGCCTCAAGAACATCATTAACGAAGGAGACCCGAATCCAGTCGGTCACGTGCATGAGGACGTGCATGCGCGCGAGGCGCTCGAAGCGGCGGCGCGTGACGCGGGGTATGGGTCGCCCAAACGTGCAAACGTCGGTCGGGGCATTGCGATGGCGGACCACGGTGCACCGGGTGGCGAGACTCATGCGACTGTATCGGCCCACGCGAACGGCGACATCACCGTGGAGACCCCGTTGTTCGAACAAGGCGCCGGCCAGTACGTCGTTCTCCAACAGGTCGTGAGCGAGGAGTTGGGCGTCCCAACGTCCCAGGTCCGGATCGAACCGCGCGATACGGACACGGTCCAGTTCGACTCCGGCATCGGGGGGAGCCACACAACGCGGATCGCAACAATCGCGGCCCATGACGGAGCCGCGGAGATGGCTGGCAATCTCCGGCGGTTGGCCGCCGAGCTACTCGGATGGTCGGAGGAACGGATCACTCTCCGCGATGAACGCCTGGTCAATGAGAATTCGAGCGAGTCGATCGCAATCGGCGACCTGGTTGCTCGAGGCGGCGGATCGCCCATCGTGGGTCGAGGGCACGTGCGTGACCAGACCCGGTCGCCGATGACGTCCTTCGCCGCGCAGGTCGCAGAGGTCGAGGTCGACACGGACACCGGAGAGGTGCGGTTGCTCAAACTGACGACCGCACACGATGTTGGAACGATCATCAACCCCATCGGGCATCAGGGGCAGGTAGAGGGAGGTGTCGTCCAGGCCATTGGCTTCGGCCTGATGGAAGAGTTGTCCATTGATGAGGGCGGGCGGGTAACAAATCCCTCGTTCGCCGAATTCAAGATCCCAACGTCAGCGGACGTTCCTCCGATGAGTACGGTCCTTTTGGAATCCGACAGCGGATCAGGCCCCTATCGAGTTAAGTCCGCCGGCGAGAGTTCCAACGTTCCGACAGCAGCCGCGATCGCGAATGCGGTGGAAGACGCGGTTGGCGTGCGCATCCGCGACCTGCCAATCACGGCCGAGAAGGTCTATAAGGCGCTCCGCCAGACGAATTCGGTCCGATAGCTCGGCTACGGACCAGGCTCCGGTAGGGTTCCCGGCTCGCGGGCGCGCCTCTGCGGCTATACGCCGTTCCCGAGTGCGTGCTGACTCCAAGGGCGTTACGACAAGACGCCGCCTTCGCGGAGGTGGGTCACTTCGGTCTCGGACATCCCAAGGAGATCCTTCAACACGTAGTCCTCGTGCTGACCCAGAGCCGGCGCCGGCAATCGAACCTCACCGGGCGTTTCGGACAACCGAGCTCCCTGGGCAGCGTGTCCCAGCCTCCCCCACTGCGGTTCAGGGTGTTGGATGTCGACCACGTATCCGCGGTGACGCAGATGGGAGTCGAAGTACACGTCCTCCGTCGACTGGACAGCGGTCGCCGGCACCCCGAAGCGCTGGAGCATCGTCATCACCTGCTTCGGCGTGAGGTTCATGGTCCACGCTGAGATCGCTTCGTCTAGCGGTTCTCGGTTCTCTACACGAGATCCGATTGACGCGAACCTGGGATCCACGGTCCAATCAGGCGGCTGTCCCATCGCCGGCGTCAGAGCTCTCACCAGACCCTGCCACTCCTCCTCGGTTGCACAGGCGATCGCGCACCACGCATCCACGCCTTTGCAGGGGTACACGCCGTGTGGCGCTGCATACGTCCGATGGTTGCCTTGCGGTGCAGAATCGATCCCGTTGACGAAGTAGTCGAGCAGCGGGATCCCGAGCGCGTTTGCCTGCGCCTCAACCTGAGAAACTTCGATCAACTGTCCCTGGCCGGTGAGCTTGCGGTGGTAGAGCGCGGTTTCCAACATGAACCCGCACTGGGCACCGACGAAGAAGTCTGCGTAGTAGATCCCGCAACGGAGGGATGGCGGTGAGTCGGGATGACCCCAAAGGTGGGTCACGCCAGAGGCCGTTTGCGCTTGTAGACCGAAAAGGACGTGATGGGCAAACGGTCCGGTGGCGCCCCACCCCGGCATGCTGATGTACACGATGTCGTCTCGCACTTGGCGGAGGCTGTCGTAGTCGAGTCCCCACCGGCGCAGTGCGCCGGGAGCGTAGTTCTCTGCAACCACGTCGCTCTTCTCCACCAAACGCCGCACCACCTGTTGGCCTTCTTCGTGGTGGAGGTCGACTGTGATGCTCAGTTTGTTACGGTTCAGCTCAGGGTGCATCGGCAGGATTCCCGGCAACCGTGACGTTGCATCGAAGAGCGACGACTCGATCTTGATGACCTCCGCGCCGAAGTCAGCAAGCTGGCGCGTTCCGTACGGTCCTACCCAGATACGGGTCAGATCGGTGATCCGGACGCCATCCAGTGGGGCTTTGGGCGGCCCATTCCTCGGACTGGGTCTCGACGAAGCCGATCGGACGGCGAGTTCAGCCTGGACCTCGTCGTTGTGCTCCCCAAGCCTCGGAGCGGACCGCCGGATCGCCCACGGAGTCTCACTGAACCGCCCCGGAGGGCCCGGCAACCGGTACCGGCCGAAGGCGTCGCTCTGTGCTTCCTGGAAGTACTCGCGCTCGTTCAGGTGGATGTTCGCTGCGAGACCACCGACGGTGCTGACCGGCGCGGCGGGGATCCGACGCCTCTGCGCCTCGTCCACGAACTCCGCAACCGTGAATCCAGCGATGAACTGTCCCACCTCAGCGGTGATGAACTCACCGTTCTCCATTCGGACGCGCAGGTCCTGCCACACAGGGTCTCGAAGAACGTCGTTCCCCATCCAGTCGGCAAGAGCCTGGAACTGGTTGGGTTGGATCGGCGAGAACCCGACCCACCCATCGGAACACTGGAAAATCCCGGAGCCGCCTCCCGCTCCAACCCCTGGCCGTTGCGCGATCGACGAGTTGTATCCGTACTGCGACACGATGAAGTGGATGTTGGCGTTCGCCTCCTGCATCGATACATCAACGTGCTGCCCACGGCCCGTCTCGGCTCGTGCGAAGAGCGCGTGCAAGATCCCCAATCCCGCATGGACTCCAGTAAGCGAGTAGGCGAGAAAAGCTGGGGACATTGAGGGGGCCTTGGACGGATCGCCTTGGAGAAGCATCACGCCGCCCATCGCTTCAGCGTGAAGGTCGGTTCCCTTGTAGCTGGAAAAAGGTCCCGTCTGCCCGAAGGGCGTAACGGAACACACGACGAGCCCGGGGTTGATTTCGTGAAGGTCCTCGACCCCGAGTCCGATCTGCTGCAAATGTCCGGGTGAGTAGCTCTCCAGGAGCACGTCGGCCCGTTGGGCGAGTGCCTTCAATTGCGCCTGTCCTGTCTCGGTGTTCAGATCGACGGTCACGCTGCGCTTGTTGGTGTGCAGCGCGACGAACGCCAGGCTGTGCTCACCGTCGTCGCGTCCTCCCACGAACGGTGGGAGCGCGCGCGATGGGTCTCCGGTTGGCGGTTCCACGAGGACCACGTCGGCGCCGAAGTCCGACAGCAATCGGGATGCGTACGCAGTGGGGAGTCCACCAAGGTCCAGAACCCGGAGCGAGCCCAGTGCTGTGTTGCTTTCCAAGGCAGTCATCATTCCCCCATTCTTCGATGTATTCCCGAAGTAACGTCAGCGTACCAGCCGAGGTCCTGCTTCTCGGGGAGAGGTGCCCACTGTATCGGGGCACCCACTCAAACGATCGGTTGAGCAATGATCCACAAACTGAGCATCGTGTAACCGACCATCAAGACCAGCATTGGCGCCTGGCTCCGCAGGGCGCCCACCCGATTCGGAAACACGCGCAGCGACACGACGTGCGCCGTATACACCGCGACGATGTGCCCGGTGACGATCGCCCCTACGCCGACGAACCAGGCCACTCGCGCGTTGACGATCCCGATGTCTGGTCTGAAATCCGCGGTCCCGAATAGGTCCCAGCCTTGCCCCAGTGGATCCGATGCCAACGGGATAATCAACTGCCCCTTGATCAAGAAGAAGGAGAAGAAGTGGGCAACGTGGTACGCAAACGCGATGGGAACGAGGGAGAGAACAAACGTGCGCCCGAGAGTGGCCACGTCAGGACCGTTGCCGCCGAATACCGCAACAAGTCGCATAAACGCAAAGTACGCGACTCCGAACACGAACGGGATGATGAAAAGGCCAGCCGTCTCAGCGATGGTGAATGCCGTTCGGCCCAAGGAACGCATCGTGTTGTAGGCCTCAAGGTTGATGTCTGCCCAGAAGCCTGTCTCGGTGAGTCCATCGAATGTCACCGTCGCCAGCATGACCAACACAAGCGCCATGCGGGACATGGAGACTTGTTCAGCCCGGAGTAAGCCTGCGGCGAATGGCCGGACCGCGAGGCCGCGCTGCAGAGGATCAGCGCGTCCGAAACACTCGTAGCAGTCAGCACACGAGCGGTCGAAGTAGCACGCCTGGTCCGCGCATTCAGCGCAGGCGTCACTATCCGTGACCCGAATCTCGACTGGGGCCAACCGCGCGAGGATCCCGAAGACAATCGAAAACGCTTCCCCGTTCCGGAGCCAAACCGCCGGGCCGAACAGCACCATCCCCGCCCAGGTAAACGCAGAATAACCCAGGATGAGAAGCGCGAGGGTGGAGGGATTGCCCGAGTCTGCGTACACGATTTCCACCCACGCGAACGCTGCAAACACGAGTACTGCCGGCCATGCGCCGAGATCGGTCGGATAGTCCCAGGGCGCCCTGCCCGACCGCGATCCACGCACGCGCTCCACGAGCCAACCGGACCACCGGTACACGGTCGACCACGGATTGATCAGCGCCCACACGTTTCCGATCAGCCCACATACGTACACAATCCCCACCCACCACAGGACCCACACCACAGTCGGTCCAAGGTTTTTGGCTGGGTCTTGGTTCCCCCAGAAGCCAGCCACCACCACCAGCACAAACACCGTGAGGGCCGCTGCCCGAATTGGTTCCACAAGGAGCGGATGGACGAGCATACGGCCCCAGCGCCAACGGTAAAGGTCGATACGCGGGTACTCGGCGCCACGCAACTCGCTCCGAACAAACAGGCCAACGACGAGGAACGACAGGGCCACGGCAGCACCAGCACCGCCAATGTAAATGGCCAAGGGGACCGGAAGGTCGTACCGCTCCCCGAACCCATGGGCAGACGCGGGGCCTGTCGCAACCACGACCGCAGCGAACGCCCCGACTGTGGCAGCGAGCCGGTGGGCGGTCACAAGTGATCCAACGTTGCGATCATGGGTTCACGATGAACCTCGTCAACACCACCTCATCGTGAGCCGACACGTCACTCGAGTGAGCGTCCGCATGTCCTGCGGTCACCGTCGTGGTGTCCGAGATGTCGTACTCGCAATGCGTTGCGTCACTAGAGAGAACGGCTTGCACTTGATAGGTTCCAGGGTCTAGCAGGTCCAGTCGAGTGGTCGCGTGCGCCGTCATCGTCTTGAGGGCGCCGTCGACGTAGAGGTGCCAGTGGAGTGATCCCTGCGGAGGGTCCTCGACCTCGACGGTCACGTCGAACGACATGGGGTCCGCAGATGGGTGCGTCTCAACGCGGAGAACTGGTGATACACGCTCTGGCACCGGTTCAGAACACGTTTCCGTGGATTCATGGGTATGCGGTTCGTGGCTGCCGACGCCGTCCTCCACGTTGGTTCGGGCGTGCATCGTGATATCGAACCCGCCCGTGGCCTCGGCGGCGAACGCCATCTCGCCGGGTTGGTCCGGCGACAGGTCGATCTCGACGTCATAGCCGTGAAGGTGGAGGCTGGCGGGCGCATCGCTGGTCCAGTTGATCGACACGTTGTCGCCCTGGTTCACGCGTAGGTCTACGGAGTCCGCAAGTGCGCCATCTACGATTCGTAGGTCGAACGAACGGTCTTCGGGTTCAGAGGCCGGCGCGCACGCCGCGAGTGCGACGACGCCAACTCCAGCTGCCCAGAGCAGCTTCGTGATCCGTGTCACCTGTAATGTCCTCCGGGATGGTCATGGTATGGATGGTGGGACTAGCTTCCCCGACCCTGCTGTCGGCGCTTCTTCTGAACTGGCCAAAGCGCAAACGCCACGAGGGCGAGGAGTACGAGGATTAATCCCCAGTTGATCTGCGATGCGGGACCGGTGATCGGGACCAGCACTTCGAACATTCCCTGACCGGCCACGGTCTCGCTCGTAACCTCTCCGGTGAGCGCTTGAGCGCCAGGTTCTTCGACCAAGAGGGTTGCCGCGTAGGCATTGGAGCCACTGATGATCGACGACGCCGGTTCGGGTCCCACCAATGGGCGTTCCTGGTCTGCGTCCTGGATGGCGACGAAGACGGTGGCGTCAGGGACCTGTGCACCCGTTGCGCTCTCGATCACGAAGACCGTCACGTGTACCTCGCCTATCGCAGTCGTCGACCGCACGCGGACGTCGAATGGTCCCGCAGGGCCCACGAACACTTGGCGCTCTGCGCCGTGCACACCGTGAGCGCTGACTGATACGGTCGTGATCGCCATCAGGGCTAAAGTGAGCCCCACGGCCGTGAGCCAGATGACGACACGAGGTCTTGGATTAGAAGCGTTCACTTGGGCGTCAACGACCTCGATAGGAAAGCGGGAGTGCGGCGGTTTCAAGAAGCCCGCCTGGACGCTGGGGATGGATCAAGCGGGGTCACCCCGATCGCGGTGGGGGAGGTTCGAGAACCGGTCCTTACGTACTTCGGAGTCGTCCGAGCCAATCCCCGGCGCGCATGGTAGGACGGTACGCTGCAACGATCAGGCCAGCGAGGGGCAGGACCGCCGCGATGATGAACAGGCCGGCTGCGATGCCTCCGCTTTCGCCACCCGACGTGAGTGACAGGACACCTTCTCCTAGCTCGCCATACGCGTGACTGTGGGGCGCTTGGTACTAGCGTACGTGGTCCGCGAACGGGACCGTTCCACCCGTGTGAGCATGACCTGGCAGCCGTTCGAAGAAGTGATGGTCGACAAGCGGCCCGTAGGCCGGGAGGAGCGCACCGACAAGACCAAGGCCAACCAGCAGCCTGACCGCCCGCCCCTTGGTGTTGGAGCCCCTCATCAAGAAGTCGAAGAAGTCGTTCTCGTTTGACGGTTTTGCTCTACTCGTTCGGCCCTTCGTCGGCCGGACTCAAACGATGGCCAGCGGGACACATAGCGCGCCTGTTCCGGCAACCAGGGGCAGCGGCGCTGCGACGAAAAGGAATTCATACACACGATCCTGGCCGATCCCCTCGAGATCAAGATTCTCCAGGATGTAGATCCCGTAGTCGCGGAGCGCCCGCACATGGAACGGATTACCGTAGGGATGGTTCGGAATCCACTCTAGCCCGGGCGTGTCCGCGCCGACCGCCACGATTCCGTGGTCATTGAGCCACTGGGCAGCAGCCTCATCAAAACCTGGCTCGCCGGAATCCCACCGCTCGCGGTCCTCGCTGAACACACGGTGCCAGCCCGTGCGCAGGAGGAGCACGTCTCCGTGTCGGGGTTGAATGCCCACCGACTCCAAGCAATCCTCCAGTTCTTGTCCAGATATCGCGTCGGTTGGAGTCAGATGGTCGACGCCGCGGAACCGGGCCACATCTGCCAACAGCCCGCGAGTCACGAAGCTCCCGATGCGGTCGACCCCTGCCCACGTAACGCCGTTTCGTGACGTGATCGCCGATGCATCTTTTCCGTTCCATAGGGTCCCATCGCGCCAGAAATGGGCGAGGGCGTCGACGTGAGTTCCCGCGTGCGAGTGCATCATCACGACGTCGCCGCTCACGCCGACCCCAGTCTCCTGATCGGTGTTTACCGTCGTGGTCCGCCACGTTTCGTGGAAGGTTGGGTAGATTCGTTCGCCCCGCCCCAGGGGCACTGCGAGGTGATAAACGGCGCCCCGGCGCACCAAGCCCATGGCCTCCAGGATTTTGGTTGGGGTCACGAGGTTCAGCATCCCGCGTTCGTCGTCTGGGCCCCACCGCCCCCAGTTGTCGTTGGTGTTCCCGTTTGATGGTGAACTCATATCCGCTCCATCAGGCACTGAACTCACATCGTCGCGGAAGGGACGTCGCCCTCAGCCGGTCTGACGACCTAGGGCCGAGCCCCCACGAACCCCGTCGGATCAGGACGTCGTGACAGCCGAGCCACCTCGGGAACTGGCAGCGTCCCCACTGAGGGCCGTGCAGGTCCCGGTTCTACAGTACCGCTCGTTCACGTGCTCTTCGAACTCTTCCCGGAAGTACCGAACCGCATTGTTCAATACGCCCGGCGCCAGCTGTCCGAGCCCGCATAACGACCCTCCAACCATCGCTTGCCCGATGCCCGCGATCTTCTCGAGGTCCCCGGATTCCCCATACCCCGCAACAATGTTGTCGAATATCCGGACGATCTGGCTCGTGCCCTTGCGACACGGGAAGCACTTGCCGCACGACTCTTCCTCGTTGAACTCGGCGATGACCTTCATGGCGTCGACGATGCACGTGTCCTCGTCGAATACAAGGATGCCTCCAGAACCAAGAGGTGACCCTTTGGCGGTCATGGCCTGAAATTCCGCCGGCATGTCCGCCTCAGAGATGGGCATGATCCCGCCCAGCGGCCCGCCGCACTGCAGTGCTTTCAGTTGCTTGCCGCCTCGGCCTCCGCCTGCGATATCGGTGATGATGGTGCGGAGATTCAGACCGACTGGCACCTCGGCGATGCCCGGGCGAGCGACGTGCCCCGACAACGACAGTAACGCGGTCCCAGATGCGTTCTCTGTTCCGATCTTTGCGAACGCCTCCGCCCCTATCTCGATCACGGTAGGCACGTAGGCGATTGTTTTAACGTTATTGACTGTAGTCGGCCGCCCGAAGATTCCGTATTGGGCTGGGAACGGCGGCCGGGGCCTGGGCGCCCCGCGTTTGCCCTCGACCGACTCCATCAGCGCCGTCTCCTCGCCACAGATGTACGCGTGGCCGGTCGCTTCGATCTCGATCTCATGGCTGAACTCGGTACCCATCACTGCGTGACCGACAAGACCGGCGTCCTCGGCCTCTGACACTGCCCTTCGGAGTCGTTCGACCGCCAACTGGTACTCGGCTCGGATGTGGATGAAGCTCTTGTTGGCGCCCATTGCGTAGCTCGCGATCAGAATCCCCTCCACCAATCGGTGAGGGTCGTTCTCAACGATCGATGCATCGGTGAACGCGGCCGGATCTCCCTCTTCGCCGTTGATTGCCAGGTAGCGGTCGCCAGGAGGAGCGTTTTGCATGAAGCTCCACTTCACTCCTGCTGGGAACAGTGCACCGCCGCGGCCTCGCAGTCCTGACTCGCGAACGGCGTCCGTTACGTCTTGGGGGCTCATCTGGTGGATGGCTTTGTCTAACGACGCGAACCCTCCTCTCGCTACGTAGTGCGACAGGTTGCCAGGCTCGATGTATCCGTAGTTGGCCGTGACCAACCGGAGCTGGTCGCGCATCCACGGTTGCGACGCCAGTGGGGGGATACCGCCAACCGCTTCAGGGCCATCGACCCCAAGAGCGAGATCTGCCCTCGGATTCGTTCGGCCCAACACGTCTTCCAGGAATCCTCGAACCAGGTCCGCGGTCAGGTTTCTGTAGATGATTCGCGGACGCCCTGAGAGGGCCACGTGCACAACGGGGTCCGCCCACGAGAATCCGATGTCTCCGACCTCTAGGACTCGCACGTCCGGCCGGCCAAGACGCTCCAACTCAACCCGAATGGCGTTCAGGGTTTCGCCCGCACCGACGGAGACCGCAGAAGCCGATATTCCGACGGTTATGCGGGGGGTCGATTCATCGTTCCAATGGGCCCACTGCTCCATTGAGCCTCGTCGGAGCGCTTCGTACGTGGCGGACGGCATGATCAGGTTCAGTTGAGCGTGGCGGCGATGGTGCGCGCGGCATCCGGCGTCATGCGGCCGCGCCATTGGGTGTCCACAGCAATCACGGGCGCTTGTGAACACAGTCTTGGGCAGGATGTTCGGCGGAGTTGGAACGCCGCCTCGCCGCTGGCGTCAGACCGCGAGTCCTCAAGCGCGCCCCATATGGACCGGGCACCGTTCACGTGGCATGGCGTATCGATACACACGTCAATGAAATGTCCGGCTTTCTTGCCCAGCTTGAAGTCGGCATAGAAGGTGAGCACACCCCATACGTCCGGATACGAATGGCCGAGCAGTTCCGCCGCGTCTTCGACCGTTTCTTCAGGGATGTACCCCAGTCGGTACTGGATCTCAAGCAACGCCATGAGCAGCGCGCCGCGGTGCCCTACATAGCCGGAAAGAACATCCCGGGCGACCTGGCGGTCCCCGTCCGTCGCGGCACCGTCGGTCGTCATACACCCTCCGAGAGGTTTCACCGGGACGGCACGCAGGATAGCATGGGGCTATTGGGCTCAGCTATGCTGGCCCGACCGGTTCTCGGCCTCCCGCCGCAGGTCGAGATGGTCGATGATGTCGGACCTACTCAAGACTCCAACCGGCCGTTCCGCGTCCATGACGACCAGTTGGTTCACGTCCCGCTCTGCCAGCAACCGGAGCGCGCCGGATGCGGATCCGTCCCGAGCGATGGTGTGCAACGGCGCGGGAGTCATGATGTCGCGCACGGTGACATCCGACCAGGTGTGTTGCGGCGACCGGCGGATGTCCGTTACCGACACGACACCGACCACCCGTTCCTCATCATCGACCACTGCGGCGAACCGGATGCCGTTCGGTAGCAGCAGCTGGGTCATGAGCGCCTCGACCGACGATTCGGCGTTGACCGTCGCGACTGATGGCTCCATTAACTCGGCTACTAAGACGTCGCCAAGGATGGGGTTCGTTTGGACCTCACGTCGCCCGGAGCTGGCTGCTGCGTTCAGGAACCATCCGACCAACGCGATCCACATCCCCGAGATGACGCGGCCATCCAGGATCTGAAGAACGCCGAAAGCAATGAATGCGAAGGACATGGCCTGTCCGGCCATCGCCGCCAACGCGGTGGCGCGCGCGAAGTTGCGTGTTATCGCCCACACGAGGGCCCGCAGCACACGGCCACCGTCCAAGGGGAATCCGGGCAAAAGGTTGAACGCCCCCAGGATTAGGTTCGTCAGTGCCACGTAGCTGACCAGGGCACGCAACATCTCCAATTCGTGCGGGACGGCTTGGAGCACCAGCCAGGCCATCGCCCCGAGCCCCACACTGGTCAGCGGTCCCACCAACGCGATCACGAGCTCATCCGACGCCCTCGAGGAGTCGGCGCGGAGGTTGCTCACCCCTCCGAAGATGAACAAGGTGATGCTCTCGACCCCGATCCCGCGCTTCAATGCCACGGTCGAATGCGCCAGTTCGTGGACAAGCACCGACCCGAAGAGCGTGATGGTGGCGATCGACGCGAGCCACCAATAGGTCGTCGCCTCCCAGCCAGGGAAGAATCGGGGAAAGAATCCCGCGGCCAGCGACCACGTGATTAGACCGAAAGCGGCTAGCCACGTGTAGTGCACAGCGATCGGGATTCCGGCGATCCGCCCGATTGTCACCGACGTTCGCATGACCCCAGCTTACCTACGACCCACGCGTATACTTCGCGCGTCGCACAAGCGGAACTCGGGGGGCACCATGGGTCGGTTGGATGGAAAAGTCGCCATTGTCACAGGCGCCGGGCGTCTCAGGGGTATCGGTCGCGCGGCGGCGGTCACCCTGGCGGAGGAAGGTGCACATATCGTCGTCACGGGCACAGGTCGCGACCCTGCGACCTTCCCGAGCGATGAGAAGGAAATCGGCTGGCGCGACATCTCGAGCACTGCTGACCAGGTCCGCGCTCACGGTGTGACATGCATCGAGGCGGTCTGCGACGTTACCGATTCTTCGCAGGTCAACAGAGTCATGGACCAGACGATGGACCAGTTCGGGCGGATCGACATCCTGGTGAACAACGCAGCGGCGGCGCGCGGTGAGGACCGGGTCCCGGTCGTCGATGTCGACGAGGACGTGTTCAAGTGGGTGATCGACGTCAAGGTGATGGGGTCGTTCCTCTTTTCGAAGGCGGTTGGGCAGGTGCTCGTGCGCCAGAACGACGGCGGCAGCGTGGTGAATATCTCGTCGATCGCCGGCCGACGCGGCTCCGCGAACACCGCCGCGTACAATGCCGCGAACTTTGCGATCCACGGCTTTACACAGGCCCTGGCGCATGAATTGGCGCCGTACAGCGTCACCGTCAATGCGGTCTGCCCAGGTCCTGTCGATACATCACGGATGGATTCAATGCGCGACGCCCAGGGCGGGTGGGCCGCATCGGCCGCCCGCGTTCCGTTGGGCCGTGTCGCCTCCGACGAAGACATCGGGCGCGTGATCGCATGGCTCTGCACACCCGACGCATCCCTCATTACTGGCCAGGCGATCAATGTGAACGGCGGCATGCAGATGGACTGATGAGGTCGCGAGACTCAGTCCACCAGGCGACCGAAGCTCGGCGCCGGTCTCAACGACGGAATGGACCAACGCATATGCCGACCCACGAGCAATTCGCATACAGCCCAAAAAAGGAAGGTCTGGACGCATGACTCTCGGCGAGAAACAGCAGCAAAGCGCTAGCGGACCGTCGGCCCGACCAAGGCCGTGGGACCGGTTCATCTCGGATCGCGACCGGGTTGTCTACCAAAGGAGCGGCTTCGGGGCGAGCGTCGGTATCGGTGAACGCCCTGGCATGCTCATCATCGACGCGCAGTACCGCACGACTGGCGAAGGTCCGGTGCCGATCCAGGAAGCGATGGAGCAGTACGCGACCGCGGTGGGCGAAGACGCTTGGAAGGCCGTTTGGAAGATCGAGAGGCTCGTCACCCAGTTCCGGAGCAAAGGCTGGCCGGTGATGTACGCCCAGGGTGAACGGACCGGAACGCAGGAAGGCGCCAGATACGCGGAGAAGATCCCTTCATTGGCTGCCGACTACAACCTCCCAGGGAGCCGAGGCGCCCAGATTGTCGAACCGCTGACCCCCGAGCCGGACGACGTCATCATTTATAAGCGGTTCCCGTCGATCTTCTTCGGCACCAACTTGATCACACAGCTCGTCAACCACCGAGTGGACACGCTGGTCGTGGTTGGTTGCACGACGAGCGGTTGCGTCCGGGGCACCGTCGTTGACGGCATGAGCTACGGTTTCCGGTGCGTCGTGCCGGAAGACTGCGTATGGGACAGGGGAGAGGCCTCCCACGCGATCAACCTGTTTGACATCGCGCAGAAGTACGCCGACGTGTTGCCGCTCGAAGAGTTGCTGCCCATGCTGGATACGGTCTCGGCCACGGTTCGCCCATAGGAGGCAACGAGTGTCCTGTCTCCTAGTTGGCCGCATATGCGACCGGGACAACCCATGACTACCCACGCCCGACAGGCCCTCAGATCACTTCTCGCGGCACCGCGGCCCATCGTCGTTCCGTTCGCATACGACGCGTTCTCCGCAAAGTTGATCGAGAAGGCTGGGTTCCGCGCCGTCGGCATGAGCGGATCGGCCGTTGCGGCATCATTGCTCGGGCTGCCAGATGTGGGGCTCGTGTCCAGGGATGAGGCTGTCGGTCAAGCCCGCCGCATCGCAGCAGCAACGTCGCTACCGGTACTTGCCGATGCTGACACCGGTTACGGGGGACCGCTGCAGGTCGCTCGGACCGTAACGGAGATGGAATCGGCGCGTGTCGCCGGCATCTTCTTTGAAGATCAGCGCGATCCGAAGCGATGCGGGCACCTGGCGGGCACCGAGGTCGTCTCGACCGAGGAAATGGTGGGCAAGCTGAACGCCGCGCTCAAGGCGCGAACGGACCCGGACTTCGTCGTCATCGCACGAACCGACTCCATCGAGTCAGAGGGTTTGCATGCAGCGGCCATCCGCGCCCGCGCGTACATCGACGCAGGCGCGGATGGCGCATTTGTTGCCGCAGTCCCTTCAACCGGCGACCTAGAACAGTTGCCGGGACTCATCGACCGAGACGCCCCGCTCATGGTCGTCCTGACCGAGGGCGGCCGCACACCATTGGTGCCCACGGAGCGACTCGGCGTGATGGGGTACCAAATCATCGGTTTCTCAGGCATCGCGATTGGCGTCGCCGCACGGGCGATCGAGCGCGGTCTCGAGGTTCTTTCGAACCAAGGAACGACCGAACCGCTGTTGGCCGACACGATGCCGCTCGCGGAACGCAACGTCGTCCTCGAGCTCGAACGGTACCAGGAACTAGAGGACAGCGCGGTTCCGTGATTCCAGATTCGGATGAATGCGTAGATGGATCCCCGTGATCTCCTGCGCACCGACGCCTGCGATCTTCGATGCCGCCGATTAAGAATGTGACGCTACGCGCTAGTCGTTGCCTATGCGAGCTCGCATCCTCGGCTTGAACAACTTCGAATCCTCTGACCATGCGATGACCAGCATTGTCGTGGACGGGTCGATCGCGCTCGATGCGGGCAGCCTCACGCGATCCCTCTCGGCGGAGCAACAGGGCCGCATACGCCATATCTTTCTCACTCATCGGCACTTCGATCACATCCGTGATGCAGTCGAATTGGTCTTCCGGGCCGGGATGGACGGGCGGCCTGGTACACGCCACATCTATGGCCCCCAAGACACCATCGACGTTCTCTTGGAGCACGTGCTCGGCGTGATCCGACCGAAGCTCCAGGAGCGGGAAGCAGGGGACGGACTCCCTCTCCTGGAGTTGCACGGCGTCGAGCCTTCAACCGAGTTGAGCATCGGCGAATACGTGGTGACACCGCTGCCGGCCTTCCACGGCGTTCCCGCGGTCGGATACCGGGTAACGCGGTCGGACCGGACGCTGTACTACACGGGCGACACTGGCCCAGGTTTCAGTACGGCGCTAGCAACGCGCCCTCCCGACGTGCTGCTAACAGAGCTCACGTTTCCGGATTCGCAGGCGGACCGTGCGAACCGGTCAAGCCATATGATCCCTGCGACCGTACGCACAGAAGTCGAACGACTGATCGATACGTCCGGCTGGGCGCCACGAGTGGTCGGCGTCCACGTGTTCCCCAGCTCCGAACATGAGGTCCGTCACGAGATCGACCGTCTCCAGCGGGAGACCGGGTGGAACATATCGGTCGGTAACACGGGAGCAGTGTTCGAGGTTTAGGACTCTCAGAAGACGCGCTGCCGGAGCCAAGCGTGCGCTCCGGCTAATCCTCCAGGCGGACTTGTTGCACCAACGCGGGATCTTGCCATCCCGCAAGATGACTCCACGGGACAGCGTCGTCACTATCGAGCGTCTGCCCCGCCTGGAGATCGGCGCTCAACCCAACTGCCGTGAACGCCTCGTTCCAGACATCCGCATCTTGGGGGGCCCCCGCAGAACCAGATAGGTAGCACCCGCGGTTCCACGCATGACGGACCACTTCGCCGGTTTCTCTGCCTCCACGGGCGATTGCAGCTTCGATCCGTGCGAGGCGAACTTCGTGGCCGACTGAGATCGACACCCGTCGGCCCAGAGCTGCACGTAATGCGGACAACTGGTCGCTCATCTCTTCGGTGGCCAACTGGCCAGTGCGCTCCAACACGGTAAACGCCCGCGGCACGAAGAACGCAGCCGCGACCCGCAGTTGACGAAGACTCGCAGGCACGGCACGCATCCACCGCGAGATGGACATTCCATCCCGCTCAAGAAGCCCGGGATCCCCTGCCATTGGATGGCCCAACACGGCTGTTATTCGGAGGTTCCCGAGGCCTCCCTGCCCTGCGCAGTCGACAAGCGCGGCACTCATTGCGTCCATCCACTCGCCTTCGACCCCTGTGCCGAAGACGATCGGGCCGATTGCGACATTTTGTTTCGCGTTTCGCAACTGGCGGACGATATCCGCGGATGCTGTGGCCGGCGCCAGGACGGGGAGTCGGAGATGCGTGTTCGAACCGTTGCTTGCGTCGAGAGCAGCCTGTACGAGCTCGGTCCGATCGGCACGGTGATGGAGGCACGTGCTGTGAAGCGCGATTTCTTGAAATCCTGTGCTACGCGCGGTCCGATTCAAGGCCTGCGCAACAGCCTCGGCGCCGCGGCTTCGGAATGGGCCCCAATGCAGCCCGAACCTGATGCCATCGCAACCCGCAGGACACCCGCGATCAGCCTCGATCGCAGGTCGGTCCGGCGTCGCCTGGAGGTGGGGCACCACGGATGCTGACGGAGCGGACGAGAGGTCCTCCCAGACCACGCGGTTCACGACCGCCGGTGCGCTAGATCCGACGCGAGGGCCGAGCCTTCCATCCGCGTGTTCCCCGTACTGAGATGGGACGTAGACCCCCGGAAGCGCACCGAGCGCCATCAACAGCCTGGATTTGTCCGGCGTCGGGTCACTCGAGGTCCGCTGTTCAACCAAGACACGAGCGACACTCTGAATCGCAACTTCGACATCGCCGACGAGATACGCATCGAGAAACTTGGCGAGCGGTTCTGGGTTCCGGGGTTCCTCCTCCCAACCGAGCACCAGTGGATGCGTGCAGTCACGTTCGATTGCGTCGGTCGGCAGATGTGCGAGGTCGAGCAGCTCCAGGATCGTGGGGCCGCTCAGTTCGTCTGGGTAACAGATGGCTACGACATCAAAGTCCGAAAGCGGGCGGCGCGACTCAAGTGACGTTAGTGGCGCTCCTATCGATCGCAGCGCGGTTACGTAGTCTGGCCAAGGCGCGAAGACTCGCTCCGCCACCACGTCTGGAAAGGCATTGAGGGATGCATACAGAGCATTCACCGACGGACGCAGAACAGCGCCCTCGTAAGTGTCCGGATAGGCGATGCACACGCGGACCATAGTTTGGTCCCACGACTTAACGAAACTCCCCCACTCTCCGCCCGTATATCGCGCGGGCCGTGCAACGTGTTTGGGTGGGAACGGCAAGGCCGCGGAGAGAGTCTGTGACATCAGGCGTCGCCCCATCGTACATCGCAATCGGAGTCCGCCGTCAGAGAGGATCTGATGTTCAAGGAACGGCCGCCCTCCGGCCCTTGCCAAAGGACCAGCGCAGTTGTTGTTGGGAAGTGCCGCTGGTATAGTTCGGTTGTCTATCAAAGGGCCACGGACGGGTGATGTGAGTGGGGCGAGTTCCCACTCTTTTCATTCATGGGCCCGAAACGCGGGCCGTGTAGAGAGGGATAGGAGAGGAGGCGACGGCAGGGTGAAGAGCGATTTCCTGTTGGCCGTGACGCAGCTTGCGACCGAGCGTCGGTTGCCGGCGGAAGTCATTCTCAGCGCGATTGAAGCCGCCCTCGTTTCCGCCTTCAAGAAAGAAAGCAGGGACCCGGAGTCGGATGTCGACAACGTCACGGTTCGGATCCTCCCGAGTGCCGGCGAGATCCGAGTCTTCATCACCAAGACGGTGGTCGAGGCGGTCACCGACTCAAACCTTGAGATCTCCCTCGACGACGCTCGGGCCATCCGTGATGGCATCAAGCTCGGCGAGACGATCGATATCGAGGAGACCCCGCAAGACGCCGGACGGATCGCGGCGCAGACCGCCAAACAGGTGGTTATGCAACGCCTTCGGGAGGCGGAGCGGGACGTGGTCTTCGAAGAGTTCGCGGGTCATGTAAACGAACTCCTATCGAGCGTCGTCCAGAAGCTCGAGCCAGGCCAAGTAATCGTGAACCTGGGACGTACAGAGGCCGTTCTTCCCGCCGACCAGATGGTGCCAACCGAGCACTATCGCCCCGGCCAGCGCCTCCGGGTACTGATCCGCGAGGTCGAACGTGGACAACGCGGGCCGCAGATCACAGTCTCGCGTGCCCACCGGGACCTGATCCGACGTCTCTTTGAACTTGAGGTGCCCGAGATCGCCAACGGCATCGTGGTCATCCGAGGGATCGCCCGTGAGCCGGGGTACCGGACGAAGGTCGGTGTTGAAGCGAGGCAGGACGGCGTCGACCCCGTTGGGTCGTGCGTCGGACTCAGGGGAGTCCGGATCCAGAACATCGTGAACGAGCTCCACGGCGAGAAGATCGACGTCATCCCGTGGAACTCGGACCCGAGGGCGTTCATCTCACAGGCTCTGAGTCCCGCCCAGGTCACCCGGGTCGAGATCATTGAAGACAAGAGCGCGTTGGTGGTGGTCCCGGACCGGCAGCTCTCGCTCGCCATTGGACGCGAGGGTCAGAACGCGCGGTTAGCGGCAAAACTGACCGGTTGGCGCATCGACATTCGCAGCAATTCAGAGGTTCTCGCTCAGGAGAGTGAGAGGACCGCCCGCGGCCCGGAACAGGCCGCAGAGCGTGCAGCCGCCGCCGTCGCGACGGCAATCCTCGAGTCCGAACGCGATGCTGGAGGTCGCGAACCTCTCGCCCCAGCGGCAACGACCAAAACCGCTGCCCCGGTGCCCGTAGAAACGGCTCCTATCGCAGCCGAGACAGTCGCTCCGGTCGCGCAGGAACCCATTGCGGAGCCGGTGGCAGCCATCGAGAGCGCAGCCCCCGCTATCGCAACGGATAGCGAAGCCGACATCGAGGCCGCGTTGAAGGTACTGGCGGAAGAAGAGGCTGCGGAGGAAGCACGGCTCCAAGCTGAGCCCGCGGGCAGCGAAGACGAGGGCGAGGACGAAGGGGAAGCAAGCGAGGAAGAGCAGTTTGATTTCGACGCCTTCTTCCAGCAATACCAACAGAAGCAGCAGGGAGAAGACAGCGGCCAGATCCGCTTCGCCGAGGACATCTTTCCAGACCGCAGCCGGCGCACCGCCCGCGACGACCGGGGGGGACGACGGGCTGGCGGGCGCCGAAGGTGAACCTTGGCAACCGCCAGTAGCCGTCGCGGTCCACGCGTTCGGCCGCAGCCTCAACGGAGCTGCATCGCGTGCCGGCAACCGCGTGCGAAACGTGACCTAGTCCGGCTCGTCCGGCTCCCGTCAGGAACCGTTGCTGTCGACCCAACGGGCAAGATGCCGGGCCGCGGTGCGTACATCTGCACTTCGGGGGACTGCTGGGAACGCGGAACCGCGAGAAGCGTGATAGAGCACCGCCTCCACGTTAAGAACCATCTCTCAGAGCAGGACCTCGACGACCTGAGGAAGCAGGCGCGCGCACTCATATCAACAATGGAACCCAACCGCGAGGAAGGACAAAACACCGCGTGACGACCGAACGAAGTACCGGAACCGCCCGTCGTGCGCGCGATGGCGGTCCGCGCGAGATCGAGATTCCACGAACGATCACCGTCGGTGAGTTGGCTGAGCGCCTTGAGCAGGACCCAGTCGACATCATCAAGAACCTCATGCGGATGGGGATCATGGCCTCGGTGACCCAAGCCGTGGAGTTCGAGTCCGTCGTGCCCATTGCCCAGTTCTACGGTTTCCAGATCACGGAGGCCGCGCCCGCGCACGAGGCATCGTTGGGCAAACGCATGAGCGATCAAGTGGACGGCGTCGACGAGGCGGATCTCGAACCGCGCCCGCCGGTCGTAACGGTCCTCGGCCATGTCGATCATGGCAAGACTTCGATCCTGGATGCGATTCGGAAAGCAGACGTCGTTTCTGGCGAAGCGGGGGGCATTACACAGCACATCGGCGCCTACCAGGTTCAGGAGGACGAGAAACTCGTTACGTTCCTCGATACCCCGGGCCACGAGGCGTTCACGACGCTCCGTGCCCGCGGTGCGCACGTCACGGATATCGCGGTTCTGGTCGTCGCCGCCGACGACGGTGTGATGCCTCAGACGATTGAGGCGATCAATCACGCGAAGGCGGGCGGCGTCCCAATGGTGGTCGCAATCAACAAGATGGACGTGCCGGGCGCAGACCCGGAGCGAGTCAAGCGCCAACTCTCAGAGCAGGAACTACTGGTGGAAGATTGGGGCGGTGACATCGTCTCTGTTCCGGTATCCGCGAAGACCGGAGACGGGTTGGATCAGCTTCTTGAGTCCGTCCTGCTGGTCGCGGAGATCTCCGAGTTGAAGGCCGCCAGGTCCGGTCCAACCCGTGGGACGATCATTGAGGCGCGGCTTGAAGCGAATCGGGGACCGGTCGCAACGGTGCTTGTGCAGTCAGGCACCTTGAGGACGG
Source organism: Dehalococcoidia bacterium (assembly GCA_965247995.1). GTDB lineage: Bacteria > Chloroflexota > Dehalococcoidia > UBA6926 > UBA6926 > JASLZO01. The sequence goes on along the minus strand of OZ252041.1, from coordinate 1,511,170 downwards.
GTTCCATCCTGGTTGTTGGCAACACCTGGGGGCGAGTCCGGGCCTTGACTGATTATCGAGGCGACCGGATCGCCGAAGCTTTGCCAGCGACACCGGCGGAGGTCTTGGGGCTGCAAGATGTACCTCGTGCAGGGGACGTGCTCGAGGAGGTCGTTTCGGACCGAGAGGCACGGCGGATCGTCGAAGAACGAATCGAAGCTACAAAGGCAGCGGAGACCCAACAGCTCAGTTCATTGGAACAGCTTGCGTCGCAGATCGGCACCGGAGAGCTGCGGGACCTAAACCTGATCATCAAGGCAGACGTCCACGGCAGCCTGGAGGCAGTCCGGGGTTCGTTGGATCGACTGAGCACCAACGAAACTCGGGTGATCATCCTGCACGGGGGCGTGGGATCGATCACCGAAGGGGACATCCTGCTGGCATCGGCGTCTGGCGCCACGATCCTCGGCTTCAACGCCCGCGTCGAAACAGCGGCGCGACGGCTTGCGGATGCCCAGAACGTCGAGATCCGCAACTACTCGATTATCTACCAACTCATCGAAGACATTGAAAACACACTCACCGGTCTGGCTGCCCCGCTCTTCCAGGAAGTGCAGGAAGGAGTGGCCCAGGTTCGTCAAGTGTTCGAAATCCGTCGCGGCAAGGTCGCAGGTTGCGTCGTCAACGACGGCAGAATCCGGCGTGGATCGATGACCCGAGTGATGCGCGGCACCGAAATCGTGTACGAGGGCCCGATATCGACCTTGCGCCGCTTCCGCGATGAGGTCCGCGAGGTCAACACGGGCCAGGAATGCGGTATCGGCATGGAAGGGTTCACGGAGTTCGAGGAAGGCGACCAGATCCGGGCCTACCACCGTGAGGAACGGCAACCCTAGGCGTCCCCGTGCCGAGGGGCATTCCACCGATCGGCACGGTTTTCGAGAGCAATCACCGATGTCCCGCCGAAAAGAGCGAGTGAATCACTTGCTCCGCGAGCGTCTGAGTGAGGTGGTTCTTCGTGGCTTGAAGGACCCTCGGGTTCGCGGACTCGTGACGATCACTGAAGTGGACGTCAGCCCCGACCTCAGTAGTGCACGGGTGTTCGTCAGCACGATGGGGACCGATGACGAGCGGGCCGCCACGATTGCGGGTCTTCGGTCCGCAACCAAATTCCTTCAAAACAGCCTCGACACTCTCGCGCTCAAGAGGACGCCTTCGCTCGTGATCATTCCCGACGACACGATGGAGCGCGCAGACAGACTGCTGCGCCTCATCGACGAGGCGAACGATTCTGAAGACCGTCCACCGGCCCGCGCCGCGTCTGACTGAACCGGCGCGCACCTGCATCGATGGACGGGTACGTTAATCTCTGGAAACCGTCTGGAATGACGTCGTTCGATGCTGTTCGCCTTGTGCGGCGGGCGCTCGACGTCAAACGCGTGGGCCACGGCGGCACGCTTGACCCACTCGCCGAGGGCGTGCTCCCACTGTTTGTAGGAAGAGCGACGCGCCTCGTTGAGTATCTGAGCGCGAGCCTAAAGAGCTACCGTGCCACGGTACAGCTGGGCATACGCACTGACACACTGGATGTGGATGGTCGCGTGTTGGCGGAGAAAGACCCCAGCGGGGTACCTCGGAGCGACATCGAATCGATGTTGCCACGGTTTATCGGCACCATCCTGCAGACGCCACCAATGCATAGCGCGCTCAAACACGGCGGCGAGCGGCTGTACAGCCTCGCCCGACGAGGCGTCACGGTCGAGCGCGCAGCTCGGGAGACGTTCGTTCATTCGATACAGCTCACCAGCTGGGACCCGCCCCGGTTCGGCCTCGAGGTCGTCTGCGCGGGCGGGACCTACGTTCGGACACTGGCTGCGGATATCGGGGACGAACTGGGGTGCGGGGCGACCTTGGAAGCCTTGATTCGCACGCGTGTCGGGGTGTTCGAAGGGGATCAAGCAGTGGCGCTAGACCATGCCACCGGGCCAGACGCCAATAAGTATGTCTCGGGTTTGTTGAGCCTCTTCCCCGGATGGCGAGCGTTCCGCCTCAACGAGCACGGTCTCGACCGCGCCACGACAGGAAGGGTCCTCGATGACGCTGCCGGCCAGTGGGGAGTGCTTCCGGGTTTCGTTGACGCTCCATTCGTCCGGGAACCGCCGGACCACCTTGCGATTGCCCTCAACGCCGAAGACGACTTCGTTGCGGTTCTCGTGCGGGATGATACGGCGGAATGTACCTGGCGGCCTCGGAAGGTCTTGGCGCCATTCCCCAAGTCAGCTAGTGGTGCAGCGCGCCCCTCGACGGAGTCGCTCGAAGACTCAATCTGAATTGGCTTGACACCCTATCTTTGCGCCCCTACAGTCACACCACAAACGCGGCTTCAATGAGAGGGGGATCACACCTATGCCAGCTACCGAGGCGTACTGCTTGAAGTGCAGGACTAAGCGTGAGATCCGCGACGCACAGGAAATCACACTCAAGAATGGGCGCCCAGCAACTCAAGGCACATGCCCGGTCTGCAGCACCAAAGTGTTCCGTATCGGGAAGGGATAGCCTCTCTATAACGCTGGGCCCGATTAGTCGGGCCGGTCGGCGCCGGGCACCGGCCACCGCGATGAGAGTCGGTCGAGTAAGCGGTGCGGATTGTCGATCAAGACGGCCTGCGCCGCTCTCTCGTCCAACCCAGCGCCGACCGCAACGTTAAACGCCAACATCTCCGTTAGCAGATCTCCCGGCGCGTGGGCGTCGGAGTCGACCAAGAGACTCGCGCCTGTCACGATCGCGGTTCGAACAATATGACCATTCGCGAGCGAATGACCGCTCCTAGCAGAGATTTCTAGGAATACGCCGTTCTCCGCGGCTACTCGCGCATCATCCTTCATGATCAGGCCGGGGTGACCGAGGATGTCGACGTCCGGTGAAGTCACGGCAGCCCGGTTCGTTCCTGGTTCGACTGGTTCGGCCGGCGTTTCTCCGTGCACCAATACCATGGCGGCACCGGCATCCTTCGCCATCGCCGCCGTCGATGCAATCCTCGCCGGGGGAAGGTGGGTCAACTCGACTCCTGGGATGACAGGAATGCCCCAAGCATCCTGGGCGACCCGACAGTCCTCGCGAAGACGCTCCATCAGTGCCTTCATACCACCAACGCCGACGTGATCGGTAATCGCCAACCCGGTGTAGCCGTTGACGACCGCGCGCCGGACGAGCTCAATCGGGCTGAGCACGCCATCGCTCAGGAAGGTTTGGGTCTGAAAGTCGTACAACATTGTGGCCCGGCAGCATAGCACGCTCGATAGCCGATTCTAGATAGCGCTCAGATAGAACCGGTCCGAAGAGTGTAGACTGCGCGGGACAAACCTCGCCTCACAGAGGCGGGTATGTTTTGTGTTCCGAACGTACATGTGCGGCCGGGGGAGTCGCGAGAAGGGGGATTATTTGGCTGACAGCATTAACGTCGCCATCATCGGCGTGGGGAACTGCGCTTCGTCTCTGGTTCAGGGGGTTCACTACTACCGGGGCGCAGATGACGGCGACACCATTCCGGGTCTCATGCACCCACGGCTTGGCCCGTACCACATCAGCGATATCAATTTTGTTGCCGCGTTTGATGTCGGCGACACCAAGGTCGGGAAGGACATCAGCACGGCAATATTCGAGCCGCCGAACAACACCTTCAAATTTACCGACGTGCCTCCGATCGGCGTCACCGTCGACCGCGGGATGACGCACGACGGTCTCGGCGAGTTCCTCTCGCAAAAGATTCGCAAAGCGGAGGGATCCACGGAAGACATCGTCCGCGTGTTGCGGGAGAGGGACGTGGACGTCGTCATCAGCTACCTGCCAGTGGGCAGCGAGATGGCCACGAAGTGGTATGTCGAACAAGTGCTGGCAGCAGGGTGCGCGTTCATCAATTGTGTGCCGGTGTTCATTGGGCGCGAGGAGTACTGGCAAGGCCGCTTCAAGGACCGGGGCCTTCCTGTCATTGGCGACGACATTAAGTCGCAGGTCGGCGCGACGATCATGCACCGCATGATGACCCGTCTCTTCGGCGACCGTGGTGTGCGGCTCGATCGCACCTACCAGTTGAACTTCGGTGGGAACACCGACTTTTACAACATGCTGGAGCGCGATCGTCTCCAATCGAAGAAAGAGTCTAAGACGAATTCGGTCACCTCTCAGTTGGACTACGAATTGGACGAAGAGTCCATCCACGTCGGACCCAGCGACTACGTGCCATGGTTGGAAGACCGGAAGTGGGCCTACATTCGCATGGAGGGAACGACGTTCGGAGATGTGCCCCTGAATGCGGAGCTCAAGCTGGAGGTCTGGGACAGCCCGAACTCAGCTGGCGTGGTCATCGACGCTATCCGTTGCGCCAAGATTGGTTTGGATCGCAAGGTTGGCGGCGTCCTGGTGTCCCCTTCGGCATACTTCATGAAGTCACCGCCCATTCAGATGCGGGATGACGAGGCGCGGAGGCGGTTGGAGCAGTTCATCATCGGCGAGGGGGGCGACTAGCCCTCCAAGTCGAAGACGGGAGTTGTGTGACCGTCACCACCAAGGAGCAAGAAACAAAGCCCAGCAGCACGAACCTGCTTAAGGTCGGGATCGTCTCTCCATACGACTTCGCTTATCCGGGCGGCGTCACAAGCCACGTGACGGCGCTCGATGCGCATCTGAGAGCACTCGGCCACCAGACAGTCATCATCGCGCCGTCGTCCAAGAGCGCTGATTCGTTAGGGAAACCGAATCTCATCGCCGTAGGACGGCCAGTGCCGGTTCCATCGAACGGTTCGATCGCACGGATCACCGTTTCACTCCGACTGAGCAAGCGCGTGAAGTCGATTCTGGAGCAGGAGCGGTTCGACGTGCTGCACATCCATGAGCCACTTGTGCCCGTGCTCCCCGTGACTTTCCTACGACTCAGCGACGGTCCCGCCATTGTCGGAACATTCCATACGTACGCCAAGCGGCGGCGTTGGTATCCCGCTTCGCAGTTCATACTGCGCGGCCGGTTGGAACGGTGGGCTTCGCGACTGACCTCCCGAATCGCCGTGTCCGAACCCGCCCGAGACTTCGTGAGTCGGTATCTGCCGGCTGACTACGCCGTTATTCCAAATGGTGTTGATGTCGACCGTTTCGGCGGACCAGTGATGCTGCCGTCACACCTCTCGGATGGGATGTTCAACATCCTTTTTGTGGGGCGCATGGAGAACCGCAAGGGGTTTTCACACCTGTTGCGCGCATATGCGCAGCTGAAATGGCAACTTCCGGAAGCGCGTCTAATTGTCGTGAGCCCGGACAAAGTCAACAAAGAAGGCTCTCGCATCATCGCGGAACGCGGCCTGAAAGACATTCATATGGCCGGATACCTTTCCGACGAAGAGCTGGCCGGCTACTACCAGTTGGCCGATGTGTTTTGTAGTCCAGCAACTGGCGCGGAGAGTCAAGGCATCGTGCTGTTGGAGGCAATGGCCGCTGGCGCACCGGTCGTGGCCTCGAGGATTCCCGGGTACCAGAGTGTCATCGCCGACGGCGTTGACGGGGTCCTCATCGATCCGAGGGATGAGACCGGGTTCGCTGGCGCGTTGATGTCCCTGTTGCAGGACGGGCCACGGCGAGAGCGTCTCGCAAAGGCCGGCCGCGAGAAGGTGGAACGGTATCGGTGGGAGCGGGTTGCGTCCGAGATCGTCGACGTCTACCGAACCGCCATCGCGTCCCGGGCTCGCCAAGCCGCCTAAGCGGGTGCGGGTTCGGCAGCGGTCGGGTCCGGCACCTGCAGGATCCGCTTCTCGAACACCTCCTCCGAAAGCCTCAGGAACGCACCAACCGCTCCGGCTGCGCGCCTGGTGCGACGGAGCATGATCGCAGTGGGCAGGGTGATTCGATCGGTCTCCAAGATGGGGACTTGGACCAATGAGCCGGCCTCGACCTCGCGCTGAACGGCGCTCACCGGGAGCAAAGAGACACCCAACCCTTGTTCAATCATCTTCTTGGTTGCCTCGATGGAATCGAGCTGCATCGTGATCCGGGGTGCGATCCCCGCCTCTTGGCACACGCGGTTGATAATGACGTAGTACGTGGAGCCCGGGTCGTACAAGATGAGCGGCTCGCGACCCACGTCATACAACGTCACACCGGGGCCGCTCGTGAACGAATGTGACGGATGGACGAATAGCGCGACCTCTTCGTCGTAGAGATGGACGGACCGTAGATCGCGGTGGACCAGCATCCTGGCGAATCCAATGTGGACCTCGTCATTGAGCAGCATTCCAAGGACATCCGACGATCGTCCGGTCCGTATTTGTAATTCGACTCCTGGGTGGCGACGCCGAAACGCTTCTAGGATAGGCGGGAGCACGTACGCGCCGACGTTGCGCGCCGCACCGATCGCGAGCCGCCCGCCGGTCGCTTCACGGGAGTTGGCCAGAGCGTCGAGACCATCTCGGATCGCCTGGAGCGTGCGCTCCGCGTAGGGGAGGAACGCCCTGCCCTCTTCCGTAAGGGCCACGCCTCTGCTTCGCCGCTCGAAGAGCAGACAATCCAAGTCCCGTTCGAGCGCCTGGATTCTGCTGGAGATCGTCGGTTGCGTAAGGAACAACGCTTGCGCGGCTCGCGTAAAGCTCTTTTGTCGCGCGACCTCTACAACCGCCTCGACTTGAGTTAGTTCCACCTGATCTCCCTCCGAGCGGGCCTCCTGATCGGATTGGAAGTATAGGCATCCTCTATGGCTTAAGCCATTTGCCCCGTTTGAGCGGCATGGTCGAACTTGGTAGACTCACGGAGTTTGTGCGGCGCAATTTCGCTCGACCGCCGCACGGTCGATCAAGGGGGTAGGGGAGAGGGCCACCGTAGGTCGCTCTCCGGAGTGGATGCGGACTAATGTTGGCTGTTCGGCAGCGGCGATGATGATTCCAATGCTCCTCCCGTCGCAGGGAGAGTTGCGCTGATATCGCCCACGACCACCCCGGTTGGCGATGCGGTGATGGATGCCTCCCTCCTGCGTAGCGTGATGTTCGTGCCGGGGAACAACCGGCGGTTTATTGAAAACGCTCATACGACCGGAGCGGATGCGGTGTGCCTCGATCTCGAGGACTCCGTCGCTCCGGCTGACAAGGTGGCGGGCCGCCAGACCGTCAAGGAGTCGATCGGTCCGGTCGCCGCTGCGGGAACGTATCACCTGTTTGTGCGGGTCAACGGCCTGGACACTGGGCTATTGGAGGATGACCTGCTGGCGATCGTCCGACCGGAACTCGACGCGATCAGCCTCCCGAAGGCACACACGCCAGAGATCGTGCAGACTGTGGATCACTACCTGGACCTGCTCGAAGTGGAGCGGGGTATAGCACGGGGATCCATTCAGATCGCTCCTTGGATCGAGTCCGCAGAGGCGGTGCTCAACGCCGTTGCCATCTGTCGATCGAGCGATCGTGTGACCGCCGCGTCTTTTGGGAGCGAGGATTTCACGATCGATATGAAGATCCAGCGCACTCCCTCGTCAAAGGAGGTCGAGTGGGCAAGATATGCATTCACGACTGCGTGCGCCGCGGCAGGTGTCGCCGCTCTGGACGCCCCTGAAATGGATTACCGGAACACCGACGCGCTGCAGCGAGACGCCTCATTCACCCGGAGCATCGGTTTCACCGGGAAATTCTGCATCCACCCGACCCAAATACCAGTGGTCAACCGGATTTATCGCCCTTCCGAGACCGAGATTGAAGAGGCCCAGCGAATCGTTGAGGTCTACGAGCAGGCCGAACGCGGGGGGCGTGGCGCAATCGGCATGGACGGGGTGGTCGTTGACCGGCCCGTCTACGTTCGAGCGCAATCCTTGCTGGAACGCGTCGCGATGATCGGCGACGTTGGAGATGGTGACTGATGTTCGTGGTCGACAACGGCACTCGGATCGTCGTCCCTCGGACCGAACTCACGTATCCAGGCCACAACATCCGGATGCATCAGAACGCTGCTGCTGCGCCGGTTGACCACGTCATGGCTGACTTTGAAGATGCGTGCCCCTACGAGTTTAAGGGCGACGCATCCCGCAACACGATGGTGGAAGCGCTGACGACGATCGATTTCGGTGACAAAGTCGTCACAGTCCGACCGAACAATATTCGTTCCAAGTTCTTCCTCGGGGACCTCCAAGCCATCATGCTCGGAGCGCCTGACCGGTTCCACGGAATCATCATTCCGAAGACCGATGGACCGGAGGACATCGTGTACCTGGCCAAGCTGCTCGATGGCTTCGAGCGTGAAGGCGGTTGGAAGACACGGGTCCAACTGGAAGCGCTCATCGAGACCCCGGGTGCCCTCGTCCGCGCACATGAAATCGCGACCGCATCCGATCGCATGGTTGGCTTGATCTTTGGGATCGCGGACTTCGCCGCCGCATTGGGTGTGCGCGAGATGGTCCACGACCAGAACCGCAATTTCCACTACGCGAAGCAGGCCACCGTTGTCGCGGCGAAGGCAGCTGGTCTCCACGCAATCGACAACGCCTTCCTCACGCTGATCCCCCGCGATGCAACGGACGAACAGGCAGCGCCGATCCGCGAGGCGATCCGGGAAAAGAATGTCGGTGCCGCGAACATAGGCATGGATGGCACCTGGGTCATCCATCCACAGCAGGCAGCAATCGCGAACGACAGCTACACGCCCAGTGACAATCAAATACAGACCGCTAGGGATATTGTCGAGTACTACCACGAGGTCGGAGGCGGCGCTATCGTCCATCCGGGAACTGGTGAGTTCCACGACGAAGCCACGATTAAAGGACTCCTGATGTTGCTCGCGAAGGCGGTACAGGCCGGGAAGCTTGATCGGGATTATCTCGGCCGCTTGGCCGCCCGGTCTAGCGAAGTCACCGGGTACGACATCCTCCAAGTGATGCGTCGGACGGCATAACAAGATGCGCTTCTACGAACACGAATCGAAGCAACTCCTTACGCGTCTCGGAATCCCCGTCCCGAAGGGTGGACTCGCGTCCTCCGGAGCGGACGCAGAGGCGATTGCTCGAGACTTGAACGGACCTGTCGTCCTGAAATCCCAAGTGCTCTCGGGCGGGCGCATGAAGGCCGGTGGCGTCCGCTTCGCCGACTCTCCGGCGGAGGCGAAAGAAGCCGCGGACGCCATCTTGGAACTGGAGATCGGCGGCCAACGCCCCGTCGGCGTACTGGTGGAATCGCGGGCGGCCGTGGCTAAAGAGTTCTACGCCGGAGTTTTGTATAACCCTGCTGATAAGCGGCCGATGTTCCTGTTCAGCGATATGGGCGGAATCGATATCGAGGAAGCGGCCACATCGCATCCGGAACACGTCGCGCGTATGAATCTCCCAGCGCTGCTGCCGCTCTCAGACCACAACGCGAAACAGACGATTGCGTCGATCGGGGTCACCGGTCGCGACCTCACGTCAATGACGCCGATCCTGACGCGTCTCGCCCGAGGATTTGCGCAGCACGGGCTCACGTTGGCGGAGATCAACCCACTCGCAAGGCTAGAGGACGGTTCATACGTAGCGCTGGACTGCCACATTGATATGGAAGAGGAAGCGCGGGGCGGTCAGGTGTCGATCTTGGCCGACCTCGGAATCGGCCGCGACGAAACTCGGCAGGCGCGTCCTCCCACGGAGTTCGAGGTCCAAGGCGCAGGGGTAGATGCGATGGACCAGCGCGGAGTAGCTGGCCGGATTGTCGAGTTCGACGGTGACCTCGGGCTGATCATCGGTGCCGGCGGCGGCAGCTTGACGCTCTTCGACGCCGTGAAGCGGCACGGCGGACGGGCAGCCAACTACTGTGAGATCGGCGGGAACCCTAGTGTCCAAAAGGCCTGCGAGCTTACGAAGCTCATTCTGTCAAAACCCGGCGTAGAGAAGATCGCCGTGATGATGAACGTCGTGAGTAACACCCGCGTCGACATCATGGCCCGTGGCGTGATCAAGGGGGTTATCGAGGCGGGGTTCGACCCAGCGAAAAAGATCGCCATCTTCCGGATCCCGGGCTCGTGGGAACAGGAAGGGTTCAAGATCCTCGAGAAGTACGGGGTCGAGTATTGCGACCGGACAGTCTCGATGGATGAAGCTGCGCAACGGGCCGTCTCGAACCTCCACGCCGCGACAGAGGCGTGACGATCATGTCAATCCTGATCGACAACGACACCACATTCGTCATCCAAGGCATCACCGGCCGAGAGGCCGTGAATATGACGCGAGAGTGCCTCGACTACGGCAGCAAGGTGGTCGGAGGTGTGACACCGGGACGGAAAGGGCGAGACGTCTACGGAGTCCCAGTGTTCGATACGGTCGAGGAGGTCGTCGCGACGCAGCGGGTGGATGGGTCTGTCGTATCTGTTCCACCCGCCTTCGCCCGCGATGCAGCTTTCGAAGCGATCAACGCCGGAGTCAAGCTCATCGTCATCGTTACTGAGCGCATCCCCCGAGGTGAGACCGCCCAGATCGCCGAGTTGGCCGAGCTCCGCGGGGCCCAAGTGATCGGCCCGAATTGCCTCGGCGTGATCTCCCCAGGGAAGAGCAAGATGGGCGGAATCGGCGGCACGGCCGTGGACACTGCAAAGGCGTTCACCCCGGGACCGATCGGTGTCATGTCCCGAAGTGGCGGGATGACGACCGAGATCTGCAACACCCTTTCGGCCGCGGGGTTGGGTCAGTCGACCGCCGTCAGCATTGGTGGAGACGCGATCATCGGCAGCACGTACGCAGACCTGATGCCGACGTTTCAGGCCGACCCGGATACCAAGGCAACCGTGATCTATTCGGAACCCGGCGGGCCAATGGAGGCGCAGCTGGCGGAGTACGTCAAGCGGACCAACAGCACGCTTCCGGTGATCGCATTCATGGCTGGACGGTTTATGGACGACATGCCGGGTATGCGGTTTGGCCACGCGGGGACCATTGTGGAGGGCCACGCCGACACCTCGGCGGAGAAGATTCGTCTGCTCGAAGAGGCCGGCATTGCGGTCGCAGAGGACATCGCGGATATTCCGCGGCTCGTCAACGAACGCGCACACCTGTAGGCGGCACGACCATGGGCATGTTCATCACCGTCGAACTCGACCGCGAAGTCGCGGAGAATCCCGAACTCGGCCGGAAACTGGCCGAGGTATGTCCCGTCGATATCTTCGCGATGAACGCTGACGGATCGTGCGTCGAAGTCGTAGAACGCAACGAGGATGAGTGTGTGTTGTGCGATCTTTGCGTTCAGGCCACACCTGACGGCGGAGTTCGCATCCTTAGGCTCTACGAGTAGGACTACGAGTCCGGGCGGTGGACCTTGCCTGACCCGATTATCGAGCCAGAGAACCCCTTAGCAGCCGAGGTCCGACGCTGGGTCGACGCCGAGGTTGTTCCAGTGGTCGACGAGCTCGAGCACAACGACATCTTTCCAGATGATCTCGTGGCTGGGATGCGGCGGCTCGGGCTCTTCGAGTTGATGATCCCTCGCGAGTACGGCGGGATTGGCGCCAACTACACAACCTACTCGTCAATTGTGGAAGAACTGGCGCGCGGATGGATGAGCCTCGGGGGAATCCTCAATACCCACGTGATCGTCACACACCTGGTTAGTGCGTTCGGCACCGAGGAACAGAAGCGCCACTACCTGCCGCAGTTGTCCACGGCCGAGCGCCGGGGCGCATTGACGATCACCGAACCCAACGCCGGCTCAGACGTCCAGGCGATCCAGAGTCGTGCTGTCAGAGATGGCGACGACTACGTGGTGAATGGTTCCAAGCTCTTTGTGAGCAACGGGCGCCGGGGTGGCCTGTTCGCAATGGCGGTCAAGACGGACCCGGACGTCCAACCACGTTACCGGGGAATCTCCTGTCTCCTTGTCCAACCTGACTTCCCCGGGTTCACCGTCACGCGTGAGATTGAGAAGCTTGGCTACAAGGGCATCGAGGCCTGTGAGTTAGCGCTGGACGATATGCGTGTCCCCGTCGGTAACCTTCTGGGTGGCGAGGAGGGTCAGGGGTTTGCTCAGATACTGAGCGGAGTCGAAGTTGGTCGCGTCAACACTGCTGCCCGGGCTGTGGGAGTCGCTCGCGCCGCATTCGAGGCTGCAGTCCGATACGCGCAACAACGCGAAGCCTTTGGCAAACCCATCGGTGAGCACCAGGCGATCCAGCTCAAGTTGGCCGACATGTATACCAATATCACCTCTGCCAGGCTCTTAGCGCGGTGGGCCGCGGACATCAAGGACAAGGGGGGCCGAGCGGACACCGAGGTCGGCATGGCCAAACTGTTTGCAACCGAGGTCGCGACGAACGTCACACTGGAGAGCATGCGCATCCACGGCGGGATTGGGTATACCAAGGAGCTCCCCGTTGAGCGCTTTTTCCGGGACGCGCCTGGGATGATGATCTACGAGGGGACGAACGAGATCCAACGAACGATCATCGCCCGATCGGTGCTCCAGCGGTACGCGATCGAGTGATGGAACGGTGACGGAGTTCTCATGCAATTCGGACGCTATCTGGATGAATTCGTGGTCGGCGAGGTTTACAAGCATTGGCCCGGGCGGACCATCACGGAGTCCGACGACGTCCTGTTCGCCATGTTGACCATGAACCACCACCCACTCCACATCGATGCGAACTACGCCAAAGACACACCGTTCGGCCGGAACGTGGTGGTCGGGAATCTCGTCGTAGATATTGCCTTCGGCATGAGCGTGCCGGACGTCTCGGGCAAAGCGATCGCCAACCTCGGGTTCGAGAACATCGAATTCCTCAAGCCAACCTTCCATGGCGACACGATTTACGCGGAGACGGAAGTGTTGGCCGTGCGCGAATCGGATTCCCGTCCGGGGCAGGGAGTGGTGACAGTCCAGACCCGCGCGACCAATCAGCGTGAGGAGACCGTGATGCGGTTCAACCGCAGTGTCCTGGTGCCGAAGGCACCAGCAAGTGAGCCAGACTAGTGGCTTCGGCCTCGGACAAAGAAGTTCAATCGGCACCTGACGCGGTACGCGCGGCGCGTTCGGCTTGGGCCGAGCGGACCAGTAAGGCTAGAGACCGCCGGGAGACGTTCCGAACCAGTTCTCTCGACGTTGACACTGTCTATACCTCCGCGGACACAGAGGATGCGGACTACCTCCGAGACCTCGGTTTCCCGGGCGAGTATCCGTACACGCGAGGGGTCCAGCCCAACATGTACCGTGGCCGCCTCTGGACGATGCGGCAATATGCAGGTTTCGGTACCCCAGCCGAGACCAACAAGCGGTTTCGCTATCTCTTAGACCAGGGACAGACGGGGCTCTCGACGGCGTTCGACTTGCCCACACAGTTGGGCTACGACTCCGATGATGAGCACGCCCTCGGTGAGGTTGGGAAGGTGGGCGTTGCGGTTGACTCCCTCCGGGACATGGAGATCGCGTTCCGTGACATCCCCTTAGACAAGGTCAGCACATCTATGACGATCAACGCCCCAGCGGCGTTGCTCGTCGCCATGTACGTGGCCGTCGGGGACCAACAAGGCGTTCAACCGGCAGCCCTCACGGGAACGGCTCAAAATGACGTGCTGAAAGAGTACGTCGCTCGCGGGACGTATATCTTTCCACCGGGACCGACGCTTCGGCTTACCGCCGACCTGGTGGGTTATTGCAGCCGAGAGATGCCCCGGTTCAACAGCATCTCGATCAGCGGGTACCACATTCGCGATGCCGGGTCGACCGCGGTCCAAGAGATGGCGTTCACCTTGGCCAACGCAATCGCGTACGGGGAGTCGTTCATCGCGCGCGGCGTGGAGGCAGATGCCTGGGGCCCTCGCGTCTCCTGGATCTTCAACACACACAACAATTTCTTCGAAGAGATTGCCAAGTTCCGTGCCCTCCGCAAGATGTGGGCACAGATCATGCACGACCGCTTCGGCGCAAAGGACCCGCGGTCCTGGGCTTTACGCACCCATTCCCAGACTGGGGGATCGACACTCACCGCTCAGCAACCAACTAACAACATCGTCCGCGCGGCGTACCAGGCCATGGCAGCGGTCCTCGGAGGCGTGCAGAGCCTGGCGCTCTCGACCTTCGACGAAGCGTTGGCGCTCCCAACGGACGAGGCTCAGCGTATCGCTCTCAGGACGCAACAGGTCCTGGCAAACGAAACTGGCGTCGTAGATACGGTGGACCCGCTTGGCGGCTCGTACTACGTGGAGTCGATGACCTCACGGCTGGAACGCGACGCGTGGCAGTACATCCGCCAAATCGAGGATATGGGCGGCGCCGTCACCGCAATAGACAACGGATTCATCCAAACGGAGATCGCTCGTGCCGCGTACGAGGCTCAGCGGGCCATTGAGGATGGCGACCAGACCGTTGTCGGCGTCAATTCCTTCATGGAAGGCAACGAGGACCAAGGGCCGGCCATCTTCCGCGTCGATGATCGCGTCGTGGGAGCACAGCGAGATGCGCTGGCGGCAGTCCGAAACGAGAGAAACGCCGAGGACGTCCAGGCAGCGCTCGAAGAGCTCCGCGCGGTCGCAACCGGCGATGGTGACCTGATGCCGCCCATCTTCCGGTCGGTCAAGGTGTACGCGACGACCGGCGAGATCTGCGGCGTCCTCCGAGGAGTCTTCGGCGAGTACGAGCCACCCACGGTGATCTAGCGGACGGCAAGGGGGTCCGTTGTACCGGCAACTGGCCGCCGGACCCGAATCACGAAGCAAGGTATTGAAAGAGGAGGTAGGCAGAATGCCAGGACTAGAGGGACAGGTAGCGTTGGTGACAGGAGCGTCGCGGGGGATCGGCCGGGCAACGGCGATCGAACTCGCGAAGCATGGAGCAACGGTCGCTGTGAATTACAACAGCAACAAGGATGCAGCGGACGCCACCGTGAAAGAGATCATGGACGGGGGGGGCAAGGCCGCAGCCTACCAAGGCAATATTACCGACCGGGAACAGATCAATGGAATGATTGACCAGGTGGTCGCGGATTTGGGCGCGATTCGGGTCCTAATCAACAACGCCGGCGCGACGGCCGACCGCACGCTTCGGAACATGAGCTACGAAGAGTGGGACCAGGTCATCGACGTCAACATCAACGGCACCTTTAACGTCACGAAGAAGGTATGGAACATCATGGGCGAGGCCGGGGGCGGCCACATCGTCAACGTCAGCTCGATTGTCGGAGAAGAGGGGCGGCTGGGCCTCATCAACTACTCAACAGCCAAGGCCGGACTTCTGGGGTTCACCAAGACGGCGGCCCGAGAGGGTGCCAGGTTCAAGATCAGCGTGAACGCCGTTGCACCCGGCTTCATCGACACAGACATGATCTCTGGACTCAATGAGGAGCAACGCGAGAATCTTAAGAAGGAAGTGGTGCTGGGCCGGCTCGGCGACGCGTCTGAAATCGCGAACGTCATCCGGTTCATCGTCACCGAGGGGACGTACATGACCGGCTCGGTATTCAACATCAACGGTGGAATGTACATGTGACTCTCACCGACCAGACAGGGGAAGGAGAATCTCGTGACTGAAGTAGTGATAGCAGGCGCCGTCCGTACGGCAGTCGGGACGTTGGCAGGCGCGTTGTCGACGATCCCCGCGCCGACGCTTGGTTCAGTGGCGATTGCGGAGTCGATCAAGCGTGCGGGTGTCCCAGACAGTGTTCAACCGGATGAAGTCCTGATGGGCAACGTCGTCCAGGCCGGCGTGGGGCAGAACCCAGCCCGACAAGCGGCGGTCCGCGCCAACTTACCCGTCAACATTCCAGCAACGACCATCAACAAAGTCTGCGGATCAGGGCTCAAGACGGTCGCTTTGGCCGCACAAGCCATCAAAGCCGGAGATGCCCGGTACGTAATCGCGGGCGGCATGGAAAATATGAGCCTGGGCCCATACCTGGTCCCGAACGCGCGGAGCGGATATCGGCTCGGGAACGCCGAGCTCGTCGACTCCACGGTGCATGACGGCCTCTGGTGCGCCATGGAAGACTGCCACATGGGCATCACGGCGGAGAACGTCGCGGCCGAATATGGCGTCTCCCGCGAGGACCAAGACGCCTTCTCGACCGAGTCTCAGCGGCGCGCCGCAGCCGCAGCCGAGGCTGGTCGCTTCCGGGACGAGATCATCGCCGTCCCTGTACCGCAGCGTCGCGGCGACCCTCAATTGGTAGAGGCCGATGAGTACATCCGCCCGGACACGACGGCCGAGACGCTGGCGCGGTTGAGACCCGCCTTCAAGCCTGATGGGGGTGTCACTGCCGGAAACGCTTCAGGCATCAACGATGGCGCAGCGTCCACGATCGTTATCTCGTCCGAGTTTGCGGATGAGCACGGCCTGAAAGCGATGGCCAGGGTCCGATCGTATGCATCCGTCGGAGTGGAACCGCGCATCATGGGAATCGGCCCAGTTTCGGCGATCCAGAGTGCTGTACGAAAGGCTGGCCTCTCGGTCAGCGACATCGACCTGTTCGAACTGAATGAGGCATTCGCCTCGCAGTCGGTGGCGGTCATGCGTGAGTTGGAACTGGACGCGGACAAAGTGAACGTGAACGGTGGAGCCATTGCGATCGGACACCCGATCGGCGCTTCTGGCACGCGCATTCTCGTTACGCTCCTCCATGAGATGAGCCGGCGCGAGGCGCAGTTTGGCGTCGCCGCCCTGTGCATCGGAGGGGGTCAAGGCATCGCGATGGTCATCGAGGCCGCCTAGCCCACCTGGCCACCAAGTTCTCCGGACGAACGTACGAGCCAAAGCGAGTGTGCAACGGGGGGTTGCGCACCGGTTTCCGCGTCCATACAATAGCGCCGTTAGCAGTCTCCACGTGAGAGTGCTAAACAACGCAGGAGGGGGATATGACACGCACGTTCGAGCCGCTCGGTGACCGCGTCGTCATCAAGCAGTTGGAACAGGAGGAGGTCTCCCGTGGGGGCCTCGTTCTTCCGGACACCGCGAAAGAGAAACCACAGGAAGGCGAGGTTATCGCCATCGGACCAGGACGCCTTACCGACGACGGGAAGCGGCTCCCGATGGAACTCAAGGTTGGCGACAAAATCCTGTACGCCCGTTACGCCGGTACCGAGGTCAAAGGCGACGATGAGGATGAGGAACTCCTGGTACTCCGGGAGTCAGATATCCTCGCGAAGCTTGGCTGACTAGGAGCCGGTCTCGCTACTATGAATCACACATAGGTTCACCGAAGGAGGAACCCCATGGCGAAGCAGCTTCTCTTCGGCGAGGATGCCCGGCGCTCTCTGCGCAAGGGCGTGGATGCCGTTGCAGACGCCGTCAAGATTACGCTCGGCCCTAAAGGCCGTAACGTCGTTCTCGATAAGAAATTCGGGCCACCTACAGTGTCCAGCGATGGCGTTTCCATTGCCAAGGAGATTGACGTCCAGGACCCATTCGAAAACATGGGTTCCCAGTTGGTGAAGGAAGCCGCGTCAAAGACGAACGACATCGCGGGTGATGGGACAACGACGGCCACCGTGCTGGCGCAGTCCATCATCCATGAGGGTATGAAGAACGTGGCCGCAGGCGCCAACCCCATGGTGCTCCAGCGAGGCATCAGCGCCGCTTCCGCAACTGTCGTCGCGGAGTTGAAGTCATTGGCAATCGCAGTTGCCGGTCGCGATCAAATCGCCCAGGTCGCATCGATCTCAGCTTCAGACGAAGAGATCGGCGGGTTGATTGCCGAGGTGATGGAGAAAGTCGGTAAAGACGGGGTTATCACGGTTGAAGAGTCTCGTGGGATTGAGTACGAAACCGAGTACGTCGAGGGCATGCAGTTCGACCGTGGATACGTGTCGCCCTACTTCGTCACGAACTCAGACCGCATGGAAGCGGTACTCGATGACCCATTGATCATCATCACCGACAAGAAGATCTCCGCCGTCAACGAGATACTGCCGACGTTGGAGAAGGCGCTCCAGGTCACCAAGAGCATCGTGATCATCGCCGAGGACATCGAGGGCGAAGCCCTCGCGACGCTGGTCGTCAACAAGCTCCGAGGAACGGTCAGCGTCCTCGCTGTCAAAGCACCAGGATTTGGTGACCGGCGGAAGGCAATGCTCGAGGATATGGCCATCCTGACCGGCGCGACAGTCATCAGCGAAGAGGTCGGCAAGAAGCTCGATCAGGCGGACTCCGCAGACTTCGGTCGCGCCCGCCGTGTCGTGGCCGGCAAGGACGACACAACCATCATTGAGGGCCATGGGTCGGAGGAAGGTATCCAGGACCGCATCAAGCAACTCAAGGTCCAAATGGACGAGTCCACCTCTGACTACGATCGCGAAAAGCTCCAAGAGCGCGTTGGTAAGCTTGCTGGCGGCGTTGCCGTCATCCGCGTCGGTGCCGCTACTGAGGTCGAGTTGAAGAACAAGAAGATGCGCGTCGAGGACGCACTGTCGGCCACCCGAGCTGCCGTTGAAGAAGGCATTATCGCTGGCGGAGGCATTTCCCTTCTCTACGCAGGACAAGCGTTAGACAAGATTCAGTTGGCCCCGGAAGAAATGACCGGTGTCACGATCGTCAAGCGTGCCCTCGAGGAGCCGCTCCGCATGATCGCAGAGAACGCAGGGAAAGAGGGCTCGGTGATCGTCGACGCGGTCCGCCGCTTGCCAAACGGCGAGGGCTACGACGCGGCTCGCGACGAGTTTGCCAACCTCGTTGAGCGAGGCATCATCGACCCGGTGAAGGTCACACGGACCGCGGTCGAAAACTCGGCGTCCATTGCCGCGATGGTCTTGACCACCGAGTCACTTGTGACTGATGTCCCGGAGCAGAATCCGGCTCCGGCCGCCCCACCCATGGGAGGAATGGACTACTAGTCGTACCGAACCAAACCTTTGGTACGTTGAAAGGGAGCTGGGTCCGATGGGACCCAGTTCCCTTTCTGTTTGTCGTTCTGGCAGCGGATGGGGCCGAAACTAGGTCCTCACCATTGGCAGGCTCGGATCGATGTCCAGGTCCCACCCGTGGCGTGTACCTGCTTCAAGCAGAAAGTGGGCACACGCCGCGATCATTACGCCGTTATCGGTGCACAGGGCTGGCCTCGGACACCACAGCGGCAGTGGCACACGATCGAGTACTTCTTGCCGGAGCGCTCCATTCGCCGCGACACCGCCGGACAGCATGACCGCTTTCGCTCCATAGTCGTGGGCGGCGACGCGGAGCCGTTCGGTCAGCACATCGATCGCGGCGGTCTGGAACCCGGACGCCAGGTCATGAACCTGCTCCTCTGAGAGCGACTCCGTACCGCCTCGCTCCTCTACCGCCCGCAGCACGGCCGTCTTCAACCCACTGAAACTGAAATCTCGCGAATCACGGATACGCGGCCGCGGGAACGGCACAGGCGCGTGCGAAACTCGGGCGGCCCGTTCGACGGGGGGGCCGCCGGGGAAACCCAATCCCAGCATTCGCGCGACCTTGTCGAAACCTTCGCCAGCGGCGTCGTCCCTCGTCCTCCCCAACAACCGATATTGACCATGGCCGTTTACGAGCACCAAGTCGGTGTGGCCGCCGGACACGATCAGCGCTACTGACGGAAACGGTGGATCACCGCGTTCTTCAGCGTCCCATTGCCCATCCGCAATCCAGTTCGCATAAAGGTGCCCTTCCAAGTGATGGACTCCCAATAACGGCAGGTCCCATGAAAAGGCCAATGCCTTCGCGAGGTTCAATCCGACGAGCAACGATCCAGCGAGGCCCGGTCCGCGCGTCACCGCGATGGCCTCGATTCCCAATTCCTGGGGGTGGGAGCCCAGCATGTCCCGCAGCAGCGCCGGGAACGCGCCTAAATGCTGCCGGGACGCTAACTCGGGGACGATCCCGCCAAACCGGTTGTGTAGGTCCGCTTGGCTCGCGAGCGCATGCGTGACGATGGTGCGCCCGTTCTCAACGACCGCGATCCCGCTTTCGTCACACGAGGATTCGATCCCCAGGACGCGCATCGCAGCGGGTTATTGGTTCGTCGGCCCGAACCGGGCGATCAGCACCGCGAATTCCCGTTCTTCACGTACCAGCCGGAAGAGAGCTTGCGCCGATCCTTCCGGATCGTCGGTGACGAGTGCTCGCAGCCCGGTGTCGTCCGCCTTCTTTGTCAAAGCGGTCCACGACATCAACAGCGTAACCCCGTCTGTGGCGGCAGCATGCGCGAGTCTCGGTTTCAGATCACCTTCGGCGCCGAGTGCAATGTCTATTTCCCGTTCGCCGAGATCGCCGACCTGGGGTTTCAGTATTTCCCGTTCATTGATTCGGAACAGCGCGAGCGAGGGCCCGGCCCAGGCAACATATGCTTCATCGCCACGCATCCCCGCTAGCGTCGCGCCTGCCTGCCAACCACGTGCCGCGTAGTCCGACAATTGCTCGTGCGCGTTCGTTAGCGCGTTGTCAAAAACCCGCGTGATGCTCATCCGCGGTTCAACGAACGCGGAATCCACCGCATCCCAGACAATGCTGGCGATCTCTTCCGGTGGACCCGAGACGACCTCAATCATCCCATAGACGACATCTATTCCCTCACGCCCACCTTCCCAGCGGCGGAGGTACGGACGCCACGGATCCGCTTTCGCAGCGCGGATACTGAACCCTGCTGCGGTGATGGAGGACATGGGCGATAGGTTCACGCGACTCAGTGTATCGCGCCCGCAGTGCGGTTCGTGGGGTCGGCTCGAACAGACCGTGACTTTGGCCCGAGCGAAAATGCAGCCATAATCGTAATCTCCCGATACAGGATCTCGTTATTGCAGTGGTCGGGACGAGCCGGATCGGAGTGACCTTCTGATGCAGGACATCGAACCTCTCAGCATTGCTCTCCTCGGGGTGTGTCTTCTCTTCTCGGCATTCTTCTCGGGCACGGAGGCCGCATTCCTTGCGACGCAACGTCACCGGCTACGACACCTCGCAGCGACTGGGTCGTCGAGCGCCGCGATCGTTGAGCGGTTGATGGAGCGGCCGGAACGTTTCTTGTCCACCGTCCTCGTCGGGAACAACCTCTTCAACACCGCAGCAGCAGCACTCGCGACGACCATCGCAGCGAGCATCATTGGCGCCTCGAACGCCGCAGCAGCGCTTTGGGCCACGGGCAGCGTCACCGTTGCGCTTTTGGTGGTCGGCGAGATTACCCCGAAGACCGTCGCGACTCATCACGCAGAGCGATTGATCGTCTTTGTGGTGCAGCCGTTCCGTTTCCTTTCGCTCTTCCTCGCGCCGGTCGCGTTCGTCTTCAACGTGTTCGCGTCGGCGCTCGCCCGCGTGGTCGGTGGCTCGCCCAGCAGCGGCGCGACAGTCGAGGAGCTCCGGACGCTCGTCACGAGTGGCGTGGAGGCTGGCACAGTGGAGGAGCACGAAGCCGAACTCGTTGAGAACGTGTTCCGCTTCGGTGACAGAATGGTCCGCGAGATCATGACACCCAGGTCCGAGATCGCCTGGATCAAAGCGGGAACGACTTTCAGCGAGTTCCTCACCACCTACGCGGAACAGTCGCATTCCCGATTCCCGGTGTACGACGATGAGCCGGATCAAGTCGTCGGGATCGTTTCGATTAAGGACGTGCTCCGGTCCCAAGCCTCGGGCGATCTGCAGATGAACAGTTCCATTACCTCGTCGCTGCGCCCAGCCATCTACGTTCCTGAAACGAAACGCATCGCGGACCTGGTTGGAGAGATGCGGAGAGACCGGTCTCCAATGTCCCTTATCGTGGATGAGTTCGGTGGGATCGCAGGCCTGGTCACCCTCCGGCGTCTTGTGGAGGAGGTTGTTGGACGCGTCGAAGAGGACGACGAACCCACTGTTTTTCAAACCCTCGACGAACGCACCGTACAGGTCGATGGTTTCATGAACATCGAGGAACTACAGAACCAACTTCAGATCTCACTTCCCGACGGTGGGAGTGACTACGAAACGGTCGCAGGGTTCATCATGACCCACCTCGGCCACATCCCAACAGAGGGTGAAGAGGTTGCATACAGGAGGTACACGCTCATCGTTCGCCGCATGATCGGAACACGGATCGAGGAGGTCTTGATCCGGAGTGAGGACGGGTGATCGCGCAGCGCCTCCGCGTGGAGTTCGCCAAGGGCGAGGCCGTCCGCTTCATTTCACATCTCGACCTCATGCGCGCCTGGCATCGAACGCTGCGGCGCGCTGCGGTCCCGCTTGCGTATTCGGAAGGGTTCATCCCGAGGCCTCGGATCTCACTCGCGGCTCCGCTTGCCGTCGGAGCAACGGGCAGCGCGGAGCTGATGGATGTCTACCTCGAACGCCGCGTGGCCCCACTCACGTTCATGAAGATGCTCCGACCGCAGCTCCCGGATGGCCTCGACGCGACAGCGGTCGAAGAGGTCCCGGCGTCGCTGCCGTCGCTCCAATCGCTGGTCCACTCCGCCGAGTATGTGGTCACAGGATGTGTCGAGGATTCTTCGGCGACCAAGAATGCTTGCGCGCACTCGATCGCCTCTCTCCTGGATGCCACCCACTTCCCATGGCACCACCGCCGCGAGGACGAGACTCGAGAGTACGACCTCCGGCCGCTCGTTTTTGACCTTTCGCTCATGGCATGGACCGAATCAAACCCCGCTGAATACTCGATGTCGATGACCCTCCGCGCCGACTCCGAGGGGACCGGAAGGCCTGATCAAGTGCTGGCAGCGATCGGCCTTCCCGAATCGTGGACCTCCATTCACCGGATTGCTATCAAACTGCAGCGGCGCGAAGGTTCGCGGTAGCCCCCGTGCCCATCTTCTTGATCCGCCACGGCGAAACTGATTGGAACCGCGATGGTCGTGCTCAAGGACGTCATGACGTGCCACTGAACGAGGTAGGCAAGGCGCAGGCACGTGCGCTGGCGGAACGCTTCCGGGATGTTCCACTGACAGCGGTCTATTCGAGCCCGGCGTCCCGGGCACAGGCCACCGCATCGTTCATTGCAGAGCCCCACGCTGTCGATGTTGTCGTGCGAGAGGCATTCGTCGAGATGGACCTTGGCGAGCTGGACGGCGTCCGGCTCGGCGAGATGCGTGATCGGTTCCCGGACTTCTTCAACCAGTGGGTGTCGGACGCCGGAAGGGCGCGTTTTCCGAACGGTGAGACACTCGAGGAAACGCAAGATCGCGCGTGGGGCGCAGTGATGGAACTGGTTCGCGATCACCCGACGGAGGAGGCGGTGGCCTTGGTTTCCCATGCGTTCGCGACCTACGCAATCCTGTGCCGGGCACTGGGTATGCCGCTAGCCCACTACGGGCGGCTGCGCCAAGATCCGGCCGGTGTTAGCGCGCTCGCTTGGCGACGCCGGCCAGGAGACGATCCCGCAGCGGGGAACTTCGTTCTGCTGGCCTCAAACCAAACGTACCACCTGGACGGAATCGCGGAGCCCTCCGGTCCCTGACCTACAGTCCCCATGTCGCCGGCTTTCGACCCCTTCGAACGACAGATCCTCCGATTCCTGGCGAGTCAGGGAATTATTCCTTCAGGCAACCCGTTGTTGGTGGGCGTATCGGGGGGGCCGGACTCGGTCGCGCTGCTCGCGGCATGTGTCGCCGTTCGAGACCGTGGGGAGTTTCCGTTGCATGTCGTCCATGTCAACCATGGGCTACGAGGCAACGACTCGCGGTCCGACGCCGCCTATGTCCAGAGGTTGGCCCGAAGGTTTGACATCGCGGTGACCATCCTCCGGGCCGAGGTCGACCGCTACCGATCCCGGCCCAAGCGCGCGTCGCTTGAGGTCGCTGCGCGACACGCCCGCTATGGGGCCTTCGCCGCCGTGGCCCGTGAGACGGGAGCAGTCACGCTTCTGGTGGCGCATACGGCCGACGACCAGGTAGAGACTGTCTTGATGAATCTGATGCGCGGCGCGGGGGTCCGAGGCGTTTCGGGAATGACTCC
The DNA here is from genome assembly GCA_965247995.1 of Dehalococcoidia bacterium. Lineage (GTDB taxonomy): Bacteria > Chloroflexota > Dehalococcoidia > UBA6926 > UBA6926 > JASLZO01. Next base: position 1,487,351 of record OZ252041.1, on the reverse strand, counting down.
GGTCGCAGCGTTTCCTCCGGTACCGGGCGAACCCGAGCCACCGCCCGTTCAGGTAGTAAGGCCGTTGTTGAATGTCCGCAGGACCGAAATTGCGCGCTACCTTCGGACTCGTCGGCTCCGCCCACGATCGGATCTATCAAACAACGACCCGCGACACTTACGCAACCGCGTGCGCAACGAGCTCGTCCCGCTAATGGAGAAGCTCCGATCGGGGTCATCCGCCGGATTACTGAGAGGTGCGTCCGCCGTGGCGGAAGCCGAGTCGGCGCTAGCTTTCTTCGTGGATCGGTTGTGGCATGCCGCATCCGACATCTCGGAAGTTTCCGGCCGGGTCACGTCGGTCCACCTATCGGCCGCCGCTCTCTCGGATCCAGCAATCCCGAAGCTCACCCGGACGTTGGCCTACGCGAAAGCGCTTGAAACGGTGACAGGCACGAGGGAAGGGTTCGGCTCCCGACACTTAGGAGCAATCGACGGGCTCCTGCGTGCACGCAAGGGGTCGATCGATTTGGCACGCGGCGTACGTGTTTCGCGGGCCCGAGATGGGATCACGTTCGTCGCCGACGAAACCCCAGAGCCATCTCGCATGAGCGGCCAGCGATCGAAACGTACTACAACCGCGGATTGAGAAGGGGGTAGTATGCCCTTATGAGTAGACGTCGCTCGAATCCACCCCGCCAGACCCCGCGGTCCGGACCTCCAGGTTCTCAAAGCCAACCGCAACGCAAAGGGTTTCTCGAGCGGTTAAGGACCCAAGAACGGGAACAGAGCGCGGAGGTCCGCTCCAGAGCGCAACAGGGAGCCCGCGCACCGCAGTCGCGCAGATCTCGGTCCCGGCGCCGGGGCGGGACGCCGCTCACGAAGTTTCAACTGCTGAGCATCGCGATCATGGCACTGCTCGCATTCGCGGTGGTCGGGAGCACGTTCATTCCGTTCCTTCCCGGCTTCAGCAACTGAATCCCGAACTATCCGTGACGAACCCGCGGGATGCCGCGGACTCGGAGTCGAGCGAGGCCCCTCAGATCTTCAATCGCAGTGCGCATTACCCGCACCCGGGTGTCCGTGTCCTCCTCCCATCGAACGGGAATGTCGGTGATCGGGTACCCGTTCCGCTCCGCTAGAAGTAATAACTCGGTGTCGAAGAACCAGTCGTTGTCCCGGACGAGCGGGAGGAGGTCCTCGGCCGCCGTGCGGCTTACTGCCTTGAAACCACACTGCGCGTCGGTGAACGAACTCCAGAAGAGCCCGCGAATAAGCAGGTTATAGATCCGGGATATGACCTCGCGCTTCGGCGATCGGGTGGTACGCGCGCCGCGCTTCAGTCTGGACCCCGTCGCCACGGCGCTCCCGTGCCGGACCGCGTCGACCAGAGGCCGCAAATGAACGAGGTCTGTGGATAGGTCCACGTCCATGTACATGCGAACGTCGGCGTCGCTCTCAGCCCAAGCCCGCTTGAGCGCCCGTCCGCGCCCCTTCGCGTCCAGATGGACCACGCGCATGCATGCTCCATACTGGGCCGTCAATTCTTCCGCCGCGTGCAGTGTACGGTCCGTCGATCCATTATCCGCTACGACGATGCGCCATGCATATTCGTCCAGCGCTTCCGTACAGAGCGGGACAAGCCTCTCGATACACACGGGGAGCGAGTGTTCCTCGTTGTAGACGGGGATCACGATATCCACCGATGTAGCCATGTGAGATGCCGCGGGACCTACAGCGCTTGGCCTAGAACCGCGGCGACCTCGAATGGGTCCGAGCTCACCACGCTTTGTCCGTAGAGCTCCATCCCCGCGAAGTCGCTCGAACGAGTTTCGGCCGTCCCTCGGTCGACTAAACGGGCGACCGCCGGGAACCGTTCCCATCCGGCGAGGTTTGGGCCTGTGATGGGTGGGCCGAATACGGCAAGGTTGAACGCTTGGACTTCGAACTGATCCCGGAAGGCGACGAGCGTTCTTCCGACCGTTTCGAAGAAGGCCTCGTTCAACTCCGGGCCGACCACGAGGACTTCGCGTTCCTTGATCGGCGTCAGGTGTGGAGCAACGCTGGACTCTCCGACGGCCATCAACAGACCCAGAGACGCGTGCGTGGCCGCCAGGTCATGAAAGTAGTCCTTACCGCATTCGGTCCAGTACCGCTCGGCCGCTGCCCGCTGGGTCTCGATCCGCGCCAAAGGAGGATCAGACCGCATGATTACTTGCGCGTGGCCGTGCCTGATCGATGCGCCTGCCCGGGGATTCGCGTTCCAGAATAGGGATGGATGTACGGCGGTCGAGTCATGCGCATGGGCTCGCCGCCCCCACTCCAGACCCGTCGACAGATAGTCAACGACGTCATCGGCATCGAACACTAACGAATCGGGCTCATCGAAAACGACCACAGCATGCCAAGCATCGGCGGCCGCGAGATTGGCCGCAGTCGCACACCGCCGCCCTCGGACCCGACCGAGCACGTTATCCGGAGTGTATGCCTCTGGATCCCGGAAAGGATCGGTCTCCGACTGAACCGTGTCGCGTGACGCACGCGTTGGCATCGGGCGCAGCGCGCGGAGGCCGTTAAATGATGTCGCTTCGAGCGTCCACCGGTTGGTGACTGAAACCACGGTCTGGTTCAGAATCTTCTCGAGGTCGCCGAACTGTCGGCGTACCGGCTCAGCCATGGGGGCGGGCAATCTCAACTCCGCTTCGACCCGTTTCACGTCGTAGATCGATTCGAACCGGTCCCGTTCACCGCTAGGAAGCGCGGCAACGATCTCAGGCAAGAGGTTGATCCGACGTACGACGTCCGTCTGCAAATCAGTGCCGAAAATGGCGAATCCCTGTGAAGGCCATGGCCGCGCCGGCTTCGTCTGCCGCATCGATCACTTCCTGGTCGCGTATGGAACCTCCAGGCTGTACCGCTGCCACAACACCCGCTTTCAACGCCTTTTGCAGACCGTCGGCGAACGGGAAGAATGCGTCGGATGCGAGAACAGCACCACGCGCTGATTCGCCAGCAAGCTCAATCGCCAAGGCAACACTGACGAGCCGATTCGGTTGGCCTGCCCCCATGCCGAGTAGCGTCTGATCTTTTGCGATGACGATCGCGTTCGACTTCACATGCCTCGCCGCTTGCCAGGCGAAGCGCAGGTCCTCAAGCTCCGCGCCCGAGGGCTCGCGCCTCGTGACGGTCTTCCATTCGCCTGCTTCCCCGCGATCAGCGGATTGAACCAGGAAACCGCCGCGTACCGTCCGGACATCCAGGGTTGGGCCACCTGGCGTCGCGTCGCCCATTGCTAAGAGCCGGACGTTCCGTTTCTTCTCCAAGACGGAAAGGGCATCTTCATTGAACGACGGCGCCAAGACGATTTCGAAGAATGTGTCGCTTATTGAATTGGCGGTGGCAAGATCAATGGGTTTGTTTGCTGCCACGATTCCGCCATACGCTGAGGCGGGGTCTCCCGCCAACGCGGCCGCGTAGGCGGCGTCAAGCGTCGACCTCGACGCGAGTCCGCACGGATTCCCGTGTTTGATGACAGCAACGGTCGGGGCCACGGAAAAGTCGCAGACTACGGCCCACGCGGCGTCCGCGTCGAGCACGTTGTTATACGACATCTCCCGCCCGTGCAGCTGTTTCCCAGCTAGGACTCCCTCGGGACCCGCGCGATTCACGTCAATGTTGCGATACAGCGCTGCGACTTGGTGCGGGTTCTCCCCGTACCGCATCTCCTGGGTTCGAGCGAATGCAATTGTGCCTTCCGGTCCAAGCTCGAGTGTGTCGTCATCCATGCCAGCAAGATCCAAATCGCGCCCAAGAAACTGCGCGACCGCGGTGTCATACAACGCGACATGACGGAACGCCTTTCGGGCGAGTCGCCGTCTCTCCATCAACGGAACCACACCGCGCTTGAGTGCATCGATCACGTCCGTGTAGTCCTCGGGGTCAGACAGCACGACGACGGAAGGGAAGTTCTTCGCGGCTGACCGCAGAAGTGTCGGGCCACCGATATCGATTTGCTCAAGCGCCTCGTCTAGGCCGATTTCTCGAGCCCCGGATACCGTTTCTACGAAGGGATATAGGTTCACAGCGACGAGGTCGATTGTTGGGATCTCGAATTCCTCGATCTGGCGGATGTGGTCCGGGTCGCCTCGTCGGGCCAGAATCCCGCCGTGGATCTTGGGATGGAGTGTCTTTACGCGGCCGTCGAACATTTCGGGCGACCCCGTCAGCGTTTCGACTGACACAGCCTCTATCCCAGCATCATGGAGCGCCCGCAGCGTCCCTCCCGAGGCGTAGACCTCCCAACCCAGGTCGACCAGACCAGCTGCCAGGTCAGACATCCCAGCCTTGTCGGAGACGCTCATGAGCGCACGGAACGTCACGCTGCCCTCCGTCCGAACTCATTTGGCCGGTCGCGACATCCTTCGACGTTAGAGATCCGCACGGTTCATGCGAGGGTCAAAGCGTCCTGTCCCACTCCGCGATCCAGCACCTCGCCAATGACAAGGCCGCTACCAGCAGCGACCACGGTGTCGACATCCGCGGGACGGACGGAGGCGACGAATCCGATGCCCATGTTGAACACGCGGTACATTTCTTGTGTGTCGATGGCACCCTCCGCTTGGATCAACGTGAAGAGCGGGGGTACTTCCCAAGAGTCGCGTCTGACGACCGCTCGGAGAGACGCAGGCAACATGCGCGGGAGGTTCCCAATGATCCCGCCGCCAGTAATGTGGGCCATCCCTCGCAGCATCGGCCGTACGGGTTTCAGGGGGTGGTAGTACGGGCGATGTACCGCCAGCAGGGCCTCTCCCAGCGTCGATCCGAGCTCGTCAATGTACCTATCGAGCATGCCAGGATTCTCATCGAGCCCGAACGCCTGGCGCGCCAAGGAATAGCCGTTCGTGTGCAACCCACTCGAGGGGAGGCCAACCAACACGTCCCCGGACCGTATCCCTGACCCGTCGACCAGGTGGTACCGCTCCACGGCTCCGACAAGGAAACCGACGACGTCGTAGTCGCCTTCCTTGTACACGCTTGGCATCTCCGCGGTTTCCCCACCGATCAACGCACACCCGGCGTCCGTGCAGGCGTCGGCCATGCCCTGCACGAGCCCGACGACGGCATCCTGATCCAACCTGCCGGCTCCAACGTAGTCGAGAAAGAAGAGGGGATCGGCGCCCTGCACCCACACATCGTTAATGCTGTGGTTCACGATGTCCGCTCCCGCGCTTCGGTAGGACTTCGCAGCGACCGCAAGCCTCAGTTTCGTGCCGACGCCATCAGCGGACGCAACGAGCACGGGCTCCTGATAGTCCTGCAGTTTGAAAAGGCTGCCGAACCCGCCGATATCCCCCAAAACGCCGTTCGTGAAGGTCCGGCGTACGACTGGAGCGATCGCGCGGACGATGTCATCGCCTTTCGCGATGTCAACGCCGGCATCGGCGTATGTGCTGCCAGACGAGGCAGGTCTTGCCACTTACATCCGCTCGAGAACGAACTTATCCAGCTCGAGTTGGACCGGCACCGGATACTCGCCCGTGAAACAGGCATCGCAGAACCCAGGCCCTTCCTGCCCGATCGCTGTGTAGAGGCCGGTCGTATCGAGGTACCCCAAGCTGTCTACTCCCAAAACCTCCCGCGTTTCTTCAATGCTCCGATTGGATGCGATCAACTCGGCGCGGCTGGGCATGTCGATCCCGTAGTGACACGGATACTTGATAGGCGGTGCACAGACGCGAAGATGCACCTCGGCCGCACCCGCGGAACGCAGGAAGTTGATGACGCGCTCCGTCGTGGTGCCGCGCACGATCGAATCGTCCACGACCACCAGCCGTTTCCCTTCGATGACTTCAGTGAGCGGCGTGAACTTCAGGCGCACGCCCTCGTCTCGCAATCGCTGGTCCGGTTGAATGAACGTCCGGCCAACGTAGCGGTTCTTGACCATCGTCTCGGTGAACGGGATACCCGCTTCGCGCGCGTAGCCAATGCCAGCCGCGATCGCGGAATCAGGGATGGCGGTCACCAGGTCCACATCGACCGGATGCCGGCGTGCCAACTGTGCTCCCATCGCCTCCCGGGTCAGGTAGACACGTTCGCCGCTTAAGTGGCTGTCGGGCCGCGAGAAATAGATGTACTCGAAGACACAAAGCGAGCGCCGCCCGGACCGGCCAATTGTGCTCGTCACGCCATCCGCGGCGATTCGCACGATCTCACCCGGTTCGACATCTCGCTCGAACTGTGCCCCCACATTCTCCAGCGCGCATGTCTCGGAGGCCACCATCCAACCACCGTCCAAACTCCCGTAGCACAGCGGACGGAACCCTTGAGGGTCGCGGACCGCATAGATTGCTTCCTGGGTAATGATCGTCAGGCTGTACGCTCCCTCCATTCGCCGCATCGCTGCCGCGATGCGCTCCTCCCAACGGTCGCCAGGTGCATTCGCGATGAGGTAGGCGATTACTTCCGAATCGGTTGAGCCCTCGAAGCGGACCCCGAGGTCGAGCAACTCTCGCCGGAGGGGCTCCGCGTTGACCACGTTCCCGTTGTGGGCGAGATACAGCTCTCCGCCTGGGCCAGATGCGCGGATGGGTTGAGCGTTCGCGACAGTATTCGACCCCATTGTCGAGTACCGATTGTGGCCGATTGCAGAGGGGCCGGGGAGACGCGCGAGCACGTCCTCATCGATGACCCGCGATACCAACCCCAACCCCTTATGGTGATGGAAGGTACCGTCGGTCTCGACGGTCGCAATGCCAGCACTCTCTTGGCCGCGATGTTGCAGCGAGAAGATCCCGAAGGAAGTTACGCGCGCAGCGTCGCCTTCCGGAAGGAAGACCCCAACGACGCCGCACGCGTCATGTATCGTCTGATCCACCTCTGCCCTTCGGGGACAACTGCACGGCATCCAATAGCGGGGACTTCGGCGTACCTCAGTATAGCAGCGGTCGCCCCGCCGGACCCGCTCCGTCGTTCGAGTCGGCGGCGGTGCACACCACCACCCGCGTCCGTAAGCTGGATTTGCGAATGAACCGGCTCGACCGACCGTCTCGACCACAAGAAGCCGCCGGAATCGGCGCCTACTTGCCACACCGGTGGGGTTTCCTTCCGGTCCTGTTGGCTATTGGTGCGTTGGCGTTTATTGCCCTAGCCATCTGTGTTCCGCGCGGAGGTTCACAGCAGGTGACGCTCTCAACCGCCGAAACAAACGATGGATCAGCTAAAGATCCACTTGCCGGCCGGGTGTTCGAGATGGTCCCTATTGTCCCCCGGGATCGGATCGCGGCCATCATCAACCCCCGGCTCCAGACAGCGGCCGAATCGGGTGACCGCCTGGCTCCTGACGAGCAAGTGATTGGGTTAGAGATCAACGGCCACGCACGCGCATATTCCACGTATCAGCTGAGCCGGCACGAGATCGTCAACGATGTCGTCGGAGGTGTACCGATTGCGGTCACCTGGTGACCCCTCTGCTACACGGCCATCGTGTATGGCCGAGAGGTGGGGGGCCGAACGCTTACGTTCGGCGTTTCCGGCAAGCTCATCCTGAACAATCTGGTCATGTATGACCACCAGACTGAATCGTACTGGCCACAGGCGTACAGCCGGGCGATCGAGGGTCCGATGCGCGGTGCGCAGCTGAAGCTAATCCCATCGCAGGTCATGGATTGGGATACATGGCGGGAACTTCACCCTGACACGCTCGTGCTCGACAAGGGCGCTGGATTTCCCATCGACACCTATGCCTCGTACTATCGCGGCTCGCAGTCGGGCGTCATCGGGCGCGCGATCCCGGACAATCGGCTACCCGGTAAAGAGCTCGTAATTGGCCTTCAGCTAGAGGGCGCCGAGAAGGCGTACCCCTACCGGGAACTGTCTACCCGGCTCGTCGTGAACGATACGGCCGGAGAAGAGCGAATCGTCGTGACCTTCAACGCTGACGCCGCGACTGGCGCCGTATGGGATCGGGTCGTCGGTACACATACGCTGAACTTCCATTGGTCAGGCGAGAACATGATGACCGACCAGGAAACCGGGTCCACCTGGGACGTGCTGACTGGCTTATCCATCGCCGGTCCGCTGACCGGTGAGCAGCTTCGTCAGTTTCCGACCACGCCGTCGTTCTGGTTCGCCTGGCTCGATCTCTTTCCAGATACGGGGTTGTACAGCATCCCGGTAGAATGAACGGTCGTCTAAGGATCGATCGTAGGGGGAGGGACATCCATGACCACAGTCACCGCGCAAGAGAAACACGTCACCGTCAACGGCGTCCGGCTTCGGTATTTCGATTACGGAAACGAAGGCGCGATGCCACTCATCTGCCTCCACGGCCACACTGGACAGGCCCACATTTGGGATGAGTTCGCCGAAGAGATGTCCAGCCGCTTCCATGTCCTCACCGTGGACCAGCGGGGGCATGGCGAGAGCGAGTGGGCGTCCTCGGGCTACGAGCGCGACCGCTTCGTCGAGGACCTGGGCGCGTTCATCGACGCCCTGGGGTTCGATAAAGTCATCCTCTCCGGTCTGTCCATGGGTGGCTGGAACTCGCTCCTGTACACGACGGACCACCCGGAGAAAGTCGACCGAATCATCATTGTCGACATTGGTCCGGAATCGAGCGAAGAGGCTCAACGTCAGTGGGGATCCCGTCGGCCGGCACCGACTGAATTCGATTCGCTGGACGATGCCGTGGGCTCTGCCCGCGAGACCAATCCCTGGGTCGCAGACGAACGGCTCCGTCGGGATCTCAACGACCGATTCCGTCGTCGCGACGACGGAAAATGGGTGGCCAAAGCCGACCCCGCGCTGACCGCGGGCCCGTTGCGCGACGGCACGGACCAAGATCTAATCCGCCGGTATTGGCATGCCCTCGAGGTGATTCCGTGCCCGATTCTCGAGGTCCGAGGCGCCGAGAGCCCGCTGCTTGATGGCGTTCTTCGCGAAAAGATGCAGCACATGGCGAAAGACCTGAGGTGGATCGATGTCGAAGGCGCCGGCCACGTGGTCACGGTCGATAAACCCAAGGAGTTCATCGAGGCGACGCGTTCCTTCCTGGGTGTGTAGCCGCCGGGAAGCGAGGGCGAAGGAGTCCGATGGCACGGGGTCAAGCCCGTGCCATGGTGGCTAGGTTCATCGTTCGGTGATCCTGGCTCTCGACCGCCGCGCCTATTACGGCTGGCGGATTGTTGCGGTCTCCGTCCTGCTGACCGCGCTCAGTTCCGGCTCCGCGTTCTATGCGTTCGGACTCTTCATCGTTCCATTCGATGAGGACTTTGGCTGGAGCCGTGGCCAGATCAGCGGCGCCATCTCTCTCCACTTCCTGCTCGTTGGTCTGTCCGGTCCGTTCGCAGGGCGGTTCATGGACCGGGGTCGAGCCCGCACGCTGATCCTCGTCGGCCTCGCCCTCGCCGGTACTTCATACCTAGCGCTGTCGATGGTCTCGGCTCTCTGGACTCTCTACCTTTTGTGGGCCGTCCTCGCCGTCGGAACCGCGTTCTTTGGAGTGGTCCCGGTTGGGGTGTTGATCGCCCGATGGTTCCACCGCCAGCGCGGACTCGCGACGGGGATCGCGATGGTCGGGATCGGCCTTGGCGGCCTCGTCCTCGCACCGTTGATCGGCGCCGTGATCGATGGCTTCGGATGGGAGCGCGCGGCGACGTTTCTCGGGTTTCTCCTCATCACGCTCCCCGTTCCCTTTGTCCTTCTGATCATTCGCAACACGCCTGCAGACCTCGGGCTCCTCCCAGACGGCGCCACCGGGCCCGATGGCGCCGGGACATACGCCACGGATCAGACCACCGACCCGGTATGGAACATCGGGGATGCGCTCCGAACGCCGGCGTTCTGGTTCGTCGGAGGTGCGTTCTTCCTCGCCTCCACAGCGACAGTCGGGGTGCTCCAACACCAGGCCGCGTTTATGCGCGATTACGCCCTCGCCCCGACCATCGCAGCTTTGGGGGTCGGCATCACGTCTGGCGTCGGTGGTCTCGGCAAACTCGTGTTCGGGTTGCTGGCAGACCGATTCCCGGTTCGGTACGCAGCGCTTGCATCGTTCGGCTGTCAGGCGACAGGCCTGGTCTTGCTCCTTCTGACGCAGCAGACATGGGCGCTGTGGACCTACGTTGTTCTCTTTGGCATCGGCATGGGGGCGACAGTCGTCCTCGTCCCGCTGCTTGTCGCAGAGGTCTTTGGCACCAGGTCGTTCGGGACGCTTTTCGGCTCCATCAACGCAGTCCAGGGGTTGGGGCTCGCCATTGGGCCGCTCGCCGGAGGCCTCATCTTCGATGCCGTTGGTTCGTACGCGCTTGCGTTCGAGGCTTCGCTGTTCTTGTATCTCGGCGCCGCGTTTCTTGTTTTTGCGGCGCGGCGGCCGGTTCGCGGATCAGGTGCGCTGAACGTTCCAGGCCGTTCGGCCGAAACGGAACCCGCGCTGCCTAGTTAGCCGTCCTAAATCGAACCCGTCGAGAACGATCCAAGCGCGGCGTTCGATCCCTCTTCTCCCCAACCACCCCCGCCAGGGGTCTCGACCGTGAGCACATCTCCGGGTCCGACGGATGTGCTCACGACGGCCGGGAGTTCCTCAATCGGTCCGGTGCCGGCACGGTGCATGCGATTGCGCCCAGGCATCCCGTCCGCACCTCCATTCATCCCCCACGGGCCACGGGACCGGCGTTCGGAGAGAATTGTCGCAGTCGCAGGGCCGAGGAATTCGACGGACCTGACGAGGCCATCGCCGCCGCCGTGTATGCCAGCGCCACCGGACCCTCGCCGGATCCGGTACTCAACCACCCGGAATGGGTAGGCGTATTCGAGCGCCTCGACCGGCGTGTTCATGGTGTTGGTCATATGGGTATGGACCGCCGATCCTCCGGGCCCACCCGGGCCCCCACCAGCCCCACCAGCTAGCGTCTCGTAGTACGCGAATGCCGACCTGGTCCGATGGTCAGAGCCACCGATCGTGATGTTGTTCATCGTGCCCTGACTGGCAGCCGGGACACGGCGAGGGGCCGCTTGTGCGAGCGCTCCGAGCACCACATCCACGATTCGCTGGCTCGTTTCCACGTTCCCAGCGGCCACAGCACGTGGGGGCCGGGCCCGCACCAGTGATCCCTCCGGAGCAATCACCGTTACTGGCACGGCGGCTCCAGCATTCGTGGGTGTCCGCGGGTCAGCGAGACATCGCACGCAGTACAGCACCGCCGAGACGGTTACCGCTTCGACTGCGTTGATGTTGCTTGTCGTCATCTCAGGGGAGGTCCCCGTAAAGTCCACCGTCAACGCCCCCGCCCCGTCACTGGTAACAGCCACGGCGATCGTCGGTCGTGTCGCCTCACCAGGTATGGGCTCCATCTCATCTCGGAACCGAAAGGTGCCTCGGGGAATGTCGGCGAGGGCAGCGCGGACCATCTGCTCTCCGTACGCTAGAAGCGCGTCGGTGCGTTCGCGCCAACCGTCACTGCCGAGCGTGCCAACCAAGTCCTGGAGCCGTCTCTCGCCGATCTGATTCGCCGCCATCTGCGCGGCGACGTCACCGCGCCGCTCGTCCGCCGTGCGCACGTTCCTGAAGAAGAGTTCGAGTACTTCATCGTTGACCGTCCCGGCGCGTACAAGCCGAAGCGGTGGGACGATGAACCCCTCCTGGACGAGCTCGGTTGAGATTGGCATTGACCCGGGGGATATCCCGCCAACGTCTGCATGGTGCGCTCGCGAAGCGACGAATCCGATCAGTGCAGGGTCAGCTTCCACGAACACCGGCGAAATCAACGTTACGTCCGGTAGATGCGTCCCGCCCAGAAAGGGGTCGTTCAGCGCAATGACATCGCCTCGCATGAACGTTCCGCCAAATCGCACGATTCCGGCCTGGACGGAGGCGGCCATCGCTCCGAGATGAACGGGGATGTGTTCCGCTTGAGCGACGAGTCGGCCATCAGCGTCGAACACCGCGCACGAGAAGTCCCGTCGTTCCGTGATGTTCGGCGAATGCGCCGTTCTTGCCAGCGTCACTCCCATCTCCTCGGCGATTGAACTGAGGCGATTCCGGAAGACCTCCAGAGACACAGCGTCGATGCTCATGCGGAAGTCCTCGAGAATGGTTTGAGGATCAGATTCGCCATTGGGTCGACGGTCCCTCGCCAGCCGGACGGGATGTACGTGGTGGCGTCGACCTGAGTAACGACGGCGGGCCCCTCGATCTCTGCTCCGACACGCAGATCGTCACGTTCGAACAGAGCGCCCTCAACCGGGCCGGTCGACGCATCAACCAGCGGAACGCGTCGTGCGTTTGGTTCGGTGGGGATCAGGGCTCGCCGTATCGCCTGCGAGAGCAACCCTGCGTATGGGGACGGGTCGATACTCCGCACGCGAACGGCCACGACCATGACGTCGCCGTCCCACGAACTGTATCCGAAGCGTTGGTGGTGGGCGCCGTGGAACGCCTCGATGAGATCCCTTGGATTGTCTGTCTCGATTGGGACCGTCAACTCATACCCCTGGCCGCGGTAGCGGACGTCGGCGAACCGCTCGACAGTCGCGGCTTCACGTCTGGCTTCGGTTATCAATTCTGCGAAAAGCCCATTTAGTAGCTCGGTTGTGCACTCCTCACCCGGGACCATCACGGTCCGCGCCCGGTCACGCACGGCGTTGGAGACCAGCATCCCCGCGGCTGACGTGAGACCAGGGTACCGAGGCACGATGACCGTGCCGATCTCCAGAGCGGCGGCGAGGTCGCACGCATGAAGGGGCCCTGCCCCGCCGAACGCTACCAGCGCGTACTCGCGCGGGTCGTACCCCTGCTCAACCGACGCGCGGCGAAGGGCTCGCTCCATGTTCGAGTTTGCGACGCTCACCACGCCTAACGCGGACGTGACTGCGTCCATCCCCATGTGTTCACCCAGAACGATTAGCGACCGCTCCGCCGCGTCCCGATCGAGCCGCAGCCTCCCACCCAATCGGATGTTAGCGGGCAAACGTCCGAGCACGACATTCGCGTCGGTAACCGTGGGTTGGTCGGCCTTTCCATACGCGGCCGGGCCGGGGTCAGCGCCCGCGGATGTCGGACCGACAGCCAGCGCACCGCCGGCATCGACATGCGCCAGAGAGCCCCCACCCGCTCCGACCGTCCCGATGTCGACTGTACGCAGTCGCACGGGGAATCCAGCGATTTCTCCTTCTGTAGTCCTGGGCACCTCTCCGGGGCAGAGCGCCACATCCGTTGACGTTCCACCCATGTCCAGCGTGATCACGTGGTCGAAACCAGCGGCATTTGCGATCGCGAACGCTCCCAACACCCCACCTGCGGGACCACTGAGCAACGTCAGTACGGGCCTCTCCGCAGTCTCCTCTACCGTCAGGCTTCCGCCGGACGAGGAGAAGATCCGCACATCGTTCGCGAGGTCTCGTCGCAGTCGCTGTACGTACCGCGACACGACCGGCGCCACATAGGCGTTCAGCACCGTCGTCGAGGTCCGCTCGAATTCTCGGAACTCCGGCAGCACGGTGCTCGAGAGCGATACCGGAATGTCCTGCTCGATCTCCGTGCGCAGCGCTCGGCTGAGAGTTTCCTCGTGTTCGGGGTATAGAAACGAAAACAACAGTGACACCGCGACCGCTTCGGCTCCGCTCTGCGCGATCGCCTCGACAACGGTTCGCAGGTCAGTTTGGTCGATGGAGACAAGGACTTTTCCTTCCGCCGTAACGCGCTCCCGGACGCCGAAACGAAGTTCCCGCGACACAAGCGTTCTCGTGGGCGGCACGTGAAGGTCATACAGACCCGACCGGGTCTGCCTACCGATCTCGATCACATCCTCGAACCCTTGGGTCGTCACCAATGCGACCCGGGCCCCAGTCCCTTGGAGCACCGCGTTCGTGGCCACCGTGCTGCCGTGGACGATGTGCTCGTCGGTCGAGACGCCGAGTTCAGCCATTCCACTCAGCAACGGCGAAATCGGATCGCTCGGCGACGACGGCACCTTCGCGACCGTCAGCGTCCCGTCTGCATCCGCACGGATGAGGTCTGTGAAGGTCCCGCCAATATCGACGCCAAGCATCAGCAGCGTATTGGACCGGACCGGTAGGGGATGTTAAGCGCCGGCAGCAACACCAACTGATCGAACCAGGCGCTACAGTCATTCGCGGCGCTGTGAACGGATGGCGACAGCAGCCGGGCAAAGCCTCCGGTCAAACGGAACTCGCACCATCCGGTGCCGTGGTCCGTTTCGCTCCGCGTGACCACCGGCGCTCTCAGTGCTTACCCTGGAGCGAAATCGATCGGCGCCCCGCCATCATGCTGGTGCCACTCGTCCGGTCCGTGTTCCACCAAGAGCGGCGCCTCCTGCGCCAGCTCATCGTCCAAGAGTGCTTGGACGAGATGGACTCCCTCTTCACGGGCTTCCAGGCCCAGGTTCATGAAGAACTGGTGTCCCTGGACGGGCAGTAGTTGGGCGTCAATCGGCTCGCTGCGCACCATCTCGCGGCCTTGGGGGTCAAGCACACGCAGAATCAGGATGTGGCTACCTTCTCCGTGCAAGCGGCAGTAGATCGCGAACTGGAATCCCATGGGCAAGTTCGCCGCGCCAATCGTGTCAAAGATGCCGATTACGTGAGCACGGCCTCGCTCATCACGGAACGCGTCTTGCCCGATCAGGAGCGCCGTCACCCGTGCGACAGACGAGTTCACAGATCCAACAACCGCGCGACGCTCCTGGGCCTACGCGTCCCGAACGCCTGGGCACCACCGGTTGTGTTCTCCCCGAACGTCTGCCCACGACTCGAATCCCACGTGTCGCTGGAGCAGATGCCCGCACTTTTCGCAGTCTTCGTGCTCCATCGTCTCGAAGGGGTCGACTTCCGCGCCCATCATGGCCTGCGAAGCCAACTCCACCAACGATCCGAGTCGATCTACGACTTCCTCAAGCAGGCCCGAGAATGTTTCTGCACGGCGCACGCCCTGCATAGCATCCATCGAGAACCGGCCGCAGAGGATGAGGTGGTCGTGATAAATGGCAGGAAGCGTGTTCACTAGAACGAGACCCCGTTCCTGACGTACCTGCGCCGGGCCCTCGATCTCGAGCTCGACGGCCACCACATTGACCAGCACGACGAACGCAGCAGTTCGAAGGTCCTCCAGCGCGAGCGTTGGCCCGTCCTCGAACAGCGCCACACCGGAGTCTGTGTCACCGGCATCATCCGACTCCCAACGCGCGCTCAAGCCACTGTAAGCGCGCTCGCCGATCGCGACGAGGTCGTCCTTCTCTCGGCCCTCGATGGACCGGAAGAGCGCTACCTCATGCGGTGTGACCGGGGACGCCTCACCAAGGAATTGCTGGAAGTACCTACGCGCCGCCTCCGTCACATTGACGCTTGCCGCGGAGCGTCGTGGGGCGACCATCGAAAGCTCTGGACTCCTAGCGAAAGGTTTTGAATCAGGCGATTAGCTGTCAGATTCGCCGCAATCTTAACACCGAAGACGACATCCGCACCGAGCACCGCCCTCGGCGCCCGAGCAGAACTCGGACTAGTCCGCGGAGATCGAACGAGTGCTCTCCGTTTTCAACCGCCGGCCCGGTCCTGTTTCCGGAACGAATAGGATCGCAAAGAACAAAGACAGTGAGGTCGCGCAGATGATGGTAAACGCAGGGATAAAGGACCCAGTCACGTCGTTGACGCGCCCGACGAACACGGGTGCGACGAAGCTTGCGGCGTTTCCGACCGTCAGGATCGCTGCCCATATCGCCCCCGCGCGCTCGGGAGAAGAATCCGGCAGCTCGATCGGCAGGGTGAATATGGCCGGTTCGTATGCCCATTGGAGGAGTCCCGTGAACAGCACCGCGGCGAACAGGAGGTAGCCAGCCGGCGATACGAACGTTGCCACCCCACCCGCTCCGATCAGGAGTCCGCTCCACAGCATGATCGGTCGACGTTTCCCCATGCGTGTGATCAGCAGTCCACCCAACAGCGCCGCCGGTATCCCCGCGAACGTGAACACCGCGGTGGTGAAGCCGGCGGCACTCAGGTCCATCCCTCTCACATCAGTAAAGAACGTCGGCAACCAGGCGCTGAGTGTCGTGAATTGAGCCCACGGACCGATCACCGCGATCGCCAGGAGCCACGTTGTCTTCGACCGGAAGACTCTCAACACCTCGGTCGGCGACGCTACTGGCGGCGTCGCCCGGCCAGCCGCCGTGTCGCCGGATGGAGTCGTCCTTCCGAATACGAACCATGCCACCGCACCAACTAGTCCTACGCCGCCCTCAACCCCGAGCGCGCCAGACCAACCCAACGGCGATTCGGCAAGGATTGGTCCGACCACTAAACCAGTCCCCAAACCTACGGTTAACGCCGCCAAGGCGACGGCATTCACCGTCGGCAATTCGCGCTCTGGCGACCAGCGCATCATCAGACCAGCGATCAACGGGATCTGGATCGCTGCACCGAGTCCTTGGACCAGCCGGATTCCAACCATTGCCCAGAACCCGGAGTAGAACGTTATCAGGACCCCTGTCCCAAGGAGCACCCAAGCCAGCCCAAAGGTCGGCTTGAGCCGCCATCTGACGACGAAGATGCTGGCCGGGATCGAAGCCACGGTGACGAGCAGGGTCATGGTCGTCACGAGGAAGCCGGCCGCTGCTTTGCTGATCTGAAGATCGTCGATGATCAGCGTCAGGAGAGGAGACGGCGCCAAAAAGTTCAGCCCAGTCGTTGCGTTGGCAAGGACGATCAGGCCATAAACGACGAACCGATAGCGGTCCGCGCGCACGTCCGGCGGCCGTCCTGTCTCCGATTCAACCGACATCTCGCGACTATAACTAGCTGTCAGCCGCCTCGACTCGTTCGGCGGTTGACGCCGGAGATGGGGCCGGTCTAGCGTTGTGACCAGTCGTGCTAGTCATAACGGAGTACGTGGAGAGAGCCACCGATGTCCGGCAGTAGCTTCGGCCCACAGGCAATTGTCATCGCGGTAATCGTTGTGGTCATCATGACCGTGGTCACTGGTAACTACCTCCCGCTCATGCTGGCTGCGACTATTGGATTGGGCACCCTGACATACATGTCGTTGTCCGGACGCCTGGGCACCGACCGACCTCACGCGGCGTTGCCGGTCGCACCCATTTCCGATCCGGCAAACCTGGAAGGCCGAGTCGATCGCATGTCCGTCGAAGAGGAGGAAGTACCGAGCACCTCCTGGAAGCCGTGGGAGCACACGATTATCGTTCCTGTGTATTCGATCACGATCTCGGGTCTTTCGTATCGACTCGACCCGGCACCGGCTCGCCGTGGCAGCTATGACTGGCTCTCAGAGGGGGCTTGGGTGATCGCAACTTTCGACCGCAGGACGCGGGTCGTATATGACGTCCGTCCTGGCACTGATCCGACCCCCTCAGCGCACGGGTAGACCGAAGTCGACTCCCGCAACCAACCGTCGCGCTGACGTCGCCCTCTCGATTCAGAAAACCATCGTGCCTGATTGTGTCGGGCAACGACCCATCGCACCATGTCTATCCTGTCCTATCCATCTCCAATACCGAATTCATGAATCCAAACCCCCACGCACCAGTCGATCCACATTCGCGCGTTTTCCTCGTTAACGTCGGCGCGAACGCCTCCCATCCGGTGCGTAGCCCGCTGTTTCCTGATGGCTCCTTCGAAGTGCTCCCGATTCCCGAAGAACGGGAACATTGGGCGCCAACGCTTCCCGCGTACGCCCGGATCCCGTGCTGGAACGACCCGTCCGAGAGCCTGGGTCAGTACGTCCCAGACCACTACCGGGCAACGCTCGTCCACGACGACCCAGAGTTTCGGACATTCACATACGGAGACAACCCGAATCACTCGCCGCGAGCAGCGGGCCTCCGGCCATGTGGACCTGGTGACTACCTGTTTTTTGTCGCTCGGTTAACGCCACACGACGGCGCGCGGTTCTTCGGTGCCCCGGGTTTCTTCCTTGTTGGCTTCTTCTTGGTGGATGGCGTTCTACGAGACGTGACCGATTACCCGCACGGCGAAGACTTCGCTCGGTTCGGTGCGAATGCGCACGTGCGCCGCGCGACGTACCACCGCGGCGCGTTGGATTCGTTCTGGGTCTGGAGCGGATCACCTTCGGAATCGGTGCGTTTTTGGAACGCGGTCCCACTGACGCGCTCGACATGCGATGTGGCGCTTCGCAGTGCCCGAGGCAAACCCTGGAAGTGGGGGCACGGCCGAACAGATCTCCAGTGGATCGGTTCTTACACTCGCTCTGCGAGGCTTGTCATCGATGGCCGAGATGGCAGCCCGGACGACCAAGCCCGAGCGGCAGCTTGGTGGGGTCATATTTCGTCATTCGCATCGACCGTACGGCTTGCGTCGCAGTGATCAAGAGAACGTCTCGCTCATTCATATACTGACTGTCACATTGACTCGACCAGCACCATCTGGACGCAACAACAGCACATGACTTCGGAAGGCCAGTTCGCCCCTTTCACGGTTTCCGTGCCGGCAACGACCGCGAACTTGGGTCCTGGGTTCGATTGCCTCGGCCTCGCCCTCGACCTGTGGAACCAAGTCACGGTGTCTCCAGGCACCGAGCTCGAGGTAACCATCACCGGAGAGGGTGCGGCTCACCTGCCGGCGACGAATCGCAATCTCGTCTATCGGTCCGCAGCCCACACGGCTCGGGAACTCGGGATTAGATTGCCGTCTCTGAGATTGGAAGCAAACAATGGCGTCCCGCTCACGCGCGGTCTCGGTAGCAGCGCCGCGGCAACGGTGGCCGGCATCCTCATCGCGGACCAGATCGCGGGCGGAGCGCTAAACCGCGAACAGCACCTTGGGCTGGCGGCCGAGCTCGAGGGTCACGCCGACAACGCAGCCCCCGCGATCTGGGGTGGAGCCTGCCTCACGGTGCCGGGTTCCGACTCCCAGAACATCGTGCGCTCCCTCACCTTCCCAGACACACTGGTTTGCATTCTGCTGATACCCGACGTCACGATGTCGACGAAGGAGGCTCGCTCGGTGCTGCCACGACGCGTGCCACGAGTAGACGCCGTGTTCAATGTCGGACGCACCGCCTTGCTAGTGAACGCGCTCAACACCGGCAATTGGGCCGACCTGCGGTTGGCAACCGAGGACCGCCTCCATCAACCGCAGCGCGCCGAACTGATGCCAGCAACTGCGCCCCTCATCCGAGCCGCTATCGACGCCGGCGCCTACGGGGCGTTTCTGTCCGGAGCGGGGCCGACCGTACTGGCGCTCGTACCCGCGGACCGGACTCAGGTAGTCGGGGACGCGATGGAGAGGGAGGCACGCGAGCGCAACGTTCCCGCCCGGTGCCTCCACGTCGCACCGTCCCGCGACGGCGCGGCGGTTGCCGCAGTCTGATGGCGCTCCGCGTTCAAAAATACGGGGGGACGTCGGTCGGTTCCGTGGAGCGCATCATTGGCGTCGCCGAACGGATCGCTCGCGCACGTCAGCAAGGCGACGATATGGTCGTCGTCGTCTCGGCAATGGGGTCCTCAACGGACGAACTGATCCGCCTCTCGCGTTCGGTCACTACCGACCCCGACCCGCGCGAACTCGACACGCTCCTCTCGACGGGCGAACTCGTCAGCAGCACACTCCTGGCCATGGCACTGCGAGAGCGGAACCATCCGGCAGTCAGCCTTAGCGGGCTCCAGGCCGGGATTCGGACCGATGCCGATTTCACGCGGGCACGCATTGCTCAGGTCGAACCTCGCCGCGCCTTAGACGAGATCGCTCGGGGGAACATCGTGATCGTCGCCGGATTCCAAGGGACGACTGAAGCGCTGGAAACGACGACTTTGGGCCGCGGCGGCTCTGACACGACCGCAGTCGCCCTCGCTGCTGCGTTACGGCCTGAGGCGTGCGAGATCTTCACCGACGTCGACGGCGTCTACACCGCTGACCCCAGATTGGTGCATGACGCGCGGCCGCTCGCGGATGTCTCCTACGAAGAGATGCTCGAACTCGCAAGCGAGGGCGCCCGCGTCATGCACCACCGAGCCGTCGAGCTTGCGTGGGTTTACAACGTTCCCATCCACGTGGCCTCGACATTCGGGGAAGGCCGAGGGACCAGGATCCATGGAGGACCCTTGATGGAGATCAGGAACAAGGTTCGCGGCATCGCACACGATTCCAACGTCGCGCGTATTACCGTCCGCCGCATCCCAGACCGGCCAGGCATCGCAGCAGAGCTATTCTCGCCGCTCGCCGAAGCCGGGATCAGCGTCGATATCATCGTCCAGAACCTCGGTGAGGACGGCCACAGCGACCTGTCATTCACCGTCGGTACGGTCGACCTCGACGTTACGCTGCATCATGTTCGTGGCGTCGCCAATTCACTGGGTGCAAACGAAGTCACCGCCGATCGCAATCTCGCGAAGATCTCGGTCGTGGGTGCCGGCCTCCAGAATGCTCCCGGATACGCGGCCCGGACCTTCCGCGCTCTCTCCGCCGCCGGAATCAACATCGAGATGATCACCACCGCAGAAATCAGCATCACCTGCGTGGTGCAAGAATCCGCCGTCGAGCAAGCTGCCATCGCGCTCCACTCGGCTTTCGAGTTGGAGCAGACGGACGGATAAGCAGGAGGCCAGACCGGTCCTCCTCGGAACCTTGGCGGACGCCACGCGCAACAATCGGCCATCGCTCTCGATCGTCCTCCCGGCGTTCAATGAGGAGCAGCGCTTGGCTGCGTCGGTCGAGACGATCAACCATTTCTTGGACGAACGGTTTCCCGATGCCGAGGTGATCGTCGCGGACGACGGCAGCACCGATTCCACCGGCGCCGTAGCCGAGTCGTGCGTCGCGCAGTTCCGGCGTACGCGGCTCCTCCGCCTGACGCATCAAGGCAAAGGGCATGCAGTCCGGCAAGGGATGCTCCAAGCCACCGGTGCAGTGCGCGTCTTTATGGACGTCGACCTCGCGGTCCCACCTGATGTCCTCACTCACGCAGTGGCGCAAACGGCCACGAACGACATCATCATCGGATCTCGCGAGGCCACCGGCGCGGTCCGGGTCGGCGAACCCGCAATGCGCAGGTTCGCAGGCCGGATGTTCAATTCCGTGGTTCGCTGGGTCGCAGGCCTGGATTATCGAGACACACAGTGCGGGTTCAAGGCGTTCACCGCACCAGCGGCCGATGCGATCTTTCCACGCCAGCAATGCATGGGCTTCGCATTCGATACCGAACTCCTGTTGTTGGCGAAAGAACAAGGCATGACCATCCACGAAATCCCGGTGGATTGGCACTACGGCCCCGGAAGTAGCGTCCGGTGGCATCATCCCGTACACATGTTTCTCGACGTACTCGCCATGCGCTGGCGTTCGATCCGTGGCGCATACAAGTAGATCGCCGCGAGCTCGAGGTACGCGAAAAGACCAGTCCGGCAAAGTCGCTCCACCGCTCGATCGATTGCTCAGCCGTGGTCGGAGGCCGCATCTCTCGCGCCCAACTTCCGAGTCGGCTACGCTCTTCTGCGGGGCAGTGGACACGGGATCACGGAGGCACACAGCACCATGAGAGCCATTCAGCTCAGCGCACCCGGAACGATCACGCTCACGGACATCCCAGAACCCGAGTTGCCCGAAGGCCAGGTCCTGGTGAAGATGCAGAGCCTCTCGATCTGCGGAAGCGACATGGGCCCATACCGCGAAGTGGCGCCCGAAGAGGAATACCCGATGCCGCCCGGCTTGCCCAGCCACGAGTGCGCCGGGATCGTGGAAGAAGCCCGGACGGACGGGTTCGAGACCGGTGATCCCGTCATCGTTCTTCCGCCGCGATTGACCGGCGGCATGGAATACCTCGTCGCGCCGCCAAGCAGCTTGATCAAGCTCCCGCCCGGGGTCGACACGTCGGTTTGGGTCACCTGTCAGCCACTGGGAACCGTGCTTTGGGGCTGCAGCCGATACGGCAGCATGGTCGGGAAGCGAATCGTAGTCATCGGGCAAGGGCCGATCGGCCTCTTGTGGGTGGCATGCCTCAGGCGGCTCGGCGCGAAGCAAATCATTGCGATTGAACCGCTCGAATACCGCCGGCAGCAGGGATTGCAACAGGGCGCCAACGCCGTGTTTGCTCCTGCCGAAGTCGATCCAACCGAAGCGATCAGCGATCTCACCGCCGGTGCGATGGCAGATGTCGTCGTGGAGGCATCCGGAACTCACGAAGCACCTGGGCTCGCGATCCGGTTGGCGAAAATCGACGGGACCATCATTCCTTTCGGTTCGCCACACCCGCAGGATGTGACAATCGAATGGTTCGATATGCTTCAGAAGCGCTTGACGGTGCTGACCTCGTACAACGCGTCCGATCCCGAACCGGCGGGCGCGGTGCGGGATGCCGTCGAACTGGTCAACCGCGGTTGGATCGACCTGACCTGGCTCGTAACGCATCGGCTACCGCTGGCCGATGCGGCGGAGGCGTACCGCCTTTACGACCAACGCTCAGACGATGCCCTCAAGGTGGTCATGCAGATCTGAGCCTCTCGTGTCCTCCAGCGCGCCACTCATCGATCCCTCGAAACTTCGCCTCGGTTGGATGTCCACCGGAAGGGGACCCGGATCGCGCAGGCTGTTGGAGTCCACGACTGCGGCAATCGATCGAGGCGACCTGAACGCCTCGGTCGAATTCGTTTTTTGTAACAGGGAACGGGGAGAGGCGCGTGGCAGCGATACCTTCCTGGATCTCATCGACGAACTGAGATTGCGACCGCTGGCGCTGTCGTTCCGCGATTACCGCAGACGGCATGCCGACGACAAGAACTGGCGCTCACGTTACAACCGAGCGGTCTTGGACCTCATCCGACCACAACCGGTGGATCTCCTCGTTCTCGCCGGGCTGCTAGTAGTTTTGGATGAGTCGGTCGTATCGGAAATCCCAACACTCAACCTCCACCCTGCCGCTCCCGGCGGGCCCGTCGGTACATGGCAGGAGGTGATCCGGCAGCAGATCGTAGATCATGCACCTGTTAGCGGTGCGATGACGCAACTGGCTACCGGCGAAGTTGACCAAGGTCCGCTCATTTCGTTCTGCCGTTTCCCGCTTCGCGGACCGCCGTTCGATTCCTTGTGGAGTGACAGGGAATCGGCGTCGCCGCTCGTGCCAACCAACCTCGACGACACTCCGCTATTCCAGGCGATCCGCAACGAGGGGGTCCGCAGGGAAGTCCCGCTCTTGATGGCAACCCTCCAAGCACTCGCGGACGGCGAGGTCCGATTAGAGTCCGGACGAGTCCTCGATCAGAACGGTGTTCCAGTCGCCGGGCTTGATCTCACGAACGAAATCGAACGATTACTCGCGATGTCCCGCTAAACGGGGAGCCATCCATTGGCCGCTCAAATATCAGACACGCTCCTAGATGATACGGTCGTATTAATGCGGGACCTGCTACGGATCGATACAACCAACCCCGGCAGACCGGAGGGCCCCGCCGCATCATTGATTGAACGGTTCTTCGCAGACCGTGGCATTCAGGCTCGCATGTTCGAGCCAGAGCCGGGACGCGTGTCGGTGGCGGCACGCGTGCCTGGCGTCAATGCAGCAGCGCCGACGCTGCTCTTGCTCTCTCATCTTGACGTGGTGGCGGCCGGTGATCTGGCAGCATGGGATCATGGACCCCTCTCAGCGGACGTTGACGGCGGTTTCATCTTTGGCAGAGGCGCCATCGACGACAAAGGGAGGAGTGCCGTAAATGCGGCAACGCTGGCGGTGTTGGCCAACGACCCACCGCCTGGTGACGTGCTATTCGTCGCGGCAGCCGATGAAGAGGAAGGTGGCAGGTTGGGGGTCGGCTGGCTGCAGGAGCACCATCCAGATGTCCTCGATGCCGATTTCGCCTTGGGCGAGGGTGGCGGGTATCGCACCACGTTCAGCGGTAGGACTCTCTTCACATACGCCATCGCTGAGAAAGGAGCCTTCCGGCTCACGCTCACCTTTGGAGCCTCGGGCCCAGGCGACCTGGGCCATGCATCAGTTCCTAGTGGAGAGAACCCCGCCGAAGAAGCGACACGTGCGGTAGCCCATCTCACGCGGACGCATTGGGCATGGACGCGCACCGAAGCGACCGAAGCGATGGTACGGGAGATCTCGGCCTCGGGTTCTTGGTTCCGACGCGTTGGGCAACGTGCCTTGGGTATGCCCATCGTCGGGCCCATGATCTTGCGGCGCGGGGTTGGTATGACTGACTCTCAACGTCGTGCTCTCCACGCAATGTTCCACCTGACCGTGACCCTCACCGGACTTCAATCTGGTCACGCGGCTAGCGGCATCCCAACTGAGGCCAGGGCGTTGTTCTCGGTGCGCTACCTGCCAGGCACATCGAGAGAGGAGGTCCTCGAGGCGATCAGGGATCGCCTCGCCGGTGCGAGAATCGATCCGGAGGTTGAGGTGGGGCAAGAATCTCATCCCCGGACCGCCCCAGCGACTTCCCTGTTGGCCACAACGATTCGGACGACGATGGCGGAACTCGAGCCGTCCTCAGATCTGGTCCCCATGCTGCTCCCCGCCTCAACCGATCTCCGCCTCCTCGATCCCCGCACGGTCTCATACGGATTCACGCCAATACGGAGTATTCCCGCGGAGGACATCGCGCGGTTGGCTCATGGCCCAAACGAACGCATCGCGATCGATGACATCCGGCTGGGCGTCGAGGCCACTGTTCGTATCGCCCACCAACTGGGGCTCAACGAGAAATATTCAGTCCCTGAATAGGGGCCGCCGCATCGTCAGGCCGGAAAGGGCTGCTTGCCGCTACGCCCCGCGCTCGCTGAGCGCCAGCTGTACCGGACCTCCGGCCTCGTTGAAGAGGAACGGCGGCGCGATGCCCCGAATCACGTCTCCCGTGATGAGGCATCGGGCGATCCCCTCGACGCTCGGGACGTCATACATGATGTCGAGTAGGGTTTCCTCCACGACCGTCCGCAGTCCGCGTGCGCCCGTTTTCTGCCCGATTGCCCGATCCGCGATCGCCTCCAGGGCATCGTGGTGGAACTCCAACTCGACGCCGTCCAGTCCTAGCAAGCTCTGGTACTGCTTGACAATCGCGTTACGCGGCTCCGTAAGGACTCGGACGAGCTCATCCTTCTGCAGCGGATCTAACGCCACGGCCATGGGCATCCGTCCTACGAACTCCGGGATCATCCCGTACGAGAGCAGATCGTCGTGTGACAACTGGGCCATGATCCGGTTCAGTTCGGCGATGTCTTGCCCTAGCGCCCGCACCTGGAAGCCGATGCGTTGTTGGCTCCGCGTAACCCGTTCGCGGACCACCTCTTCAATCCCCTCGAACGCGCCGCCGCAAACGAACAGGATGTTGTCGGTATTGATTTGAATGAACTCTTGGTGCGGGTGCTTGCGTCCGCCCTGTGGCGGCACGTTTGCGACACACCCCTCGACGATCTTTAGGAGCGCTTGTTGGACTCCTTCGCCCGACACGTCGCGCGTGATGGAGGGATTAGCGGCCTTTCGAGCCGTTTTGTCGATCTCATCGATATAGATGATCCCGCGTTCTGCGCGTGCGATGTCGTAGTCCGCAGCTTGGATCAACCGGAGCAGGATGTTCTCGACGTCCTCACCGACATACCCCGCTTCCGTTAGAGACGTCGCGTCCACAATGGCAATCGGGACGTCCAGGATGCGCGCCATGGTCTGCGCAAGCAGCGTCTTGCCGCTCCCGGTGGGTCCCACGAGCAGAATATTCGTCTTTTCTAGTTCGACATCGGGATCCACATCCGGAGTCTCGCGGGAATTGATGCGCTTGTAGTGGTTGTACACCCCCACACTCAACACACGCTTCGCGCGCTCCTGGCCGATCACATACTCGCTGAGCCGCTCGTAGATCTCCCGGGGTGTAAGGGTTTTCGCGGGATCGCCGACGGGTTCGCCACCGTTCGGGGCTGTCTCCGGTCGAGGGGAAGAAACGGGAGAGGAGACCTGCTCCGTAAGGATTTGCGTGCAGACGTGTACGCACTCGTCGCAGATATAGACCTGGTCAGGTCCCGCGATCAGCCGTTTGACCTGTGCTTGTTGTTTCCCGCAGAACGAGCAGCGGTAGGCGCTGCCGGCATTTGAGCCGGAACCTCCCGGCCCTCCAGAGAAGCTTCCGCCGCTCCCATCGCCGCCTCGGCGCGAGCTCATAGTCATCGTTTCGCCTCCAGCCGCCGGAGTAGGCGGATCCGCTACCCGACTAGCTGCCTGGACCCGTACCGTTGACCGACGGAACCGGCCCCGCGAGCACCTCATCCACGAGCCCGTATTCCTTTGCTTGGGCCGCCGTAAGGTAGTAGTCACGGTCCGTATCCCGCGCAACCTTCTCGATCGGCTGCCCGGTCTGGGCCGAGAGAATCCCGCGGATGATCTCCTGGACTCTAAGGATCTCGCGCGCCGCGATCTCAATGTCTGCCGCCTGGCCCTGCGCGCCGCCCACGGGTTGGTGCATGTGGATGGTCGCATTCGGGAGCGCGTAGCGCTTTCCCTTCGTTCCCGCACACAACAGCACGGTGCCCATGCTTGCCGCCATCCCGACGCAGATCGTCGAGACATCCGGGCGGATCAGTTGCATGGTGTCGTAGATCGCCAACCCGGAGGTGATGACTCCACCCGGGCTGTTGATGTAGATGTTGATGTCCTTTTCGGCGTCTTCTCGCTCCAAGTACAGCAGTTGCGCCACGATCAAGTTGGCAACCTGGTCATTGATTGGCGTTCCCAAGAAGACGATCCGCTCTTTTAGAAGCAGCGAGTAGATGTCAAACGCACGCTCACCGCGTGCGCCGGTCTCGATCACCATCGGCACGATGTCGGATGCGTCGTGAGGCGGGCGGTCGTGTGGGTTGAACAGCGTCATATGAGCATTACTCCTCTTCATCGCCCTCATCGGCATTCTCTGATGGAGATTCCTCTTGTTCTTCCGCAGCAGGATCCGGTGAGTCTTCACCCTTTGCGATTGTGGTGAAGTGATCCACCGCCTTCCGCGCCACCAGGCGGCGGCGAACGGTGTCCCGCGCAGCCTCTTGGGAGAAGAGCTCGGCCGCGCTTTGTCGGGCCGCTTCATCGGCCCCCTGGGATTCGAGTAACCTCTCGATCTCTTCGTCGATGTCGTCTTCCGTCGCCTCGATCCCGATCTGTTCGGTCAGTTCGGAAACGATCAGCGATCGGACGACTCGTTTCTCAGCCTGCTCTCGCAGCGATTCGCGCAGTTCACTCGGTTCCTGCCCCGTCCTGGCAGCATAATCGGCCAGTGAGACACCGATCTGGCGCATGCGTTCATCCTGATCTTGGAGCATGTGGTCGATCTCGGTCTCCACCATAATCGGCGGGAACTCGAGTTTCGCCTGTTCCTCGAGCGCGTCTAGGACCTGCTCCTCGTAGTCAGCATCTGCGCGGGACTCTGCCTGGGTCCGGAGGTCGGACTCGACCCGCTCGCGGAGCTCGACCATCGTGTCGAACCCATCCATCACTCCCTTTGCCCACTCGTCGTCCATCTCCGGGAGCTGTTGCTCTTTGACCTCCGTCACTCGAACGGTGAACGACCCCTCTTTGCCCTGCAGTGCTTCGTTCGGGTGATCATCAGGCAGAGCCAGCGTGAATTCCTTGTCCGTGTCGCGTTCCAGTCCTACGAGTTGCTCAGCGAACCCCGCCACCGGCCAGGATGCACCTTCCTGAACCGGGAAGCTCATCCCGTCTTCTTCAAGGAATGTCTGGACGTCCGCTTCATCCTCCTCACCACCCGGCACCGTACCCTTTGCGGTCAATGTGACGAGATCGCCGGCTTGCACCGGCCGGTCCTCGACCGGCTCCCAAGGTGTCCCTTGCCGACGGACGTTCTCGAGTGCCTCTTGGACATCCTCGTCCTTGACCCCTGGTTGCTCCCACGGTACGCGGATGGAGCGAAAGTCCCCTAGGTCAGAGAGCGGCGTTAACGGGATCGTGGCCTTAAACGTGATCGGGTCCAACGATTCGACGTCCGTGATCTCCGGACGGCCGACCGCGTCAAGGTTCTCCTGTTCGACCGCTTCGTTCGCCGAGGTCTCCAGCAGTTCTTCCAAGCCTTCCTGCATGAAGGTCTCGACGCCGAGGTATCGCTCCAAGATCGACCGGGGAGCTTTCCCTTTCCGGAACCCGGGGATTACTGCTTGCTGTACCAGCTTCCGATACGCTTTCTGCTTATGGGACTCAATCTCCGGCTCCTCCAGCTCTACTTGGAGAAACACCTGTCGGTCTTCAGTTGACTCCGTGCTGATTTTCAAGCGGGTATACCTCGGGTAAGTGCGGAACAGGAACGGAGTTCAGTATACAACCGGCCCTTAGAAATCCCGAGAACGCCAGTGTTTTAGGACGGGTCGGCCAATCCCAATCCGAGTTCCGAGAGTTGTTCCGCATCGACGGTTGACGGCGCGGATGTCATCAGGTCTTGTGCGTTTTGCGTCTTGGGGAACGGGATCACCTCGCGGATGCTCGTCTCCCCAGCCAAGACCGCGACGAATCGATCGATGCCGCAGGCGAACCCGCCGTGCGGAGGCGCTCCATACTCGAATGCCTCCAATAGATGCCCGAACCGCTCTCTCGTCTCCTCCGCGGTGTATCCCAGCAGATTGAAGATGCGGGCCTGGAGGTCCTGTTTGTGGATCCTGATCGAACCGGACGCCACTTCATACCCGTTCACAACGGCGTCATACGCGCGGGACAGCACCTGGCCAGGCGCAGACTCCAACTGGTCAACGTGATCTGGATTCGGGGCGGTAAAGGGATGGTGCGCCGAACTCCACCGACCGGGATCCGCCTGCCATTCGAATAGGGGGAAATCGGTGACGAACGCGAACGCGAGCTCATCGGGATCCGCGAGATCCAACCGCTCGGCAAGCTCGTTGCGAAGCGCGGAAAGCGAGGCATGAACGACATCCGCCGAGCCCGCGACGATCACGGCCAGGTCACCGAGGCGGGCCCCGAGGGCGTCGCCGATCTCGCGCACCGTCTCGGTACTCAGATGCCGCGCGACGGCCGACCGCACGCCGGCCGGTTCGAGCGCCGACAACGGAGCGCCTGTTTCTCCTTCCAGCCCAATCGTGACGAGACCGCGTGCGCCCCGCTGGCGGGCGAGCTCTGTCAGGTGGTCCAACTCACGGCGTGTGAACCCTGCACTCCCGGGCGCCAAGATTCCTTTGACGACGCCTCCCTGCTCCAGTGCCCCCGTGAACACCCCGAGCCCACTACGCCCAGCGATCTCCGAGAGGTTGTGCAACTCCAACCCGAACCGCAGGTCTGGTTTGTCGCTCCCATACCTTGATACGGCTTCCTCGTACGTCAATCTGGGGAATGGCCGTGGCATCCGTTTCTGCGGAGCGACCTCCTCGACGATTCGGACGTACAAGTCTTCCATCAACGAAAGGATGTCCTCTTCGTCAACGAAGCTCATCTCCAAATCCAACTGGGTGAACTCCGGCTGCCGGTCGGCACGAGGGTCCTCATCGCGGAAACAGCGAGCGATCTGGAAGTACCTTTCGAGGCCGGCGACCATGAGCAGTTGCTTGAGTTGCTGGGGTGACTGCGGCAGCGCGTAGAACTGCCCGGGGTAAATCCGCGAAGGCACCAAGTAGTCGCGGGCGCCCTCCGGCGTGCTCTTAATGAGGATCGGTGTCTCCACCTCGAGGAACTCGCGCGCGTCCAACTCATCTCGAATGATCTTCACAACGCGATGTCGGAGCCGGAGGTTCCGCGCCATTCGTTCGCGCCGGAGGTCCAAGTACCGATACCTGAGGCGCAAGGCCTCCTCCACGTCGCTCTCTTCGTTGATATAGAACGGCGGTGTTTTGGAGGGGTTCAACACCTCGGTGCGAACCGAACGCACCTCGACCTCTCCGGTATTGAGCCGCGGATTATTGGTACCTGCAGGGCGCTGGGCAACTGCGCCTTCCACCGAGAGCACCCATTCGCCCCGCGCATCGGCGGCTGCCGCGTATGCGGCCTCGCCTTCGTTCGGGTCAAACACGACCTGAACCAGCCCCGTGCGGTCGCGGAGGTCCACAAAGATCAACCCGCCGTGGTCTCGGCGCCGGTGCACCCAGCCAGCCAGGCGAACCGTGTCCCCGATATTGCCAGCAGTCAGTTCACCGCAATTGTGCGTCTTGAGCACTCACACCCCAGTCCGCCAATGGTGGCGCCATTCAGAATCAGAACGAAAGATAAGGTCGATTGTACGGCTGTATGTGGGCGGTGCAGCTAGCGTTCCCGCCGGCGTACCACTTCGACCCATGCACGGTCGACGAAACCAGCAATGGGAACACCGGGCTTCGCGACGCGGACTCGAGCCTCGTCGATAGCGAGGCTATTCAGTAGCTGAGTTGCGATATCGTCGGCGAGCACCTCCAGCAGGTTCTTGCTTGGCCCGTCGATCACCGCTCGAACTATTCGATGCGCCTCGCTGTAGTTGACCGTGTCTTCCAAGCGGTCGGACTTCCCCGCGGCGGATAGGTCACGACTCAACTCGAGGTCCACTACAAACCGCTGGCCCAACCGCCGTTCCTCCTCGTGCACACCATGGTGCCCGAACAGAACGATCCCATCCAATCCAACGCGATCCATAGCGACCGTTACCGGTAATACCGGTGGAATCCGAACCCATGGTCCGGATTCCACACACGCTGACCACGCGCCAACCGTGACGCGGCCACAAAACCCATCCCGGCCGCGAACCCTCCGATGTGCGCCCAATAGGCGACGCCGCCGCCAGTGGCCCCGACCGTCAGGACGCCATTGAGCAACTGGAGAAATGCCCAAACCCCGTGGAGGAGCACCGCCGGGATCTCCATCACGGTGATGAAGAATCCAAGGAAGATGAGCGTATGCACTCGGTGGAACGGGTAGTACATCAGATACGCACCGAGTACTCCGGCCACCGCGCCGCTCGCACCAACGGTCGGCACGACGCTATCCCAACTGAACAGGATGTGGGTAGCGCCAGCTACCAATCCGGCGGCTAGGTAGAACAATGCGTAGCCGACGTGTCCAAGCCGATCCTCGATATTGTCTCCGAATACCCAGAGGAACAGCATGTTCCCGCCGATGTGCATGAAGCCGCCGTGGATGAACATCGAGGTCACCAACGTCGCCCAATCCGGGACCGGAGAGGTCAGATCGACGGTGCTCCCATCGGACAACCGCTCGACTCCGGCTGAAATCCCTTGGGTCAACTCCGCTGGCAACAACCCCCAACGCAGGAAAAAGACCTGTTCGCCGAGGCCCGATAATGTGACGGTGTAGAAGAACACCATCACGTTCATCACGATAAAGGCGATATTTACGTATGGCGTGCCGTGTCGCGGGACTTCGCGATCAGCGAGGGGCAGCATAGAGCCTCGAAACCGATGTGGAGCGGCCGAGTCGTCGGGGCCTCAGATTCGGGCCAGAATAGCATCGTACCCGGTCAGTGCTCGGTAGAATTCCTGCGCTCTCGGCACGCCACACTCGCCGTTCTGGAGGCTCATCACCATGCCCGGACCTTTGCAAGGACTACGCATTCTGGATTTGACTCGTGTGCTCGCCGGACCCTTTTGCACGATGATCCTCTCCGACCTGGGAGCCGAGGTGATCAAGGTGGAGCGGCCGGAGGGTGGGGATTTGTCCCGGGGTAGCGGGCCCTTCATGCGAGGCGAGAGCTATTACTTCATGAGTGTCAACCGGGGTAAGCAGAGCATCACCATCGATCTCGCGCATCCCGATGGCGCGCCGGTCCTCAAGGACTTGGCACGTCATTCAGACGTGCTGGTCGAGAACTTCGTGCCGGGCACGATGGCTGGATTCGGACTCGGCTACGAGGACCTCCGTCCCCTCAATCCGCGGCTCGTCTACTGCGCGATCTCCGGTTTCGGCCAGACCGGCCCCGAGTCCCACCGGCCTGCGTTGGACATCGTGATCCAGGCCATGGGCGGGATCCTGAGCATTACCGGCGAACCCGGCGGCGGACCGGTCCGTCCCGGCACCTCCTATGGCGACATCACCGCCGGCCTCTACGCGGTCATTGGAATCCTCGCTGCGCTCCAGGAGCGCGAGCGCAGCGGTGAGGGCCAGTTCGTTGACGTGCCCATGCTCGACTGCCAGATCTCCGTGCTGGAAGCGGCGGTCGGCCGTTTTCTATCTACGGGGGAGGTCCCCGGTCCAGTGGGTACTCGCCACCCGACCTTCACTCCTTTCCAGGCCTTCGAGACAGCCGACGGTTGGGTGGTAGTCGCGATCGTCGGTGGAGTCCAAGACCAGTGGCCACTCTTCTGCGCCGCCATCGACCATGTCGAACTCATCGACGACCCACGCTTCGTCGATGGTCACCAGCGGACGCTGAACTACGCGGCGCTAATCCCGGTACTGACGAGTGCGATGAAGAAGAAGACCACCGCCGAATGGCTCACCGAGCTCGGATCCTTGGGCATCGCATGCGGGCCCGTGAACACCGTCGAACAAGCCCTTGCGGAACCTGCTATCCAAGCGCACGGAGTGATAGAAGACGTCCCGCACCCCCGTTTGGACCACGTGCCTCTTGTGCGGACCCCCCTTGCCCTGTCGCGGACGCCCAGCGGACCACTCGGCGCCCCAGCCGACCTTGGCCAGCACACAGACGGATTACTGTCCGGCCTCCTCGGGTACGAGACGCATGACATTGAGCGCATCAAGGCTGCTGGCGCAATCGGCAGAGCGGATGACAATTGATTCGCGCCGCCCGGCGGCTTGGCCCGTCTGGGCCTGGGCAAACGGACTAGAGTGACTTTGAACCTCGTCTGATCTCGCCGAGGGAAACAACAATCAACGGACCTCATGACATGGGTGGGATGCACGGGTTCGGACGCGTGGTCCGTGAAGACCATGAGCCGGTATTCCATTCGCCGTGGGAAGGCCGTGTCTACGGCATCACTCGTCAGATGAGACGGTTCGTGAGGATCGACCCTGGAGGTTTCCGGTACGCCATCGAGCAGATCGATCCACCGACGTACTTGTCTTCCAGCTACTACGAAAAGTGGTTACGTGCAATCGAGCGCTTGCTCATCGACGGGGGCGTGGTAACGGCCACCGAACTCGAGCAGAAGACAGCTTTGTACGCGGATACCCCCGATGCGCCGGTCCCGCGTCGTGACGACCCAGCGCGCGTGACGGAAGTGATGGAGCGGACCTACGCTGCTGACCGCTTACACAGGGAAGGCGATCGGCAACCCAGGTTCAGCGTGGGTGACAGGGTGAAGGCTCGAAACATCAACACGCCCGGGCATACGCGGCTGCCAGGGTACATACGGGGCAAGGAGGGTGAAGTCGTCATCTACCACGGCGTCCACGATGTCGAGGATTCAGTGCCAGTGGGGACCCAAGCGGAGCCTCGACCCGTCTACGCGGTTCGTTTTGATGGTGCCGAAGTGTGGGGGGAGTCGCGAGAGACGAACTACAGCATCTTCGTCGATATGTGGGAAAACTACCTCGAACCAGTTGAGGGAGAAGAATGAGCGGAGATCGCGGCAGTCATCATCCCGAACCCGAGCCGTATCCGGCGCTCCGCGTCAAGGCTCTCGAATCCCTGCTCGTCGAGAAGGGTCTGCTCGCCAGTGATGCAATCGACGCGATTGTTCGAACGTATGAGCAGGATATTGGACCCTTGAATGGGGCGAAGGTTGTCGCGCGGGCCTGGAGTGACCCTGAGTACAAAGCTCGTCTGCTGGACAAGGGCACCGACGCAGTTTTTGCAATGGGATTCCACGGCGCCCAGGGCGCGGAGATCGTGGTTTTGGAAAACACACCGGCGGTGCACAACATGGTGGTTTGTACGTTGTGCTCGTGCTACCCCTGGCCGATATTGGGGCTCCCGCCTACGTGGTATAAGTCCGCGGCCTATCGCTCGCGGGCTGTGATCGAGCCAAGGGCAGTACTGAGTGAGCTCGGATTGGACCTCGATGATTCGGTCGACCTACGGGTCTGGGACAGCACGGCCGAGGTGAGGTATATGGTCTTGCCCGAACGCCCGGAAGGTACGGACCCGATGACGGAAAGGGAGCTCGCGGAACTTGTGACTCGGGATTCGATGATCGGCGTCGGCAAGGCGACATCGCGACCTGGAACCTCCGGATAACACGACCGTGAACACCGACGCCGATCGACAGATCGCCCACATGGAAGGCGACGCCGCGTTGCCCAGAAGTAACGGTGAACTCGTATTTGAAGCGCCATGGGAGGGCCGTGCTTTCGGGATGGCCGTCGCAATGAACGAAGAGGGTCGATACGGCTGGCGAGAGTTCAGGGACAAGCTCGTCGAAGTGATCGGGGCGCATGACATGACCGGTTCTGAGAGCTCGTACTACGAGCGCTGGCTCTCCTCGCTCGAAAAGCTGGCGGTGGAGCGGGGGTTTGTCACTCCAGAAGAGATGGACCAGCGGACGGAAGAGTACGCCTCAGGAGAGCGCGATGACGACGATCACTAGCACGTAACGCCCCTATGCCAATTCAGAAGACGATCACACCGCGGCCGATGGAGCCCGACTCCATGTGCTCATAAGCCTGGTTGATCTGCGCTAGCGAATACCGGCGCGTGATCAACCCCCCAACGTCGATCTTGCCAGCTTTGGCGAGATCCACCATCCGGTACATATCCATGCGGGGGCACGTCGTCCCGTAGTACGAACCCTTCACGGTCTTCTCGGCCCGTACCAGCGTCGACGCGTCGATTCCCACCGGTTCCCCCACGGGAGCCAGGCCGATCACGACGACGGTCCCACCGCGGCGCGCCGAATTGAACGCAGTCGTTACCATCTCTCCTGACCCAAACACCTCGAACGCGTAGTCGACGCCCCGGCCCTCGGTCAACTCCCGCACTCTTCGCGAGGCGTCCTCGTCACGCGCACTGACGACATCTGTGGCGCCGAACCGCGTCGCGAACTCCAGCGCCGCATCGTTCACATCGACCGCGATGATGCGAGCCGCGTTGGCGAGTCGCGCGCCTGGACGACGTTCAGCCCGACACCGCCACACGCAACCACCGCGACGGTGCTTCCAGGCTCGATATGTACCGCGGACGTGCTCGCACCCACCCCTGTCGTGACACAACACCCGATCAACGCCGCTTGGTCCAGCGGGAAGTCAGGCTCAATGCGGACACAGGCGGCTTCGGGTACGACGGCTTCCTCAGCGAAGCACGATAGCTTGGTGAGGTGGGTAATAGGCTCGCCGCTCAAAGTATGCAGCCGGTGCGTCCCATCCAGCATCGTCACCGGTGTGCTCGCGTGCGTCTCGCAGATATTCGGCCGGCCGACGGTGCACTGGTAGCAACGACCGCAGCTCGAAACGAACACAAGGATCACGTGGTCTCCTGGAGCAACCAACGTCACACCAGGGCCAACCTCCTGCACGATCCCAGCGCCTTCGTGCCCAGGCACGACCGGCAGCCGGACCTGCGCCTCGCCGTTGATGACGTGGAGGTCACTCCGGCACACGCCTGCAGCCGCCACCTTCACGCGCACCTCGTTCGCTTTCGGTGGGTCAAATCGGACCTCTTCGATCGAGAGTGGCTTCCCCGTCTCATACAACACCGCAGCCTTGACGATGTCACACCCCAAACTGACTTCGTCCACACAGCAGGCACGAGGTGTAGCGATGCAACACCATCGGCGACGGCAAGCCTCCTAATAGGTGTCTCGCGGACTGGCAGAAGGCCGACGACCCCGGAATATACTCACCGCACAGGAACGAGATCCCATCGGGTAGGAGCACACGCTATGACGACAGCGAACCGTGTTGTTGGAACCCCCGTCGGCCGGACCGAGGGTCCCGAGAAGACCACGGGTCGCGCTCGATACGGTGAGGACGCGGCCCTCCCCTCTATGCTGTGGTGCCGCGTGTTGCGGAGCCCCTTCGCTCACGCACAGATCGTGAACGTGGACACTGCGGCCGCCGAAGCGCTCCCCGGGGTCCATGCGGTCCTCACCGGCGCAGACCTCGAAGGTGTGCGGACCGGCGGGAATTGGAAGGACCAGCCGGTGCTTAGCTGGGACCGCGTCCGTTTCGTCGGCGACGCCGTTGCCGCGGTCGCTGCTGAGGACGAGGACATCGCCGACCAGGCGCTCAGCCTCATCCAAGTCGAGTACAACGAGCTCCCTGGCGTCTTTTCGGTCGAGGACGCGATCCGCCCCGGCGCGACCATCGTTCATCCGGACTTCAACACCTACCTGGGCGTGGAACCGATGGCCACACCATCGAACCGGTTTGCCACCGCATCGCATATGAGTGGAGACCTCGCGGCTGGATTCGCCGAGGCGGACAGGATTGTCGAGGGCACCTACCAGACCCAGCGCTCCCACCAGGGGTACTTAGAACCGCACTCCTCGCTCGTCTCGATCGGCGATGACGGGAGAGTCGATGTGTGGGAGTCGACTCAGTGGCCATTGGCGGCACGGACGGAGCTCGCGCGCATCACCGGCATCGACGAAGATCGAATCGTAGTCAACCCATCCTTCGTCGGTGGGTCCTTCGGCGGCAAGATCAACGTGCCAGGCACCGTTCTTTGCTACTTCCTCGCCAAGAAGTCGGGGCGTCCGGTGAAGCATGTTCTCGACTACGCGGAGGAACTGCTCGCGATGAATCCCCGGCATCCGTGCACGATCCGGATTCGGACAGGGGTCAAGAACGATGGCGCGATCACTGCGCTCGAGGCCGAAGGGTATTTCTCCACGGGCGCCTACGCCGCTAACGCGCCGGTCCCGCCGTTCGGTTTCCGAAGCGCCTTCGAACTCGCGGGTCCCTACGTCATCCCGAATGTCTCCATGAGCCATCACCAGACCTACACGAACGAAATCCCGTGCGGGATCATGCGTTCGCCGGGTGAGTTCCAAGGCATATTCGTCGGCGAGTCACATATGGACGTCGTCGCACGAGAGCTTGGCATGGACCCGCTCGACTTCCGCCTGAAGAACCTGGTCCATGAAGGCGATGCAATGCCCGATGGGGCCATCTACAAAGACCTCAGGGTCGAGGAGGCGCTTCGCACCGCGGCACAGGCGGCCAATTACCACGCTCCGAAAGCGACGAATGTTGGTCGCGGCGTTGCCATTGGTCACCGGACTACCTTTGGGAACGATGCATACGTTACCGTCGCCGTCGATCCGGACGGCACCATCGAGGCGCGCCATCCGGTCTTCGACCCCGGCACCGGCACCGCCACGTTGATCGCTCAGGTCGTCGCAGAAGAACTGGGTGTCGACCCGGGCAACGTTGTCGTCACACAGATTGGCACGAACCGAGGACGGTTCGACTTCGGCGCAGGCGGAAGTCGAGGAGCCAGGGTCTACTCCATCGCTGCGTACGAGGGCACGCGGGAGCTGAAGACGAAGCTCGGCCGCTTGGCCGCGGAGTTCCTCGGATGGGCCGAGGAAGGAATCGAGTTCCGGAGCGGCGATCTCGTCAATGGCGCCGGTGAACGTATTTCGCTCGGCGACATCGCCGGCCGCTCAGGCGGCGAGGTCTCGGCTGAGGGGGCGTCGGACGAGAGCCGCGGCAGCCCGTGGACATCGTTCGGGGCACACATCGCTGAGGTGGCAGTGGACCCGGAGACCGGCGTGTTCGAGATCCAACGATACGTTGCCGTCCACGAAACGGGTGAGATGCTCAACCCGGTCGGATATCACGGGCAGATCGACGGCGGAATCGTCTATGCCCTTGGGCAGGCGCTCACCGAGGACCTGGTCGTGGAGGAGGGACGTGTTACCAACCCCTCGCTCGCCGACTTCAAGCTGATGAACATCACCGACATCCCGCCGCTCGAGAAGATCGTGCTCGAATCGGACCTGGGCCATGGGCCGTACCGGGTCCGCGGCGTAGGGGAGCATTCGAATTTGATGCCTGCTCCCGCCATTGCGAACGCGATCCACGACGCCGTCGGCGTCCGTGTCCCCGGACTCCCGATCACCACTGAGAAGGTCTACAACCAGTTGCGGGACCGGACATAGCCGCTGGGTCTGGAACACGGCGTCACTTCGTCGCGCACGGATCTCTTGGTCGAGCAACCTTGGCCTTGGGAAGTGCCTAACTCTACTTGGAGCGGGTATTAAGCGTGCGAGACATGATCGATTTGTGGCGCACCCCTGTAACAAGATTTGCCACGGTGAGCGTCTGGCTGCTCGCGTTGCTTGTCGCCTGCTCGACCGCTCCCGCTCAGGGCCCTAGGGTC
This sequence comes from Dehalococcoidia bacterium, assembly GCA_965247995.1. Taxonomy (GTDB): domain Bacteria; phylum Chloroflexota; class Dehalococcoidia; order UBA6926; family UBA6926; genus JASLZO01. Next base: position 1,449,204 of record OZ252041.1, on the reverse strand, counting down.
GGTTTCAGCGACGGTCCGCAGTTGGGTCCGAGCCGTCGATTTCGGTCTCGGGTTCCGGCACGGCCAGCGCACCGGCAGACTCGACGCTGATCCGGCTTTACGTAACCCAGCGGTCCCCGTCGGAACCTTTCCGTTTATCTGACCCCTTCAGGTCGGTGGATGGAGACGATTTGAATGGACTTGTGGCGTTCCTCGTTGAGAACGGGGTCGATGAAAACGACATCTTGGCCAATCCCTATGGTCGATACCCCTTGGGAGGCCTGGGTTCGTCAGCCGAGGTGCTGTTCCCCTGGCCACAGACGTGGCGGATCAGCCAACTGTTCGATGAGGTAGCAGAGACGCTGAATACGGAGGGCAAGCGCCTCACGTTGCAGGACGTATTGGTCGTATTCCTGCCGGCTGACTGTGCCGGGTTGGAGCGTCAAGCGTGGGAACGCGCAATCGAGGACGCAACGCAAAGGGCGGAGGTCGCGGCGGACCTGGCGGGCGTCCGTATCGCATCGATACGAAACATCGACGAGCAGTTCTCGACGGTGACAGGCCTCGGTTCGCGCGGATGCGCGTTCTTGGAATCGACAACTAGCTCGCTCTTCGTCCAGTCCACCGGAGCGTTCAACTCACCCGCTGACGTGGAGGTGATTGCGTCGCTCCAGGTGACGTTCGCAGTCGAACCAACAACCTAACCGGCCGGGAGTATGCGGTCGAGCCTAGTGAACGGAGGATTCGCATTATGCGGCGCGTCGGTTGTTATCCGACGTGCGGGTGGGTGGTTAGGGAGGTAGGGCCAGATCCCAAGAAATGGCATAGGCGCTTGCGCTGATCAGCGTCGTGAGAGGAACGCAGGGTTGGCGTCCCCGGCAGGATTCGAACCTGCGACCCGCTGATTAGAAGTCAGTTGAACGTTCTCTTATGCAGTTCGGACCACGTTAAGTTGGCGCCCGCCTCATTGAAGACGCAATATCAGCCGCTGAGGGCTACTGGTTGATTGAAAGTTGGACCGTATCACCGTGGTCGATGCCCTTAACCAATTTTTTTGAGGTGCCACACGACGCGGCCCAATAGTTGAGCGCTCGCGGCACTCATGTCTTCGTATTCACCCTCGAATCCCCGGAGTCTCGCGCGCCCTTGGTCGATAGAGAAACGACGTGCTACGAACTCACCAGTAGGGAGCCGAACCACGAAAAGATGCCCGAGCTCGTACCAACCGTGGGGATCCACCAGGAGCCGATCTCCCTCTGCGATCCCAGCCCTTGCCATCGCGTCCCCGGCAACGACTACCGCAAATGAGTCGGGATACGCATCCACGATATCGGCCGGAAGAGGAGTCGATCCACTCGCCTCCCGTACGATCTCGGAGACACCCGTCGCGATGTAGGCGCGCGTCGGGACTTCCCGCACCGCCCCAATCGTTGTGTCCGGTGTCATTCGCAACCCGAGCAGCTCATCAATCGCAACTTTGTAGGTTTCGACCATTCGCAGGATGACCTCAATGCCGGGAGCGTGGATGCCTCTCTCGTACTGAGATAGCGTCACAGGGTGGATACCCAACTGTTCCGCTGCCGCTTCTTGTGTGAGTCCGGTCGACCGGCGCGCCTGTCTAATCCCTTGCGCTAAGTGAAGGGATCGCCCGGACAGACGCGATGTCGGACGAGCCATAGTCGATAGATTGGTGCAAAGAACGTTTGACAGGACATAGGAGAGAGTTTTAGTCTCGGCCGCGAAGTAAGCATGTTCGCTGTACGGATACACGAGCCCGATGCCCCTCCCACCCCGCGCTGAGTTGATCGAGAAGCGCTACGGCAAACCTCTACGAGAGATCTGCATCGACTTGTGCCTCGAGCGGGGAACTATGTTTCAACCGGATATAGCAGAAGCGCTTGGGGTCACTCGTCAGATGCTATGGATGTGGCAGCGCATCGCCGGGTTCTCCTGGCAGGACGTCATAGCTGCGGTCTGCGCAGGCGGAGGGGAGGAGAGCTCAGCTGATGCCTGACACTTCCGACCCTCCTCTGTGGCGGATTCTGGCGAGCCGTAAGGGCGGGTATACGACCAGCTCGCGGTATTCGAGCCGAGACATCACGGCCCCTGCACGTCAGAAGCGTAACGAACGTCGGTTGCGCCAAGTAGATCCGAACAACGAACTCACAGAAGCAGAGCGTCAGAGACGCGCGGACGCACTGATGCGGCGCGAGATGGCGGCGATGCGACTCGCGAAGGAGCAGAAGGCTAGAAAGACAAGAGCGGCTCGCAACCCCTAGCAAGGCCGAGCCGCTCGAAAGGAGGTCACCGAAGTGACCCAACCGCAGGGGAAGTATAACCCGTTGGGGGGAGACGCTGGTATGGGCCATCTCCCTTCCCACGTGTATGACCGCCTGGATGCCGCGGGCATTGACCGCGATTTTGCCGACAGATTGCTACAGACCGCGCAGACAGCCCGCGAGGTGGGAGACGTGGTCGATGTCGCACGGCACTTGGAGAATGGAGACGACCCGCCGCTGGCATTAGCGGCGTCCTTGCTTCTCCACCTGGCCGCCGCCCTAGCGGACGAGTTTCTCTCGACCGCTGCGCTCCCCCGCATGAGCAACGTCCCGTGCGACCGCTGCGGCAAGTCACTCAACGCCGAGCAACTGACCCGCGCTGCCGGCTCGGCCTCCTGTCTGGACTGCACGCTGGCAACGACGACTGACGATCTGGCCCGCATCGACATCAGCGCCGGCCTCTTACGCGAATTGCGGAACAGGGTGTTGTAACGCCCACCCGAGACCCATGCGAACTCCCGATTCGACGCGACGACGTGAAACAGAAAGGAACGACCACCGACATGAACCAATTCAGCGAGACGCGGGCATGCACGAACGAGACCATCGGCCTCACAGAGTGGGAGAAGATTCGCGGCGCCTTCGAAGGGGTGCCCGGGTTCAAACGGCGGCGGTCCACGATCGATGCCACGATACCGCCCGACGACCAGGACTTCTTGTTCCTCCAGATCATGGATGCCAAGGGTGGGCAGCGCATTTTCCTGCCGCCCGAGGTCGTCCAAGCGATCTACAACCAGCGCCGGGGAATCGTGCGGCAGGTCCGCAAGGACGCAGCGAAACGCGGAGCGCAGACGCGAGCGGCGAACGGCCTCGTGCCATTCCAACGGGTCGACGACGAGGACGACGGGCTCGGCGGGGACCAGGCCGCGGATCAGGGCTGAGGAGTGCCCTAACAAACCATGGCCAAGCTCCATCCAAGCTCATACACACGGCTGTGGTCCGCCTTGGGCCACTACTCAGTCACGAGTGTCATCGACGACCATCTCGCTCGGCTCCAAGAGGCGATGGGCAAGGGCATGTCGTTGCCGAGCCCAGAGGCGTATTTGGCCGCGGTCCTCGCAGACGAATTGGAGGCTCTGAAAAGTCCGTCGTTCGCGTCCGAACTGAACGGCGGCTGTGATCGATGCGGGAAGACGTTCGACCCCGAACGAGTGGTCCATTCGTCTGCCGATGCTCTCGCTTGGTGCATCGATTGTGCGCTGGCCGTGGTCGCTGATGAAGCTGCCCGCGTCAACGTCAGCGTCGGCCTCCTGATCCGGCTCCGAGACGGCGTGCGTTAGCCATCGGCACGATCCAGACGACTACAACGTGAGAGGACCCAACAAGGAGGAGACATGTTCGGTTACCGAAGAAACGGTCAACTTCTCACCGCACGGGAAGCCCTATTGAACAAAGGGACACACCTAGAGGGCATGTTCATAGCGTTCGGTTGTATGACCCTCTTCTTCCTGATCTCCTGGTGGCGCCAGCAGCTCCCGGAAATGCCGGTGATTGCGGGGATCGGGATCGTGGCCGTCGTCTGGTGGTCGTACATGCTCGGAATCGCGACTGGTGCAGCCGTCATCAACTACGCGATGCGTTGGGCTTGGTTCCGTCGCATCGCGCCCCAGGGCGAGCACGAAACGCGAACGGACGAGGCCGGAAACCGCCACGTCGATCATGCCGACTCCTAAACGCGGACGGAGCGTGCCGGTGGCACCTGTTCCCGAGCGCCGAATCGTCTACATGTGCCAACTCAGGTGCGCGAGCTGCGCGGCCCGAAACACGATCCGATGGATGTCCGATACGACTCCGCCGTCCGACCAGCGATGCAAGCGATGCGAAACCGAGCTGACTCTTCATGTCGAGGACGTACCGAACTCCCGTTTGGAGGACCTGAGCCCCGCCGTCCCCCCCCCGCCCGAGACCTTTAGGGAGTAACACAAAGTGACCTCCTCCGACCAGGACTACCTTCGCCAACAGGTATTCGCAAAGCTTGGACTCACGGGCATCCCCCGTTCCAAGGGCGCACCGGCCCGGTGCCCTTTCCACGACGACGCCAAGGCCTCGATGGTCGTCTGGCCGGAAGGCAATGCCTACTGCCATGCCGAAAGCGAATCGTGGTCGCTTGAGCAGCTCGCCGATTTATTTGGGTTGTCACAACCCGAGCCAGCGGGTTCCGCGTTGCCGAGGATCGAGGCGACGTACGACTACCGCGACGAAGGCGGAAAGCTCCTCTATCAGGTGGTTCGGTTCGCTGGCAAGGAGATACGCCAGCGGCGGCCGGATCCCGCGAAACCCGGCGAGTGGATATGGCGCCTCAATGGAGTCCGGCGAGTTCTGTATCGACTGCCCGAGCTGTTGGCGGCCGATCCCCTTCTGACCGTGTACATCGCCGAGGGGGAGAAGGATGTCGACCGCCTTCATTCGCTGGGACTGATCGCGACGACCAACCCCCAAGGGACGGGGAAGTGGCGGAGCGAGTACGGAGCGTTCGTCAAAGGGCGACCCGTCGTCGTGATCCCAGACAACGACGGGCCTGGCGAAAGTCATGCGCTGGCGATATGTCAGTCAATCGAGAGCACCGCACTCACGGTCAAGCTCCTCGGGTTGCCTGGCCTTCCGCGCAGAGGTGATGTGTCCGACTGGCTGGACGCCGACCACACGCCAGCGGATCTCGAGGCGGCCGTCGAAGCAACTGATGAATGGGAGCCCGAATCCCAACAGCTCGTGGAGGAAGGTAACCACGCCGAGAGAGGCACTTCCGAGGCGTACGAGCTCACCGAGCGGAACGCCCACCACGAGCTTGCGGTCCGGATGGTTGACCGGGGTCTGCTTCAACTTGGGCGGTTGATCACAGCAGACAACCGCTATTTCTTCTTCGACTCCGAATCGAAAGAGATCTGCGAAATCGAGAGCTTCGCGATGGATGTCCTCCTGGCCGACAAGTACGGACTGAGTTCCAAAGACAATCGGCACAAGTTCGTGATTCAACAGGCGAAGGTTGAGGCCCGCCTCCGCGGTGAGCACGTGCAGATCCACCGATTTGCTCATTACGACGACGACCGGAACATCATGTATGTCGATCAGGGCAACGGCCGTCTGCTCAAGCTCACCGGAGATGCGATTGAGGAGATCGATAACGGCAGCGACGGGGTCCTGTTCATCCCGGCCTCGGATTCGGTTCCCTGGACCTGGACGGGCCGCACCGAACCCACTGGCTTGTTGCGAAGAATGCTGGTCGACAACCTCAACTTCGCACAGCACGAAGATGGCCATACGCCGGAAGAGCTCGGGCATCTCTTCACGATCTGGCTGCTGTCGATGGCGTTCGACTCCGTTCAACCAACCAAACCGCCCGCGCTCCTGATCGGGCCAGAGGGGTCGGGGAAGAGCTTCGCGCTCCGCCGAGTCGGGATCACCTTTTTCGGCCCCTCGTTCCAGGTGGACACGCCGCAACACGATAAGCAGGAGGACTTCTGGGTCACCGTCACGAATCGTCACTTCGCGGCGTACGACAACCTGGATCAGTCGGTGAAGTGGTTCCAGGGGGATCTCAACAAGATCGCGACTGGAGCCCAGATCTCGAAGCGAGCGCTCTACACCAACAATGATGTGGGCACCTACGTAGTGCGGTGTTTCCTGGGTCTCACTGCACGGACCCCGCGGTTCCGTCAGCCGGACACCGCGTCGCGGTTGCTTCTCTTCTATCTGGGCCGGATGAATGACGAGGACCGGCGCGCTGAGTACCAACTGCTTAAGGAAGTGAACGCGAACCGCGACGAGCTCCTCACTGATTACGTTGGGCTGCTGAACCGAGTCGTCGCGACCGTGACGCCGACCTCAACCCCGGCAATGATCCGTATGGCGGACTTCGCCGTAATCGCCGCCCGAATCGGCAGGGCCACCGAGATTCCCGATGCAACGGTCGCTCGTATCCTCCGCAAGCTGAAGTCGGCGCAAAACGACTTTGCAGCCGAGGAAAGCGATCTCCTGTTCCTCCTTGAGGAGTGGTTCACCGCGGCTGGCACCGCCCAGCAGGCCCAGATCGACGGGAGCGTCACAAAGACCGTAACCACCGACCAGCTCTGGAAGGAGCTGAAGGACGTCGCGGGAGATCTGGGCGTCCCGTTCCCCTACGGGAACAAAGTGAAGCTCGGGAAGAGTCTCCACGACATGGAGCAGGCGCTCAGTACCCGCTTCTCGATCATCAACAAGCGCGACATGAGGACGCGCGGTTGGACCATCAGCCTCAAGGAACCCGCTGATGACGAGCCGGTATACGCACCATAAATCATCGACAGAACTCAAAACACAAGGGAATAAAGGAGAGAAAACCATGAACCCCCAAAACACCCGTCATACCCGTCATCCCGTCATAAACCGCATGGGGACGCGGTCCAGGGCATGACGGGTTACCCCTGCACCCGTCATGCATCCGTCAGGGGCATGGCGGGTATGACGGGTTGTATGACGGGTTGCCAACCCACCCGTCATGGCTCTAGAGCACGAGTTCAAGCGGTTGGTCATCCCTCTATGACGGGTTGACGGTTATTTCAATGAATATTGGAGATCTTGGATCCTCCCGGATTGGAAGCAACCGTTATGTCGGGGATGGTGAAGAACGGCACGGTCTTAGAGAAGCGCCTCAACAAACTTGGCCAGCCGACCTACGGCTGGCAGAACAAGCTCATGGTCCACGTCCCGTCTGGGATCCCCGTCGATGCGTTTAGCGCAACGGAGGAGAACTGGGGCATGAGTCGACTGGTGCGAACGGGGCCGCGCGAATTCAACGTCCGCGTCATGGCGCGATTCCGTGAGTTGGGGATGAAGGGTCACGCCTACGCCGGCGTGACGGACCCCGAAGGCAACGAGATCGCGTGTCCCGACGAGGAGACGGTGTTCCGGCTGCTCGGATGGCCGTGGACGCCGCCAGAGGAGCGGGTATGAACTTTGGCCAGACCTGCCAGGAGATCGTTTGGGCGACGCGCCGACTGTGTACCCATCCCGCCCGGTATTGCGCGGAATTGCCGTACGGGAAACGCACCTGGGTGTGTGGAGTCCACGCCCGGGCGTTCACTCGCGTAACGCCGATGCAGCGGCCCGTCAGCGGCATTCGCATATCGCGGAAAGTGCTGAGCACGTGTTACGACGCCCTCGTCGAGGTGCGGGCCTCGTCGCCTGACCGCACTGACTTGGATCGCGCGATCTCTGAGGTCGGGCGGCGACTGAGATGAATCTCCGCGAACGGAAAGAGGCCCGCGTTCGGTGGTTGGTGGGCCAAGACTGTCATCACTGCCCGTGGTCGCGGCGGCGGGCCGATTGGGCGAGTCGACGAAAAGGGCCCCGAATCGATCGCTCTGCCCAACGGGCTCACGAGCGAGCAACGGGCCATCGCGTTGCCACGGGGAGGCGCCCGATGTCGGAAGAGGAGATACGGCGATGAACCTAGCTGACCTGCGACACGAGGACGCGCCGACGCTGTGCGTGGAGCGCCGCCATGGCCCACGCGCTGGGAACGTGCTGTGCAGGCGGTGCACAAGCGATCTTCGCGAGTTGTTCGTGCGTTTCCCGACTGAGGATGGCTACGACCATCCTGCCGATGACCTCTTAGGCGACATTCTCGTTGTCGGCGGAATGCACGCCGTCCGGTCCCTCGTGCTCGATGAAGCCGACCAATGGCTCGGGGCCGAGATTCTTGGCCGAATGAGGGCCATCGACTCGATCGGCACCACGAAGGAATGGCGCGTTGACCTAATCAGAGACGCACTCAAGTCCTCGAACGTCGGCCTCCGAGATGCCGCGATAGCCACAGCCGAACAATGGGGTCAGGACGAGCCGGAAGAATTCCTGGCTCTCTTAAGCGCTCATGACGAGCCGCAGGGCTGGCTTAAGGATTACCTAGACGAGATCGTCGCGGAAATCGAGGAGGCGCTCGAATGAAACTAGCTGAACTACAGAAAGAGGCCCACGCCATCGCCAAGGAGAAAGGCTGTTGGGACGAGGAGCGCACGTTCGGCGACCTGATCGCACTGGTGCACTCCGAGTTGAGCGAGGCGCTGGAGGCGTACAGAGAATGGGGATTGGCGTCCTCGCTGGAGATACTGCGGCGCACGATCCCGCCGCCCTCGCATCGCGACCCAGACCAAAAAGTGGTCGAGTGCTGGTTTATCTATAACAAGGACGCCCGGAAGTTCGACTACTGGGAGTTCGTTGAATACGCGGCGCTATGCAAACCTGAAGGCGTCGCGTCCGAACTGGCCGATGTGGTGATCCGTGTGGCGGACATAGCGGAGCACTACGAGGTCGATTTGTCCAATTTACCCCCAGGTTCGCGGCATTATTGGGATGCCCGCTCGCCCGTCTCTTTACACGATGAACCCTCGTTTGGCGAATGGATTTTCATCCTTCATAACTTAGTTGACAGCATCCGTTGGCGCATCTTGGGCCTGCGTGCGTCAGCGCAAGTTGTCCGGGCTGTTCAACAGATGGCCGCTCACTATGAGGTTGACCTGGACGCCGCTATTGAGGCGAAGTTGGCCTACAACCGCACACGCTCCCACCGGCACGGAGGGAAGGCGCTGTGACGACTGGCGTCGTGGCGCTCCGACATGGGCGCAGCTTCATTGGCATCGAACTCAATCCTGAGTACGTGGAGATCGCGCGGCGTCGGATCGTTGAGGATGCGCCATTGCTGAACGTGTCCGCCGAGGTGGTGGCGTGAAGCCCCAGCGGATACAACGCCAGCGCACCAAGGGGTGGCGGATGCCGCCGAACACGGTGTATGTCGGGCGACCGACAAAGTGGGGGAACCCGTACGCGGGTGGCGGCAGCTATTGGGATCGTCTGAGGGGGTTCAACGAGTATCGCCGGCGAGTCACGCGAATCACTGACGTTGCCGAATCGGCGCGATTGGAGTTGCGCGGCAAAAACTTGGCCTGCTGGTGCCCGTTGGGCCAGCCGTGCCATGCCGATGTGCTGCTAGATGTCGCCAACGGCGAGGTCGTGGCGTGACATGGGTCCACGTCCCGTCGACGAGCTCAGCCTCTTCTCCGGGTATGGAGGGTTCACCCTCGGACTCCGGCTCGCTGGAATCCCCGTCCGTACCGTCTGCTACGTCGAGAACGAGCCCTACGCCCAGTCGATCATCCGGGCACGAATCGAGGATGGCTACCTTGGCGACGCGCCCATCTGGGACGACGTTCGGACCTTCGACGGACGGCCCTGGCGTGGCGTCGTGGATATCGTCACTGCGGGCTTCCCGTGCCAACCGCATTCCGTCGCCGGACGGCGGGTTGGAGCAGCTGACGACCGCAATCTCTGGCCCGACACCCTTCGAGTCATTGGCGAGGTGGGACCACGCTTCGCTCTGTTGGAGAACGTCCCAGGGATCCTTGCTAACAGGTATGCCGGAACCGTGGTCGGGGAGCTGGCCGAGATCGGGTACGACGCGATCTGGCATTGCGTACCGGCTGTCGCCGTTGGTGCCCCACACCTCCGTTGGCGCTGGTTCTGCCTTGCCTACGCCGATTGCGGCGCGGCATTGGCGGAACAGGTCGCTCGAGCCGACCTTAGCGGGGATGGCGAAATCGGGCCACTGGCCGGCGGTGCTGTTCCCGACGCCGCAGACGACCGACGCTCCGGACTCGGGCGGGCCGCCGCTGACACACTCCCACGCGAAACAGTGGGGCGGGGCGAACTCGTTGGGCCAGATGGCTCACCAGGGTCTCTGGCCGACGCCGGCAGCGGCGGACGGGGAGCGGGGCAGCGAGACCTACGTGCGCGGGAACCTGACGCTTCTCGGAGCAGCAAGAGTTGGCCAGTGGCCGACGCCGAGGGCCAGCGACGGGAAGAAGGGGCCGGACCCGCGCTACGAAGCAGAAGGGCGACACTCGCCAGCGCTCCCGACAGCCATTCAACTGTGGCCGACGCCGACGGTGGACGGGAACAACAACCGCCGCGGGTTGTCGCCGAAGAGCGGAGATGGCCTGCAGACGGCGGCTGGTGGGTTATTGAACCCGCGGTGGGTCGAGTGGTTGATGGGCATCCCCATCGGGTGGACCAACTTAGAGCGCTTGGGAACGGAATCGTACCGGCGGTGGTGGCGGAGTTTCTCCGTGGACTAGCGAACAAATAGGTAATTGGCGGGGTGAACGCATGAACCTGACATCGGAGCGTGGCGCCGCGGCGATCACAGCGACGGTGAATCGCCCGGAGTTGAATCCGTATGGGGGAGAACACTGATGCGGAACCCAATCAAGACAGTTCGGATGCAGACGCAAAAAACCTGGCAGGAGCTCGAACACGAGTTGGCAACCGTGTTCGCTCTCTGGGAGATCGACCGTGGCGAGTACGGCGTGACAAAGCTCAACCCAGGCGCCGGCGTGAAGGTGTGGTACTACCTGTCGTTTGACCCGGACCGGAAAGAGGTGACCTCGGCGTGGCAGGACCGGTCCGACGAGAATCTCTGGGTCTGCGTCGATGCGCTCACAGCGATGCAACGCGCGGCGAAAAGGGGTGTCTCGATCTTCTCAGCCGGCGTGGAACTGATCGCGCTCCCGCCGGGTGACCCGAACGCCGTCCCTCCTGGTGGTGCAAGCGAAGGGCCAACCGGACGTCGAACGCGAGCGGCGGCGGACGGTAAGTCAAGGTTCAGAACGCTCCGTCAAGCAAGCCAGGCGCTCGGAGTCGACGTCGACGCCACCAGCGAGGACGTTGAGGACATGTCGCGGCTCAAGGCGCGCCGATACCACACCGACAACCAGGAGACCGGCGACCTCGAACGGTTCAAAGAGGTTCAGGAGGCCGCTGAGTTCATCAAGCGGCGCCAGGGGTGGGTATGAGCGATCTCTACACCGGCGACGAAATGGCGCTCGACGTCGGTTCACCGGAGAGGGTAGTGGACCCGTACGACCAGGCCTCAATCGATGTGGTGTACGTGCGGGTGCCGCTGCCCGCGGAGCTCGCGCCACACGCGCGGGCGCTGTTGGCGACACGTGAAGAGGTCGATATTCCGGCGACGAAGCTCGGGTTTATCCAGCTTCGAAGCACATGGGCGCGGCTGGGGTTGATCTCACCGCCGACCGTGGCGGACCCGGGGTTTCACGGGCAGCTGACGATGGAAGTGTTCAACGGCTCGCGGTCTCCCATCCTGATCCCGGCAGCCGAGCGCATCTGGTCGATGCACCTCGTCGCCGTGGACGAGCCCCTGTACCGCGGACGCTACCAAGACCAGCAAGGCATCACGCTACCGAAAGCGCTCAAGCGATGAGCGGGCACGAATCGAAGGGGGCCGCACTCAGATGATGAAACAGCGCCTAGAAGTGCTCCGCATCCGTGCGGGGTTGTCTCACGCGGAGTTGGCAGATCGTCTGGCGCCAGGGCGCTCGTTGGGGATCTCAACGCGCGCCGAGAAGGAAGTCGATCTCGGGTTGAGGATCCTGTCGCTCGCCCGAGAAATCGAGGGTGGGATCGAGCTTGTCCTCGGTGACGGCGAACCGACGGACGAGGAACTCAGGACGATGTGGAACGATCTCTCTAACCCGAAGTGGATGAAGGATGGGGGCTGGCAGGCTGCACCAATAGGGGGCAAACTGTCTCGATGACGGGGCGGATGACACGGCTCACCAATAGGCGCGGACGGCGCAGGATGTACACGCGGATGGCGTCCGTGCAACCGGACTCCGGAGCAAAACGTTACTCCGCCGCCCGGCGGCTGCCCGACTACTTCGAACAGCACGATCTCCGGCAGCGCTCGTAGCAGTATTTCTTGCCTCAGGACTTCGGGGGCGGCAGGGCGCCATGATCGAGATGGCCATCGACAGCATTGGCAGCAGCGTGTTGGAGATCAGGGGGCGCGTCCTGCTCTTGAAAGAGAAGGACGGCAAGCGATTTCTGCCTATCAGCATCGGGCTAGTAGAGGCAGAGTCGATCGCGTTCGCGCTCGAGGGCGAGTCTACCCCGGCGCCGCTAACCCTCGACCTGATTCTGGCAATAGTCGAACAGTACGGCGGGACGATCTCCGCGGCCGTCATCACTGAGCTGAGGGATGATGCGTTCCTCGCAGCCGTCGTACTGGACCGTAACGGCGACCGCATCGAGGTTCGCAGCAGGCCGAGTGATGCAATCGCGCTCGCCGTCAAGGCCGATGTGCCGATTCTAGCGGCGGAAGATGTGTTGGCGGTGGCTGGTATCGACCTCACGCTGGACCAAGACGCGGCGGATCAGGGACGACCATCGAAGCTGCGTTCCCGCACCGTGGGGATCTTCGTGATCGTGCTACTGGTCATGGCAACGGTCAGCGTTCTTTTCTGGATTGGGAGTGAGGTAGGGGGGTAACCAGGGGTTGCGGGATCAATCGTCAGCATCCAGGACAGGAGCCCAGAGCCCACGTCTGATCTCGCCATGCGGTACGGTTGCCTGTTTGTCGATGTAGTCCGCCTTCAGCCATGATCGGGGCGGTTCGATCGCTGCTGCGATCTCCCAAGCAAGCGGCGCGATCTCGTCTCGTAGCAACGCCCCGAGGGAACGAGCGCTAGAGGGCGGGACCACGATGTGCGCGACTCGGTGAAAGGCATTGAGTGCTACGAGCAGGAGATGGCACTTCTCTGCCGAATAGGCATGGGCATGCGACTTCCAGAATTCGTCCCAAGTTGGATAAATCGCCGCATGGGCTCCTTCGGACGCTCCTCTGTAGAACGTCTCGTAGATCCCTCTCCACGCTTCGCCGGGATCCTCGCGTTCTAGTTCGGCGCAGATGTTCTTGATCGGCTTCCACCGCTTAGTCGGAGGAAACTGAAACTGGCCAGTTTCGATCTTCGCCCTCAACTCGTCCTCCGCCGCAGGAGACACTGGATACCCGCGGTGCGCGAAGTATTTGGGTAATCGCGCACCGACGTCATTGTGCAAGTACGTGAGATCCGCGGCCAGTTCGAACAACGTGCGGCCGACGACGAGCGCACCCTCGTAGTCTTCGTGCTCGTCGGTCAACAGCAGATCTACGGAGCGCGCATGGCGGCAGGCCCGGCCCAACCCCATGATCGTGAAGCTGGACCATAATCGAGTCACTTCGGCCGAAGGGCGCTCCGGCTCCCGTCTGTAGTTCCCCGCGCCTTCGAGTTCCGCGCGTAAGACTTCGTCCACGTACCTCCGTCCCGCGTTTCTCAGCCGCTCCAATAACACCGCCGCGTGTTCCTCGACATCTCCAGCCACTCGTCTGTGCTCCATTCGGCTCCCGATATGCGATCCAGGTGGCGAGAAACCGGGAGGGGGTTGTGTCCCCTCCCGGTCCTCAACCGGAGGGGTTACTTACCCCGATGGTTCCACGGCGGTCGGACGCGCGCGATGTAGTCGCGTTCCCACTTTTCAGCGGTCTCGCGGCTCACGCGAGGTCCCCGGACTTCCATCCGGCCCCGTCCATGTTCCGCCGCCCTGCGGTCTGGGTCGTTCGTGATGCCCGCGTACTTGACGCGGTCATCCGACCATCCTCGCAGGACGTATCGGTAGGTGGTTCGGCTCTTAGCCATAGCCACTCCCGACGGCCTCAGATTCCGCCGGGGCGGTAGCACTCGACTATGCCGTTCTTGACCCTCAGGAGGCCGGCCACCTAAGGTGGCGCGGGTTTATCGCCCTGAGGAGTCCCACCTCGGCGGTGGCCTCCAACAGAAAGGGCCCCGCCTGATAGGCGGGGCCCTCATTGTTGACAGATAGAGGTAGGAGTTCTACCCTGTTGTCACTTTCTGCGACGAAAGTTGTTTAATGGGGGCAACCCCGCCAGTTTCGTGAGCCCCGACCTTATGGTTCGGGGCTCGCTGCGCTTTTTGTCGTACGTACCCTCCAGTGTATCACGGTCTAGACCCCTATCAATAGTGTTTCACAGGAAGACTGCCCTAGATATAGGGGTTGGTTCGACCGCCATCACCTCGTTGACGATAGGAAGACGAGGCAAGGCTCTCTTCTCTAGGTAGATAACCGCCGGAGGATTTTTGCAGTGTCGTTTGCCTTCTATGCTCGGGTGTCGACACAAGATGGAGGCCAGGATCCCGAGACCCAACTCGCCCTGCTGCGCCAAGCGACGGGCGATGACGCAACCCGCACGTACGTCGACCGCGCGTCCGCTGCAGATGTCCGCGGCCGTACTGCGTGGCGGCAGCTGTTGGACGATTGCCGGCGAGGTCAGGTCCAACGGATCTACATCACCAAGATTGATCGTGCGTGGCGGTCGCTCGCTCAAATGGGGGCCGACCTCGAGCACCTTGACCGGTGGGGTGTCGAGCTCGTCGTGACAACTCAACCGATCGACACGCGCGGTCCCAGCGGCCGCCTGGTCCGAAACGTCCTGGGTGCCGTGGCGGAGTTCGAGCGAGAGCTGATCGCGGAGCGGACCCGAGAAGGCCTGGACCGGGCGCGACGAGAAGGCAAACGATTGGGCCGCCCACCTGGGTCGAGAGACAAGCGCCCGCGGCGGCGCGGCGGGTACTACGCGAGAGCATGAGAACAAAGGGGGTCGGAGAATCACCGTGCTGGCTAAGAACGAATCGTCAGGTCAGACTGGGCGACAAACAACCGGACGTTTATGACTCCCAGCCGCTCCAGCGAATGACAGCCGGTACAACCGGCGACCCGCGTCCCCCCCAGGTCGATGGTCACGACCCGGTGTTCGTGTAGACGGGGCGCGCGACCTCGACCTGTTTGAGTTCGCAGCCCTTGCATGAGAGGCGTGAAACCTCGTTGAAGTAGAAACACTGCTACACCGCCGGGGTCTGTCCCGCCGGGATCCTTTGAGTTAACCTACGTGTTAATATGAGGCTGGTCGAACTCGAGTCCGGGGAGAAGTTCACAATCCTGGCGATTGACTACGGGACCGTCAACTCTCCGAACAGTCCCGCCTACGAGTTCATCAGAGGAATGCAGAAGGAGAACCGGAAAGCAATGCTCGCGGTGCTACGGGAGCATGCTCGCCGAGGTCCGATGTTCAACGACAGGGTTTCGAGAAGCCTAGGGGGAGGCATCTTCGAATTCAAGACGCGACGTGGCGATCGTTTGCTCTGGTTCTACCCCTCGAACGCTCATGGCCGCACGGTGATCACCCACGGCTTTCATAAAGGAGGGGACAAGACGCCAACGACAGAAATCGATCGTGCCAAAAAAATAGAATTTGATTATTACGATTGTTTGGGAGAAACAGATGGTGCGCCAGAGCGAAGCTGGAGCTCTAGCTAGTGATTACGAAGAATTCGAAAAAGACCCGGGATTCATCGCGGAATTGTTGGCCATCAGGGTGACAGAGGATGCCGCCAGACTCATGTCTGCGAATTCCCTATCGCGAGCTGCACTAGCACTAAGGATGGGCACGAGCGCAGCGTACGTGTCAAAATTGATGAACGCGCCACCGAACCTGACCCTACATAGCATTGCGAGGATTGCGGCCGCTCTGAACGCCCATGTATCCATTGGGTTGAGCACCGACGAAGGAGGTGCTGCGCGGTTCGTCCCCGGGTCGCACCAAACCGATAACGACGCCAGTGACTCGGTCACGCCAGTCGAAACACCGAATAGCGTTTCTGCAAGTGAGCCAGATTCCTGGTTCCCGCCTTCCAAAACATCTGCGTCTGCTCCGCTCCTCAGGAGCCGAGGCACAATCGATGGTCTAATCGGTTTAAGGACTGCGAAATGAATATTTCCCAAGAGCATCGGGCGGTATTGGTTAAGGAGATTCGACTTGTCTCCGAACAGGTTCAGAATCCCCGGACATCTGCGCGGGACAAGATCTATTTCTTCTCTGCAGTTCACGGTACCATGCAGCGCATCTACGGCCTTGAGTATGACGACGATCTGTTTTTTGCGGCATACGTGCTGAATACCGTGTTCTCTTCGATCAACAATGCCGTCTCCGATGTCGATCAAGATGCAAGGTTCCCGGTCGACGAAGTTGTTCATGCCATGGGATCCGCCATCGTCCAACTCGCCGACCGAATCGAATCGGATTCTGAACTGATCGGTCCTCTCAAGAGGTTTGTCAGGATGTCCTCCCTCGGAACCGGAAACGGGTATTACCTCTGGCGCACTGGGAGACTTACCCTGGACTAAAGCCCACGGTGCCAGGGGCGTGTGCTCACCTAGTTCTACTGTCCTGCTTTCAGACGAATGGCAATACGGCCTCGCCGACCCGAATGGCCAGGTCCTTCTAGCGACACTGAGTGTGGGGAGGTCTGGAGTGCCCCTCGGAGTTGGCACGATCCGGCGCGCCTGGGATGCGGCAGCGACGGGTGTGCCAGAACGGGTCCGCGAACCGAGGGTATCGCTGCCATCTAGTAGACCTGCTCCCGTGGGGGGTGTTCAAAGCAAACGTTTGTGACACCCGTCGCCCTTAGGCTATCAGTGGGGGAGCGGTCAGAGCCCGGTGTTCGTGTAGACGCGCCGCGCGACCTCGACCTGTTTAAGGCCAGCGGCGCGGCCGCGGTCAATCAAGTCTTGTCGTGAAGCGTCGTACCTGGCCGCATGCTGTCCAAAGACTGCGGTGAATGGCGGCGGTTCCGAACACTCGACGCCGATCGCCGCGCCGCACTCCTCGCACACGAAGTCGGTCTCTGGTCGGCGTTCGAGAACGGGTTCGTCGTACATAGAACCGGAAGGTAAGGGGTTGGCAGCCGAGCGGTCAACCGCGCGGTGGCGGAGACTGGAGATGCGCAAATCATCGCTCAGAAATAGGTTTGACAAACGCCTACAAATGGTGCTAATATATGCACATGGAGACGAGCACACGCCGGATCCGGCAACGGTTAGTTCGGGAAGGGTGGTATCTCGCGCGCCACGGCGGCAAGCACGATGTTTACCATCACCCAGATCGCATAGCGCCAATCCAGCTACCCCGACACCGGACAGTTTCGAATGTGGTCGCCCGCTCCATTGCCGAGGCCGCAGGTTGGAACGAGTAAAGGTGGGAACCCATGACTAGATACGGAGCGCTGGTCGACGGGAAAGCAGGGGCCTACGGCGTAGCTTTTCCAGATCTCCCCGGGTGTGTGGCGATGGGGCGCACAGTGGACGACGCGATAGTGAACGCCGAAGAGGCGCTGCGCGAATACGCGGACGACGTCAACGGGCGTGGTGGCACATTGCCGCCTCCATCCCCGCTGGAAGCGATTGAGACGCCGTCAGGGACCCAACTCGTGTCTATCGCCTTGATTCGCTCTTCGGGCCGTCGCGTGCGAATGAACGTCTACGTTGACGAAGATGTCGCTTCGTTCATCGATGAAGAGGCCCGCCGGCGTGGAATCACGCGCACGGCATGCCTGTCGTGGATGGTGCGGCGTGTCGCTCAGATGGGTGGTATGCGGTAGGTGCGGACGACGTGAAGCCAATGAGGAGGAATGCAATGTACCCGACTATTGAAAACTGGTTTCGTCGCTGGACACGTGTCCATGGCATGCGCGGTTATCTTGAGCTCATTGTTGTCACGGTCCTGATGGCGTCCGCAGGGACCGCGATCTTGGTGGCCGCATACCTCGTGGCGGGTTTCGTGTTCTTCGGCGTGATGGTCTGGTTGTATTTTGTGGTGATGGCTTTCCCGTTATTCAACCAAACCCTAATCACAAACCGGCTCCGCGCCGAACTTGCGCGGCACGACCCAGAAGCTGCGGAGAGGTTGAGCGAGATATGATCCGCGTCAGAACGACCAGGAGGGGCGGTCGGAGTACGTGAACGGCAACTACCGATCCGCACGAACCCGAGCGAACTTGACTTTGGTTCTGCTGGGCGTTCTGGCGATTGCGCTCGTGGCCTCCATGTTCGCGACGATCGGTGAGGGGTGACTAAGGGGCCAGCAGCGGTTCTTCTGGTCGCCGCGTTCTTAGCGGTCGGCGTCGCTTGCGGACCGTCGGACGAGGAGGTTC
Source organism: Dehalococcoidia bacterium (assembly GCA_965247995.1). Classification (GTDB taxonomy): domain Bacteria; phylum Chloroflexota; class Dehalococcoidia; order UBA6926; family UBA6926; genus JASLZO01. The sequence goes on along the minus strand of OZ252041.1, from coordinate 1,431,014 downwards.
AGCAGCTCGGTGGAGAGCGGAATCAACAGCAGCCCACACAGGCCAGTTCGACGCCCACGGTTATCGAGCTTGGTGATGCGGAGGCTGTGCACGCTTCCGCCGAAATCTATGGACACATTCCTGTGAGGCCAGCTAGTTCTCAGATCGAGAGTTACCGACTCTATGCGCTAGACCTGATCAACGAAGACCGTGCCAAGCATGGCGTCCAGCCCGTGCGGCTCGGTACGAACGAAGCCTCACAAGTACGCGCGGAGGACACCATAGGCAGGGCATTCGGGAACGGGAATCCGTTGGCCAATCCCTATTTTTCCGAGGGCCTCAAACCGTACATGCTGTACACGTTGGCTGGAGGCACCGGCAGAGCGCACACGGCTGGCAGCGCCCGTGGGTATCCTGACCGTTCGTCGTGCACGCAACCGCTGGTGAGTTGCAGCCCAATCGGCATTGACGAGTCCATCCGTGTGCTCCAGTGGAGGATGGTGTACAGCGACGCTTGGGCGGACTCCCAGTTCGTTGATTCGATTCTCCGCCCTGACGTCGATACGGTGAACATTGGGCTCGCCTGGGACGACCGACGGTGGGTATTCGTATTGTCGCAAGAATTCGAGTTTGTTGGCTTGGACTATGTGACCAAGCCGGGATTCGATGGCGACGCTCTCAGATTGGCCGGGCGACCCGTCAATGACCTGGGTATCGGCGCTGTCTTCTCCATCTACTTCGATCCCCCGCCACGGCCGTTGACCCGTGAAGAGCGTGTGCACGTACGCGCTCATTGCCTCGGGGGAGGCGTAACCGACGAGTGCGACGACGTGAAACCCATCATCCGTGTTTTGCGCCCGCCAGAGCCTGGGTTCTTCTATTCCGACCTGAAGCCAAACGACGTGGTAGCGGACGAGTGGAGTGAGAGGAGCGACGGGACCGTGGTCATCCGTGCTGTGCTTGGCGATCGGGTCGCTGACCCCGGCGTCTACACCGTCGTGATCTGGTCTGCCGACCTCGACATCGTCTTGAGCGAATATTCGATCTTCGCGTACTAGGTTCGCCAACGGCGTCCCGCGCCGTTCGGCTAGCTGGGCTCGGAGGTCGTGGATTGCCCGCTCGGTGCCAGTGTTCCCGTGGGAACACTGCTTGATCGGCGTTTCACGTTTCCAAAGACCGGCCGGCCAACGAGAAAACTCTGATATGCCACGAGCATGATCGCAACCATATAGCCGAGCGGAACCAGGGTAAGGGCCACCGTCATGGCTGTGTACTCGGGAGCGAATTCGTAGATCTCGTACACAATCGCCGCGGGCTTCAACACTCCCGGCATCACAACACCTCCGCCGAGGCCGATGAGCGTCCCCCCTACGACGCCGGATCGACTTAGATTCACTATGGCCGCGGCGCCGAGGATAGCGCCGACGCCAACGACGACCGCGAGCGTCGGCAAGATCCTGATGAGGATCGCCTTCAACCCGGTCGGTGTCGCTGCCCTGTAGCCCACATCGATTGTGTGATCGGGGGCTTCACCGGTGAGCCCAGTGATGATGATCGTCTGCCGGTCCTCCACATTTAGAGCCGCACTTGCCGTGACATCGCCATCGATGCTGCTGGTCACCACCATGTCGGTCGTGTACGCGTACCAGTGAGGCGAGGGCAAGGTGACCGATGCTGCCATGTCGTCGAGGGCGACCGGTGTCTCACGAAAGTGAGCGATCTCGGTGAGCCGGTTCGTCAATACGCGCTCGCCGTCAATGAGGACGGTGGCCAACCCCCAGAATGCGAGGAACACGACCACCAGGGCCCCACCGCCGTAGAGGGCACCGAATAAGACGCGCCGCGGGATCGATTCCAGGAACTCCCGCAACGGTGATCGATTCATCCACTCCTCACGAGCCTTTTCGGCGACCTGTGCCCAGATCCGTGACCACTCCAGGCTCGACATTTCCGGTGTTGTCATTCCGTCGTATCCTTTCCGGCTGCTCGGGACTCGAACAATTCGGCCTCGAGTTCATCGACACGTCCTTCCCTGCCTAGCCCCCAACCGAGGTCGACGCACCACAAGGCAATTAACACAACCAACGCTGCCATAATTGGATCGTTAGCTACGTACACGCCGATGCCCGCAAATGGTGCGCTGCATACGTAGAACACCCACGGGGTCGACACCCACGGGGTCGACTTCGAGAAGCTCGATCGTCGTCTAGGCCGTTTCTCTAGCTTTGTGCGAATGTCCGTCAGGAATCGCATGGTGTACGCCCCTTTCGTTCCGGCTTATCGTCGGCGAGGTCGCTGTTTGCGCCCGCGTTGTCCGCCGCGACGTCGCTGGATATGCAAACCCTCGCCGACGGTCACGCGGGAACCGCCTAGGTCCAGGGTCCGCTGGCTTGGCGGGTCGCCATCCCTGCTGAGGACCGTGTACGTCTCGTGTGGAGTAGCGCCCTCGATCGCGAGCGGCGGGATGCCTGCAGGTGGGTCAGGCGAGACGACCGTCTCTCCGGTGTCGATGTCGACCGTTCTCCATAACCCCCCCGGTTCGCGGTACGCAACGACCTCCGGGTACGAGTCGAGCTGCTGCTCGATCATTTTGCGCCGGTCAATTCGGCCACGCGGCCCAGAGGTGGCATCCGAGTCGGGTACGCGCCTGCGCTTATGGCGGGCGCGGTTTTGTCCTCCTGCTTCGTCGGTCTTGGTCTTGGCGGTTGTTGGTTCAGGCAACGGCCGTGGATCGGGTTCTTCTTTCTTGGCCGGGTTGCTGGCAGGATCATCGAGCGTCTCGATTTTCTGTACCTGAAGCCTGGATGTCGCGATCTTCGGCACGACCCGTGGCACCGTAAACGGTTGCAGGGCCGGAGCGTCGGTCTGGTCGTCCAACGGGTCATCGGTCGGTTCATCCGCGGGGATAGTGGTAGTCGGATTTGGGACCGTCCGTGTTCCACCGGGAGAGTCGTCGGGGTCGTCTCGTGCTGGGGTACCGGAGTCCGTTCCCGTCTCTGTCTGAGTACGCACATGGGTCTCCGCCTGGGTCGCCGGGTCGCGGAAGGGGTGAAACTCTACGTCCGGGTCCGGTTCAGGTGCGAGTCCAGGCCACGGCCACGAAGGTCTTTGTGGTTCATGATCGGGGATCGTGGGGGTCGTCGGGGTAGGTTCACTCGGAGTTGCCGGGACCGGACCAGGCCATTCCGTCGGGGTGACATCGGGAGTAACCACAGTGGTGAGCAAACCACGTGTAGGGGCAAGGCCAAACTGTGGCGCATTGCCAAGGGTCGGGAATGTTGCGTGGTCGGCGACGAGAGAGTCATAGATTGCACGTTGCAGCCAATAGTCGAGTCTCGGGCTGATAATGTCCGCCGTCTGCGCACCGCCCTGGGGGGGGATTCTTGCGCGCCAAGAGATCGGCCCTTTGTCTGTGACGATGGTGATGATGTCGTCTGTAATCGACGCAGTTTCCACAGTGCCTCGTCCACTGGGGCCTGGCCGCAATGTTCTGTGTGGATCTCCCGTTGCCTTCCATGCCGACTTGGCATCGCTCAGGGCACGCGTCGCTTGGCGGGCCACATCGTCCGCAACGCTCATGCCTATTCCCGCTGCTGGCTTGAGGACAGGAAGGAAGAACGACGCCGCCGTAAGAAAGTTTGAAAACTCTGCCATTCCGTCGTCTTCTAGCCCTACCAGGTCGCGTTGTACGAGGAACGGAAACTCGGTGCTCAAGGCGAATGCAGCAGTAGATGGGCCGAGTGCCTTAGATATATAGGCTCGCTCGTTGGGCGGAGCGAGCGCGATCTCCGGAGCGGTCGCCGCCGCTTGCAGGCCATGAGCGGCGGTCAGGCCTGGGGCAGTGTCAAATCGTTGAAGGCCTCCGAAACCGAAACCGTACACAGGGATGGACGACGACGGGGCTCCAGTTACATCGGGAAACAACTGGTGATCCACCGATCTCAACCTGTCGTCGAGCCAGTTGAAGACGGTGTTCACCCCGGCGATGTCTGCTTGGGGGGTGCCTACAGCTCGTGCTCGGGCACCAGCACTGAATCCAGCGGTGCCCGGCTGCCCGGTCAAAAATACGAATTGAGCTTCGGGCAATTTGGGTGTGATGAGCTCGAGTTCCCCAGTGTTTTTGTGGATAGCAGCGACGGTGCCGAATTGGGGGTCGTAAATCGGGATCACCGATTTCTCCCTGCTTCCCTGACTATCTATGCGGTCCGGGATAACCCAATCAGCCGTTGTGCGTATTGCGTCGCTGAAGTCGAAGGGGACGGTCAACTCCCCCTGGTCGCCCATGATTGCGACGGTGCCGAATTGAGGGTCATAGATCAGAGTCGCCGAGCTGTCCGGCGTTTGCTGACGGTCTATGCGGTCCGGGATAAGCCAATCCACCACTGTGCTGGCTGTTTCGCGCGGATCGAAGGTGGACTTTCCGGGGTCGATCGCTTTCGGCGATGAACGCGGCGAGCTCGCGGCCTCTTCCTCGGGTTGCAGCCGCAGCATGGTTTCGTGTTCGGACGCCTCGGACTCCAATTCGTCGCGCTGCGGAATATCATCACGTTGATGGTGCAGCCGCAGGGAGGTTTCACGGCCGGAGGCGTCAGACTCCAACTCGTCGCGCTGCGGGATAAGGTAGGTAGCGGAGTCCGGCGCCTTCTCGATCAGGTCGCCGGTTTCCTCCGCCATTTCGGGCAAGGCGACGGCTTCGGCTCGCGCGCGTCGTTCCGCGTGTTGGGCGGCCACGCGGTCGGCGGCGGAATCGACCGCTCCATCCTTGCGGAGCTGATCGAGCGCCTCGATGGCGATTGCGACATCCTCCTCGGCAGCTTCGGGATCGAGGATGACTGCCTCGTAGGCTAGTGCGAGTGCCGTCTGCAGCTCTCGGCGCTCGAGCTCCGCGCGTGCGGCCTCGACGGCCGTCGCGTCTGACTCACCGGCCAACGCCGAGTTGAGAATCTGGTCGAGGGCGGCACCGCTGATCCCCTCGTAGAGAGGTTCGTCCTGGTCGTCGTATTCACCGCCGTCCGCGGGCGCGAAGTCATCCGGCGCGAAGTCGTCCGTGATCGGGTGATCTCCCATCGAGTGGGCAGCATCGGCTGACAGCATGTCGATGGATACCGGCCCCGGTTCCGCTTTTTCTGGGGGTGCGAGAGGTGATTCGTCGACAAGGAAGTTCCCCTCCTCGTCTATGCCGGCAAACACCAGCATCGAGTCGATCGCACCGTAGCTCTGCAGGCGATGAAACTCCTCTTCCGGGCTGAGGCCGCTCATGTCGAGCGCGTCGGGGCCGTCGGTCAGAACGACCGTTTGCGCCCACTCCGGTAGCGCTTCGAAATCCCCCTGGTCGATGGACCGGAAGCTCCCGTCATCGTCCATCCCGACGAACGCGCGAGATGGATCGATATACCCCAGCTCTTGATACCGGTCGAACTGCGCTGCCGGTTCGAGGCCTCCGACGTCCAACGCGACGAGACCCTCGTCCATGACGGCCTCTTGCGCTAGTTCGGGCTCCGCGTCGAACTCGTCCTTGTAGACACGGGCATAGACCGATGGGCCACCGCGGCCCCAAGCGGCGGCCGTTGTATCGATCGGGACGGTGAGCACCTGACGGCCAGGTTCGTCGGTTGCGTCCGTCAGCGTGGACGGCCCAGCAGCGAACCGCTCCCGTTCCTGGCGCCGCGCGTCCTCGAGGAGCGCGAGGTCGGTGAGGTGATATCTTTCGCCCGTGTTCGGATCGACCGCGAGCTGGTCTTCGCCCTCGGTAACGACATCGAAGCCCAGCTCCTGAGCGATCTCGGTCCCCTTCGCCGTGTTGTCGGCCGCGACCGTGTCGTTCGTCGTTGAGAGTTGCTGGGGCTGGGTTCCGTTGCTGCTTGTGTTCGCTTTTTCTATTGCCACCGTGGACCTCCTAGCTGCCTTAGAAAGGCAGAAACGCTCGAACGGTCTGTGCGATTGCGCCAATCAACGTGCCCATGGCGCTGATGAGGCGGACACCGACGGACGTGACCACGTCCCAGAACATGATTCCGCTGAAGACCAGTAAGAACAGCCGTGCGGGCCATAACGGACCTCCGAGGAAGCTGAACCCCCACGTGGCCAGCGATCCGAGCGCCAGAAACAGTTCGAACGGCCCGACCGGTATCGGGAACGGGAGATTGAACCAGGCGAACTCGTTCTCCATGCGGAGCACGTTGAACTGCAGGAGCACATTGAGCGAGCTGGTATCGGGGCTGGCCCCGCGGAGCAGGTATTCGGCGATCATGAAGACGATCCAGGTAAAGACGAGAGCGCCTTGGAACCGAGCCACGCGTCATCCTGTCCTTCATGCCCTCGAGAACTGGTGCAGGCTGACGACCGACCCCGCCGCGATCGCGGACAAGAACAAGTCGAGCCCGTCGATCTTTCCGGCCATGAAAACGGCGCCGAGCACCGCGCAGTAGGCAACGGCCGCGAGCGGGAGGATTCCCGTTGGGGACGTCGGGCTACGTGTTGCGTGGGCCACCGAAGCGGCGACGAGCAGGCCCACCATGGCGGCGATCACGAGCCACCACGCCTCGGGGGTCAAGAGGCCAGCGTTGGCGGCCTCATCGAGCGGTTCCGTGAAGGGCGTGCCGGGCAGTTGTTCCCGGGTGCCGATCAACTCCTCGGCGCCGGCGAACGAGTCGTCGACCACTCGGACCGGTGGTGTTGAGCTCGTGTGTGGGACATAGTCGTCAGAGAGGATCTCCAGCGGACGGACTTCGATGTCGACCTCCGACATATCTTGCGTGATCAAGTAGGTGCCGTCGTGGCTGCCAGTGGACTGGTCGGTTACGGTTCCTTGCCACTCCCAATCGTTATCCGCGTCGCCCGCTTGCGTTTCAGATACCTGGTCCGGCTCGAATTGAAGATCGAGCACGTCGGTCCCGTCGTCCTCGAGCCTCACGCGGCGGAAGTACCCGGGGGTGCCGCCGACCGTAATGTCCGACGAACGGGCAGGGATATCGCCTCCGTCGGTCGTGACGGTTTCGCTTCCGCCGCTCGTTGCTTCCTGCACGCTCAGCGACGGCGCGGTCCGGGTCATCGTGACGGACAACGGGCCGGTCGTGATGCTCCCGAGCGTTACCCGGTCCCGGACGATGAGGTATACGAGCCTCGCGTATATTTGCGTGATCCGCGCTTTGGGGTCTGTTGAGCTGCCCTCGACTTCGACGCCGAACCGCAAACCGTCCGCCCGTATCTGGTCGTAGGTCTGCTTCTGGTTGGAGCTGCCGAACTGGGCATTTTCTAAGTTGCTATAGGCGTCGCATTCATCCCCAGAGTCACGCGTGTACCCGCCGGAGCCGTCGCCGACGATCGCGTAAGCACGACGCGTATCAGAACTGGTAGTGATACTGTTACAACGGAAATAAACCCTGATCGATACGACCTTGCCTCCCGTTTCTGGTAGCACGTCCGACAAGTCAGCCGACAGCAGGACGTAAGCCGCCTGCGAGCCTTCCCACTGCAGATAGGTCGACCCCCCGTCGTGGTCATCGACGGGATCGTCCACCAGTTGCCAATGTTCGGAGCCGGTACTGCTGCGCACGAGGCCCGGAATATGTGTGGCGTCAGGACGGATACCGCTCTCGGTTCCGCTCGTGATTGAGGTCCGATTGATGCTGGCGCGGACCTTGTCGCCATCGCCAACCTCGATGGAGAACGCGTCTGACCGCTCGACTAAGGGCTCCCATATCCCCGCTTCTGGGATCGCCTCGAGCGTCGCGTCCACCTGCACGGTCAAGTCGTCGGCGATATCGAAATCGGCATCGTCGTCGACGGTGATCGTTTCGCCGGATTCGACGGGAATCCCACCGTCCCTAGCCGCGCCCGGGTCGCCCATGTACAAGTAGCTGATACCCGTTCCGCCGTTGCCAGCGAGCGGCCTGAACGGGACCCACCACGTCCCCAAATCCTCCTCCAGGTCTTGGAGTTGCAGGCCAGGCAGCACCAGGCCCGACGCGTCGGTCGCGAGCACGTCGTCGCCCGTATCGTCCATGTACCCGCCGGCTACCAGGTTGCCCACGAAGAGTGAGACGGGCAGGCTCCCGCTGACCGCGGAGTCTCCGTTGTTGACCGCGTAGATCTCGATTCGGTAGTCACGACTCGACACCGTCTGAGCTGTGGCTGCAGCCACGATTCCGAAGAGCGCCACGACGGCAACAACTGGGGCGGCGACCAGGAACGTGCGCATCATCCCGTCGGCACGATCCGGCGGATCAAGAGGCCAGCCGCTGGCAGGACGGGCACCAGGATGATTCCCGCTGCCACGGGGTAGCTGATGAGATCGATGCGGCCGCACCATACCAAGACGGAACCGGCTGCCAGGAGGGCGACGACCGGCGATGCTCCCACCCGACGCGTGACGGCAATCGCACCGGCCATGAGCGCGCCGACGAGCACCACCGCGGCGGCGGCGCGCGGCATCCCGAAGAGCGCACCGATCTCTCCGACCTCGGCGCCGATGCTGCGCGCGGCCGCCCGTTCGTAGCGCACTTCGACGATCGACCCAGCGGCTGGCGCGGGGGTAATCGTCACAGTATCCGGTGGCACGTAAGCCCATTGATCGGAATCGATGACCTGGCCGTCGATCAGGACGCTCATGGCCGTTGCAACGGGATACCGGTGGGGCGAGCTCAGCTGATACGTGTCTGGGGCCGACCACGATTCGCTCGCGGCGATCCCACCGACCCCGCGCGCCCGATACCAGACCGCAATATGGTCGCCCGACGGCTCCGCGGTGAGCGTTACCGTCGCCGGCGGGGCAAAGGTAAAGAGCGCGACTACGCCGTCAACACGGACGACCATGTGGGTGTCGTCCGGCCAGGCATGGGGCGTATCGAGGATGTACTCGCGGCCCGAGACCTCGTAGGTCTGAACGGTCCAACCAGCTGCCCCTTCCACGACGGGCGCATCCGGCACCTCATCCACGAACTCAGGTTGCAACACCGCCGTCGCGAAGGCCTCGGGCACGATGTCGATCAGCGCTGGCATTGCCGCAGCGATGACTTGGCTTCCCGCGAATGCGATGCCGTTCCCGGTGACGAATTCGGTATCCGATGGGTCTTCGCGCTCGAGCAGTTCCATGACCCGGCGTAGACGCGGGCCGAGCTCGTCAACCGTCTCCTCGTGATTCGCGGTCGCATGCCAGACAGGAGTCCGGCACGAGCCTTCCTGGTCCTCGATGATGGTTGGGCTCGATGCGATGCATGTGCTGACCTCGGAGTCAGCCCACGGGATCTCAGAGGCTAGGTCCGTCGGCCGGTATATCGCGGCGACGCCGTAGGCATCGGACGGGAGGTTTTGCGTCCCGATGGTCGTATCGTCGTTGACCGCGGTGATGATCGCGCCGGTGCGCCCGTAGCCCACTTCCTCGGGCGACACCTCTGCTTCGCGGGCGACGTAGGCGACGAACAAGAGCACGTCGCCGTCCTCGATGACGTGGCGGTACGCGTCGCTGCTGAGTAGCAAGAGGCGGTCGTAGCCGTGGGAAGCGTGCAGGTCTCCCGCGGTCGTCGTTAGAATCAGCAGCGCGGCCGCCGAGGCGACGACCGCGTGGCGCAACACGGTTACCCCAGCCCGGAGCGCAACAACACCCGTAAGCGCGCGTCTTTGAGTCGTGTCTCTCGGTCCTGCTCGACCGGCGGCATGGGCGCTGTCAATTGGGCATGGCGCTCGGCGCGAATCCGGTCCTGGGCGATCTCGCGTCGCTCCGCGAAGGTCGGCTCTGCATCGCCGATGAACAGGTCCACACCACCTGGAACACTGCGCGCTACTTCGATAATCCTGCAGACCGCCTGCCCACCTGGAGTCTGTTCTCCAGTGCGGTAGCGATGGAGCGTGCGCCGGTCGATATCCGTTCGGCGGGACACCTCTTGCCACGACACGCGCATCCGGGCCCGGAGGGCGGCCAGCCCCTCCGGTATGTCGTATTGAGTCGCTGTCGCCTGCGTCATCGTCTTGGACACCTCCTCGCGCGTAATCAATACACGAGGAGCGGCACACCTGCCAATGTGGCGAACACGCCACATTGTGCGGCCCCTCAGCTATGCCTAGGCTCCGCCCCCATAAAGGAGGACGAGACCATGGACAAATTCATGAAATCACTGCTGGCCGTGATCGGGATCGCGCTGACGCTGACTCTTGGGGAGGGCATCCTCTCCGAACAGGTCACGACGCGAACGGAGGGCACCCTCGCGGCCAATGCCGTCACCGTGTCGGACGCTTGGTATACCGGGAGCCGGTTGTTGGAATCGTCGACAGGGGAAATCGCAGGCTGTGAGGTCGCGGATGGCAGCCAGACCTTCTCGTCGTGCGACAGCGCGGACGGAACGATCAACTACCTAACGGAAAAGACGACCGGTTTTGCGACCACGCTGAACATGCTCTTCAAGATGCTGCCGGTGTTGATCACGCTTGGAGGCGTTGGGATCATCTTCAAGGCCGCGATGAAGCCCGCGAAGACCCGGATCGACCCGGCGGAAGCGGGCCTCATGGGGCTCATGGGAATCGTGACCGTCGGCATCGTAACCGCGTTCTCGGCTGCAGCATTCGACGCCTACGCGGCAGCGCCGGGGTTCACCGCAGGCACGACCGCCTTGGTGCTGTTGCCCCTCGGGTACTTGATGACGATCATCATGAGCACCTACGGAGCGTTCACCGGGGAGTCATTAGCCCGCCGCGCTGTCAAGGGACGGGGACCCCGCGGTGCGCGGGGAAACCTCGGGTTCTGAGTAGGGTCGGATGTGGGGGTTCGGCGGTTCCGAGGATGATGCCGCCGACCGCGTCACAATTCTGACGTTGACCAAGCTCGGGACGGTCCAGGTGGAGATCGCACAACGTCGGGGGGAGGCGCTCGCGGTCCACGATGCGCGGCGCCTCCACCTGATGGTTGGCCGGCCTTGGAGGCACCTCGCGCTCGATGGCCAAGGGCGGCTCAGCGGCCCGCAACGGCCCTTGGCTGGGATCTATAGCGAGGCTCGAGCCGAGCCGCTTCCGCCCGCGGGCGAAGAACCCGTCGATCCCACGTCCGCCGCGGACGCGACCTGGGAGGGCTATACCGTATCAAGGGGCGATCGGTCGAAGAGCGCGATCGAGGCGCAGATGCGGATCGCGGGCCGGCTCACCATGATCATCATCGGACTCGTCGTGGTTCTTGCAGGCGTGATGATCTTGGCCCTCGGTCCCGATGCTTTCCAACAGGCCCGACAATGGTTGCCCTCAGAAGGGGGTTGAGGATCGGGCGCCGGGACACTGACCGGCCGCAACCGAGCCTCGACGAACTGACACCACACACCGTCCGCGACCGCGTGCGCGCGCTCTACCGTGATCCCACGACCTATACGGTCTACGACGCGCACTACACCCCGACCCCCGGTGAGGGCGTCATCGGGTGGACCGTGGTAGGGACCGACGGCCTGCCACGAGGGCAGGTCGTCATCCTTGAGCGGGTCGACAACAGCGACGCAGCAGCACGGCAACGCCTGACTGCGTCGACCGTCCCCGGGTACTGGATCGTCACGCCGGATAGCCAGTACGTGTCGCAGCATCTGATCCCGCGCGATGTACACCCCGATGGGACAACGGCCCTCAAAAGCGCCGACGACATCTTCAAAGCGGCGCGGGACTTCGAGTTCGATCCGGGATCGAGCTCTCACCCACACGAGCTCTATGAGCAGTACGAGGGATCCTGGATCGACGACCTCAACGCTGGTGCAACGCACCATGCGGCGACCACCCTCGCGGGGATGGGCCGAACACTCGTGTGGGTGACGGGAATCCTTGCTGCCGCCATCGTTGGCAGCTTGTTGTTCTCGCAGGGATAAGGGAGCGGCGACGATGGTAGAGCAGGACGGCGCGGCCGGCGGCGAGCTGCCCGCCCAATCGCGCGAGTACAGCGGAAGCGGAGCCCCGTATCCGTCCAGACGGGACCCGGCCGTTGAGGCATTGTCGACCGTCGGCAGCGATCTCGGCAGCATCATCCTCATGTCCGCGCTGCCGCCGATCATGCAACGCGCGCAGATCCGTCGGATTCAGATCGCTGTGCAGCGACGGTCCCCGAGGACCATAGCCATGGCGACGCTGGAGATCATCGGGTCCGCCGGCGCAGACGGCCGCGCCCGGTCCGAGACCTTGGGGGCTGGCACGTCTCCGGTCGAGCATCTGATGGACGCACAACTGCAGCGCGAGCAGCGTTCCAGCGTCTCAGGGATTCTGGGACGCTTGACACGCCGTCGTGGCGACAATCCCCAGCCGCCCGGACCCGGGTAGCCACCCATGCCCCTTCTGAGCCCTTCCAGACCGCGCGCCGGCCGGATCACGCCGATCGTGGCAACCCCCGCAATCCGACAGCCGCGTCAGCCACCCCCAGAAGAGCATCATGGCCTCCGTGTCATCGCTGGCGTCACCGGGTCGGGTAAGACCCTCCTCGCGTGCCACTTCGCGTACGAGTACGCGGGCGCACGCTGCACACGATGTGAACCAGACTGCGGCAAGCGTTGGACCGTGTTCTCGCACCTCAAATCGACACGGCATTGGGCAAAATCGTTCGATCTGTCAGCGGGGCTGGCGGCCGGAGACGACGCGTATGACCACGGGGTGGTCATCCTCGACGAGGCGTACCTCCTCGCTGAGCGTCGCCGCTTCATGCGGAGCGAGAACCTCGTCATGGACTACGCGATTCGGCAAACGCGGAAACGCAACACCATTGTCATCATGACTGCACAAGACGTGGATACGCTCGACGGCCGCATCTACAAGCAAGCACGCCGCGTCTACAGAGTCTGGACCTACGACCGCGGCGTACACGTCTGGAGCGATACCTACACGACCGCCCGCGGCGATATGCCGCCCGAGCAGCTCTGGCGATCCCGCATCCCACGCCGCGAATGGTGGTACACGGCACACTCCCGTAGCCTTTACGACACGTGGGAGATCGTCGATCAGCCCTCCCACACCCGCGTCCCAGACCAACGCGTCCGAGTGGCCGGGGCGGATGGAAACTCCAAAGTCGTGACCGTCGGCACCCTCGTTGGCGCTGTCATCTCCTGGATGGTGGTCGAGGGGTGGCGTACTGCCACCGTCGACAGGATCGCCGAAGCGATCGCGACGATGTGGCCCGGCCTGCAACTCCCGCCTGGCGCGTTGTCGCAGGTTCTCGAGAGTCAAGGGTTGATCCGGGATATGGAAGGCCGGTATCTGCTTTCGGTTGAGGCGGTCGTTTCGTGATGGGCGACGCCGCAGACAGCGTGGCGGGGATGATCGGTTGCATCGTGATCGCCATGATCGTTCTTCAGACGGATGCCCTCGGAGCGCAGGGCGCCCTCACCGGTGGGCTGCTCGTTCTCACAGGTCTCGCGTTTGGGCTTACCGCGATGGGCGACTTCGGAAGGTAGTCCAAGCATGCGTACCATCGGTCCAGGACTCGCGGTCTTGCTCCTGGCCGCCATCCTGCTGATCGCGCCACCGATGCTCCGCGCCATATTTGATGGGACGAGGACGGCCTCGGCACACGACGTCGAGGATATCGACCGGGCAATCGATGCCCGGGTCCAGAGCGCGATCGCCCACGGAGAACAGAGCGGCCTCACGTTGGCCTACACCGGCGGAGACGGCCAACAGGCGCCGCAGCTCGACATCACGGACCAACTCCCGTCCGGAGTCACGATCTACGGTGGTTACGCGGCCGTTGCTGACGCGGCCACGGACCCGACGTGGACCGAAGCAGCTATCACGCGGACCACGAGCACGACACCCGTACTCGATCTGGACGCGCCATCGTCTGGGTTCTATCGGCCCGGGATCGCGATCCCCGCGGGGTTCGAGCCGGCAGTGATCTGCGGACCGCCGGTTGGCGACGCGGGGTCAGTGATCACCAGGGGCGGCCTCTACGTCGGTTGCAGTACCCAGGGTCGGACTGGCCTCGAATCAGCGGCGCCCGGCATGGTCGAAGACGGAACAATCACCATCTCAGGAACGACACACACCGTATGGACCACGCGCGAGGCACTGACCGGTTCCGGCGGCTCGGCCCGGTACGCGGTCGAACTGCGCCCAACCTAGGAGAGCGCACGGATGCCGGTCCAGCAAACGTAGCCGAGCGTGGTCCCGCGGGAACACTCAGACCACACCAGTGGGAAGGGGAGAGACTACAAGCAATGACCAGCTTTTTGTATCAGTCAGTTCTTCGCAGCCGGCCCGCGGCGAGCGGTGTTGCGGCCTTCATTCTGTTTCTGGTGAGCGCTCCGCCGCTAGTGTTCGGCCTTTCCGCGGGGACTGATTTGCTGGTGCCGCAAATGGTCGTACTTGCCGCCAGCATGCCGTTCGCCCTGTCTTGTACGTTGGGGGTGACGGCCTATCTGGGCGCGGTCGGCCGCAGCCTCGTCTTCGCGTTCCCCCAAGAAGAGGACCAGCTCCGCGCGTTGCGGTCTCTAATGCAAGCCGAACACATCCCCAGCGTCGATCTGGTGGGTGGACGCCGCGGCGGTGGTGTGGTTGTCGCCACGCCGCGCCGGGGCCGGCAGTTCGACGCTCTTCGCGCCGTGATGAAGACAGCCTGCATCGACGGCAGTTGGACGCTCTTCGCGCCTGATGAAAAGCTTTCGAATCCGTCAGTTCATTAGTAAACGCACGAACGGAGGTCACCACCCGTGGACCCGGAGCCTGAAACACGCGGGAGCGCCGACCCCCTGAAGTTGCCTCGGGGTTGGTCCGTCCAGACCCTCGCCAAAGCGACCGGTAGGCACACCGGTTCCGTCGTTGTCAAAGACGCGCTTGACCGCATCCAAGGAATCGTCCCGGTCAACAAGAACGGCAACATCCCGAAGAACCTCGCAATCATCCGGCTGCTCGATATAGGAGAAGGCGACCGTGAAGGCCGGATGCGGTCCCCGTTCGTGGATTTGGGGATCCAGGCCGACCATGTCGCTTCAGGGGCGAAGCGAACCGACGAGACCGACCGGGTCGCCCAGTACCTGTGGTGGCTGCACCCGAATGAGAGCGACTACAAGGGTGTCGACACCCCCGACGCTAGATGGGCCGCGCCGGCGGAACTGCGTGAGAAGGGGTTCGGCATGGCGATCCTCGCGTCGACGCGCCAGCAACGCGACGCCGTCGTGGAGATCCTCCGCCAAAACTTCACAGAGCGTGAGCGTCGGCTCATGCGTGGATTGCTGATCAGGATCCGGCGGCCCCCGGCCGCGAACGTCGCTGGAGTCTTCCAAGCAGTTGAGGGTGCAACGGAGCACGACGAGATAACCGTGGATCCGAAGTTTCTACTTCGAACCCCAGACTCAATTGGACCTCGTGCGGGAGATCCCTTGGATCAAGATACTCTCACGCATGAACTCGTCCATTTCTTGCGTTACCGCGACCCTGAGCGCCACGGCGAGATCGATGGGCGGCCTGGTTACTGGCTTACGGGGACCGACCGCGACCTCGAGGAGGCGATGACAAGTATTGAGACTCTGGCCCGCGTTCGCCAAGCGCCAGATTCCGAAAACGCCGGGTACTACTCCCGACTGCGTCCCATCAATAAAGCTCACGCGGGGGTGCCGGAGGATGCCTCACCCGAAGAGCTGATGATCCACGACAAACAGGTGGTCGTTGGTCTCCGCGGGCAAGATGGGCGGGCAAAACATGACGCCAAAGCAATGAAGACCGAGGTTGATATCGCACGCGGTCGAATCGAGACAGAGAATTCCGCGCTCGAGCGTGTGGGACAACTCCGGACGTTCACGTCGGTTGACCAACGTGACAACGCCGTCAAACGCATGTTTCGCGGCCGGTCGGGGAGGCCCGCCCGGAAGGTCGTCCAGAATCACTTCCCCGACACGGCTCTGGCCCATCTGCAGATCTACGGGGAGAACGAAGCGATCGACACCTACTGGTCTTACCGGGGCGAACTCGAAGGAGTCGGGAATCTCAAGCTGCATACGCACATCTATTCGCCAGATGGCGACCTCGATCGGCGAGCAGCTATCGACAACATCGTCACCGGAGGCCTCACCCGTGGCAATGCGGGTGTAGCCGAGTGGAGAGACGGCGAGCTCATACCGCTCGGGACAAAGCGAGGTGCCACCGCGACACACACGTCATCAGTTGCTCGGCACTCGCCGTTCTTCGGCCTTTCAGCCGGTTCTGGACCACCGACTCAGAAACAGCTCGATGGTAGAGGGGTTCGTGCTCACACGCGGTCAAGCATGCGCCGACCAAGACGACGCTCGCGGCGATGACTCGCTACCTTCCTCCGACCGTTCCCTGCCTCCGCTCCTGCCACACGTCAAGCCAGTAGTACACCTCGCGCACGCGCTTGTCGTGTTCTTCGTCGCGCTCCATGTATTCGATTAGCGCTGCCAATCTCACGTCATGGCCTTTGCGTGCGCAGCCAACCGGCACCTCGACCGGGCCGTACGACTCCATACAGGTCATGCATTCCCATTCGATTAACCCACCCGAGGAGGTCCATGTCGCCCGCCCCAGCACCGCGCGCTCCACTTCGGCGTCGATCCACGAGTCATCGCGTGCCATTGTCGTCAGATAACCCCCTTCCCCATCGTCCTGGTCACCAGCGTGTTTGTTTTCGAACCCATCACCGCATGGTGGATTCCAGCGTTCAGGCTAGCTCGCGCCCTCCGGTCGGCCCGCCCTAAAACCGGTCGCCGAACCCCCGATTCCAATATGCTTCTCGAGCTCGTTGATCCGCGGTTGAAGCCGCGTACCGGGTCAGCATCTGGCGGCTCCGCCAACCCATAAGCCGCATCAGATCACCCTCGCTGCCACCATCCGCCAGCCACTGATGTGCGAACGTGTGCCTGAACAGGTGCGGGTGCAAATTGTCAATCCCTGCGCGCTTCGCTCGACGTTTCAACGCCTGGAAGGCACCGTTTGGTGTCATGGGCCCTCGAAGGCCCAACCACAATGCCGCGGTCTTCGCATGCGCGTGGGTCTCCCGTTGTCGGAGGTATCGCTCGAGTGCGAGCGACGCTCGGGGTCCGAATGGCACTCCACGGATCCGATTCCCTTTCCCAGTCACCAGCGCGACCTGCGCGTCGCGATCCAGAGCGCCGACCTCCAACGTTGCGATCTCGGACAGTCGCGCACCCGTATCCATATAAAGGCGCAGGAGCGCCATGTCGCGGCGATCGTCGAATCCCTTGCCTTCGCACGCACGAATCAGCGCCTTCAACCCTTCCTCCGTGAGCACCGGAGCTGGTTCCAGGGGAGTAGCTGGGGCCTTCATGCGGGCCATCGGTGATTCCCGGATCTCGCCTTCCTCAACGAGCCACTTGAACCATTGTTGAAGGCTCAGGAACCGGTTCTTCACCGTTGTCGGTTTCGCGCGTTCCCCCAAATCCGCGAGGAAGTCCTCGACGTGCTCACGTCGGATGCTCACCACGTCGAGCGGCATCCCCTTGCTGCGCAGATGGGCCTGCAACAGCCGTACGGCCTCCGCATAGGTCCGAATCGTGCTGGGCTGACGCCGTTTAGCACGCAACGACGTACGAAACAGCCTGCCGAGCCCATCGAACGACTCGTCGAGCTCGCGTTCCCACCCAGTACGTTTATCGGACGTCCGATTATCTGCACCAAAAAATGGCGATATCAGCCGCTGAGATGATTCTGTAGTCATGGTGTAATGAGTATACAACAGTCAGGAAGCGCGCCAACTCGTGGTTGGCGTCCCCGGCAGGATTCGAACCTGCGACCCGCTGATTAGAAGTCAGCTGCTCTGTCCAGCTGAGCTACGGGGACGCGTGCTGGCTGATCGGACGGGGTCAAGCCTACAACTGGTCGTGGTTCGTTTCGTCCATCTGCGTGTACACCCGGTGAACTGCATGTCGCCCCGCCCGACGTCGGACGACACGGTCGATCCGCATCGACCCGACGTCCGGTTCGGTCGTCCACCGCCGCTGCACCTCCGCACCCGCCCTGAAAGATCCGATGAGCGCGAAGACGCCCACCGCCACCGCGTGGGGTAGTCGTTGGAAGCGCCCTCGGCCACCTAAGACCAGCGCCGCGCTGACGGTCGTGACCGCGCTGGCGAGCAGGAAGTTCGTCCCACAAAACGGCGACACCGCAAGCCGGGCCTCGCCACCCTTCAACCGCTGGACCGCCTCCCGGGCCGACGCTTCGATCACCTCCGTCGGCGCAGGCCCGTAAACGTAGAACCCGTTCAACACGGCCCGACCCCCCAATTGCCCGATGGTATCAAGCCGCCGCGATGCGACCGCAATGGTGGCGTGTTCCGCAGCATGGTTTCGCCGCACGGCGTTGACCCATGACTTCATCAGTTCGGTGATCAGTGCGGTCTCCCTTGACCGGTCTCGCAGTCGTATTGTGCCTCACGGCGCGGATGAATGTAGAAACGGCGCTGATGCGGGTCAAGGACACCACGCGCAGTGACTCTGGATACCACAATTAGAACAAATATTTCAGACTATTTTTGAAATGGGTTCCAAAACGCTTGACATTTTCTCGGGGCCGTCCGTAGACTGAGTCCGTTTTTCGGAGGTCCATTTGGCCCGTCAGAAGACCCGACTTATGCGTCAAGTAGAGGAGCGTTATGGACGTCCTCTGGAACGCCTTTTGCCCGAGCTCTATAACGAGTTGGGCCTCCCGGGCATGTCCGAGCAACTGGGCATCAGCAAGGGCACGCTCTGGTACTGGCTTCTGAAGTACAACGTCAGCGTCCGGCGGGTCGCGCTCGGGCCCGGCGAGAGCCTCGAGATACATCGCGAAAGCTGATCACCCGGCCTCGGCGCCGACGGTCATGCGCAGCGTCGGACAGTGATCGGGTCAGGTCAGGACCACAGGGCTTGGGCGAACGTGCGTGCCACCCTCCGACGTTTCGGCATCCAACTCCTAGTGCTGGTCGTGGCCGCCACCGCCGCTGTGTGGTTGATCTCGGTCTTTGGCCCTTCAGTCCTTACCTGGGGTGAGCGGCGAGCGTACTCCGCAGACCGCGCCGCGCTCGCCGAGGCCGTTGCCGAATACCGCATCGCGCCGTCGGCGCTCAAGCCATGGCCGACGATCGAAGGCGTTACCGGGGTGCCCCGCGAGGGCGACATCACCGTGTATCAATGCGATGGCAGCGATCGGTCCGAGGTCTGTTCTTGGATCGACATCGGCCTACTAGCCGAAGCCGGGTTCTTGAACTCGGCCCATGTCATCAACTCCGCCGATTCGACGTTGAACGTGACCGCCACGAACGCCCCCAGTGGCCACTACGGGTGGTTCATATCTGGAAATGGGGAGATCGCGTCGGTTCCCGAGTACGCGCCCACCACCGGCTATCCCTAAACGAAAGGCGGCGCCCGAAGGACGCCGCCTACTATCAATCGTGGAGTTGAAGCTACGCCGGGTAGACGATCTCTCCGCCTGACGTTTGCCGTGACGGGGCCCGACGCACTTCGGCGCCCTTCGTCTTCCAGAAGATCTCTGCGATCTCCTGTACCGACGCCAGGAGGCTCTGAGCGGCGTCCATGCTCACGTTCTGGCGCGCTGCGGACGCTTGCTTCATGGCGGTGAACACCAGGTTGTGCAGGTTCGGATACTGTTCTACGTGCTCGGGCCGGAAGTAGTCGCCCCAAAGGATCCGGATTTCCTTCTTCACCAGCTCGGCGTGTTCTTCCTTGGCCAACACGTAACGGCCCAGCTTCGAGCCATACGCTTCCATGTCATCCTTCGCCAGATCGGCGATCAGTGCGTTCATTCGGACCACGGTGTGTGCCGCGACCTGCGCCGCGTGTGGATCGTAGATTCCACACGGGATGTCGCAGTGTGCGTGCGCGGTCCGGCCTGGCCCTGCTACACGATCGGCGATTCGTAAGATTGCGTTGAACGGAGTCATCGGGTCCCTCCCCCAGTTGTTGCAGTGGTAAGCACGACGAATGCGGCTGATTTATAGCACGATAGCCCTCGCGCCAACAAGGGAAACCGGCGCCCCATTGACTCGTTCTGAAGCCATGGACTTCACCAACAGAGCACGGCTCCTTCCCTCACGATGATCGCGCTCGTGGCCGGGATCGCGGACCGCCTGTCGCATCTGGGAGTTGTTGCGGCTGACGCGGCTTCCTCGATCAGGGTTGTCGTTCGCGGTGACAGCATGGAACCGGCACTCTCCGACGGAGATCGCGTTCTTGTAAGCCGTGCTGCGTATCGGTTGGGTGGGAGCCCGTCTCGTGGCGATATCGTGCTGCTGAAGCGCTCCGTCGCGGGAGTTGAAACTCTCAAACGCATCGCTGCGGTCCCCGGCGATCCAACCCCTGACACAACGGACCCGGGAGGCGACGCAACGCACGCACTCGCACCGGGCGAACACTGGGTGCTCGGCGACAACCGGACCGTTAGCCGCGACTCACGGGTTTTCGGTCCTGTGCAGCGGCACGAGATCGTAGGGCGTGTGTGGTACCGCTACGCACCGAGCATCCGGACCGGGCGTGTCCTGCGAGGCCCTAGTGGCAATTGAGGCGGGACTATACTCGTTGCGTCCGTTACGGACACCATTACGCTAAGGCACCTGTGAAGGGAGCGTGAGCATGACTACTCCAGCCGTGGGCCAACCAGCGCCCGAGGTCAGTTTCCGGACGGCAGACCGTGAGACCGTGACGCTCTCAAAACAGAAAGGCCAGCGCAACGTCGTCATCGCCTTCTACGTCGCGGCGTTCACCGGTGGTTGAGAGCGGGAGCTGCAAGAGTTCCAACGGCTACTGCCGGAATTCGAGCAGCTCGACACCCAGGTTTGGGGTGTCTCTGTCGACATGGCCCCGACGCAGCGAGCCTTCGGCGACCACTGCGGCGTCAGCTTCCAGATGGTCAGTGGTTTCCCGACGCACGACGGTGCGAAGGCCCTAGGTGCGTTCAGCGAGGAACGTGGGGTTACGGCGCGCAAGACCTTTGTCGTCGATAAAGAGGGGATCCTCCGCCACGTCGTCGACGACCCTCGGGACATGGAGCGCCACGCCAACGAAGCGTTAGAGGCGTTGCGGGGGATTCAGGGCGGTTCGTAACTCGTATCGCCGCCCGGCTCAACGGGCAGCAGCCGGCAGTCGCGGAGCGCGGAACACCGCGAGGACGGCCAGTGAGGCCGCCGCGAAACCGAGTCCTACGAACGCGACATCTGTGTAGGCCATTGCTACCGCCGCGGGCCCAGCGCCTATCGCGGCTTCGTGCGTCCCAAGCCGGGCGGAGAGCAGCGTGCCCCCAATCGTCAACCCGACAGTGATCGGCAGCATGATGCTGATCATGAACATTGCCGACCCCAACGCGAGCTTTGACGATGGGGCAGCGGCTACCAGTCCCGCAGCGGCGGCCGACTGGAAGACGCCCTCCGTCAATCCAATGACCGCCAACGCAAGGACGACGTGAAAGACCGAGGTCTGCTCACTCACGGTGGTCAGCCAGGCAAAGGCCACCACCATGACCGTCAAGCTCGTGATTGCGATCCGCGACAGTCCAACGCGGTCGTAGAGCAGTCCGCCCGGCAACCCGCCTAAGAAAAGGCCGAACGCGGCAGCTACGAAGACAGTAGACGCGGCCCGCGTTGTCAGACCCAGTGCGCCTTCGAGCAGGAACGGCGTCAACACCACCGCGGTCGCGAACGACAACATCTGGAGCATCAATCCTACGGTCGGCGCCGTGAATGCCCGGGACCGGAAGATCGTGACGTCCAGGAGAGGATGCTCGACCCGCAATTGCCTTGCGACGAAGAGTGCCAAGGCGGCTGTCCCGCTGATGCCTAACCCCATCACCAAGGGCGAGGTGACGCCGAGGGAAGGCACTCGGTTCCCTGCGACGAGTAGCCCCGCGATCCCGCCGAACACGAGCACCCCGCTCACAAAGTCAAATGGCCGTCTCGTGCGTTCATCCGGCGCCTCCGGCGTCAGGATGCAGAAGGCGACAACTGCAGCTGTGAATCCAACGACGGCTTCCGCACCGAAGATCGCCCGCCACCCAAACGCAGCGAGCAGCCAGCCAGCGAGGAACGGCGCGATTGTGCCTCCGATCCCAACCGACGCGAGCACAACACCGAGCGCCAAACCGCGGCGCCGCTCTGGCATCGCTTCTACCGCGACCGCGTTCCGGACCGAGGCGAACAGCCCGATACCGATCCCTTGGACTGCACGGGCGACGACCAACCAAAGGAGATTCGGCGCTGCCATTGCCATCAAGGCGCCAGCGGCGAACACCCAGAAGCCAATACGGAACAGGTTCCGCCGACCCCAACGGCCGCTCAGCTCCGCAATCGGTAAGGCCAGCCCGACGGTGGTCAGAGTCGCCGGGACCATGGCCCAGATCACATCGGCCGCTGGCACGTCAAGCGCGCGCGCCATGCTCGGTAGCGACACGATTACGAGGTTCGCCTCGAGCGGAGTCAACGAACCCGCAAGCGCCGCAACCCCCAGAGCAAGCCATCGATATGGGAGCGCTCGCAGCCGCGGTACACGCGCCTGCAGACTGCGTGGCTGGGTGGGAGACGTCGTCAACAGTTCGTGAGGTTCGGCGCGCCGGTCACCACGCGGCTCCACCCGCACATCTTGGGCCGGTGAGTGCTAATGAGACCGTGGCGTTGCACCGGTTGCCGCCAAGGGAGATTCCTCACTAGGTTCCAGAGCCCTCGGCGTGTCCGGTCCCCTCAGCGCCGAGATGATCGTCGCCACGACCAAAAATCCCAACATAACCGTCAGCACTTCTTGCACGCCGAGCGACGCAGCTTGGCGCTCCGCAGCTTCGACGGCGACACCCTCCCCGATCAACCGCATCGCGTGTGTCGCCTGGAAGGTCGAAAAGAGTGTCGCAGCGAGCGCCAGGCCTGTCGTCTGACTCGCCTGCCGGACGGTCGCAATCATCCCGGATGCCGTCCCGAGATGTGTCGGCGGCACCGAACCCATCACCGCGCTGTTGTTGGCCGGTCCAAAAATGGAGCTGCCCATACCCTCCGCCAGCAGCAACGCCACCAACCATGCCATTGGCGTGTCGAGCCCTACCGCCCGAAGCCCAACATACGCAAGGGTCATCACAACCAGTCCGATCGTCGTTATCGAGCGGGCCGACACTTTGTCCGCCACCCAACCCGCGATCGGGCCTGCGACCATCCGCGACGCCGGCAACGTCACCAGAACGAGTCCCGCGTTGAAGGGTGTCAGATTCCTCGCGTCCTGAAGGAAGAACGGCATCAGGATGATGATTGCTCCCTGGCTAAGGAACTGGAACGCGTTCGCAGCGTTCGACGCGGAGAACATGCGGTTCTTGAACAACGACAGTTCGAGCACTGGTGTGCGGGCGCGCTTCTCCGCCAACAGGAACCAGGCGGACGAAACCACGGCGGTTGCACCCAGACCTAGGATCAGCGGGTTGGTCCAGCCGAGGATCGGACCGCGGTTCAACGCCAGGATGAACGTGGACATCGCTAGGAAGATCGTTATCGCTCCGGAGAGATCGAACGCTATTCGTTTCGTTCCGACTTGGTCGGGGCGCAAGATCAGCAAGCTCATTAGGAAGAAGGCAGCCATGAACGGAATGCGGGTCCAGAACAATGCCTGCCACCCGAGAGCATCGAGTAGAAACCCTCCCAAAGGAGCGCCACTCGCGAGCCCAACGCCGACGACGGCGTTCTCGATCCCAAGCGCCCTGCCACGCTCCGTCGGCGGGAAGGCTGCAACGACCAACGCGTTACCGTTCGAGATGATCAGCGCCTGACCGACGCCCTGAATGGCCCGCGCAATCAATAGCTGCGTCAAGCTTTGCGAGATCGATGCCCCGACCAGACCGATCCCAAAGACCACGAAGCCGCTCAAAAACACGCGCTTGCGACCAACGGCATCGCCAAGCGACCCCAGCGTCAGCATCAACCCCACGCTCGAGAGCAGGAAAATGACGCTGATCCACACGACCGTGCCCGCGTCGGTGTTGAATACCTGCCGGAGGTCCGGCAACGCGATGTTGACGATGCTGCCGTCAACCGTGCTCGTGAGCACGCCGAGGCCAACGGTCCCGAGGACCAGCCATTTGTAGTAGGAAGCGGAACGGATGCCTCGCGCCGACGGGTCAGTCCCCGCTGCAGGCCCGTCCGGCCCTTCGGTCGATCTCAAGGCTCAGTCCAACCCTTTATGGGCAATACGAAGGTTGCTATCCGCCCCGCGTCGGTCAACACAGGGGTGACCAGCGAAACAGAGTCGAATTGTACTGCCGCTCAAACCTGACAGGCACTCAGGGAATTACTGAGGTCCTCATACTGCGGTCGGCTCGGTCGCCGCGAGCTCATGGGATCGATGGATCTCCTCGGGAGTAAGGACGCCGGGCTCGAATTCCGTACCCCACGAATCTCGGAACCCGTGGGTCAGCGCTCCGGTTGTCTCGTCAAGAGCTGGCAGCCGGTCCAACGCCCTTGCCAACGTCCCCGTTCGTTCCGCGAGGTCCCGTCTCAACCGGCTCCGTCGCGCGGGATCCAGCTCTAGCAGCGCGGCAATGCCGTCGCCGGTCTCCCGCCCAGGAATCGTTCCCTGTTGAAGGACCGCGGGTCCCCGTCGTCGTTGTGCGCTCGCGGCGAGCTTGCGGCCCGTCCAATAGACCTCGTGTCGGTGCGCACGCTCGAAACATGCGAAGTCGACGATCGGATCGGGCCATGCGGGGGGGCGCTCTCGAACGGTCGCCCGTATGCCCAGTGCTTGCAACCCACGGACGAGCGCGTTGTTCACGTTTCGGTACGACCCCATGACATCCCGACCGATGTTTGCATCGTCGACCGAGGCGATGATCGAATACGTGATGTCGTCCGGATGATGGAGGATTGCGCGTCCTCCGGTCGGACGCCGTACAACCTCGACTCCCAACTCTCGGCACCGTTCGCGGTCCAGAATGCCGATATCCGTGCTCGACGCGTCGACGCGCTGAAGGCGGCCCAGTGTCAAGACCGGCCTGTCCCACTGATACAACCGAATCGTGGGTTGCCATTCATCCGAGGGCGCATGTGCTTGCTCGAACAGCGCTTCGTCGACGGCCATATTGAACCGGCCGGACGCCGGTGCGGAAACGATCAAACGCCAGGGGGAATTCATCGTTTCCCAACGATACGCCTGCTTCGGCCGCTAGACCGCCTTGGCCTTGGCCCTATTCTGGGTTGGGCCGCATGACGACTAAACGAATGAATCTGTGGACCGAGTCCGTGTGGCGGTTGAGGCAAGTCTCCCTTGGGTTCGTCGTTTTCTTGGGAGCCTCTGTCGCCGCATGTTCCTCGACGTCCGATGCAACACCAACCCGTGACCCGACCGTCCCAGTTGATGCGCTGACCATTCGAACGGCGACCGCTATCCCCGAAGATGATCCGACGCGGACGCCTATCCCCGACGAGCCCACACCCACGCTACCGGTTTCTCCGCCGGGACCAGGGCGGACACCGACCCCATCTCCGACTCTGACCCCGACCCAAACTCCCGTGCCGCTCGTCGTACTCCGCACCGCCGAACTGCAAGGGTGGAACACACCGCTCGATCCCCATAACAACACGTCCGAGGCGTTCCATCGGTTCTTCGGCAACGTGTACTCAGGTCTCGTTCGTTGGCGTACCGACGGCAACCTCGGTCCGTATGTTCGGACCGTCGAACCCGACCTCGCCGAGAGTTGGACACAGCCCAACTTCCGGACCTTCGATTTCACATTGAGAGCGAACGCGCGCTGGCACGACGTCGATCCGGCAGGTGGTCGACTCGTGACAGCCGGCGACGTCGCTTTCAGCATCCGCCGTCTCTTCGAGAGCGAACATCGGACACTGTGGCGCCGCGTCGGTTCCGTCACAGCATTGGACGACTCAACTGTGCGGATCACGCTGATCGGATCTCATCCAGGATTCATCACGCAGCTCGCGAGCGGTTTCAACGCGATCGTCCTACCGGAATTGATCAGCGGCAATGTCATGCGCACGGACTCGGTTGTCGGAACGGGTCCCTTCGTCCTCGACGTCGCCGGGAGTCACTTCCTGAGCCGTGGAATCGCTAACCGGAACGATGAATTTTACGAACCGGAGGCGCCCCAGGTCGATCGGATCGAACGGATCGTGGTCGGCGAACAGCAAGCGGCCATCACGATGTTCAGAACTGGCACCATCGACTACTTGGCGGTGGGGCCGAGCGCACTCGGAGAGGTGATGGACTCCCGTAGGGAGATCGAGACCTTCCAGTACGCCCTTGGTACCGGATGGGCCCTGACATTCAAACAAGCCCCTCCTTTCGACAACCCGCGTGCGCGACGAGCGGCGAATCTTTCCATCGACCGCGCGCAGTTCTGGACAACATACTCAAGGAGTTCGCAGCCGGTCGCGGTCGGTCTTGGGATGCCGCTTCCCGGATTGGACGCCGGCTTGCGCCCAGACGAGATCGATCACTACTACACGTTCGATCCTATATCCGCGACAACGGTGCTGGACGAGATCGGGCCGTCGGCAACCCGGCCGTTCCTCGTCTCAATCCCGGACCTCGGCGTGGCGGAGGTCGACGCGGCGTTGGGCTTGGTCCGCGGCCTTAGCGATGTGGGATTCTCCGCCGAGCCCAAGGTCATGTCCGCCCCTCTATACGCGGCAATCGTCCAGGCGCCTCCCGGACTGTTCGAGGTTGCCCTTGGACCTGTCGGATCTCCTCCCGAATCCGACCTATGGCTGCATGAACGGTTCGGCCAAGGGGGCGCCTTCAACCTCATGGGTCACCCAGAGCTGGCGTTGGGGTCGCTTCTAGACGCCCAACGCACAGCGGCCACAGGAGAAGAAAGGACTGACGCCCTGCGTTTGGCCCAGCTCCACATCTTGGAGGCGGCATACCAACCGATGGTGTTCCTCGATCAGGCCTGGATCGTCGCGAATCCAGGGTGGAATGGGTGGCCTCAGTCCTTCGCCGACGAGCCATTCCAACGGTTTCTCCGGGAGATCGGGCCCTGGACGTAACGCCGGACGTTGGAGATCGTGGGGTTACAACAGCGGGGTGAATCCGGCGAGAGTCGGATCGGATAGAGCCCAACACTGGTGCAGCGTACCGCAACTAGTGGCGGTTCCGGAAACTCGAATCTGTCCGAGAGGCGCGGTGTATACTAAACCTGCTTCCCCTAAGCCACCCGCCAAGGGGGAAAACTCCTTTTCGGCTTGGGGAACGCGTGTTGATGGTCGGACCACCGAACGACTCGGACCTAGAATCCGCTTCTCCTGACCAGGAAAGTGAGATGGCCCAACTGCTCGCCGAGCAGGAGGACTGGTCGCCATCTCGGCGGCGCGGCGAGGCTGTCGAAGGAACCGTCATCAGCATTGACGAGGACGGCATCCTCGTGAATATCGGCACTAAGAGCGAGGGCATGATCCTTACTCGGGAGATGCGGACGCTCGATCCGGCCGAATTCCACGGACTGAAACCCGGCGACCCGATCGTCGCGACGGTCGTTCGCGAGGAATCCGGTCAATACATGTTGTCGTACGACCGCGCCCAAGCAGAACGATCGTGGCGGCAACTAGAGCGAGAGCAAGAGGCTGGAACGGTACTCGACGGCGAGGTCGCTGGGCACAACCGAGGAGGCCTCCTCGTCGAGGTCATGGGGATCCAAGGATTCGTTCCACTCTCCCAACTTTCGCCCGACCACCGGGCATTGGTCCAGGGAGAGGCAGCGGAGGGCGAGCAATCCACAAGCGGCCTCGCCACCCTCCAGGGCCAGAAAGTGGCCGTGAAGGTGATCGAAGTCAATCGTAGACGCCAACGTGCCATCCTCTCGGAACGTGTTGCCGCGCAGGAAATGCGGGACGAGAAGCGACTCCAGCTCCTCGGCGAATTGGAAGTTGGGTCAGTTCGGCACGGGCGTGTCACGGGGGTGCAGGACTTCGGCGCCTTCGTGGACCTCGGCGGCGCAGACGGTCTTATCCATATTTCGGAGCTTTCCTGGGAGCCAGTCACTTCGCCTTCGGAGGTCGTTCAGCCAGGCCAAGAAGTCGATGTTCAGATTCTCAAGGTCGATCAAGACACTCGCCGCATTTCACTGAGCTTGCGGCGGACGCAGAATGATCCTTGGCAGGTTGCGGTCGGCCAGTTTCAAGAGGGTCAAATCGTCGAAGGGACGGTCACGAGGTTGGCCGCATTTGGCGCGTTCGCGCGCCTCGAGGGGAACGTCGAGGGTTTGATCCACATCTCGGAACTCGCGGACCGACATATCAGACATCCAAAAGAGGTTGTAACTGAGGGAGAGTCCTATCAGCTAAAGATTCTGCGTATCGAGCCAGACCGACGACGCTTGGGTTTGAGTTTGCGTCAGGCCGAAGGTTAGCTACAGTGGACATGAAGCGCGGGCTTTCCCCGCGATAGCAGGACAGCCAGGGAGAACGATGGCCAGCAGGTTTGAGAAGTTCTCGGAACGGGCACGGCGGGTACTCTCGCTCGCCCAAGAAGAGGCACAACACTTCAACCACAACTACATCGGTACGGAGCACGTTCTGCTTGGCCTTGTGCGCGAGCGGGAAGGTGTGGGCACCCGAGTGCTCGTGTCCCTTGGCGTCGATCTTTCGAAGGTTCGCTCCGCGGTCGAGTTCATCATTGGGCGCGGCGAGAAGCAGACCTCGGGCGATGTGGGGCTGACCCCGCGGGCGAAGAAGGTCATCGAGTTGGCCGTCGACGAGGCCCGCCAGATGTCGCACCATTACATCGGCACTGAGCACCTGCTCATCGGCCTCCTTCGGGAAGGCGAGGGTGTCGCAGCCGGTGTTCTTGAGAGCCTTGGCGTGAGCCTAGAACGCGTCCGCGCGGAGACGTCTCGCATCCTGAGCCAGTCCGGGCCACAAGGCGGTTCACGGCAAGTCACACGCACACCAACTCTGGACCAGCTCGGCGTCGACCTCACGACAATGGCACGCGAGGGTCGTCTAGACCCCGTGATCGGCCGCTCGAAGGAGATCGAGCGGGTCGTCCAGATCCTATCGCGCAGGACGAAGAATAATCCGGTCCTGATCGGGGAGCCCGGCGTTGGCAAGACTGCGATCGTCGAGGCCTTAGCTCAGCGAATCGTCGCTGGTGATATTCCCGAGAGCTTGAACGGGACGCGGCTGGTCACGCTGGACATGGGCGCCCTCGTGGCGGGGACCAAGTACCGCGGTGAATTCGAAGAGCGCCTCAAGAAGGTGGTGGAAGAGATCCGTGCGTCCAAGAGCACGATCCTCTTCATCGACGAGATGCACACGCTCGTCGGCGCCGGGGCAGCGGAAGGGGCGGTCGATGCCTCGAACATCCTCAAGCCTTCTTTGGCGCGCGGGGAGCTGCAGACCATCGGCGCAACGACGCTCGATGACTATCGGAAGCACGTCGAACGCGATCCGGCGCTCGAGCGCCGATTCCAACCTGTTCGCGTGGAAGAGCCAGCTTCCGATGAGACGGTCGAGATTCTGCGTGGCATCAAGGCCAGGTACGAAGAGCACCACCGCCTCCGAATCGGAGACGATGCACTGAATGCTGCCGCTGTCTATGCGTCGCGGTACATCGCCGATCGTTTCCTGCCTGACAAGGCGATCGACCTCATTGACGAGGCGGCGAGCCGCGTGCGTATCAGGGCATCGGCGATGCCCATGTCCGTCAAAGAGGCCATGCGCGCTCTCGAGCGCGTTCGGAAAGAGAAAGACACGGCCATTGCCGCTGGCAATTTCGATTTCGCCGGCGAGATGCGAGAGCGTGAAGTCAGTCTTGCGGAGCGCATCGCTCGCCTCGAACAAGAGTGGCAGGAAGAGCGAACCGGCACCCAACCGGAGGTGACCGAAGAGGACATCGCGCAGGTCGTCAGCATGTGGACCAATATCCCGGTCACGCGCCTCGCGACCGAGGAGACCGAACGTCTCCTCCACATGGAAGAGAACCTGCACGGGCGGATCATCGGCCAGGACGAGGCGATCCTGAATGTCTCCCGCGCCGTTCGGCGGGCGCGTGCTGGGCTCAAAGACCCACGCCGGCCTATTGGCGTGTTCCTCTTCCTTGGGCCGACTGGAGTGGGAAAGACCGAGCTCGTCCGGGCATTGTCGGAGAACATGTTCGGTTCCGAAGATTCGATGATCCGGCTTGACATGTCGGAATTCATGGAGCGGCACACCGTCGCGCGCCTCGTTGGAGCCCCACCTGGATACGTCGGATTTGATGAGGGTGGCCAGCTCACCGAGGCCGTTCGAAGGAAGTCCTATTGCGTGATCCTCCTCGACGAGATCGAGAAGGCGCACCCAGAGGTCTTCAACATGCTCCTCCAGATCTTCGACGATGGCCATCTGACCGACGCCAAGGGGCGCAAGGTCGATTTCCGCAACGCGATCATCGTCATGACCTCCAACATCGGCGCCGAAGTCATCCACAAAGACTCATCGATTGGCTTCTCCCTCAAGGGGGACGAGTCTTTGGAGCGTCAACATTCCTACGAGCGCATGAAGGACAAGGTCCTCAATGAGGTGAAGCAGTACTTCCGGCCTGAGTTCCTGAATCGGATCGACGCCCAAGTCGTCTTCCACGCGTTGTCGAAGGACCACATCCGCTTGATCGTCGATCTCATGCTGACCACCATCGAGAAGCAACTCGAGGAGAAGCAGATCCAGCTTGACGTCACGGACAAGGCCCGAGATTGGCTCGGTAGCAAGGGCTACGATGAGACGTTCGGGGCGCGCCCTCTTCGCCGCGTCATCCAGAACGAGATTGAGGACCGAATGTCGGACCAGCTCTTGCTTGGCGAAATCCGGGAGGGAGATACCGTTTTTATCGACGTCGGAGACGATGAGAAGCTCGTCATCGAACCCAAGGAACGCATAGAGCCAGAGACCACCGAATCCGAACCGGCGGAGGAACCTGTCGCCCCCTGACTGTTTACGTCGTTCCCTTGATGCAATGCCCGCCCCTCAAAAGGGCGGGCATTTTCTAACTTCCTGACCGAGAGGTTTGCGACTCCACCGCCCCCGATCAGTTGCCCATCGCGCCGTGGTCCGCAGAACGGGAGCCTCTGCTAGAATCGCGCCACCCACCGCATGACCAAAGCAATCGCAAAACTCGCTGCCCTCCACACTACTTTCCGCCAAATGGACCGGGTGGCCGTTGCGTTCTCCGGCGGCGTGGACTCCAGCTATCTTCTGTCAGTTGCGGTCGACACGCTGGGAGACAGGGCTCTGGGTGTAACTGCCCTGTCACCGACCTTCGCACCCGAAGAGGCGAACGACGCGAGATCAGTCGCCGCGTTCCTCGGAGCCCGACACGAGTTCTTCGACACGGATCAGCTTGAGATCCCCGATTTTGTCGCCAACACCGGCCGCCGTTGTTACTTCTGCCGCGTCGATATGTTCGCCGGGGTGCGTCAAGTCGCGGACGCCCACGACATCAGGTGGATCGTCGACGGGACCTTGGTCGATGATCTCGATGATGTGCGCCCCGGACTCCGAGCCCGCGATGAGGACGGGGTCCGGAGCCCACTTGTCGAGGCTGGATTCACCAAGGCGGAGGTCCGCGAAGCAGCCAGAGAACGTGGCCTCCCAAACTGGGACAAACCACCCGAATCATGTCTCGCATCGCGCATCCCGCTCGGCGTCCCTGTATCTTTCGATTTGCTCGAGAAGATCGGGCGGGCAGAAGCGGTGCTACACCGGCGCGGGTTCCGCCAAGTCCGCGTCCGACATCATGGCGCCATCGCCCGGATCGAAGTGGCGCCCGACGAGATTGACCGCCTGCTCGACCATGGTTTGCGCGAGGAAGTTACGGACGAGATCCGCGGGTTTGGGTACACATTCGTCACGGTGGACCTCGCGGGGTATCGGTCCGGCAGCCTCAATACGCGTCAAGCCGCAGTCGGCGAGTAACACGGCCCAACCCTCTCAGATCTCTCCCACCGAGGGGCACTGCCGATGCGTGTAGCGTATTTCCACGGCTCCAGCGGAGCCAGCGGGGACATGGTCCTGGGCACGCTCGTCGACGCCGGAGTCCCGCTCCAGCACCTCCAAGCGGCGATCGACTGTCTCGGCGGCGACCCTCCAAGACTGTCCGCAGAGCCCGTGCATCGCGCGGGCATCGCGGCAACCAAGGTCACCGTTGAGATCGGTAGCGAGCAGGGCCCAGTGGGCGCGGACCATCCGGGTCGGCCACTGAGAGAACACATCGACCGCATACACCGTTCCTCATTGCCACCGCAGATCAAGGATGACGCGCTTCGTGTGCTGACGCGTATCGGCGATGCAGAAGCGCGCGTCCACGGCGTACCGCGGGATCAACTCGCACTCCATGAGCTCGGTTCGGACGATACCCTCGCCGACATTGTCGGTTCCTGTGCTGGATTGGCCGCGCTCGAGGTCGGGGGCGTCTTCTCCGCTCCGGTACACATTGGCTCTGGGACCGTCCGCGGGGAACACGGAACGCTCTCCGTACCAGCGCCCGGCGTTGGCGAGCTCCTGAGGCTAGCGAGCGCTCCGATCGTCACACCTCCGCCAGCGGCCGGAGACCTCGGAGAACTCCTGACTCCAACGGGTGCCGCCCTGTTGACGACCCTGGCGACCTTCGGGGCACCCGTGATGACCGTGGAGTCCGTCGGATACGGTGCCGGGTCACGAGACACCCCTAGCCGATCAAACGTCCTCGCCCTATGGATCGGTGAGACTGCCGAGACGATGGCAACGACCCAGGACATGGTCGTAATCGAGACCAACATCGACGACATGAGCCCGGAGCTCTTTGGCTACGCGCGCGAGGCCCTGATGGCAGCAGGAGCACGTGATGTCTGGTTGTCGCCAGTCCAGATGAAGAAGGATCGGCCCGGCACCCTCATCGGTGTGATCGCCCCTGCCGACCGGGAAGAGCCGATCGTGAAGGTACTCCTTCGTGAGACCTCGACGCTCGGCGTGCGGGTCACTGGGGTCCGGCGTTGGGAAGCGGCACGCTCGGTCGAGTCGGTTGAGACACCGTTCGGTCCAGTGCGCGTCAAGCTGAAAATCCTCGATGGCCGGCCCGTTTCCCTCTCACCTGAATACGACGACTGTCGGGAAATTGCTCGGCGCACAGGCACCCCTATTGGCGAAGTGGTGCGCGTCGCCCAACGCGCCGCTGATGACCGATTCTTGTAGATCGGCAGCGGCCGCGCACTCGCCGAGACACCCGCTGTGTTTCTTGACGCCCTCAGCTAGCCACTCATATACTAAGCCGGGCTAGCAGGTGCTAGCTCGTTTTTCTGTACTGGGTGATCGAACCTCGACCGGAAGCCCGAGTGGCGCAAAGGCAGCGCAGCCGATTTGTAATCGGCAGGTTAGCGGGTTCGAATCCCCTCTCGGGCTCCAATGCCCGCGGTGTAGATGGATCTGAACGGACCTAAACAACAAAAAACATCAGGGAGGCAAAGCGGGCCCACATAGCTCAGACAGGTAGAGCACGTTCTTGGTAAGAACGGGGTCACCAGTTCAAATCTGGTTGTGGGCTCCAGCCGGCAGGAGGCCGATTCGAGATGGCGAAGCAGAAGTACGTCCGAAGTAAGCCGCACATGAATGTAGGCACCATCGGGCACGTCGACCACGGCAAGACCACGCTCACCGCGGCGATCACCAAGGTCTTGGCGCTGCAGGGCGGCAGTCAGTTCCGTGCGTTCGACACGATCGATAACGCACCTGAGGAAAAGGCGCGCGGCGTCACGATCAATATCTCCCATGTGGAGTACGAAACGGACACCCGCCACTACGCCCATGTCGACTGCCCAGGCCACGCCGACTACATCAAGAACATGATTACCGGTGCAGCCCAGATGGACGGCGCGATCCTCGTTGTTAGCGCTCCAGACGGCCCTATGCCGCAGACGCGCGAGCACATCCTGCTTGCACGCCAGGTGGAAGTGCCCCGGATCATCGTCTTCCTCAACAAGGTCGACATGATGGACGACGAAGAGTTGCTCGACCTGGTCGAGCTTGAGGTGCGGGAGTTGCTTTCGCGTTACGAGTTCCCCGGGGAGGACATTCCGATCGTCCGCGGGAGCGCGCTCCAGGCACTTGAGAGCGACTCCGTCGATCCGACCGCCGAAGAGTACGCCCCGATACTGCAGTTGATGGAGCAGGTGGATAACTACATCCCAGAGCCTGACCGCCCCAAGGACCGAGACTTCTTGATGCCAATAGAGGACGTGTTCGGGATCAAGGGACGTGGCACCGTCGTTACTGGTCGTGTCGAGCGCGGCATGCTCAAGATCGGTGACGAAGTCGAGATCGTCGGCTTCGGTGACCAGCGACGAACGGTCACGACTGGCATCGAGATGTTCCATAAGACGGTCGATGAAACCGAGCCGGGTGATGCGGTCGGGTTACTCCTCAGAGGAATCGAGCGGGACGATGTTGAGCGCGGACAGGTGGTCGCAAAACCGAGCAGCATCACGCCGCACACGGAGGCCGATGCTCAGGTTTACGTGCTGTCCCGCGAGGAAGGCGGCCGTCATACACCCTTCTTCAATGGCTACAAACCGCAGTTCTACATCCGGACGACCGACGTTACCGGGTCCATTGAACTTGAGGAAGGCACGGAGATGGTCATGCCCGGTGACAACACGACGATGAAGGTGAAACTCATCACCCCGGTCGCCATGGAGGAGGGACTCCGCTTCGCGATCCGGGAGGGTGGTCGCACCGTCGGCTCGGGCGTGATCACAGACATCACGGCTTAACCGACCCGCCAGAGACTCAAGTACAGAGGAACTACGATGGCCCGGAAACAGGGGAACCGCGTGTTGGTCACGTTCGCATGCACCGAGTGCCGCGAGCGGAATTACCACTCGGAGAAAAACCGACGAAACGACACCCAACGCCTGGAATTCAATAAGTACTGCTCCCGATGTGGCGGCCGACGTCTCCACCGCGAGATCCGGTAGGCCCTCGGCTCGAAGAGGAATTCGGAGATAACGATGGCTCGGCCTAGAGCACAGGTGTCCGGTCGCGGGAGAGATCCAGCACGTCCCAGCGCGGGCGCGGTGCCGCGCGAGGTCGTGTCCGAATTGCGAAAGGTCACATGGCCCTCGCGCGAAGAGGCTATCCGACTGACCTTCATGGTCCTGGTCGTATCCGGCGTCATCGGCGTTTTCCTCGGAGCCGTCGACTACATCTTCAACCTGATTGTCACCCGCACGCTGGTCGGGTAACCCAGACGAGCGGGGTCAAACACCACACAAAACTATGGTCGCCCAACCGCAGGAAGAAACTCAGGGAGACGCCCGGTCACACTGGTACGTCGTCCACACCTATTCGGGACAAGAGGACCGCGTCCGAAAGAACCTCGAATACCGTGTTGAGTCCCTCGACGTTCAGAATCGCGTGTACCGGGTCATCGTGCCAACCGAGGATGAGGTCGAGATCCGTAGTGGCCAGAAGCGTACGGTCACCAAGAAGGTGTTTCCTGGGTACATATTGGTCGAGATGGCGCTTGACGACGAGACTTGGCGTGTCGTGCGAGAGACGCCAGGCGTCACTGGGTTCGTGAGCAGCGGCGATCCTCCGAGACCGGTCCCTCTCGGCGATACCGAGGTTCAAGAGATCCTTCAACAGATGGAGGCCGAGGCGCCGCGCCTGAGAGTTGGCTACCAGCACGGACAAAGTGTCCGCATCACGGATGGCCCTTTCCTCGACTTTATTGGAACGGTCGAGGAAGTGAACGAGGACCGCGGCAAGGTTGTCGTCATGGTCTCGTTCTTCGGTCGCGAGACACCGGTCGAGCTGGACTTCCTCCAGATCGAAAAGCTGTAGGACGCGGGCTCGCAAGAGCAATTCACCGGGAAGGCACGGAGTGGCACGTAAGGTTCGGTCGGTCGTCCGATTACAGATCCAAGCTGGGAAAGCGACGCCTGCGCCGCCGGTTGGGACCGCGCTTGGACCCCACGGCGTCAACATCATGGGTTTCGTGAAGGAGTACAACGCGCGCACGGCGAACCAGCAGGGGTCAATCATCCCCGCCGACGTCACGATCTATGAAGACCGCTCGTTCACGTTTGTCACCAAGACCCCGCCGACCTCAGACCTACTCAGGAAAGCCGCCGTCGTCGAGAAGGGTGCTTCCGACGTCCGCACTGAACGAGTCGGTACGGTCACGATGGATCAGGTGCGCGAAATCGCGCGCATCAAGATCCCGGACCTTAATTCCGATGACGAAGATGCAGCCGTTCAGTCTGTCCTCGGCTCCGCTCGGAGCATGGGGATTGATGTCCATTAGCTACGAAACGACCCGCACCCAATGACTAAGAGAAGTAAACGATACGCCGTCGCCAGCGAGCTCCTGGAACACGCCGAGTTCCACGTACCTTCCGACGCTGTCGATCTCGTAAAACGCGGCGCGACCGCCAAGTTCGACGAGACCATAGAAGCGCACATCAGGCTGAACGTGGACGTCCGACAAGCTGACCAACAGGTCCGCGGAGTCGCCCTCTTGCCTCACGGGATTGGTGGAGTAATCCGGATCCTTGTGTTCGCCACTGGCGAGGGGGAGCGCTTGGCCCGCGAAGCAGGCGCCGACTACGTGGGCGTCGACGACTTGATCGCCCAGATCGAGGACGGTTGGGTGGAGTTCGACGTCTCTCTAGCGACCCCAGACATCATGGGGAGGATCGCGCGACTGGGCCGCGTCCTGGGCCGCCGCGGCTTGATGCCCAATCCGCGCGCCGGGACTGTGGTCGACGCACAGAACTTGCCACGCGCCATCGATGAGGCCCGAAAAGGCCGCGTCGAATTCCGTCTCGACCGCACGGGTATCATCCACTCGCGAATCGGCAAGTCCAGTTTCGAGCCCGACCAGCTCCAGGAGAACCTGGGCGCGCTGGTGGACGCGATCATGCGAGCAAGGCCAGAGGCCATCCGTGGAACCTTCATCCGCAGCCTCTCGCTGAGCAGCACTATGGGCCCCGGTGTTCGTGTCGATATTGCCGCCGTATCGGAACTCGCGGCCGCCACCGAATAGAGGAATCACGATGCCAGCCACGAAGAAGTTCGAGCAGGTCGAAGCGCTCAAAGAGTTCCTCGCAGGAGCTTCGATCGTCATCGGGACCAACTACTCTGGACTGGCTGTTGGCCAACTCGAAGGGTTGCGCAAGTCCGCGCGCGACTCCGGCAGCCGCTATCGCGTCGTGAAGAACCGCCTTGTCCTGCGCGCTGCAGACGAGATGGGTATGGTCCAAATGGCACAGATCGTCGAGGGCCCGCTTGGTCTAGTCGTCACCGACGTCGAACCAACGGCCGTGGCCCGCGCCCTAACGACCTACGTGCGTACAGCGCGCTTGCCCGTACGTTTCACGGGTGCGATGATGGGAACTCGGGTGCTCTCCACCGAGGAGTTAGAGGCCCTCGCTAACCT
Organism: Dehalococcoidia bacterium; assembly: GCA_965247995.1. Classification (GTDB taxonomy): domain Bacteria; phylum Chloroflexota; class Dehalococcoidia; order UBA6926; family UBA6926; genus JASLZO01. The sequence continues at coordinate 1,393,707 of OZ252041.1, read as the reverse complement.
CCCATCTCGGGAGGTCCTCATCGCGCAGGCCCTCAGCACCATGAACTCGGCCCTGAGCGGACTGGTTTCGGTCCTCCATGCACACCTGACTAGCATCGTGAATGTACTCGACGCCCGAAGAAAGCAACTGGACGAAGGGAGCTAAACCACAATGACCACCAAGGAAGACATCGTCTCCGCGATTGAGCAGATGTCCGTTATCGATCTGGCGGAACTCGTGAAGACACTGGAGGACCGACTCGGCGTCACCGCAGCTGCACCTGTGGCAGTCGCCGCCGCACCAGCAGCCGTCGGCGGCGCTGTTGTCGCCGACCCGGAGGATGAGCAGTCGGAATTCACCGTCGTCCTCAAAGAGATCGGACCCAACAAGATCAACGTCATCAAGGCGGTTCGTGAGCTCGTCCCGGGGCTTGGCCTTAAAGAGGCCAAGGACCTGGTCGAGGCCGCTCCAAAAGAAGTCAAAGAGAGCGTCACGAAAGAGGAGTCCGCCGAGCTCCGGAGCAAGCTTGAAAACGCTGGAGCAGTCGTCGAGGTCCGTTGACCGCGGACGCTGCCCGCCGTCTCCGAACGGCGCTCGACCATACAGACGAAAAACTCACCCAGCGGATGCCGCTGGGTGAGTTGCCGTTTAGGCACAATCCGCGAGTACATATCCCCGACTGAGTCACACTCTTCCTCTTGCGTTTAGAACGGGCGTTCGCTATCGTGGCCAGACGATGTCAGGCACGAGCATCAACTCCTCCGCACATGACACCAAGAGAAGTTACCAACTCCTGATCCGAGACCTGCCTCCAAGCGAGCGGCCGCGGGAGCGGCTTGCCAGCTACGGTGCCAGCGCCCTCAATACTGCGGAGCTCATGGCGATCCTCCTCCGGACTGGCAGGCCCGGCGAAAGCGCCCTGGCTTTGGCCAGCCGCCTCATCGCGTCATTCGACGGCCTTCCGGGATTGGCTAAGGCTTCCTACGGCGAACTTGCTGATCAACCTTCAATGGGAGGAGCGAAGGCGGCACAAATCAAAGCCGCGATCGAAATCGGCGTGCGCCTGAGGGCATCCATGCCGACCGAGCGACCGATCATCAACGAGCCTGCTGACATGTTCAATCTCCTATCGGGCGACATGCCGTTCCTCGAGCAGGAACATCTGCGTGTCGTCCTGCTGACCACCAAGAACCAAGTTGTGGATGTCGTTGACGTCTCCCGCGGAACCGTCAATACGACACAGACCCGTCCCGCGGAGGTCTTCCGGGAAGCCGTCCGTAGGACCTGCCCGGCCATCGTCATCGCCCACAATCACCCATCGGGCGACCCCACGCCAAGCCCCGAAGACATCGCGATGACTCGCCGGGTCGTAGAGGCCGGCAAACTCCTGGACATTGAAGTTGTCGATCACGTCATCATCGCCCAAGGACGATTCGTAAGCCTCAACGCCCGCGGCCTCGGTTTCTGACCGTTCCATAATCGCGTCAGTCCCGCAGTCGCACCGGAACGACGGTCGACGCTGCACATGCCAACGGACGAGTTCGCTGCGGAATTCCCTCGGAGATGAGTCCGATTCGTGAGGCTGAACCGCGTGCTAGAGTGAGTTACGTTCGTACACATTCCATCGCGGTTCACTTGATCTTGGTCCACGTCAAGACTGATAGGAGGTTACGAGTCGTTGTCTGTTGAATCAGTATTGTTTGTTGCTGTCGTGGCCTTGGGCTATGTTGCAGGTTCCCTTCCGAACGCAATACTCATCGCGCGCTTGTACGGGGTCGAAGACATCCGTCAAACGGGCACCGGGAATCCTGGCGCCTCCAACGTCTTCCGCCAAGTAGGAGCCGTGCCGGGATTGCTGGTCGGTTTCGCCGACATGATCAAGGGAGCAATTCCCGTCGGTATTGCGATCCAGATCCTTGGCCTCGGACCCGTGGAGTCAGTCGTCGTCGGCGCTGCCGCAGTGCTCGGTCACCAATTCTCGGTGTTTCTCCGGTTCCGCGGAGGCGCCGGGCTGGCAACGACTATCGGTGCGATCTCAATGTTGCTCCCAATACCCTTTTTCTTGGCTGCCGGTGTAGGCGCAACCTTGGCAATCCTGACGCGGAACATGGGTTGGTCAGGCGGAAGCGTGCTGGGCCTGACCTTCCTATTCGCAGCTCTCCTTACGCAGGAAACAGCGCAATCCGCGGTTCCGGCCGTTGAGACGACCCAGGATCCCACCTTTATTCTCGGAGGCTTGTCGCTCTCTCTGCTGCTGTTATTCCATTTCTGGACGCGGATTGGTATGCAGTGGTGGCGACGACGAGCGGGCCAGACTTAGGCCGCCCGCCGGGCCATGGCAGGCCCGACACCAAGATCATTGCAACCGCGATCAGAATCGGCGGTAGTAGAAACGTCGTGTGCACGATCAGTCCGAACGCAAGAGCGGGTTCTCGGTTCACGCCATACAGAGACAACAGGAACGTCGCCGCGAACTCGAACGGACCGATCCCGGACGGCAGTCCTGGAAGCGTCATCCCCAATGTCATTGTCGCTAGTGTTAACACCAAAATCACCGGGAACTGCAAGTCGATCCCAACTTCACGAGCCACAAGCAGCGCCGCCACGCCCAGCAGTACCCACTGGACCACGGTTATGAACAGCACATACGCTACGCGCCGCGGCTCACTCGCCAAACGTCTCCACGCGCGCCCGTAGGTCGCCACCAGAGGACGCGCGCCCAACCAGCTCCAACGGTGGGTCGTTAACGAGATGACCACGACGGCCGATGCGGCAAGTCCTAGTGCTCCGATCGTGGCCCATACCACAGCACGCAGGGGACCCGAGGGCGGGAAGATCGCGAACCCCAGGGCAATGATGCCCAGCGTCACCGTAAGGTCGACAACTCGGTTCAACACAATCGACGCCAACACCGTGCCGCGGTCATGGCCGTCCCGGCCGGCCAGGTAGCTGAATTGGACGGGCTCAGCTAACACCCTGACTGGCGCAACGCTGTTGATCCCGATGCCGGTGTTTTCCACAAAAAACAACCGACCCACGCTCGGCCGTCGGTCATGGAAGAGGAGGCGCCACCTGTACGCTCTCACCACCGCGTTCGCCAGCACCAATCCAAACACTGGAACCAGTAAGGTCCACGAGAATGCGGTCAGGTGGTCGACCAGTTGACGCAAGTCGATATCGCGCACGAGGTACCAGATGAGCAGAATGCCAACTGAGAACCCAACGAAGACGCGCAAGAGAAGGACAGGCCGAATTCGAAGAAGCATCGAGTGCCATTCTACATTGAACGAACTCGCGTTCGGTTTTGACATCCACTCGTTGTTCCGGTCAACACCCGCTTGATACTCTGACGACCGCGTTACGCACCAAACTATCGGGGGGGAACACAATGAGAATCGGTGCCCATGTCTCGTCGTCCGGTGGCGTGGACACCGCTATTGATCGCGCGGAGGCGATCGGAGCAGAAGCGGTGCAGATCTTTGCAACGTCGCCGCGCGCGTGGCGAATAACGCACCACAGCGATGCGTCGACGGAGGCCTTCGTTGAGAAAGCCTCGAAGGCATCCGTCTCGCCGGTTTTTCTCCATGGGGTGTATCTCGTCAATCTAGGAACGCGCAACGACGACCAACTCGCGAAAGGCGTCGAGTCGCTAATCCACTACATGAATTTCTGCGAGAGGATCAACGCCGACGGAGTGGTGTTTCACGTCGGTGGACACGGTGGCGCCGGACTCGAAGCCGTCATTGACCGGGTGGCCGGGGGGTTAAAGATGGTGCTCGATCAATCACCCGCGAACGTGATGCTTTGTCTGGAAAACAACGCGAACAAGGGTGATCAGATTGGCGGGCCGTTCGCCGAACTCGCCCGGATCCTGCAAGCTGCGCAAGACTCCAGGCTAAAGGTGTGCTTTGACACCTGCCACGCCTTCGCCGCTGGATACGATATCGCGACGGGCGAAGGCCTCCATGCCACACTCTCTGAGTTCAACGACACGGTTGGTTTAGAGAATCTGGTTGTCGTCCACGCCAACGACTCCAAGGGCCTCTTAGGGGGCAGTCTCGACCGCCACGAGAACATCGGGGACGGGTCCATTGGCCCGGACGGCTGGCGGAATATCGTGGGTCATCCGGCATTTCGCGACATCCCATTCATCCTTGAGGTGCCAGGGCTCGACGGCAACAGCGGCCCCGACAAAGAAAACGTCGACCGGTTGAAGGCTATCCGTTCGGATACAAACGCTCGCTAGCCTTCCAACAGTCGATTCGCTGCATCAACGGGCGGGGCCCGAAGGCGCGAATATACGGGAGGTTCTTCGCCGGATTCCGCCGCCCGAACCGCTTCGACGAGCAGTTCCACGCCGCCCAGAAAGTCACTGACGTGGATGAACTCGGCGTTAATCGCATCTTCGCCAAGCCCATTGTGATAGTGCCCCAATGGGAACGCGACCCCGGTCGCGCGATACCCGTGTACGACAAACGCCGAGGCCTCGCACACACCGCCGCTCATCAGCTGCCTCTGGATGGACACGGAAGGCTCACGCTGCGCTAACTGCTCGCGTGCAGCCAGCAACACGCTCTCTGCGTCGGCAGAGAACGTTGCGGCGGCGTCCCCCACCCGAATGACCGGCCCACTCCCATGCTCGGCGCCCGGGAGCGCGCGGGACGACTCCACGGATACGACGATGGTTTCGGCCGGCAACCGCCGTTCCGCCGCCAATAGGCGGGCACCGATCAATCCCTCTTCCTCAGCCCGCGTGAAGACTCCATAGACATCGACGTCTGGCCGCGGCGCGACGACCCGCTCCATCATGGCGAGAATTGCGGCACATCCAGCGAGGTCGTCGCACGCGCGCATGTGGATCACACCGGTGCGATTCTCGAACTCGGGCAGGTCGAAGACCGCGTATGCGGGCATCCGGACCGGGGATTCCAACTCGACATCGAGTAGGCGAGCGCGCGGCTCACGGTCATCGGGGTCCGACGAACCAGCAGTCCACGCCGTCGTCGGAGTCACCTTTTCCGCACCAAACACCTTAAGGGCGAAGCGTCCTGCGAATACGGTATCGGGCGTCCTGCCAAGCATTCTGGCGCGCCCGGTCGTTTCATTGACCTCGACAAACTCAAAACCAGGGTGGTCCATGTGGGCGACGAACGCGATCGGTGGTCGACCCGTTGTTGCTCCGACGACTCGTGCAATGAGATTTCCGTACCCGTCGGTCTCCCACCCAATCCCTCGCTGAGAGAGGATCTCGCCAATGGCGTTCCGGACTCCCGTTTCCTGAAACGGAACAGCCGGGATAGCACCCAACGATTCGAGGATGGCGATCGGTCTGGTCCGTCCGTCATCTCGATCCATACCCATCCGCCTCCACGACGCGCCAGATTAACGGTGCTTGAGCGCCCATCATAGCTAGGCAAGCTGATCGGACATCGACCCTTCAGAGTTCTGTTGGACTTCATGCTTCGGTGGTTGACCCGATCTGATAGTTATGGTAAAAAACCTGTCCCTGAGCGTGGGCTCATGGGAAAGCGTGGAGAAGGCGTTTCTCGAACCCACCCCAGACCTGGGGTAGGTGTTGGCTGGGAAGCTATCTGGTTTTCGCGTGGATCACTAACCCGAGGCATATCCGATGCGTTCTATCAACGTAGCCGTAGCGCGGTTCGATTTTTCTCGTGATGACTAGGAAAACTGTCGGAGGCGATCTGACGTACCACTAGCGGCACGACGGATCGGGAGCGCGGGAGGCGGTGGAAGAGAGTCTATCGGGATTCGCAACGAATCCCGATAGGAGGAGGTTAGGTCAATGTCCGTATACGCCACGATCGATGGCGACATAGACGAACAGGTGGTTGCGTACACCGAAGAGGCTGCTGAACCGGTCGACGAACTCTTGACGGAGCTGAAGCGAGAACAGCGGAAGGCTGCTCGCGATGCTGAAGGCCGCGATACGCTCTCCGACCCACTCCGCGGCTACCTCCAGGAGATCGGCCAACGGTCGCTGCTGAAAGCCGAGCAAGAGTTGGAGCTTGGCCGCCACATTGAGGAGAGCCAGATCGCCGCAGAGGAGCTGGAGACCCGCCGGAGCGAACTGAGCTCCGCTCAAGTGCGCAAACTTCGTGAGGTCCTACGCCGAGGCGAGATGGCGCGTGCTCGCATGACGGAGGCCAATCTGAGACTGGTCGTCAGCATCGCCAAGCGGTACCAGAATCGCGGCCTATCCCTCTTCGATCTCATCCAGGAAGGGAACATCGGTCTCATGCGTGCGGTCGAGAAGTTCGACCACAAGAAGGGTTTCCGGTTCAGCACGTACGCAACGTGGTGGATCCGGCAGGCGATCATGCGCTCGCTTTCTGACCAGGGTCACCTCATCCGGCTTCCGGTGCACTTGGGGGAGATGTCCTCCAAGATTGAGCGAACGGCACACAAGCTGCTGCAATCCCTGGACCGGAATCCGACTCCCGAGGAGCTCTCGGAGGCGACAGGCATCCCGGTGGAGAAGGTCATTCAGGTCACACGAATCTGGCAGCAACCCGTCTCCATCGACGCCCCGCTGAGCGATGAAGGGGTAACGCTCGGGGACTTCATGACCGAGGATGAAGCACCGACGCCAGTCGACGTTGCCTCTCAGCACATGTTGAAGGAGCGAATAGCCAGCATCCTGAACGAGTTATCGGAGCGGGAGCGCATGGTCCTGGAACTTCGATTCGGAATCAAGGACGGCAAGGAATACACGCTTCACGAGGTCGGCCAAATCATGGGAATCACGCGCGAGCGCGTCCGCCAGATCCAGAGTGGGGCGCTGCGCCGTCTCCGGTTCGCACAGTACAAGGACAAGCTCGAGGGGTATATCGACTAACCCCACGGCTGGCGAACGCGTCGAAAGCCGGGCCCCTTGAGGCCTGGCTTCTTGTTGCCAGCATCACGGCGGGCAGGCGTTACCATCGTGCCTTCGTCATCCCATCCCGATCCGTTCCGATTGACCGCCTCCAAGACCGGGGATCACATGGCCACCGGAGACGTACCGCAAGAAGACGACGATACCGATGTGTTCGGATTCGCGTTCCCGCTTCGGTTGGCTACCCTCATACGCAGCGTGACCGGCATCTAACCGGAAGCGTCATCGCCCGGTTGAACCGTGACCCCTAGCGCCGCGAGGTGTGATCGAGAGTTCAGCCCTAGGAGTAAACGAGAAGTCGGGAACCGCTGCGACGACAAGCTGAGCAATGCGGTCGCCGTTCTCGACTATGTGCGAGAGGCGAGAGCCCACGACATACATCGTCACGAATACCTCGCCCCGATAGTCGGAATCGATCGTCCCGAACGCAGAGATGATTCCTTGACGCGTCAACCCAGATCTTGGGCGAACCTGCGCGTCGAACCCTTCTGGGACCTCGAGCGCGAGTCCGGTTGGAACCAAGACCGGGTCGCCGCCAATCTCCAGCGTTTCAACGCCAGCTTCGAAGCACGCACGCAGGTCGTATCCGGTCGAGCCGGTCGTCCCTCGCTCTGGGATCTGCGCTCCGGCGCGGACCAGTTCGACTCCGATCGAAACTATTGCGCTTTGGGTTGTTCCCATCAATCACACGGTGACCACATAGAGGTTGCCGCAATCAACGAACAAAACCAATTCCATAGCAACCATGGGACTCATGTGTGGGATGTCCCAGAGACGAACCCTAACGAGCGGAGTGACGGCGGGAGGTGGCGGGAACCACCGACACAGACGAACCTCCCGGTAAGGCCCTCAAAAACAAAGAGGGAGCCCGATCGGGCTCCCTCTTTCATGATTGTCTCAGGTCCTTAACGATCGGGGCCACCGGTCACGCTCTGGAGGTCGCCCTCCGCCGCACATAGAAGCCGACGGCGACTAGCGCCAAACCGAACAGGCCTGCCAGGGCTATGCCATTCGTCCCGAGCATGACATCGCCGCCATCAAGCGGCTCTACCTGTTCCAGGAACAACCCGAACGTCGCGAGTCGTGGCACCGTTGCCGTAATACTCCGGGGCGAGAATGGGTCCACGGCGCCGGGCAGCTTCACCCAACGCTGTGGTCCATCGTCGTAGTACCTCACCTCGAAGTACGTGATGTCTCCGGCTGCGGCTTCCCATTCCTCATCCGTGATTCCCAAGGTGATTGCAGGCGACGAGGTGAAGCGTGCTTGGTCCGTGATGTATCCGGGCTCCGACACCGCGGTGTGGCCGTAGGCTTCAACCTCGACTGAGCGGCCTGAGAACACCAGAGTCGGTCGATCTGGAACGTTCTCTGGCCCGGCGGGCGGCGCTTGGTCAGCGGCAAGCGGTCTCACGATGAAATGACCCGAGGCCGGTTCACCGCCGACGGTCATTGCACGCGCCGGGACGAACAGGCTCGCATCGGTACCGGCGTTGACCACCGTCGACTCAAACCAGGTATACGGCGCGGACACCGCCTCCCCTGGCTCGATTGCTGGCGTCACCCCGGGTGGAAGCGGCGTCACGGGTATGTCTGTGCCATCCCCGTTGAGTGCGTCCGACGGAAGTGGGGGCGGCGGCGGGGGATCCGTCGCTGCCATGACGATTTGCGACGTCATGACGATCGCGACGAGGAGCGCGGACATAAGCCCGAACCCCATCACTCTGGCTTTCGCCGATCTCAACTCGTATCGCATCCACTGCTCCTCTCCTCGACGGTCGCGAGGGATCTCCATAACAAAAATTCGCGCCCGGCCGAGGACGCAACCCTTACTCCCGCGCTGTCGAGCGATCGCCAGCATATCTTCGGCGTCTTGAGGCGGTCAAGGCGAGCAGCCATGCGCCATGAAGGGTAGTGTGAGTTGCGCGCGCTATCCGAGCTCAGGCCTCGGGGCGCGCAGATCCGCCACGTTGACGAAGCGCGCTGAACTCTTCCACCCGTAGACCCGGCCGCCGGCGACCAGTTCGGGCATCACGTCGCGCGACCAGTCGGTTCGAGCATCAGGCGTGATGCGCGTAATGACCTTCGGTTCGATCAGATAGACTCCTGCGTCTCGCGCGCGTGGCTCGCTCGCAGCCCCTGCCCCGTACCGGACGACTCGGGAGTCCTCGTCGATCTCGACATACACGGCGCGCTGCGTCCTCGGTTCCGCATCGTCAACGAGTGCCACGGTGACGTCTGCACCCCGCTGGTGGTGCAATTCAGCAATCTCGGTCAGGGAGAGGTCAGTGACCACAGTCCCCGGAGCGATGACCGTCGTCTCGCCCTGCATGAAATCCCCTGCCTGAGCGATCGCGCTCGCGGATCCCTGCGGCCGTTGGAGGTACACGTAGTCGATGTGAGTCCCGAAGCGATTGCCGTCTCCAAAGTAGTGGGCGACAAGTCCGGGTACTTGGTGAACAACCAGGCACAGTTCACGGACGCCGCCGGCGACCAGGTGCCGGACCAATTCCGCAATCGCTGGGCCTCCGTCAATGTTCTGAAAAGCGGGAGCATCCTCCGCGCCCCATGGCCGGATTCCGCGCCCGAGGTGGTCCACCAGAATGACGGCCCGCTCAATAGATCGAGCCTGACGGTCCGTGGCCACCTATCCAGTCCCTGCCAACAGAAACCAATACGACACGGGGCGTCGCCACCGTTCAGCGCCGACGCGACATGCGAGCATCAAGACCGATCAGCCGACGCCCAAGGAATGTCCGTTCCGCTCGTCAGAACGGAACTCAGGCCCCGTCTTTAGGATGGCACCAGGACGATCTTGCCTTCGGCCTCGTCTTCCTCGACCAATCGTTGGCCTTCTCCGCCATCGCGCATAGGCAGCACTTTGTGGACAACGGGTTTGATATGCCCGGCTTGGACCATGTCGAGCGCATCGCGCAATTCATCCACCGTTCCCAACGTCGAACCGACAAGAGAGACCTGGCGAAAGAAGATGTGACGGAGATCGATCGTGCCGTCGTACCCACTCGTCGCACCGCTGCTGACCACGATGCCACCCCACTTGGCGAGCTGGACGCTCAATCCAATCGTGGCTTGGCCTGGGTGCTCAAAAACGATGTCTACGCCGGAGCGGCCGCGGATGTTGCGGATTTCTTGGCGCACGTCCTGCGTGCGGCGGTTGATCAGATACTCCGCACCCAAACTCTTGCACAGTTCGAGCTTTTGATCGGTGGAAGCGATGGCGATGGGATGTGCCTGGAACATCTTCGCGACCTGGATCGCCATAACCCCAAGTCCGCCGGCGGCTCCCCAGATCAAAACGTGGTCCCCAGGTTTGACGTGGCTTTTATTCACGAGCTTCCGCCATGTCGTGACCAACACAAGCGGTAGTGACGCCGCTTCCTCGTGAGTGATGTTTGTGGGTTTCGGGACAACGTTCTCCGCCGGGACTCGTACGTATTCGGCATGGGCTCCGTCCAGTGCCGGCCAGTCATAACCCCAGATGTTGCATTCCTGACCTTCGCGATTCCCATCGGCGGGCCGTCCACAGTGAACGACAACCTCGTCGCCAGTCTTCACGGACGTCACCTCGGACCCAACCTCGGTGACGACTCCGGATGCGTCGCTTCCGGAAATGTGCGGCAACGGCACCTCCTGTGGTGCTCCCCGCCGTCCCCAGATGTCGTTGTAGTTGACAGCGGTTGCCTTCACCTCAACGACCACGTCGTTCGGCCCAGCTTGTGGGTCAGGAACATCCTTCCACTGCAAGACGTCGTATCCGCCGTATCCCTCGAAGACAAGCGCCTTCATCTATATGCTCCTCAATGGAAAGGTGGGTCGGTGATCAAACGCAGGGGAACCCCCTCCCTGCCGGCTCGGAATGTAGCACACGCCTAGAAGCACGGGCAAGAAGAATCGGCGCGGGAATCGCTGCGCTCGTCGTCAAGGCACCAGGCCATTCGGAAATCGAGGCGTGGCTGTGCTCCCTATTCGACGCGAGGCCGCGGATTGACCCCTACGGCGTTCGCGTCGGCCGGGCCATCTGACCCTGCGCGATCGCGTCTTCCTCCTCGTAGCCGGAGTTCATGTACTGGAAGCCGGCCCGCATTCCTTGTTCAGCCGTTACCCGATCGACGTCCTGTAAGCCGTGTGGCAGCAGGTCCGCGGGAGCTGAGTATGAGATATACATCAGGTTCTCTGCGTACTTGAAGGCCTGGAACATCCCTTGGGCCTCGTAGTAGTAGTTAATCGCCATCTTGTTGAGCTTGGTGGACTCGGGTGGGACCTTCACGATCGTCGCCGCCAGCTTCTCGACCTGCTCATCCAACTCGTCTCTCGGGACGACTTCACTCACGAGACCGACGCGGAGCGCTTCTTGCGCATCCATCATGTTTCCAGTGAAACCCAGTTGCTTGGCTTTCTTCATGCCAACCAGTTCAGGCCAGATCATGTACGACATGACGGACGCGTACCGGACGGGGGGGTAGCCAAACAAGGCGTCGTCGGCTGCGATCGTGATGTCACAGTGGCACGCAAGTTGCCCACCGCCGGCGAGTGTGAACGAGTGGACCTGCGCAATCACGGGCTTCGGGTTGTCCCATATCCGCTTCCGGTACATGTCTGTTGGGTGATCCCCCAAGATCATCGACAACGCATCCGACGGGAGCGCTCCTTCCGTCTGAACGTTCATGTCGTACCCCGCGGAGAACGCGCGACCAGCGCCTTTGATCACGATGCAGCGCACCTCGTCGTCACCGGCGGCGGCTTCGAGCGCTTGGTCAAGGTCTTGGAGCAGCGCCCGGCTGAGAGCGTTCAGGCGCTCCGGTCTGTTCAAGGTAATCCACGCTACCTTGTTTCGGACTTCATACAGAAGGTTCTCGTAATCTGCCATCCCAACCTACCTTTCAGCTATCGGTGGTTCGAACCCTATGCTTGCCGACGTACTCCGCGCGGCTGCGTCTGGACCCATCAGACGCGTCAAGATCGGATGGACTGGCGTCCCGATCCTGTCACCCTCTGCTCACGTAGTAACCGTCGACCCCCCTGCCCGCCACTCGGCGATGATCCGGTCGTCTCTGGGGAAAGCCAGCTCTGGAAGATCGTCAGGGTCGAAGAATCCCACGGCGATGCTCTCCGGTCCCGCGGCCGGCTCACCTTCCGCAATCTGTCCTCGGTAGACGATAAGCACGACGCGATCTCCAGTTTCCGAATAGACCCCCTGGAGCCCACTGAGTTCGACGCGGACCTGCGTTTCCTCGAGAGTCTCCCGTACCGCCGCGTCTTCCACGCTTTCGCCTGAGTCCACGTAGCCGGAGGGGTACGACCACAGTCCTTTGCGCGGTTCATGGCCACGTTGCATCAACAAGACCTGGCCTTTGTCGTTGGAGACGATCACACCGGCGGCGACCTTCGGGTCCTGGAAGTGCACGTACCCGCACGACGCACACCCCTGGAGGGTCTTGCCTTCTATCTCGGTCGGCGCCATCTCGTTCGCGCAATTCGGGCAGTAGCGGAACCTGCCGTGGCCGTGCGCTTCAGGCGAATCGGTCATTGTGGTCCTCGAAGGGGATGCCCTCTTCGATCAGTCCCGAAAGGGACCGTCCCGAGCTTCGAGGAAGGCGCGCATGCCCTGCTCTTCCCGTGTCTTTCCGAGCACTTCGCGCTCCGGAACGTCGGGCGTCAACCCCTCGATCATCCGCAGCATTAGGTGTTCACGCTGCCCGTCGGAGAAACCAGCTGCGTCGTACACCGCATTGATCGAGCGCTTCATCATCTGAAGTGCAAACGGGGGGACCTTCGCCATTCGCCGCGCCGTATTCAGTGCCTCTTCCAAGGCCTCGCCGGCCGGAACGACCTTGTTGACCAGGTGCCATTCGGCTGCTTTTTGTGCGTCGATGAAGTCGCCCATGTAGTAGAACTCGCGCAGGTGGCGGTTCCCAGTCAGGAACGGCAGCAGAATGCCAGGCGAGTGGGCAACGTGTCGGATCTCCGGCTCTCCGAATTGCGCCCGCTCAGAAGCGATAACGATATCGCAACTCAGAGCCAACACGTTCCCCGCCGCTGCGGCAGGGCCCTCCACGGCGGCAACCACGGGAACCCGAAGCGACCAGGGCCGGAAAACGAGCTTCGCTTGCCAGTGAGTCTGATCCCACCGTTCGGTGGCGGAGTGGGTCGGTCGTGCCTGATTGGGCGTCAGATCGTAGCCCGAGCAGAACGCGGCGCCACTGCCGGTGATCACCGCGACGCGAACACTGTCGTCCCCCTCGACCGCGTCGAAGGCCTCTTCGAGTTCGTGGAGCAAGTCCGGATTCAAAGCGTTTCGACGCTCCGGCCTGTTCAACGTGATGGTCGCTACTCCGTCGACGCCCGTCTCATAGATCAAGTTCTCGAATGCCAACAAACGCACCCCCGATGTCGGTTCAACTGAGCGTATGCAGCGCGCTCACCAGCGCCACCATGCCAGCGAAGAGTATAGAGAGCGTCAGGCTCGGTTGGAGCTAGACGTATTCCTTGACCCGCTCCGCGAGTTTGTGGGTCATCCCGGGAACCGCGGCAAGCTCGTCGAGCGACGCATCCCGGATCTTCTGCACGCTGCCGAAGTGGCGCAGCAACATCCGCTTCCGTTTCGGTCCAACCCCGGGAACGATGTCCATCACCGACTCGATCCCACCCTTCTGCCGGAGGTTGCGGTGGTATGAGATCGCGAAGCGGTGGGCCTCATCTCGCGCTCGCTGGACCAAGTACAGCGCCGGAGAAGTACGCGGGAGCATGATCGACTCCGGCATGTCAGGGACAAAGAGTTCCTCCTGCTGCTTCGCAAGAGACGCAAGGGGGATGTGGTGGATGCCGAGTTCGACTCGCATGACCTCGGCAACGGCGTTCAGCTGACCTTTCCCGCCGTCGATCAGCACGAGGTCAGGGATCACGCCGAATGACTCATCCTTCTTGGAACGTGACCCGGTCGCTTCACCCTTGTTTGGATCATCCCGTCGAAACGCGTCGAGCCCGTCCGCGGCGGCTTGTTGCGTGGACGCGTATTCCTCCGCCGCCCCACCGACAGCGCCGCTCCGTTTGAACCGTCTTCGCATTACTTCTTGCATCGATGCAAAGTCGTTCGCCCCTTTGACGGTCTTGATCCGGAACCGTCGGTAGTGGGCACGCTGCGGCTGACCGTCCTGGAGAACGACCATCGACCCGACCGAGTTCGTCCCCTGGGTGTTGGAAATGTCGTAGCACTCGATGCGCCTCGGTGTCCGTGGCAGGTTGAGCTGCTCGCGGAGTTCCTCCATCGCTCGCTGCGTCGCGTCCTCGGCGGCAAGCACCTTTACTCGCAGGGCCTCGAGCCCCTGCAGCGCGTTCTGCGACACCATGTTCATGAGGCGCCGCTTGTCACCGCGACGAGGAACGATCAACTGGACACGTCCACCGCCGCGCCGCTCGGACAGCCACTCGGCGATCGCCTGGCCATCAGTGATCTCGATTTCCGTCAAGATTCGGCTCGGAACGACCGGCGCGGACGTGTAGAACTGCTTCACGAAGCTCGCCAAGACCTCGCCGTCCGGCTCGTCTTGCACGCCCTCCAGCAAGAAGTTATCGCGGCCCAGTAAACGGCCGCCGCGAACAAAAAACACTTCAGCCCACGCTTCGTTGGCGGCGCGAGCGAAGGCGATCACATCCTCATCGATCCTCCGCGTAGAGACGGCTTGTTGCTCTTCTTTCACCTTCTCGATCGCGGTGAGTTGATCTCGATAGAACGCCGCGCGCTCGTACTCCTCCGTCCCCGCTGCTTCCCACATCCGCCGTTTGATGTCACGGATGACCACGTCTTCCTTGCCCTCGAGAAAGAGAACAACTTGATCAATGGTCTGCCGATAGTCATCCGGAGCGACAGCGCCGATGCACGGTCCCAAACACCGATTGATATGGAAATCAAGACATGGCCGTGGATCGGTCCCAGTGATCTCTTTCGTGCATGAACGGTACGGGAACAATTTGTTCAGCAAGTCCAACGTCTTCCGAACGCTGGAAGCGCTCGCATACGGTCCGAAGTACCGGGACCCGTCATCGTCTATCCGCCTGGTGATGTACACCCGCGGCCACGGTTCTTGGAGGTCGATCTTCAGGTACGGGTACGTCTTGTCATCCTTCAACCGCACGTTCAAACGAGGTTTGTGGCTCTTGATCAACGTGTTCTCGAGAATCAGCGCTTCAGCCTCGCTCGTGGTGACGATGTAGTCGAGATCGCTCGCGCGCCGTTGGATCTGAAGCGCTTTTGGCCCACCATCCGACGCAAAGTACGACCGGACGCGGCTCCGAAGTGAGGAGGCTTTCCCTACGTAAACAACTACGCCGCGCGCGTCTTTGAATAGGTAGACACCGGGCTTCGTCGGGAGGCCCCTCGCGACCTGGGCGAGATCGATCGGCGGCATGGTGCAGCCATTCTACCGACCGTCCGGCGGGCAGGCGCCAGACAGACCGAGTCCGTTGACACGACGTGCATGGCGTTTCCATAGTGCTTGGTCCGACCGAACTGGAACGGTGGCGAGGGGGTACGCATGTCGACCCTGCATGACGCCGAATATATCGGGTGGCTAGAGCAGCGCTCTATGCTGAGCCACGCCGAACACCTGAGTGACCTCGTGACCGGATCGCACGTCCAGTGGCGCAACCAGTACTCGCATCCACGGCCGCGAGACTTCCTGAATATCGCATCGGTGTGGTTCACGAGCTATCCGAAGTCGCTCATCACACCCCCCGGCAAGAGCGTTGTGGAGACGCTCGGCGATCCAGCCTTGCTTGAGGCGTTCCGTCGCATTGGGATCGAAGCGATCCATACGGGCCCCATGAAGCGTGCCGGAGGGATCACCGGACGGGAATACACTCCCTCGATTGATGGATTCTTCGATCGCATAGAGTTCGCGATCGACCCTCTGTTCGGATCGAATGAGCACTACCACGAGATGATTAAAAACGCATCTGCGCACGATGTGGCAATCATCTCCGACCTGGTGCCCGCGCATACCGGCAAGGGAGCAGACTTCCGGCTCGCCGAACGAGCCTATCGGGACTATCAAGGTCTCTACACGATGGTCGAGATACCGGAGGAGCTGTGGGATGACCTGGGCGAGGTCGCAGCGGGACAGGACAGCGTCAACCTCTCCCTCGACACGGCACAGGCACTTGAGGACCTCGGGTTCATCCCCGGCCCGCTGGAGGCGATTCCATTCTTCGACCCCGGCGTCAAGGACACCAATTGGAGCGCCACAGATGTGGTGAGGGGCGCCGACGGGCGGGACCGGCGCTGGGTGTATATGCACGTATTCAAGTCTGGACAGCCGTCGTTCAACTGGCTCGACCCCTCGTACGCGGCCCAACGCGTCGTCATGGCCGACGTCGTTCAGGGGCTTCTGGTGTTCGGAGTCGCGGGGCTGCGCCTGGATGCCAACGCGTTGATGGCCGTCGAAGGAAGACCGGGGCTGGACAAATCGTGGATCGAAGGCCACCCAGTCAGCCAGGGCGCCTCGGACCAAATTGCGATGATGATCCGGAAACTTGGCGGATTCTCTTTCCAGGAACTGGCGCTCGGCATCGACGGGTTGAAGCGGTTCATGACCTGGGGCCCCGATCTAAGCTACGACTTCGTCACCCGCCCGCCCTACTTCTATGCCATCGCAACTGGGGACGCCGGTCCTCTGAGAACGATGCTGACCGTTTTACTGGAATCTGGCGTCGACCTCGCGGCCCTCGTTCACGCGCTCCAGAACCACGACGAGATGATCTTTAGGGCCCACCACCTCCTCGACCATGGCGATGAGACGTTCGTCGTGAATGGGAACCGTATGACTGGTCGCGAAGTGGTCGACCTCATGTACACCGGAGCACGCGCCGCCGTTTCGGCGGGAATCCCAGGTCGTATCCAAGAATTCTCGAACCTCGGTTTCTGCGCAACGCTCACAACCTATATCGCGGACGCGCTCCGAATCACTGACCACGGGAATATGAGTTCTGAAGAGAAAGCCGCGGTTCAGCAGCTTCATCTCCTTGCCACTGCGTACAACGCGTTGCAGCCCGGTGTGTTCGCGATTTCCGGCTGGGATTTGATGGGCAGTTCCACCGTTCCGGAACAGGAACTCGGCCGCTGGATGGCCGATGGCGACCGCCGATGGATTAACCGCGGTGCGTTCGACCTTACCGATGCCAACCCGGACGCCAAGGCATCAGGGATCGGGTTACCCCGAGCCAATGCCCTGTACGGCTCGCTGCCGCAACAACTCGACGATCCCCAGTCGTTCGCCTCCCAAGTGCATCGGTTACTGAAGACGCGCCAACAATACGGAATCGATCGCGCCCGCTTGGTAGAGGTGCCGCAGATCGACACGGAAGGAGTCCTCGCGATACTCCTGGCCCATGACGGTGAAGAGCATCACACCGTCGTAATCCTGAACTTCGGCAGGACATCCGCTTCGGGCAGGATTTCGTCCCTTCGGCTTGCAGGCTGCTCAGCGAGGTTGGCGTACGCATCGATAGACCGACCCACAGTGACAACCACAGTGGGGCCGGGAGGCGAATTCGCCTTCGACCTCGGACCTATGTCAGCGGAAGTCCACCTGATGGCGTGAGCGTGATGCGCCGCCTGGCGCGACGCGGGGTCGATGCCGTCGGGCTTATCCCAGTACGGTGGCGCCGATCAGTCCGACGACCGCGATTCCGGCTACGACCGCGGTAACTTTCAGGTCGTGGACGGTGTCACGCCGAATCCGCTGCTCCCGCTGAAGCTCGATCGTTCGTGCCGAGGTTGTTCCGCCCGGTCTGCGCCCTCCGGGGCGGACCATTGGCCGATTCGGCCCGTCAGCCAGCGTTCGCTCCGGTCCAGGGTTGGCCGCAGCAGGCATTGGCCTGGGTCCAGGTCTGCGCCCGGGAACCGGACGCGGAGCAGTCCGCGGGCGGGGGTTCGCCGTCGCTTGCACCTGTTCCACCTGCTCTTCGGGGCTCGCCTCCTCAACCGGCGGCGCCGGTCGGGCTGGCCTCACCGCCGGTGCTGGCCGTGGTCCGCTTTGGGCCGTCCCTCCGGTGCGTCGACGGTCCCTACGACTGGGTTTACCTGGCATGCTCGACTATCCTCTCGTTCTCATTCATTCGCCACCGAGCACCCGCGCATCCAGCGCTCGTGCTCCAGCCGCGACGATCTCAGCGTACTGATTCCAGCCTAACCGGCCCGTACGGAGGACGATATCAAACGCCTCCGGGTCCAGTGGGTCGATATGAAAGAACTTCCTTAGAAACGCGATCCGGTGCCTCTCTCGGTCATCGATGGACCGCTCTGCGTCCGCTTGCGAGAGTTGCTCCCGGTTCATGATAAGACGCACGCGGGTAGCCAACGGCGCGGTCGTCAAGACATGCAGCACGCTCGGGTGATCATTCAAGAGATACGTCGCGCCGCGCCCAATAATGACAACATTCCCCATCTCCGCGAGCTCCCGGATGATCTGCGTCGTGACCTCCAGGAACTGTTGATCGTCCAACTGCTGTTCAGGCGTCGACGGGGGTTGCGCGAGTTGTTCGTAGGTGCGAGACAGGATGGGCTCGCCACTCAAGTAAGGGTCACCCGTATAGGTTTGCGCCGAGCGTTGGATGAAACTTTGGAACAGATGAGTGACCCGTTCAGATAGGGTCGCGACCCTCATGTCGTGTGCGGTCCATTCCCGCAACTCAATCCCTGTTCGCTGTGCCGCCTCCGCCAGGAGTTCTCGGTCCACATAATCGGCGCCGACAAGCCGCGCAACCTCGCGCCCGATGTCCTGGCCGCCTGATCCGATCTCCCCGGAGATGGTGACGATGGCCATGGATCGGATCTCACCTACACGCTGCGCGCGTTACGATCGAACCTGCAGCCCAGCCCCTCGGCGAGACCACACACGTCTGTTCTCCTATTGATTGTGGCGCCGGCGGGCTCGCGGGTGGGCACGATCGTACTCGTCGCGCAACTGATCGTCTGCCAAACGCGTGTAGACCTGTGTCGTCGAGATGCTGGCGTGGCCCAGAAGTTCCTGAACGTGCCGAAGGGCTGCGCCGCCTCGCAGCAGGTGCGTCGCAAAGCTGTGGCGCAGCGTGTGAGGGGTAATCGATACATCGATGCCAGCCTGACGCGCGAACGTCTTAAGGATCAGCCAGAACCCCTGCCGCGTCAGCCGCTCTCCTCGCCGGTTCAAGAAGAGTGCCTGCTCGTCCCGCCGCCGCCGGAGCGCAGGTCGCGCGTCCTCCATGTACTTCCTGAGGGCACGAATTGCTTCTGGGTACACGGGGATGATGCGCTCTTTGAATCCCTTACCACGACAACGCACGTAATGCTCGTCCAGGTTCACGTCACCGACGTTCAGCGAGACCAACTCCGTCACACGCATACCGGTGGCGTAGAGCAGTTCGAGCATGGCGCCGCTGCGCTGTGCTTCCGGTGCGGAGGACCGTCGCGGTCCCTCCAGCAAAGCTTCGACTTGTTCGACCGTTAGGGGGTTCGGAAGCGACCGCCCGACTTTCGGAGAACTCAACCCCTCGGTCGGGTCGGAGGACAGAATGTCCTCCGTCGCCATGTACGAGAAGAAGGACTTCAGCGCCGCCACTTTCCGCGCGATCGTCGTCGGCGCGTATTGCCGGTTCTTCAAGTGCCCCATGTAGTCCAGAAGCAGGTCCCGATCGACCGTACTCCAGTCGATCTGGTCCTCGTTGCCGCCATCTGCCGATGCGACAAACCCCGTGAGTTGCGTCAGATCGTTGCGATATGCCTCGGTGGTGTTGTTCGAAAAGCCTTTGACCGTTGTGAGATAGACGAGAAAATTCCGGACGCTTTCTTCCATGGCCGAGTTTGGGTCCTCCAAGGTAGGTTTTGTGTCGTTACGTCTGCTATTGGGAATCTTATCACAAAGTCGTCGAATTGTCTACGGATTATGGAGAAGACCGCACTAGATTTCACAAAGTCGGGCCACGAAGCACGCTCCCGTACAATGTAGATATCTGCGAGGTCGCTGATAGGTGTCAGCGTTCAACTTCACCAGGAGGCATTCACGCGGTGGGAGACCTGGCGGTCATTCGGATCGGCATAGACCCGAACATCTACAGCTCGGGCAGCTTCATCGTCTCGTGGCACGGCTTCTTTACGGCGGTCGGCATCGCCACGTTGATTCTCTGGGCGTGGTGGCAGGGACGTCGGAACAACATCGACGACGATACGGTATTCAATACCGCAATCTGGGCGATCCTCGGCGGCATCGTGGGCGCCCGGCTCGTCCACGTCATCGACTTCTGGGACTACTACTCGCAAGATCCGATCGCAATCCTGCAGGTGTGGACGGGCGGGATTGGCCTCCTTGGCGGCATTATTGGCGCGACAGTCGTCGGTTCCATCTTTGCCTGGCGCAACCGATACCCCCTCGGACGCATGGTTGACCTCCTTGCACCGGGTATCTTGATCGGCCAGTTCATCGGCCGGTTTGGCGACATCATCAACGGCGAACACCTCGCGACGTTCTCAGATCGGCCCTGGGCGTTCGAATACACCAACTCGAACAGTCCTGCATTCGCCCAGGGGCCCATGCATCCCGCGATCGTGTACGAGATGGCGCTCGATGCCGTCATATTTGGCATTACGTGGTGGTTAATTGGGCGCTTGCGACCTGACGGGATGGTCTTCTTCGCCTACCTCGGGCTCTACTCGCTGGGCCGGTTCTTCATCCAGTTCCTGCGCCGCGACGCGGTCTGGTTCGCTGGGCTCCAGGAGGCGCACATTCTGGCATTGGCCATGCTATTGGTCGCGGTCATCGTGCTCGCGACCCGCGCGCGTTGGGCTCCGAGAGAAGCCGAGCTGACCGAGGCGTCAGCTCAGGACTGACGTCGGCCGGAAGTCGAGCACTTCCAATTCGAGCGCGCCGCGCGACAACCCAGACTCGGGTCCGGGTGATTGCAGGCCGTAGACGATGTCCACCCGGTCAGCCGCCGATTCGCGTATCCGGTCACCCTGACGCCACGCGACTGCATCCCACGTAATCCGGCGCTCGGGCTCGCGCAGCGTGAGCCGCAAATGGGCATCGTCAGCGCCTATCGTGCGGATCGATCGAAGTTCGAGCCCGCGGGCCAAATAAACGGGCCTCGCGTTCCCGGGACCGAAGGGAGCCATCCGAGCGAGATGTGTCATTGACTCCCCAGGCAACGAGGACGGGGCCGATTCGACGTCGATCTGGATCGAAGGCACGAGATCTTCCGCCCGCAATAACTCCGACGCAATCGCCACGAGACGCTCGCGAAGTGCATCGACGTTCCTCGCCTCAGCACCAAATCCGGCAGCCTGGTGGTGGCCACCATGCGAGGACAGCAGGTCCCGGCACGTCCGCAACGCGTTGGTCACGTCGAATCCTGGAATGCTCCGTGCCGACCCGCGCGCATGACCGTCTCGCTCCTCGTACACGATCGCGGGGCGATGGAACTCCTCCGCAAGTCTTCCTGCGGCCAGCCCAACGATCCCGGCCGGGAACTCCGGACCGCCGATGAGAATCAGCGGCTCGATTTCTCCTCGGTCCAAGACCGCTGCCCTTGCTCTGTCGACAACTTCCTGAGTGCGCTGCTGGCGCTGGGTGTTTAGTCCTTCGATCTCTGCGGCGATCAGCATCGCGGTAGCCTCATCCTGCTCGAGCATGAGCCGAAGAGCGATCTCCGCGTCAGCCATCCGGCCTGCGGCGTTGATCCTCGGACCGATGCCGAACCCGATCCCTTCCTCATCGATTCGAAGCGGGTCGCGGCCGGCGTTCCGCATCAGCGCCTGGAGTCCGGGCCGTGCCGTTCTCCGCAGATGGTCTAGTCCCTGTCGGACGAGGTATCGGTTCTCGCCGATTAGGGGAGCCACATCAGCGACGGTCCCGATTGCCACATACTCGAGAAGACGTTCGTCCCAATCCCTTGCGCGCTGTTCGTAGACGGCCTGGACCAGCTTGAACGCAACGCCGACTCCCGCCAGTTCGGGCCAGGCGTAGGTCGAGTCGGCTCGCACGGGATCGACGACGGCGTACACATCCGGAAGTTGAGGGGGGGCGACATGGTGGTCGGTCACCACCAGATCGATCCCCGCCGGTATCGGCGCACCCCCGTTGACGCCGGAAATACCGCAATCAGCGGAGATTACGACCGTTGCGCCCTGGTGGACGAGATGCCTCAACCCCCGTTCCCCGATCCCATACCCGTCGCGGATACGATGGGGAATGAACGCTACCGGATCAGCGCCTAGACCCCGCAACGCTTCGACAAGCAGCGCGGTCGCCGTGATGCCATCGGCATCGTAGTCGCCGTAGACGCCGATCCTCTCACCCGAGTCGATCGCCGTGCAGATCCGTTGGGCGGCCTTCCCCATGTCTGGGATTCCAGCCGGGTCAGCAGTCAGCCGGTCGTCTGCCGTGAGAAACAGCTCGGCGTCCCACCCATTGCGGATTCCGCGGTTCGCCAGCAACTGACGCACGACTGGAGGGAAAGCGCCAAGGGCCGCGTCAGTCGGGGCATCGATCCGGTCGCGAACGACCCACTGCAGACGGGGTGGGTCCCGTCTCTCGGTCGTCACGTAGTCGGCCGATTCAGCCTGTCGGCTCAGTGAACACGATCGAGGTGTTGTGGCCCCCGAACCCGAAGGTGTTGGTCATCGCCGCTTTCACCGGGTGCGTGACCGATCCGTTCGGGGTGTAGTCCAGATCGCAATCTGGGTCCGGGTTCTCGAGGTTGATCGTTCCCGGCGCAATTCCACGCGAGACCGCGAGCGCACAGACCGCCGCTTCCAGCGCGCCGCCAGCACCCAGCAGGTGCCCGTGCATCGACTTTGTCGACGAAATTGGCACCGCATACGCCGTCTCGCCGAACACCGTTTTGATAGCCTTCGTCTCTTCTCGGTCGTTTATCGGTGTCGAGGTGCCATGTGCGTTCAGGTAACCGATCTCGGCGGGGTTGGTCCCTGCCGCGGCCAGGGCCTTCCGCATCGCGCGCACCGCGCCCTCCCCGTTCTCCGCTGGGTGGGTGATGTGATAGGCGTCGGCGGTGGACCCATACCCAGCCAGCTCGGCTATCACTGGCGCACCCCGCGCAGCGGCGTGCTCCGCATCTTCCAGCACGAACACGCAGGCCCCCTCACCCATCACGAACCCGTCGCGTTGTGCATCGAACGGTCGCGATGCTGCATGGGGCGAATCGTTGCGCGCCGTCGAGAGTGCGCCTGCTTGACTGAACCCCGCGAATGCGATGGGCGTGATCGCCGCTTCGGCTCCCCCAGCCAACGCGACCTTTGCTTCACCCCTCCGCACCATGTCTGCTGCGACACCTAGGGAGTCCGAACCCGAGCAGCATGATGAGGTGACCGAGAACGCGGGTCCCTTGGTACCCAGTGCAATCGAAACCTTCGATGCGCCCATCTCAGCGACCATCATGGGCATCAGGAACGGACTGACGCGGTTGGGGCCACGTCCGACAAACGCCTCGACTTGCTGCTGGAAAGTCCCGATGCCGCCGTAGCCGCTGCCGATGATCGTCGCAATTTCCGTTGCGTTCTCGGAACCGATGGACAAGTCGGCGTCCTCAACAGCTTGGAGCGCGGCGCCCATGGCGAATTGGATGTACCGGTCCGTTTGCCGCGCTTCCTTACGATCCATAAAAGAGGTCGGATCGAAGCCCTGCACCTCGCAGGCGATTCTGCTGGGGAACGGTTCTGGGTCGAACAGCGTAATTGTTGCCGCGGCGGACTGCCCTGCGAGCAGCGCATCCCACGTCGTCTCTGTATCGTTTCCTAAAGGGGTGACCATGCCGATGCCGGTAACAACGACGCGCGCCACGTGTTTCCTCCATGGTTCGCAATGCCGAGTGCTCAACGTCCAATCGGTGGCATCATACGGGCGCGCCAGAATCCGCCGCAATAGACACCCTCGCCACGGAGTGTGAGCGTATGACGGTTGACGCCAGTCTGGACGGGAAGATCGCTCTCGTGACCGGTGCCTCTCGCGGCATCGGCCGCGAGATTGCAATGGAATTGGCACGACGCGGTGCCAACGTCGCGGTGAACTACTTCCGGAACGGCGGGCCCGCCCGTGACGCTGTTGCCGAGGTGGAATCGGTCGGGAGGAAAGCGTTCGCAGTCAGAGCGAATGTCGCGGAACCGGACCAAGTCGCGGCCATGATCGACCGGGTCAACGGGGAGTTCGGCGGCCTCGACATCTTGGTGAACAACGCCGCGTCCGGAATCCAACGTCCGGCGGTCGACCTGGAGCCCCGCCACTGGGACTGGACAATGAACATCAATACGCGAGGACCGTGGCTCTGCACCCGAGCAGCCGTCCCGCTCCTCGAGAAGGGGGGCGGGAGGGTCATCAACATCTCTAGCCTCGGGTCCCACAAGGTCATGGCGGACTACGCCTCGGTGGGCATATCGAAAGCGGCGCTCGAAGCGCTCACACGGTATCTCGGCGTCGAATTGGCTCCGCGGGGGATCCGTGTGAACTGCGTGTCGGGGGGGCTGGTCAGGACCGATGCCCTCGAGCACTTCGACGCTGCCGAGCAAATGCTCGCCGGTGCGCTCCGCGACGCGCCTACCGGACGCATGGTGACGGCCCTCGACATCGCGCGCGCGGTCGCGTTTCTCGCGAGCGACGAGGCGGACATGATCGTGGGGCAGACCATCATCGTCGACGGCGGGATGGGCCTCATCTGGAACGCCGGATAGAAGCTCGTGACCCGAGTCGTCCCGCCGCTCTTGATAGACTGATCGGCGTCCTCCCTTCGTGGAGGCGCAACGTGACATCGCGTAACAACGGGGGGACCACGAGAATGCCAACAGTTGAAGCCAACGGGATCCGGATCGCCTACGAACGCCAAGGCCAAGGGCACCACGACGAAGACGTGCCGATGGTGCTGATTCACGGATTCCCGTACAGCAAAGCGATGTGGGACGAACAGGTCAGCGAGCTCACCGAGGAGTTCGACATCATCACGTACGACCTTCGCGGACACGGCGAGTCTGGAGCGACTGATGGCACATACTCGATGGAGTTGCTGGCCGATGATCTGAAGGGGCTCCTAGACGCGCTCGGCCTCTCCAAAGTCGTCGTCGGCGGTTTCTCAATGGGCGGGTACGTTGCCCTCGCGTTCTATCGAAAATACCCAGATACCGTGCAATCGCTCCTCCTCCTCGACACCCGGCACCAGGCCGATTCCGAACAGGCAGCGCAGGGCCGTGAACAGCTAGCGCAGAACGTCGAGCGAGACGGCGTGGCAGGTCTAGCGGATGCGCTTCCCGCGCGGATGCTGACCGAGGCCACCGTTTCCGATCGCCCGGATGTCGTGGCGAAGGCACGCGACATGATCCTGGCCGCCTCCCCGCAAGGCGTTGCCGGAGCGGCACGAGGTATGGCCGTCCGGGCGGATCAGACTGACCTGCTCCCGAATATCTCAGTTCCGACCCTGGTCCTCGTTGGCGAGGAGGATGGTGTGACGCCACCGGCCGACTCCGAGTACATGGCTGCGACGATCCCAAACGCCAAACTGGTGAAGCTCGCCGGTGCAGCCCACCTATCGAACATGGAGCAACCACACGACTTCAGTGAAGCGATCCACGACTTCATGCACCACTAGCGTGTTGCGGCAGTTGCCGGGAGTTCCGAGGGTCCGACGGACGGTCCAGACGGACCCTCGCTGGCGTTTGTCCACGTCAGACGCGGTTGGGCACAATGCACCTAGTGAGTGAGAGTTCAGTTCGGGCAGGACGAGTGTGAATCAAGCTGACTTTCGCAATCAAGCGGTGAGGGTGTTCAAGGCCCTTTCAGACCCGACGCGGTACGAAATGGTGCGAATGCTCGCCTCACACCGCGAGGTGAGCTGTCAGACTTTTCAAGAGACTTTCAACCTGAGCCCATCAGCGCTTTCCCACCACTACCGCGTGCTCGAGAACGCGGGCCTAACCTCGACTCGTCGGGACAAGCAGTACCTGTTCCATTCGTTGAACGGCCAGATGCTTCGACGGTTCGTCCCAGAGTTTGAACGGACGCACGCCACAGCAGTGGAGTCGTAGCGCTCCCGCCTTACTAGCGCTCGTAGGACTTGAGGACGCGTCCGGGCTTCGCTCCAGTGTGGACGCCATCTTCGATGACCATATCTCCGTTGACGATCACGTGGTCGATCCCGATCGGAAATTGGTGCGGTTGCTGGTAGGTGCTTGCGCCGGCAACCCGTTCCTTATCAAAGACGACCACATCGGCGAAGGCGCCGGGCCGGAGAACACCGCGATCCGTTATGCCCAGCCTTTGCGCACCGAGTGACGTCGCCTTTCTGACCGCGTCCTCAAGCGTGAGGACGCCCCGCTCACGGACGTAGGTGCCCAACAACCGTGGGAAGGTGCCGTAGTAGCGCGGGTGGGGGTGGGAACGGCCCAACAGGCCGTCCGGCCGAATCGCCGACCCATCGGTGCAGATGCTCACCCACGGCCGCCGCATGAGGTCCGCAATGTCACCCTCCGCCATCCAATAGAACATCGCGGTAACGGTGCCGCCCTCTTCGACCAAAATGTCAAAGAATGTCTCTACTGGTTCGGTTCCGCGTTCTCGGGCGATGTCTGTGACGGTCCTTCCTTGGAGCGGGCGGTTTGCGTCCGTGACGACCGTCGACACCACAATGCCGTCCCACGCGCCGCGTGTCTCTTTCAACCATGAACCCGGCCATCCCGCCTCCAACTCAGCCCGGATTCGTTGCCTCAATTCAGGGTCGCGGAGCCGGTCCACCATCGCACCGGTCCCACCCTGCCGCGACCAATACGGCATGCAGTTGGCCAAGCCTGCGGAGCCGTATTCGTACGGGTATTGGCTCGCGGTAATGTCGATGCCTCGTTGGCGGGCATCCTCTACCATGTCAATCACGAGCGGCGAAAGCCGACTCCAATTGTGTTCTCCAGCGACCTTGATGTGAAACACCTCGACCGGGCAGCCGGATCCCTCGCCAACGTCGATCAGCTCGCGGAGCGCGTCTAGGACGGTATCGCCCTCGTCCCTCAGGTGTCGCGTGTAGACGCCGCCCTTTGCAGCTACCACCTTGCACAACTCCACGAATTCCGGCGTCGCCGCGTAGTTCCCCGGGGGGTGGGACAGAGAGCTGGATAGTCCGAACGCACCCTGGTCCATTGCCTCGGCCACCAGGCGCTTCATCTCATCGAGCTCCTGGCTCGACGGCGGCCGCGGTTCGTTGCCGAACACCGATTGGCGTACGGTCGAATGGCCGACGTAGCACACGAGGTTCAGAGAGATCCCTCCGGCCTCGACGCGGGAGAAGTACTCGCTCATCGAGGTCCAGTCCGGCTCGATCTCGTACTGGCGGAGTGCCCTCTGAGCTTCCTCTAACGCGAGCCCGAGAAGCGGAGCCGCGGATGTACTCTCTCCTGTGACATCCGTGGTGATTCCCTGGCGAATCTTGCTGTGCGCCTCGCCGTCGACGAGCAGCGGGTATTCCGAGTGCGAATGCATGTCAAAGAAACCGGGGGACACGATCCGGTCATCTGCGTCGATCGCAGTCTCAGTGCGAGCGCGCAACAGCCCAGGCCCGATCTCTGCAATGCGATCGTCGCGGATACGGACATCGGACCGGAACCACGGGTTCCCAGTACCATCGACGATGCGTCCATTTCGGATGAGGATGTCCACGATCGCTCCGGTCGCATGGGTCGCGAATGAGATCCATCGTTAAGGGCGATGAGCCGTCGTGTCAACGCACTGGGCATGGCTCCCAGAGCTTTGCCCCGATTCCAATGGCGATGCTATGGTTCACGGGCTTCAACCTGCGACGAGATGCGCAAGCACATGACGATAAAAACCAACATCCTCCTTCTCCCGGTCGGCCATCCGTTCCCTGATTTGCCAATTGATTTCTCACGTGACCGCTTGGCCGAGTATCTAGAGGTCCTGGACGGAGCGCCGCTCGGTGAGTCCACGCAACATGTCCCGCCGGAGGCGGCAGCGACCTTCGCACTCGGCGCTCTCCTCGGCCAATTCGAACTCCCGGCAGGGACCGTGCACGTCTCGCAGGAGGCTCGCGTCGTAACGCCGCAACCAATCGGGGCCCCGACCACGTGCGTGGCGAGTATCACCCAACGCTCCCGTCGGCGTCATGCCACCATCGTTTCGCTCGTTTTCGCCCTCGTGTCCCCACCGGACACCGATACCTGTACCATCGAGGGAAGCTCCACAGTCTTGGTACCGAACCCGGATTGAACACGAACGAGCAGCCACTCCGTCCCCTACAGCGCACCGTTTCGCAAGAACGGATTGACGCGTATGCGGACGTCTCGGGCGACCGTAACCCACTCCACCTCGACCCCGTGTTCGGCGCGAACAGCCCGTTCGGCGGGAATGTCTCCCACGGTATGGTGCTTTACGGATTCCTCTGCGACGCGATGAAGCGTGTGTATCCGCAACGGTGGGAAGCGAGCGGAAAGATCCGCGCGCGCTTCCGTGCCCCAGCGCGCCCAGGCGACACCGTGACCATCACCGGTATCCGGTCTTCGGCGAACGCGTCGGACCCAGAAGAGCCTCTAGCTGTCCGGTATGCTCTCGAGTGTCGGAATCAAGATGGCCAGCTTCTCGCAACCGCGAGCGCGGACGTTACGATAGCCTCGGATGAGGCCAGCGCGGGAAACGTCGGTGTTTGACCCAGGAGGAAGCAGGATTGACTACGAACCCAGGGAGTGAGGGTGCTCTCGTCCGTGTCGCGGTCGATGCGATGGGGGGCGATCACGCCCCCGCCGAAGTGGTGGCAGGAGCCATCGCAGCCGCCCGCGAGGACGGGACACCGATTCTTCTGGTCGGCCAACCGGAACTCGTTCAACCCGAGATTGACAAGCATGACGCGGCCACCCTGCCGGTAACTCTAATCCCCTCGGAAGGCCCGGTGGAGGAGACGGAACAACCCGCTATCGCGTTGCGACGGCGGCCCAAAGCGTCAATCGCGGTTGCCACGGAGCTCGTGAAGCGGGGCGACGCGGACGCGGTCGTCAGCGTCGGGTCTACGGGCGCGACAATGGCAGCGGCCTTCTTCGCGTTCGGTCTACTCGAAGGGTTAGAGAGGCCCGTGCTCGGCGGTCCGTTCCTCGGATACACCCCACAGGTCATCAACGTAGACATGGGTGTCAACATCGAAGCCCGCCCAGCGCAGTTCTTGGACTTCGCTGCCATCGGCGTCGCCGTCGCCCGCAGCTATGCCGGGGTCCCAGAACCCACGGTCGGACTGCTCAACGTCGGAGCCGAGGAATCGAAGGGCACCAAGCAGGTACGTGAGGCCTACGATCTGCTGAAGAAGAGTAATTTCACGTTCGTCGGGAACGTCGAGGCACACGAGATGATCCGCGGCAAGGCAAACGTCATCCTGTGCGACGGGTTCGTCGGAAACGTCATGCTGAAGATGGCCGAAGGCCTGGCCGAGGTCGTTGCCAAAGATGTGGGGCGCCAACTGCTCGCCCACCTCCCCATGGACGAAGCGGTCCGAATCGGCCGCGACCTGTACACAAAATTGAGCGTCCTGGATTCGGCAGGCGCACCCGTGCTCGGCGTGGACGGGATCGCTATCGTTGGACACGGCAGAGCACGGGCTCAGATGGTACGGGGCGCAATTCAATCCGCCGCCACGATGCACCGGACCGGCCTGATTGACGCGATCAAGCAAGAACTCACGAAGGTCCACCGCGGCGTCGCCGCCGTCTGACCGGCTGCAAGAAGCGAAGATCCGACAGCCACCGTGGCACAACCCGACACAACAATCACAACCGAACAGCCAAAGGAGTTGGCTGGGAGGACTGCCCTCGTAACCGGCGGCGGCAGGGGTATAGGGAAAGCGATCGCCCTGAAACTTGGATCCATGGGCGCCGAGATCGCGGTCAACTACAACGCCAGCCTAGACGGCGCCCGGTCTGTGGTTGAGGAACTCCAAGGTTCGGGTGTTCACGCAGAGGCGTACCAGGCGGACATCACAAGCACCAACGAGATCGAGACGATGGTCGATGCCGCCATCGCTGAGTTTGGCAAGATCGACATCCTCGTGAACAACGCCGGGATCATCAAGGACCGATTGCTGATCCGTATGTCCGACGAGGACTGGGACGAGGTGATCGCGACAGACCTCCGCGGCGCCTTTGTCTGCACACGGGCGGCGGCGCGTTCGATGATGAAGACCCGGTGGGGCCGGATCATCAATATCTCATCAGTGGTCGCGCTAGCTGGGAACCCGGGGCAAGCGAACTACGCTGCAGCGAAGTCCGGACTGAATGGGTTCACCATGAGCGTCGCCAAGGAACTGGCGCCTCGCAACATCACCGCGAATATCGTCGCCCCCGGCTACATCACCACCGACGTCACCGACCAACTCTCCGAAGAACTGAAGAAGCAGTTGACGGATCACATCCCGCTCGGGAGGCGAGGCGAAGCATCGGAGGTCGCCGAATTGGTCGGTTTCCTGTGCTCACCGAAGGCCAGCTACATCACCGGGCAGGTGCTCGCGATTGATGGTGGCCTGGCGTTGACGGGCTGATCGGTCCCAAGTAGCTCGTCAATGGCTCTGTATGACATCTCGGTGCCTCTACGGCCGCCGACCCAGGGCACTCACGTCTACCCAGGTGACACACCATTCTCGGTTTCGCAGGTGAAGTCTCTCCACGCAGACGGCGTAAACCTTTCCCGGCTGGAGTTGGGATCGCACAACGGCACCCATATCGACGCGCCCGCGCATTTCATCGATGGCGCCGCCGGCACGGAAGGATTCCCACTTGACCGTCTGGTCGGCCCAGCGTGGGTCGCGGACTGCACGGATGTTGAGGAGGGCCAAGCGATCACGCGTGAACAACTGGAATCGTTGACCATCGAAGGCAGCCCCGAGCGCGTCCTATTCAAGACGCGCAACTCGGCACTATGGAGCTACGACAATTTCCAAATGCGCTACGTGTACCTCTCTCGCGAGGCGGCGCAAGCACTGGTCGATCGAGGCGTGTTCACGGTTGGCATCGACTACCTGTCGATCGAGCGGTATGGCGCGCCGTCCAAGGACGCACACCTTGCGCTGCTTGGAGCGGGCACGGTGATCATCGAAGGGCTCGACCTTTCCGCAGTCGAAGGCAACCGCTCGTATGACCTGGCTTGTCTCCCGCTCAAGATCGCCGGGATTGATGGGGCGCCTGCCCGCGCAGTGCTGCGCGACTGATCGATCAGGCATCACGATCTGAAATAGCGAAGGGGGCGCTGGAGTATCAGCGCCCCCTTCGGGGTGGGCAGGAATAGACCCCGTTACCCAGTGCTAACTGGGATCTTCTTGGTCCGCTCCACGATCGTCTTCGGAAGCTTCAACGTCAACACGCCATCCTTGTGCTCCGCGACGGCTTGCTCGGCGTCCACTTCGCCCGGGAGAACGACGCTCCGTCGGAGCTTGCCGGAGTATCTCTCCCGCAATACATAGGTTTCGTCGTGCATCTCGTTCGTCTCGCTCTTGGAGTCGACGGTCACGGTGACCGTCCGGTCCGTGATGGAGATGTCGACATCATCGGGGGCGTACCCAGGCAACGACGCCGCAACGATGAACTGATTGTCTTCATCCATCACGTCCAAAGCCAGACTACCGATCCCGTCGAAGCGCATCGAGCGCGTCCACGGCCGACCGTTCTCGAACTCATCGAAGAACCGGTCAAACCCACGGAACCCCCGCCTGAACTCCCGCCACGGATCCCATCGCATGAGCGTCATATCACTCTCCTCCTCGGTTACTGATAATCCTTTTATCAGCTTTGCTTCTAGCATTGTGAATATATGGGGTGTGTCAAGGGGGTTGGGGTCGCATTTGGTCCTTCTCGCGCAGGCCTCCTTATTGGCTATCGGCGAGTATCCTGTGCCCGTTGGAAACCTGCGCCCATGTGATAGAGAGGAGTCCGAACCCGTGCCTTCGTGGTGGTTCGAGGCAACGCTCGCTACGGTTGCGTTCAGCGCACTCTTTGTCGTGTGGGTTGCGCTGCCGCCCCGCCTCGGCGAGGAGGACCTCGCCAGCCGAATGCGGGAGTGGATCGCGAGACATTTGGCGCGCTCGCAACCCTAACAACTGACCATGCTTGCCACTAGCGCCGGGAAGAAGCGGCTTGTCGGGGCGGCGATCTTCGCCGTCATCCTGATCCTCTTCGTCTCCCTCAACCGAATACCGAAGCTCGACATCGTCGGCGAGGATCTGGACGCCGTCCTCTCCCCGGCTGCCCAATGTTTCCAGGGGTTCTGCATCGAGCGCGAACCCGGGACATCCTTCGTGTCCAAGTGGTTTTCGTTTTCACTTTCCTACATGCGGTTGGTCACTGTCGGAATGGTGTTTGCCTTCCTCGCCGCTGGCCTGGCCGAGGCGTTTTTCTTCCCTCCCGGAACCCGTACGCGGCTTCAAGGCGGGGGGGTGTTCTCTCGCACGATCAAAGGCGCAGCCCTCGGGCCGGTGATGAACCTGTGCTCTGCATGCATCGTCCCTGTGTCCTCGGCGTTCCGGCAACGAGGCGCCGGAATTGAGGGCGCCATCGCAATGGTCCAGGGGTCGGCCACCATGAACGTGCCGGCGCTGGCTATGGCCTTCTTCGTGTTTACGCCACTGTTGGGCTTCAGCCGCCTCCTCCTTGCGGTCGTCGGAGCGCTCATCATCGGCCCGCTGGTCGTCATGACGGTCCGAAACAACCGCGCCGAGCAATTGGACGACACCGTCGACGTCATACCCCAAGCCGTCCGAGACTTCAGTCCGTGGAAGTATGTCTTGATCGAGGCATTCCGGGATTGGGCCAAATCGAGCATCGGGTACGTGGTCCGGCTTGGCCCGGTCATGGTCATCGCCGGGTTCGCCAGCGGACTCGTCATCCAGTGGCTCAGTCCGACCACGATCGCTCAGTACCTGGGGAATGACTTCGTCGGAGTCACGATTGCCGCGACCATCGGAGTCTTGATCAATGTGCCATTGCTTTTTGAGATCCCCTTGGTGGCGTTGCTCCTGCTCCTCGGCATGGGCACCGCACCTGCAGCTACGCTCCTCTTCACGGCTGCTGCCGGCGGGCCGATCACGTTCTGGGGGTTGGCCAAGCTGATGCCCCGGCAGGCGATTGCCGCGTTCGCAGGGGCCACGTGGGGACTCGGAACGTTCGGCGGTCTCGCGGTGCTCGGGATCGGGATATTCATCTGGCCCGATGGAGGCGCCGACCTCCGCATCCAGCAGGCCCACGCCCGCGCCAACGCCGGCGTGTCGACCGCACCGATCGTTGTTGCGCTCGACCCGGATACACGCGGGACCCTCGGCCTCTACTCAGTCAACGTGCTCGGCGACAACTTTGAGGAAGGCGCGACCGTGACATTTGGCGAACAGCAGGCCTCCCGCGTCTCATTCGAGGGGCCGCAGCTTCTTGTCGTGACATCGCCACGGCTCGCGCCGGGGGTAGTCGACGTCACGGTTACCAATCCTGACGGAACGTCCTACACGCTCGAACAGAGTTACACCTACCTCGGTGGTAGCGCACCGATCGTAACCAGCGTTGAACCGACCTCGGGACCGCTCGGAGGGGGAACCGAGGTCACGATTCTCGGCGCCAACTTCGCGCCCGGAGCTGCCGTGTCGTTCGACGGCACGCCTGCGTTCCGGGTCGTCGTTACAGATGCCGGGGAAATCACGGCGGTCACCCCGCCCCACGCCGTCGCCGATGTCGAGGTTGCGGTTACGAACGGGGATGGCCAGACGGGATCACGGGTTGGCAGATTCGCGTATCAAGCGCCGACATTCGTCGACATCACCGCAGAATCGGGTCTCGCCTTCACGCATTCGCGGCGCCCGGACATCATGCCGTTTGGTGGAGGGATCGTCGTGTTGGATGTCGACGGCGACGGGTGGTCCGACATCTACGTCGCGAACTCGGACGGGCCCAACGCCCTCTACCGCAACCTCGGGAACGGAACCTTCTCCGATATCGCGACCGCTTCAGGGCTGGCCGACGTCA
This sequence comes from Dehalococcoidia bacterium, assembly GCA_965247995.1. Taxonomy (GTDB): domain Bacteria; phylum Chloroflexota; class Dehalococcoidia; order UBA6926; family UBA6926; genus JASLZO01. Next base: position 1,359,807 of record OZ252041.1, on the reverse strand, counting down.
CCGGACAAGGAAACGGTGGCTGTGCTGCGGACTACGACAACGACGGCGACACCGACTTGTTCGCAACAAACTGGGGGTCGAGCACTTTGTTCGAGAACAGTGGTAGCGGGAGCTTCGTGGACGTCACCGCGGTCGCGGGTGTTGGCGACCCTGACCACTCCTACCGCTCGATGGGGTGTGCCTGGGGCGATTACGACCTCGATGGGCATGTGGATTTGATCGTCGTGCGCCACATGAACGACGCGGATGTCCGCGCGTTCCAGACGCGAACGTTTGAACCCACCGTGCGCCCCCTGTCTCTCCACCGCAATCGGGGCGACGGTACATTCGAGGACGTCACCACGTCACTCGGGCCGCTTGACCCTCCGACCAACATTCGGGAAGACGGCATCAGCGGCGTGTACGGCGGTGGATTCCAACCCGTTTGGATTGATATCGACAACGACGCCGATTCGGATCTCTACGTTTGCAACGACTTCGGCGATGAGGTCCAACCGAACCGACTGTGGGTCAACAATGGGGATGGCGGATTCACGGATGTCACTGAGTCCTCAGGTTCGGGGTTCGAGATGTCGTGCATGGGGGTCGCCATCGGCGACTACGACACCGACGGCTTCCTCGACCTCTACCTGACCAATATCGGCGACAACGTTCTTCTCCGGAACCTCGGAGCGACCGACGCCCACGCGTTCAGCGACATGGCAACGCTCGCCGGCACGGCGATCGGGGTCGCTGGCGGAAGCTGGGTTTTCGAGGACAGGCTTCTTCGCCAGTTCCGTGTCACGTGGGGAAACGTGTTCTTCGACTTCGATAACGACGGCGACGAGGACCTCTACGTCGTCTCCGGCCACCTCGATAGCGATCCGGAAACCAACGCACTCGATCAAGCAAACGTCTTGTTGCGCAACGATGGCGACGGAACGTTCACTGACGTGTCATCCGGGAGCGGAGCGGACGACCGGGATATCGGACGCGGGGTGGCCACGCTGGACTTCAACCGGGATGGCTGCCTCGACCTGGTCATCCAGAACTTCGAAGCGGAACTGAAGCTCCTCGAGAACCGCTGCACCAACGGCAACAATTGGCTGTCGGTCGAGGTAATCGGGACGCCCAGCAACCGGGATGCAATCGGCACACGCATCACGATTGTTGCCGGAGGCGAGACGCAGATCCGCGAGATCACGGCGGGATCCAGTCAAATGGGGCAGCACGCGCTCCCCGCCCACTTCGGGCTGGGAGACGCGGGCTTCGTGGATTCATTGACGATCCGATGGCCTAGCGGACGGGTCTTGAGTCTGTCCAATGTTGCCACGAACCGGACCGTGACCGTGATCGAACCTGACGCGTAACGGGGCCGCTCCCGCAGACGCTCCCCCAAGAGTAGTCTTGCTGATGTGCCCGCCCGCTTGAGCGTCGGGTCAATTGGGCGTACTCACGGGATGAGTTGGGAGGATGTGTGAGCCTGTTCGGAGTCCTGGACGCAGTGCGACGGCGCAGCACGTATCGAGCCCTCGTCGAGTCGCTGCGTTCCGGCCAGCCGCACCCGATCATCCTCGACCCGCTCGACGGAGCGAAGCCCTACTTGGTCGCTGCGTTGTGGCGCGATTTGGGTCGGCCCGTCTTGTGGTTACTGCCCGGCCCGGACGACGCCCGCGCGGCGTACGAACACGTCCTGCCGTACTTGCCCCGCGAGAGGCCGGCGGCGGCAGTGGACGACCTCGGACTGCTTTTCCCCGAGCCAGATTCTCTACCGTTCGAACGACTGGCCAGCGAGGCGACGACGTCCCGCGATCGACTCCGCGTCCTCGCTGCGTTGGACCGGAGCAGGGCCAGAGACACGACCAGTCGCGTCACGAACGGCCACCAGCCGGTCGGTCGTAGTTCGCCTTCAAACCTGGAGACATCCATCCTTCCCCATCTCGAACCCTTGATCATCGCCAGCGGCCACGCGGCGATCCAGATCACGCTTCCACCGGATGTTATGGACCAAGCCTCGCACTCCGTGGCCGTCGGAGACTCGTTTTCCCTCGATACACTGACTCGCCGATGGATCGACATTGGATACGAAGCGACCCCAGCGGTTGAGGTCCCCGGATCGTTCAGTCGGCGTGGTGGAATCGTCGATGTCTGGTCGCCAGGTTCCGATGCCCCGGCCCGCATCGAACTGTTCGGATCGCAAGTTGAGAGCATCCGGCTCTTCGACCCCGGCACCCAACGGTCGGTCCGGAACGTCGATGCGGTCTCGATCGTTCCTGCACGGGAGTTGTTGCCCGCCCTGATGCCTCGCCCGGAGTTGGACCTTGATCAGTCCACTTTGCAAGAAAGCGACCAGAGCGGACTCCTGGGAGACCTTGCGAGAGTTGCTGACGGTGCACTGTTCCCGGGAGCCGAGTTCTTCTCCCCACTCTTTCAACGCACCACGCTACTGGACCATCTGCCAGATGACACCGTTTTGGTAGTCGACCGTCCGGCGCGACTTGGCGCCGCGTTGGAAGAGCTCGCGGCCCGCGGGCGGGAGATCCGGGACGGTCAGGTCGATCGAGGCGTGTTGCCGCAGGACTATCCCAGCCCGTTGGCGCCCATCGAGCGGTTCGGACAAACGTTGGAGGACATACCGCGCCAGGTACACCTGGCGCCGTTCTCCAGCACAGGCGGCCCAACCGACGGCGGTTCGCGCGGGTTTGGGTCGCTGGGATTCGTCGCTCCAGACTCCTACGGCGGTCAGGTCCCGAGGTTGGCCAACGACATCCGTCTTGCACGCGGCAATGGGCAAGCGATCGTTGTCGCCTCGTTACAGGCCCAGCGACTTGCCGAACTGCTCGAGGCCGAGGGGCACGAACTCTCAGTCCGGGATGACATCGATATCGTCCCAACCCCAGGCACGCTCACCATGGTCTCGCAAGGACTCGCGGAGGGTTGGTCACTCGGGAAGGGAGGCGAGGACGGTCCTGTGGACGGGATCACGTTGCTAACTGACGCCGAGGTCTTCGGCATCATCAAACGGTCCCGTCAGGCCAGGAGACGCCCTACAAGGCACGATTCCTTCCTGTCTGAGCTCACTCCGGGCGATCACGTTGTGCACGTAGAGCACGGCATCGGCCGTTTCGAAGGGACGGAGAATCGCGATCTGGACGGATCGGAACGCGAGTACCTCATCCTCGCCTACGCCCAAGGGGACCGGCTCTACGTTCCGACCGATCAGATCGACCGGATCACCCGGTATATCGGACCGGGCGGCGCACCGACCCTGTCGCGGCTCGGGAGCACGGAATGGGCGTCCACGAAACGGCGTGCGAAGGAGGCAGCAGTCGAGTTCGCACGAGAACTCATCGCTCTCTACGCGGCCCGGGAACTCGAACGCGGCTCCGCCCTCGCGACGGACACCCCCTGGCAGTGGGAGTTGGAGACGTCGTTCCCGTTCGAAGAGACCCCGGACCAGATGCTCGCTATTCGGGAGGTCAAGCGAGACCTCGAACGCGCGACGCCGATGGACAGGCTGATCTGTGGGGACGTGGGGTACGGAAAGACTGAAGTTGCCCTTCGCGCGGCGTTCAAGGCTGTTCAGAACGGGGGCCAAGTCGCCGTTCTGGTCCCGACGACCATCCTTGCCCAGCAGCACTACGCGAATTTCCGCGAGCGGCTCGATCCGTTCCCGGTCCGGGTCGACATGTTGTCCCGCCTGCGATCAGAAGCACAGCAACGCGAGACCGTCCAGGCGTTGAACGCAGGCGACGTCGACATCGTCATTGGGACGCACCGGCTTCTCTCGAACGACGTGGGATTCAAGAACTTGGCGCTGGTCGTGATCGACGAAGAGCAGCGGTTCGGGGTCAAACACAAAGAGAGCCTGAGACGAATGCGAGTCGGCGTCGACGTACTGATGATGACGGCCACCCCGATACCTCGAACGCTCCATATGGCGCTGCTGGGCATCCGCGACATGAGCCGCATCGAGACCGCACCCGAAGAGCGCGTCCCGGTCATGACGTACGTCGGCGAATCGGATGATCGGCAAATTCGCGAGGCCATCCTCCGTGAGATGGATCGTGGCGGACAGATTTTCTTCGTCCACAACCGCATCCGCGATATCGAGCAGGTGCACCGACATCTGAGGGAGTTGGTACCCGAGGCCTCGTTCTCCGTCGCCCACGGGCGTATGCCGCCAGATGCGCTCGGGCACGTGATGGAGGATTTCTCAGAGGGCGCATCCGACGTGTTGATCTGCACGACCATCATTCAGGCCGGCTTGGACATTCCGAACGCGAACACGCTGATCATCGACGAGGCCGACAAGCTAGGACTGACTCAGCTCTATCAGCTGCGGGGCCGTGTGGGTCGCTCCTCCGTCCGGGCATACGCGTATTGCCTGTTCAAGAGAGACCGCATCCTCACGGAGACAGCGGAGCGGCGGCTACGTGCAATCCTCTCTGCCTCGGAGTTAGGGTCGGGGTTCCGCATCGCGATGAAAGACCTGGAGATCCGCGGTGCCGGCAACGTCTTGGGCGCCGAACAGAGCGGTCACGTCGCAGCCGTCGGGTTCGATCTGTACACGCGCATGCTCGCGGAGGCCGTGGACGAACTCCGACAAGCGGACCACTCGTCGTCCGATGTCGGAAGGGGGGAGCGTCGTCAGTTGACCGGTCGCACATTCCCACGGCCCTCGGTCGACGTCCCGGTCGACGCCCACATCCCAACCACCTACATCGAGGACACGGCGACGCGACTCGCCGTGTACCAGAAGCTCGTCGAGACCACCAATCCCGAACAGGTCCACGAGACGAGACGCGAGCTGGAAGACCGTTTCGGCGCGATACCCGAGCCGGTCGAGAACCTCCTATTCGTGGTGCTCTTGCGCTCGCACGGAGCACAAACGATGGGGGCCGTCCGCGGATTCGCGACTGACGGGCGCGACGTAATCGTGCGTCTCCGAGATGTCTCGTGGCTCGACCGATCGGGTCTGCAGCGAACTGTCCCAGGTGCCGAGGTCGGCCACCTTCAGGTGCGCGTCAAGACATCATCCGGCGCGAGTGAATGGCGGCGCGATGTGCTCGCGGTGCTAGAAGTTCTCCGTCAACAGATCACTGCGCGCGCACCCGTACTAGTCGCACATCAGGAATCTGCGCCCGCATGATTGATTCTCGTTGACCAAGACACATACTGGTAGTCAGCGGTCTCGGAACTGCCGGGGTCTATACCGACCAAACAGCCGGATTGAGGTACAACAGGTGAACGATAGTCAATGGAACAAAGAGATCGTGATCGAGTGCTTCCGGTGCCTTCGCGATCAGGACATGGACCGGATGGTGTTATACCTCCATCCTGAAGTAGCGATGGAAGTCCCAGGCGCCAGCTCCGGCAGACCGTATGCCGGACCCGCCGCTATTCGGGATTTCTTCAATGATTTCTTTGTCAAGATCTGGCGCCGCCTTGTCGACAATGTCACCAGCCGCACCGACACCATTCTGGCAGAAGGCGATGCCGTGTTCGCCAGCACGGTTCAAGAAGGGACGACCAAGACTGGCGAACGCTTCCAAACACGGATGGGTTGGCTCTTGACGTTCGATGGCCGGAAAATCAAGCGTATCGAGCTTTCGTGGGATACGGAGATGTTCCACCGATTGCTTGACCAACTCGCGTCAGCCACAGCCGAACCCGCTGCCTAACTGAACACATCTCGCTGCAGCCCGCGTAGGGGTACAGCGAGATGTGGGACGAGCTAGTTCCGTCGGAAGCGCGTTCGCTCCCACCAAGCTCGGAGTCGTACGGTAAGCGACGGACCTGCAGGACCATTCGCGATCGGTTGCCCACGCCATCGCTTCTCATATCCGCCGCTCCCGCCCGTTGCCCACCTGCCGAAAAACAGCATGTACGACAGCAGGAACAGAATCACGGCGCCTAGCATCATTAGCCCGCCGAGTCCATTCGAGACATTCCACAGGAGCACACCGACGAGCAACAACGCGACCGACGCCATCATCATCGGGCCGGCTTTGATGCCTAGCCGCCAGTTGCGGCCCGTGGACCGTGCCCGGCGCACCGACCGCCGCGCGGATCGCGGCGGCGGTGGGAGCTCGCTCCCCGAGTTCCGAATAATCTCTTCGATCTCTCGCTCGAACTTCTCAGCCATAGCCCCTCCCCCGCCGTTGAGGCCCTGACGCTCGCTCCTCACCATTATAATCCCGCAGGGAAACCAGACGCGGCCCCCGCGCGACGCCTAGCAATATACTCCTCGCCAGAGATCCCTGGATCCGGCCGAGGATATACATGACCACGCCTAACCCACCCGACTTCGGCGCACGAAACATCCAGCGCGTCCTGAACGACTATCATCCGGTGCCGGTTTCCAATTCCGGTCTGATCGCAGCCGCGGTGCTGATCCCCTTCCTCGGCTCCGGGCCCAACCACCGGCTGCTCTTCACCGTGCGCACCAGCAAAGTCGAGCATCACAAAGGTGAGGTTTCATTTCCCGGAGGCGCGCGCGACGACGAGGATGCAACGCTCGAGGCCACAGCCCTACGGGAAGCATGGGAAGAGGTTGGGATCGAGCCCAGCGACGTCCGCGTCTTGGGCAGGATCAGCGACCATGAAACACGGTCCGGGTTCGCCGTCACGCCGTTCGTCGGCAGTGTCGTGACGCCTAGTTACAATCCCAGCGGACTGGAGGTCGCTGAGCTGTTGGAGGTGCCGGCACGCGAGATCTGGGACCGCTATCGCCAGGGTCCCGAGATGGTTTCGTATGGTGGAGGACCGCCCGCTCCTGTTTACGAGTTCCACCATCAAGGACACCGCATTTGGGGCGCCACGGCACGGATGCTCGTTGATTTCCTTAAAGTCATGGACGCGGCGTCGGGACCTCATCCATCAACCCAAGACTAGAATGCTCTTCATTGAATCGAAAGGGGGTACCCATGCCGGACTACAGCGAAATCCTGTACGAGAAGCAACGAGGCGGCGTACTCATCACGTTGAACCGGCCAGAAGCGCTGAACGCCATCAGTCGCACGCTCGAAGACGAGCTTCATCAAGCGTTGGACGAGGCTGATAGCGATCCCGAGGTCCGAGCGATCGTCCTGACGGGTGCTGGCCGTTCATTCTCCTCTGGTTATGACCAAGGCGGCGGCAGTGGCCGGAGACGGGACCTCGTCTGGCCCTACGGGGTGCCCGAGGGCATGAGCGTGGCTGAGTTCATCGATTCTTGGCTCGGTGACAACCGACGCTTTCTGCACCTCTGGGAGCTGGGCACACCCGTGATCGCCGCAATCAACGGCTGGTGCATGGGTGGCGGCTCCTGGTACGCCCTGTACTCGCATATGACCTTCGCCTCGGAGGACGCAGTCTTTGCTCAACCCGAGGTCCGCCACGGGTCAAATACGAGCTTCATTTGGACGCTCAACGCCGGCTACAAGAACGCACTGCGATACAGCCTCACTGGCGACCACATCGACGCCGGCGAGGCCCTGCGAATCGGACTCGTCAATGCGGTGTATCCCCGTGATGAACTCATCGAAGAATGCTTCAAGGTGGTAGAGCGAATAGCGCTGGTCTCACCGGAGACCGTCAAGATCAACCTCGCGGTCGCCACCATGGGCTTGGAGATGATGGGTCTTCACAACGCGATCAAGCTCGATGGGGTCCTGTCCGCCCCTGCCCACGTGATGCTGCGCGAGGAGTTTCGACGGCCGCTCGACGAGGCGCGGCGCGATCAAGGGATCCGCGCGTACCTTCAATTGCGTGACGGCCCGTTCCAACCCGAGCCGTTCGGGCCACGGTCACGCCGAGCTCAAGAGGAGTCCGGCTAGACCGGAATCACATATGAGGTCTCGCCTGCTCCGCGGCTGCAGTGCGGCGAGGCGTCCGAATGAAGATCGCCATCGCGGCCGCGATGGCGAAGAGCGCGATGAACAGGACAAACGCGGGCTTATACGACCCCAAGATGTCGAATATTGCGTTCATGAGCATCGGCCCCGCAGCGCCGAAACCGAAGGTAATGACGAAACCCGTCGACCGGACCGTGCCCAGGCTCAGACGACCGAAGGAATTCGCCCACAGGACCTCTTGCGTAACGCCCAGGCTGGTAATGCCTATTCCGTAGACCACGACGGCCGCCCACAGGAACGCGGGCTCCTCGGCAAGCAAGAACAGTAGGGAGCCCACACCTTGGCACACGAAGGGGAATATCCGGACTGACAGGACGCGCGCATGCTCCGCGAGTAGGCCGACCAACGGGAGCGTCGCGGCCATGACCACCGCCCTGGTTGTCAGCGTCGCCGCGACGATAGTGTCGCTGTATCCCAGGTCCTGTGCGTACGGCGCAAGGCTGATGTTAATGCCTTGAAACGCGAGACTCGCGACTGCGAACGACAGTGCCAAGAACCAAAACGTCGGCTCTCGTATCGCCTGTCTGCGCGTCCACGTTACCTCCGGGATTGGGTCAGACGGGCCACCATCCTGGGGTTCGCCGGCCGCGTCCGCATTGGAGTCCGTAGTCGTCGGTTCGGCCCCGTCTGGTAGCAGCCCCATGTCCTCGGGCCGTCTCCTCATCAAGATGGCCGACGGCAGAAGCACAACGACCATCGTCACGATCGCGAAGATCCCAAACATGGATCGCCACCCGAACGCCGCGATCACGAACACCGCCGCCGGCATGAGGATCACATTGCTGATGCTGCTGCCGATGTTGGAGATCGCCAGTGCACGGCCGCGCATCCGGATGAACCAGTTGTTGATCGCCACGCCGGTCACCAGGAAACCCATGAGCATGAACCCGACCGCCGCGACGATGCCCCGGACGAGGTAGAACTGCCACAGGCTGTCTACTTGCGTGACGGCGAGCAACGCGACCGCGGTGATGACTGCACCCACCGGCATGAGCCTCCGCGCTCCGTACCGGTCGATGAGTGGACCCACGAGCGGTGCGCTCGCCGCCTCGACGAACCGCGCGATCGTCTGCACAGCAGAGATCTGGAACCTGCTCCACCCGAACTCTGCGTTCAGCGGCCGGAAGAACAGACCGAGCGTCGAAGAGAACTGCTCCGCGTACGCCAGATGCGCCAAGAACGACGCCCCGACGATATTCCAACCGTAGAAATACCGCGGCCGCTTGGGTCGCGCCGGTTGGTTCTCAGTCATGACTCATGAGCGGCACCGGTCCTTGAGGAGCGGGGCCCCCGAGCCGTTGCGGTCGTCTGGTCTTATCTGGGCAGCCCGAGGCCACGTTGGGCAATGATGTTCGGGCCCAGAAGAATGCCTCCCCCGCCGCCGAATCCAATGCTCAGCATGAGGTGGTTGTTCGTTCCGTAGATCCCGTTGTGTGGCGCCCGGCTCTCGCCCTTTACCGCCATCTTGTAGTCCAGAACGATGCTCGATAGCGTCGGCCAGAAGTGGCGGTTCGCCGTCAGTTGATTTCGGTAGCCTTGGATGGCGCCCTCCGCCTGTGGGACCTCTCCCCCTTTGCCTGCATCCACGCGACCCGGTAGCCCAACATTCGGTCGGCCTCCAGAATCACGCGCAAGTCCGCCAGCTTGTGACGGACCAGCGGGTCTTCCAGCACTGGCTCACCGTTGAAGCGCGTCCGACGCATCAGCGCGACGAATCGGTCAAGTATTCCAATGTGGCGCGCAGCAGCAGCGCTGCCCGTGCGCTCGAAGTTCAGCGTGGTCATCGCCGCGTACCAGCCGCGGTTCACCTCGCCGATGATGTACTGCTTTGGAACGCGTACTTCGTCCATGAAGACCTCATTCCAACGCCTGCGACCCAACATGTCATACAGGGGCCGGAGGGTGATGCCCGGCATCTGATTCCCATCCTGGTCCTTCATCTGCATCATCAGGTAGGTGATCCCGCGGTGCTTTGGCGCGGTGGGATCGGTCCGCACAAGAACGTGATACCAGTCGGCAAAATGCGAACCTGAACTCCATATCTTCTGCCCGGTGACGACGAAGTCATCGCCGTCCTCGACCGCCCGTGTCTGGAGGTTCGCCAGGTCTGTACCCGCGTTTGGCTCGGAGAATCCCTGTGCCCAGTCGACCTCATTCCGCCCCATCTTCGGTAGGAAGTACTGCTTCATCTCATCTGACGCATGCAGCATGATCGCGCCCGTGATATTCGAGGCCGGCGTCCCGGCGGGGGCGTTCACGTACGCGAGCTCTTCTTGGTACACGAACTATTTTCCCAGCGGAGCATCTTGGCCACCCCACTCTGCGAGCCAATGCATCGTGAACCAGCCCTGGTCGATGAGCCGCCGAATGAATGCCTTGTCATGCTCTCGTGACTCGGGGTTATCAAAATCGTAAGCGCGAACGGGGAGGCTGTGGCCGTCGAATCCCGCGTGGTCCCATTCCTTTCGGAGGAACTCGCGTACTTCGAGGCGGGATGCTTCGTCTTCAGGCGCAAGCGTGAAGTCCAATGTTCAGCCCTCTCCTGGGTCGTCGGTTAACGGAGTGTGGCCCGAGCCACGCGAATCTAAGCCTACCCTTGGCGCGGGAACCTCGGCAACTTGGATAGCCTGAAATCCGGAGGCCAACCGCCGTCTGTCTCCTCCGTTCGAACGGGTATCCTACGTCTCATGATGCGTAAACAGAGGCTTCTTGCTGGCACCGCCATCCTACTTGTAGTTCTCGGCGCGGTTCTAATGGGCCAAGCGTGCACCTCGGACGCCGAACCATCACCCTTCCCGACCGAGACACGAGGGACCAGCGAAGCAGGGACAACGGTGCTGCCGACCCCTCCGGAGGGCAAGCAGTACGAGCAGCCCCCCTCGTTCCAAATCGATCCGGATAGGACGTACACGGCAACGATTGTCACGGAGGTCGGAGAAATCGAGTTAGAGCTGTTCACTGACAGAGCCCCGAACACCGTCAGCAACTTCGTCTTCCTCGCACGGGACGGGTACTACGACGACATCACCTTCCACCGTGTGATTGAGAACTTCATGGCGCAAGGGGGCGATCCCACGGGCACCGGCACGGTCGGACCCGGCTACACGATCCAGGACGAATTCCACCTACTAGCTCGACACGAGGAAGGCGCCATCTCGATGGCCAATACTGGATCGGCGCATTCGGGTGGCGCGCAATTCTTCATCACATTGGTACCAACGCCGTGGTTGGACGGGTTTGAGGCCGACGGCACGCCGAAGGACTGCGCGAACCCTCAGGTATCCTGTCACGCAGTCTTTGGGAGAGTGACCGGCGGTCAGGACGCCGTCGAGCGCATCCGGCTCCGCGACCCCCGCACCGATCCCAACCCAGGCACCCGAATCGAAACGATCCGCATCACCGAGGAGTAGGGCATGACGACACGCAAGCAATGGGATCAGCCGCCAGCGATGCAGATCGACCCGGCAAAGCGCTATCAGGCGACGTTCGACACCGAGGCGGGCAGCTTCGAGGTGGACCTCTTCGCTGACCGCGCCCCGAACACCGTTAACAATTTCGTCTTCCTGGCCCGCGAAGGGTTCTACGATGACACCACGTTTCACAGAGTCATCGCGGAGTTCATGGCGCAAGCTGGTGACCCCACCGGAACCGGCACCGGCGGTCCCGGATACCGCTTCCCGGACGAGTTCCACCCTGACCTGAAACATGAAGGCCCGGGGTTGTTGTCGATGGCCAATGCTGGTCCGAACACGAACGGTAGTCAGTTCTTCATCACGTTCGCTGCCGCGCCATGGCTGGACGGTCGGCACCCTATCTTCGGCCAGGTCACGTCCGGACACGAAGCGGTCAGCGCCATCAAACTGCGGGACCCCGCGCAGGCGAGAGAACCTGGCACTGCGCTCCGGTCGGTCACGATCATCGAGGAATGACCGACACCGCCTAGTTGGGCTTCGGTACGGCCCCTGGTCCGGTCGTCAGAGCGTACCCGATGGTCTTGTAGACGAGCCGCGCCGCAGTGAACGCGGACGCGACTGGCCCTTCACCTGGCGAAAGTTCGACCACATCAAACCCCACGACTCTCGAACGCTGCGCAATCTCTCGCACCAATGCGATCGCTTCGGGCCAAGAGATCCCCCCAGGTTCGGGCGTTCCGACCGCGGCGATCGTTCCCGGGTCGAACACGTCGAGGTCAATCGTGATGTAGACCGTGTCGGTCAATGGCGCAAGGGCCTCCTCTCGCCTGGAGGGGTCGAGGAGATCGCCCTGCTGATAAACGGTGACCTCCGCGTCGATGCTGCGGAGGCTGTCCCGCTCCTCCGTGCTCATGCTACGCACGCCCACCTGCGAAACATGAGGGGTCACTTCGCGCACGCGCTTCATGACCGTCGCGTGACTATATGCACTGCCCATATACGAATCGCGCATGTCCGCGTGCGCGTCGAGCTGCAGGACCGACAGGTCTTCGTACCGGTTGTGAGCCGCGCGGACCGCTCCCACAGAGATCGAGTGCTCCCCGCCTAACACGACAGGGAGCTTCCCCCGTCTTATGAGTTCTCGTACCGCTGCTTCCACCCGCAGGATCGTGGGCTCCGGGCCTGAGACATCCGGTTCCAACTCGGCGAGGGTCGCAATCCCCCAGTCTGACGGTTCCAAATCCAGGTCTGGTTCGTACAACTCCAGGTACCGAGAGGCCTCGATGATCGCCCGAGGTCCGTCCCGCGACCCAGCGCGGTAACTCGTGGTTCCGTCGTACGGCACCGGCAACACGATAGCCGTCGCCCAGTCGGGATCGGACAAGCGCCCGTCGAGGGCCGCGAACGTCGAAGGGAACGTGGGGTGGCCCCCCACCGGGGACCCGGTCACGTCTAGCTAGCGGACCGCCCCGTCGCAGCGGTCCGTATCTCGGATTCCGCACGTTTGTCCGGGAACTCCTCGAGCCCCCGGTCGAGCACGGCCGTCTTGACGGACTCGATGCCGAAGCGATGCTCGAGCTCGCGCACTGCAGCATCCGAGTCGAAGGTCTTGCACGAGAAAATATCGACGTTCAGGAACCCACGGTCCGGGAAGGTGTGAACGCTGATGTGACTCTCCGCAATTAGGACGAACCCGGAAACACCCCAGTCGTTCGGAACGGACCCGGTGTCGTACCGGTAGACGAACGGCTCCGAGATCTTCGTCATGCCGATCGCATCTGGATACCGGTCCAGCAGTTCGTGGACGAGCGCCTCATCCTGGAGCCGTTTCGGGTCAGCCCCGTACCCATCCAAGACAAGGTGCATCTACAGACTCTCCTCTTGGAAACGCGAGATTAGGTCCCCCACTGGTCGAAGACAGGAAGGCCGCATCGGCCAAAGCCGCGCTAGGATACCAAACCGCTTTCGGCGGCAACAAGAGCACCGGCTTCAGCGCCGAGCATAAGCAGTCCGTGTACCGTGAATCGCGGTGTGCGCGTGATAGACTCCGCGAAATCGGCCCCGCGGCCCGACGCGTCGGCGAGCGAAGATGCGATACCTGGTGACGAATGACGATGGCATCGGAGCCCGTGGGCTCTGGGCCCTCGTCCGCGGGCTCCGCGAGGTTGGGGAAGTCGTTGTTGTGGCGCCCGACCGGGAACAGAGTGGAGTTGGCGCCAGTTTCTCCCTCCACCATCCGGTCACGATCCGGAGAGGCCGTCGCAGGGGGGTGAAGGTCCACGCGGTGGAGGGCACCCCGGGGGACGCCGTTCTCGTGGCCCTGTCCCAGTTGTACCCGGATGACATCGACGCGGTCGTGTCTGGAATCAACGCAGGGTCCAATATGGGCCGCGACATCTTTCTCTCCGGCACCGTTGGCGCTGCGCTCCACGGGCACTTCAAAGGGATTCCTTCCATCGCCATCTCAATGACCCGGCTCAAGCGTCCACGGTTCCTGACTGGCGCCTTCGTGGCCCGAGCCCTCGCGCCCCTCGTGGCGGGGAACGACCTGTTCAAGGACATGCTCCTCAACGTCACCGTCCCAAACATCAAGGTTGAAGACCTCCAGGGAGTCGAGATCACCCGCCTGATGGAGGCCAGTACGAAGTTCCAGGTCAAAGCCGGCGAGAACGACAGGAACGACCAATTCTGGATCACCGTCGAGCGCACGAAGCGCCCCAGGAAGAGGGATATTCCGGAGGGGACCGACGTCTGGGCGATACGCAATAAACGCGTCTCGGTGACGCCGCTGCAGACCGACCTGACATCGTACGGGGCCACAGAAGTGCTCCCGGAATTGCTGAGTCCGTTGCGGTCTGCCGTTGCAGAACTCACCAGGATTCAGCAGCCTGATTAGTCCTGCCTTTCCGCTCACAGGTTCGGACTAGCTTGACGCTGTTCTCGACGGAGTGCTACTTTCCCACAACGAGCGAACCTGGGAAGCGCGGGCTCACGGCGCTCACATTGCGTCCGTCTTGGACTAGCGAGGTCTAACCATGCCAACGACCGTTGCTGCCCCTATCGGCTCCGGAATCATCTCCCTCCTCGTTGCCGCCCTGCTGATCTATAGGGTCATGAAGGAAGACGAAGGCAATGAGACGATGCGGAATATCGGCAAGGCCATTCAGGAGGGTTCGCTCGCGTTCTTACAACGCGAGTACATCTACCTAGCGGTCTTCGTTGTCGCCGTGGCCATTGTGGTCGCCCTCCTCGTCGATCCACGAACATCAGGCGCGTACATCGTCGGCGCGCTCGTCTCCGCGTTCACCGGATTCTTGGGCATGATGGTCGCCACACGTGCGAATACTCGCACAGCGGCCGCGGCTTCCCGTGGCCTGAACGCAGGTCTCCGCGTCGCATTCTCCAGCGGTGCGGTCATGGGCCTTTCTGTCGTTGGACTGGGACTCATTGGTGTAGGGCTCACGTTCTGGGGATACGCACAGGCTTACTCGAACGTCGGTATCGCCGAGATCGTCCAGTGGGTTACCGGCTTCAGCTTCGGCGCGTCGTCGATCGCCCTCTTCGCCCGCGTGGGTGGCGGCATCTACACGAAGGCCGCCGATGTCGGCGCCGACCTGGTCGGAAAGGTCGAACAAGGCATCCCCGAGGACGACCCTCGAAACCCGGCGACAATCGCGGACAACGTCGGCGACAACGTTGGCGACGTTGCCGGCATGGGGGCCGATCTCTTCGAGTCGTACGTCGGGTCGATCATCGCTGCGATGGCCATCGCCGTGTTCTCCGCCGGGATCATTGTCGAAACGTACGACTCCACGTACATGGTCCTGCCCATGATGATCGCCGGCGCGGGAATCATCTGTTCGATCATCGGCACGCTGTTCGTCCGCGCACGCGACGACGCCACCTTCAGCAGTCTGCTCTGGGCCATCCGACGCGGTATTTTTGTGGCCGCGATTCTCGTGCTCGGGGCCTCTTACGTCATTCTGAACGTGATCCTCGACATCCCGGCAACCGAGACGAACGCCAACCCCGGTATGGACCTCTTCTGGGCCATCGTCGCCGGCCTCGGGGCGGGCGTCATCATCGGCCTCGCCACTGAGTACTACACCTCCTACGAGTACGGCCCGACGCGGCATGTTTCCGAGCAGGGCGAGACAGGGCCAGCGACGGTCATCATCGCGGGCTTCGCGCTTGGGATGCAGAGCACCGTCATTCCCGTCCTTGTCGTGGGTGGTGCGACCTGGGTCGCCTTCGAACTCTTCGGCTTCTATGGCGTCGCGATCGCTGCGGTCGGGATGCTCTCGACGCTTGGCATCACACTCGCGACAGACGCGTACGGACCAGTGGCCGACAACGCAGGCGGAATCGCCGAGCAAGCCGGATTGGAACCTGATGTCCGCGAACGGACTGATGCCCTCGACTCGCTCGGGAACACGACCGCGGCAACTGGGAAGGGATTCGCCATCGGATCCGCCGCGCTGACGGCGCTGGCACTAATGGCTGCCTATGCGAATGCAGTCGACCTCGGCGACGAGGGTGTGAACCTGCTCGATGCCCGCGTCCTTGTGGGTCTGTTCATCGGTGGCATGTTGCCGTTCTTGTTCTCTTCGTTGACGATGCAGGCCGTCGGTCGGGCGGCTTCCGCGATGGTGAACGAGGTGCGCCGCCAGTTTCGGGAGATCCCGGGAATCATGGACGGCACCGGCCAGCCTGAGTACGCGCGATGCGTCGACATCAGCACGCGCGGTGCTTTGCGCGAGATGATCCTCCCCGGTCTGTTGGCAGTGGCCGCCCCCATCGTCGTCGGTTACACGATGGGAGCCGCGGCTCTCGGTGGCATGCTGATTGGGTCCATCGTCGGGGGATTCATGCTCGCTGTCACCATGGCCAACGCGGGCGGCGCATGGGACAACGCGAAGAAGTACGTCGAGGCCGGTCACGGTGGAGGGAAAGGCTCCGATACGCATGCCGCAACGGTCGTCGGAGACACCGTCGGTGACCCCTTCAAGGACACTTCCGGCCCGTCGCTCAACATCTTGCTCAAGCTCATGTCCATCGTGGCACTGGTGTTCGCTTCGCAGTTCGTATAAGCCGAACCTGGCGTACGGGAACAGCCTGGCTGTGTTGTAAGCGCAGCTAGGCTGTTCTCTGACCAGACCACAACTGCACCCGAGATACAATCGGGGTGTCCGACGCGATCCCACACACACCAATGGCTAGTAGCACGCGCATCCAACCTGACCTCGAACCCGTGATTGGCCTTGAGGTCCACGTCCAGTTGCTGACCCGCAGCAAGATGTTCTGCTCATGCGCCGCGGACTATGCGAGTGCCGAACCGAACACCCGTGTCTGCCCCGTTTGCCTCGGGATGCCGGGAGTGCTGCCCGTCATCAACCGTCAAGCCGTGACCTACACGGTGATGACCGCACTCGCGTTGAACTGTGAGATCGCCGCTTCGACCAAATTCGACCGCAAGAACTACCCCTACCCGGACCTGATGAAGGGGTACCAGGTATCGCAGTTCGACATGCCGCTGTCACATGACGGCTGGCTGGAAATCGAATCCAACGAAAATGGAGCCCTCCGCCGAGTTGGAATCACCCGCGTCCACCTCGAAGAGGATACCGCTCGCCTAACCCACCGCATGGACCTGTCGGGCGATTCATATTCGTTAGTCGATATCAACCGGTCCGGCGTCCCGCTCATGGAGGTGGTCGGCGAGCCGGACCTTCGGTCGCCAGACGAAGCTCGCTCCTACCTGACCAAACTCCGGTCGATCCTCCAATACCTCAACGTCTCGACGGGCAATATGGAAGAGGGCAGCTTCCGTTGCGATGCCAACATCAGTCTGCGTCGGCCAGGGGATCCGCTCCCGTCGTACAAGGTCGAGGTCAAGAACATGAACTCGTTCCGCGCCGTGCATCGCGCTTTGGAGTTCGAGGTCGAACGCCAAACCGAGTTGATGCGGCGGAGCGAACCAATCGCCCAGGAGACCCGCGGTTGGGTCGAGGAGTCAGGTACCACCGTCTCCCAGCGCTCGAAAGAGTACGCACACGACTACCGATATTTTCCAGAGCCGGACCTACCGCCCATGAGCCTCGCGCCCCAGTGGGTGGAAGAGATCCGGCGTTCGCTCCCGGAGTTGCCTGACGCGCGCGGGGACCGCTTTCAGCGCGAATACGCGCTCTCCCCGTACGACGCATCGCTCCTGACCTCCACGCGGCCAACCGCCGAGTTTTTCGAAGCCGCCATCGACGCGTCCCAGAATGTCGGCGTAGACTCCGCGGCCAAGCAAGCCCGGGCGAAAGGGGTCGCGAACTGGGTCGTAGGTGACCTGACCCATCTGCTCGACGAGTCGGACCACGAGATCACCAACTCTCCTATCACTCCTGCTCACCTAGCTCAGATGCTCGATCTGATGGACGATGGCACGATCAGTGTCCGGATGGCGAAGGATGTGTTCGAGGAGACGTTCAACACCGGTGCTGCGCCCGCCGCCATCGTCGCCAATCAAGGCCTGGCGCAAATCTCGGACGAAGATGCCCTTCTCGCGGTTGTCCGACGGGTCATAGAAGCCAACCCGAAAGCGCTCGCCGATTTCCAGAAAGGGAAGTCAAACACGGTTGGGTTTCTGGTTGGTCAGGTGATGCGCGACACCCGCGGACAGGCGAACCCTAAGGTTGCCAACGAGATCGTCGCGCGCGAATTGGCGGCCGTTTCGTAACAAGCAATCAGCGCAGCTCCGCTGTGTATGATGGGGCCACCATGCGCGAGCAGAAAGCGACGAGGTAATCATGGAAGGCGTTTTCGTGATCGCGCTGCGTCTGATCCAAATCGTCGTTGCGATTCTGCTGATCGGCGCGATCCTGCTCCAAGTCCGGACGCAAGAGTTGGGGGGTGTGTTTGGGGGCGGCCAGTCCACCGTCTTCCGCGCCCGCCGGGGCTTGGAAAAGACCCTCTTTCAGGGGACGATCGGGCTCGCGGTCCTGTTTGTCGTTCTCTCGATCCTGAGCGCGTTCGTCAGCACGCTATAGCAAGCGCGGCGGCCGCCCTCAGGCGCTTCCGGCCCGCTTCAGAACGGGATGCCGGAGCCCGGCGTGTTGGATCGAGGGTCGCCTCGTGGGTATTCGGTCGGCGCAGGGGATTCTTCACCGTCGCCGTTCAGCGCTCGCCTTGCTAGGTGGATCGCCGCCTCCTCGGCGGTCTCGTACTCCACAAGCCCTTCCTCGTTCGAGCCGTCGAAGTAATTCGATGCCAGCTCCGGCGTCGGGAACTGGTCCGGCCAAAAAAACGTGAACCCAGCTGACCTGGCCGATTGTTGATCTAGGGGCCGGTCTCCGACATGCCAATAGGTCTCGGCATCCGGGTACCGTTCTCGCAATACCGGCATGTGATGTTTCAGGATCACGAAATCGGGTTCAATACCGTACTCGCGCCAGAGCATCCACTGCGTGGACTCCGGCCGGTCGGACGCACTCCCGACGATTGCTCCACGGTCGCGAAAGTAGTGCACGTGCTCGCGGGTCAACATCCCTTGTGGATCGCCGAACTCCATCGTGCCATCGATGTCGAACGTGATCAGCCACATCTGCGGCGTGTCTCCAAGCAGCAGCGGCAGAGTGAACCGGCCATGGCCCTTGCTTCTCTGCGTGTCACGGCCTCCGGTACTCCCATTCCGTTCCGGTTGCCGTGTCTTCCAACGCGACTCCCAACGCGGTAAGTCGATCCCGAATCTGGTCAGCGAGCGCGTACTGCCGCTCAGTGCGCAAGGCCGAGCGCATCTCGATCAGCAGCTCGATGAACGGGCTGGCTTCCTGCGAAACAGCTCCATCAGCACTGAGCGCTAATCCCAACACTCCACCCAACTCTCGCAACACCTCTTTCGCGCGGCCCGTGGACCCCGTCGACCGGTTGATCGCGTGCGCAAGGTCGAATAGCACCGCGATCGCCTGTGGCGTGTTGAAGTCGTCGTCCATCGCAGACTCGAACTCAGAACGGAACGTCTTTGGGTCAAGACCATCGCCCGATCCGGACACATCCGTATCCTCGGGCGCTGTTGCCCGCACCAACCGCTGCGTTGCCCGCGCCGCTGGTGCGAGCCCTTCCTCGCTCCACGTCAGCGGGCTCCGGTAGTGGGACATCAAAATGAACAAACGAAACGCGTCCGCGCCATAACGAGACACCGCATCACGAATCGTGACCAGGTTTCCGGTCGATTTGCTCATCTTCTCGTCACCCATTCGCAGCAGACCATTGTGGAGCCAGTACTTCGCAAATGGCGTGACGCCGGTGAACGCCTCCGACTGAGCGATCTCGTTCTCGTGATGTGGGAAGATCAGATCTTGGCCGCCGCCGTGGATGTCCAGGGCCTCCCCTAAGTAATTCAGTGACATCGCCGAGCATTCGATGTGCCACCCGGGCCGTCCCGGACCCCACGGGCTCTCCCACGACGGCTCTCCGGGTTTGGCGCCCTTCCAGAGCGTGAAATCAAGCGGATGTTCCTTCGCTTCGGTAACCGCAACCCGCGCGCCCGCGATCATTCCATCGAGCGATCGATGTGAGAGTTTTCCGTAGTCGGCGAGCGACCGGACTCGGTAGTAGACGTCACCACCCGATGGGTACGCGTGGCCCTTTCCAATCAATCCTTGAATCATCGTGACGATGCTCGGGACTTCGCGCGTTGCACGCGGATACTCGTCTGCCGGACGGACGCGGAGCAACTCCATGTCTTCGAAGTAGCGATCAATGAACCGGCTCGCCAGCGCATCCGCTGACACACCCAGGCTTTGGGCCCGCTCGATGATCTTGTCATCCACGTCAGTGAAGTTCTGGACCAATCTGACGCCGTATCCCCGGTACTCGAGGTACCGGCGTATCACGTCGAACACGACGTAGCTCATTCCGTGGCCAACGTGCGATTCGTCGTAGGGAGTGATTCCACAGACGTACACGCGGACCTGGTTTGAGTCGTGGGGCTCAAAGTCCTCTTTGAGGCCCGAGAGCGTGTTCAAGACGCGCAACATTCAGTGCTAGGCAGGTTCCAATAGAACGACAACGTGAGCAGCCATGAACCCCGTGGACTCCAGAAAACCCAACCCTTCCGGCGTTTTGAACTTTACGTTCACCCGATCAGGTTCGGAATCTAGCGCAGCCGAGAGGTTCTTACGGATTGCGTCACGGAAGGGGTCCAGTCGTGGCGCACCCGCAAGGATCGTAGCATCGACGTTTCCCAGCCGCAAACGTCGCTCGTTCACTGCGCCGTGCGCCTGGATGAGCAACCGAACGCTGTCCGCATTTTCATAGGCTGCGTCGTCGTCGGGGAAGTGCTGTCCAATGTCGCCGAGTCCCGCCGCGCCCAGCATAGCGTCGATCACCGCGTGGGTCAGCACGTCGCCATCCGAGTGGCCGAGAAGGCCTAGCGGATGCTCAATCGGCACGCCCCCTAGGATTAACGGGCGGTCCGGGACAAGCCGGTGGCTGTCGAACCCCACACCGATTCGAGGTCCGGTCACGTTCGCTCGGTCACGGGACTCGGGTCGCGCTTGCGTGCCCGCAGGATTGCTTCCACAACCGGCAGGTCAGATTGCGTCGTCACCTTCATGTTCTGCGGATCGCCTTCGAACACGTGGACCGGGAACCCGATCGCCTCTAGGAGCGACGAGTCATCGAGCGCCACGCCCGCCGGCGCCTCGTCGTGAGCGCGCACCAACGCGCTTGTGGCGAAGATCTGAGGTGTCTGCGTCTGGTAGAGCGCCGCGCGGTCCAAAGTCCGCACAACGGCTCCTCCTGGTCCGACCTCCTTCACGGTGTCCTGGGAGGGTATCGCGGCGGTCGCCGCACCCGTCGCGCGCGCTGCTGCGATTCCTCGGGACAGTAGGCCTTGCGTGAGGTTCGGCCTTGCCGCGTCGTGCACCAATGTCCACGGTTCGTCACGGGCCGTTGCGTCGAGCCCCGCACGGACGGACGCCCGTCTAGTCGCGCCGCCGGCGCAAACGATCACCGGCTTAGACTGCACCACAGATTCCACCAACCGCCGTCCATCCGACACGCAATTCGCTGGGAGCACGACCACGATACGGCCGACCTCGTCCCAACCATCCAGCGCGCTCAGCGAGTACGACACAAGCGGCTGGCCGAGCACCTCGATCAAGGCCTTCGGTTGCCCGCCCATGCGTTGACCGGCCCCCGCTCCGACGACGATCGCTAGGACCCGGTCTCCCGCATCGGAGGCCGCTGGCGGATTACTCCGCATTGGCGGTGCAGCACACAAGCATCACGTAACTGCGCGCAAGCCTACCACCGGCGCCCGGACAGCTGCGCAACCGCTTCAGGAAAGAGAGAGGGCGCCGATTCATGGCGCCCTCTCTCTTGATTCGGTTCGGAGTTCTACTGGTCGAAGTACAAGAAGTACTCGTACGGATGCGGGCGAATGCGCATGCCGTCTACGTCTCGCTCGCGTTTGAAGTCCAACCAGGTGTGGATCACGTCCTCTGTGAAGACATCGCCCTTGAGCAGGAATTCGTGGTCCGCCTCGAGCGCATCGAGTGCGGCATCGAGGCTCCCCGGAACCTGTGGTATGTTCGCCGCCTCTTCCGGAGACAGGTCGTAAATGTCTGTGTCCGACGGATCACCTGGGTGGATCCGGTTCTGAATCCCATCCAGTCCCGCCATCAGCATCGCGGAGAATGCCAGGTACGCGTTCGCAGTCGGGTCAGGGCACCGGAATTCAATGCGCTTCGTCTCGGGCTGACCCCGCTCATACATCGGAATGCGCGCCGCTGCGCTCCGGTTCCTGCGCGAATAGGCCAGGTTGGTTGGCGCCTCGAATCCGGGTACAAGCCGCTTGTATGAGTTCGTGGTAGGGGCAGCGAAACCAAGGATGGCCGGCGCGTGGCGCAGTAGACCACCGATGTAGTACAGCATCATCTCACTGGCTTCGGCATACCCATTCTCGTCGTAGAACAGGGTGGACCCATCCTTCCACAGCGATTGGTGCGTATGCATCCCCGTTCCGTTGTCATTGAACAACGGTTTGGGCATGAACGTCGCGACCTTCCCGTTCTCATGGGCAACCTGGCGGAGGAGGTACTTGTAGATCTGTACCGCGTCCGCTTGTGCAACGAGCGTGTTGTAATGCAGCCCAATCTCGCCCTGCCCCGCCGTGGCGACTTCGTGGTGGTGTTTGTCAATGTGCAACCCGGCACCCATCATCGCCAGGATGATTTGCGACCGGATGTCCTGTTGCGAGTCCACCGGTGGCAGCGGGAAGTACCCCTCCTTGTGCCTGGGCCGATACGCCAGATTCGGTCCTTTCTTCCCTGAGTTCCAGATCCCCTCCTCAGAGTCGATGAAGTGGTATCCAGAATTCGCGGTGTAATCGAACCGCGCGCTGTCGAAAAGGAAAAACTCGATCTCCGGCCCCCAATAGGAGGTGTCCGCGATGCCGGTGCTCCGCAGGTACTCCTCCGCTTTCCGGGCCACGTACCGGGAATCCCGGCTGTACCACTCCCCAGTCATCGGGTCGCGGATGTCGCACATGATGGCCATCGTCTTATGCATGAGCGTCGGGTCCATGTACGCGGATCGCGGATCGGGGACGATGAGCATGTCGCTCTCGTCGATCGTTTGGAATCCGCGGATGCTCGAACCGTCGAACCCGGTCCCCCAATCGAACATCGCATCACTCAGCTCAGCCGACGGGATCGAGAAGTGTTGGACCGTGCCCAACAAGTCCACGAATCGGAGGTCGACGATTTCGACCTGATTCTGTCGCAGGTACTCCTGAACCTCAGCTCCGGTCGTCAACGTACCGAGGATTGGCTGAGTTTCGCCGGATTCGACCATTCTTTCCTACCTCCCTTTCCATGCACTGGAACCTTCAATCGACTCGGTGTGCCCGCCCCCTCGGCGGGCAGCACTGAGCGTAGTACGCGAACGTTACGATTGTGTAACAACGACCTCGCACGGAGATCGCAGGGCTGTAGCATCCGCGGGCTCCTACCGCGTCGAGGGGTCCTCCCGCAGCCGATATCCCACGTTCCGAACCGTTTCGACGAAGGTGTGCGATGGGTCTTCCAGTTTGCTGCGGAGGCGTCGGATATGGACATCTACTGTTCGCGTTCCGCCAAAGTAGTCGTATCCCCACACACGGTCGAGCAGAACCTCCCGCGTGAACACGCGGCCGGGCGCGGACGCAAGGAGCCGCAAGAGCTCGTACTCCTTGAACGTCAAGGTGACCAGCCGTTGGTCGACCCACACTTCGTACCTCACGGTATCTATCCGGAGGTCACCGAGTTGGATCTGACCCGTGTTTTCTTCCGAGGTACGGTGTTCTCGGTTTCGTCGTGCTTCGAGGAGTTTCAGTCGCGCTCTCAGCTCTTCCGCTTCGACCGGCAGCACCGCGAAGTCGTCGACCTCTACATGCGAATCGAGCAACGTGAGCGCTGAGCGTGGGACCAACGCGAGTAGCGGGACGACTGGGTCCTGTCTCGCTTCGACCAAGAACGCTCGCACGGCCTCCCGACGCCCTAGCGGGCCCGACAGATCCAAGACCACCATCTCCGGTGGGCCGGAGGGGTCACGGAAGGTGGCGCGCGGTTCTGTCGTTTGTTCGAGGCGCCATGGCGTCCCGGTTAAGTCCAAACCGTCTGTCACATCTCGTAGCGCCGCTACATCTCGAGTCGAAACGAGGACAATGGGCACAGGATGCTGGCTCCCAATTCGGTCAGTTGGACTTCACCGAACGCCTTATTGTACGAAAGGTGCGCGCCGTTCCCGTTCGGGACTCCGAATCCATGGGTGGTAGGCTGACGCCATCCGATAACTGCTCCTCATGGCTATCTCCAACCAATCCCCACCGTATTCAGAGCGACCAGTCGGACGGCGCTTGCCCGAGTGGTTCAAGGTTCCCGCGCCCGGAAGCAGCGACGGGTATCGGCGTTTGAAGGCGCTGCTGAAAGCGGAGCGCCTGAATACGGTCTGTGAGGAAGCGCGCTGCCCAAACATCGGCGAGTGTTGGAGCCGCGGGACGTCGACCTTCATGATCCTGGGCGATACGTGCACGCGCGCTTGCCGTTACTGCGCCGTCAAGACCGGTGATCCGGCCGGGGTCGTGGACGCGTGGGAGCCGCTGCGAGTGGCCAGGGCGGTCGCACAAATGCAACTCGAGCACGCTGTGATTACCTCCGTGGATCGGGACGATCTGGCTGACGGCGGGTCGGAGGTGTTCGCCGCGACTGTCCGCGCCGTTCGGCGAACGTCGCCCCGCACACGTGTTGAGGTGCTGATCCCAGATTTCGGCGGGGATTGGCGAGCCCTCCAGACCGTGCTTGCTGCGGGTCCCGAGATTCTGAACCACAACATTGAATCGGTCCCCCGAATCTTCCGTCGCGTACGGCCAAAGGGCAGTTACTGGCTCTCGCTCGAGTTGCTGGAACGCGCGAAACGCCAGGGTGCGAAGACGAAGTCCGGGTTGATGGTTGGCCTCGGCGAAACAACCCTGGAGGTCCTTTCGACGATGGACGACCTGCGCGATGTGGGTTGCGACATCCTTACCATCGGTCAGTACTTGAGGCCGTCCGAGCGGCATGAGCCGCTCGATCGCTACTACACGCCGGACGAGTTCGGGGAGCTCAAGCAGGAAGCATTAGCGCGCCGCTTCTTGCACGTCGAATCCGGGCCTTTGGTGCGCAGCTCCTACCACGCCGAGGAGCAGAGCAGGCAGGCGGTACTCCCGGCCTAAGTGCTCTGGACTGGTTCGTGTTCGCCCTGCGTGACCGCTTGGGCCTGCCGCACCTTCGCCAAGTGACGTCTGATGACCGTCCTCATGGCGACCGTGGTCACGCCGACAATCAACGACGCCTCGAGGACTGCCCCGAGTCCGATCAGTAGGGATCCCTGGAAGAAGAACGCCGACGGAAACAGCTGCACCATCCGATCCGTCACCTGGCCACGCCAAAGGTCGTTGTCGAAAGACAGCTGGTGGAAAGCGACGAACAACGCGTCGAACGCCCCCACCGCTGCGAATATCCCTAGCGCGATGACAACGCCGATCGTCCCGTACGCTCCAAAGCGCATGCCTCGCATGAGCTCAAGCGCTGCGCTCGTCCGCCCGCTGAGTCCGGCGACCGCTGCTGCGATTGCCGCCGATGCGAGCATGGCAACGGCAACCGTTTGCACCACGTGCACGCGATTCAGCAGGTCCTTGACATCGCGGAAGTGGAGCGCTTCACGCTCGTTGAACAGTGGCTCTTCAACCCCTTCCAGGGTTACCACGGTCGTGGTGATCAACTCCTCGGACGATCCGAAGTAGTCAATCAGTCCTTGCATCGCCTCCACGAGTTGTTCGCGGGCGATTCCGGTCTTCGCCGAGGCGTCAAAGTTGTCGATGGCGTAGGTGTAGACAGGAAGGCTCGAGAACGCGAGGCGCACGTTCGTCCCGACCAACGCGACAGGCACCGTCAGTGATACCAGCACCCCGACCAGCGGAAGCACTATGAAGGGCCAACTCACTGACCGTCTTCCTAGCGTCATGACGTCAGCATATGAGCGGGTGTCGTGGCGGGTCAAAGCAAACAGAAAACGGCGCCTCGATCGAGGCGCCGTTTTGGTGTCCCGCGAGAAGTGTCGCTAGGTAGCCGCTTCGTCGCTTTCGGCTTCGATCTCGTCCTCTTCGTCCTCCTCATCATCCACTGACATGTCGATCTCATCGTCCGCGTCGTCCGACAGGCCGACGCGCGGCCCGTTCGACATCTCATTGATCGCCCCAGCCATAGCCTCATTCGAGAACGCATCGGCTCCATCGGCACCATCCTCGTCCCCAAACCCAAACGGATCGGCGAGCGCAGTAGTCGTGGGTTCGCGAAGCGCGGCCAGTGACCGCCCAACCTCAGACTGCGCGGGTATCAAGCGCCCGATGATCACGTTCTCTTTCAGGCCGAGCAATCGATCGACCTTGCCGAACAACGCCGCTTCCGTGAGAACACGTGTGGTCTCTTGGAACGATGCCGCAGCCAAGAAGCTGTCCGTGCTCAAGGAGACCTTGGTTACCCCCAGCAGCACGGTCTGAGCGGTCGACGGCTCGCCGCCTTCCGCCAGTACTTTCGCGTTCACGGACTGCCAGATGAACCGGTCGACCAACTCGCCTTGCAGGAACTCGGTGTCGCCCGTCGAATCAATCCGGACTCGCCGGAGCATCTGCCTGGCGATGATCTCAATGTGCTTGTCGTGGATGTTCACACCCTGCGACCGGTACACCTTCTGGACCTCGTCGACGAGGTACCGCTGGATCGCATCTTTACCCCTGATCCGGAGGACCTCTTGAGGGTTCAACGGGCCCTCCGTGAGTGGCATTCCTGCTGTGATGCGCTGGCCAGTGGCGACCAGGATCCGGACGTTCGCGAGGATCGGGTACGCTCGCTCATCCATCTCGTGATGAGTGATCGTGAGCGTCGATCCTGAGATCGAAACGTCACCCTCCATTGCCGCCCGGATCGACGCCGGTGCGGGCAACCCTCCTTCGGTCTCCGTTTCGCCGGCTGGCCGTGCGATCTCGACGCCTGACTGGATCCGCCCGCCCGCTTCGACGAGTACCTCGTACCCCTCGGGCAGGACATAGTCCTCGGAGATCACCTCTTCGTTGACCACCCGGACGCGGCGTCCATCGGCGTCGTCGATGATCTCTACGAGTCCATCGATCTCGGTAATCGGAGCAGCGAACTTCGGTATCCGTGCTTCGAAGAGTTCTTCGACGCGAGGCAAACCACTAGTGATGTCCACGCCAGCCACACCGCCAGTGTGGAAGGTACGCATCGTCAATTGCGTTCCCGGCTCGCCGATGGATTGGGCTGCGATGATCCCGATCGCCTCGCCCTCGTCGACCAACCGGCCGCGGGCCAAGGACCGCCCGTAGCAGTTTCGGCACATGCCCCGCGGAGCGCCGCACGTCAGCGGGCTGCGCACGTAAACCCGAGTGATTCCGGCAGCGGTCAGGACCGCTGCAACCTCTTCGGTGATCTCCTCGTTCTGCCGGACCATCAACTCGCCGGTCTCCGGATGCTCTACTGTTCCAGCCGAAAGCCGTCCGACTATGTGGTCTGCAAGCGTTCCCAGAAGGGGGTCGAGAGTCGCTGCGTCCAGCCAGATCCCGCTTGTGGTACCGCAGTCCAACTCCTTGCTGATCGTATCTTGCGCGACATCGATCAGACGCCGGGTCAAGTACCCAGAGTCAGCGGTCCGAAGCGCCGTGTCGGCCAGCCCTTTCCGCGCACCGTGTGTGGAGATGAAGTACTCCAGCACCGTCAGACCCTCACGGAAGCTCGAACGAATTGGCAGCGGCAAAATCTTGCCCTTCGGGTCCGCCATCAGTCCACGCATGCCAGCCATCTGTTTGATCTGGGCGATGTTCCCCTTCGCGCCAGACCCCGCCATCAGGTACAGGTTCCCGTACTCTCTGAGGCGGTCATTGATGATCTCTTCCATGCGTTTGTTGACGCCCTGCCAAACGTCGATGACGCGCTCCTCGAGCTCATCTTCAGTTAACAATCCACGTTGGAAGCTTCGTTGAGCCGCGGCCACCTCGATGTCAGCCGCTGCAAGCAACTCGGCCTTCTCCGGCGGAACCGTGATGTCGTTCAAGGCGATCGTTAGGCCGGACTCGGTTGCGAAGTGGAATCCCAGTCGCTTGATCGCATCGAGCACCAAGGCGGTCGCCTCGGCCTCTAGGAGTCGATAGCACTCAGTCACAACGTCTTTCAGGCGTTTCTTGTCAACGACCTCGTTTCGGTACGGGACCTGGGCAGGCAGGACTTCGTTGAACAGAATCCGTCCAACGGAGGTGCGCAGCGGCTCCACCGTGTACGGGATTGGTTCCACCTGTTTAGTCTCGCTAGGCGCCGCATCCCCGGACTCACTGGGGTTCTCAGCGGGTTGGAACGGGGCCGTCTCGATGATCTGTGTGCCGCTGTCATCGGTGGTCCGAATCCGCTTGAGCACGACTTCGCGACGGCCATCTTCAGCGACCGCCACACCGTCCCGGATCGTGATCTCCGCCCGAAGATCAATCTGACCAAGCTCGTATGCCAACTGCGCGTCGTCGAAAGTCATGAACCCCTGCCCGGTGCCGCGCGCGTCGGGCTCGACCGTCGTGAGGTAGTAACAACCGACCACGATGTCCAGCGTGGGCGCGACCACCGGCTCACCCGAGCTCGGGAGCAGCATGTTGTGGATCGAGAGCATCAGCTTGCGCGCCTCTTCCACAGCGGGACGGCCGATAGGTACATGGACCGCCATCTGGTCACCGTCAAAGTCTGCGTTGTATGCCGAGCACACGAGCGGATGGATCTGGATTGCGCTGCCTTCCACCAACACCGGTTCGAACGCCTGGATTCCCAAACGGTGAAGCGTCGGCGCGCGGTTCAGGAACACGGGGCGTTCCTTAATCACCTCTTCAAGGAGGTCCCAGACCTCCGGACGCACCCTGTCCACCATGCGCTTAGCGCTACGGATGTTGGGCGCCATTCCATGGGTCACGAGCCGGTTCATTACGAATGGCTTGAAGAGCTCGAGCGCCATCTTCT
Organism: Dehalococcoidia bacterium; assembly: GCA_965247995.1. Lineage (GTDB taxonomy): Bacteria > Chloroflexota > Dehalococcoidia > UBA6926 > UBA6926 > JASLZO01. The sequence goes on along the minus strand of OZ252041.1, from coordinate 1,330,941 downwards.
TCGGCAACCCACACTGATGGAGCTTGAGCGTCGAACCCACCACGATCACGGACCGGCCGCTGTAGTCCACGCGCTTCCCAAGCAGGTTCTGCCGGAACCGTCCTTGTTTGCCTCGGAGCATGTCCGACAGCGACTTCAGCTTGTGGTTATGGCTCCCAGTCAGGGCGCGGCCGCGGCGGCCGTTGTCGATCAACGCATCGACCGCTTCCTGCAGCATCCGCTTCTCGTTGCGGACGATGATCTCCGGCGCTCCCAGGTCGATCAGCCGTTTCAGTCGGTTGTTCCGGTTGATCACGCGGCGGTAGAGGTCGTTCAAATCACTGGTTGCGAAGCGCCCACCATCCAACTGCACCATGGGCCGCAGGTCCGGAGGGAGCACGGGCAACACGGTAAGGATCATCCAATCCGCCCGGTTGCTGCTCTTGCGGAACCCTTCGACGACCCGCAAACGTTTCGCGGCCTTCTTAGCCCGTTGACCCGAGGTGGAGGACGTCGCCTCGATGTAGAGGTCCTCTCGGAGTTGTTCCAGGTCCATCTCGGCCAGGATCTGCAACAGCGCCTCGGCGCCCATCCCGGCGGTGAAGAGGTCGACAGGAAACGCGTCCCGGAACTCCCGGTACCGGTTTTCCGTCAACGGTCGCAGCCGTTGGATCTCTTCGACGCCTCCTCGGCGGTCGTCCCATCCCTTGCGGATGTCGTCAGTCCGTTCCTGGCCGCCCTTCTGAATGCGTGACACGTCCTCGGCCGCGGCGGAGGTGATCTGGTCCTCGTCCTCCTCGATCTTCGCCATCTCGCGTCCCGAGTCTGCCGCGATGTCCACGGCCCCTTCCTCGAGAAGCTCATCTAGAGCAGCGTCGACCGCGTCGATGTGCGTTTCTTCGATCTGTTTGCCACGTTCAACGATCGAGCGATCTGCCAGCTTCTGCGCGCCGCGTGCCTTTGAGCCCGTAGCCTCTCGTAGCGACGTCTTGAGGGCGTCAGCTTCGTCACGCAAGGCGCTTTGCCGCTCGGACAAGGCTGCCTCCGCGGCATCCCTAGCCGCGGTCCGGCGGTTCTCGATCTCGGCGAGTTTCTCGTCCATCTCGGCCCGGACGGCGGCAATCGCTTGCTCCGCCGCTAACTGAATGGCCTCCGTTGCCGTGTTTTCTTCCTGTTCGAACGACCGGAGGAGATCGCTCTTGACCTCTTCATTGACACCCGTCACGACGTATTGCGCGTAGTAGAGGACCCGTTCGAGATTGCGCGGGGACATATCTAGCAACAACCCCAGCCAGCTCGGCGTGCCCTTCGCAAACCAGATATGGGCGACCGGAGCGGCGAGGTTGATGTGGCCCATTCGCTCACGCCGAACCTTTGCGCGCGTGACCTCGACTCCACATCGATCGCAAATCACTCCGCGATACCGGATCCGCTTGTACTTACCGCAGTAGCACTCAAAGTCCTTCGTCGGTCCAAAGATCCGCTCGTCGAACAACCCGTCTTTCTCGGGCTTCTGGTTCCGGTAGTTGATCGTCTCCGGTTTCGTTACCTCGCCGTACGACCACGCATGAATCTGATCCGGCGACGCCAACGAGATACGGATAGCGCTGAATGCGTTTTCCGCCATCTATTGTTCCTCCCCTTCACCTTCGCCTAGGTCTTCAACACGTAACGCCCCATGGAGTGACAACTCCAGGGCCGGGACCTCGTCGCCCTGCAGCAATTCCACCGCCAGTCCAAGGCTCTGAAGCTCCTTCTGCAGGACGTGGAACGATTCCGGGATTCCCGGCTCGATCACATCCTCGCCCTTGACTATCGACTCGTACGTCTGCTGTCGGCCCTGCACGTCGTCGGACTTGATCGTCAGCATCTCTTGGAGGTTGTACGCAGCGCTGTACGCCTCAAGCGCCCAGACCTCCATCTCGCCGAATCGCTGACCTCCGAACTGTGCCTTCCCACCCAGCGGTTGTTGGGTAATCAACGAGTACGGGCCGGTCGAGCGCGCATGGATCTTGTCCTCCACGAGGTGGATCAGCTTCAGCATGTAGATGTGACCCACGGTGATCGGTTGCGCAAACGGCTCGCCGGTGCGGCCGTCACGCAGAATGACCTTTCCGAAGATCGGTGGATGTTCCCCGGTCGTCCGGTAGTGCTCCTCCGATTTCGCGATCACCGTCTCTCCATCCATGTGTTTCGTTGACACGCTCCGGCTCTCGAGCCAAAGGCGAAGACAAACCTCCTTGGCCATCCCGGTCGCCCCGTCGTCGAAAACGGGACCGGGGTCAACGCCTTGCGACTTCAGCCAGGCCTCCGCGACTTCCAGGTGAAACTCCGGATCCTCGCCCTCCGCGGGCACGACCACGGCATTGGACTGATGAGCGATCCATGCACGCCCAAGCGCATCCTCGATCGCTTCCGGGTCGGCGCCGTCGAACACTGGCGTGACGACGCGGAAGCCCAGGTCTCGGGCGGCGGCGCCAATGTGGGTCTCCAGGATCTGACCCAGGTTCATTCGGCTCGGTACGCCGATTGGGTTCAGGATGATTTCAACCGGTGTGCCATCTGGGAGGAACGGCATGTCCTCAGGCGGCAAGACACGGGAGATCACGCCCTTGTTTCCGTGCCGGCCCGCGATCTTGTCACCGATGGAGATCTTCCGGGTCTGCGCAACCCAGACGCGCACCAACTCGTTGACGCCCGCGGAAAGCTCATCCTTCTGCTCCCGCGTCAGGACGCGGACTTCGATGACTTTTCCGCGCTCGCCGTGCGGCACCCGCAGCGACGAGTCTTTCACCTCACGCGCCTTTTCACTGAAGATCGCGCGAAGGAGTTTCTCCTCCGGCGACAGCTCGGTCTCGCCTTTCGGCGTGATCTTCCCGACGAGGATGTCGCCTGCCGCAACTTCAGCGCCGATGCGGATGATCCCGTGTTCGTCCAGATCGCGCAGGGCATCCTCTCCGACATTCGGGATGTCTCGCGTGATCTCCTCGCGTCCGAGTTTCGTGTCACGCGCTTCGATCTCGTACTTCTCGATATGGACAGACGTGAACTTGTCATCTCGGACGACGTCCTCGGACAAGATGATCGCGTCCTCGAAGTTGTAGCCCTCCCAGGACATGAACGCGCAGAGAACATTCTGGCCCAATGCGAGTTCACCCGATACGGTCGACGCCGAGTCCGCAATAGGATCGCCAGTCGACACGCGGTCGCCGGGATGGACGAATGGCCGATGGTTAATGATCGTGCCCTGGTTCGACCGTTCGAACTTCCGCAGCCGGTGCGGCCGCTCCTCACCCTCCGCATCGCGGATCACGATTTGGTGAGCGCTCGCCGAGACCACCTCACCATCGGTGCGCGACAGGATGATTTGCCCGCTATCTGCCGCGACGCGCGCCTCCATGCCTGTGCCGACGATCGGCACGTCTGGCCGGATCAGCGGCACCGCCTGCCTCTGCATGTTCGAGCCCATGAGTGCCCGGTTCGCGTCATCATGCTCCAAGAACGGAATCAGCGAGGTCGAGACGCTAAAGATCTGCTTCGGGGATACGTCCATGTAGTCAACATCGACGGCCCTTGCCATGTGTGGCTCGCCGCGCCGTCGGACCTCGATCGTGTCAGCGACGATCTCACTCCGCTCGTTCAACTGCGTGCTCGCTTGAGCGATGTCATACCGCTCTTCCTCATCCGCCGACAAGTACGCCGTTTCAGCCGAGAGGAACGGGACGACCTTGATGTGCCGCTCCTTCAAGCGGCCGATCTGTTTCGTGTGTTCGTCGGTCAGAATCACACCTGCCTCGACGACGGTCTTTCCCTTGGCATCTTGGACGGGTTCGAGCAAGGTGTGCCCAACAAGTTGGGTGCGGCCCTTGCTCGTGATCTCCCGGATGACACGTCGGTACGGCGTCTCAATGAAACCGAACCGGTTGATCTTGGCGTAGGTAGCCAATGACCCGAGGAGGCCAATGTTTGGGCCTTCCGGCGTCTCGATCGGGCAGATACGACCGTAGTGGGAGTTGTGGACATCACGAACGTCGAACCCCGCCCGTTCCCGAGACAGCCCGCCGGGTCCCAGCGCAGACAACCGCCGCTTGTGGGTTAACTCCGCGAGGGGGTTCGTTTGGTCCATGAACTGCGAGAGTTGTGAGCCGCCGAAGAACTCTCGCATCGCCGCCACAATCGGGCGGACGTTCACTAAGTTCCCAGCCGTCGCGCCCTCCGGTTGCACGAGCGTCATCCGCTCGCGAGCCACGCGCTCCATCCGCAGTAGCCCAACACGGAACTGGTTTTGGATCAACTCCCCAACCGCACGCACCCGCCGGTTTCCCAGATGATCGATATCGATCGGGGGCGCCATGCGCCGTTGCACTTTGATCATCTGCCGGACCAGAGACACAATGTCCTCCGGCAGGAGGATGCGCGTGTCGTCGGACCTGTCGATCTGCAGACTGCGGTTCAACTTATATCGACCGACGCGCGCCAGGTCATAGCGGCGCGGGTTGAAGAACAGATTGTAAAGAAGCGTCTTCGCGTTATCTAGGACGGACGGCTCCCCCGGTCGCAGCCGCCGATAGAAGTCGACAAGCGCTTCATCGGACGTGCGGCCCGCTGGTTCCTTATCCAGCGTCGCTTGAATGAAGCTCGTCTCACCCGCAGGTTCGATATCCGCAAACATGCGGAAGATCTCGTCGTCCGTGTACCCCATGGCCCGAAGCAAGATCGTGACGGGCATCTTGCGCCGGCGATCCACCTTGACGCTGATGACGTTCTTGTTCGATATCTCGAACTCCAGCCACGCGCCACGGTTCGGGATCAGCTTGGCGAAGCACAACTCACGTCCGGATGTCGCGTCATGTTCCAACGTGAAGTACGCCCCAGGCGATCTCACCAGTTGGCTCACGACAACTCGCTCTGCACCGTTGATGATGAACGTCCCGCGGTCGGTCATGATCGGGACATCACCCATGAACAGCGGCTGCTCCTTCACCTCGCCCGTTTCCTTGACCACCAACCTGGCGGTGACATGGAGAGGCGCCGCATAGTTCAGGTCCTTGTCGCGGCACTCTTCTTCGGTGTGCTTCGGGTCACCAAAATGGTGGTCGACGAACGTGAGCGAGAACCGCCCCCCGGCTGGGTCAGTCTGCGCTTCGCCAGACGTGACCAGATCAACAATCTCCCGAAGCGTGCGGCCCTTGAGCAACGCGGAGGGCAGCACCTCGCGCGTCGCGTCCTGAATAGGCGAGACCTCTTCCAAGAGGTCCCTGATCCCCTCGTCTTGGAACCATTTGAACGAATCGACTTGTATCTGGATCAGGTTTGGCGGTGCGAGCACCTCCGCGATCTTCGAGTAGTTCTTCCGCTGCACGTCTCGTTCGGCTAGTACCACCGGTTGCTCCCCTCCATCACGCTGTCAGACACCAAAAAAAGGCCTCCACGGCATAGCTAGACCCTGCGCCGTGAGACCTAGAGAACGCTATGAGACGATGTGCATCCGTCCACGCGTGCTACGGAGTGTACGTGGATCGCCCTCGTCAAGTCAATTTCGGCCAGCTCCAGACCGGTTCGATCGGTCCGTCGCGCGTAATACGTAATATGGGTTTAGCGGCCGATGTCAACGGACCAATTCATGCTTCCACACGGGACGATGGGCTATCGCGTGCGCACGTGTGGCCCCCTTTGGGTATGGGCTGCCCTGACGAGCGTGCTCCTTTCGGGATGTGCCGCCGCCCTTAGCGAGGTGGGGCGAGAAGGCCCTCCCGGCGTCAAGCCGGACTCCCAGGCGGCCTCTCAGGCGCCGGTCTCCAATCCCACCGCCGGACCCACCAGCGCGGACAACGCAAGCCAGTCGGTCTCCAATCCGCCGTCCGTCAGTCCGACCGGCTCCCCGCTTAGTACCGGGTTCGGATCACTTCCCGACATCGCGTCCGTCGCCCATAAATCTTCCTCCGCCGTCGTCTCGATCAAGGCGGAGTCATTCCGGACGACATTCTTCGGCCTCGTTCCGCGCGATGGAGAGGGTTCAGGATTCATCATCGATCGGGACGGACACGTTGTCACGAACGCCCACGTTCTTGCGGGTGCGGAAACCGTTACCGTCACGTTGCCTGATGGTCGCGCGTTCCCGGATTCCGAGGTCGTCGGGACGGATTCCGCCACGGACATCGCGGTGATTCGAGTATCGGGAGCCGACCTCCCGGTCGTCGAGCTCGGAACTTCAATGGACCTTCGCGTCGGTTCGTGGGTCGTGGCGGTCGGCAATTCTCTCGGCCTCGGCACCGACCCGACCGTTACTGCCGGGATCATCAGCGCGGTGAACCGTGTGTTGCAGATGAGCCCCGCGTGTCCACCGATAGCGGGCTTGATCCAGACAGACGCAGCCATCAACCCGGGGAACAGCGGCGGACCGCTGTTTAACCTGGAAGGCCAAGTGATCGGCATCAACACCGCCGTGCAACGGTCCACCTCCGGGGGCGTCGCCGTGGAAGGCGTCGGGTTCGCGATTGCGATCGACAGCGCCCTCCCTGTCGTCCAGGAGCTGATCGCGAAGGGGTTCGTCGAGAAGCCGTGGATCGGCGTCGGGATCTACACCGTCACGCCTTCCATTGCGGCTCAGTTCAACCTCCGAGCGGAAACCGGAGTATTTGTGAACAACGTCTATTCCGGCACGGGTGCTGAGCGCGCCGGCCTCAGACCGGGCCAGGTCATCACACGCATTGACGGCGTCACCGTCACAACGCAGGAGGAACTGCTCGAACTCGTGGCTACTCACAACGTCGGCGACCAGATCGTCATCAGCGGGATCGAGTACGGAGGCGACGAGTTCACTCGTCGCTTGACCCTGAGCCAACAGGAAGCCTGCGACGCCACGTAGCGTTATCTAGAGCGAATCGATCTCCGCCAACCCGGCCAATAGCTCTTCAAACCCGGCGGGAACGGTCCCAGGGATCACTGCTACGGTCGATTGGAGCAGCGTGATCAGCTCGTCATCGATCTCGAACGGCAACTCGAGCGACAAAGACCACGCCGCCGCATGGGCAAGAGAAGCGGGTACGGCTTGCTCGATCACCGAGTCATCGCGCCGCACGATCAACACCGGCGTCAGTGCGGGGTGGTCACGGGACCGTTCCCCGTACAACATCAGCTGGATTCCGACGACGTGACCCGTTCCCTTGCTGGCACTGTCACGGACATGGTCCAACACCCCACGGTCCGGTAGTCCCCGCGGCCCCATCAGGAGGTTGAGGACGTTCGCCTCCTTCTCCTGAATATTCAGGGCCAGCAAGTCCTCGCCGTCCGCCTGTTTCAGGACCAAGACATGCTCCTTCGTTTCCACGTCCTCGGAGACCTTGTCCAGGACGTAGTTCATCCCGTCTTTGCCTTGTCGGTCAGCCCGGCCATGGTTCCAGCCTACAGGAACGTTCCACTCGTTCGACGCTCTGTCAGGCCCTATCTATACTCATTCTCGTCCCACGACGTTTCCGGGAGGCACTCGTTTTCATGGTCCTCGAGCGCGAAAACCCTTACGGCCTGCACTTCGACCCAGCCAACATCGAACCAAAATGGCGGGAGCGGTGGCAAGCTGACCGTCTATACGAAGCCGAGGATCACGACGCGTCAAAGCCGAAGTGGTACGCGCTCTCGATGTTCCCATATACGTCTGGGGACCTTCATGTGGGCCATTGGTACGCGGAAGCACCAGCCGACGCCCACGCCCGGTACATGCGGATGCGGGGCTATAACGTACTCCGCCCAATGGGTTTCGACTCGTTCGGGTTGCCCGCAGAAAACGCCGCGATAGAGCGGGACATCCACCCGTACACCTGGACGATGGACAACATCGGCCGGATGAGGGAGCAACTGAAGACCCTCGGGGCGATCTTCGACTGGCGACGCGAGGTCATCACATGCCAACCGGAGTACTACCGCTGGAACCAGTGGTTCTTCTTGAAGTTCTTCGAGAAGGGCCTCGCCTACCGCGACCGTGCTCCGGTGAACTGGTGCGACCGCTGCCAGACCTCGTTGGCCCGTGAGCAGGTACAGAACGACGGGACCTGCGAGCGCTGCGGCACGGTCGTCTACCAGCGCGACCTGGAACAGTGGTTCTTCCGGATCACCGACTACGTCGAGGAACTACTGGACCACTCCAAGATCGACTGGCCCGACAACATCAACGTCATGCAACGTAACTGGATCGGCCGGTCAGAGGGCACTGAGATCGCGTTCGATCTGGACGTGCCCGGTGTCGAAGCTACCAAGCTCCGCGTTTTCACCACTCGGCCGGACACTGTGTACGGCGTCACCTTCATGGTGCTGGCCCCGGAACATCCGCTGGTGGCCCAACTCACGACGCCGGAGAACCGCGAGCGTGTGGATGAGTACGTAACGGCGACTCGGCGCCAGACGGAGATCGAACGGTTGGCGACCGATCAGGAGAAATCGGGCGTGCCGCTGGGCACCTACTGTGTCAATCCGCTGAGCGGGGAGAAGGTTGCTCTTTGGATCGCCGACTACGTCCTGCTCAGCTACGGCACTGGCGTTGTGATGGGTGTGCCCGCTCACGATCAGCGCGACTTCGAATTCGCGAGCACATACACGCTCCCGATTCCGGTCGTGGTTGCGCCACCCGACTGGGATGGCTCGCCCCTGCGAGAGGCATGGACCGAACCTGGCGTCATGGTGAACTCGGGCCATTTTGATGGCACGCCAAGTCGGGATGGGGTCGCCGCGGTCACGAAACATCTGGAAGATGTCGGGCGGGGCCGAAGCACCGTCACGTACCGTCTCCGCGATTGGCTGATTTCGCGCCAGCGGTACTGGGGAACCCCGATACCCATCGTCTACTGCGGCGAATGTGGCACGGTTCCCGTACTGGAAGAAGACCTCCCCGTTCTGCTTCCGGAGGACGCAGACTTCCGTCCAACGGGCGAATCTCCGCTCAAGTACCACGAAGGGTTCCGGCACACGTCCTGTCCCCAGTGCGGGCGCGACGCCGAGCGCGAGACGGACACGATGGACACGTTCGTCGACTCGTCCTGGTACCAGTTCCGGTACGCGAATCTCTCATCCCGAGACGTCAACCCGTTCGACCCTGCTGACCTCGAGCGCTGGTGTCCGATCGATCTCTACACGGGCGGCGCTGAGCACGCAGTCATGCACCTGCTGTACGCGCGGTTCTTCACGAAGGCGCTGCGCGATCTCGGGCTCGTTCGCTTCGATGAACCATTCCTGCGCCTTTTCAATCAGGGCACGATCCTCGCCGATGACAACGAGAAGATGAGCAAGAGCCGGGGCAACGTGATCAATCCGGACGATCAGGTCGCGATGCTGGGCGCGGACGCCGTCCGCGCGTTCTTGATGTTCGTCGGCCCATGGGACCAGGGGGGGTCGTGGAGCACCCAGGGCATCCGGGGGATATCCCGGTGGTTCAACCGCATCTGGGACCTTGCCGACGTGAGAGGCAGGGGATCGGGAACGCCAGCTTCGGCCGGCGCTCTGCAGGACCTGGTCCAGGAGACCCACCGGACAATTAAGAAGGTCAACGAGGATTTCCAGGGATTCCGGTTCAATACAGCAATTGCCGCACTCATGACGTTGACCAACTCGCTCTCGCGAATCGCGGATGAAGACGCAGCCTCAGCGGCTGCCGCGGAATGGCGTTCCGCCTACGACACGCTCCTCCTGTTGCTGGCGCCCATCGCACCGCACCTGGCGGAGGAAATGTGGGAGCTGACCGGTCACGAATACTCAATCCACAACCAACCCTGGCCGAGTTGGGATGAAGGGCGGGTGGCGCGACAGGAAATCACGCTCGTCGTCCAGGTCGACGGCAAGCTGCGTGACCGGCTGACAGTACCAACCGAGATCAATGAGGACGATGCGCGCGAGGCTGCTCTCGCCAGCGAAAAGGTCCAGGCTGCACTGGGCACGGCGGCCCCGAAGCGCGTGGTCTACGTCCCGGGGCGTCTCGTGAACGTGGTCACTCGCTAGGAGCCATCAGCTCCAGAAACGGTTCAGGGATGCACCCAGGCCAGCAAGGGCGCACCGGTTGGTTGGCGGCTACCTGACTCGGGTTCGACGGTTATTCCCACCTGTTGGATATGCGCCATCGGCTCCGGCGGCGCGAACTCCAGTTGCCCCCACCCGTGGTCGTCGACGGTGAACACGCCGCCATCCATCTGCTTGCCCTCCGCGACAACCCACAATTGGAATGCGTGTCCACGCGGGGGCGCCTCCAGGCCACTGACGACGAGCACACCCATTTGGCCGGTCGGCGCTGCCATCATCATCGCGTGAGCGCCCTTCGCCATGTCTCCAGCCGCCGGCTGTGCTTCGAGCACCATGACCACGGTCTCAGGTGCGGCCGCGAGGTACGAGAACACCCGTCCATCGCTGACCATCCCCTCCATACGGTCCACGTCATCACGTAACTGCAGGTACGTAACCCCCCCGCCTAACCCGATTCCCATCAACAACCCAGCGGCGACGCCAATTCCAGCCGTGGTCCACACCGTCCTCAGAAACCAACCGCCAAATCGTCGGGGCGATCCAATTGATCCTCGCGTGGATTGTGCCGCAGTGCCGAGCTGTTGCATCAACGCAGTGCGTACACGGTCCGGCGGTTCACTGGTGGGTATCGCAGCAGCAAGGACTGATACCGATTCTTCACATTCAGTCAACGCGAGGCGGCACTTCGAACACGTGCGCATGTGTTCGGTTACGCGCTTCTCCTCATCCGCATCGGCTGCGCCGACGGCGTAGAGAGGAAGAAGGTCGTCAACGTGAGACGTGGCGTCCGTACTGCTCATCTCGCCTGCCTCAATCTGGGATCTCGAGATCGCCCTCGAGGGCGTCCCGCAACTTCCGCACCGCGAGCCTGATACGTGTCTTCACCGTGCCGAGCGGTTGGTTCAGCGTTCGTGCGATTTCCGTATGAGTCAGCCCTCGAAAGTAAGCCAGCATTAGGACCTCGCGCTGTTCCGCCGGCACGTTCTCCAGGGCGCCCAGCAGGCGGTCTCGCTCCCAAGAACGTTCAGCCGCGGAATTGACTCCGTCGACGACCGCCGCGGTACGAATAACCTCGGTTGCGGCCCGGTCGATCGCATCTTGGTCCCGCCGCCGACGCCTAATGATGTCGATCGCCCGGTGGTGCGCGATGCTGCCCAACCAGGTCGACACCTTGCCTCGGGCGGACTCGTAGCTCGCGGCCCGTCTCCACACACTCAAGAAAACGTCTTGGGTCATCTCTTCCGCTTCACCGTCGTTCTGCAACACGTTACGTCCGATCGAGTAGACAAGCCGCGAATATCGGTCGTAGAGCACAGCTAGGGCCTGGTCGTCTTGCCGGCCGATCCTCTCCAGCAGTTCTGCGTCCGACACCTCGCTTGGATCCAATAGCCGACGTGCCTCGCTCTCTAGTTCGTGTTACGCGTCCAAGGGATCGTTGGATGCAGGCCCCACTCAGGAGCCCATCCACCATGTCGGCATTCTAGCCAGAGCGGCCTCATAGAATGGCGGGTAATGGGGTTCATCGAAGACGCACAGGGGTACCTCGCGCGCGAAGGTCTGGACGCGTGGCTGGTGTACGACCACCGGCGGTCCAATCCCGTGTTCTTTGAGATCTCCGGTGGCGCCACCGGGCTCACCCGCCCAGTCTTCTACTTCGTGCCCGCTGTTGGTGGTCCGACACTGGTCGCTCACGCGGTGGATGTGGGAAGGCTGGGTCATATGCCTGGTTCACAGACGATCTACTCGCGGCGAGACGGCTTGGTACAAACCATCCGCGACCTCACCGCTGGATCGCGGCGCATTGCTATGGAGTACGTACCGGGCGGCGGGCTGCCCCTCTCCTCCCGTGTGGATGGCGGGACGCTGGAGTTGATCCGGAGCTTCGGCGTCGACGTCGCATCCTCCGGAGATTTGGTTCAGGAAGCGACCGCTCGGTGGACCGATGCTCAACTCGCTACGCACCGGAGCGCAGCCGGAGCATTGACCCGCATCGTTCACGACGCATTTGAACACGTCGGTCAGCGCTTGCGCGCGGGCAGCCAGGTCACGGAAATAGGTCTCCAGAGCTTTCTGATTCGACGCATGGACGCGGAGGGGTTGGAGGCGCCCGACGGGCCAATCGTCGCTGTGAACGAGCACTCGGCAGACCCACACTACGACCCGACCACCCAGACCTCACGGCCGATCCGAACCGGGGATTGGCTCCTAATCGATATCTGGGCTCGCCAACCTGCGAGCGACGCGGTCTACGCGGACATCACATGGACCGCTGCCGTAGGCCAGGACCCAGCCGATGATGTCCGCGCCGTCTTCGCCCTCGTGATCCGCACGAGGGATGCCGCGGTTACCGCACTGACCACCGCCGGGCGTGAGGGGCGGACGCTCCAGGGCCATGAGGTTGACACCGTCGCCCGCACGATCATCGAGGATGCCGGATATGGAGACGCGTTCACGCATCGCTTGGGGCATAGTATCGGCCGCGAGGTCCACGGAAATGGGGCGAACCTCGACGCGTTCGAGACGTACGACCCCAGGCAGTTGATCCAGCGGACCGGGTTCAGCGTGGAGCCCGGGATCTACCTCCAAGGTCGGTTCGGCATCCGCTCGGAAATCGATGTGTACCTGGGCGACAGCGGTCCCGAGATCACGACTCCGCCACAGACCGAGATCATGGTGATCCGGACCTGAACTACCCGGTCGCGTCAGATGAGAAGAGCCGTTGGCTTTTCGAGAACCCGCCGCACCGCGTTCAGGAATGCCGCACCCTCGGCGCCATCGGTCGCCCGATGATCCGCTGAAAGCGTCAGTGCCATTACCTGGCCGACGACGACCTCCGCACCTCTGACGACTGGGGTCTCCCGCACCGAGCCAACCGCGATCGCCCCCGCATTCGGCGGCGTGATAATGGCCGTGAACTCTCGGACGTCATACATCCCCAGGTTCGAGATTGAGAACCCGGTCCCGGACAGCTCCTCTGGGCGGAGTCGTCCTGATCGCGCTCGCGCAATGAGGTCTCGAGTCGCCGATGCGAGTTCTCGGAGATCAAGCGTGCTCACGTCGGGCAAGCCGGGGGCAAGCAGGCCGCCTCCCTCCATCGCGACGGCGATTGAGAGTGGCACCCCATCGTTGGGTTCGATACCTTCGGGCAGCACGCGGACGTTGAAGTGCTGATGATCGATCAAGGTCATCGCCACCGCTCGCATGACCATGTCATTGACCGAGATGCGACCTTCCTGTGGGAGCTGCTCGTTCAGCTCACGCCGAAACTCCACGGATCGCGACATGTCGACATCAACTGTCACGTAGTAATGCGGAGCGGTCAGCTTGCTAATGGACATACGTCGCGCGATCGCTTGCCGCATCGGCGAAAGACCAGCCGGCACGACCACGCCTGTGTGCGAAACACCGACGGCCTTTGACGCCGATGCCTGCATCGGTTCCACGGACTCCGCCGTTCGCGGGCGGTCCGCCAAGTACGATTCGATGTCCTCACGCACGATGCGGCCGTTCGGACCGCTGCCCGAGACGTTGGCCTGGATCTCTTCAAGCCCGATTCCCGCTTCCTCCGCGATCCGCCTGGCAACGGGCGTCACCGCAGGCTGCCGACCACCAGTTGAAGGCGGCGGCGGCGCAGGTCGAGATTGCCGAGTCTTGTCTTGGCGATTTTCTTCAGGCGTGTCAGTTGATGGGGCACCCGCGGATACCTTCTCCCGGTCAGGCACCTCTTCCCCAGCCGCGGTGATCACGGCAATCACATCGCCGACAGGTACTGTCGCACCAGGATTCACGAATATCCGCCCGAGCGTTCCGCTGGTGAACGCCTCCAACTCGACGGTCGCCTTATCGGTCTCGATCTCAGCGATGGCCTCGCCGCGCTCCACCGCGTCACCTTCAGCCTTCAACCAGCTGACGACGGTTCCTTCGCGCATGTCGAAGCCCATCTGCGGCATGATCACGTCCGTAGCCACTCGCCCTCCTCTAGTCGGCAGACCGACAACTTGGCGGCCTGCCGCACTCCGCTCCGAGCCTTAGAAGAGCCGTTCCACACACGCCTTGACCGCAGCGGCATCAGGAATACTCGCCTGTTCAAGATGCCGAGAGTAAGGCGTCGGCGCGTTCGCTCCAGCAACGCGTAGTACGGGGCCGTCTAGGTAGTCGAATGCCTGCTCGTTCAACAGAGCAACGATCTCGCCTGCGAAACCGCCGAACTCCCAAGTCTCCTCGACCACCACCGCCCTACTTGTTTTCTTCACCGACGACACGATTGTCTCCACATCAAGCGGCGCGAGACTCCGGAGATCGACGACTTCCGCCTCAACCCCACCAGCAGCAAGCTGCTCGGCTGCCTCGAGCGCGACTGGCACCATCCCTGAGTACGAGACCAGCGTGACATCGCTCCCGATGCGCTTGATATCGGCGGACCCGAGGGGGATCGAATATGGGTCGTCTGGGACCTCGCCGCGCGTCCCATACAACACGGCGTGCTCGACGAAAATCACCGGATTCGGGTCAACCATCGCCGAACGGAACAATCCCAGCGAATCGTAGGGCGTCGACGGGGTCACGACCCGCAATCCGGGTACGCGGGCGTACCACGATTCGAGGCTTTGTGAGTGAGTAGCTGCGAGTAACCGCCCACCACCGGTAACGGTCCTGATGACCAGCGGGACCGAAACTTGACCCCCAGACATGTAGCGGATCTTCGCGGCCATGTTCACGATCTGGTCCATCGCCATCAACGAGAAATTGATCGTCATGATCTCGACGATCGGCCGCAGGCCCTCGATCGCCGCTCCGATGCCAGCGCCGACAATCACGGACTCTGAGATCGGTGTGTCTTTGACTCGGTCCTCTCCGTACTTGTCGAGGAACCCTTTGGTCACCGCATACGCGCCGCCGTACGCACCAACGTCCTCGCCCATGATGAACACACGGTCGTCGTTTTCAATCGCCTCGGCGATTCCCCGTCCGACCGCCTCTCGGTACGTGATCACATCCGGCAACGCCATCCTCCATCGCCGATGTTAGGCATAGATGTCCTTGTGCAGCTCTTCCGCACTCGGGAACGGACTCTCCTCGGCGAACCGCACTGCTTCGTCGACCTCGGCCTCTACCTCCCCGGTGATCCGCTCAACATCGAGCTGCGAGAACGCCTCTCCGGTGAGCAAGTCGTTTCGTAGCACCGTGATCGGGTCGAGAGCCAACCAGGGCTCGTCTTCTTGCTGTTGGCGGTACTCGACCGGGTCAGCCATCGAGTGACCGCGGAACCGGTACGTCATCAACTCAAGGAAATAGGGGCCTTGTCCGGAGCGGACGAACGAAACAGCATCGCGAGCCGCTTCATATACTTTTCCGACGTCCATCCCGTTGGCCCGCCTTGCCTCCATGTTGTGTCGCTCGGCCAGCAGGTAGATCTCTGGTTGGGCACATGCCCGCTCAACTCTAGTGCCCATTCCAAACCCGTTGTTCTCGAGGAGAAAGAGAACTGGGAGTTTCCAGAGCGATGCCAGATTGATCGATTCGTGAAATTCGCCTTGATTCACCGCACCGTCACCAAGAATGCACACGGTCACCCGGTTCTCATCACGGTACTTGGCTGCGAGCGCGAGCCCCACCGCCAACGGCATCTGCCCTCCGACAATCGCGTGGCCGCCCATGAATCCGGCGTCCAGGTCAAAGAAGTGCATCGACCCGCCCTTGCCTTTCGAATAACCGGTCGCCTTGCCGTACAACTCGGCCATTGCCGCATTCGGGTCCATCCCGCGCGCCAATGCGTGGCCGTGATCCCGATAGTGGGTCACGATTCTGTCTTGCGGTTCCAGCGTGGCCATGACGCCCGCTGCGATCGCCTCTTCGCCGATGTACAGATGGAGGAAGCCGCCGATCCTCCCGCGGGCGTACATCTCCGCAGCCCGCTCCTCGAATCGCCGGATCAACATCATCTGGCGAAGGAGATCGATCCGCTTCTGTGTAGACAGGTCTGCTTCCTCACGGATCGCCACGTGGTCCCTCCTGCATCCCGAACTGCCGCGAGCTCGGTCAGATATGGATTGCCCTGCCCTCAGCGCTGAGCGCCGATTCCATCAGTACTTCCGACAGTGTCGGATGCGGATGGACTGCCAAGCCAATCTCCAAGGGAGTCGACTCAAGCATCCGGGCCAACGACAACTCGCCGAGGAGTTCGGTGCACTCGGGGCCGATCATCTGGGCCCCTATCAGCTCTGACGTTTCGCTGTCCTTCACGATCTTCACGAAACCGTCCGTCTCGCCCAGGCTCAATGCCTTGCCGCTCGCACGAAACGGGAATCGGCCGACCGTGACCGACCTGCCGCGTGCGTCAGCGTCCCGTTCAGTCAGACCCATGCTCGCAACCTGCGGGTGACAGTACACAGCTCGGGGCATGTCCTCGTACACCAGGGGCCGAGTCTCGATACCAGCGATCGACTCTGCAGCCGCGACGCCTTGTGCCATTGCCACATGCGCGAGCAGCGGCGGCCCCGAGACGTCTCCGATCGCGTATATGCTGGGCGCGGAGGCGGCCATTCGGGCGTCGATCTCGACGAACCCTGCCTCGGATGTGCGCACCCCTGCTTCATCGAGCCTTAACCCGTCCACTCCACCTCGCATGCCAACCGCAACGAGGACGGTATCGAACGCCTCCTCGATCCGCCCATCTTCGGTCTCGATCACGGCGGACCGGTGTTCGCGGTCGATACTCGCAACTCGCGCCCCGGTGTGAACCCGAATGCCCTGCTTGGAAAACGCGCGTGTCAACTCGGTGGATACATCTTCGTCTTCGTTCGGCAACAGCTGTGAGAGCATTTCGACCACGGTCACGTCGGCTCCATATGCCCGGTACAGGTACGCAAACTCAACCCCAGTCGCGCCAGCACCGACGATGAGCACTCGCTGGGGCTCGCGTTGGCGCTCGAGCGCGTGGCGGCTTGTGATGACCATATCGCCATCCGGTTCCAGGCCCGGAAGCGTCCGGTCGACCGCTCCTGTCGCCACAACGATCCCTTTCCCGGCGCGCACCGAGTCTGCACCAACCCCAATCACACCGCTGCCCCGGAACACGCCGCGCTCACGGATGACCGTGATGTCGTGCTTCTTCAGCAAGGACTCAACACCCTTTACGAGACGGTTCACGATGCGCCGCGATCGCTTGACGGCCGCGCCGAAGTCGGCCTCGATCTGACCGACCGTGATCCCGTGCTCGCCCGCGCCGTGGATGAGGGAGAGCACCTCGGCGCTCCGCAACAGCGCTTTTGATGGGATACAACCCCAGTTCAGACAGAGGCCACCCAACTCCCCGGGTTCAATCACCGTTGCGGTCATACCCAACTGCGCGGCACGGATGGCGGCCACATACCCACCAGGGCCCGCCCCGAGGACGACAACGTCAGTGCGCTGTTCAGCCATTTGTAATCTGTATCGGAATGATTGACAATTCCTATGGGGTGGACAGCATCGCTGAACCACAGGAAGGGACTCTCGCCAGTCTACTCCCGGCGTCGCTCAACCGATGCGTCGCTGAAGCGGCGAACGCTGGGACCCCAGCCGAACGCGCAATAGGTTCTGTAAGATGAATGAGAAGAGTTTGTCCCATTCTGGGTGACTCGCGGCGAGATTAGGAGTACATGATGGCTGTGACTGAAGAGCAAGTGATCGATATCCTCCGGACCTGCTATGACCCGGAGATTCCGCTCAACCTCTACGATCTGGGCCTCATCTACAACATCGACATCGACGAGGACCTCGTCACGATCACGATGACGCTGACTGCCCCCGGCTGCCCAATCGCGACAACCATCGCTCCTGAGATCGAAGGGCGCCTCTTGGAGATCGAGGGCGTCAACGATTCGTATGTCGAACTCACCTGGGAGCCGCAATGGACCCCAGAGATGTTGAGGCCTGAGGCCAAGGAGCTACTCGCGGGCCTCATGTGATACGCCCCGCGCCACCGAGCTTCCTGGATCGGGCAGGTGGCGCCAGACTCTTGCATTGTCCCGTTTGATTTTCGACGTGAGCGCCGTTGCTGCCACGGTTCCGAGGTCCTTTTGATACCTTTTTTGGTGGCGGCCGTTATTCCAATAGAGACAACCACGCTGACAGGCGGGGGTGAGTCACGGCGTTCTGTGCAACGCAGTAGCGGATTTAGCGATCGTGGACACTCGGACTAACTACTTGATAGCGGTAGCGGTGGCTGCGTCGTTGCGGGACGATCGGTCGGTACACGAGTATGCGCGCTTGGCAGCCGGAGTCGGCGCTTCTCACGATGACATCCTCGCGGCCATTGCCATCGCTGGCCGGACCGCCCAGTCGGTAGTTCAGTCTTCCGCGATCCACGCTATCGACCCAGATGAGCCCGTCGGGTCCAACCACGGCGAAGCGTTCGTAGCCGACTCCCGGAGCGTGGGCTCAAACGGACAAGCACGGGACCGATCACCAGACATCTCCCTCGGTTTCTCCACCCGCGAGGGGTTTTGGCAGGCACTTATCGAGCGGTTTGAAGCAGCAGTCCCAGATGCCCGACTCTCACGCAGCGCGAGCATGTATTGGCGTGCTATCCGCTTGGGCCGCGGCCAGTTGCAATTGAACTGGGCGTTTCGGCGACGCGGGAACTTCGCGGTCCAGGTGCTCATTGGCGGGCCATCGGACGACTCAGCCGCCCACCATGCCGTTCGCGACGCCGTCGCCGCCCTCCTGGCACAGACCGCCATTCTTGAATCTGACCGTGGCCAACGCGCCGTCGTCTCCGTGTACTACCCAGGCCATGGTGAGCACCTCACCGGACAGGCGATGGACTGGGGTGTCATCACGATGTCGAGGCTCTATCGGGTTCTCAGCCTGGTGGAAGGCCGAAGGCGTCGACGCGGTCGCCGTCGTCGTCGTCCCGATGGGGAGACACCGGAGGGCCGGTTGCTTAGCGCGATCGAGCCTTTGATTCCAAACCTGCGAGTCGCCTGATCACTATGAAGCCGCGGATGCGGCGCAATCAACCCCGTAGCCGACTGCGTGATTCGCCGTCGACGTCCTCGCCGTGAGCGTACCGATGCGTTGGTTCACCGTAGTCCAGAACGCCCTGGTTGTACCATTGGCGGCGGTCGGTGTACGGCCCAACCATGTGACCGCCGCGGGCTTCCTCATAACGGCCGTGTCCGCTTATCTGGCATGGGACGGCTCGTTCAGGGTCGCAGGCGCCGTCTACCTCCTCGGCAGTTCGCTCGATGCCCTTGATGGCGCGTTGGCGAGGAAAATAGGTGCTGCATCGGCTTTTGGCGCGTTCTTTGACTCGCTCCTCGATCGAGCCGGCGAGGGGGTGCTCCTGCTCGCGCTCGCCGCCTGGTTCGCTGCCGACGCCGACCCGATAGGCGCTGCGCTGGCAGTCGCGGCCCTGCTGACCTCGTTGCTCGTCAGCTATGCGCGCGCCCGCAGTGAGGGGTTGAGCGTCCCTGCGCGCAGCGGGATCGCTCCAAGGCCTGCTCGGGTCGTCCTCCTGGGTGGAGGGCTTCTGCTGCTGGTGGCCCATTGGGCCTTGGCTGCGGTCGCGGTCCTCTCGGCAATTACGGTCGTGCAGCGGACCTTCGAAGTGTGGAGAGCGGATCGCTCTTGATCGGCAGCTACGGCAGTGGCGCGTCTCCAGCTCGGTCGGTCAACAAGAAACCACGAAACATCGCCTCAACCAGCGACGCGTTTGGGAGGTAACCCTCGGTTGGTCCGATCGCGCGGAGGACAAAGGCCTCATCGCCAAATGGCACCGTCGCCTCGGAACCGAGGGGACGGATCGCGACCAAGATGTCGCCCGTCAGGGACCCGCCATTCACAGCGAAACGCGCGGTGACCGCTGAGGACCCATCATCGAGTTCGATGACCGCTTGGTCCGTGACCTCTAGGTCCCGTGAGTCCAAGGTCTCCATGTCGAAAACCGCGTGTGCATAGCCGTTCAGATGCGTCAGGTCGTCGATATCGGGTGGTTTCGGGGGTGGGAACCTCCGAGATACGTCCACAACCACAGACCCGTCCGGCGAGAGGATCGAAAGCACGACCCCCTCAACCGGGACTCCCGTTGCCTGTATGCCCCACCCTTCCGGGTACGGCACTTCCAATCCAAGGCTGGAGTCAACATGCCGATCCAAGCTCGGTAGGAGCTGATCCGGGCCGCGACCAGAATCCCCGTCGCCGATCCAAGACGGCCCGAAGGTTACTGCGAACACCCCGATCGTGACTGCCACCACGAGCCCCACGACCACCACGACCGGCCTCCGCCTCTCGCGGCTCCAGTTCCAGACGTTCATTTAGCCAGCCGTTGCGCCGACCCGCATCCGCAGGAACGCCAAGAGGAATCCATCCAAGTCGCCGCCCAGCACGGCATCGGTGTCCGATGACTCGTAATCCGTCCGGTGGTCCTTGACCAGCTTGTACGGGTGCAGAACGTAGGACCGGATTTGGTTGCCCCATTCCGCGGACACGTGCTCCCCACGCAGCCGGGCTTCCTCCTCACGTCGCCGGACCAACTCCCGTTCCATTAGGCGTGCATTCAGGATCTTGAACGCAATCTCCCGATTTCGCGCCTGCGATCGCTCGTTTTGCACGGCCACGGTGATCCCTGACGGTTGGTGCACGAGCCGGACCGCTGTCGAGTTCTTCTGGACGTTCTGACCCCCGGCCCCGCTCGAGCGGAAGTAGTCGATCCGCACGTCCTCCGGGTTCACGTCGATCTCGACCGCGTCCTCGACTTCGGGAAGCACGTCGACTCGCGCAAACGAGGTGTGCCGGAGGTGTTGATTGTCGAACGGTGAGATCCGAACCAACCGGTGTACTCCTGCTTCGGCCTTCAGGTACCCGTACGCGTCCGGTCCGGTGATTTCGAGGTCTGCCCGCTTGATCCCAGCCTCATCGCCGTCAACCCAGTCCAACACCCGTGGCTTGTACCCGTGCGTTTCTCCCCACCGGGTGAACATCGTCATCAGCATTTGGGCCCAGTCTTGGGAATCGATCCCGCCCGCGCCAGCCTGAACCGACACGATCGCACCATGACCATCGTACGGCCCGCCCAGCATGGCCTGCATCTCCAGGCCTTCGAGGATTGTGGCCACCTCGTTGAGCTCTTTGCGAAGCTCATCTTCTAGTCCAGTGGCACCCTCATCGATCGCGAGATCCACAAGGTCGACCATGGAGTTCGACCGCTCCTCAAGGGAACGCCAGGTATCGATCGTGTCACGCAGACTCGAAGCCCGCTTTAGCGATTCCTGCGCCGCTTGTTGATCGTTCCAAAACCCCGGTTGCGACGCCTCGCGATCAAGGTTGACCAGCTCTGCTTCCTTCGCGGGAAGCTCAAAGACGCTCCAGGTAACCCGCTATCCGGGAACGTAGCTCTTGGGATTCTCCTTGGAGGTCTTGCATCGGTCCAACACCCGCTCTCCTGCGCTATCTGCCCAGTCTACGAGAATTCAAGACGAATCGGAGGGTCCTTCGGGCCGGTGTGGGCACGACGCGGCGCTAAGATGACGCGATACGTCTTGGCACCTTCTGCACCCCAAATGCGACCCACGTGACATCCGGACAGCCATACCGCACGCCGCGCGGCACTACCGATATCCTCCCAGACGACCAGCCGTACTGGGACTGGGTTCGCGACACCGCGCGCGACGTAGCCCGCCGTTTCGGCTACGACCGCATCGATACACCGGTCTTCGAAGAAACGTCCGTATTCGTACGCACCGTGGGTGAGGGCACGGACATCGTCGAGAAGGAGATGTACACCTTTCTCGACCGCGGAGACGACCAACTCACACTGCGGCCCGAGGGCACGGCGCCCGTGTGCCGCGCATACCTTCAGCACGGCATGCACTCCCTGCCACAACCCGTCCGCATGTTCTATATCGCCCCAATCTTTCGGTACGAGAGGCCGCAGGCCGGCCGTTACCGTCAACACTGGCAGTTTGGCGCCGAGGCGATCGGCGACCCCAACCCCGAAGTCGATGCCGAGACCATCCACCTACTCTGGTCGTTCCTCGAAAGCCTGGGGTTGCAAGACCTCAGTCTCCGCATCAACTCGATCGGTGATGGCGCGTGTCGTCCCGCTTATCTCGATGCCGTACGCACGCACTACGAACCGCGCATGGACGCGGTCTGCGATGACTGTCGAGTGCGGTACGAGAAGAACCCCCTCCGATTGCTCGACTGCAAACAAGACCAATGCCAGCCAGTCATTGCGGAAGCTCCACAGATCGCCGAGTCGCTCTGTGTTCCCTGCACCGAACACTTCGCCCGCGTGCGCTCGATCGTCGATCTTTGGGGAATCCCATACGAGATCGCCCCGACGCTTGTCCGCGGGCTCGACTACTACACGCGGACCGTATTCGAGGTTCATCCGGCGACCGAAGGTTCGCAGACTGCGCTGGGAGCAGGCGGCCGGTACGACAACCTGATCGAGCAGCTCGGAGGGCGGCCGACACCGGGTGTTGGATTCGGTTCCGGAATCGAACGCATGATCCTGAACCTCAGAGCGGCGGGGTTGGAACCGTCCGGCGCCAACCACCCCAACCTCTTTCTCGTCTACCTCGGGCAGCAGGCCCACACGGCAGCACTGAAACTAGCCGCTGAACTCCGGTCGAGTGGTCTGAGCGTCCAGATGCCGACCGGTTCGAGGAGCTTGCGCGCACAATTGCGTGCAGCGGACACCTCTGGTGCCTCCTCGGCCGTCATCATCGGTGAGGACGAGCTCGCGCGCGGTGTGGCGACCGTTCGGGACCTCGAATCCGGAGACCAACGGTCCGTTGCGTTGGATCAGTTAGTGGCGGATCACGAGGTCCACGGAGAGCGCAGATGACCGAGATTGAGCCCGGCGTTCACCGCGTTCCGGTTGGTGGCGGTGCGGACGCTGATGCACCGACGACGAACATTTACCTGGTCCAGGGGCTGACGTCTGTGAGCTTCGTGGATTCGGGGTTCCCGGAGCCAGCCCGCGCGGAGCCGCTTCTCCGTTACTGGCGCGAGACCCTGGACAGCGTGCCGGTCTCCTGGGTCCTGGTGAGCCATCTCCATCACGAACACGCCGGCGGCGTGAAAGTCCTCAAGGACGCGACCGGCGCTAGGATCGCTGCGGGCGCCGGGGACGCTCCTGCGATAGACGCCGAGTTCGGCGGCAGGAGCAAGGTCGTCGACAAGGAGCTTTTGGGCGGCGAGACGTTTGATCTCGGTGGTAAGACCCTCATGGCAATCGCGACCCCGGGACACACCGCCGGAACGGTGTGTTTCTTGCTCGAAGAGAGCGGAGCGTTGTTTACGGGCGACCACGTCATGGGACAGGGCACGGTCGTCGTTCGTACCGACCAAGGCGGTTCGATGGCGGACCACATCGCCTCGCTCAAGGCATTGAAGGGGATCGGAGCCACCAGAATCCTCTCTGGCCATGGTGATCCGATCGAGCGGGTAGACGCGAAGATCGACGAACTCGTCCGCCACCGGGAACAAAGGGAAGCACAATTCATGGAGCTTCTTGAAGAGGGTCTTAGTTCCATCGACGAGATGCTCACGCGTCTCTACGCGGACACTCCAGAGCGGTTGCTGGGTCTGGCGAGGCACCAGGCCATCGCCCACCTCGAGAAACTTCGGGAAGACGGTCGTGCAGTCGCGATCGCCGAAGGAATCTCCTACCGTCTCGCCTAACCGGATCGGTCCTTACTTCAAGCTATTCGAATACTCCGGTTGCCACGTGGTGGCGGATAATGGTTTTCAGCGGTAGAATGCCCTCCGAAGTGCACAAGGGGTAGGTGCGGATACCGCCACCTGTCGTCGTCGCCGGTTTAGACCCGGCACAGTCTGTGGGGACTGTTCGGCAGGTGCGCCTCCGAATCCGGGGCTCATCCGACTACCCATCGAAACCAAGCCAACCCGTCTCGTTTATTGGCACTAGGGGGTCGCAGAAGAATCGTGCCGAGCGCAGCGAACGCCACAGCCCAGAAACCCTCGACCATCAGTGCATTCGGTGGTGTGCTGGCGGGTCCACCCGTCAATCCAGCGTTTGAGCGCGCACTCGCTGACCTCATTTCAGTCGCGAAGCGCGGCCACGATCCGGCAAGCGAATACTTCAACCCTTCGGACGAGTGGCTCCGAGCCCGGATGCGCGTCTTCCAGGACCTTCCAGTTGCTGCGAGATCGGAACTCGCCGAGGAGGCGGCATCGATCGAGCGGGGCTCCGCAGATGCAGAGGCGAAAGGAGAGGCAGCAGCACGTGCATGGGCTGATGCTGCCATCCGCCTGGATTCCGGTGGTCTCGGTTTCTACTCTCAACTCGGCGTCGCCCGCCGGCCGGACCTCACCCAGTACTTCATCGATGGTTTCGATCGAAACCGCGATTCGTTGGCCTTTAGCGCCGAGAACCAAGCACTGTTCTCGGAGATCATTCCGCACATCACAGGGGCCATCAAGTTAGCCCTTGCCGACGGAAATACCGTGGTACAAACGGACCGGCGGATAGGCGACGTACCTGAACGATCGTTCCATGCCCGTCAGCTCCTTTTTGGCACGTGGTACCTCCAACTGCCGCTTATGTGGAAACAACTCACCTTCGAGCTCCAGCCGCACGAACGGATCGAGCAACCGGACATCTTGGAGATCTCGCTTCCCCATTGGCTGAATGACATCGAGCTCCCACTGGACCTCAAGGCACGAATTGAGGAGATCGGACTCACCCAACTCGTGTTCAAGGCCCCAAAGCGGGGCCTTTCGCTTCACCTGGGCTTCGACTATCTCGGCGAGCACAAGATGGGTCCGCTATCGATCGCCATGTTCAAGGCGAAGGAAGCGGACGGCCTGGCGGTACAAGCCGCCCTCAGCGTCGCCCACGTCGACTCCATCCACGGCACTCGGACCAATCGCGCCATCGTCACCCTCGGGCCATCGCTCCACGGGAAGAGCACGCTAACGATCATGCTCGAATTGCCGAAGAGCGACTTAGCGAAGCTTCTCAGTCTGGAGACCGACCCGACTGAGGGTGTGTACCCGATGAACGACGACATCATCCTGCTCCAGAAACTGGCACATCCCATCACCGCCCACCGCAACGGTAAACCAGTCGAGATTACCCGGAGCATTGATGGCACGGAAGATAACTTCTACGCCGTTCCGTTCCGCCTAAGCCGAGACGACGATCCGATCACCTATGACGTCCTGAGAGGGACTCCGAAAGAGCCGAACGACACCGAGATCCTAGAGAACGTCCCGGTCGCGGCGGACACCGGCGTGCCGGACTTCTTCCGTAACCCAGTCCGCAATATGCGCATGGTCCTGTCGCGCTCCCGGTTGGTAAACCGTCGGAACGCGAGCCCGGTGCTCGAAGCGGCCACCAACGGCGAGCTTCACGATTCCGTCCACGTACCAATGGAACACATGGACCGCCTTGTCTGGCAGGGCGTCATGAGGCAGAACACCGTCGTCCCTCCTCTGGTGCGCCTCACGCCCGAGCAGTACGTACGCTCATTGATGTTTGGGGAAGCCGTGCAGACCGGCGCCGCCGTAGGCGCGCTGGGTCGGCCGTACGTCGAGTACTTCTCGGACCCGTTCATCATCGGGCTCGAGGACGACAACGCAAACGTCATGTACCGAATCCTCCGCGAGATCGCTGATGGCGGATTGGAGCAGAACTTCTACATCTTCAATACCGGCGGGATCGGTGCGGACTCAAACGAAGCGATGAGCGGAGATCGGTATCGCAAGATCCCACGTGATTTGACCTTGATGCTCCAGGAAGCCCTGCTGCGGGACGCGGTGAAGTTCCAGCACGATCGCACGCTTCGGTCTGACGTTGCGGTGGCGATCGTTGACGGCGAAGGCCGTGATGTCATGGACCTCCGCCAAGAGTGGTCGCCACGCGCGATCTACGGAGAGGACGATTACCGCAAGCGGCTCAAGCAACTCAAACGCAAACGCTACTACGGCGACGATCAACAGGATCGCGCCGGCATCCTGCGCTATACCAAGGTCGCTGAAGAGATCTTCGATCCGCGGGACATCCCCACGCCATTGGACGAACGTGAACTCGCGTGGCTCACGTCGTTCTACTGGCACCTGGACCAGGCCTACGAGACGCTCTCTGAGGCATGGCTGAATCGGCTGTCCGGCAGCGTCCCGTCTCAGGCCGGAGCCGAGGCCCTTCGAAGCGCATACAGCAAAGCAGTCTCGAAGGGCTTACCACTCGACTGGGACGCCGCACTCGCCGCGCGGGAGTTTGGACTGGAGTAGACGCCGACAGACCTGGCGACCCAAACCGGATTTGAACCGGCGATCTCCGCCTTGACAGGGCGGCTTCGCGGGACGTCCTGGATCCGAGCCGGCATCCTTCGGACCGGCGACCCGAAGCGTGGGCGCTTACCGTTCGCGCCCGTTGGATCGGCGCTAGACCAATTGGCGAAGCCTGTACCGCGGTCGGGTGGGCTACTGCATCTTCCACACTGGGGGCCGCTTCTCCGCGAACGCCTTCGGGCCCTCCACAGAGTCCTCGGTCTGCTGGATCAGCTTGCCGGTGTCGGCGGCTAGCCTCTGCGCGTATTCGATCGGTAAGTTCTTCCCTGTCATCACGATGCGCTTAATCGCCTGAACCGCCAAAGGCGCACACAACTGGATGTCTGCCGCGAGCTGGTCGGCCCTTTCCATCAGCGCGTCGCGGTCCGGCAGGACCTCCTGGATGAGACCCATCCGCAGCGCAACATCCGCTGAGATTCGGTTGCCGGTGAGCTGCATGTACAGCGCGTTCCCGAGCGTCGTCATGCGGCTGAGGTTGTGAAGGCCGTATCCGGCCAGCAAGCTCCAACGTGGCTCTGGGAGGCCGAACTGGGACTGCTCCGTAGCGATACGAAAGTCGCAGTACAGCGAAATCTCCAGCCCGCCGGCGACGCAGTATCCGTCGACGGCTGCGATCACCGGCTTCCAGAGGTCGACGTTCCATACCGTGCGCATCGGAGCGGTGTTCCCGGCCTCGGTGTCGCCGGCACGCTCTTTGAGGTCCATTCCCGCCGAGAATGCCCGGCCTCCGGCTCCCGTGATGATGCCCACCAGGATGTCGGGGTCTTGACCCATCTCCTCCCACGCATCCGCGATCGCCGACTGAGTTGCGCGGTTCAGCGCGTTCATGGACTCAGGGCGGTTGATCGTGATGTGCGCGACCCGGCCCCGCTTTTCGTATACCAATGTGTCTGCGCCTGCCATTAGCATTCCCCCAAGAGTTGTTCGACATTCCGTTTCGGATGACGGTTGAGTCTAGACGAATCCACGCTCGTTCTTCATTCGCGAGGCGTTGTGAGATCCAAAGCTCCAGTTCGCCTTCCTGGACGCCTTGAAGCCGCATCTGCGCGCTGCCGGCAAGCGCTCGCGTACCCGCAGAGACCGACCAAGGAGGAGTGCACCCCGTCGAGGCACCGACAACCCGTTCAACGGGAAGCGGTGTTGAACGTTGTCCGCCGGAACTTCTCGCACCGCGTGCGCATTAGCGGAACAAATAACCACGTAGTCGCTACTGACTGGCCTGACAACGGCGCAACAGTCGGGCTGGACGAACAGGAGCCGAAAGAGTTTTGGCGACCCGGACCGGATTTGAACCGGCGATCTCTGCCTTGACAGGGCAACAAGTTCTCGGCGAGCGCGCAGAATGCCGTGCAAGAGGTGGGGAACACATGCCTAGGGGCCATAGCAACTGACTGCCCCTTGCCCCCATGGTGAACCCGCCCGTAGCCCTCGAGTCTGCGGTCGCGTTCCAACGCCGAAAACAATCATCCCGTATCGTGCGTCCTCGATCTCTTTAGATTGGGGGGACACCAGTTTGAGTCGCAAGAAGACAACGTCTCTGATCCGGACTGATGAGGCCGTAGCGGCGTTCCTCGCCGCTAAAACCGCAGCAGGATTGTCAGAACGGACACTGGGCCCGTACGCGTATCGTCTGCGCGTCTTCTGCCGGGTCCATGACGGAGCGCTACCTGTCGACGCGGCCGCGCTTGAGCGATTCATCGGCACAATGGGCCCGTCATCCGAGAGCCGAGACACCTACTTCCGATTGCTCCGCAATCTCTACAACTGGCTGGACCGCAGGGGACTCATCGCCGGTTCGCCGATGGGGGCGGTTGAAACACCCAGGTTGTCGCGCAAAGTAGCGCGAGTGCTCACTCCGGGTGAGTTCCGTCAGCTTTTCTTGTGCGCGCAACGCACCATCGACCGCGCCTTCCTTCTGCTGTTGGCAGATACCGGGATGCGTCTGTCGGAAGCGTTCTCGGTGAACGCGTTTTCGTTCGATGGCAGGGGGATGGTGTCAGTCGACGGGAAGACCGGACAGCGCGAAGTGCCCATCAGCGGCGAAGTGGAATCAATCGTCAAACAAGAACTCCCGTGGCCCTGGAGCAGTAGGGAAGCAGCTGGTCTAGCGGTTAGAAAGGCCTTCCGACGCGCTGGGATCAAGGGAACACGGGCATCAGCGCACACGCCCCGGCACACGTTCGTTCGTCTTTGGGCGGGGGATGAGTCGGTCCTCGTCGACTTGATGGGCTGGACTTCCCCAAAGATGTTGGCTGTCTATAAGCCGTTCAACCGAGACCGCGCGACTGAACAGCACCACCGGTATTCGCCTTTGAGGACTCTCAATGGCCCGTCGGTTCTCCAATTGCCGATGCTTTAGTCCTGATTGTTGTGCCCCCGAGGTAGTTCATTGGCGTGCCGAACGATATAGCGTGGCATTCTCAGTGATACATCCGTTGACAAACTCAGAAGGAGGTCACCATGCGTGTCAGCAAGACGGAAGCGGCGCGCCACTTCGGAGTGTCGTTGTCTACGATCAACCGTTCTATCGCCCGTGGAGGCCTCGAAGTCGAGGGTCGCTGATTGTGTCGGTTCCGACGCCGGAGGGCGATGGGGGTTGGGATCTAATATGCTGGTGATTAGGATCATGGGGAAGGGGGTTATCCGACGACAATGGCACATGATGACTCGTGGATCGATGCTGAGGAATTGCGCATCCAAACCTTCGACACGGAACGAAGCCTCCACCTGCACGAGATGAATGAGTGGGAGTGTAGGACCTGCCTGGAGTTTTTCGCGATCGGTCAGGTGCCGGTTACCTGTGCCCGGAAAGGGCACGATGTGAGAAGCCTGCTTACCTGCGTTCGTCGGATTGGGCGGGACGAAGAATTCGAGCAGCGGCACCGTGAGATGTCCTATTGGTTGAGCATCTGGGAGGAGCGGCGCTCGACCGCGTGACGTGATTGCGCCGGCGGCTAATGCCGGCGGCGCCGCGACCGGCGAGCGTTGCGCTTAGACGACGATCTCCGGGAGCCGGGGACCCGGTCGAGTTGTCGCTGGGTTGGGGGACCCTCGTTCAAGCTCGGAGGTCGTGCGTGCAAAGCGTGCAGGGGTTGATCGAGCTCGATCGTTGCAACTGGGTCCGGGCCCAGTCGGACGAGTTCCCCGTCGCGCCACTCGGATACGCCCGCGATCCCGTGGCTCAGTCCACCAACGTGTACTGAACTGCGAACTGGGCCGTGGAGAGCCACCTCTGCGGCGTCTCCGCCCCCTATCGGGCTGTCCGGCGGCGTGGGTAGGGTGTAGTAGACCGTTGCTTTTCCTGGCTTGACCTTGATCTCCTTGACGAAGGACTTGATGAAGGCCCTCGATTCGGTGATTTCGCTGGTCATCAAGAAGTCGCTCATGTCCTCGGCGAAGGCGGCGATGGTGTCCACGTTGTCCAGCACGGCCCGGCGCTCTGAGAGCAATGCCCTGGCTTCCTCTGCGGCGATCTCCAGCTTCTCCTGACGCTCCCGGTGCCTACTGTGCCAATGATCACATTCGCGAGAGTTAAAACCCCAGATAAGGTTCCCGGCCCGCGGATCGGTCTGTCCACGGAGGCGCTCTACATCCAGCCGAGGCCGAGTTGTTACGATCCTACCGCCGACTCGCCATACATAACCAACTACGGAAGCTTGCGAAGGCTGCAAAGCTGACGGCCGACTTCCCAACTCAGCATAATGAATCCGAGTATACCGTAGCGGTGGACGGAGATACCGCGGTGATAGCACCGTACCGGGGCGACGATTCCGGTACGGCTGGCGTGTTTATCAGGGGTTCGGAATTCGGTAGGTGGACCTTGGCGGCCAAGCTAACCGCATCCGATGCCGACGATCAGGACATTATATGAGAGCAATCCATATAAGAACTTTCCCGCGGCTGATAATCATCGGCGTGCTTCTCGCCGCCGCGCTGCTGCTCGGCTCTCCGGCGCCGTCCGATGCCGCAGAGATCGTGCTGGTGAGCAACACCAGCCAAAGTGGATTCGGTGGGACACCCGTAGGCGCCTACGACCATGCTCAGGGGTTCACCACCGGCAAGAATACGCTGGGTTACGTCTTGACCAGTATCGAATTGCAGGTACACACGGCTCCAGCTAATGGAACCCTGACGGTTTCGGTGAGGGAGGCCGACGGGCAAGACCCTAGCGACACGGTCCTATATACCTTGACCAACCCGATCAATCTAGGGACAGGACTCCGGAAGTTCACCGCCCCTGCCAACTCCAGTCTCAGCGCAGAAACCACCTACTTCGTGCACATGACTTTCGATGTCGGGCTCAATCCAACTCAACCTCAATGGAACCTTACGGATCGCACCCAGGAAGATTCTGGCGCCTACGCAGGGTGGAGCATCGCCAATGAACGCCACACGAGGGTCACGGGCTCGACCGGCAATTGGGGTACGCCTAATAACGCTAGGATAAAAATCAAAGTCAAAGGGGAAAACCGCGCCCCGGCCGCCCCGGTAAACCTCTCGGCCACGGTGGGCAACGGCCAGGTTACGCTTTCCTGGGACGACCCCGGCAACGACACCATCACCAAATACCAGTACAGCACCAATGGCGGCACGAACTTCACCGACATCGGCAGCAGCGACAATGAAACGACCGCATATACCGTTACCGGGCTGACCAACGGTACACAGTACACCTTGGCGGTGCGAGCGGTGAACGATGGCGGTGACGGCACGGCATCGACCGTGACCGCCACGCCGGAGACTGTACCGGACGCCCCAACGAGTTTGACGGCGACCGGCGCCGATACCTCGGTCACACTTGCCTGGACCGCTTCGGTTTCCGACGGCGGCAGCGCGATTACCATGCACCAGTATCGCCAAAAAGCGGGCACGGACAACTACGGCAACTGGACCGACATCCCCGAAAGTGCCCACGGAGGAAACAACGCCATAGGCCACACCGTGACCGGCCTGGACCGTGGCAAGACCTACACGTTCTTGGTTCGGGCTGTGAACTCAGTGGGCAACAGCATTGCCTCCGGCGAGGCCTCCGCCCCGACAGCGCCGGCAGCCCCGGCGAACCTCTCGGCAGCGCCGGGTGACGGCCAGGCTGCGCTTACCTGGGATGACCCCGCGAATACGACCATAACCAAGTATGAGTTATTGCAGCTCGCCGAGGAGAGCGGGCTGATCGCCTCCGACGGCGCGTTAAATGACAGGTTCGGGGTTTCGGTAGCGGTAGACAACGATACCGCCGTGGTCGGAGCGTTCCAACCCACCTATACGGATCCCGACACCAGTCTGGACGTTAGCAGGCCCGGCGCGGCCTACGTCTACACCAGGGATTCCAACGGTGCGTGGAGCCAGCAGGCGAAGCTGACCGCTTCCGATGGCGCGGATGGTGACGAGTTCGGAATCTCCGTGGCGGTGGACGGCGATACCGTGGTGGTTGGGGCCCGTGGGAACGTCAGCAAAACGGGCGCAATCTACGTGTTCACCAAGCCTTCCGATGGCGACTGGACATCCACCATTACCGAGACCAAGCTCACCGCTACAGGCGGCGCGGCGGACGATCTGTTCGGAGCCTCCGTGGCATTGTACGGTGCGAGCACCATCGTGGTCGGAGCGCCAGGAGACCAAAACTCTGTTGCTGGCACAAACGTCAGCACCGGCTCGGCATACGTTTTCGCCAGGGATTCCAATGGTGAGTGGAGCCAGAATGCCAAGCTCACCGCCTCCAACGCCGCCTTGGACGATCTGTTCGGGAATTCAGTAGCGGTGGACGACGATACCATCGCAGTCGGGGCGTACGGTAAGGACGACAACAGCCTCACCGATTCCGGTTTGGTCTACGTGTTCGTCAAGTCTGGGGGCGCCGCCTGGGCCACGACGACTGAAACCGTGCAGCTCAGGGCGTCCGACCGGGCCGCCAACGACAATTTCGGTCGTTCCGTCGCGGTGGACGGCAACACTATAGTCGTTGGCGCGTCCGGAGACCGGAACACGGTCGACGGGGCTGAGGCCAGCACCGGTTCGGCCTACGTATTCACAAAACCCAACACCGGTTGGACCAACAGTGCAGGCACCGAGACGGCCAAGCTCACCGCGTCAGACGGCGCCGATAGCGACCAGTTCGGTCGGTCCGTTGCAGTGGACGGCGACACCATCTTGGTCGGGGCCCACCAGAACGACGACGACGGCACGGACTCCGGTTCGATCTACGTATTCATCAAACCCACGAACGGCTGGACCGACACTACTGGCACGGTCAAGCTCACCGCCTCCAACGCCGCGACGGGCGACCGGTTCGGAATCGCGCTGGCGCTGGACGGTGACACTGCATTGGTGGCTGCGCCCAGGAACGACGCCAATGACGACGACGACGACACCGGCAACGATGTCCTCGACGTCGGCTCTGCCTACGTCATCGGGACATCGGGCTGGGCCAAAATCCCCGATACCGCCGCCGCGATCAGGAGCCAGACGGTAACCGGCCTGACCAACGACATCACATACATGTTCGCAGTGCGTGCGGTGAACCCTTCCGGCGACGGCCCGGCATCAACTGCGACCGGCGTGCCCGTGCCCGTGCCAGCTGCCCCCGTGAACCTCTCAGCCACGCCGGGCGATGGCGAGGTCGCCCTTTCCTGGGACGATCCGGGCAACGCCACAATCACGAAGTACCAGTACAGCACCGACGGGGGCGCGAATTTCTCGGACTTCGACGGTGGCAGCAGCGCGTCCACCACTGCATACACCGTCACCGGCCTGACCAACAGCACCGAGTACAGGTTGGCGTTGCGTGCGGTGAACCCTACCGGTAACGGCGAGGCGTCCACCGTGACCGCCTTGATACTGCCGGCCAAGCCCACCGGACTCACCGGGATCGAGTACAACTCCCAAGTGGAGTTGGGCTGGGACAACCCCGACGATTCCACCATAACCAAGTACCAACTGTTGCGGATTACGCCGAGAAAGCTTACCGGCGGAGGCGCCGGCAGGGATGACGACTTCTTCGGGGTGGCCGTGGCGGCAGACGGTGACACCGCGTTGGTTGGGGCGTTGCAGGCTTATGACGCTGACTTCAACAATCGCCCGGGTGCTGCTTACGTATTCACCTGGAATTCGGTATCCGAGGTGTGGACCAAGAACGCCACGCTGAATGCCTCGGACGGGGACAATGGCGACGAGTTCGGGCGGTCCGTAGCATTGGATGGCGACACCGCCGTGGTCGGGGCCCACCAATACGACGAGGGCGAACCGGGCGAGGGCCAGGCCACCAATACCGGTTCGGCTTACATATTCACCAAGGATTCCCAGGGGATGTGGAAGCAGACGGCCCAGCTGACCGCCTCCGACGCTGCAGACGGAGACCAGTTCGGTTATTCCGTTGCGGTGGATGGCGACACCATAGTGGTCGGCGCGCACCTGGACGACGACGGCGGCGCTGAGTCCGGTTCGGTCTACGTCTTCACCAAGCCCTCGGGCGACAACGGATGGGACGACTGGAACAGCCTGAGCGCCGATGGCAAGGCCATGTTAACGACCAAGCTGACCGCCCCCGGCACTGCGGCAGGCGGTTACTTCGGTAATTCCGTGGCGATTGACGGTAACACCATCGTCGTCGGGGCCCGCAAGGCCGATTCGGCCTACGCAATCACCAAGCCATCGTCCGACGCCAACAGCGACGGCTCAATAGACTGGGAAGACTGGGACTCCCTGGATGCCGATGGCAAGGCCACTTTGACGGCCACACTCACCGCCTTCGACGCTGCGGCGGGAGATGAGTTCGGTATTTCCGTGGCGATAGACGGTAACACCGTCGTAGTCGGCGCGCACCAACACAACAAAAGTGACACCGTGAACAATTCCGGTGCGGCCTACGTTTTCACCAAGCCTGGCAACGCGTGGGCCACCGGTACTGAGACAGCGAAGCTTACCGCCTCCGACGGGACGAGCGGCGACGAATTCGGAATTTCCGTGGCGGTGTCCGGCAACACCATCGTGATTGGGGCGCACCTAGACGACGACAAGGGGGATAAATCCGGTTCGGCCTACTTCTTCACCAAGCCCATTAACGGCAACTGGGCCACCGGTACTGAGACGGCCAAAATCATCGACCACGATGGCGCGGCGGAAGACCACTTCGGGTGGTCCGTAGCGGTGGACGGTAGTACCGCCGTGGTTGGCGCGTACGGGGACGGCAGTAATAAAGGGGCAGCCCATATTATGGGCATCCCGTCCTGGACTGACATTTCCAACAGCGCGCCCGGCGAAGCCAACGCGACTTCCTACGCGGTGACAGGCCTGACCAATGACGTCGTGTACACCTTCCAGCTCCGCGGGGTGAACGCCAGCGGCAATGGCCCGGCATCGGACAGGCTCGACGCCACGCCCAAGGCGGTACCATACGCCCCGACCAACCTGTCGGCCGCGGGAGGGAACGGGCAGGTCGCTCTGTCCTGGGACGACCCCGAAGACGACACAATCACGGGATACAAGTACAGCACAGACGGCGGCACGACCTTCGCGGAAATCGGTGGCAGCGGCGCTACCACCACCACCTACACCGTGACCGGCTTGACCAACGGCGTCACGCACACCTTGGCGCTGCGCGCCGTGAACGATCTCGGCAACGGCGCGCCCTCCACCGTAAGCGCCTTGATGGTACCGGTCGCCCCCGCGAATCTGTCGGCCGCGCCGGGTGACGGCAAGGTTGCGCTCTCCTGGGCCGATCCCGGCAACGCCACAATCACGAAGTACCAGTACAGCACCGCCGGGGGCGCGAATTTCTCGGACTTCGACGGCGGCAGCAACTCGGCCACCACTGCATACACCGTCACCGGCCTGACCAACTACCAGGAGTATTCGTTCCAAATCCGCGCGGTAAACGCCTCCGGCGAAGGGCCTGCCTCAAACAGCGCCAGCGCCACTCCCAGGGCTCCGAAGCCAGCCAAGCCGACCGGGTTGGGAGCGGTGGCTAGCGACACCCGAGTGACGCTGAGCTGGGATAACCCCGGCAACTCGACGATAACCGGGTACGAGCTAGCGGAGGTGATCCCGAAATGGTCGCCCGCCGCCGACGGGGCGGCGGGCGACCATTTCGGGATTTCCGTAGCAATCGACGGCGACACCGCCGTGGTTGCGGCGGACCGGGCAAATGATAGGAGGGGTTCGGCCTATATATTCACCAGGGATTCCACCGGTGACTGGACCCAGCAGGTCAAGCTCGACGGCGAAGAGACGGGCGACCAGTTCGGGTGGTCCGTTGCGGTGGACGGGGACACCGTAGTGGTTGGAGCCCACGCATACGACGGCGAAGACGCTAGCAATACTACCCTGGTAAATTCCGGTGCGACCTACGTATTCACTAAGCCCACCGGAGGCTGGGCCGCCTGGGACGCCTTGTCACAAACAGCCAAGGCAGCGATGACCGCCAAGCTGGCCCCCACTGTCCCCGAGGAGTACGCCTTCTTCGGAGGTTCCGTAGCTCTGGCCGGCAACACCCTGGCGATTGGGTCTCGCCTCTATGACGCCGGGGGCCGTTTGAGCGCTGGTGCGGCCTATGTGTTCACCAAGGATTCGGGTACCGGTGTGTGGAGCCAAGCGGCCAAGCTCACCGCCTCCACAAGCTTGCAACTCGCCTATCTCGGGTACTCGTTAGCGGTGGACGGCGACACTGTATTGGTAGGGGCGTACGGGGACGACACGGTCTTCGGTGAGTTAGGAAGCGGTTCGGCCTACGTCTTTGACAAGCCTCCCGGAGGCTGGACCGACGGAAATGAGACTGCCAAGCTGACCGCCTCCGACCGCCAGCCGAGCGGCTACTTCGGGTTTTCCGTAGCTCTGGACGGCGACACTGCGGTGATCGGAGCAAGTCAGCACAGCGACCCCGGAACCGGCGCCGGTTCCGGTGCTGCCTATGTCTTCGCCAGGGAATCGGGTGTGTGGGGCGAGAAAGCCAGGCTCACCCCCTCCGACGCCGCAGCTGGAGATAACTTCGGAGTGTCGGTGGCGGTGGATGGTGACACCGTGGTAGTTGGGTCGTGGCAAGACGACGACAACGGACGCAATTCCGGTTCGGCGTATGTTTTCGAGAAGCCTGCCCTCGGCTGGGCCAGCACCTTTGAGACCCTCAAGCTCACCGCCCCTAACGGCGCGGCCAACGACAGGTTCGGATGGTCAGTGGCAGTGGACCTGGATGATCAACGCGGTGATCTCGCACTGGTTGGGGCGTACAGTGACGACATCGCAACTGGCATGGATGCTGGTTCGGTCCATGTGTTGGGCATACCCGATTGGATGGACATTGGCCTCAGCGACCATCAGACCACAAATCACACAGTGACCAGCCTGACCAACGGAACAGAGTACGCGTACCAAATCCGGGCGCTGAACCGAAGCGGCGCAGGCCCCGCCTCGGACGGAGCCAGCGCCACTCCGTTGGGGAAGCCGATCGCGCCCGTCCTGAGCGCACAGGCGGGCGACGGCCAGGTGACGTTGAGCTGGACTGCGGCCACCGCCGACGCCACTATCGCCCCTATCACGAAGTACGAGTACAACACCGACGGCGGCACGACCTTCATGAGTATTCCCGACAGCGGGCCGAGCACCGACAATTACACGGTGCTCGGCCTGACCAACCTCACCACGTACACGTTTGCGGTGCGGGCGGTGAACGTGATCGGAGAGGGTCCTTCGGCCACAAAAGATGCCACGCCCGCAAGTGTGACACCGGCCGCGCCGAACCTCTCCGCAACCGCGGGCGACACCCAGGTGAAGCTGGAGTGGGCCGACCCCAACGACGCTTCGATCGATAAATACCAGTACAGCACCGACGGCGGCACTAGCTTCATCGACATCGACGCCGACGACATCGACTACAGCGTCGCGAACACCATCGGTTACATCGTTACCAGTCTGACCAACCTCACCACGTACACGTTCCATATCCGCGCGGTGGACAACCAGGCTCTTCAGCCATACGGCGATGCCTCGGACGTCACCGCGACACCGGCGGGTACGCTACCAGACTCGCCGTTGAATCTCGCGGCGGAGCCGGGCCACGAAGAGGTGCGTCTGAGTTGGGGCGACCCCGACGACGCTTCGATCGATAAATACCATTACAGCATCGACGGAGTCACGAACTCAACCAACATCAGTGCCGACGCCACCACATACACCATTACCGGCCTCACCAACGGCACCACGTACACGTTCCAGATCTGGGCGGAGAACGCAACCGACGTTGGCCCTGCCTCGGCGATCGACGCCAAGCCTCTGCCGCCTCAACTACTTCGCCCAGCCTTGGAGCCCCCGGAGGAGGGCAATGGTGAGGTGAAGCTGAAATGGGCTTACACCCACGTTGAGACAAAAGAGACCATACTCAGATACGAGGTATTGCACCTGCTCAAGACCAGCACGTTGACCGGCGTGGGGGGCGACAAGTTCGGGTATGCGGTGGCGGTGGACGGTGACATCGCGGTTATCGGGGCGTACCAGGATGACGACAATGGCGTTGATTCTGGCGCGGTATACGTCTTCAGCAGAGTTGAGGGTGTGTGGACCCAGGCGGCCAAGCTAACCGCCTTCGATGGCGAGGCTTACGACAACTTCGGGATTTCCGTGGCGGTGGACGGTGATACTGTCGTGGTTGGGGCGCCTGGGAACGACGGCGCCGGCGCTGATTCCGGCTCGGTCTACGTATTCGTGAAGCCCACAGGGGGCTGGGCCACCAGTACTGAGACCGCCAAGCTCACGGCTTCCGACGGCGCGGCCCTCGACTACTTCGGGTATTCCGTGGCGGTGGACGGTGACACCGTCCTAGTAGGGGCGTATCAGGACGACGACGAGGAAAACGACTCAGAAGATTCTGGTTCGGCCTACATATTCACCAAACCCAACAGCAGTGGCAGCTGGGCCGACTGGAACCCCATGGAAGACACTGAGACGGCCAAGTTGACCGCCTCAGACGGCGCCGATGACGACTGGTTCGGGGTTTCCGTAGCATTGGACGGCAACACTGCTGTGATCGGGGCGTCCGGGGACGATGACAAAGGCATTGACTCGGGTTCGGCTTACGTATTCGTGAAGTCCTCCGGTGCCTGGGCCGACGGGAATGAGACCGACAAGCGGACCGCCTCCGACGGCGAGGCGCAGGATAACTTCGGGTATTCCGTAGCGGTGGACGTTGATACCGTGGAGGTTAGTGGTGCCGAGGTGGAAGTTGCCACCGTCGTGGTGGGAGCGTATCAGCACGACCCCATTGACCCCCATTCAGACCCCGATTCACCCTTGTACCTTCTGGATGCCGGTGCGGCCTATGTCTTCACCAGAGATTCGGGAGGCGTGTGGGACGGTGGGGAAAAGCTGACTGCAGACGATGGCGATGCTCTCGACTACTTCGGGTATTCGGTGGCGGTGGACGTTGATACCGTGGTGGTTGGTGCGTACGGGGACGACGACAACGGCTCTGCTTCAGGTTCGGCTTACGTCTTCACCAGGGATTCCAACGGTGAGTGGAGCCAGAAGAAAAAGCTGACCGACGAAGACGGCGAGGCGGGCGATTGGTTCGGGTACTCCGTAGCGGTGGACACTGCCGCTCACACCGCCTTGGTGGGGGCCGGCTCGGCCCACGTGCTGGACATCCATGACTGGGAGTCCGTCCCCGGAATCGGAGGCCAACTTCCCACCGAGCACACGGTGGAAAACCTATTTAATGGCCGAGTATATGAGTTCCAGGTCCGCGCGGTGAACCTCCGCAGCCCAGGGCCCCAGGCAGAAGGGGAAGCCATCCCTCAAGCCAACGGCCCGCCAGTGGCGGTGGGTGACTCCACCACGACTGCCGAGGACACGGCCATCGTCATTAGGGTGTTGGACAACGACTCGGACGTGGACGGTGACAGCCTCAGCGTCATCGAGGTGAGCACCCCAAGCAACGGGAGCGTCGCGATCACAGGCGCCGGGACCACCGTCACCTATATTCCTAATGCTAACTTCCACGGTTCCGACTTGTTCACCTACAAGGTGAGCGACGGGAACGGGGGTACGGACACCGCTACGGTCACCGTCATCGTCACTTCAGTTAACGACCCGCCTGTGGCGATGGGTGACTCCACCACGACTGCCGAGGACACGGCCATCGTCATTAGGGTGTTGGACAACGACTCGGACGTGGACGGTGACAGCCTCAGCGTCATCGAGGTGAGCACCCCAAGCAACGGGAGCGTCGCGATCACAAGCGCCGGGACCACCGTCACCTATATTCTTAATGCTAACTTCCACGGTTCCGACTTGTTCACCTACAAGGTGAGCGACGGGAACGGGAGTACGGACACCGGTACGGTCACCGTCACCGTCACTTCAGTTAACGACCCGCCTGTGGCGATGGGTGACTCCACCACGACTGCCGAGGACACGGCCATCGTCATTAGGGTGTTGGACAACGACAC
This sequence comes from Dehalococcoidia bacterium, assembly GCA_965247995.1. Lineage (GTDB taxonomy): Bacteria > Chloroflexota > Dehalococcoidia > UBA6926 > UBA6926 > JASLZO01. The sequence goes on along the minus strand of OZ252041.1, from coordinate 1,291,222 downwards.
GGACGCGGACGGTGACAGCCTCAGCGTAACTGCGGTGAGCGTACCTAGCAATGGCCGCGCCGCGATCACGAGCGCCGGGGCCACCGTCACCTACACCCCCAACTCCAGCTTCCACGGGTCCGACTCCTTCACCTATACAGTGAGCGACGGGAACGGGGGTACGGACACCGGCACGGTCACCGTCACCGTCACTGCGGTGGACGACGAACCTGCCAACCGCTCGCCTAGGTTCAACGAGGGCCTCAACACCACCCGCACCGTCCCGGAGAACGCAGAAGTGGGCATGGCTGTGGGGGACCCAGTGAACGCCAGGGATTCGGACAATGACCGGCTGGAGTACTGGCTGTGGGGAATGGATCGAGCCTCCTTCGACGTGGACCCTAGCACAGGGCAGCTCACCACCAAGACAGCGTTGGACTACGAGGTCAAGAACGAATACTCGGTGCGGGTGAGCGCCCGGGACCGCCGAGGGGGTGTCGATGGGATCATAGTTACCATCACCGTAGAGAACGTGGTTGAGCCGCCCTCTCAGCCGGGAGCTCCTGAAGTAACGAACACCGGCCCGACTGGCCTAACGGTCAGCTGGACAGCGCCCGATAACCAAGGGCCGGAGATTACGGATTACGACTTGCAATACCGTGAAGCTGACGGGGAGTTCAAAGACGTCGGGTACGACGGCACCGGCACGTCCATGACCCTGAGCGATCTTAAGCCTGAGACCGGCTACGAGGTACAGGTGCGGGCTATCAACGCCGAGGGAGTCAGCCCTTGGTCGGAATCAGGCAGAGGCGAGACTGAAGAAGCGCCGCTCCCGCCTACTCCTACGCCTACACCCACGGCGGAGCCTATACCCACGGCGGAGCCTATACCCACGGCGGAGCCTACGCCCACGGCGGAGCCTACGCCCACGGCGGAGCCTACGCCCACGGCGGAGCCTACGCTCACGGCGGAGCCTACACCCACGGCGGAGCCTACGCCCACGGCGGAGCCTACACCCACGGCGGAGCCTACGCCCACGGCGGAGCCAGCGCCGTCCGAGGCGGACGGCGGGGACGAAGGATTCCCCTGGTGGGCTATTGTTGTGGTAGTGATTGGGGTAGTCGCCGGAGTCGTTCTCATAATTGTGGTGCGACGTAGCCGGAGATAGGAGAGGAAGCTACTGTCGCATCCGTCTTGAATGACATCTCCAGCTTCGCCACCGCCGTCATTCCTCTGTACCAGGCAGGAGAACTCTTCGACTCTGGCAGGTGGCCCGCCGCCGCTGGGATGTTCGGCGAGGCGCTACGGGCTGACCCTTTCGAGGAGGTCACGGTTGGGAAGGACGACGACGCGGTGGAGGACGGGCGAGCAAGGACGATGATGGGCGCGGCTGGGGGTGATAGCGGATCGCCCGTGTGCTGCGCCACCCCCCTAGGAGACGCACATGTAATGCAGAACTCTCGTCAGTTAGTCATAAGGCGACGGCCAATCGAAAAGTTCGCAATTCAGTACACGTAGGCCCACCACAAGTACTGTGCGATCCGATCGCGTTCTGTCGTCCGCTTCGCATCAGCACCCCTTGCGACATGCTTTGCCTGAATTGCCAGGTCCACCCATGGAGACCGCGTGCGTCCGTCGCGTGAACCTTCCTCCACATCCAGGAGACGCAAAATTGCCAGGTTCCTTGGGATGTCGCCGCGGCGATCAATCGGTATCGCGGCGACTGGTTGCGTGTGACCGTCGAAGATCACGACCGCACCTAACTGCTGACCCGATGCCTCGTGGACGGTTTGGACCGACCAGCCGGCAGGGAGCTTGTGTGGCTCGCGTCCTCCGCGACCGACCTCCTCGATTGCTCGATCGGCGACCGCCTTCATACTCGCCACGGGAACCCTCCTTGCGAGATGGTCTCGAACGGGTGCTCAACGTGTTCTGGGCGGCGCTATGGCGCCCATTCGCTGCCGTCGATACAGGTTGTCTTCGTCAGGTCACGAAGAGCGTCGAACTGCCGGCCCCGGCGCGGCGTGGCGACAACCACACCACCGCCGCGGCGTCCACCCACCAGATCGACGCTGCGGATGTGTTCGGCTTGCATTAGAGACCGCAACGCGCGGAGCTGGTCCTCTTCTTGGGGGAACGCGAAGACGAGGCTGCGGCCGACCGCGCCCAGATAGGCCGTCACCCCCAACGTACAAGACAGGGCGAACGGCATGCTGGCGGCAAGTACGACCATTTGCGGCACCAGCAAATCAGTCCCCGCGGAAAGGCCGAACACTAGCGGCGGAGCGCTCACCAGAAACAGAATGAAGGCCGCAACACCGCTCGCCGCGGGCCGGCTGCGAAGAACTGACTGATACAAAAAGCTGGTCATTGCTTGTAGTCTCTCCCCTTCCCACTGGTGTGGTCTGAGTGTTCCCGCGGGACCACGCTCGGCTACGTTTGCCGGACCGGCATCCGTGCGCTCTCCTAGGTTGGGCGCAGTTCGACCGCGTACCGGGCCGAACCGCCGGAACCGGTCAGCGCCTCGCGCGTGGCCCATATGGTGTGTGTCGTTCCTGAGATGGTGATTGTCCCGTCTTCGACCATGCCGGGCGCCGCTGATTCGAGGCCAGTCCGGGCCTGGGTACTGCAGCCGACGTAGAGGCCGCCCCTGGTGATCACTGATCCCGCGTCGCCAACCGGCGGTCCGCAGATCACTGCTGGCTCGAACCCCGCGGGAATCGCGATCCCGGGCCGATAGAACCCAGACGATGGCGCGTCCAGATCGAGTACGGGTGTCGTGCTCGTGGTCAGCGTGATAGCGGTTTCCGTCCACGTCGGGTCCGTGGCCGCGTCAGCAACGGCCGCGTAACCACCGTAGATCGTGACTCCGGACGGGAGCTGGTCCGTGATGTCGAGCTGCGGCGCCTGTTGGCCGTCTCCGCCGGTGTAAACCAACGTGAGGCCGCTCTGTTCTCCGTGGGCGATCGCGCTCTGGACCCGGGCATCGATTGCCCGGTCGATATCCTCGACGTCGTGTGCCGAGGCCGTCCTCGTCCCATCAAATATGGCGCGGAGCATCGGTGGCGCGATCAGCAGGATGGCGGCCAGGAGCAAGACCGTGAGTCCTGGACCGATGGTACGCATGCTTGAACTACCTTCCGAAGTCGCCCATCGCGGTAAGCCCAAACGCGAGACCTGTGAGAACGAGCAGCCCACCGGTGAGGGCGCCTTGCGCTCCGAGGGCATCCGTCTGAAGAACGATCATGGCGATCACGATGCAACCGATCATCCCCGCCACGCTGTCTGCGGCGTCGCCCATCACGAAACGACCGCCTCAATCGAAAGCAGATACCGGCCTTCCATATCCCGGATCAACCCTTGACTCTCGAGAACCTGCGACAACGCGCCAGGCGGGAGTTGCAGGCCGGGCCACATCGTCGCGATCGCTTCGGCGATCATGTCGACGGTGGCAGTACGCCACCCCTCGACCACCATCCAGGAGATGACAGCGCCAACGAGGGTGCCGACGGTCACGACTTTGGAGTTTCCATCCGCCCCGGCCACTCGCACGCGTTGGTCTGGGACGCGGGTGTGGGAGGGCTGATCGACGATCTCCCACGTGTCGTAAAGGCTACGGGAGTGTGCCGTGTACCACCATTCGCGGCGTGGGATGCGGGATCGCCAGAGCTGCTCGGGCGGCATATCGCCGCGGGCGGTCGTGTAGGTATCGCTCCAGACGTGTACGCCGCGGTCGTAGGTCCAGACTCTGTAGACGCGGCGTGCTTGCTTGTAGATGCGGCCGTCGAGCGTACCCACGTCTTGTGCAGTCATGATGACAATGGTGTTGCGTTTCCGCGTTTGCCGAATCGCGTAGTCCATGACGAGGTTCTCGCTCCGCATGAAGCGGCGACGCTCAGCGAGGAGGTACGCCTCGTCGAGGATGACCACCCCGTGGTCATACGCGTCGTCTCCGGCAGCCAGACCCGCTGACAGATCGAACGATTCTGCCCAATGCCGTGTCGATTTGAGGTGCGAGAACACGGTCCAACGCTTGCCGCAGTCTGGTTCACATCGTGTGCAGCGTGCGCCCGCGTACTCGTACGCGAAGTGGCACGCGAGGAGGGTCTTACCCGACCCGGTGACGCCGGCGATGACACGGAGGCCGTGATGCTCTTCTGGGGGTGGCTGACGCGGCTGTCGGATTGCGGGAGTTGCCACGATCGGCGTGATCCGGCCGGCGCGCGGTCTGGAAGGGCTCAGAAGGGGCATGGGTGGCTACCCGGGTCCGGGCGGCTGGGGATCGTCGCCGCGGCGGCGCATCAAGCGTCCCAGAATCCCTGAGACGCTGGACCGCTGCTCGCGCTGCAGTTGTGCGTCCATGAGATGCTCGACCGGAGACGTGCCAGCCCCCAAGGTCTCGGACCGGGCGCGGCCGTCTGCGCCGGCGGACCCGATGATCTCCAGCGTCGCCATGGCTATGGTCCTCGGGGACCGTCGCTGCACAGCGATCTGAATCCGACGGATCTGCGCGCGTTGCATGATCGGCGGCAGCGCGGACATGAGGATGATGCTGCCAAGATCGCTGCCGACGGTCGACAATGCCTCAACGGCCGGGTCCCGTCTGGACGGATACGGGGCTCCGCTTCCGCTGTACTCGCGCGAGTGGGCGGGCAGCTCGCCGCCGGCCGCGCCGTCCTGCTCTACCATCGTCGCCGCTCCCTTATCCCTGCGAGAACAACAAGCTGCCAACGATGGCGGCAGCAAGGATTCCCGTCACCCACACGAGGGTTCGGCCCATCCCCGCGAGGGTGGTCGCCGCATGCTGCGTTGCATTAGCGTTGAGGTCGTCGATCCAGGATCCCTCGTACTGCTCATAGAGCTCGTGTGGGTGAGAGCTCGATCCCGGATCGAACTCGAAGTCCCGCGCCGCTTTGAAGATATCGTCGGCGCTTTTGAGGGCCGTTGTCCCATCGGGGTGTACATCGCGCGGGATCAGATGCTGCGACACGTACTGGCTATCCGGCGTGACGATCCAGTACCCGGGGACGGTCGACGCAGCCAGGCGTTGCCGTGCTGCTGCGTCGCTGTTGTCGACCCGCTCAAGGATGACGACCTGCCCTCGTGGCAGGCCGTCGGTCCCTACCACGGTCCACCCGATGACGCCCTCACCGGGGGTCGGGGTGTAGTGCGCGTCGTAGACCGTATAGGTCGTGGGATCACGGTAGAGCGCGCGCACGCGGTCGCGGACGGTGTGTGGTGTCAGTTCGTCGAGGCTCGGTTGCGGCCGGTCAGTGTCCCGGCGCCCGATCCTCAACCCCCTTCTGAGGGCAACCATTGTCGGGCCTGTTGGAAAGCATCGGGACCGAGGGCCAAGATCATCACGCCTGCAAGAACCACGACGAGTCCGATGATGATGATGGTGAGCCGGCCCGCGATCCGCATCTGCGCCTCGATCGCGCTCTTCGACCGATCGCCCCTTGATACGGTATAGCCCTCCCAGGTGGCGTCCGCGGCGGACGTGGGATCGACGGGTTCTTCGCCCGCCGGCGGAAGCGGCTCGGCTCGAGCCTCGCTATAGATCCCAGCCAAGGGCCGTTGCGGGCCGCTGAGCCGCCCTTGGCCATCGAGCGCGAGGTGCCTCCAAGGCCGGCCAACCATCAGGTGGAGGCGCCGCGCATCGTGGACCGCGAGCGCCTCCCCCCGACGTTGTGCGATCTCCACCTGGACCGTCCCGAGCTTGGTCAACGTCAGAATTGTGACGCGGTCGGTGGCATCATCCTCGGAACCGCCGAACCCCCACATCCGACCCTACTCAGAACCCGAGGTTACCCCGCGCACCGCGGGGTCTGAAAGTGCGGCGGGCTAATGACTCCCCGGTGAACGCTCCATAGGTGCTCATGATGATCGTCATCAAGTACCCGAGGGGCAACAGCACCAAGGCGGTCGTGCCTGCGGTGAACCCCGGCGCTGCCGCGTAGGCGTCGAATGCTGCAGCCGAGAACGCGGTTACGATGCCGACGGTCACGATTCCCATGAGCCCCATGAGGCCCGCTTCCGCCGGGTCGATCCGGGTCTTCGCGGGCTTCATCGCGGCCTTGAAGATGATCCCAACGCCTCCAAGCGTGATCAACACCGGCAGCATCTTGAAGAGCATGTTCAGCGTGGTCGCAAAACCGGTCGTCTTTTCCGTTAGGTAGTTGATCGTTCCGTCCGCGCTGTCGCACGACGAGAAGGTCTGGCTGCCATCCGCGACCTCACAGCCTGCGATTTCCCCTGTCGACGATTCCAACAACCGGCTCCCGGTATACCAAGCGTCCGACACGGTGACGGCATTGGCCGCGAGGGTGCCCTCCGTTCGCGTCGTGACCCGTTCGGAGAGGATGCCCTCCCCAAGAGTCAGCGTCAGCGCGATCCCGATCACGGCCAGCAGTGATTTCATGAATTTGTCCATGGTCTCGTCCTCCTTTATGGGGGCGGAGCCTAGGCATAGCTGAGGGGCTTGCCAATGCGGCATTTGTGCCGCATTGGCAGGCGTGCCGCTCTTCTTGTATTTAATACGCGCGAGGAGGTGTCCAAGACGATGACGCAGGCGACAGCGACTCAATACGACATACCGGAGGGCCTGGCCGCCCTCCGGGCCCGGATGCGCGTGCCGTAGCAAGAATTGGCCCGTCGAATGGGCATCGACCGACGCAAACTCCAACGCTACCGGACTGGGGAACTCACCCCGCATGGCCAGGTGGTGTGCAGGATCATCGAAGTGGCGGAGAGTGTCCCGGGCGGAATCGGTCTGTTCATCGGCCGCGAGGAACCGACCTTCGCTGAACGCCGGGAGATCGCCCAGGACCGGGTTCGTGCCGAGCGCCATGCCCAATTGACAGCGCCCATGCCGCCGGTCAAGCAGGACCGAGAGACACGACTCAAAGACGCGCGCTTACGGGTGTTGTTGCGCTCCGGGTTGGGGTAACCGTGTTGCGCCACGCGGTCGTCGCCTCGGCGGCCGCGCTGCTGATTCTAACGACGACCGTCGGCGACCTGCACGCTTCCCACGGCTACGACCGCCTCTTGCTACTCAGCAGCGACGCGTACCGCCACGTCATCGAGGACGGCGACGTGCTCTTGTTAGTCGCGTACGTCGCCCGCGAAGCAGAGGTGTCGCCCGAGGAAGTGGGATACGGGCGCACCGGCGCGATCATCACCGCGGTCAACGACGATACGACCATCGGGACGCAGAACCTACCGTCCGATGCCTACGGCGTCGCCGCGATATACCGGCCGACGGACCTAGCCTCTGAGATCCCGTGGGCTGACTCCGAGGTCAGCACATGCATCGCAGCGAGCCCAACCATCATCGAGGACCAGGAAGGCTCGTGCCGGACTCCTGTCTGGCATGCGACCGCGAATCACGAGGAGACGGTTGACGAGCTCGCCCCGGGTCTACGCCGCATCATTGAACTGCTCGAGCGCGAAGACCCATCAGATACCGAATACATCACGGGTAACGGCATCGCGTTCGTGGGAAGCCAAGTCATCGCTGCGGCAATGCCAGCGCTGATCGACATCGTGCCCGAGGCCTTCGCGACGGCGGTGTTGCAACCTGAGTTCGTCGAAGAGGTGCCGGATGCGCCCGTCGTGGAAGGGGCAGCTGGTTGGACCGTTCAGACCTACGAGGTCTCGAGCCGCGAGTACATCCTCGATACGCCCCATGCCTGGCCGGACGACACCCACATCGTCGTCCGTGTTGACGGTGTAGTCGCGCCCTTTACCTTTGCCCCGCCGGCGACGGTAACGCTCACCGCGGAGCCGTCGGGCGACCATATTGCGGTCTGGTATCGGGCGCGCGGGGTCGGTGGGATCGCCGCGAGCGAATCGTGGTCGGCCCCAGACACGTATCAGCTGAGCTCGCCCCACCGGTATCCCGTTGCAACGGCCATGAGCGTCCTGATCGACGGCCAGGTCATCGATTCCGATCAATGGGCTTACGTGCCACCGGATACTGTGACGATTACCCCCGCGCCAGCCGCTGGGTCGATCGTCGAAGTGCGCTACGAGCGGGCGGCCGCGCGCAGCATCGGCGCCGAGGTCGGAGAGATCGGTGCGCTCTTCGGGATACCGCGCGGCGCCGCAGCGGTGGTGATGGTCGGCGCACTCATGGCCGGGGCGATCGCCGTCACGCGTCGGGTGGGAGCATCACCGGTCGTTGCCCTCCTGGCGGCCGGTTCCGTGTTGGTGTGGTGCGGCCGCATCGATCTCATCAGCTACCCCGTGGCAGCGGGAATCATCCTGGTGCCCGTCCTGCCAGCGGCTGGCCTCTTGATCCGCCGGATCGTGCCGACGGGATGATGCGTAGGTTCCTGGTCGCCGCCCCACTCGTCGCCGTGGTGGCGCTCTTTGGAATCGTCGCTGCGGTCGCAGCTCAAACGGTGTCGAGCCGCGACTACCGGATCGAAGTGTACGCGGCTAACAGCGGCGATTCTGCGGTCAGTGGCAGCCTCCCTGTCTCGCTCTTCGTGGACAACCTGGTGACCGGTGGATACATGGCCGATACGGGCGACGACGTGATCGCGACCGACGCATCAGGGAAGGTGTTGCCGGGCCCCATGCTCCAGGGGCTGACCGATGACTCGGCTACTTGGTGGGTCCCGTTCGGGACGCTCGCCGCCGACGGCGGAACGGGCAACAGTTACCTGTACATGGGCGACTCGACCGCTGCCACTCGGGACGGCGGGATTCCGGTCCAGGCCGGCGACACGATCACCGTCGCCGACCACAGTTCCCTCGACGTTCGTTCCAACCTCACGGTTGCTATCAATGCCGACGTACCCACGATTCCACCAGCCGGGGAGTGGGAAACGTTGGCCAAGCGGGACCACGCGTGGGAGATCGAGGTCGGGGATGGCGACAAGGTGCGTGCGGTGGCCTGGCACGCCCAGTCCTCGTTGATAACGAGCGACAGCATCAGCCCCGACGCCACGATTACAGGGGCTCTAACACGAAGCGACCCCAACGCCGACTGGTGGGAGCTCGTCCAGGACGAAGGCAACGGGGCTGTCTCGCATGGTTCTCTGCTCGCGTCCGGTCGATTGCGGTTGTCCGCAGATATCAGCGAGTGGCTGCCGACGGTCGGTTTCATCTCGACCATGACTGTCTACGCGCGATGTCTTGTGAACGGCACGAACTCAGGCAGGTCCATAGATCTGCTGACCGTCGACTCGTCTGGAGCGGATTCGAAAAAATACGCAGGCGTATGTGATGACGACCAATGGACGACGGTCAACGCCCCCTTCTTCTCCACCGAACGCCAGACGTACGAACAGATGCGCACCGACGGCCTCCGATTCGGGGTGACTGTCCCCTCGAGATCCTCTAACCGAACCGTGAAGATCGACGCCGTTTGGGCGGTATTGCAATATTACGAACAAAGCGACCAGGTAACGCTGGACGGCATCGAACCTGGCGCGTTGTCGATCTCCTTCACGCGCGATTCGACCGATCTCTCCATCGCCGAAGGGACGAGCGACGGGAGCGCGAGCGTTACCTCCGACGGGGCTACCTCATACAGCTCGTCGGACATCGTGGTCGGCGATGGTGTGCCCGCTTACGTCCGCAGTCTGCGCCTTGGCGGTACCGATATCGCTTCCCCGACGTGGGTCGTGGACCTGCAGATGGAGCCCGACGAGGTCTCGGAGACCCAAACCGGCACGGCGGACAACAGCTGGACGTGGCTCGGGTCCATCGAGGACCAGTCCTCCAGTGGGAACCGTGACGGTGAGTACTCGATCGTCCGCGATATGTCGGCAATCGACGTCGACGTCCGTCCACTTGAGATCCTCGCATCCGACGATTTGGGCACACTCACGAGCTCAACACCACCGGTCCGAGTGGTCGACGACTCGTTCGCCGGCGCCGAGGAGTTGATCGGCACTCGGGAACAACTGCCCGGCACGCCGTTCACGGAACCGCTCGATGAGGCCGCCAACGCTGGCCTCTTGACCCCCGAGGCGTGGTGGCTCGTGATCGCCGCCATGGTGGGCCTGCTCGTCGCCGCTTCGGTGGCCCACGCAACACGTAGCCCGACGTCCCCGACGGGAATCCTCCCGCTCGCGGCCGTTGCCTACTGCGCGGTCCTCGGCGCTGTTTTCATGGCCGGAAAGATCGATGGGCTCGACTTCTTCTTATCCGCGATCGCGGCGGGGTCGGTCGTCAGCCTGCACCAGTTCTCGAGGGCATGAAGGACAGATGACGCGTGGCTCGGTTCCAAGGCGCTCTCGTCTTTACCTGGATCGTCTTCATGATCGCCGAATACCTGCTCCGCGGGGCCAGCCCCGATACCAGCTCGCTCAATGTGCTCCTGCAGTTCAACGTACTCCGCATGGAGAACGAGTTCGCCTGGTTCAATCTCCCGTTCCCGATACCGGTCGGGCCGTTCGAACTGTTTCTGGCGCTCGGATCGCTGGCCACGTGGGGGTTCAGCTTCCTCGGAGGCCCGTTGTGGCCCGCACGGCTGTTCTTACTGGTCTTCAGCGGAATCATGTTCTGGGACGTGGTCACGTCCGTCGGGGTCCGCCTCATCAGCGCCATGGGCACGTTGATTGGCGCAGTCGCACAGACCGTTCGAGCGTTTCTGCCTTTCTAGGTACAGGAGGTCCACGGTGGCAATAGAAAAAGCGAACACAAGCAGCAACGGAACCCAGCCTCAGAAACTCTCAACGACGAACGACGCGTTCGCCTCCGACAACAGGGTGAAGGGAACCGAGATCGCTCAGGAGCTGGGCTTCGATGTCGTTACCGAGGGCGACGACCAGCTCGCGATCGATCGGAACACGGGCGAAAGATATCACCTCACCGACCTCGCGCTCCTCGAGGACGCGCGGCGCCAGGAACGGGAGCGGTTCGCCGTTGGGCCGTCCACGCTGACGGACGCAACCGACGAACCTGGCCGTCAGGTGCTCACCGTCCCGATCGATACAACGGCCGCCGCTTGGGGCCGCGGTGGCCCATCGGTCTATGCCCGCGTCTACAAGGACGAGTTCGACGCGGAGCCCGAACTAGCGCAGGAGGCCGTCATGGACGAGGGCCTCGTCGCGTTGGACGTCGGAGGCCTCGAACCGGCAGCGCAGTTCGACCGGTATCAAGAGCTGGGGTATATCGATCCATCTCGGGCGTTCGTCGGGATGGACGATGACGGGAGCTTCCGGTCTGTCGACCAGGAGGAGTGGGACGCTCTACCGGAGTGGGCGCAATCGGTCGTTATGACCGACGGCCCCGACGCGCTCGACATGAGCGGCCTCAGCCCGGAAGAGGAGTTTCATCGCCTGCAGAGCTACGGTGCGATCGACTCGATGCTGGTGTTTGCCGGCATAGACGAGGAGGGGAACTTCCTTGTCGACGAATCACCTCTCGCACCCCCAGAAAAAGCGGAACCGGGGCCGGTATCCATCGACATGCTGTCAGCCGATGCTGCCCACTCGATGGGAGATCACCCGATCACGGACGACTTCGCGCCGGATGACTTCGCGCCCGCGGACGGCGGTGAATACGACGACCAGGACGAACCTCTCTACGAGGGGATCAGCGGTGCCGCCCTCGACCAGATTCTCAACTCGGCGTTGGCCGGTGAGTCAGACGCGACGGCCGTCGAGGCCGCACGCGCGGAGCTCGAGCGCCGAGAGCTGCAGACGGCACTCGCACTAGCCTACGAGGCAGTCATCCTCGATCCCGAAGCTGCCGAGGAGGATGTCGCAATCGCCATCGAGGCGCTCGATCAGCTCCGCAAGGATGGAGCGGTCGATTCCGCCGCCGACCGCGTGGCCGCCCAACACGCGGAACGACGCGCACGAGCCGAAGCCGTCGCCTTGCCTGACATGGCGGAGGAAGCCGGCGACCCGATCGAGAAGGAGCCGGACTCCGCTACCTACCTTATCCCCCAGCGCGACGAGTTGGAGTCCGAGGCGTCCGACCGTGAAACCTCCCTGCGGCTGCATGACGAACGTGATATCCCGCAGCGCGACGAACTAGAGTCCGAGGCCTCCGACCGTGAAACCTCCCTGCGGCTGCACCGTCAACGTGATGATATTCCGCAGCGCGACGAATTGGAGTCCGAGGCGTCCGAACACGAAACCATGCTGCGGCTGCAACGCGAGCAAGAGACCGAGCAATCGCCGCGTTCATCGCCGAAAGCGATCGACCCCGGAAAGTCCACCCTCAATCTTGCCGAGGCCTTTGCCGAGGCCCTAGATAACCTTGGCTCGATTGCGCCCGGACCGATTCGGCGGCCCGACGGCAGTTTCGGTCTCGCCATCGGCACTACTGTGTCTGTCCGTGAGGGCGACAGGATTGTGTTTACGGACTCCGGCGAGGTTATCGGCGTGGAGCGCCGCGGCGAGGGCGTTGTCGACGTTAAAGACCTTGACCAACAGGCCTTTGGGCCGGCGGCGGTGGGCTCACTGATTGCCGCCGCGTTTGCCCTTCACGGGGCCGGCGCCTCGTCCGCAGGAGCCGTTGCGCGTGAGGGCGCCAGCCGCGTCCTCCGCTCGGCACCGGTACAAGAGTTATTGCGCGCCTTGGGGCACACCCCTGACGACATCGTCACCGCCCACATTCGCATTGGGCCCGGTGGCTTAATTCTTACCCCTAAGACGGGGCGTGGGATCACCTTACCGATTCCCCAAGGAGCATCGCAGCTTGTCGATGATGCCGGGCTGAGCAGCAGGACAGCTCAGCAGGTCGCTCGGACGGAGCGGCAGGCTGCTACTCAGTTGGCCGAACGTGCGTCAGTCGCTGAGGCGGAGGCCGCCGCGGCTAACGCTGAGGCGATCGCCGCCGCCGCTCGCTCAGCCCGCGCTGAGCGTTTGTTCGGCGATGTGAATCTTGCGATTGAGCGCGGGAAACTTCGCGAAGGCGCGACCGCGATTGCTAAGCATGCCGATGACCTTGCTGCAAGGCAGCAGAAACAGGCCGCGGCGCTTGTCGAACGGCAGAGAAGGGCGGCGATCTCAGCCCGCTTGCAGGCGGAAAATGCTGAAGCCCAACGAGTTGCCGCCGAGGCCGCTCAGGCCGCCGCAGAGCGTGCGGGGTTACGCTCCCAAGCAGCGAGCCACCGCGCTGGGCTCGAAAAGACTCAACAAACCCGCCACGCCGCAGATCAGGCAATCGCGCGAGAACGACAGCTCCGAGAGACCGCAGCCCGGCTCCGAAATGCAGCAGACCGGGCACGAGAGTCTGCGGACGCCGCGGAGGCCTTTGCGAATCTAGAGATCAATATCGCCGCGCTCCCGATCCGCGTCCTCCGTCAGGCCGCAGCGTCGCTGTCGGCAGCAGACCGCGGTCCTATCGACGCTGCGATCAACGGTCGCCTGGAAACCCAGCAGGAAACCGACGAAGGCATCGCCACAAGTACCGGCGAGGACATCACCACCCATACCGGCGAGGACATCACGACCCGTACCGGCGAGGACATCACGACCCGTACCGGCGAGGACATCACGACCCGTACCGGCGAGGACATCACCACCCATACCGGCGAGGACATCACCGCCCATACCGGCGAGGACATCACCGCCCATACCGGCGAGGACATCACGACCCGTACCGGCGAGGACATCACGACCCGTACCGGCGAGGACATCACGACCCGTACGGATACCATTCCAAGTAAAGTCCTGCCGGCGGTTCCAAAAGTCGTCCCAACCATCGCGACGTCGAGCCGATTCGTAAAGAAACTGGCGGCGATGGAGGACCCAGTTGGCGAGGCGCCCGAGAGAAAAAAGCCCCCCGAGCAACGGCCACCGTCTGAAAGAATCGAAACCGACGAAGGAGGGCAGCAGAAGCCGAATCGTCATAAGAGGCGCCCAATCTCCCCCCGAGACGACGCTTCACCACGGCGGGGACGAATCGACCGACGTCGCATTATTGATCAGGAGGTCGCGTCGTACCCGGAGGTCGTTGCGTACCGCGAACCGGGGGGGTTATGGAGAACGGTCGACATCGACACCGGAGAGACGGTCGTCTCGCCTGACCCACCTGCAGGCATCCCGCCGCTCGCGATCGAGGGCGCCACTCCACACGAGACGTACACGGTCCTCAGCAGGGATGGCGACCCGCCAAGCCAGCGGACCCTGGACCTAGGCGGTTCCCGCGTGACCGTCGGCGAGGGTCTGCACATCCAGCGACGTCGCGGCGGACAACGCGGGCGTAAACAGCGACCTCGCCGACGATAAGCCGGAACGAAAGGGGCGTACACCATGCGATTCCTGACGGACATTCGCACAAAGCTAGAGAAACGGCCTAGACGACCATCGAGCTTCTCGTCGACCCCGTGGGTGTTCTACGTATGCAGCGCACCATTTGCGGGCATCGGCGTGTACGTAGCTAACGATCCAATTATGGCAGCGTTGGTTGTGTTAATTGTCTTGTGGTGCGTCGACCTCGGTTGGGGGCTAGGCAGGGAAGGACGTGTCGATGAACTCGAGGCCGAATTGTTCGAGTCCCGAGCAGCCGGAAAGGATACGGCGGAATGACAACACCGGAAACGTCGAGCCTGGAGTGGTCACAGATCTGGGCACAGGTCGCCGAAAAGGCTCGTGAGGAGTGGGTGAATCGACCACCGTTGCGGGGGTTCCTGGAATCGGCCCCGCGGCGCGCCTTATTCGCAGCCCTGTACGGTGGTGGGGCCCTGGTGGTCGTGTTCCTCGCATTCTCGGGGTTGGCCACCGTCCTCATTGACGGCGAGCGCGTATTGACGAACCGGCTCACCGAGATCGCTCACTTTCGTGAGACACCGGTCGCCCTCGACGACACGGCAGCATCGGTCACCTTGCCCTCGCCTCACTGGTACGCGTACACGACCGACATGGTGGTGACCAGCAGCATCGATGGCGATGTCACGGCAAGTGCGGCTCTAAATGTGGAGGACCGGCAGACGATCATCATCACGAGGCTCACCGGTGAAGCCCCCGATCACACAATCGACGTGGGCTACAGGGCAGCGACACCGACCGGGTTGAAGGCGATCCTCATCAGGATCTTGCCGACGCTCGCGGTCGTCGTTGGCGTCGGCGCTATCCTCGGCGCCGCGGCCATAGTGAATCTAAGTCGATCCGGCGTCGTAGGGGGGACGTTCATCGGCCTCGGCGGAACTGTTGTGTTGCCGGGAGTGTTGAAGCCCGCGGCGATTGCGTACGAGATCTACGAATTCGCTCCCGAGTACACAGCCATGACGGTGGCCCTTACCCTGGTTCCGCTCGGCTATATGGTTGCGATCATGCTCGTGGCATATCAGAGTTTTCTCGTTGGCCGGCCGGTCTTTGGAAACGTGAAACGCCGATCGAGCAGTGTTCCCACGGGAACACTGGCACCGAGCGGGCAATCCACGACCTCCGAGCCCAGCTAGCCGAACGGCGCGGGACGCCGTTGGCGAACCTAGTACGCGAAGATCGAATATTCGCTCAACACGAGGTCGAAGTCGGCGGACCAGACGACGATCGTGTAGACACCCGGTTCAGCTACTTGATCGCCAAGTTCCGCACGGATGGTCACCGTGCCGTCACTGCTACTGTTCCACTCGCCCGCGACCACCTCAATCGGCTCCAAGTCCGAATAGTAGGATCCAGGCTTTGGTGGGCGCAGAACACGGATGATGGGTTCCACGTCGTCGCACTTGTCAGTTACTCCTCCACCTAGGCAAGGAGCGCGCACGCGCTCATGCTCTTCACGGGTCAACGGCCGCGGCGGGGGATCAAAGTAGATCGAGACAGCACCGATACCCAGGTCACCTACCGGTCGCCCGGTCATGCTGAAGGTACCGCTTTCGAAACCGGGCTCGAATACATACTCAATGCCGACGAATTCAAAATATTGGGACATCGCGAATACCCACCGTCGGTCGTCCCAGGCGAGCCCAATGTTCACGGTATCGACGTCGGGGCGGACCCTCGCACCCGACAACTGATTGTCCGCCCCGACGTGGCTGTAGGTCACCATCCACTGAACAACGCGGATCGACTCGTCGATGTCCAAGGGGCTGCAAACCACCAAGGGCTGTCTGCACAACGAAGGGTCGGGATACCAACGGCCACCGCCAGCTATGTGCGTCCTACCGGTCCCACCCGCCAACGCGTACAGCATGTAGGGTTTCAAACCCTCGGTCGAATAGGCGTTGGCCCACGCATCCTCGTTTTCCAAAGCCTTGGCCAATTTGTCCTCTGCATAGACTTGCGCTGCCTCGTTCGCGCCGAGTTGCACCGGCGGAACGCCGTGCTTCGCGCGGTCTTCGTTGATCAGGTCTAGCGCATAGAGTCGGTAACTCTCGATCTGAGAACTAGCTGGCCTCACAGGAATGTGTCCATAGATTTCGGCGGAAGTGTGCACAGCCTCCGCATCACCAAGCTCGATAACCGTGGGCGTCGGACTGGCCTGTGCGGGCTGCTGTTGATTCCGCTCTCCGCCGAGCTGCTGAACCTCCTCGTCCGACGGTCCGCAAGCGACGCCGACCGCTAAGAACGCGGCGACCAGAAGAACCGCTCCTGGCCCCTTAGTCACCCCTCACCGATTCGAATACGATCCAGGCCTTCCCGGGTCCGCTCCGCGATGAGTTCGCGCTCGAATTTCCGCCACGGCGCCGAGGACGTTTCGGACCAAGCGGCCGGTAGGACCGCGCGTGTCGATCGGTTGGGTTGTGACCACTAGCTCGAGACCCCACCGGTCGAGATGCTCAAGGTCAGCACTCATCTGGGCGAGGGATCAGCTCATTCGATGAGCGACGCCATCGGCGGAAACCCCCGCTCAAGGGCCAATTGATAGTCCGCTTCCGCTCGGAGCCATAGATAGGCTGGGGTTCCAAGCGCTCCCTCCAGTTCAACCGCGGTCCGCGCCGTGATTGCCTTGCGGCCGTGGATGATTGCATTAACGGTGTTGACGGGACGCCGCATCGAAGCAGCGAGTTGTCGTTGACTCATTCCTCGCGCCTCAAGCTCGTCGTTGAGCATCAGGCCCGGTGGAATGGCAATCCTCGGTTCAACTCTTTCCTCAGTCGCCATAGTGCGCGCTCACCTCCTCGATTCGTACCGTGTCCTGGTCGGGCCTCGTGACAATCAGCCGCCAGCGCCCCGTCACGTTCACTGCCCATTGGTCCCGCCGTGACCCCCTCAGCGGATGGATACGCAGCGCGCGGAACGATTGCAAATCTTCCCACCGGTCAGCATTCTCCACCATTCGCACGCGCTGCACGTAACGGATGCCGATCTGGTCTCCCCATTGTCGGATCGCCCGCTCCGGTTCCGCGTACGCCCTTGCAAGCCGGTTGTTGCTGAACTCGATCCTCATTGCTGGAAGTGTACATGCTTAGGGTATACACGTCAAGTGTTAGCGTGTACGCCTTCATGCCTTCCCACTCACCGGTTTCCACCTCACCCGATTCCGCTCAACACCTCCACCGTGGGTCGCTTAGTTCTCGAACGCCACACCTCGTTGACGGCCACTCTACACGGACGGTACCGTCCGAGCCATGTACGACGAACCCGTTCTCGAGCGCCGATCAGAAACCGACTTCGTGTGCGATGAGTGCGGAGCGTCGATCGGCGTCGAGTGTTCTGAACCACCGCCATTCACTGCGGTCTTTGGGCAGCATGCGGCCCGGTACGACGCCTCACGACAAGACTTGATTGACCGCGGCCGGGCAGTAGGGCTCAAACAGGTCGAGGTCGCGCCCCGCGTCTACACGAACACCGGGCTCTGACCGCTCCCCCACTGATAGTCCAAGGGGCGACGGGTGTCACAAACGTTCGTTTGTAACACCTCTCATGGGGAGCAGGTCGGCTAGATAGCCGCGGCACCCTCGGTTGGTGGACCCGTTTTTGGCGCACCCATCGCTGCCGCTTCTTCAGACCCGCCGGATCGTGCCAACCGGCGGGCGCTTGAGACCCCCCGAATCGAGGTCGCTGGAAAGGACCTGGCTGGTCACCTCGACCTAGGAGCTCACGAGGCGAACCACTCTGGCAAATTGCGATACGCTCTTCGCTGTTTTTTAAGCTACACGGCGCAGTAGTTTCCGGTTCAGGTCTTCGGTCGACTCCAGTGACGAGATCATTTCTCCGCCCACGTCCGAAAGCCTCGCGAGGTCGACCCTCGGAATCTCCTCTTGGTTCTGGAAGACGATGATCGACTCGAATTGAACGCTATGTCGGTGAAAGTAGGCCAACATAATAGTCGCGAGTCGAGCCTTGTCGCGGTTAGGCACACCGTAGACAAAAAGTGGAACCTCGCCCTTGCCTTCGATTCGATAATCTACGAGGTACGCCTCCGCATTCGGTACGTTTGGTTGGTAGTCGCGCTGCATCTTCGCCTCGTCCACAAGGCCCGTCAGAGTGTCGGCAAGGTCGTCATAGAATGTGGAGCCCACGTTGGAGCGGGACAAGAAGGTCAGATCGTATACCCGGGTCAGCACCTGGCCGAACCTGAAGATGGCTTCGGGTAGTCGCTCCGGTGGAGTGTCGGTGTAGAACATGCCATCGGCGTAGCCGAACTCACCCTCGCTGACAATCCGTTCGAGCAGAGCCCCCCTCGTCCCAGTCAGGAACGAGTCGATGTCGTGCTCGTAGCTGACATGCATGAGCGTGTGCCCTTGGTCCGACAGGCGGAGACCGCCTGCAGGCGCCTCGGACAGGTGGAAGGGGTAGCCGTCTCCATCAGGAAACGTGAAGTGCGTCCGTAGCATGAGCTCGCCGTCTGGGCGCGTCTCGACACGCACGTCTTCGCACAAGCGTTCGCATAAGAGGTTTCTTAAGGCGTCTACATCGAGGTTCATCAGAGAAGCCTCGCTTGGTCGGGCTCGGGAGGGGTGATCCCGCTGAGACTGAAGTCTTCAAACAAACATCTGAACGCGCCTTCAAGAGTTGTGAATCGGTTGGTTTCCTCGGCCTCAGCCTCGGGCTTCTTGCCAATAGACATAGCGCGCGCCGTTGCGCGATGAATGTGTGGACGGAAAGCGATGTCGCCATGAATGTGACTCGGCCCGTTGTAACGAGCCAGCGTCAACCGTTGTCCGCCGGTCGGAAGGAACGCAATCCCGCAGGAGAAGTCGTGCTCGTCTGCCTCGCTCTGGCGCTGATAGATTTGGAATTGGTTTGCGGTATCCTGAAGCCCGGCGACCACGAAGTTACGTTGGCGGTGCCCCGGCTTGCTCGCCCACCGGGCTCCTGGATTGGTCACGCGCTTCGGCATCGCCTTCAGCTCATTGATTTCTTCATCGTTGTACTGTCGAGTGGTCAATGCTATGTCCGAATCCCTGCTTGTGCGGATAGGCCGACAGTGCAACTCATGGCTCTCCGCATGCGTGGGCGTCACGGGATGTCTACCACAACTGTACTAAAGCGTCCGACACCATCCAGCGGACCTCGCCGATGATATTAGCGGTCGGCAGCTACTTAACGGGCACTCATGCGCCCACCTTGATCAGAACGTGGACATTCTCACCACACTACATTCGCACCGTACTGAGGAGGAAGGTCTCCTCTCACTCGTAGCCGACCCTCCCCCTACCGTTCCCATCTATGGGGTCAGTCCGGGTAGTGCCACCTCTCCCGTTGTGACAGGTCCTTGGACGAGCTCAAACAAACGCCCGTTTGTTTGTCGCCCCGCTGAGAGGCCGATTCGTTCCTAGCCGGCACACTGATTTTCCGACCCCCTTTGTCCTCACGCTCTTGCGTAGTATCCGCCACGTCGGCGGGGTTGCTTGTCCTGAGATCCCTTCGGGCGGCCCAGACGTTTCCCTTGTTGTCTCGCCCGGTCAAGGCCTTCGCGCGTGCGCTCCGCGATCAGCTCTCGCTCGAACTCCGCGACAGCTCCGAGAATGTTCCGCACGAGTCGCCCGGTCGGACCACGGGTATCGATCGGCTGTGTCGTCACCACCAGCTCGACGCCCCATCGGTCCAGGTGCTCCAGGTCGGCGCTCATCTGTGCCAGTGAGCGCCAGGCACGGTCGATCTTGGTGATGTAGATCGTCTGGACGAGTCCACGGCGGCAGTCGTCAAGTAGCTGCCGCCACTCCGCCCGTCCGCGTAGGTTGGCGGCCGAGGCGCGGTCAACATAGGTGCGGGTTGCGGCGTCCCCTACCGCTTGCTGCAACTGTACGAGCTGCGTCTCCGGGTCTTGGCCCTTATCGTCAGTCGAGACGCGGGCGTAGAGCGCGGGTCTCAACGACCATCACCTGGTTGCCCTGATTGATCAACTCGTTGACCCTGGACGACGTCCGATGCGATGCGCGGAAACGCTTCCTTGTAAGCGCGGACCCCGTCAGGATGGGTCAGCAACTCCGTGTGCATGATGTGGTCAGAGCAAGCGAACCGGGGCAACGTTTCGTAAGATTCAACCGTCTGTGACCCTCTTGATGGTTTGCCGTTGCACCCTGGCACACAACACTTCAGCCAGCCAAATCGGCTGGTATTGTCGAGCACGTCGGAGGCCCATCGGTCCTTAGCCCACAGCTCCTCCAACTCCGCCGATGACATTCCTCGTTCGTCGATGCGCGCGTGGTTTTGTATCCAACCCAAGGCTTCAAGCCGCTCCGGTGCGACCTGTCGCTCGATGTCATACATGGACGGCAAGTACAGCCAGCGGCGAGTGAATCGGTGCGAACCGGGCCAACCAACGATGTATTGCCGCAGCTCATCGTCCGACGCATCGTTCAATCCTTGAAACAGATCGATTTCTAGGACCGGATAGCGCCCGTCTTCTTTGAGTAGTGCGATTTTGGCGGCACCGACCTTGTGCCGATAATGGAACTCCAGTCCAACGCGGTAACCTTCTGGGGCTTCGACGAAGGCATCGACCGCTTTGCCCTTGGCTGGGCCGTCCTTGATTCGGACACCACGCGCGTCTGTGTCCACGGCGACGAGAGCTTCACCGAAAGGTTGGCCCACACGGTCGCCGCGCTGCAACAATCGGCGGGCTCGCTTGTGCAATTCTGATTCTGCCATCGGCTGATCTAGATCATTGCTTGGTATCCCAAGCAGGCTTCCCCAGTCTGCTCGAGGTAGTCGGGCAGCCGCTGGGTGGCGATGTAACGTTTTGCTCCGGAATCCGGTTGCACAGACGCGGGCCGTGTGTACATTCCGCGCCGTCCGCGCCTATTGGAGAGCGGTGTCATCCGCCCCGTCATTGAGACAGTTTGCCCCCTATTGGTGCAACCTGCCAGCATCGTCGCGTTTTTGGCACGATCGTTAGTTTCGTTCCGGAGTCCCGTCGCCCGGCGCCGACCCGCGGAGAGCGTCCAGAGCGAGCCGCAACATCCGCGAGTGCCGCACCACTAATTCCCCGCGCTCCCACCGCGCTATCGTGTTGGTTCTCACACCGAGGGCCTGACCAAGCTGGGATTGAGTAAGCCCAAGCTCAGCCCGTTTCCTCTGGAGCCAAGCCGCGACATCGCCGTCCCGCCTCACGCCACCAGTTGCGGGAACGACCGGATGAGTGCGGCGATTGCCTCGGCCTCGGGTAGCCCGTGGAGGTCAATACCCGAAGAGACTTCGAGAATCTCCACCCCTACCGGCTCGCCATCTTCGTCATAGTCGACCACGTGGCGCCAGTCACCCACGTTCTTCGATCGCCGTTTCCCGGTGTACTCCCGAAGCGACACATAAATGGCATTGGCCTCCGGGTCATAGCGCAGTTCCATCCTTCCTCCTAACGATCCCGTTCGTGCACCGTGACGACGATTGGCGGGTATGAGCCACGCACGACGACAACACGCAAGAGCCGCGCATCTACCTCAGCATCGTAGATGGTCGCCGTTCGCCCTACCTCAATGGCCCGCGCACCGTTAATCGTCGCCACGACCATCTCATGGGTGATGCGCCGGTCAACCATCGCGCGCCGCGCGTGACTTGTGAACCGCAACTCCATGGCAATAGTATACGTTACGTATAGTCACGCGTCAAGCCTTCTGGGGTGTGTCTTTCCCCTTGCTCTTCGGCGACCTGCTCGACCGCGGGCCATGCGGCTCGCGCTCAATTTTTGGATCGCCGCGTCCGCGCCCCGGCCACGTCGGGTTAGAGAGATCGTTCCACATTGTCCTGAGTTCCTCGTCCGTCGGTTCGCCGTCACCGAGGACAACCTCGATCCCACCCTCGATTTCTCGGGCGAGCGACAGGATCCTCAACCCGAGATCAACTTCCTTCTCGGCGCGCGTTGAGCTCCGCAACGAGCGCCCTGGCGCCAGACGATCTGCCAACTCCGCGTGAGACAACCCCGCACGGATGCGGAGCACTTCTAGGCGCTGTTTCATCATCTGAGTGCGGCCCCCCTTCGATTCGTGCCCGCTCATCGCTTGAGCGCTTTCGGTAGCGTGATGCCTTGCTGGTCTTGGTAGCGTCCGCGGTACAGGGGCTCGTCCACGGCGACGAGGTGCATCGACCAGATGCGCTCGGCCGCTGGGATCAGGATGGGAGACCGCGAGCCGTTGAACACTTCCATCGTCAGCTGCCCGTGAAACCCCGGGTCCGCCACCGTCGGCGGTGAGATCAACCCCAGCCGCGCCCATGTGCTTCGAAGCTGGATAAACCCGAGCTTCGTCGCCGGAATATCGACCTCTTCGCGTGTCGCCAGCAACGCCCGCGCGTGTGGGGCGAGCTCCGCCGGCAGCGGCACCCGCACGTACACCTCATCGATTGAGGCCTGGTCGTACGGATCCACTACCCTCTCCGGTGAACCGACGTCGAGCGCCATTTCGTCGCCGGTGTAGAGATCGCTCATACCCACCCCTGGCGCCGCTTGATGAACTCCGCGGCCTCCTGAACCTCTTTGAACCGTTCGAGGTCGCCAGTCTCCTGGTTGTCGGTGTGGTACCGGCGCGCCTTGAGCCGGAACATGTCCTCAACGTCCTCGCTGGTGGCGTCGACATCGACTCCGAGCGCCTGGCTTGCTTGACGGAGCGTTCTGAACCTCGACTTACTGTCCGCCGCCGCTCGCGTTCGACGTCCAGTTGGCCCTTCGCTTGCACCACCAGGAGGGACGGCGTTCGGGTCACCCGGCGGGAGCGCGATCAGTTCCACGCCGGCTGAGAAGATCGAGACACCCCTTTTCGCCGCGCGTTGCATCGCTGTGAGCGCATCGACGCAGACCCAGAGATTCTCGTCGGACCGGTCCTGCCACGCCGAGGTCACCTCTTTCCGGTCCGGGTCAAACGACAGGTAGTACCACACCTTCACGCCGGTGCCTGGCTTGAGCTTTGTCACGCCGTACTCGCCACGGTCGATCTCCCAGAGAGCGAACACGGTTGCCAACTCGTGTTCGAGCTCCTCCCAGGTTTTTTGCGTCTGCATCCGAACTGTCTTGATTGGGTTCCGCATCAGTGTTCTCCCCCATACCGATTTAGCTCCGGGCGATTCACGACGGTACGCACGGGGATACCAGCGAGCCGGAGGCCGAGCGTGAACCCTCCATAGCCAGAGAAGAGGCTGAATTCGTCGACGGGACGTGGACCCATGTCACACCGCTACTCCTGCCGGGTGCCAGTCCCAGAGCCGCTGTTGACCAGAAACCGGAAACGGGGGCTCCAACCTCTCGACATCCGCGAGCATCCACAGCCACCTACCGGGTGAGAAGTCGCCATACGCGTCGGCGACCAGCTGGTGCGATGCGCCAGCCAGCGACACGCGTTCGCCCGTGCGGCTCTTGACCTGGTACGTGTTTGCGAGCAGTGCTGTTGCGACCACCGCTCCTCGCGGCATCGATTTCGCCCAATCCACTCCGTACAGCTCCATGATGGCGCGGTGGGTGGTCGGATCGAGCTTCCCCGCGGCACCTCGCTCCATGCCAGCGTGGATGGCGATCCGCTGGCCGATGAACCGCCGCGGCGGTGCCCACGAACGCGTCTCGATAGTCTTGACACTGTGAGCGATGAGCGATGCCCACGGCTGATATAGCGTGAGCGCCTTCATTGGATGTCCTCACGACGGGCCGCGTTCTGCCGCCAAGCGATCAGTTTCTCTAGGTCACGCTCGGCCATGGCCACGAACTCTTTCATGGCCTTGATCGCGGCTCTCGCCTCGGCGATATCGTCCGCGACGAGAGCGAACGCTGCCCGCTCCTGGAGCTCCGCGAAATCCTTCATGGGACCACCTCGGCGGACACGTTCAGCAACGGCGCATCCCCAATGATCCGACGCCGCGCGATCTCCACGTACTCATGGTTGAGTTCGATGCCAATGAAGCTGCGCCCATCTCGGAGCGCCACGACGCCGGTGGTGCCGCTGCCGGCAAAGGGGTCCAGGACGACCGCTGGGACGGGTTCGGCATCGTGGTCGCAGGTGGGTTGCCACCCGAGAGTGGTTACGCGCTGGACGTACTCTTCGCCTCGTTCGCGTGCCGCCTGCCTTGCGAGCGATATCCGGTTGGCGTTTGTCCCGGCCGCGTACTGCGTCTCCGTCTTGCCGTCGTGCGGCGCATCGTTTCGTTCAGTTACCCGCCCCCACGGCGCGCCGCAGGTGGGTTGCCAGCCTGCGACCACTGGCGGGTTATCGTCGCGCCAAGCCTGGATCTTCTGTCCGCCACCAACAGAACGACGGTGATAGTCAGTCTTGTTACCCGAATCTCGGTTGCGCAGTTCGCCCGGTATAGGTGGCGATTTCACGACCCGCTCCCACGGGTCCCCCGTCACGCCACACACGCCTTTCTCGCTGGTGCCCGCTAGGATGCAAGGTCGGACAAGTGCCTCCGAGAATGTCGCGAAGTGTGCGCCCGGGAAGGCTTGTGTTGCGATGGTCCAGACCGTGCGTTTGTTCGCACCCATCGCCCGCTGTTCCTCCTTCGTCCCGACATCCAGCCACCCCTCGTGAGTCCGCCAGTGGCCGCGGCGCTTGTCGGCTTTCTGCGGGTATCGTCCCTTCAGGTCCGATTCGTCATGGTTGACGTTCCATCCCGCTGGCGTCCGCCGCGCCAAGTTCTCTAATGCCCCTCGCGCGGAACGATTGCCATTGACGCCATTGCTGCCGTAGTCCTTTTCTCCGCCTGTCTGTTCCCAGAACGAATCTTGCGAGATTCGGGTAACGCTGGATTCAGCCATCGGCTCTCGTATTGCATCCGCGTCGTAGTAGTAGTTGGCGCTCTTGGTCAGCAGGAACACATACTCATGCGCCCGCGTGGGCCGATCCTGGACGCTCTCCGGCATCGGGTTGGGTTTCGACCAGATGATGTCGCTCCGCAGCCACCAGCCGTCCGCCTGGAGCGCAAAGGCGATGCGCCAGGGCATGCCGATCAAATCCTTCGGTTTGAGTTCCGGCACGGCGTTGTCGCCGCCACCCCATCTGCCTTGACCCCTCGGCATCCGCTTCGATTTCACGGGAGCACTAAGACTCCCCATATTCGTGTCCTGCTTGCCACCGGTTGAATGGGTGCCGTCGCCGTTCAACCCCTTCCCACTTCCTGCGTACGCATCACCCATGTTCAAGAAAAGAACGCCGTCCTCGCGCAGCACGCGCCAGACTTCTCGGAAAACTCCCACCATGTGCTCGACGTAGAGGTCCACCGTGGGCTCAAGCCCTAGCGTCCCTAGCCACGCACCACATCGGCAAGCCGAGGCCTCACGCCAGCGTCCATCCTTGATCCGTTGTGCATTGGCCGCACCGGGGCTGCTGAACGCACCACCATCAACCCCGGTTGAACCGCCTCCATTCACATACCAACGTTCAGGCTGCCATTCGTGCTCACAGTCGGGGTTCCCGCCCCATACGCTTGGAGGCAGGCCGTAGTCCCGCAGCCCCCAGTACGGAGGCGAAGTGACGACATAGTGGACGCTCTCGTCCGGCATCTCCCGGAGGCGGTCGAGGACATCTCCTTGCCGGAGTTGCCACGTGGGGTTCACGGGAAGAGTTCCTTCTGCAGCCGCACTCTGCCGGTCTGCGTCCACAGCGCTTTGGCGTCCTCGACTGATCGCTGCCTCCACCCAGGCGAGAACGGGCGCTCCATGCGGCCTTCGTCCTCGTGGTATCGCTCACCGCAGGTAAGACGGGTGAAACCGGCACCCCGCCACGCTTCGACCAACATCAGCATCCGCCGACGCTGGTCGCATGTCGGGCAATACATGACCGGTTGTTTCACTTCGGCGTAATCGGGGCCACAAAGCACGATTACCGGCTCTTGTTCAATCATCGCCGCCGCGCTCCCTCTAGAAACCGCTCAACCCGCTCGACCTGTCTCCGGACCTCCTCAAGAAGGGCGTCCCGTTCCGTTTCGTCGGCCCACTCGTCCGTTCCGACCGTGTACTCCTCGGCGTATTCCATCGCGTCACCCAGACCTAAGCCGACATAGGACTTCGCACGCTTGACGATCTCCCGCCTTCGTTTCTTGCTCTTGGGTTCGTCAGTCACGGTTCACCTCACTCTCGTCGCTCCGGCGGCACCCACGGCCACTCAAGGGATCGTGCGTGGTGGCTCCACCGGATGCGGGCTCACACGAAACCCCGGAGAAGGCCACTGCTTCGCTCCGTCTCTTCGATTCTGTTTGCGGCCAGTGCCTGGTAGTAGAAGGTGTGCAAGAACCCCAACGGAACAGATTCAATGCCGCCCATCATCCAGAGCCACAGCACGCGGCCCGACCGCCCATTGCCGTCAGTGAACGGGTGGAGCGTCTCGTACACGCAGTGGATGTCGTAGGCGTCTCGGGATCCATTCCCCGCGTCAGCAAGAAGCTCCGTTAGGGCTGGCTCGATAGCAGGGCCGCCCGGTGGTGGTCTGTGGTCTCCGACTCGCACGTCCTGCCCGTTCCGACGCCTGAGCACCGCATCCGGCTGAACGATTGAGACGAACGCCTCAAGGTCGGTAACCGTGACCGTCCGCAGCACCAGGAACGCCACATGCGCGTCCATCTCGTCTCGAGTCGGCTCACGGTGGATGTCCTCGATCCGGTTGCTCTCGCGTACGAAACGCTCCAGCGGCGATGTCACAGCGCCTTCCCTCCGTGCCGGTGGGGGCGTGTGCGGTTGTACTCCATCTTGGCCTCGATAGCCGCGTCCAAATCGATGCCGTAATGGGCGGCCATGCGCTGAACGACGTAGAGCAGCGCAGCTAGTTCGCCGGCCCAGACATGCTCGGCCGCGTTCCAACTGGTGAACGCTTGGGCGGCGAGCGCGTGCGACAACGCAACCCAGTCACCAAATGACTTGGCCTGGTCGCACGCCTCGATCAGTGACAACAAGTCATAAATGAGCCCCTCGGACTCAGGATTGACATCGACCCCATAGTGCTCGGCCATGTCCGCCACACGGATCACCACGTCGGCCAGTTCGGACGCGACGCCTTCGGGTTTGCCATCCTCACGGATGGTCTCCCAACGAGATTCAAGCGGGCTTTCCCGATACGCCTCCAGCGCCTCGCTCAGCTCGGAGTGCACCAGTGCGATCAGGTCGCCGAACGTGCGCTCCTCGTCCCACCAGCCGTGGTATTTGGCGATGGCGTGGGCCTCTTTCTGTAGTTCCGCTAGGTTCATCGGCGTATCTCCTCCTCCGACATCCGGTGCCACCCCGTGGCAACGCGATGAGCCGTTGCTCGCTCGTGAGCCCGTTGGGCAGAGCGATCGATTCGGGGCCCTTTTCCTCGTCTCACCCAATCGGCCCGCCGCCGCGACCACGGGCAGTGATGACAGTCTTGGCCCACCAGCCACCAAACGCCGGCTTCTTTCCGTTCGCGGAGATTCATCTCAGCCGCCGCTCGACCTCAGAGATCGCGCGATCCAAGTCAGTGCGGTCAGGCGACGAGGCCCGCACCTCGACGAGGGCGTCGTAACACGTGCTCAGCACCTTCCGCGATATGCGAATGCCGCTGACGGGCCGCTGCATCGGCGTTACGCGAGTGAACGCCCGGGCGTGGACTCCACACACCCAGGTGCGTTTCCCGTACGGCAATTCCGCGCAATACCGGGCGGGATGGGTACACAGTCGGCGCGTCGCCCAAACGATCTCCTGGCAGGTCTGGCCAAAGTTCATACCCGCTCCTCTGGCGGCGTCCACGGCCATCCGAGCAGCCGGAACACCGTCTCCTCGTCGGGGCAGGCGATCACGTTGCCCTCGGGGTCCGTCACGCCGGCGTACGCGTGACCCTTCATCCCCAACTCACGGAATCGCGCCATGACGCGGACGTTGAATTCGCGCGGCCCCGTTCGCACCAGTCGACTCATGCCCCAGTTCTTCTCCGTTGCGCTAAACGCGTCGACGGGGATCCCAGACGGGACGTGGACCATGAGCTTGTTCTGCTCGCCGAAGGTCGCCCGGCCGCGCTTGTCGAGCCGTTTCTGTAACACCGTGGCGTCCTCGACGATCGTCCCGAGCGCCTCGTCGAGCATGTAGCAGTTCGTTGCAATGTCCCCGAACAGATCGGCGACGGACGTCACCTTCGAGATGCACAGCAACTCGATATCGCCGACGTCAGGTCGCTGGCGCCGGATCGAACCGGCAATCTCGATCCGCTTGCAATGCGGTTCGAGCAGGCGCACCAGCTGCGCGCCTACTGCCCTGGCCGCAGCCAAGACATACCGCTCGCCGCTCACAGCGCGCGCTCCATCGGCCCCGCCCAGTAGGCCTGTATTCGCTCCCGGGCCCACGCGATGTCTTTCGGCCCGCCTTCCGCCCAACCGTGAAGCACCGATTCGAGAGTCGCGTAGTAGACCTCGCCTGGGTCATGTGGATCAGGTGGCACGATTCCTAACACTTCGACCGGCCCCTCTGTGTCGCGGTTCACCGCATAGACCTCGCCGGTCGCCTCGATGTAGCTCACCCGCCACCGCCAGCGGCCGGGTCCGTTCGCCCACCAGACCCCATAGTCGGCTTCACCCGAGAACCGGCGGGCCCGGTTGTCGTCATAGAACGCCTTAATGTCGGTATACGTTGTGGCCACGTGTGCACTCCCTTCCGAACACGATTCGTCTCGTTCGTCTGCCGCCTCGCTCCGTTCCCGGCACGTCGATTTCACAGACAGTGCGTACAAAGTGCGTGCGTTGTTTAGGGCCATCAAAATAGTTCGCGCTGGAGAAAGTTTTCTTGATCTTTTCGTCGCTCCAATGCTGCGCCGCCAGATAGGAATCACGGTTTGCCTCGCGAGCGCGCGCGCTCGCACGCACGTCGCGTGTGTACGTAACGGTTTTCCCTGGGGGGGCCTCCTGTTTTCACTGGACTAACTGGACTAACTGGACTACTCAGATAGGGACCGAACCCTGATTCATATCTGAGAGAGGTAGTCCAGTCGCTAGTCCAGTTAGTCCAGTGCCCTAGTCCAGTCCTAGTCCAGTTGACAAATGTGGTTATAGATACGAAGTAGTCCAGTAAGACCAGTCGCCTCGGCGCAGTGGTCTCTATCTGAGCCAGATAGGCGGTAGCCCACCTAGTCCAGTTTTTTCGAACAGGTGTACTCATGCGAGTCCACCCAACCTCTGACCCTCCGCAGCGGGTTGACCCACCCCATCGCTGAACGGAACCCGGTCCCGGATGAGCGTGAGAACGCGGTGCTGGCGACTGTTCACCGATAGCCTCGCGGTGAGTCGTTGTTCCCCTTCACGACGTGCGACGATGCCGCGTTCGAGGAGGGCTCTCCGTAGGCCTGGTTCGGTCACGCCCAGCGTTCGATTCTCGTCCCGCATCCACTTCGAGACCTTGTTGAACGCTGCCACGGGGTCGAGATAGATGGCATCCGCGTCGTACCAACCCACGAGGTCCGTCCCGAACGGTGGGTTCTCGTGGCTGCCTTTGGGCAGGAAGGCGATCTTCTGCTGCGAGAGCAACGTGTCCAGGACGTTGAAGAATTGATCGGTCACGTCCTCGTCGCCCAAGCGTTTCGTCTGCTCACGCTGCAAGTCGAGGAACACCTGCCACGACTCTCTCGTCAGCTGCTCAGCCTCGCCGGCGGTGATGGCGCCGACGTCGGCTGCAAACTCGGCGAAGAGCTCGGCGGCCGCCTGGAGAACGGCGACGGTTGCTGATGTGCGTCCATGCGTCTCCGCAGCATCGTTCGCAGCGATCGTCCGGTAGTCGCGAATGCGCTCTTGGAGCTCCGGGCCGATGCTGGCATACCGATTCGCGAGCCACTCCACGTAGACGGCCATCGCTTCTCGGTATTGATCCGTCTCCAATTGAGCCGCCGACATCCGTTGGATGTTGACCGACGCGCGCGTGAACTCGACTGGGAGTATCCGCGCGACGAGCGATTCACCTTGCGGGAACACCTCGCCAGTGCTCACCATCAGCGCACGGGGCGTGAGGGTGTGTTGGAGACGGAGATTCGCTTGCATCCGCGCCCGCCCCTGGACATTCCCGAGAGACCGCAAGACGTTCTCCGCCTTCTCGTACTGGCGCGTCATCTCCCGTTCGGTCAGCTTGGGATTGAAGTCGTCGACCCATGCGAGGGCGTCCTTGACGTCGTACAAGTAGCGCTCGATCGCTCGCGGTGTTGCCTCCCATGTCACCGGCGGCGTGTTGTACTCGAACTCCCCGAAGTGGGACATGAGCAACGCGGTGATCGTGCTCTTGTACGATCCGGTACTGGCGCGAAGCCAGAGCGTGAACGCCGGCCGTAACAGCGTGGCGAGCGGGGCCAGGTAGGCGAACGCCAGCATCGGGAGCGTGACGTTGTGATCGGCGATGTCCAGGAACCGGAACGACGCACGGACCGCTTCGACACGGTCGGTCGGGGGCTTCGGCAGATGGTACCGCTGGTAGGTGCTCTCCAGCTCCACATCGACATCGCCGCCGTCGACTAGGCCTCCTGGCATGATGTAGGCCCAGCGGTTTTCGAGCTCACGCCATCCTGTGTGATTGAAGACGGTCCGGCGGGAGACGTCCGTCAGGTCTTTCATCATCTGGATGATGTCGCGCACGGTATCCCGCGATGACGGTCCCGGGCGGATCCTCGGGCCCATGCCCCACCGCTCCACGATCCAGCCAAGTGAGAGCGCTTGGGTTGCTGGTACGTGGACCTTCTTTAGCCGGCGCCCGTTCGCCATCTGCCCCGAGAACACCACATGAAGGGTCTCCTCAAGCCCATCGTCATACACAGCCTCCTCCTCCACGGTGGCGGTGAAGTTGGTGAGCTGAACGTCGATCTCACCGTCCCGGGTCTGGCGTTTCATCCAAAAGGCCCCATCACGGATGAAGTAACCAGCGTCTCGGAGCGGGTCGGGTCCTGGCAGGGCGAAGGCCGCCAGCCCCTCAAGGGCTGTGCGGAATGCCGCGTCGTCCCCGTGATTCCAGACGTACAGGTCCGCGATGTCGCCTTTGTCTCCGAGCTCGGGCGGGAGCTTCCATGCCGACACCTCCAAGCCCGCGTTGGAGATGATTTCGGCGTCGCGTAGTGTGGCGGCCACGCCCGCCTCGTCTAGGTCCAGCACGATGCGGATCGTGCCGACCCCTCGGCTAGCCAGCTCCTGGACAGCCGGTTCCGACAGATTCCCTTCGCCAAAGGCGCAGACCGCGGGAACCCCAGCCTGTGTGCAGACCCAGACGCTCGGTTCGCCGTTCACCAGATAGACGGTCTCGGTTCCGCTGGGAACGTTCGACGCACCGTAGAGAAGATCGCCGCGTTCCTTCGCCTTGGTCCCGCGGTCCCACCAGTATTTGTGCTTCGCCCTGCGGTTGAACGCCTTGAAGCGGTACCCAGCGGCGGTCGTATATCGCCATGCCCCCCTTGTCAGGCGGTCAGGAGAGGGCGCCGCCGGCCGCGGCTCGATTTGGAAACGATCGACCGTCTCGGGCCGCAGGCGGTAGGCCTCGGCGAGAGCAGCCATTGCCGCCTCAGCCGACAAAAACGGCTCCTCGGGCGCACGTCGACGCCGGGTGTCCGCGTCGGGGTCTTCAACACCCCACGCCTTGGCCAACGCGACCACGCCGCCTTTCCCGCAGACCCAACACTTCACATGGCCTTTATTGACATTGATGCCGAGCGACGGGTTGCCGCCCTCTCGGTCCGGGTGCCACGGGCACCAAGCTCTTGCCTCGCCCGATTGCTTCGGGGAATCGACGACGTCCGGGTGGCGAACGAGGAGGTCGAGGAGTCGTCGGTAGCGGTTTGTGTCGGCCATGACTAGTAGAACCTGGTACGAGCGCCGCGGAAGCTCCTCAGCACCCACGACACCACCGGACGCCGGTAAGCAAGGGCAACGACGCGAGGGTCAGCAGCGCTGGGTGTCATTGGGGTTCGGATGCGTCTTCGACGTGGAGGGGGAGTCCAGCTCCGCACCGGGCACACAACTCGCCGGCCGGCGGAGTCGTGTCGGACATCCATCGGATCGTGTTTCGGGCCGCGCAGCGACCGCATCGGAGTCGACACACGTAGACGATTCGGCGTGCATCCGCGGGTGGAACGGGTCGTGCTGGCACGCTGAGGCCCCGGTGTTGCTTGCGATTCGGCATGGTCACCCTCCTCGTCGTCTGGATCGTGCCGATGGCTAACGCACGCCGTCTCGGAGCCGGATCAGGAGGCCGACGCTGACGTTGACCCGGGCAGCTTCATCAGCGACCACGGCCAGCGCACAATCGATGCACCAAGCGAGAGCATCGGCAGACGAATGGACCACTCGTTCGGGGTCGAACGTTTTCCCGCATCGATCACAGCCGCCGTTCAGTTCGGACGCGAACGACGGACTTTTCAGAGCCTCCAATTCGTCTGCGAGGACCGCAGTCAAATACGCCTCTGGGCTCGGCAACGACATGCCCTTGCCCATCGCCTCTTGGAGCCGAGCGAGATGGTCGTCGATGACACCCATGACTGAGTAGTGGCCCAAGACGGGCCACAGCCGTGTGTATGAGCTTGGATGGAGCTTGGCCATGGTTTGTTGGGACACTCCTCAGCCCCGATCCGCGGCCTGGTCTTTGCCGAGCCCGTCGTCCTCGTCGTCGACCCGTTGGAATGGCACGAGGCCGTTCGCCGCTCGCGTCTGCGCTCCGCGTTTCGCTGCGTCCTTGCCCCCGGGCAACCCTTCGAACGTGCCGCGGATTTTTCCCCATTCCGTTTCCCGATGGGCTCGTTCATGCGTGCCCGTGTCTCGCGGGATTCGTTCATGGCGGTGGTCGCTCCTTTCTCGTTTCACGTCGTCGCGTCGAATCGGGAGTCCGTGTGTGTCTCGGGTGGGCGGTACAACGCTGCGCCCCGCAATCGGCGTAAGAGGCCAACGCTGATATCGACGCGGGTCAGATCGTCAGTCGTCGTCGCCAGCGTGCAGTCCAGACAGGAGACCGAGCCGGCAGCGCGTGTAAGTTGCTCGGGGTTGAGCGACTTCCCGCAGCGGTCGCATGCGGCGGCCCCGGGTGCGCCGGAGGGTGGCAGCGAGAGCTCGTCAACCAAAGCACCGACTACCAACAACAGCGCCGCGATGAAGGTGTCGGTGTGGTTGTTCTCGACCAGCGCCGCGTGATCTAGGTCGCCCGACGCGAAGGCATGTCGGGCAGACTCAACCACCGCATCGATGTACTCGCGCGCAAGGCCCTGCACCATTAGGCGCTCATACACGTGAGAAGGGAGCCTGGTCATGGCCACCGCTCACCCCGCCCTCAATAGCAGCGGGAGATATTCCAGAGATGGATCACGCACTGGATCGGTGTAGGCACACGTCAGGCAGCGCCCGTCTGATGTGAGGTACTGCTCGAAGTGGTGGGGGCCGACGGAGATCGTGCATTCGGTGCACCGTGGGTGGTCTTCGACCGGCCTGTTGCACTCCAGGACCGGGCAGTACAACAGCGGAGCCCAACGGCCCAGGTCGCGGTTTCGAGAGTCCTGGTAGTCCAGCGGGTTCCGGCCATGTCTTCGCGCCGATGCCGGTTCGCTGGTAGAATTGGTCGGCGAGGGCATACGCCCTCCTTTCTTCTGACCGGCCCCGCTGCACCGCCAAGTGATAGGGGCCGGTCGGTTTTTGTTACCTAGGAATCTGGCGGCCGAAGCCGAGGTGGTTTGAGATCGCTCGGCACCCGCACGATTGGTGTTCTGGTGCCCCCCTCCGTTCCAATAGGATGTACGTGGTCGAGTACGCGGATCTCAAGAACGGAGGAGGACATGGGCGGAGTAATTGGAGCTGGCATTGCGGCGGTCATTCGCGTGCTACTTGCACTACTGTTGATCACGGCGTTCGTGCTGATCGTGTTCAACGCCATCGTGGGCAATTGGGGTGGTGCGGCGGTTCTGCTCGTCGTCAGCACGTTTATTGGCGGAGCGGGATTCTACATAGCGAACCGCATGTCCAGCTAGAGCGTCTCCGCATATCGCCCCAAGGGCATACGTCAACGGGATAGCCGCCAATAGTCCGACGGCAGCGACCGTCGGCATTTCGGGGAGTTGGTGGAGCCAAAGCGACATGACAAAAAACGCGGTCCCAATAGCTAGGGAAAGACACGTCCCTTCAGCGAAGGTTCGACTATCGGGCACGCTGCGCTCACGCGGTTGCCGGTGGAGTGCGTTCCCCATGAACCAAGAAACCCCCAGCCGATAGTGACTGGGGGAAAGGTAGATGCCTTTATTTGGCTCTGTCAACCCCCGCCGCAGAAGTCAACAGACGAGTAGCAGTGCTACATCACACTCGCGACAATCTTGAGGTACGCCTCCAGTTTGGGGCGCGGCCCGTAGGGGGGAGGGTTGTCCCTGAGATAATGGACCTGGTTGAGGTCAACGTAGACGATCGAACCCCCCGGGCCAGGGCCTCTGCCGACCTCGTCAAGGTGGCCCCGAGCATGCCATCCCCTAATCCGGCTGAGAGGCAACCCGCACCGCTCAGCGGCCTCACGGAGCAATACCGGATTGGGCTCTCCCGGCACGAAAGCTGGCGCGTCATGTGCTCGGCGCGAATCGCCGCTGGGTGGGTGCTTCACCAAGTGTTCAACTTCGTGAAGATCGACATAGACGATTCTCCCACCCGGACCTGGGCCCTTCTCACGACTTACTTCGGAGAGTAGGCCCCGACTGTGCCACCAACGTACCCGGCGATGAGGCGCACTACACCGTTCTGCGGCTTCTCGGAGTGTGACTGGAATAGGTTGACTCGCCACGACTACCTGGTGGATAAGGTCCTCGGGAGTCCCCGCGTCTTCGAGTGTCTTGACCACCGTCGCCAACGGTACCACCGTGGAGCCGTTCACCGCGAGAGGACGTCTTCGCGTATCGACCACCCCGCGGCATCCTATCCGACGCCAAGCGGCTGCCGATGCGGTCCGAAGAAATCGTCCACGACGTATGCCGAGAAGTCTGCGGTGATTTGATCCAGGACGGGATCAAACCGATCCATGCTGTGCGGTTGTGTGCGAGTGAAGAACCAAAGCTTGTTGTGCTCCATTGTGTAGCCGAGGTCCCCAGCGCGTGGCACCCCACCGATCGCATATTGCTGGCAGACTCGTTGAGCTCGAACGTATAGTTCCGTCGGCATCCCGTAGAGGTAGCGACCAGCCGCGTCCGTGGCGGGTAACAGCGACCGCGTGTCAACCTGAAACGCCCTGTACCATTCGTCGCTGTTGGCGAGGACGTCACCTTCGAGCACCAATACTGCGCGACGAGCGGCGGCCGCTCGGAAGTGTTCTTCGTATCTGGGATCAAAGGGGAAGGGCCCAGGATCGCCGGCCAATGATGGCGGGACCTTGCAGACCATTAGCTCCACAGCAACCTCCCCGCAAAAAGCCTGGCGACCCGGACCGGATTTGAACCGGCGATCTCTGCCTTGACAGGGCAGTATGTTAAACCAGACTACACCACCGGGTCGCGCTCAGCCTGACACCCTACATTCGGGGGTTCGCTCATTATCCATTCGGCCTCGCTGCAGTTCAAGGCGTCGGTCGGCAACAAACCATTGACTCGCTTGTCTTCGACCAAGAATCTCGGTCATCGGCGAACCGCGTTCGCCCGGGGCGTCACTCCCTCGTTGACGATACGGCGTGGTTCGCAGAGTCCACCCGGCGCTGTTGGTAGCTCGTTCGGAGCCGGTCGGTCGCCGCGCTGATCCGGTCTAAGCACACGTCCCGGTTCAATACCTCCATGGTTTCGAACAACGGAGGCGCAGCGGTGCGCCCGGTCAACGCGACGCGCAGCGCACCGAACAGCTTTCTTGTGCTCGAATCGACCTCCGTGACCAGAGCACGGAGTGTCTCCTCCAGCCGGCCCGCTTCCCACTCGCCCTCCAACTCGTTGAGCCGGCGGTCAGCCGCTTCCAGCCAAGCCAATATCACCGCCGCGTCTTCGGGTAGCGCATGGTTCGACAGGTCCTCTCCGGCATCCGCCAACTTCTTGACCTGTTTGTCCCCCATCCCTGCCCAAATCAAAGCCGGCGGGAAATCGACGTCGTGCGTATAGAAGAATTCGGCCAGCTCCGTCACCTCACCGAGAGTCCGCGCCCGGTCTTGCACGAGTGCACAGACCTCGCGTGTGAACGACCAATCGAGCGGTCGGCGTACTTCCGCCGGCAGACCCCGGGTGAGGAACGGGAGCGCTTGTTTCGCGAACTCGTCAGGGGCCAGTTCGCGAATGTACACGCCGTTGATCCAACTCAATTTGTCCAGATCGAAGATGGCGGGTGACGCCACCACACGGTCCAGCTTGAATCCCCGGACCAAGTCGCCGCGCGACAAGACGGTGGTCTTATCATCGAGGGACCAACCCAGCAGCGCAAGGAAGTTGAGCATGGCCTCAGGGAGATAACCCTGCTCGGAGTAGTCGAGCAGCGAAACAGCCCCGTGGCGCTTTGACAGCTTCGAACGGTCGGACCCCAAGATCAGCGGCATGTGCGCAAAGACTGGCGGTTCCCACTCCAACGATTGGTACAGCAGTACATGCCGAGGTGTCGAAGCCAACCATTCGTCCGCTCGGAACACGTGCGAGATCTGCATCTCGTGATCGTCCACCACGTTAGCCAAGTGGTAGGTCGGGAATCCATCGGACTTGAGCAACACGAAGTCGTCGATCAGCCGGTTTTCCCAGGTCACCGACCCGCGGATCGCATCGTGGAACGTGGTCTTGCCAGTGAGCGGTATCTTGAACCGGACCACGGGGGCCACCCCGCTGTCATTCGCTTCCGCGCGTTCCTCCGAGCTCAAGTTCCGGCACTTGCGGTCATAACCCGTCGGCGCCTT
Organism: Dehalococcoidia bacterium; assembly: GCA_965247995.1. Lineage (GTDB taxonomy): Bacteria > Chloroflexota > Dehalococcoidia > UBA6926 > UBA6926 > JASLZO01. Next base: position 1,254,193 of record OZ252041.1, on the reverse strand, counting down.
TCGCTTCGTCTGTGCTTGCCGGAGGGCGTCCAGACGGTCCAACGAGCAGTAGCAGTAATACGCAGCGTCCGCATCGATCAACCGCCGGGCAACATCTTGATAGAGCCCAAGCCGCTGGGACTGGACATACGGACCGAATGCGCCGTCAGGCGTGTCCGGTCCCTCGTCCCAGTCTAGGTCCAGCCATCGCAGCGAATCGAGGATCTCTTGTTCAGCGCCCTCGACCCGTCGCTCCTGATCGGTGTCTTCGATCCGGACGATGAAGGTTCCATCGTGATGGCGAGCGAACAGCCAGTTGAACAGCGCCGTGCGAATGTTCCCCACGTGCGGAGTCCCAGTCGGACTTGGCGCATAGCGGACGCGGACGGTGTTGGTTGCCACTGGTTCGTTCATCCCTCGCGGTCCAATCTCAGAGCAGGTCCATCTTACTGGCTAGGCGCTCGCAATCTCTTCCATCAGCGCCTCGTAGTCAGCGCCCGCCATCGTACGAAGGTCCGCCTCGAGGTCAGGCGCCAACGTTGCCTCCACCACAACCGATGCCTGCGAGACGGGGTGCTCGAACCTCAGGCGGAACGAATGAAGAAACATCCGCGAGGTGTCGTGACGCCGGCGCCCTCGCCCACGGCCGTACACCGGATCGCCGACGACAGGATGGCCGATCGATGAGAAGTGGACCCGTATCTGGTGCGGTCTCCCTGTCTGAGGCCGTGCAACTACAAGGGAACGGTCGCCAAGGTGGCGAACGACCCTGAACCCCGTTTGCGCTTCGCGGCCCTTCGTGACAATCGCCATCCGTTGGCGGTTGCCCGGGTCTCTGCCAATTGGTGCGTCGATCATGCCTTCTTCTGGCAGGAGCCGGCCCCGGAGCAGCGCAAGGTAGGTTTTTTGAACGTCCCTCAGGGCGAACTGTTTCGCCAGGACCGCGTGCACGGCGTCGTTCTTCGCGACCAACATGACTCCGGACGTCTCTTTGTCCAGCCGGTGGACAATCCCGGGACGTTCGTCTCCTGCGGATTGGGACAACGGTGTGCCCAACGCAAGCAGACGGTCGACCAGAGTCCCCACCGAATGTCCGGGTCCAGGATGAACCGGGAGTCCCGCTGGCTTGTCAATCGCCAGCAGGAACTCGTCCTCGTAGATGACACGGGGGACATCAGCAGCCGAGGGGGTCGTCAACTCCTCGTTCGGCGTGACCCGCTGGACCAACACGACATCCCCGGGGTCGAGCATTTGGCCCGCCTTCCGGGGCGCTGCGTTGTTGATGGAGACTCCGCCTTCTCGGAGGATGCGACCAATCGCCGACCGGGAAAACCCCACCATACGGTCCGCTAGGAACCGGTCCAACCGTTGACCCGCATCGCGCTCACCCACCGTGAACGCGGAGGGGTCAGGACTGCGCGTCACCACCGATAGTCGTCGCCGTTGGGACGGGCCGCGCTATCGCTCCCGTTCGGCGCTCGCGCTGCCGCATGACGTAGATGGCCAGCAGCATTAAGCCAACCAGAAGCGAGCTGTCCGCGATGTTGAAAGCCGGCCAGTGGAATCCCGGCCAGGGTTGGACGTCGATGAAATCCACCACCGCGCCCCGAAGCAACCGGTCGGTGAGGTTTCCAAGCGCCCCTCCCATCACCAACCCAAGCGCGAAACGCAGGAGTAGGCTCTCTCGGCCGTTCGCCCGGTAGTAAAAGATCACCGCCAGCAGGCCGATCACGCTCGCCAAGATCAGAAACCCGGACTGGCCCTGCAGTAGCCCAAACGCGCTCCCTGTATTGGTCACGTGAGTGATTCCAAAGAACGGAGCCACCGTCACCACATCGCGCCATTCCACAAACGTAACGACGGCCTGCTTGGTCGCCTGGTCTGCCGCAAGGACAACCGCACCCACCGCCACGAACGGGATTGCCAGCACGAATCCGCCCTTTGCCGGCGGGGAGGCGGGAGTTGAGTTCTGTGGCGGGTCGGCCGTCATGGGCCCAGTCTACGAACGGGCCGTACCCGGAACAACCGTGATCAGACCCCGAAGGCCCGATGGAAGAAGTCAGAGACCCGCGCCGCCATCCGCTCCTCCGAGCCCCACCAGAAATGATCGGTCTGCGGGTACACTTCGGTTTCGACGGAAGGTGGCATCGACGCCGCCAGCGTTTCGATCCTCTCCACCGTCGCGAACGAATCCGCTTCTCCTGTTACGAGAAGCTTTGGCATCGTGAGACGCTCCACTCCGGGCACATCGCCGTCGCCGACGGCCGACACGAGGGCCAATGCACTCAGATCATGCGCCTCCGGCGCTGCATTGAGGGCGACGCCACCACCGAACGAGTATCCTACCAGCCCAATCGAACTCAGCGGCGCAAGGTCGTTCGTCGCAACCGAGTCCAATGCCGCGATCGCGTCCCTGCGCTCCTCAACGCCGCCGCCAAAGCTGCCGCCACTCGCACCCACACCGCGGAAGTTGAAGCGCATCGCGGCGATCCCGTTCTCGAGCAGGGCTCGCACGATCTCGATCACCACGTTGTTGTTCATGTCCCCGCCGTACTGGGGGTGGGGATGACACACCACTACCCCACCGATCGGCGTTTCCTCGCCGTCCGGGAAATGAAGCCGTCCCTCGAGTTCGATTCCCCCGCACGGAATCCGGACCGCGTATTGCGGCATGCGCTCTCCCCTGGCATTTCAGTCTGTTGCCCGGTCATTCTGACACCGCCCAATCAGCGCGCGAACGACACAGCCGCCTCCGTCAGCGGTACTTCCACGTGAATCCGAGCTAACCAGCTGGGGACGCCGCCGCCACCTGATCCCGGTTCTCGCTCTCCAGCAGGCGGTCAAGTATCAACGTCGCGCACGCCTTGTCCAACGGCTCGTTGTTATTCCCGCACTTGGGGGATTGCACGCAGGACGGGCAGCCGTCCTCGCAGGGGCACTCGACCAGCAGTTGGCGTGTGGCTTCCCACAGATCGGGGAGCACATCGAAGCCACGCTCAGCGATCCCGATTCCTCCCGGATGGCCATCGTAGATGAAGATCGTCGCTTCACCCGTATCAGGATGTCGCGGAGTGGAGAGACCACCGATGTCCCACCGATCGCAGAGCGCAAACAGAGGCAGCAGCCCGATCGCGGCGTGCTCGACCGCGTGAAGCCCCCCGGCAACGTCCAGGCCACGCCCACGCATTTCCTCGACGATCGATCCAGGAAGCGTCCACCACACCGCATCGGTCTCGAACTCACGCGTTGGCAAGTCCACGTAATCCACGCCAAGCGTCTCGTTCGTGTCATGGCGCCTGCGCCGATACCCAATCACCGAGCGAGAGATATCGACGGCGCCGAGCGAAGCCGTGGTTGGTCCGACGGTCGTCGACGCCCGCGGTTCGCGTACACGGAGGTCCGTATCGTCCATCGACTGCGTGAAGTACGGCAGGCGAGTCGCTGGTGCAAGCGTCGCGGTGTGGCTGATCAAGTCGAGATCCTGAACGACGAACTCCTCGCCTCGATGGAGGTAAACGGCTCCGGGATGCGCGTTCGCGAACGCTTCGGGTTCGCCGATCGTTTCGAGCAACCGGCCAGAGTCCACCTCCATCAGCGCGTACTGGTCTCCCGCGACGGACCGGAGGTGAATCGACTCTGCGGGGTATCCGACGGACGGGCTCGCATGCCACTGATCGCCGGTGCGGCCGCCCGCTCGTTTCAACAGCACGCCCTCGCGTTCCATCGCGCGGAGCGTCGCACCCAGTAGCGGTTCATCGCACAGGATGTCGGCATCCCTTCCTGAGAGCGGCGCCTCGTACGCCGCGCACAGGAACTGGGGCCCAAGGATTCTTGGGTTCGTCGTCGAGACCAAGGCGAACTCGACACCCCGCCGGAACAGCATGTCGGGGTGGCGCATCAGATACTGGTCCAGCGGGTTGTCAAAGGCGACCAACACCGCCAGCGCCCGCTCACCGCGGCGGCCCGCTCGTGCCGCTTGTTGAAACGTCGCGGCGAGCGACCCCGGATAGCCGATGAGCACAGCGGTGTCCAAATCACCAACGTCGATCCCGAGCTCCATAGCGTTCGTCGCCACGACGCCCATGAGATCTCCCTCTGCGAACGCCCGCTCAATCGCACGCCTCTCCTCAGGAACGTACCCGGCCCGATACGAACTGACGCGCTTCGCGAACGGTGATCCTTCGCGGGAGAGGTCGTCCCTCGTGTACCGGAACACCAACTCCGCCGCCTGCCGTGAGCGGACGAACGCGAGCGTCTTGGTCCCGGAACCTACGGCCTGTGTGAAGAGCTCCGACCCTTCCCGCATCGAGCTCCGTCTCGACGAACGCGCGTCGTCGATCAACGGCGGGTTCCAAAGCACGAAGTCCCTGCCTCCGGCGGGGGCGCCATCTTCGGTGATCGGAGTGACGCTGAGTCCCGTAAGCGCTTCCGCGTGTTCCTTCGGGTTCCCCAGCGTCGCAGACGCCATCACGAACTGCGGTTCGGAACCGTAGAGTCTCGCGATCCGCCGGAGCCGGCGGATGACGAATGCGAAGTGTGATCCGAAGACTCCCCGATATGCATGCGCCTCGTCGATCACGACGAACTTCAACTGCCGGAGAAGTCGGCTCCACTGTCGGTGGTTCGGCAGGATCCCCAGATGGAGCATCTCCGGGTTCGTGAGGACCACATCGGCTGAGCGGCGTATCGCGGCCCGATCGGATCCCTCTGTGTCGCCGTCGTAGGTCTCAATGACTGGCCGCCGGGGGAGAGGAGCCGTCAGCTCCTTGAATGCGCGGAGTTGGTCCTGGGCCAACGCTTTCGTCGGAGACAGGTACAACGCACGGGCTCGGCCCGGTGCATCGAGGAAGGCGTCCAGGACTGGGACCGTGTAGCAGAGGCTCTTCCCGGAAGCCGGACCCGTTGCCACAATAACGTGCTCGCCCCGGCCAATAGCTGCGAGAGCCTCGGTTTGATGGCGATACAAGTCCGTGACGCCACGGACTTCCAGTGCCGCCGACAGCAGCGGATGCAACGTAGCGGGCGCAGGATCTAGCCGCGCTGGCCGCTCGGGTTGATGCTCCACATGGGCAATCTGTCCCCGATACGTACGGCGGTTGGAGAGGTAGTCGATGAACCCTTGTGTGTCCAATCGCTCCTCTCACAGCGGTATGCTGCCGGACGATGGCTGAGACTAGAACAAACGAGCGTATCTCGTCAAAGCGCGCCGTCGGACAACCACCCGCTGCCATGGCCGTGCTTCGGGCCAATCATCCTCCATGTTCCACAACCCGGTAGCATGACCTCTTTGAGCGGATAGAGAGTCGATACCCGCTCATGGAGACCGCCGCGTGACGGCAGTGGAAGGCGTGGAAGGGGGTCGCAGTCATGTTCATCGAGGTAGAGGTCGAGGCTGGCAACAACTGCGATTACTCGCTGCATCGCGTCTTCAGCGTCGTGAGCGGTCCCCGTCGAATCACCCAGGTTGAAACGGCCGGGGTTCGCGGGGAGGTGGGATTCTTCGAGGTCACTGGTTGGAGCGCCGTGGGGCCGTGCGCCGCTTACGCGGCCGTCGTGGAGGACTCTGGGGAGGGCCATGCTCTGCTTATCTACGGTGGCGACGACGGCATCCGATTGCGTCCGGTAGATGCTGTTGAACCGTGGGGCTTACAGATCCCGGATCAATCCGGTGAGCCCTGTCTCTTGTTGGACAAGACGACGCCGTACGTCCCGGTTGACGAGCCCATGGTCGAGCCGTAGTCATGTCCGTTTCCCGCGCGAAGGCCTGGACGTACGCGGAGACGCTGCTAGAGCGCCCGTCGCGTCGCGTCCAAGTGACGATGCGCCGCGGGAAGGGTGGCGTGACGCTGCTGCACCGAGGCCGCGCTCTGACGCGCTGCTACGACAGTGGAGTGGGCCGGATCACGGCTGAACTCGTCGCGCGGGCGTTGGGAGTTCCGCTCCCGCCACGAGGTGCCGACACAAACGCGACGGTCAGCACAGGCGTCTTATTCCGAGCGATCTCGATCTCCAGCATGGACCCACGTATCCAGGAGATCTGGCCCTTGTTCCAGCGTCTGTTGGAGGAATCCGACGAGATGCGTGATGGAGAATCTGAGTTTGAGGAGTCCTAATCGTGACGTTCGTCACGAAACATTGACAACGGATTTTTGGGCTCGTACCGTATTGGTCAGGTGGTTTCCGCGAACGCATGAAGACAATCACAGACGGCTCCTCCGCTAGCGACGGCTCACACCGGCGTAGCTTCGCTGTGATCTGCCTCTGTTGTTGTATGCCCGACCAGGGGCGGAGGTTCGGCACTATCTAAGCGACTGCCAGACGACACGAACCGCGATCAGCGGATAGGACCAGGCTCACCGACCGCCCCGACACTCGTCAGGGCGGTTTTTTATTGGACATCACCCAAGAAGAACGAGGCCTCCGGAAGGGAGAATATTGGAACCAGGTATCGGTATCGGGCTTATCGGCCTGATCGTGGGCTTCCTGGTCGGCATGACCGGAATGGGCGGCGGCGCGCTTACGATGCCACTGCTCGTGTACTGGGTAGGAGTCCGTCCCGTGACCGCAGTCGGGACCGATCTGGCGTTCCTGGCGGTCCTCAAGGCGTTCGGCGCATGGACACACCATCAATGGGGCAACGTCGATTGGTCACTCGTGCGCCGGCTCGCGATGGGCAGCATCCCGGGCGTGTTCGTCGGCCTGCTTCTGCTGGCCTACTTGAGGAGCGTCTCGCCCGATCTTACTGACGTGGTGATCACGCGTCTGCTGGGCGCTGTCCTGATCGCCGTCTCGGTTGTGATCTTCGCTCGCGTCCTCCCGTGGGTACGCCGGTTCTGGGAACAACAGGTCGAGCACGCCAACCGGTCTTCCGAACCGAGCGCCGGCTTTACCGTCGCTTTGGGATTCATCGTCGGCGTCCTTGTGACCCTCACCTCGGTCGGCGGAGGGACACTCGTCATCGCTGCACTCGTGACTCTCTACCGCATCAGCGGTCGCAGCGTCGTCGGGACGGACATCGCGCACGCATTGATCCTCACATCGGTCGCTGCTGCGGGGCATATGAGCATTGGCAAGGTGGACCTCGTTTTGGCGGCCAATCTCTTAGTCGGAGCAATCCCAGGAGTGATCCTCGGAAGTCGTATGACCATCCAGCTCCCGGAACGCGGGCTCCGAGCCGTCCTCGGGTCCGTGCTGCTATTCGCGGGACTCAGACTGATCTAACAACCACCGCGCCTTGGGCGTGGGCAAGAGCTACAGAGGGAGACCACGAACCGATGACAACCATCGAAGACCGCAAAGCCGAATGGACCGCGGAGAGACTCGCGGCGATCAACGAACGACTGGAGGACGCAGAGCCGGACGAGATCGTCCGCTGGGCCATCGATGCCTTCTTTCCAGACATCACGTTGGCCTGCAGCTTTGGCGGCGTGTCCGGTATGGCCCTCCTGGACATGGCGCTAAAGATCAACCCGGAGACATCGGTCTTCTATGTGGACACGGACTTCCTTTTCCCGGAATCCCACGCCCTGAAGGACCAGGCGGCGCGGAAGTATGGGTTCCAGCCGATCGGATTCAAGACCAACATCTCGGTTGAGAAGCAGGCCAAAATCCATGGCCCCGAGCTCTGGAAGCACGATCCCGACCTTTGTTGCGACATCCGCAAGGTGAAGCCAAACGAGCAGGCTCTTGCCAACCGCCAAGCGTGGATAGCCGGGCTGAGGCGGGACCAGGGCGACACGCGCAAGGACGTTGCCATCGTCTCGTGGGACAATAAGTTCGACCTGATCAAGGTGAACCCGTTAGCCAATTGGACCGAGGAGCAGGTCTGGGATTACGTTCGCCAGAACGACGTGCCCTACAACGCACTCCACGATCGCGGATACCCCAGCATCGGCTGCACCAATTGCACGCGGGCCGTCCAGCCCGGCGAGGACACGCGGGCCGGGCGTTGGTCTGAATTCGAGGACAAAGTCGAGTGCGGCATCCACATCGATCCGGCGACCGGAAAGGTCACTTCGACTGTGGATGTGGCCAGCTGAACCGGCCAACCGGATAGAACACGAAACCAAGAGTCCAGGAGGATATCCACTTTGGAGACACAGCACCGAGGAGTCACCGTCTGGTTCACCGGGCTATCCGGCGCCGGCAAGAGCACCATCGCCGAGCGGTTGATCGCGATTCTGGAGCAGCGCGGCGTCAATTCCGAGCTTCTCGACGGCGACATTGTCCGAACCAACTTGAGCAAGGGACTGGGATTCAGCAAGGAAGACCGGGATACCAACATCCGGCGGATCGGTTTCGTTAGCAAACTGCTGACACGGAATGGGGTCGTCAGCGTCGTTTCGGCGATTTCGCCGTACCGCGACGTACGCGGCGAAGTGCGCAGCGAGGTCGGCGACTTCATCGAGGTGTACGTCCACGCGCCGCTAGATGAGCTCGTCCGGCGGGACGTCAAGGGGCTCTATGAAAAGGCTCTCAGGGGAGAGATTCCCAACTTCACGGGGGTCTCTGATCCGTACGAGGAGCCGATCAATCCTGAGGTCGTCGTTCACACCCACGTGGAGGAGATCGACGAGAGCGTGCGCAAAGTCGTCGCTGCCCTCGAGGACGGCGGGTATCTGTCGGCCGCGGTCTCGCCCGGACGGTCAGCAACAGCCCCGGCGGCTATCTGACCACCATGACAACCACGACCCGAGTGACCGAGACTATCGCACCGCACGGCGGTCGGCTCATTGACCGGATTGCGTCCCCGAGCGAATCCGAGGCGATTCGCGCGCGGGCGCCCGGTCTCCGGCACGTCACGCTCAGCCTGCGCGAGTCCGCGGACCTTGACCTGATCGCAGTCGGCGCGTTCAGCCCCCTCCGGGGCTTCATGAACAAAGCGGACTACCACGGGACCGTGCACGAGATGCGGCTCGCTGATGGAACGCTCTGGAGCATTCCGATCACGCTGTCCGTCTCTCAGCAGGAAGCCGCCGGATTGAGCCATGGCGATGAAATCGCATTGGAGGACCAAGCGGGAAGGCTCCTCGGAGTCCTGAATCTGGAAGAAGTCTTCGCCTACGACAAACAAGAAGAGGCCCGCGAGGTCTTCGGGACTCAGGATGAAGCTCACCCAGGTGTGGCCTCCGTCTATCACCAGAAGGAACTGCTCTTAGGGGGGACCGTAACGGTGGTGGAACGGGAGGAGATTGGATCCGACCTCCTCCCGTACCGCAACGACCCAGCGGAGACGCGTGCAGCCTTCGCAGAGCGCGGTTGGAGAACGGTCGTCGGATTTCAAACGCGGAACCCTGTGCACAGGGCTCATGAGTACATCCAGAAGGCAGCGTTGGAGATCGTAGACGGCCTCCTCCTACACCCGCTCGTGGGCGAAACCAAGCCCGATGACATCCCCGCCGACGTGAGGATGCGTTGCTACCAGGCGCTACTGGATGGGTACTACCCCGCCGACCACGTTCACCTCTCCGTGCTCCCTGCGGCGATGCGCTACGCCGGACCCCGAGAGGCGGTCCTCCATGCCCTGGTACGAAAAAACTACGGTTGCACGCACTTCATTGTTGGGCGAGACCATGCTGGCGTCGGCAATTACTACGGGACCTACGACGCTCAGGACCTGCTCCGAAGCCTCCCGGCTGAGGACCTGAACATCACTCCACTCTTCTTCGACCACTCTTTTTTTTGTAGCCGCTGTGAGGGGATGGCATCGGCAAAAACGTGCCCACACGGACCCGAAGACCGGGTCACGCTCAGCGGCACGCAGGTCCGAGAGATGCTGTCGAACGGCCAGGTTCCCCCCATGGAATTCACTCGGCCAGAAGTCGCCCAGATCCTTATTGACGCGGCGCGGGCACCGGCCGCCGGAGGCGGGTGACCCCATTGGTCCTTGAGATCGCGCCGCGCTGCTATCGTTGAGACCGTGATCGGTCCGAATGTGACCGAGTAGCCAAGAGGGAGATCGCCGTGAGCACAGGATCCGAGACCGCACAGCAGTCCGCTCGCCCGTCAATCATCCAGTACCTGGATGAGGAAATCGTCGAGTACGAGAACAAGGTCAAGGAATTCCGCGGGGGCGACATCCCCGAAGACCAGTTCATGTCGTTCAGACTCCGCTTGGGCGTGTACGGTCAACGCCAGCCCGACTCCCAGATGTTCCGCATCAAGATTCCTGGCGGATTGGCCCACGCAGATCAGCTCGATGCCATCGGGGAGATCGCTGACCGGTTCACTCCGCTACGCAAGGGCCATATCACGACGCGGGAGAACGTCCAACTGCACCACATGCTGTTGGAAGACGCTGGCGAGGCGATGCACATCCTCCAGAGCGTGGGTCTGAGTACCAAGGAAGCGTGCGGCAACTCGGTGCGCAACGTCACCGCATGCCCCATGGCGGGAATCGATCCGCTGCAGGCGTTCGACATCCAACCCTATCTCGGTGCGTTCGTCCGCAACTTCGTGCGTCGCGATTTCACGTTCCACATGCCACGGAAGATCAAACCCGCGTTCTCGTGTGGCGACCACGACTGTGCGACCACGCCGATGCATGACCTCGGGTTCATCGCACGGGTCCGAGAGGAGAACGGGGAACAAAAGAAGGGATTCAAGATTGTGGTGGGTGGCGGCACTTCAATTCAGCCCCTCATCGCGGAGACGCTGTATGAGTTCGTGCCAGTCGAGGACTTCTTGCGCGTGTCCGAGGCGGTCTTACGGATCTTCAACCGCACGGCGTGGCTCCGGCGCAACAAGATGAAGGCCCGCATCAAGGTCTTGATCCACACCGAAGGGATCGAATCGTTCCGCAAGCAGGTCGAGGAAGAACTCCAAGAGGATTGGGCGCAGGACTTCGCGGATCGCGATCACTTGCTCTTCTACGACGAGGAACAGGCCGACATTCCGCCGATCCCGAACGGGCTAGAACCGCGTGGCGAAAACGATCAAGCGTTCCAGGACTGGCGGTCCACGAACGTGATCCCGCAGCAGCATGATGGATACAGCTTCGTGGGCATCACCGTCACACGTGGGGACCTCACACCAGAGCAGTTCCACGGCGTCGCCGAGATCGCGCGGAAGCACGCCAGCCACCGGGTCCGCACCACTCCGGAGCAAAACTTGATGCTGCGCTGGGTGCCGAACGCCTACCTCTACGACGTGTATCAGGACCTGCAAGGCCTCGGCTTGGCTGATGGCGGCATGAACCAAATCACCGACGTCACGTCATGCCCTGGGACCGACAGTTGCAAGCTGGGTATCACGTCATCCATGGGGCTGAACAAAGCAGTGGCTGATGCCGTTCGGAATCCGAACGGCCACGCCGGATTGTTGGATGACCCACTCATTAAGCAAATGCACATCAAGATGAGTGGATGCCCAAACGGCTGCGGCCGCCACCACGTCTCGGACATTGGGTTCCATGGTGCGTTCATCAAGGGCCCAATGGGCGGTCAGGTCCCGGCTTACGAGGTCTTCCTGGGTGGTAGCCACGAGCACGGCGATGTCCGTTTCGGTGTTCGTCCCCGCGGTAAAATCCCAGCAAAGAAGGTCACGGAGGCAGTCTTCAAGATCCTCCGGCTCTACAAGGACGATCGGCAGGATAATGAACTCTTCAAGGACTTCGCCAACCGCGTCGGTCGTGACCCGTTTGAGTCGATGATTAAGGAATTAGCAGACATTGGCCCTCTAAACAAAGCAAACTTGGAGCAATACATCGACTACGACAAGACGATCCTGTACCTGATGGAACGAGGCGAGGGTGAGTGCGCCGTCTGAACGCACTTGGACAGACAGGTAGTCAAGAAGGGTCTTGAGGAACGGACCATGGCAGACCTCCGAGGGCGGCGAATCGTGGTCTTGGAGGCACGGCTTCCGTCTCAGCTCGGCGCGCTCGTCGAGCGCCACGGCGGCCAACCTATCGCTGCTCCCGCCCTCCGCGAAGTGCCCATTCCAATGCAACCGGAAGTGAAGGCCCTCGTCGACGCCGTTTGCGATCGCGAGATCGATATGGTCGTCTTTCTCACAGGCGTCGGAGCGCGAGCCCTGATCAGCGCTGCTGACGAGATGGGACGCCACGACCCGTTCCTGGACGGCCTCCGAGACACGAAGGTTGTCTGCCGCGGTCCGAAGCCCGTTGCCGTCATGAGGACGAACGACGTCCCAATCGCCTTGGTGTCGCCTGAACCGTTTACGTCACAGGACTTGGTGGCAGCGATCGTCGATCAAGGGTGGGACCTCCGCGGAAAGCGCGTTGCACTTCAACATTACGGCGAGATTAACGCCTACCTTCGGACCCGGCTTCAGGAAATGGGTGCACACCTTACGGAGGTATCGCTCTACACGTGGGCACTCCCGGAGGACGTCAGGCCGGTCGAGGATGCCGTGGACGCCATCATTGGCAGGCGTGCGGACGCCGTCCTCTTCACCACCCAGTCCCAGGTGCGGAACCTCTTCCAGATCGCTGACCGCATGGGACACCGCAAAGGCCTTACCGAAGCCTTGGCAGGAGACGTCGTCGTCGCACCTGTGGGCCCTGTGTGCGCCCGCGCGCTAGTGGACGAGGGCGTGACACCGCACCTCGAACCGGAGCATCCGAAGATGGGCCCGCTGGTCCTCGCACTTGCTGCCCATTTCGAAGACCAGGAGGCGGCTCCCACCGGGCCACTCGCGTCCGGACAGTAGCCTCGAACACCAAACCGAAGGCAACACCGCCCACATGGGCTACTACCCAGTGTTTCTTGACCTCAGGGACCGGTCCTGCGTCGTCATCGGAGAGGATGCTGAGGCTCGCGAGAAAGCGAAGGCGCTCGTGGAGGCCGGTGCTCGCGTCACGGTGATCTGCCGGGACATCGTGGATGCATTCGCCGAGATGGCCGGGCGGGGCGAGATAGCACTCTACACTCGCCCCTATCAGGACGGCGACCTAGCGGGCGCGTTCCTTGCCATCGCTGCCACGACCCACGACCGGCAACTCAGCGAGGCGATCCATAGGGAGGCATTGCAGGAGCGTGTGCTCCTCAACGTTGTCGATATAACGGAGCTCTGCACCTGGATCTATCCTGCTCTGGTTCGACGCGGCGACGCCACAATCGCGATCTCGACGAACGGACGGAGCCCAGCTATGGCCAGTTTTCTTCGGAGAGAAGTGGACCGTGCGCTCCCCAGCGAATACGCCATGCTGGTGGATGTGCTTGCAGAAGTGCGCGAGGAGATCAGGAACGTCGGACAGCGTCCCCCATCGCAACTCTGGCAGGATGCGCTCGACGACGACGCCGTCCGCGACTTGCTCCGCTCGGGAGACCAACGCGCGCTCCATGTCCGGCTAAGGGAGATCCTTACGGATTCGACTAGTGACTGAGGTTGGCGCCGTCTATTTGGTTGGGGCCGGTCCCGGTGACCCGGGACTCATCACGGCCAAGGGACTCCGCGTCCTCCGGAGAGCGGACGTCGTCGTGTATGACCGGCTCGTGAACGTCTCGATTCTGGCTGAGGCGCCTCAGACCGCCGAGCTCGTGTATGTCGGCAAGGGACCGACAATGCAGAACACCTTGCCCCAGGACGAGATCAACCGTCTGCTCATTCAACATGCCCACGCTGAAAGGACTGTCGTGCGCCTCAAAGGGGGCGATCCGTTCCTCTTCGGCCGAGGCGGGGAAGAAGCGGAGGCGTTGGCCGCCGCAGGAGTCAGGTTCGAGATCGTCCCAGGTGTCACGTCAGCACTGGCGGTACCCGCATACGCTGGCATCCCTGCGACAGACCGGCGTTACGCCTCTTCGGTCCGTATCCTTACCGGTCAGCGGGGAGAGAGCGCTGACCAACCAGCCGAGGATCGAACCGAAACGGTTATCGTCCTCATGGGTGTCCAGGCGCTCCCCGAGGTCGTGACGTCATTACAGGGGGAAGGTTGGCCAGATGACACGCCGGTCGCCCTGGTGGAGAGTGGGACAACTGCCCGTCAACGCACAATCGAGGCGACCTTGAGCACGACCGTCGAGGTGGCTTCCCGTGCCCGACTGGCAGCCCCTGCCGTTTTGGTGGTCGGAACCGTAGTCGAGATGCGTCACCGCATTGCTTGGTTCGAGCGGCGGCCACTATCCGCGAAGCGCATAGTCGTCCTCCGGGGCGAGTCACGCGCGATGGAACTGGTCGCCGCACTTGAGGGGGCAGGCGCAGAGGTCTTCCATATCCCTGCGGTCGCGTTCGTGGCGCCGCTCGACTGGACGTCCGTCGATGCCGTCTTGCCGCGCATCACAGACCACAAGTGGGCAGCCTTCACGAGCGCGAACGGCGTCGACTTCTTCCTCCGTCGTCTGATGGAGACCGGGCGTGACGTGCGCACCCTGGCCGGCGTCCGCATTGGCGCAATCGGCCCCTCAACAGCGTCAGCGCTGCGTCGGTACGGACTCATTCATGAAGTCATGCCCGACCGCTTTGATTCGCACTCGCTCGGCAACACGATTGGGGTTGCTGGGCACGCAGGCGAAACCGTCCTGCTACCCCGCGGAGACTTGGCAGATGACGAATTGCCGCGGACACTGCGGACGCACGGGCTACTCCCGTTGCCCCTGGTGTCCTACCGGACGATTGATGCACCTGGGTTACGAGCCCGAGCCCAGGAGGCGATCGAGCTGGGCGTGGATGCCATCGTCCTCACGAGCCCCTCCACAGTGCGGAACCTGGTTCACGCGCTCGGCGATTCCTCCGACCAACTCCGTGATGTTGCTTTCGTCTCCTCAGGTCCGACGACAACGCGCGCAGCCCAGTCCGCGGGACTTGAGGTCTTCGCGGAGGCCGCCTCCCATACGACATCCGGAATCCTCGACGCGATGATCGCTGCGACAACGAGCGTCAGGAGCGATGACGAACGCTGAACCCGGTCGCGTCCTTCGCGTCGGGACCCGCACCAGTCGTTTGGCCCTCGTTCAGACTGAGCTTTTTATGGAGGCGGTTCGTTCGAAGGATCCCGAGTCTCAGCTAGAGGTAATCGGCATCCGGACGACGGGAGACCGCAAGCAGTCGGTCCCTATTCCAGACTTGGGTCAAGGCGTGTTCGTCAAGGAGTTGCAGATTGCATTGGCGAACCGTGAGATCGACCTCGCAATGCATAGCCTGAAGGACCTGCCTACGCAACTGCCGCCGGGCCACTCCCTGGCGGCAGTCATGCCGCGTGGAGATGCGAGGGACGCGCTTGTCACACGGGACGGGACCAACCTCGCCGGGCTAGCCCCGGGCAGCAGAGTCGGGACTGGCAGCGTGCGCCGCGCTGCCCAGGTCCTCGGCGTCAGGCCGGACCTAACCATTGTTCTCCTTCGTGGCAACGTCGACACGCGTATCCGCAAGGTCACCGGCGACGGGCGGGAGATCGAGGCAGACGCCGCAGTCCTCGCCGCCGCCGGACTCATCCGCCTCGGTTGGAGCGATATCATTACCGAATATCTGGGCCCCTCGGTCATGCTTCCCGCCGTTGGGCAGGGCTTTATCGGGATCGAATGTCGCGATGACGACGCTGACGCAATGCGGGTTGCCTCAACCGCCGAGGATGTCGATGGGCGCATCGCCGCCGAAGTGGAGCGCGCGTTCCTCGCCGCTGTTGGCGGGTTCTGCAAGACCCCGCTAGCGTGCTTTGCCAACATCGAGTCGGACCAGATCTCAGTTGAGGCTCTAGTGGCCTCGGTCGATGGGCGAACCATACTCCGCGAGACGATGACATCGAGCAAACAGACGCCGCCTGGAACGATCGGACGGCAACTGCTGGACTCACTGTCAGCCAGGGGCGCCGACGATCTGATCGTGCTAGATGACCCGCTGGCAGAATAGCGACGCGCTGGTGACCTGCAAGCTCGGGTGGCCAAGTGGCCACCCACCGTCAATCAGCTGTTCTAGGAGTCTCGCTGCTGCCGCAGGAGGTCTACCGACGCCCGCTCGCCGACGAACGGGTTCGAGAGCATCTCTTCGCCGATCGTTGAAACCTCGTTGTGTCCCGGAAGCACCCGTGTTTCCGGCGGGAGTACGCCAAATAGCTTTGTCTTGATCGATGAGATCAGATCACCGAGGTTGCCGCCCGGGAAATCGAACCGACCGATCGAACCGCGGAACAATGTGTCTCCGGTCATCACGGCGTCCTCCAAGACAAAGCACGCGCTCCCGGGTGTGTGCCCAGGGGTCGAGATCACGCGCAAGGCCTCCGGACCGACCGGAATCTCAAGACCATCGTCCAGGAAGGCGTCGGGTTCCGGCGATGCTTCTGGCGCAGAACCTGTCCATCGGCCCTGTTTCGGGAGCTCCGCGAGCATGGGCGCGTCCCCCCGGTGAATGTACAACTTGGCTCCCGTCTCGCGGACGAAAAGCGCGTTCGAGAACACGTGGTCCATATGCCCGTGAGAGTTCACGATCGCGTTCACCGTCAACCCTTTCTCCCGCACCCACTCCAAGACCCCCTCGGCATCCATGCTCGGATCGACGATCACGGCTTCCTTCGAGCCGAGGTCATGGAGCACGTACGTGTTGTTCCCCATCGGGCCCACGCTGAACCGTTCTATAGGCATACTCGCCCCCTCTCATGGATCAATGATCTCGATGGAGTAGTCCAGTAGCTCGGCGTCGGTCCGCGACTCGCGGATGTACTCCACGGCCTTCTCCAACACCTCGTGGCAGTGTCCCGCGGACGCACTCACGTACGCGATGCCAAGGTCGACTGCTTGCCACGTTTCCTGCCCGCCTACCTCCGCAACCGCCACGTTAAACCGGGTGCGGACGCGCTGAGTCACGGACCGGACGACGGCACGCTTCTCCTTGAGCGACCTGCTCCCGTACACACGCATCTGAAGCAGGCA
Source organism: Dehalococcoidia bacterium (assembly GCA_965247995.1). GTDB lineage: Bacteria > Chloroflexota > Dehalococcoidia > UBA6926 > UBA6926 > JASLZO01. The sequence continues at coordinate 1,237,391 of OZ252041.1, read as the reverse complement.
ATAGCCCACAGTCATCGGGCTGCCGTTTCCGCCGGTGTCGGCTTCCCTTTCGCATACACAATAGGCCGATCATAAGCTGGGAGCCGCTCCGTCTGACCGGTGATGGTGGCTCGATTTGTTGACGGCTTCACAATGCCATTCCTACAATCAGCTTTCGATCTGCGGTGCCGCCCACACGCGGGCGCCGCGAACGGGTGGGGGCTGCGGGATCGGATGCCGGCAGATATTCCGGACGTTGTCGTGCAGCGGTTGCCGTACTACTTACGGGCGCTCCGAGTGCTGCGTGATGAGGGTACCGAAGTCGTAAGCTCCCAGGAGCTCGGCGAGGCGTTGAGCGTCACGCCGGCCCAGATTCGGAAAGACCTTAGCTACTTTGGCCGGTTCGGGAAGCAGGGTCGCGGATATAGCGTGCCGCATCTTATCCTTGACCTTACTCGAATCTTGGGCCTCGAACGTTCGTGGCCCGTCATCCTGATCGGGGTCGGGCGGCTCGGGCAGGCGATCGTCACCTATCCCGGATTCACCCCGGAGGGGTTCCATATCCAAGCCGCCTTCGACACTGACCCTCAAATCGTCGGCAACTGGGTCGCCGGCGTCGAGGTCCGGCCGTTCACCGAGGTTCCCGAGTACGTCCGCCAACATGACATTGAGATCGCAATCGTCGCCGTGCCCGGGGAACAAGCCCAAACAGTGGTCGGACAGTTGGTCGACGCGGGCATTCGCGCCATCGTGAACTACGCACCCGCTACGCCACGGGTCCCTCCCGGCGTGCGCGTGAGGACCATCGACCCCGTCCAGGCGCTCCAGACGATGACGTTCCATTTGACGGACCAACGGCACCCGGAACAACCCGCGGTCGCCAGGGACGGAAGGGCGCCACGCCCGTAACCTCGTATCCGGCGCGAGGCGTTAGCGGTTAGTTCGGACTCGATACGGGCGGCGTTCCAGAACCGCGGCGCCGAGCACCTCTCTCGGCTACCTTCAACCGCATCAGAGACCTGGCAAGCGAGGCGGCTGCTCTGGCGGCATCGGTCTCCGTGATCGCGGACCGATCAGACATCCGCTCTTGGGCCCGATCACGCGCGGCCTGCGCCCGTTCGACGTCGATCTCCTCAGCGCGTTCAGCCGCGTCCGCAAGGACTACGACGGCCTCAGGGGACACTTGAGCGAACCCTCCGCTGACCAACATCGACACCTCTTCGCCCGCCTTGCGTGCCAGAATCTCGCCGGCTTGTAGGGCGGTCACGATCGGGGCGTGGCGCGGCAGTACACCCAATTGACCATCGATTCCAGGCAGCACGACAAGATCTACGTCATCCTCATAGGTGATACCGTCGAGTGCTATGACCTGCAGGTGTGTGGGCATCGTTGGGTTACGCCTCTGCCAACTCCTTGGCGCGTTCCATGGCCTCGTCGATCGTGCCAACCATGTAGAACGCCTGCTCGGGCAATTCGTCGTGTTGACCCGACAGAATCTCCTGGAACCCGCGCACCGTCTCACGGATTGGCACGTACTTCCCTGGCGTCCCCGTGAACGCTTCCGCTACGAACATCGGCTGCGACAGGAACCGTTGGATCTTCCGTGCCCGAGCCACGGTCAGCTTGTCGTCGTCCGACAGTTCCTCGAGACCAAGGATCGCGATGATGTCCTGTAGTTCCCGGTAGCGCTGCAGGACTCCCTGGACGCGCCGTGCCGTATCGTAATGCTCCTGGCCCACGACGTTCGGGTCCAAGATTCGGCTGGTCGAGGTGAGAGGATCGACCGCCGGATACAAGCCCTGCTCCGCGATAGACCGTTCGAGCGCGATAACGGCGTCCAGGTGACCGAACGTCGTCGCCACACCCGGATCCGTGTAGTCATCCGCCGGGACATAGATCGCCTGCACCGAGGTGATCGATCCGACCTTCGTGGACGTAATCCGCTCCTCGAGGTCACCCATCTCCGTGCTCAACGTCGGTTGGTATCCCACGGCCGAGGGCATCCGTCCCAGCAGGGCCGATACCTCCATGCCGGCCAGGATGTACCGGTAAATGTTGTCGATGAAGATCAGGACGTCCTGCCCTTCCACGTCTCGGAAGTACTCCGCCATGGTCAGTCCGGTCAGTGCGATCCGTGCGCGCACACCCGGTGGCTCATTCATCTGTCCGAACACGAGTGCCGTCTTGTCGATCACGCCAGAGTCCCGCATCTCGTGCCACAGGTCGTTCCCTTCACGTGACCGCTCACCAACGCCCGCAAACACAGAGTACCCGCCGTGCTCCGTAGCGATATTCCGGATCAACTCCAGGATGATCACCGTCTTTCCGACCCCAGCACCACCATATGCACCGATCTTCCCTCCCCTTGTGAAGGGAGTCACCAGGTCCAGCACCTTAATGCCGGTTTCCAGCATCTGCGTGCTGGTTTCTTGGTCGTCAAATGACGGCGGCTTTCGGTGGATCGGCCACCGCTCCTCAGCTGCCACGTCTCCTAATCCGTCGAGCGGTTCTCCGAGGACGTTGAACAGCCGGCCCAGCGACGGTCGTCCTACCGGAACGACGATCGGCCGTCCCGTATCCGTCACTTCGACGCCGCGCCGGAGACCCTCCGTGGGTCCCATCGACAGGCAGCGGGCCCAGTTGTTGCCGATGTGCTGCTCGACCTCGAGCGTCAGTTGAGAGCCATCGTCCACCGCCACCGTCACCCCATTGAAGATCTCCGGCAGGTCGTTGGGTGGAAATTCGACATCCACAACAGTCCCGATTATTTGGATTACTTTCCCGGTCGCCATCATTTCACCTCATACAACGCTGGGCACGTGTCCACGATCACCGGCGCCGAACAGGGCGCCCAGGTCGATCTCCGTGAGATTCTCAACAACATGGTCGGCCTCGGAGAGATCGAGGCCCGCAGTCGATTCTGTTCGTAACGCGAAGACCCTCATACCCGCTCGCTTGGCCGACGTGATCCCCGAAGGGGAGTCTTCGATTGCTATGGCATCAACCGGGTTTATGCCTGCCCGTTCCGCGGCGACGAGATAGACATCGGGTTCGGGCTTGAACCTTCCCACCTCCTCGGCGCTTACCACCGCGGCAAAGAACGACTCCAAGCCAAGCGTGTTGATCTTCAATTCCAACCACTTGCGCCGAGAAGAAGTTGCCACCGCTCGTTTAATGCCCCGTTCCGCCACCGCGGCGAGCATGGACTCCGCATCAGGGCGGAGTCGAAGACGTGCGGGCAGCACCCTCGCCAGGAGGTCGTCATACGTTGCCTTCAATGTCGCCTGAGACCCGCTGAGTCCATACCGTTCTTTAAGAGTTGGCCACGTGAAATCCGCGTGCTTGCCGATGAACGCTTGATACTCCTGGGCCGAAAGAGGGCCGACGCCATGGCCCCCGAGCACCAGGTTGATGGTCTCCAGATAGATCGGCTCCGTATCGATCAACACGCCGTCCAAGTCGAACACGATGCCGGATGCGTTTGTGGTCATCGCAATGCCACCTCGCTAACCGGCCGCCAATTCGGTGCGACCTGCGATGGGCCTGTCGAATGCGATGTCATGCAGGGAGTCGACGACGGCGTCAGCAGCAGACAGGTCCATATGCTTGGACCATCGGGTCCGTAACGCCGCGACGAACACACCGGCCGCCTTCGCTGACGAGATCCCCGTCGGAGAGTCCTCGACGGCCAGCACGTCTCCCGGTGTCACACCTAGATTCGCGGCAGCGGTGAGATAGATCTCCGGGTGTGGCTTCGTGTGTCGGACCGTGTCTCCAGTCACGATCACGTCAAATGCCCCCGTTAACCCCAGGACGCCGAGCCGGTTGTCGACCCAAGCGGCCTCCGCCGAAGTCGCGAGCCCGAGCGGCAAATGCTCGGTTCTGATTCGGGCCAGCAGTTCGATCGCCCCTTCAGCCGGAGCAAGGTCCCGCGCGTAGAGGTCCTGCGCTACCGCATCCACCCAACTGGTGTACTCGCCAAGCGCCAACCGCAAGGGGCGAATCTCGCAAAGGCGGGTCCACAACGTTTCGTTGTCTAGCCCAACAAGCCGAACCGCCTCGGCATCCCGAAGCGCAGTCAATCCCTCTCGAGCGAGAATCTCATTCACGGCCCGGAAGAACTGTGTCTCGGTATCAGCCAGTACTCCATCGAGGTCAAGGATCACCCCGGTGATCCCTGCCCGAATCTGGCCATCGTTTCCCGATGTGCGAACGACAGCGTCAACTAGCGTCGGAGCGCTCGTCATCACGCGTTCTCTAGAGCGGCCACTCCGCCCACCAGGTCCAGCAGTTCTTTGGTGATCGTTTCTTGCCGTGCCTTGTTGTAGACCAAGCTCAGGTCCGAGATCATCTCCTCGGCGCTGTCCGTCGCGTTCCGCATTGCGACCATTCGAGCCGACTGCTCGGAAGCCACATTCTCCAAGGTCGCCTGATATACCAGCATCTCGACGTAACGGGGCAACAGGCTATCGAGCACCGTGGTGGGGTCCGGTTCGTACTCATAGTCGGAGGGCAGCGCCGTGACCGCTTCTCCGGTCTCCGACGGCGGTTGAATCGGCAGGAGTTGCCGCACGGTGGGACGTTGGATGGCAACGCTCACGTAATCCGCGAACACCAGGTAGACGCGATCGACGGCATGCTCGATGTAGTCCTGCATGGCGACCGTCGCGATCGGCGCCGTACTCAGAGCATCAGGGAAATCGCCGAGCCCCGTGAATTCAGCCTTGACGTCTCGTCCGTAGCGGGTCAGAAAGTCCCGGCCCTTACGCCCGACCGCCACCCAGGAAGCAGGAGCAGTCTGGTCGGCGCTAAACCGGGTCGCAGTGCGGATCAGGTTCGCATTCAAGCCCCCGCACAAACCTCTGTCGGGGGTCACCAAGATGATCCCAACGGCATTTGCCTCCCGCACTTCCATCAGAGGGTGCAGGTCACTCATATCCGTCCCGGATTGCCGAGCGACCAGGTCACCCAAGAAGTCCACCAGTTTGGTGGCGTACGGCCGGGACGCCAACACACGCTGTTGCGCGCGGCGCATCTTCGCCGCTGCGATCAACTCCATCGCCTTCGTGATCCGGGCCGTGCTTTGCACACCCCGGATTCTGCGTCGTATTTCTCTTGTGCTTGGCATGCCGTCTTGGTCCGTAGTGGGTGCGACGCGCTCTTCTTAGAACGCCCCGGATTGCGCGAACTCGTCGAGCGCGCCTCGAAGGGAAACATCGATTTCCTCAGTGATGTCCTTCTCGTTCCGGATCGATTCGAGGATCTGCGGATGGCTGGCTTCGATAAGCGTGAACAGCGCGCTTTCGTACGCGCTCACTCTGTCCATTGGAATGCTATCCATATAGCCGTTCGTCGCGGCGAAGAGGATGACGACCTCCTTTTCAACGGGGACTGGCTCGTATTGGCGCTGTTTGAGCAGTTCCGTCAGGACTTGGCCGCGCTCCAACTGCCGACGTGTGGCCGGGTCCAGGTCTTGGGCGCCGAACTGCGCGAACGCCTGCAGGTTCCGGTATTGCGCCAAGTCAAGCCGCAGCCTTCCGGCAACCCTTCGGATGCCGCGCGTTTGGGCAGCACCGCCGACTCGGGAGACGGACAACCCTGCGTTCACCGCTGGCCGTATGCCGGCGTTGAAGAGGTCGGTCTCGAGATAGATCTGCCCGTCCGTGATCGAGATCACGTTGGTCGGGATGTAGGCGGATACGTCTCCAGCTTGAGTCTCGATGATCGGGAGCGCTGTGAGCGAACCGCTCCCATGGACCTCATCCATTCGGGCCGCCCGCTCGAGCAGGCGGCTATGCAGATAGAACACGTCGCCGGGATACGCCTCCCGCCCTGGTGGTCGGCGGAGCAAGAGTGAGATCTGCCGGTATGCCCACGCATGCTTGGAGAGGTCGTCATAGACGATCAGGGCATCCTTCCCCTGCTCCATGAATTCTTCGCCGATCGCGCAACCCGCATATGGGGCCAAGTACTGCATCGGTGCCGGGTCGGACGAGTTCGCCGCCACAACAACGGTGTGCTCCATCGCGCCTGCCTGCTCCAGCGTCGCAACGAGTTGCGCCACCTTGGATGCCTTCTGGCCAATGGCGACGTAGATGCAGAGGAGGTCACCGCCACGCTGGTTGATGATCGTGTCGATCGCGACCGCCGTCTTCCCTGTGGACCGGTCGCCGATGATCAGCTCTCGCTGTCCGCGCCCAATCGGGATCATCGCGTCGACGGCTTTCAGTCCCGTTTGTACTGGGGTGTCGACGCCCGCTCGCACGGAGACGTCGGGCGCAACCCGTTCGATCGGCCGCGTCCTCGCAGTGTTGATAGCCCCTTTGCCATCAAGTGGATTACCGAGCGAGTCGATCACCCGACCAACGAGGGCATCGCCCACGGGAACTTCGGCGATCCTGCCGGTCGTCCGGACCTCAGTGCCCTCCTTGATCCCCTCGGGGTCCCCCAGGATCACTAGGCCGACGGTCTCCTCTTCCAGGTTCAGCGCCATCCCAGTGGCGCCGGTGTCGAACTCGACCAACTCGCCGTACCGGACGCCCGTGAGACCGTGGACCGTCGCGATCCCGTCACCCGTTTGGATCACGGTCCCAACGTCGACCGCCTCGACCGTCGCCCCGAATTCCTCGATCTGCCGCCGGATGATTGACGCTATGTCTTGACCCTGAACCGCCATCGCCTGTTCTCCTCGTCCGCTTGGGGTTCGGCGGACCGAACTGCCGCGGGCTTTCGGGTTCTCTACTATTCGTTCCGACTACGAGGTTGCCTCGTCCCGCAACCAGTTACGCATGTGCCTGAGGCGCGTCCGGACGCTTCCGTCGATCACCTGATCACCTACGCGCGCCACCATGCCACCCAGGATGTTCTCATCGACCGTCGAGACGAGTCGGAGGTCCCGACCGCCCATCCGGTCCCTAAGACTGGACTCAACGCCGTCGCGGAGGTCATCGGCAAGCGGTACCGCTGTTGTCACCGTCGCAGAAACGATGCCACGGTGCTCATCGAGCATGTCCCGGTATGCCTCGTCGATGCCGCGCGCCAAGTGCGCGCGTCCGCGCCGGACCAGTACGGCCACCAAGTTCCTAGCTTCACGACTCACGTCGCTGAGGTGCTCGTCCAATAGCCGTTGCTTCTGTTCGTCTGACACTCGGGAGGCCGTCAAAAATCCCTGCGTTTCCGGGAGTTCAAGTACTGCCGCTACAGCATCCAGGTCCTCGCTCCATCGATCGAATGTGTCGTTGTCACGAGCGATCTCAAAGACCGCCCGTGCGTACCGTCGCGCCGAACCTGTTGACGGCATGGCTCAGTTGCCTCCGCCAGCGGGCGGCGATTGTGCGTCCTGCAGTACTTCTTCGACCAATGAACGGTGCGACGACGTGTCGAGTGACTGATTGATCACCCGTTCCGCAGCAAGGATCGCCAGATCGGCGAACTCCTTCCGTACCTGCTCGACCGCGTCATCTCGTTCTCGTTGAATCTCATCCCGCGCACGGGCGATCAGCACTTCCGCTTCCGTGCGCGCTCCGTCGCGGGCGTCCGCCTCCATTCGTTGGCCGAGTTCTTGCGCTTGCTGGACGATCTGCTGCGCCCGTTCGCGTGCCTCGCCGAGCGCCCGTTGCACCTCTTCCTCGCTCCGTGCCGATTCCTGCCGGGCGCGCTCCGCCGCTTCCAGCGATTCGCGGATCCGCTCAGCGCGCTGATCGAGGATGCGCAGCACCGGACGATAGGCAAGGACCCCCAAGAGGAGCAGTAGCAGCCCAAAGTTAACGAACTGGGCGATCAGCCCCGGCAGATTGATACCGATGGCTTCCACGCTCGATCTCCTGTTCCTAGCGAACCGCCGCTTACACGAACTTGATCAGGATCGCCACGACCAACGCGTAGATCGCGATCGCTTCAGCGAACGCAACACCGACGATCATGTTCGTTTGAATCGCACCCTGGGCTTCTGGGTTCCGCCCAAGCGCTTGCAACGCACCTGAAACGGCGATACCAACACCGATACCCGGTCCGATCGCGCCAAGCCCCATTGCCAGTCCAGCCGCAATCTGCCGCAAGGATTCCGCTTGCTCGGTCGCTCCTTTGGCGGCCGCTACAGTGGCTTCCGCCGAGGTCGCATCTTGCGCAAACACCATGCCACCCGTGGCCACAATGGCTGCCCCAACGATGAACAAGGCCGACACGGCTCGGCCCCAGGGGACCCGTGAGATCAACATACGCTCGCTCCCTCCCGTCACATTCCTGCTTTGTATTACTTCCGTTGGCCTAAACCAAGCCAATTAGTGATGCGCCGCCTCTGCCGACTCGTCGTGGTCACTATGGCTTGTCACTGCCATCACCCCAAAGATCAACGTCAGGATCGCAAAGATGAAGGCCTGGATCATTCCGAAGAACAACTCCATGACGTACACCCCTACGCCCATGACGAGCGGTAGAAAGAATGCTGCCATCACGATCAAAATCTCGCCGGCAAAAACGTTGCCGAACAGCCTAAATGTGAAGCTGACCACTCGGACGAGCTCGCTTACGAGCTCCAACAATCCGACGAAGACGTCGATCACGCCCATAAGGTTCCCACGCAGCAGCCGTCCGAAGTTGAAGAACTTTAGGAAATACCTAAGCCGGAGCGTGCTGATGCCCCAGAACTCAACGAAGATGAAGCTCCACAGCGCGATCGCCAGCGGCGTGTTCACGTCCGTGTTCGCTGGCCGCAAGAACGGGATGAGATGCCCGGCTCGCTCCTCCGGAACAGGCAGAGCTTCACCTGCCGCCACGTGGACCTTCCGTTCGTCTTCGACGAAGAACGCCGTCTCTCCAAGTGGCAGCACAACCACCGCGTCGTGCTCGACATCCCCATCGAACACGAAGAACTCCAACTCGTCGCCCTCGTGGGCATGGCTCAAGGCCTCCGATGCCGGTTCCACGATCCCGACAGTTCCAACGCCGGGTATCAGGCCAAGCCAATTCGCGCTCAGGATGAACAGGAAGATAGTCGCGACTACTGGGAAGAACCGTCGGCCGTTGACCGCCCCGGCCGCTCGCTCGCACAGCCCCAACAGCAGCTCGATGATGATCTCGACGAGGGCTTGTAACCGGCCAGGCACGATCTTGATCTTGCGTGTCGCAAAGAACGCGATGCCGACCAACACCAGCATCCCCAACCACTGTTGAACGACCGTCGCACGGAACGGGAACCCACTCAGACTCAGCGGGCTTTCACAATCCCCGATGCAGGCGAATTCTGTAACCCTCAGCGTGGGAATCTCAAGCGGCGCGCCGAAATAGAAAAATCCGACGACAGAGAGACCGAGGATGGCCGCTGTGGTCAGTAACCCCTTACGACCCAATCTCGCCTACCTTCGTCCTTTCCGCTTACGGGGTGGGCCCGCGAGCAGCGGGGCCGCCATCTTGAAGACCCCGTATAAAGCCACCACAAGTCCAAGCGCCAAACCGGTAAGCGTGAACGCCGGGTCCAAACCAGTCCGCCCGTCGAGCCAGAAACCCCCTACTGCGCCACCCACGATGCTTACCGCTACAAACCAGCCCATTCCGGCCAGCCTCGCAGCAGTTGCGAAAAGGTCGCTCCCTGGCTGATGTTTCATCCGGGATGGCTTGCGAAATCTATCACACGCCAAATTTGAGAGTCAAGGAATCCATATCTGGTGTGCCGGACCGATCGCCCCAACTCAATTGCACGACCAGCCGCCTACTCTCGCTGGGCTTCACTCTCTCCTTCGCCGAGGTCGAGGTCCAGTTCGTCGACGAAGTCCTTGAACGCCGAAAGTCGCTTCAACTCTTCCTCCGAGACTTCGCGGTCGGGTTCCCCACCGTCGTTTTCCGTGATCGGCCGGCCGGTCTCCTTGTCGATCAACACGCCGGCCCGCTCTAACACGCCTTCGTCCGCGAAGATCGGCACTTTCGTGCGGACCGCGACCGCGATCGCGTCGCTCGGACGGCTGTCCACCTCAACCTGGGTCCCGTCCCGGTCCAACACAATCTTCGCGAAGAAGGTGTCGTTCGACAGGTCTGAGACGATGATCGCCGAGACCTTGGCACCCAGCTCGTCGATGATCGTGTTGATCAAGTCGTGCGTGAGCGGACGCGGGACATTGACGTCTTGGAGCTTGATCGCGATCGATTCCGCTTCTGCCGGCCCGATCCAGATCGGAAGGTAACGCTGCGACGCCTTCTCTTTGAGAATCACCACGCGTTGGTAGTTCATCAGGCTGACGCGAATGCTGTCGATGTCCATTTCGATCATCGCGTCAACCTCCTTCCTACAGTCAGCTAGTGTACGTCGGCGCCAGAATCAGGCGCAATCAAAACCTGAGCCACAGAGCATCGCGTTACGCCACGACCTCGAAACGAGACCCTGATTCCGTCTTTGTGACCTCGATCCTCGAGTCGAACTGGTTCTTGATCTCGTCAATGTGCGTGATGACGAGGATCAACCCGCCCTGAAATGCTGGCTCGCGCCACAGTGTCGAAACCGCCTCGACCAACCGTTGGCGCCCAACGGTGTCCTGCGTCCCGAACCCCTCGTCGATGAACAGCAGCGGCACCTCTGCACCGGACCGCCGCGCAAGCACCTGCGACAACGACACCCGGAGCGCGAAGTTGATGCGGAATGCCTCGCCCCCGCTGAACATCTCGTACGGTCGGGTCCCCCACTCGTCGCTGATCATCACCTCCAACGTCTCTCGTTGGGCCCCGCCCTGCGTCTCTCGCTGTGTATCCAATCGGAGGTGCATGCGGTTATCGGTCATCGCAGAAAGGAGCCGGTTCGCTTCTTCCTCGATCTCCGGGATCGCCGTCTCGACAAGGAGAGCCTGGATTCCACGGACCCCGAACGCCACCGTTAGTTCGTCATAGATCCCTTTCTCGATCGAAGACCGGCGCTCGTCCTCACGTGCCGCCATTAGACTCGCCCGTTGTTGGGCAATGTGCGTCGTGTCGCGCTCCAGCGCTCCTTTTCTCCGCTCCAATTCCGAGACCAACTGGCTGAGCTGGCCGGCGGTAGCCTCCAGATTCGCCAACCGGTCCGGCATCCCCGCGCTCTGATCGACCTCCTCCGTCAAGCGAGCGGCCCGCGCCATCAGGTCCGCAATCCTGGCTTCGGTCTCGTCGCGCCGAGCGTTCAAATCTGTTACTCGCGAAGTCTGGCTCGCTAGCGTCGAGCGGGCGTCGTCGAGCGCCCGGTGTTCCGCGTCCCACCGTTCCAGTCCCACAGCCCATGAGTGTGCTACTGCGTGTGCCTCGGAGTCATAGTCGACGGCCATGATTTGCTGCTCGATCGCCTCGAGAGCAGACCGCTCTTCCCCTGCGTACTGCCCCCGCTCCAGCTGGCCTCGAATTCGTACTGCGTCCTCCTGAACCTTTGGTAATTCCGCCTCTGCCACATCCGCAGCCCGCATATCCGCCTGAATCGCCCCCGCCTCCGATTCGATCTCTGCGGACTCGCGTTGAAGGAGAACGTTCCGCTCTCGCACCCATCTACCGAGCTCGTCATACCGCTCCCGCAGCAGACGACCCTCTGCGGTCAGTTCGGTGGTCTCGCGGGCCACCTCCGACTTCCGTTGCGCGTAGTGGTCCTTCACCCTCTCCAACCCGTGCGTACCTAATTCCGTCCCGCACACCGGGCAAATCTCGTCAGGGCGATTCGGCGACTCGACGATCGCCAGACTCTCCTGGATACGCTTCGACTCTTCCTGCAGCCGAGTGACAACAACCCGTTTCGATTCCAGTTCCCGGCCAAGTGCCTCGCGTTCGTCGGACCTGACGGTCAATTCGGATCGCGCTGTCGTCTGTTGTTGCCGGCGATTCTCCGCGTCGGTGAGTCGTTGCTGGAGAGCGCTCTTGCGGCTGGCTTGTACTTCCAGTTCTTTCGCCCGCGCGTTAGTCGTGGCCAGGTCGCGCTCCAGACCGGTCCGTGCGGCCTCGACCACGGCTTCGAGTGCTGGTTTCGTTGATGTCAGTTCGGTAACACCTCGTGCCCGTTCACCATGGTCGGTCAGCGCCGCGCGCGCTGCCAGAAGCGACGAGTAGCCATCCTGGATCTCTCCCGCGCGTTCCACGGTTGCCTGAGCTGCCTCGGCGCGCGCCGTCGCTGAAACGATCTCAGCCTGAAGACGGTCGAATTCCCGCTCCAGCCTCGCGGTGTCCACCGACAGACGTTCCAACTCGCTCTGGGTCGCCCGTCGCATCGCAACGCTGCCCTGCAGCGTCCGTGCCTCATCAGTCACCGCGCCCAATCGTTCTTGGTTGGCTTCCAGTTCATGGGTCGTTGTCTCAAGGTCTTGCCGCACTTGGGGTTCGCGCTCTAACGTGTCCTCGAAGCTCGCCGCGACTACCTGGTGCGCGCGACGTGCCGACTCGCGCTCCCGAGCTTGTACCCGAGCCCGGTCCGCGAGGTCTTCGTAGTGGGACAGTCCTAACACCTCTCCGAGCAGCCGTTTTCGGTCCGCGGGCCGCATTGTTGTGAACAGATCGGCCCGTCCCTGCACCAGAAACGCAGTGTTCACGAAGGTGTCGTAGTCGAGCCGGAGGAGAGCAATGATCTGCTCCTGCGTCTCCCGCGAGCGTGTGCTCGTCTGGGCCCGGTACTGTTCCCCGTCCCACGCCTGCAACTCGAGCGCCGAGAGCCCGGAGCTTGTCCTTCCGCGAGGGCGCCGATGACGGCGGATCACGCGGTACCGGCCTTCACCAGCGGTGAATTCGAGTTCCACCGCCATCTCCGATTCGCCAGCGGATACCAGCGGATCAGCCGAGGCCCCTGCCCGTGAGCGGCCCCACAGGCACCAGGTAATCCCATCGAGGATCGAGGACTTTCCTGCGCCGTTCTCTCCGGCGAGACAGGCAATTCCCAGCCCCGTGAAGTCCAGCGGCGCCTGACGGCCCCGATAGGGGAGGAAGTTCTCCAGCGTCAGCCGGAGTGGCAACATTCGCCTGCTCCCTGATCCGAATAATGACTGTGCTTCGGCATCACCCCGATTCTAGTCGTCCGCGACCGCTGCGCTCGTATACTCGCTGGCAGGATGGTGTCGCAAGAAGGGTCAATGACCGCAGGGCCGAATCTACGCGTGGGGGTTATTGGTGTCGGCTTCGGCACCACCGTCCACGTACCTGGATTCCAATCGGAAGGCCTTGAAGTGGTCGCCGTCGCGGCTCGCCGCGAAGCGCGTGCCCGCGAGACTGCAGCGCAGTTTGGTGTCCCGAACGCCACTGGCGATTGGCGTGAACTCGTGTCAGCCCCGGAAGTGGATGTTGTGAGCATCGCTTCTCCGCACGCTCTGCATTCGGAAATGGCCGTCGCCGCCCTGGAAGCCGGGAAGCACGTTCTGTGTGAGAAACCAACCGCAGTGAACGCCGCGGAAGCTCGCGCCATGCGTGAAGCAGCCCGTGCCAGTTCCGCCACAGCGATGATCGCCCACGAGTTCCGCTGGGCTCCCCAACGGTCCTACGTTCGACGTCTCCTCGACCAGCGGTACATCGGTGATTTCAGGTTCGTTCGCGGAAGCCTCGAGGTCGGTCCCCGACGACAGCCGTCGACGCTCCGTCCAGCGCCCGACCCAGACCTCGGCCGCCGTGGCGGTTTCCTCTGGGGCCTCGGTTCCCACTATCTCGACGCGTTCCGTCACTGGTTCGGCGAGATCGTCGCGGTCCAGTCGATCATGCGAGCCGAGTTTCCTGAGCGCGCGGACGCCTCGGGCGCCCCGGTTGCCACTCAAACGGACGACACCTTCGCCGTCTTGATGGAGTTCGAGAACGGTGGTTGGGGCATGTTCAGCGGAACCAGTGCAGCGCCCTTCGGGCAGGGTGCCCAGATAGAAGTCTTCGGGAGCGAGGGTTCCCTGTCCACCCCCCAACCACTTCCGGGTTTCAACCCGCCACCTGACGGCAAAGTGTATGGCGCCAAGTTCGGCGACGAAACCCGTACTGAGCTGCCAATGCCAGCGGACCTCGTCCCGTTCGACGACGAGCGCGATCATCGTCTTCTCCCATTCCGGCTCATGGTCCGGGATTTCGTTCACGGCATCCGTAACGGCACATCACCGACACCCAACTTCGAGGATGGCTACCGTATCCAACAAGTCTTGGACGCAGTCGTCGAATCCTCCGAAACGGGGCGACGTGTTGCAATCGATCTTGACTAGCACACGCACGTGTTCGAAGCCTTAACCGACCGTCTCAACGGCGTCTTCAGCCGACTCTCCGGCAAGGGTCGCATTGTCGAGTCCGACGTCGACGACGCGCTGCGAGAGATACGCCGCGCGCTGCTGGAAGCCGACGTCAACCTCCAAGTCGTCCGCGATCTCCAATCACGAATCCGAGAGCGTGCCGTCGGCACCGAGGTCCTCCAGAGCGTCACGCCGGCCCAGCAGATCGTCAAAATCGTCCATGAAGAGTTGACCCAGCTCCTCGGGGCCGAGAAGCATGACCTCGCCGCGCGCGGCCGAGAGCCTCCGGTTCCCATCGTGTTGGTCGGCCTACAGGGGTCCGGCAAGACGACCACCGCCGCCAAGCTGGCCGCACACCTAAAGGGCCAGGGTCAGACTGTCACGCTGGCGGCCGCGGACCTGCGCAGGCCGGCTGCCGTCCAACAGTTGGCGACGCTCGGGTCGCAAGTGGGGGTCCCGGTCTATCAAGAACCGGGAGCGACCGACGCCCGGACCCTCGTCCGGAACGCGCGTCGCACCGCGAAGGACCAGCACGCCGACTACCTCATTGTCGACACCGGCGGCCGCCTTCAGATCGACGATGAGTTGATGCGCGAGCTCGCGGGCCTCCGGACGGCGATAGACGCTGCCGAGGTCGTACTCGTCGTCGATGCCATGACCGGCCAGGAAGCCGTGAACGTTGCGCAGGAGTTCCACCGGCAAGTAGCACTCACCGGCTTGATCCTGACCAAGATGGACGGTGACGCGCGCGGTGGCGCCGCGCTGTCCATCGTGTCCGTTACCGGCCTCCCCGTGTACTTCATCGGCACGGGCGAACGACTGGACGGCCTGGAGGCCTTCTACCCCGACCGCCTCGCCGGACGGATCTTGGGAATGGGCGATATCGTCAGCCTCGTCGAGAAGGCTCAGAGGACCGTCGACGAGGGCAAGGCAAAGGAGATGGAGCGCAAGCTCCGCAACGCGTCCTTCACCCTGGAAGACTTCCTGGAGCAATTGGAGCAATTGCGGAACATGGGGCCGCTCTCCAACCTGTTGGAGATGATTCCAGGCTTTTCGTCGGTGCAGAAGAATCTACCGGCGGGCGCGCTCGATGAGGACGCGATGAAGAGCGTCGAGGCCATAGTCCTTTCGATGACACCGGACGAGCGTCGCCGCCCGGAGATCATCGGGGGAAGCAGGCGCCGGCGTATCGCGCGCGGCAGCGGTACGACTCCCGCGGACGTCAACCGGCTGCTCAATCAGTTCGACCAGATGCGGAAGATGATGAAACGCATGGCCGGTGGCGGGCGGGCCCCACGGATGCCGTCGTTCCCTCTGCGCTAGACGCCGCCTACTCGCCCGGGGGTCGGTCGACCGTCCCTCTCGACACGTCCTTGACCCGTTCCGCCAATGCACGGAACCGGATGATCAAGGCGTCCGCCTGCGCATCAGTGGCCGAGAACGGCTTTCGGGCGGTTGCTCCAGCCACAAGCCAGTAGAAGAATCCATCCCAAGCCCGTTCTTCCGCTGCCTCGTTCCGCGCCGCCATCGCCGCCCGAAGGTATTTGTTCCGAAACCGCTCCATCAGTAGCTGCATTAACTCACGATCTCGGCCGAAAACGGGCACCGTTTCCCGGGCTGCTTCGATCCATTCAGTCAGCGCCGGCATCTCCGACATGTGGTCTTCTCCCTAGTCGTCCCGTCGACCGCTGGCTTGACACACGACGTTTGGGAATGCGAACATCCATTCGCATATCAGCACAAACGTTCGGAAGTGAAAGGATGCATCCAATGGCCGTGGTATCCTATCCCAAGCACGAGGCGGCCCCCAGACTCGACGCCGCATCAGACAAGACCAAGGCGTCCACTGAGGGTCCGGTCATGGTTACCGAAAAAGACAAAGCCCTCGATCAAGCCCTGAATCTGATCGAGCGGAGCTTCGGGAAGGGCTCCATCATGCGGTTCGGCGAAGCCGGATCGCGTTTCACGGTGGATGCCATTCCAACAGGCTCCCTCTCGCTGGACATTGCCCTTGGTATCGGTGGCGTCCCTCGCGGACGCATCGCCGAGATCTACGGTGCAGAATCCTCGGGAAAGTCCACGCTCGCCCAACACATCATTGCGGAAGCGCAAAAAGCGGGCGGGACCGCCGCATACATCGACGCCGAGCACGCGCTCGACCCGATCTACGCAGCAGCCTGTGGCGTAAACATCGACGACCTTCTCATCTCACAACCAGACGATGGTGAGCAGGGACTCGACATCACCGAAGCACTCGTCAACAGCGCAGCCGTCGACGCCATTGTGATCGACAGCGTTGCCGCTTTGGTACCCAGAGCCGAGATCGAGGGCCGCATGGGAGACTCGCATATTGGTCTCCAGGCCCGCCTCATGTCCCAGGCGTTGCGAAAACTCACGGGAACGACGCACCGCTCGAAAACAGCTGTGATCTTCATCAACCAGCTCCGCGAGAAGGTCGGTGTCCTCTTCGGCAACCCGGAGGTCACCCCCGGCGGACGCGCGTTGAAGTTCTACAGCTCTGTGCGCATCGACCTGCGCCGCCTGGAAACCATCAAGCGGGGGACGGAGAGCATCGGCCTCCACCTCCGCGCCCGCGTTGTGAAGAACAAGGTCGCACCGCCCTTCCGTATCGCCGAGTTCGACATCATGTTCAATAAGGGCATCAGTCGCGAGGCAGACCTCCTTGACCTAGGCGTTCAGACCGGCGCCCTCAAAAAGTCCGGCGCGTTCTTCACATACGGCGACGTTCGCATTGGCCAGGGACGCGAGAATGCCAAGACGTTCCTGGACGAGAATGGGGACCTCTCGGAGGCGCTCGAGCGCGACATCAGAGAAGCGCTCAGCGCCGCTCCCGATGGCCTCCCACCCACGACCGTCGCTATTCCGGGCGAAGATGACGAGGGTCCCGAAATCTGACCAGAGAAAGACAGTACAGAGCTGGGCCCGAGGGGGCTGTGAGGGTTGCTCACAGCCCCCTCGCCTTTTTTTGGCCGATGCCCCGTCTTGCCGCCGCCGTATCAACCAACCCAATCCCCCCGCCGCGGCGCGCTCGTCGCTCACGGCCCATCACATCCGTACCTGAGGTGACGTTTCCATGGAATTAGCAGGAGCCGCGTTGTTCGCCGTGTTGGTCGGAATCGGCGCGATTGGCGTCGCAGCCGGTCTCACCCTCCGTTTCGGTGTCGCCATTACTCAACTCCGCAACGCCGAGTCGGCCGCCAGCCGGCGTCTCGAAGAGTCCGCGACCGAGGCAAGAGAGATCATCCTCCGGTCCCAGCAAGAGGGCATCGAGATCCGTGACGAATCCGAGGCCGACGCGCGCGAGCGCCGACGCGAGATTCAGCAACAAGAACGCCGAGTCGCCCGCAAGGAAGAACAGCTCGACAAGCGCTCGGAGGAATTCGACGAGCGCGACAAGCATCTGAACACGCAACGGGAGGAGCTCGAGGGTATTCGCAGCGAACTCCAAGAGACCCGGGAGGAGCAGCTTCGCGCCCTCGAGCGTGTCTCGCAGATGACCGTCTCCGAGGCGAAGGACAAGCTCCTCGAACAGGTCGATGAAGAAATCCGCATCGAAGCCTCGCGGCGTGTACGAGAAAGCGACGAGGCGATCCAGGCGGAGTCCACGGAGCGGGCCTACAAAATCATGGCAACGGCCATGCAGCGCTACGCGAACGACGTCGTTTCAGAACTGACCACCGCCGTCGTTCCGCTCCCATCGGACGAGATGAAGGGCCGCCTCATCGGCCGGGAGGGCCGGAATATTCGCGCGCTCGAGAACGCGACTGGCGTCAACCTCATCGTCGATGACACACCGGAAGTCGTCACCATCTCAGCGTTCGATCCCGTCCGCCGTGAGATCGCCAGAATGGCCGTTTCGCGTCTAATCCATGACGGCCGCATCCAGCCAGCTCGAGTAGAGGAGGTGGTGGCGAAAGCTCAGGAGGAGATCGACGAGATCATGCAAAAGGCAGGCGAAGAGGCCTGTTATGAGGTCCGCGTCCAGGGTCTCCACCCTGACCTCGTCAAGACCATCGGCCGCCTGAAGTTCCGGCACAGCTACGGGCAAAACGTCCTGCAGCACAGCATCGAGGTGGGTCACCTTGCTGGTGCGATCGCAGGTGAACTCCGCATCAACCAAGACACCGCACGCCGGGCAGGCTTCCTGCACGACATCGGGAAAGCGCTGACGCATGAGGTCGAGGGCCCGCACGCAATCATCGGCGGCGAGCTCCTAGAGCGATACAACATCAACGACCGCGTCGTTCGGGCCGTCGCAGACCATCATGGCGAAGAGGGGTGGCGCAGTGTCGATGCCTTTGTCGTCGCCGCTGCCGACGCCATCTCAGGAGCACGCCCGGGTGCCCGGCGCGAGAACGCGGAGGCCTATATCAAACGGCTGGAGACGCTGGAACAGATCGCGCTCGGATACGAAGGCGTCGAGAAAGCTTATGCCATTCAGGCCGGTCGCGAGATGCGCGTCATGGTCCGTCCGGAGAAGGTCGACGACGTGGAGGCGATGCGGATGGCAAGGGACATCACCAAGAAGATCCAAGAGTCCCTGGAATACCCGGGGCAGATCAAGGTGATGGTTATTCGCGAGACCCGCGCCGTCGAATACGCTCGCTAGGAGGCCGGTCACGTGCGGATCTTGATGATCGGTGATGTGGTCGGTCGGCCGGGCCGCCGCGCGGTGAGCGAGTTCCTACCCGGATTGCGCACCGAGCTACGGTTGGACTTGGTTACTGCCAACGGTGAGAACTCCGCCGCAGGCTTCGGGATCACGCAAAGTACGGCGGAGGAACTCCTTGGCTCCGGCGTCGACGTGATCACCTCAGGCAACCACATCTGGGACCAAAAGGAAGCGATCCCCATCCTCGATGGGGAATCCCCGGTGCTTCGTCCCTTGAACTACCCAGCAGCCGCGCCCGGACGAGGCGCCGTGCTATCGAAAGGCATCCTCGTCGTCAGCGTCCAAGGTCGTACGTTCATGCCAGTCCAGATCGATGACCCGTTTCGCACTGTCACCGAGCTTCTCGATGGGCTCGCCGAACGCCCTCGCGCAATCGTCCTGGATTTCCACGCCGAGGCCACCTCGGAGAAGGCTGCTTTGGCCTGGCACTTGGACGGAAAGGTCACCGCGGTCGTCGGAACCCACACACACGTGGCGACGGCCGACCAACGGATCCTCCCAAATGGCACCGCGTTTGTGAGCGACCTTGGCATGTGCGGCGTCCGGGATTCGATCATCGGCGACGAACCTGGACCGGTCTTACGCCGCTTCCTGACCGGCATCCCCGTCCGGCTAACCGTCGGCGACGGTCCAGCCCAATTGAACTCCGTCTTGATCGACATTGACGACGACACGGGCCTGGCGACCGATATCACGAGGATCGATCGCCTCGAACCAACCCTGTGACCTCAGACCTCCATCTCCACAGCACCGTATCGGACGGCCTGCTTTCTCCGACAGATCTCGTGCACCAGACCGCCGCTGCAAGTGTCCGAATCATGGCCCTCACCGATCACGATGCGACCAACGGAATCGCGGAGGCGGAAGCGGCCGCCCAAGACCACCCCGGTCTCACATTCATCCCCGGAATCGAGTTATCGACGAATGTCGCCAACGGAGAGGTCCACATCCTCGGGTATTTCCTCAACGTCGCCGACCCTGAACTCCAACGGATCCTTGCCGGCTTCCGTGAGGACCGTATTGGCAGAACACGCCGGATGCTCGACAAGCTCGCTGAGCTGGGCGTTCCGCTCTCCTGGGAGCGCGTGCAGGAGATCGCCGGGGACGGCGCCATCGGGCGGCCGCATGTCGCTGAGGCGATGCTGGAACGGGGGTATGTCGACACCATTCGCGAGGCGTTCGACCGGTACCTCGGCCGGTCGGGACCGGCCTACGTCGAACGGAACAAGTTGTTGCCCACAGAGGCCATCGAAATCATCCGACGGTTCGGTGGCGTTTCGGCTCTGGCTCACCCACGCGAAGCGCCCGACTTGGAAACGCTCCTCCCGACGCTCACCGAAGCTGGACTCACGGGAATGGAGGTCCATTACGGACTCTATCCGGACGACGAACGAGCTCACTTCGCGGCGCTCGCGGACGCTCACCGCCTCCTCGCTCTCGGCGGAAGTGATTACCACGGACCCGGCCGTGCTGCTGAATGCCCCCTCGGTGGGTCCCGGACCCCCCTTCAGTCGGGCGAGGTCCTCCTCGCTTTCCTTCCCGACTGACAGACCACACCATGACATCTACCAGCGCTCCACCCGCAGTCAACGGCCCGTACCATACTTGGGACTCATGGCGATCGAGATAACCCACGTATCCGTGGAAGTCGGTGATACACACCTCCGCGGCTGCTTGTTCCTCCCGACGAAGGATGCCGACAAGGCCGTGCCCGCCCTGGTTCTCGCCCATGGACTCGGGTCGGGCGGTCGCACCATGGACGGATGCGCCAGAGACCTCGCTAAGAGAGGCATTGCCGCGCTCTGGTTCGATCAACGGGGCCACGGACGCGGCGACACGGTGTATGAGGGCGATTCCTCGGATGACATCATCGCCGCCGCCACCTTCCTCCGGCGCCATCCGCGTATCGACCAAGACCGTGTCGGGGTGATGGGACACAGCTCCGGCGCGCGCGACGCCATCATCGCTTGTGTCAAAGATCGCCGATTGGCATCACTCGTCTGCACCTCGACCCCCGCCGACCTTCCCGTGTCTGCCGACGAAGGATCTTCGTTCGTCCGCCGAACACGCGCCTGGGAGATCGGGACCGCGGCCGTCTCCCGGTACCCGCACGACGGCCCGTTGCCGTGGCTCGAAGGTTGGCCCCTGCGCATCGCCTCCTGGATCTGGGAATGGGTCCGCGGCCACCGACTGCGTGTGAATTGGCGTCTGACGTTCGATGCGTGGTCCCGTGCACGTCCCAGCGTCGGGATCGCCGCAATGGACCCAAGACCCACGCTCTTTGTCCACAGCCAAAACGATCGAACAGCGCCCGTAGAGGGGGCCGAGATTCTCTTGATGAAGGCCCAAGAGCCGAAGCAGTTGTTCGTTCGGCCCGGGGGGTTCCATTCGACACCAGTGAAGAAGGGCCCGCTCCGCTCCGCGTGGATCGATTGGGCAGCGGATCAGTTGACGTCACAGAGGGAGACCGCATGACGACCGGCGCGGAACCCGCGGTTTGCACCCGTCATCCGGACGTGGAGACTCGGCTGACCTGCGGCAAGTGCGGGGATCCGATCTGCACACGCTGCATGGTCCAGGCACCGGTCGGCATCCGCTGTCCGAACTGCGTCACGTATGAGTTCAACCCCGTCGCCCAGGTCAAGCCCCCAACGCTCCTCAAGGCTTCGATCGCGGGGATTGGAGCAGGCTTCGGCCTCGGACTTCTTTGGGGATTCATCGGCCCGGTTCTTCCGTTCGGCGGCTATCTGATCTTCCTGATCGGCGCAGGCGTCGGATACGCCGTCGGACAGGCGGTCAACGTAGCGGCCAACCAGAGCCGCGCCCGCGACCTCCAGTGGGCGGCAGCCGGCGGCACGGTTGTCGCCTTCGGCGTCGCTGCCTTGTTCATGCCGTTTCTGCTCTCGAGCATTTTCGGCTTGCTTTCCGGTGCCGTTGGCGTCGCGATCGCAATCTCGCGCGTCCGCGGACCGTGACCATCCCGCGTTTGGGACTCCAATAAAGAAATAAACCTGGAGAGTGCGAAACGCCCATCCCCGCCAACAGCGCTCGACCCTCGATCGCCTGCGAGCAACTGCCGATGCTAGTCAACAGGCCGTCGCGACTTAGCGAGTTCTGACCGCGCCGACAGTTGGTGTGACGCCCGGGCTCCCCATCCAACACCTTGAAGCCTCCCGGAACGACTCCTGATGTCCCCACACGTTTCCTTGACACTCCATCAGGCGACCCCAAGAATGGTGGCTCTTCGTGACTCCCCGAGCGGGTGTAACTCAGTGGTAGAGTGTCTGCTTCCCAAGCCTAGCTAGTATTCTTATGTGCCTTCCAACCTGATGAACCCAAGAGTCTCCACTGAAAACATGCCGAGTTATACGCTCTTTGATCGCAGCGGTCGCCACGATGTTGGTACTCACCGCGTGCGCGGGTGGGTCTTCGTCTTCCTCTAACGCCGAATCGACCGCCATTATCCCGCCTGAATCGATGGCGGCACCTAGTGATACTCGCGATCCAGCCGTCAACTGGAGAGGTCTGACCATCGCGGACGAAGACCGCTGCTCCCCGTACGACCCCGATGACTATCGGTACTCCCAGTCAGTCGAGGAAAAGATCGTGAAGGGTTTAGGTGGGATCATCTACGGTCCGTACACGGGACGGTACTTCGCCAACACCGGCGAAACGGACATCGAGCACATCGTGGCGCGTTCTGAGGCCCATGACAGCGGCCTCTGCGAAGCTGATGCCGACACGCGTAGGCGGTTCGCGTCCGACCTGCTGAACCTCACGCTCGCGTCTCCGGATGTGAACCGACTTCAGAAGAGGGACAAGGACGCGTCGAGGTGGTTACCCGACCAGAACGCGTGCTGGTTCGCGGATCGTGTCGTTCAGGTTCGGATGAAGTACGAGTTGACCATCGACCAGACTGAGGCCGACGCTCTTGACGTCGTGCTGGCTGGCTGCGATTCGACGGACATGATCGTGGTGGCCCCCGTACTCCTTGATACTCCAACGCCGCAGCCGGTCGGAGACGTGGATGCCCTCGCGATGTGGGATGACAACGGCAACGGGCGGATCACTTGCGCTGAGGCACGGGCTCATGGCATCGCCCCAGTCCATGAGGATCACCCTGCCTATCCGTACATGAACGACGCTGACGGGGATGGCGTCGTGTGTGAGTCATAGCCGGGCTGGATCACTCATTTGCAACCCTGGGACAAGGTGAGAAGTTCATGATCGTTGACCCAGACAATGTCCTACGGGACAGGTTGGGCCGCTTACGCGAGATCATGAACCTGAGATTCCAGTTGATTCGCGCCACACATCAACACCATGGGGACATGGGCTCGAATGTTGAGCAGATTGTCAGGGAGTTTTTGCGCGAGTACCTACCCGCGTCCAATCGCGTCGGTTTCGGCGAGGTCATCGACCAAGCTGGGGGCACAAGTGCGCAAACCGACATCGTCATAACGAATCAATATCAACCGTTCCTGAACGATCTGACAATGCCTGGGATGTTCATCTGTGAGGGCGTTGCGTGTGCCGGAGAGGTGAAGAGTAGCCTGACGAAACACCGTCTAGAGCAGGCTTTGGAACGGGCACGTCGGTTCAAGTCGTTGGCGTTTATGGTCCCAAATGATACGACCGTCTATTCGAATCAAGACGACGTTCACAGATTCGTATACAGCAGGCCATTTTTCTTGTTCGCGTTCGAGTCTCGATTGAAGATCGCGACCATAAAGCAATCCGTGGATGCTTGGAACGCCCGCAACAACGTACCGTTGAACCAGCAAATCGATGCGATCTTTCTCCTGTCCCGCGGAACCGTAATAAACAACGGGACAGACGAGGGGGCGTTGACACTCGGGCCAAGCGTCCAGCAGCCAAACAAAGGATATGTTAGGCATGCTCGTGCCCAAAATGTCCTAGTGCAGTTCTTGGGTTGGCTGAGCGTGACGATGGTGCCCATCACATTCCCGTACAACCCGATTGTTTCTTATCTACTCAAGACAGCGCGCTAGCTACCACCTGCGAGCCGCATGGCTAGATGAACGGCAACGCTCCCTCGACGATCCGGACGGCAAGGTCCTTCCCGACGACACCAACAGTCAGGATCGCGAACGCGGTGAGCACGACGCGCGGCGTGAGCAACACTCGGATGCCGTTCTGAGTGCACTCATCTCGATGCTGGGTCTCGACGTCCAAGATTTGGTTGAGCTTGTAGATCGTCAGCACCATCAACGGGTCGGCGCGCTCGATCCCATCATCGAGGATCGAGTCTTCGACCTCCCGTGCTTTCCGCTCCCAGGCCCCGTTCACGTGGCTGACTCCTGCCGCTTCCGCTCCTGCTCGTAAACGCGCCTGGACAGCTCGTACGCGGGTTTCTCTAGCGGATGATTGCTAGCTTTGGGTCGGTGCCCTCTCGCCCATGCCGTGAGCACCGTGAGCGCTCCCAGGACCCCGTAGGTAACGGCCCAGACCGTCGGGCTCCAACCGCGCATCTGGAGTAGGTGGTACGCCTGATGGCTCAGCATCTTCAATCGCGCGGGCCGGTCGTCCTTGATCTTCTCCCATGCGTCGGAACGGATTTGCACTTCGCGGTGCCACGGATTCGAGATCGCCCAACTGTCAGTCGCACGTAGGTACGACTCTTCGAGGAGAT
The DNA here is from genome assembly GCA_965247995.1 of Dehalococcoidia bacterium. GTDB lineage: Bacteria > Chloroflexota > Dehalococcoidia > UBA6926 > UBA6926 > JASLZO01. The sequence continues at coordinate 1,212,889 of OZ252041.1, read as the reverse complement.
CGACGAGATCGCGTACTTCGGTTTCAGGCCCGAACACGTCTAGCGGTCGCGCCGGATCGACGACGTCATAGGCGAAGGCGTCAAGAACATCCCGCGGCAGGCCGTACTCCCCTAGCGCGGTCTTCTCTTCTTCAGAAAGATGGCTTGTCATCGTCGTCCTCCTCTGTTTCGTAAGGCCCCACCGGGAACTGGCTCGCGAGCTCGTCGACTACCTGTTTGATGTCGTACTTGTCGGCCAGTAGCCCGTGTACTCGTTCGGGTTCGAAGTCGCGGCAGGAGACCACGGTCAGATTGACCCAACAAGACTCCGGCCATGTATGAATCGACACGTGGGATTCCGCGATGATCGCGAACCCGCTCAATCCAGCTTTCGGGTTGTCCCGTTCGAACGCGTGGATCGTCGGGCCGTTGACGATAGTCATGTGGATCTCATCGGCCAGTTGATCGATGAACGAACGCATCAGCGACGCGTCGTTCAGGACGCCCGGCGAAAGCGACTGCGCTGAAATCGTGTAGACGTTCATCGCTCGCTAGACCTCCACGAACACCATGTCCCAGACTCCCGCGCGTTGAACCTGGGCTTCGGCGGAATCGCCTAGCGCCTCTCGTGCCTGTGTCCGCGTGAGTGGTAGTACGGTCGCCCGCCATCCTCCGAACTCCAGCGTTCCCTTCGTCTTCACATTGAGAATCTTGCGGAGATCGGCTTGAATCTGCTCGCCATTGCGCCCGCCTAGGATGTCGAGGTCCGTTCGTACGCGAACCGAGTAGCCGTACCGCACGTCCGGCCGCCGAAAGTAGTACACCTCGGCTTCTGCGACCTTCGGTGAAAGGTGGTCATTGTCGGCCCCAGCAGCGCGGGCAAGGTCCATGCGCACTTGGACCGTTCGCACGCTGCGACCCTCGGCACTGGAAGTATCTGGGAACGTCATCGGTTCGAAGACCTTGTAAACGTCATCGCCGGTCGTGTGTGCAGCGGCGGTCGTGCCACCTACGCCGCGAGCTACGGTCAGCGTGTTCCGCGAGACAGCCGTTACCTCCATCCACTCGGAACCCACGCAGATGATGTGGCCGGTCAGGAACACTGCACCTGAGACCACACCGACATTCGACTGCATGTCGTCTAGGTCGGAACCCAGGTCAGTCCCCGAGTTCGTCGGTGTGGTGCCTAGGTCTTGCGCCGTTGGCTCAGCGCCGTTCGCTCCGTAACGCACCTGGGCGGTCTCGGTATCGGACAGGTCATAGCCCACGACGCCAGCATCGAGAAGCGTAGTCGGCACGGTCGCGTTGCCAAAATCTTGGACCGTCGTCGTGACGTGGCTGGACTCCTGGAATTCGACATCCGAACCGAGCAAGTCGTAAGGAGTTTCCACGCGTTTCATACGAAATAGCGTGGTGATTTCATCTGCATCAGCAACTTGAATTCCCCAAACAAGGTCTCCAGTGTCCGGGACGAAAACTAAGAAACGTGCGGCGTCCGAAACCGCGGACGCCGCATGCTGCCAGATGAAGTGCCATCCTTCGCCTGTATAAAGCAGTATCAACGGCGCGAGATCCGAACCCGTTTCGGCCGTCCCGGACCAGAGCGCGTAGATACCCGCGAGCGATTCCGTCAGACACACCATCCCGTCCGCGTCCGCCCCGAACGCCTTATTGGGTGGCATCCCCTCCATCGCGCCAGGTGAGATATCGCGAATGGCTCCAGACGCTGAATACTCCCAGACCCGCATACCGCCCATAAAGATCAATAACTTGTCGCCGAGACGGGCAAACGCACGGCCTGCGGTCGGCAAGGTCAGTAACGGGCGGACGACATCATTGTCCGGGTCGAACCAGACCAGCTGCTGCTCGGTCAACACAACAACGCGTTCCGTCCCGGAGCGGTCCGCGAATAACCCTACATCCCAGACCCTTCCACCACTTTGTTCCGTGACATGGGATGCCCAGGGTGTTGCGCCTTCATCTTCAGTCGAACTCACACGCCAAACGGGACCGTCTGAGTCACTCGAGACGCCGAACGCGTAGAGGATCCCCCCGTCGGACAGCAGCTTCGAGCCTGGATAATTGGGCAAGCTCGGAGAATTCGACAGGGTTACCCACCCTGAACTGGTTTTCCGACTCACTCTGTTCTCCCAATGCCACTCGTATATTGAACCCTTGTGAAGGACGAAACCCTTGATCTGGTTTGTGAGGCTTGCCGAACCGAAGCTCCGCGTGGCTTCGTTGCGGAATACGAACGTGTCGAGATCAAGTCGCATGATCTCTGACCGCCAATAATTTGTGCCGCTCCCGGAGTCGACGTACCTACGCGATCGTGCAAGATAGAGCGCACGATCACCGTCCGCGCGGTAGATAACCGCCGGTCTCGGATTTGCCGTGGCATGGAAGTACAAACGCTGAAGCTCCGTATTCATTGACGTGTCCGTGTCGTCGACCACGTCCTGCTGCAATCGCGCATGAGTGATAGGGCCTTGATGCGTCCAAGCCTCGGAGTCGTGTAACTCGTTGATTACCCCGCCTTGTCGTTCCCAGTCCAACCCAGTCTTTCCTGCGAAGGCATTGCGAATGTTCTTGATGGTCAACTTGTTTCGCAGTTGGCGGTCGTTGGGGTTCTGTGCGCCTGACTGCGGGACTGGCGTCGGCCAGTCGTCAATGGTGTGAATCCCGACCTCACCCTCGATCGGGAGGTGGTACGTCGTCCCCCCGTGGGTGAAGCTGATGGTAAGCGCCTTTGGTTCGCCCGATCTGGTCCGCCTGGAGCGCGTAGTCATCGCGCAGCACCCTTCAACACGAGGGTGTTGGTCTCGCCGTCACGGTCGGTTCCCCACGCGCCATCGCGCGGTAGGATCGGCACGACGCCGCTGGCGATCCCCGAGGCCAATAATTCTTCGGTCTTGCGCGCCCAGGTGTCAGCCTGATCGAGGTATTCGTTCCGGCTGAGCGGATCCGCCTGCGCCGCCATCTCGAACATCAGGCTCGCCGCTTTGGTGCAGAGGGCGTCGCGAATCTCGCCGCTCAGCTCGACAACCGCGGATTCGGCGTCTGGCACAGACAAACGGCCCCTACCCTTCAGCCGGAGCCGGTGACCGGCTCGAGGGGGGTTCTGGAGCGTCACTGGCGCGTAGTTGGGCGCGTGCGAGTTCTTGCTGTCCGCGATCAGCACTTGCCGCGGGGACGAGATGATCGCCGGCGGAACCGGATACTGCGGCACGTGGACGCCATCTATGTAGGCAGAGACCGCATCGAACACTACGGTGCGGCCTGGGGCCGCCTCGCACATGACGGTGACCTCAGTCGCTTCGGGCGGAATCCTCGCGGTCACATACATAGAGGCGGGGCCTTCCCACTCGTGCGCCCCGCCATGCCGCCGGCTGGTGAAATAGTTGTCTCCGCCGTAAGTTCCGTCGAACGTGATCGCTAGGCGGCCTGCCTCTGGTTCCGTCGCCCAAATCCAACCTTCGAGGCGTAACACTCGGCCCGCCATCTCACGGATGTTGATCGCTTGAAACAGGTCTTGGCCCTGCCGCGCGACTGCTGCGGCTCCCGCTGTCAAGGAACACGCGCTCGTGGGGTGGAGGACACGCGAGGGCTCGAGTGCCGCCGTCGCACCTTCTCCGGACAGGGTCCAGTTGGAGAACTCGGATCCCTCGAACGTTTCGAAGTCCATGTTTGCGCCGAGGCGGTCCACCACCACGGAATCGTCCTGGATCGGCAGATAGATTCCGCGCCCGAACAGGAACGCGGCCGCACGCTCCAACGCGCGATTCATTCGTACGGGGCTGTACTCGTGGAGTTCGCCCACGTCGTCGGCGGCCACCGCCGAGCCGAACGACCTCCCCACGGTGATCGTGTCGATGGAATGGTCGTACCCGCCGGATCGCAGGATCGACCGTGGCACGAACGCCCCCGTGGTGCCAGCAAGGGTCGTCATCGCAATCCACCAGCGCGGGAATGCGCCGGTCTCCTCGGCGAAGTCGCGCATCTCGATAGAGATCGCGGTGGTTTCGCTGCCGCCCGTCATGGTGATCGGACGCCAGTCCCCGACTAGCTCGGATAGCAGTCGTCTGAGATTGGCCCTCGTGTCAGCCATCTAGCGGGTGAGTCACGAAGATGGATGCGCCCGCCGGATGTGGGCCTTTAGGTTGTTCTTCGCGCCGGACTTCGATGAGCCAGTCCCGAGCTCTGAGCAATGGGGACACTGAATAGCTTCCAGCGGCTTCGAAACTGGTTGCTCAGCATCGGGCGAAACGGGGCTGCCTTTCGTCCCCATCAGCATTGCCATCATTTCCCGACGCTCTTGACGATCCTGTTCCCGTTCGCGTTGCTCCCGCTCTGCCTTCATCGCATTCCAAACACGCGGGTGCTTGATCTCCATGTGCCGGTCAACTTCGTAGGGCGACGGGATTTTGTTGGCGATGCATGGGTCCGTCCCGCGTTCGAGGTAAGGTCCAGACTCGGGATGGTCGCGGTGCAACATGCACAGTTGCTCACCCTGCTTGAATGGTCCAACCGGCTGCTCAGAGAACACCGGCTTCCCCAACAGATCGGGGTAGTTCTCGTCCACGTGGGGCTTCTGGAGTACCCAGGCACGGTTCACCTTCGGAATGGACCGTGGCTCCCCTGTTCGAGTCTCGTAGATCGTCACGTGGCTGGACTCGTCGTTGTCAGCGGTGGCTTCAATCTCGTCTTCTGTGAGTTCGTCGATGCCCCGTGGCTCCGTTTCGTTGGGTTGAACCGTTTGAGTCACCATTTGCTCAGTGCCTTTCGATCCTCACGTCCGGCCCAGAGACGCTGCGATGCGTCTTCTGCTGCCGCGACTCGTCCAGTTGCTCGAACCAGTTCTTCACGAGGTCTTGAGGCTCCTCCGGCTCCGGCCTTCCGTACCGTGCTTCATTGGCAATGTCACACGCCTCGCCGACGCTGTACTCGAAACCCAAGTACCCGTTGATCGGGTGTGCCCCCGAGAACTGAATCTCAGGCCCAAGTTCAACCTCGAAGACCACGAGACGGTCGCCGCGATGAACCCGCATCGACTGGTAGCGGTACGGCCCAAACATGGGCTTCTCTCGCACGTACTCCCGCACCCATTCCACTCGTTCATCGGGGTGCAGCGGTGGCTCGCCGACTGCCTGATGTTCCAGTTCTAGGGGCATACCGTCACCTAGACCCTTCCTGCTTCAACGAAGACGTAGTCGATGTCGAGGCTTCGTGCCGTCCCGCCGGACTGAATCGCGGCACCGAAGCCCAGAAGGGTCGTTGGAGGCACCGCGTTGTCTTCCCGGTGATGGAAGATGCCGTTGATGAAGAAGTCAGCATGACCGTCATCAGTGATGACGATTCGGAAGGTCTGCCAGACACCGAGCTTGGGTGTGGTCTCGCCGGCCGTGTTGCACCGTGCCACCACACCATCCGAGTCGCTGTTGACAGACACGGCCTTCCAGTCGGGAGTCCCACCACCGGTGTAAGCGAAACCCGCCGCGGTCGAAGCCGCGGCGGTCAACGCATCGGCAACGCTGACGCTTAACGGCGTCTCATCGGCGCCATCGTCGTCCGTGAACCCTAGGTAGGTTTCGCCATCATCGAGCGCTGCGATAAGTGCCGCTCGGACCTCAAGAAGCAGCGGCCCACCGGCTTCCGCCTTCCACATCGGAGGCCCAAACACGTTGGCAATGTTCCCATCAGTACCAGCGACACCGCCCCGAATCGCACCGTTGTGCTGTTCGTTGACTTCGAACTGGGTGTCTCCCGTGTCGGCGTTCGCGGTGTACAGATGGGTCGTGTCGATGACCTTGCGGAGAAAGTCATCAAACAAGCGGACTTTCCCTCGGGGCGTGTCCGTCGCCCCACCCTGCGGGATCGGAATCCGCCGCATCCACGCCTCGACCTCGTTCATTCGGTGCGCCCACTGACGGGCCGAACGGCGCTCACCAATCGCGTGAGTCAGTCGATTCAGTATCTGATTCATTGGTCTTCTCCTTGCCGCTGCTCCTACGCAGAGCGGCCCAACGCCGCGGCCAAGCGTTTTAAGAATCCGGCTGGCCGTGGCTTTGCTTCTGAGGCTCCGAGTTGCCGGAAGAGAACCTGGGTTCGCTCGTCCTCTCCAGGTCCACGATGCGCGTAGAACTCCTCCAATAGGCTCATCCGCCCGAAGACGAACGGGAGGTCCTGTTTTGCCGCTTCGACGAACTCGTCATCGAACCGACCGTTCGAGTACAACCGCTTTAGCCGGTCAGAGGCTTGCGCCATCACCGCTCCCTATGTGGGTTGCGTTCCATCGGACAAGAGCCCATACAGCCAGTTACCTGGGCTACGCTCCAGCCAGACGTACTCGTCTTTCAGCCAGACGGACAATCCGCCGTACCCCTTCTGGGGCTCGTACCGCTCTTCCTTCCACGGGGCCATGCCGCGGACGAGAACGGCGGACATTTTCGAGAACACGCCGCCTCTAACGTTTGGGGTCGAGTCGATGACGATGTTCCCGTCCTCGATCACGTTCCCATCCCCGAGCATGCCCTTGAACCCGGCCTTGAACACCTCGGCCGTGTACCCCTCGGGGACTGGGTACGTCCCGATCCCAGCGATGATCTCGGACTGGATGTCGTGGATCGCGATCCCGTGCAGGATGATCGCAATTGGGTTCGGCCCCGGTTCGTTGACGTTCGACGTGATGCGCCGAACTCCGGCGAGGACGCTTGAGCTTGCCAGCGTCGTCGCGGACGCACCAAGCGTCACCGACGCCGACGCGAACAGCGCGTGGCCATCGATGTCGGCCTTGCGGTCCATCGCCTGCTGAGCTAGCTGCCCGAACGTCTTGAACGCTGTCGGGGACAATCGGGCCTGGACGCGTTTCCCGATGAAGGTCTGCACGGACACAAGCTGCGGCGTTCCAGACAGGATCGACCCGTCCAACTTTTGCGGGTTGTTGATCTCGTCGGTCTCGCCGTAGTTCTGCGCGGTCATCTGCCCCGCGAGAAACTCACGCCATGTGGTGCCTGTGCCTTCTGCCAAGCGCTGAACATCAGCGTGTCTCTGCATAGGATCGGTCGGCCACTCACGCGTCGACCGCGCGCTGGCCACCATCGTGTTCAATCCCTCCTCGACGGAGGCGACGAACGTGTCTCCTGTAGTCATTTGGATTTACTCCTTGTTTGAGACGTCCTCAACTCGTGAGCTTGGTCGTGACGCCACGCTCCATCGCGTCGCGAGCTTTTGCCATCTCAGCCGTTGTCATCGGTTCTCCTGCGCCGAGTCGGTTCACCAACTCTTGGTCGGTAGTCCCCGGCCCACCTGATGCACGAACACCCGTTAGGTCGGTTTCTTCTGCTCGCTGACGACGACGACGTCCAGCCTCTTCACCCTCTTGGCGAGCTTGCTCCTTCGATTCAAGGAGCCGGGATCGCTCCAAGCTTCGAACCGTCCGCTCAGACTCGGCCACCAGCGATGCGAGGCCAGCACGATCACGCGCAGCGAATGCCTTGTCCCACCGAGTTCGGAAGTCGGCGAACGACGGATCGGTCTTGATATCAACGATCTGATTGCCGTCCCCGTCATTGGCGGTTTCGTGCAACTGTTCCCAGAACCCCAAGTAGGCGCGGTTGAAATCGCGCGCCGCGCGGTCTTGAACCACCTCGCCTTCGATCCGGTCCGCATCTTCGGACGGCGCGACCGAGTGCATGAAGGCCGTGATGGTTCGCGTGTTTGCCGCGAGGTCTTCGCGTAGCTCTTGCACGTCTTTCTCGAGCATCCGGAAATTCGGACGGTTCCGTTCGGACCGCAGGTCGTTCTCCAGCTTCGTGATGTTTTCCTGAAGACTCGTGTTCTGAGCCATCAGGTCATCAATCGAGGCAGGTGGTTCCTGCTGATTACCAGCGTCGTCGGCGCCATCAGTCGGAGTGGGTTGCTCAGGAGCGTCCGCGTTGTTCGGCGTCGGAGAGTCCTGCGCACCCTGCCCGTCGCTATCGGGAGCCGCGAGGGTGGTGTCCTGTGTATCCGCTTCCGTCATCGTCATCTGCCTTCCTCCGTGCGGGAGTCCCTGTGACCGGAAGACCGCACAAAAAAAGAGCGCCCGCAGGACGCTCAATGGCGTTCAACGGGCGCTCGTATTGGCGCTGGGGTGTTACCCCGTTCTTGGAGGAGATTCTACCGCTGAGTCAACAGTTCGTCTAATCGCTCCCGTGTCAGTACGGTCAAGTGCTTCTTCCCGAAGTGTGTACTCCTGACAATCAGCACGCCGTTATTGACCTCGAACACCGGCGTGTTGCACTCGGCGCATTTCTCTTTGTGGACCTTCGGCGGCGCCAAGCGCGTGGTCATCGGTAGTTTCCGTCAGCCGCTGCGCCGCCCCGCAGCCCGTCCAATAGATGATCCATCTCCACGTCGGTTAGACCGCTCGGAGCACTGGGAGCCGCAGGCCGACCCGTTCGAGCGAGGCCGGGCGGAATCCAAGCCGCAGAGCTGCGATTCGCAGTCTTACCCACCGCAGATGATCGCGATGTGCTTTCGTCGCGCAGAACGGACGTGCGCGCTCCCATGAGTGCCGCCGCGACCGTCAGCGCCTCTTCGCCCTCAAGAGCGCCCTGGAGAGAGAACGGAAGCGCGGATGTTCCGATGTGCCTCACCAAATCCGGTAGCGACGTAATGTCCCTGAAGGGGTCGACGTTCGTGCCGGTGGCTTGCTCCGCGACTCCGGTCGCGATGTTCAACGCGGGCGCACCGCGGAACATCCAGAACTGCGTGAGCGGGTTCTCCCAGCGGTTCAGGGTCGCGAGGTCTGCAATCGGTTTCCCGCCTGGAGCGGCAGCGGAGACGATTCCCGCGCCTAGCTGTGTGATCGCCCTTACCTGCGCGCCCACGCCGATCAGATCCCCATTGATCTCGTACGCGAGGTAATACTTGCCCGAGAGCGGGTTCAAGCCCCTACGGATTTCTTCTTCGGGCTTCCCGAGTGCGACGCCAGTCAGGAAATAGAGCGAGGTCGCGCCGCCGACCAGCGAGCCAAGCGTCCTCCATGCCTCGATGCCTCGGGTGTTCGCGGGGCCGTGCCGGAGATCAGCGACCATCGCAATGGTTGATCTGAGCAACCGCGGCGAGAAGGCGAGCAACATCCCTTCCAGCGAGCGCTGCGCCGGTCCGACGCCGAGCGCGCGCGAGTCGAGGCCGCCGGTCATGTTGCGCACGACTGCAGCGAGCTCCGCATCCGTGCCCTTGAACGACGGTTTCATCGCCTTCCACAGCTCGCCCCGGCTCATGGTGAGGAACGTGTTGTATGACGACTGGAACCGTCCAAACGACTGCCGACCGATTCCGTTGATGACGCCCCGCACATTGGTTCCTTTTGGCAGACGTTCGATCAACTCTCCCGCTGAGAATCCTCCGCCGCGTTCCAACGCGCGGAAGAATTCAACGTCCCCGATGGGGATGCCGTGTCGCGCCATCTCCTGGAAGGTGTCGATGTTGTCGCGGATGTACCGCGCTTGGACGCCGATGTCGAACCACGCCTGATAGTGCGCCCATGACGCGCGTCCCCACGCCACGGGGTTGCGGGCCAGGACAGGCAACCCCTGAATGAGCGGGGCTGCAAAGTCTCCAACAGACGCCAAGAATCTGATCGTGTTCGCCAACTTCTCCGTCGCACGCCAGACACTCGCTTTAGAACCACGTTGGAACAGTTCAGTAGCTGCCTTCAGTGCTTCAACGTCCTCAGCGGGGAAGAAGCGACCGCGCCATTGTTCGATTGAGATGGTGTCCGCGTCCTTGTGAAATAGATTCCCAGGAGCGACAGCGGACGAGCGGGCCTGCGCCATGGCGTTCGAATACGCGCCTCTTCCCTCGGTGGCCTTCTCGGTGGCGCCGACCAGATCGCTTTCAGCTTTCCGAGCGGCAGCAGCGAGCTTTGGTAAGGTGGCGGCGCTGGCGTCAAGCAGAGCACGACGCGCTTTCCGAGCGACGCGAGTCGCAGCCGCCTTCGCTCGCGTCGCATCTCTCGCCGCCTCGGTGAGGTCTTTCGGGACTAGTGCATTGCGCCTAACGCCGAGCTGCGAGACCGCCTCATCGAGCTGCTGTTGGGCGATCTCCCGGTACGCCGCACGGATGTGCAGCCGGATGGTCGCGATGGGGTCTCCGTCGTAGCGCACGCCCGCTGCGAACCCGTCCGAGGCGTCCTCATACAGCCGGTTGAATTTCGGGTTCGACGGCTTCCGTATATCGACCCCGCGGATGCCCTGCACTTGGCGGGGAACGTAGAACTCGTCCGAAACTGTTCCAAGGTCACGCAACCCGGCATCCAGCCGAAGGTTCGTCACCTCTTCGGTCAACCCGTTGAACGCATCGATGAACTCCCGCTCGGCTGCGTTCAGCTCGTACTTCGACGGGTTCGAGAACACCTGGTTCCAAGGAACGCCAGTGTTCGCGTACAGCCCATCCCTATTGATGCGCACGGGCAAACGGCCACTAAACCGGCCAAGCTGCGTTCGGAGTCCCGCAGCGATCCCAGCGTCTGCTAGTGATTCACTCGCGACCAGCTGCCGCTGGTACGCGATCGCTGCCCGCTTGATGTCGTTGTCCGCGGCCAACGACGGGTTGATGCCGAGAACATTGGCGCGTGGGCGAGAAACGACTTCGTCCGCCACGGCGTCGAGATCACGCAGAGGAGCCAAGAACACGTTCCCTGCATCTTCTGGAGGGCGTTGTGGCGGAGGAGCACCTGACCGGCTACCTGGCGGCGGCAACGGCGGGGAACCCACGGGTGGTTGACTGGGTGGTGGCGGCGGTCGAGGAGGCGACTGAGGCGCGGCGATCCCTTGAACTCTCGTCGCTTCGTCAACCACGGCTGGGGACGGAACAGGCGCGGCGACCTCACCGGCCACTTGAGCGCTCGTTGGTGTTTCGACGGTTGGGGTCTCTGGCAGTCCAAGCTCGGTCTGCCCGGCGGCCAGCAGGTCCCTGCGCTCCTGTCTAGCGGCCAGCGTCGCCTCGTCCCCTCGCGGGGTCACAAATCCACGTCCCTCGCCCATCTGGAACCCCAGGTTCTGGTTCGTGGCGAAGTCAGAGCCCATCGTGGTCTGTTGGGTGGACCCAACGGGAGCGGGAGCGGACGGAGGAATCTCGGGCGTAGCTGACGCCCCAACTGGTAGCGGCGGAGTGGTGGCCTGCGCGTCTGGGGCCGGATACAACCTGTGGTTGATCTCTTCGATTTCACGGATTATCTGGTCCCTGCGCCGTCGTGTTGCCTCCACGCGCTGGCGACGTGGCAACGCGCCTGAACTGCGCCGAGCGTCGTCGTACAGGTCGCGTTCGGGACTCCCGAACGGCGGTGCAAGATACGAACCCCCGCCACCCTTCCCGCTTAGAGAATCGCGTTGCATCCGGAGCTCCTCATCGAGCTCATAGAGCCTTCTGTATTGGTCCTCTCCCAGCAGACCCTCAATGGTGCTCTCACGTGTCATCTCGATCGCTCCGATGCGATCTTGCAGCCCAGGAATCGCCTCTTGCGCATCCGCTCGCTGTGACGCTCTCAAGGCAGCCTTCGCTCGATCAAGGCTCTCGTCCAGTTGCCGAAGCCCTGGATCGGCGGCAACGATTTTCTTGGAGCGTCCAAGAGTTTGGGCCACGGCTGGTCTCGGACCGATAAGTGGTGCTGCGCGTTCGAGGCCACGCGCGAACGCACCCGGGGCAGCTTTGGCCGCCTTTCTTCCGGTCCGTGCGACTGCCGACGCGCCGCTGATCGCCGCGTCCGTCGGGCCGAACACGGGCAGGTCGAACAAGAGCCCCGATGCGATCTGCGTCTGGACAGGAAGTTGCTGAAACGCCTCGCGTCGCGCGGTGACGCTGAACGTTCGAGGCGTCTCGACTTGCGAGAACGTCGGCCCTCCAGGTCTGAGGCTGCCTTCTAGCTCGGCTTCAAGTGCGGCGCGCCGCTGGGCAGGTGTCAGCTGGTCTCGGCCAACGAACGTCCGGGGCGCGAGCGTGCCTTCTTGGAACCCCCGTGGTTCGGTCGGTGTAAACACGGCGGGGATCGTGTCAAGGACATCTATGCCGCGCCCCAGGACGTTCGAGCCCACATCCGCCGCCGCGCGTGTGGCACCTGGAACGCCGATGAGGCTATCAACGGCCGGCGCAAACCCGCTCCGCACCCGGTCGAAGAAACTCGGCCCGCTGCTCCCGCCCAAGCCAGCGCGAATCCGTTTCAAGAGATCGCGCCGTTCTTGCTCATCCAGGATTCGCGCGGCCTCCCGCCGCAAACGGCGCTGCGAAGGGCGTTCCCGCGGCAGGAACAAGGTGCGGTTTCGGTTGTTCGTCGTCATCGAGCTAACCTGGGCGCGCCGAAGGGGGATCGCTGGCCAGAGAAGGTCACTGGTGGTTCGGGTTGTTTCAACGTTTGAGCGGTTTCTTGGAAAGTCTGGAAGCGTTGGTTACGCGACGATCCCTGCGCCGGGCCGAACGTCGGCACTTTTGGCTGTTGCCGCGATTGAGGGGCGCGGTCGAGCTCTACGAACCCTGGGTATCGCGAGAGCAAGTGGTCGATATCCGCTTGATCTTCGTACGAGCCAAACCAGATTTTGCCGGTCTTCGGGTTCACGATGCTGACCGAGCCCGGCTGACGCAACCGATTCACCCGATCAGTCGCGATGCCCTGTACGCGGTCGAATTGCTCCTGCGTGAGGTTGACGACATCACGGGTCGGATCGGGCGTCGCGAGTTGTGCGCCCTGAAGTACATCGTCGGGGATGACCCGAAATCCCGGTCCCGACGTGCCGAACGTCACGATGCCCTCTTCGTAATTCGGATCGAGGTTCACGAATTCGTTGCCGCGTGCCTCATGCACGGCCTTGCCCTCTCGGAGCGCCTTCGCCACGGCCCCCGCCGCCTGGTCGGCGTGGGTCGGTGTATAGGCCCCGTCGATGTACAGCGGCACGATCCCGTTGTTGCCGAGCTGCGCCGACGCCTGAGCGAACAACGGGCTCGGGGCTGGAGCCAGCGTTGCCCAATTCGGTTGCGGGATCGCGCCGAACTGCTGAAAGGTCGGGGGTTGGTGGGCATACCCTTCGAAGTCGTTCTGCTCTCCACCAGGTATGAACGATTGCCGTGATTGATCTTGGAAGTCCAACTGCTCCCCGCCGGGGATGAACGCGGTCGGCCCCGTCGCTTGCCTGAATCTCTCCTGAGATGCTGCCCTTCGTGCATCTTCGTCCCGGCGCTGCTCCCACCACTGTTGAAGCGCGACATCGCCCTGATCTATCGGGGTAAGCCTTCGGCTCGCCGCTTCTTTCTCCTGCTCGAACGCCTGGAGCGCGGCCTGCGGATTCTGAGCGCCGATGAACGACGCCCCGCCGCCGCTGGCCCCGCTGAACCCTGGAGGCGTCCCTGTGAACTCGGTCGGGTCTTGCTGTCTCACTTGTTGAACGAACCCTGTTGGGTCAGTGACGCGTTGGCGGGCAAGGTCGCTGGCCGGTGGAGGCGGGTCTGGCGCTCGTTGAGGCTCGACCATTTGGCGGGCTTCCGGAGCGATCTCATCGCTCCGCCCGAACCCGTCGAGGTAGTCGAAGATGACCTTGAGCGCCTCGGGGTTGTCCGCGAAGTCCGACATCACGCTGAGCACACGAAGCGGGTCTATTGGGTTGAGAACGCGCTGCACTCGCTCAGCCTTCTCGAAGTCACCGGCGACAAAGAGGTCAAAAAGCAGGTTGTCGGTAGACCGCTTCGAGTTTGCTTGGTGGCGGGCAATCTCGGTCTGATAGCCCGATTGGATCTCTTCGAGCTGGAGGCGGTGCCTCTCAAGCGCGGGGTCTGCGAGCGGTGTGAGCGTTCCAGAAGCGGACACCAGGAATTGCTGGCCATTCGCGGCGGTATAGGTGCTCGGCGCCACATCGCGCGGAGCATCTGCGAAGACCGCTCTCCGGTACGCCTCCAACGTCGCCGCGCGCTCGTAGTCTCCCGCCGTGAATGCCGCTTCTATTTGCCCATTGATGGTTTCCCGCGTCGGTTCGATGAGTTGAACATCCGCTACGGTGCCGTCGGGATTGAACGTGACGGTTGCCTTTCCACCAGGCTTTGCGCCGTACGCTTCGGCCTGTTCGCCATCAAACACCTGTTCCGTGGAGTAGCGTTCCGGGGCGCGCGGGCGGAATTGTTCCAGTAGCTGTTCGGCCTTGTCTGGGTCGTATCTTGGCGCATGGACTTCGTTTCCGCTCTCGTCGATGTCGACGACTTCCAACTTATATGGCGGTGCGAGGTGTGCTGGCCATCCCGGTGGAGGCCTCATGCCCAATTCCTGCCATCGAAAGCCGTTCAGAACTGCTTGGTTGAGCGGCTGTCCGGATTTGGCGAATGCGTACGACACCCAATCGAGCGGGCCACCGCCGCGCACATGGAATTCCTCAAACACACTGTTCCGTGCTTGTCTGAAAGCGTCGTAAGGGGCCAGAAAAGCGTTGTCTGCGTCGCTCAATGGCACCCAGTGATGTGGGAAAGGACCGAGCCCCTCGGCATACTTTTCCCACCGAGGCGGATCATGGTCGGGGTTGAACCTAACAGCCCCGATTTCGTAATGGTCAGGCATCGTGGTCGCCTTTCAATAAGCGCATCAGCGCGTGCACGCCCCGCGGGTCTTCTGGAGTCGCCAACCGCAAGATGGCCGCGCGGCGTTCCTCTTGGCCGATACGCGGGAACCGGCGGCGGAACTGCTCCGGCGTCACGTTCTCCATTCCCAACGGCGGCGTATTCACCTTCTTGGCTTCCTTCGACGCTTGGTGAAGCCGTGCGGCCTGCCGGTCCACGAACTTGTTCAACATGGGCTCTCTAGGCATCGTTATCTCCGCTGGTCTGGGCGCACCGCCGCGCCTTCCACGCCACCAATCGGCTGTCTCAGTTGCCGGACCGCCGCCGCGGCCTCGCCAGGGGAACCAGGGCGTTGGACGCCGACACCGTTCCCGTCCATGCGCGCAAGATCCGCGATCAGGTCTCGGTTACCGCGTTCATCGGTGGGAACAGCATCGAACTCGCCCATCTCCCGTCGCTTCGCCATCTCATCTGCCAGCTCTTCGAGCCCCATCGCGCGCATAATCCGCTCCACCAGGATCGCGTGGACGCGCGGGTCCTTGTTGATCTCGTCCTCCAGCAGGTTCTCCTGTTCTTCCGAAGCGTTCTCGACACGTGCGATCTGCCAATACCGGCGGCGGCTCATCAGATTCTGTTGCACCTCGGCCAGCGCCTGTTGACGCTCTTGGAGCAGCAACACCGGATCGACCAATTCGAACGACACCGTCGCGTTGTAGTCGCCCTTGATCTGACTCGCTTTGATCCGATGTTTGCCGAAGCGGACGCCGTCCTCCTCGATATGACCCCCGAATGTGAGTACGTCGATGAGCCGCAGGTATCCCTGGGCCGCGTGTGTGGCCAAGTCCTCGACCTGCGCGCGCGTGTCGTTGAACGTGTTGTCGGCCCGCTCTTGCAGGATGGCCTCCTGCCCCACCGTTACGACGCCCGGTTGTTTGACACCGAACACGCCGCTCGGGTAGGTCGCCTCCTGGATATCGCGTTCGTTCTGTTGCGCCTCTTGAAACAGCCATCCAGGCAGTTGCGGGTACGGGATGAACCCGACGTCCCCTTCTTCCACGTCCTCGACGATGCTCTCTTCGGCCATCGCTTCGGCAAGCTGGGTCGCGTCCCGCGAGCTGCGGAGCAGCGCGTACGCCGCGCGGATCAAGACCTCGTGCCGCGCGTTCATCTGCTGGGTCTCCAATAACAACAGATCGAGGGTCGGCTTGAGCAACGGCCGAGCCAGAAAATCCGGCTTCATACCTTCGCGGCCAGGGCCTTCGGCGCCATGACCGCCGAACGCATGGAACAAGGGGGTAAACCCCCAGGTGTTCTGCTCCTCGTACAAGAGGTCGCCGCCGTGAAATACTTTGTGCCACTCGGTTGACCAGAACTCGTCGATCTCGACCTGTTCGTGTGGATTACTCGGGGTCGGGAACACCTTGCCGGCCCGACGCTTGTTGAGCTTGTTGATGACGAGGTCTCGAACGCGCTGGGCCTCCATCGTGAACGTGATGATGGCGGTGTTTGGGTTCTTCTCCGAAGGGTCCATCAACACTCGGCTCGGGTGGGGAACGTCCAGCGTCAGCGGATTGTGATGGAGCTTCTCGCGTTCCCACTGACGTCTTCGCAACTCGAACAGTTTGGTGTCGCGGAAGTCCGTTTTCTGGGGTTCCAGGGCGTCCCAATCACGGAGGTCGGCACCAACGCGCACGGCGCAATAGTCGTACTGAAACAGATAGCGGTACGCCTGCTTCCACGGGACGGTCGGGTTTTTGCGACCCACGGCAATCAGCGCGGCCACGAGCCCCTCTTCAAGTGCATCCGCGGCTTCCCGCTCGTCTTGGCCCGTTCCGATCGGTTCACGGTGTACCCGCGGTGAGTAGGCCGTCTGCGCGTTCACGGCATGCCGGATGATGTTGGCGGCCCGAGGGCTTTTGTGATTCGTCCGCCGCGCCCTCATCTGATCGCTCGTCCACACCTGATACGACCCGTCCACAAACGAGTCCACCTTCTTCCAGGTGTCCTGAATGTGCGACCACTGCCCTTCGAGGTGCTTCTTCATGGCCAGGAAGTCTGATACGGAGGGGTTGAGTTCCGAGAACGTCACTTTGCTACCTACCTGTGTGCCTTACGCAGCCCTTGGAATCCGTTTCAAGTTGCCCGTCGATGTCGGGCGCTTCGTCGTTTGTCGCACCGCGAGTGCCAGCGCCATCACGCAGTCGTCATTCATGCCCGACGGCGCGCGATACCGCACTCCGTCATTGCGTCCCGTGTATTCGTACTCGAACGCTTCGAGCTCCTGGACAATCGGACCGTCTGGATAGTGGACACGGCCCTGCTGGATCGCGACGGCCAAGCCCTCCATCAGTTGTTGTTTTGACCTCTGAGAGAACGTGAACCCTTCGTATCTCCCCTGCCCGCGACGTTGAAGGTTCTCTAGGATCGGATCCCCGACGCCGGTTGCGTCCACGAGCGCCGGAACACGGCCCGTAGCCCCAGTGATCCGGTCAATCGTTTCCTCCCAGGGCAATTGGAACCGCCGGAACTCCGAGACGTGCCCGTTCGCGTCCAGCCCGACCCCTACCGTGTAGTCCTGTTTCTTGGCGAGGTCCCACCCGAAAACGCGGGGGCGTTGCGAGGACATCGGGGCGATCCTTGCCCGGATGAACTCGAGCCCGAACGGGTTGTTGATGTCGTCCGCCGCTTCAGCCTCGTAAAGCTCACGGAACACGTTCTCAGGCAGTGTCCGCCGCGCATCCTCGATCTCTTCGATGTCCAGGACACCGGCCTCGACCGCATCCCAACACGTGATCCTCGCGTAGTGCCAGTTCTGTTCTCCCGTCTGGGC
Source organism: Dehalococcoidia bacterium (assembly GCA_965247995.1). Lineage (GTDB taxonomy): Bacteria > Chloroflexota > Dehalococcoidia > UBA6926 > UBA6926 > JASLZO01. The sequence continues at coordinate 1,195,506 of OZ252041.1, read as the reverse complement.
GCGCCGCGCTGCCTTGTACGCCCAGTTCTTCCGGCCTTTTACGTTGCCGATAATCCGTATCGGCCCCTCTGTGTGCGTGACCGTTGTCCTAACGGCGCTCCACGCGTCCTGCTTCACGCGCGTCGCTTCGTCGATCACCGCGGCCGACACGTCTTCGCCGAACAGTGCATTCGGGTCGTCCGCTCCTTTGAACCAGATGACCGCACCGTTCCACAAGGTGATCGTTAGCTCTCCCTCATTGGCGTGGTACAGCTCCTTCGGCAGCGACCGCTTCATCCGCCGGAACGCGATCTTCGCCTGCGCGTAGATCGGGGCGACCCACCAGTAGATCCAGCCCTCGCGTCCCTGAAACGCCTGCTCAGCTAGCCATGCGAGACAACCCACGGTCTTGCCACTCTTCGTAGATGCCTCGACGACTGCATACCGCGCGCCGTTGAATAGGGCGTCCAACTGCTTTTCGTACATCCAGGGGCGCTTGTACTCGATCTGGATTTCCCGCGGCGGTGTCGCTGTTGCCGTGGCACTCATCAGTGGACGCTCCCGATCGGTGGTTTCTCGCCCATCTCGTCTGGCGTCGGCTCGAACGGCAACGGAACCTCGATCTGGTCCGTTTCCGCGTCCTGTACGACCTCTTCGTGCGTCTGGTCAAAAATCTCCGGCTTGCACGTATAGACCTCTCCTGCCACGCCCTTGATGATCCAGTCCCCCGGTGACGCGGTCATCGAGCCTTCAGGGGAGCGGATTACCACGTCAGTTCTATTGAGCGGGAAGCGAATGGGACCATGCGGTGCCGGTAGCCCTAAGTCCGAGAGTTCTGCCCAGTTGTCGCCCGTCCACTGAACCGCGGACACGATCACTGGCTTCTTGCGGAACAGTCGTGTCATATCCTCAAACACCGCCTTTCACGCGCAACGTTGCACACGCCTGCACGCCCTCGCAGACCTCTAGCCCCAACATCCCTCTGCCCCAGTCGGCGCCATCTCCCCACACCGGCATGTGCGCTCTCGGGTACATGTGGACTCCCTCTCCGTACAGCCCGTCCGACACGTAGCGGTACTTCGCCGTCGGCACAACCACGACCTGCGTTGACCACGGCATCAACAGCAGAAACATCTGTGCCTCACTATTACGTCAAGACCATCGTTTTGCGGGTTCGACCCTGAGGCCACGTACATACATCCGCGGTAGGGGGGCCGTCCGTGGGCTCCCCCCGCCTCCTCCGAGGACTCTGGTTTTGCTGGTGATGCGCGCCAGTTGATGGGGTGATGTGGGTTCCCAACGTTGGCAGCAACGACAACACCGGCGGCAGTGGTTAGGGGCTACCGGTCGGGTAGCTCTTCGGTCACCGATCCGACCACAAGAGCACAACCGTTGACCGGCAGCAGCAGCGGGGCCGAGGGTGTGGCCGATCACTCCCCGGCCTCCAGCTGCGCCACCTCTCGCGCTGCGCCCTCGATCACAGTCGACGTGTCCTGGTCGCCATCGTCGTCAGAGTTCGGGTCGCCGTCGTCGCCGATCTTCATCGTGAACGTGTAGTTCTCTTTGATCTCCCGCCTTAGCGATTCCGACCGTTCGGCGAAGAACCCGCCGATCTCGCGGCCAATGAGCTTGATCGCCCCGTTCGAGGCGGCGACCTGGCCACGCTCACGGCCTAGCTCCATGTTCGTTTCGAGCTCACGGAGCAACCTAGACCGGCTGTAACGATCTACATCGGCCACGGCTCGGGCGGCCCTCGCAGCGGCGTACGCCCCCTGGATCGCGGTTACGGCTTTGGAAACGTGCGGATGCTTAAGGAGCGCCGACGCGGTGCTAGCGACCACAACATCCGAGCCGTTGTAACCGGCGCGACGAGCCGCCTTGGTGCCGATACCGTCGATGGCGTATTCCTGGGCGAACGCCCACTGCCGCCAGTTGAGGTCGCCGGGCTTCGGTGGGATTTGGACGACTGCGGCCGTTGCTAGGTCGGCGCCACTGTCGTCAGCGTCGCTAGCCACGTCGTGGTTGTTGGTCCCGTCGTCCTGGTCGTCGTGTTCGGTGTCGTCGGAGTCAGTGGAGCGCATAGGGCCTCCCTTCTTAGAGGCGGTGTGCCTCTTCGTTCAACGCACCCTCAGGGATCCGTTGGTTCCCTTTAGTCCCCCGCGAGCGCGGGGTTTTACGCCATGACCGCAGGGAATCCCGTTCCCACCCTGCGATGTACCCCGACCCTGAAGGCATCCGCCAAGCCGGAGATTCGTTCGATCCATAAGGTCCGGCGCGTTCTCGTCGCGGTGTTGCCCACACCCGGTTACGGGGCGTATGTGCGTTGGTGCTCGGTCGTCCGTCTATGTGTGACTCCCGATTGCGGGCGATCACGTCGCCGTTTCGGTAGTCAGTTTACCAATCTGTGTCAAGTATGAACGCTCGGCCTATTGACACATGTCATTACATATGTAATGATCTTTCGCATAGAGCAATAACAACACTCCGTGGGAAAGAGGGGCATGGAATGAAGGAATCAACAGCAGGGCCAGCGATCGATGCGTCGGTTTTGGACACACTGCGCCTCGTGCTTGGCGAGCTTTCGATGCGCTATGGCGTCCAGGTTCACGAGGACGCGCCGACCGTTGGGCCGGCGTTGGAATCACCGGACGCGGTACATCAGTTGCTCGCGCCCGAGATGTCCGCACTCGTGCAGGAGCAACTACGCGTTCTGTTGCTGAATGCAAAGTACCAAGTCATTGGCCAGCGGGTGATTGCTCAAGGAACCCTAGACACGGTCGGATTCACACCCGCGGATGTGCTCCGGCCAGCCGTAGTAGATGGTGCCGTCGCCGTGATCGTGGTTCACAACCACCCGTCCGGTGATCCGACACCCAGCCCCGAAGACATCGCGACCACGCGTAAGACCGCCGAAGCCTCGCGGATTCTCGGTGTCGAGCTTCTGGATCACGTCGTGATCGGCCATGAGGGCCGATTCGTCAGCCTCCAGACCGCGGGCCTCGGGTTCTAGGGCCACACCGGGGAAGGCGAAACGCGGCCCACGCGCCGCGTCTGGCGGGACTGGCTACCTCGCCACCGATGAGCCAAGCCAACGGAACCCGACAGAAAGGAGGGCATATGGCGATCGCAACCGCTGACGAGATTCGCGAACTGCGTAAGCGCCGCGGATGGAGTCAAGGCGACCTAGCGGACGAGCTCGGGGTCCGACCCGAGACCGTGAACCGCTGGGAACGGCAAGGAACCCGTCCTACCCGCAGCGTGCGGCGGCAGATCGCACGGCTCGTAGTAGAAACCGACGAGTAGCAAGCACCAACGGGCAAGCACGAAAGGAACACCGACGTGACCAGACCACAGATGACAATTGACACGGCATCGAAACAATGGGCCTCGCGCCCCGACGATCAGCGGTTCCTAAGCCTCGATGAACTCAAGACATCGGTGCGATCCCGCCGCCAAGAGTCCTACACGATCGAGACCGACGCCGACCAGCTTCGCGTTAGCGTGGCGGATGGGCTCGCGCTCGAAGTCCCCGACCGCACAACCGGACGCACGCGCACGTTGGAACCGACGCATTGGGCGTTTAGCCAACTGGCAGCGTATGCACAAGCGCCCGCGTCGTACCTTCGTAAGCTCCCGCCGGAGCTCGCGGGCATCAACGTCCAATGGGGACTTGAGCACGGCGCAGTCAGGGACAAGGCCCTCATTCTCGGACATGAGAACGGCGCGCAACACCTCCGCGCCATGACTTCTCCGAGCTACGGGCGCATTTGGGATGAACAGGTCGTCGCAGCCGTCGAACAGGCCAACGCGGACGGCCGTTGGAAAGTGCCGGCCGCCAGCTACGCCACGCAGAACCCGCGGCGCGCGACCACGCTTTACGCATCAGATCGCGATGTGTTCCTCTTCCTCGTGGACGAGGAACGGCCAATCGAGGTCGGCGGCGACACGCTGTTTCGCGGGTTCTACACCTGGAACAGCGAGGTCGGTGCGGCGACGTTCGGGCTGACCACGTTCTTGTACCGCTACGTCTGCGATAACCGGATCATCTGGGACGCCTCGGACGTACACGAGCTGCGGATCCGCCACACCGGCGGCGCGCCTGATCGGTTCGCCTACGAGGGCGCGCAGTACCTGAACCAGTACGCGGACATGAGTACCGAGCGGACGGTCGAGACGATCAAGGCAGCGCAGCAATTCGAAGCACCCGCCCAAGACAAAGAGGACGGCGGTTGGGCTGGCTGGCTGCGCTCGCGAGGGTTCAGCGCGAAGCAGGTCAAGGATGGCATCGAGACCGCTATGGCCGAAGAGGGAGAGGCCCGATCCCTGTGGGACATCGTCAACGGCCTCACCGCGTCCGCGCGCAAGCTCACCAACACCGATGAGCGCGTCCAGGTCGAGACCGCCGCGGGCAACCTGCTACGCCAAGTAGCGCGGTAGGAACAAGAAGCGAAGGCGGGGGGCCGACGTTCCGGCCCCCTGCCGAACAAGAACGAAGGAGTCACCACCGTGACCAGACCAAAAAGGAAGACCAGTGCAACGAAGAAGGGAGCGCCCCGCGCGAACGGCGTGTCGGGCGAACTGCTGGAGGCGATGGTCGTCGAAGGGAGGAAATACAGCTCGTGAAACAGCGGGCGGGCAACGTTGCATCGTTTATCGGTAACCGGTAAACGCGTGACTCTCGCAAAAGGACCGGCCCCGCGTTCATAGGGGGGGCCGGTCCTTTTCGTTGAGGCCACCGCCGGAGCGGGACTCCTCAGGGAATGGCACCCGCTCGACCTTAGGTGGCTGGGCTCCCAAGGGTCAAGAACGAACTAGGGCGAACTGTCGGCCACCACGAGCCACAAGTCTTTGCCCGCCGAGATCGTGCCCCGAAGCGAGGATTCGACGGCGGTCGCTGGCCACCTGATGTTTCCGGCGGCAGCCGAGCTCCGATCAGCAACCTTCAGCTCCATTGCGGCATCGACTGTGGCCAGATAGAAGGACTTCGCCGCGCCCGCTCGCGTAACCCAAGCGTCGAACCCCCCATCGCCCCCAGTTCCACGGACCACGAACCTGCGGTTTGGTGGCCACCGTAAGCGGTTGATGTTCCGTGCGCCGTCCACTGCGATGTCCCCGCGATAACTGCCGGTCTGGTGCGACAGACGAAGTATCTCTGTCCGCCCACCCGCGACGATGTGCGCTCGAGCGAGCTCGCCCGTTTTCGCGGGGATCCCCGTGTACAGCAGGTCGTAGACGAGGTCAGACCCTTGGTACACCTTCCGAACGTAGGCGTCTCCGATGAAAAGCTTGGTGTGATCGTCTCCAACGTAGATGGCCATGACGCTACTAGATCGGGATCACGTAGAGCGTGTCTGCGTCATAGGACGCGAGCGCGTCGTAGCTCGATTGCGTCGTCTTCACGATGCGCGCTCCCGCCGACTGCCGCACGTTGAGAGGACTCATGGCCCGAGACTCTGATTCGGTCCCCGCCTCCATCTCTGCCTGGGTAGCCGCCGCTGGTTTGTTCTGGATATAGGCCCCCGTCGACTCGTCCGTCTCGTCCCAGTCCGCCTGAACTGCTGCGGCCCTACTTGGCATTCCTGGGACGTCGCTGACCACTGGTCCGTGAACAGGCATTGCTATCCCTCCCCAACTACAATTTTGGTCTCGCCACGCGTCGCCCACACATAGACGGGGCTTGAGCCAACCGTGAAGGCCCACGTCTCATGATCTGGCCGCCCTCTGATCAGAAAACCGCCGTCGCCCAGCGACGGCGATGAGCTCACCTCCCGCAAGCGGATGTTATTCCGGCCTATGTTCTGTAGAACGTAGCTCGTGTCTTCCACGAGGGAGAGGGTCGCCACGATATCGACGGGTGTGCTGTGTGATACCTCCAAACTCTGAGTGCTCATCCTCTCTCCTTTGAGTCCGCTTGTTGATCCGATTCCAGCCGCTGCTACCCCAACTGCCCCAACGCGGTCGCGGCAGCCAAACCGACGCCGAGGCCGACCAGGTAACCGCCGATGTCTCGGTATGCCCAGTCCTTGATCCGCCATCCCTCGGTGATCTCGTACGCCAAGAATCCGACGAAGAACATCACCGAACCCGCGATCAGCGCCGGGTTGTCGGCGTAGGAGAGGAGGACTGCCGCGAACAGACCAACGAGCGCATGGATGCCCTCGCGGTCCCAACGGAGCTTCCGCACAGGGTCACGCCGCAACTGTCCACCATCGCCGATATACCAACCTTCCCTATTAGGTCTGCTACCGAGTTCAGAGAGCGGATCCACGGTTACTCCCTCGCGCTCTTCGCTCGGTCCGCTCATGCGGTCACCGACCCCCTGATCGCCTCGATTCCCGCCCGTAACCCTTCGTCTTGGGCGAGTCGACACGTCGCGCGCCTGATGCCGTACACCACGGTCGTATGGTCTCGCCGGACGATTCGTCCAATCTGGGTTGTCGATAAGCCCTGTTCGTGCAGTAGGTACATGAGCAGATGCCGCGCTTGGACGACACGACGCGTGCGCCCCGCACCCACAAGCGCGGACTCCCACACGCCGAAGTGCCTTGCGACCGCCTTCATGGTCGCGCCGTGCTGGGTCGTGGGTGGCGCCACTGCGGCCGGGGGCGCCGGGGGCGCCACCGCGATCACACGTCCATCGCCGTCTCGCACTGTCACCACACGGTTCCTAACCTTGGTCACTTCGTTAGTCCTCGGAGAAACTCCGCCACCACCGCCGGTACGATTCCGTTCCCAAGGGCTCGGAGCTGGTCCACCCGATGGCGATGCCCATCAACCACTCGACCCACCGCGGGTTCAATAACCCACCAGCCGCCGTCTGCAGGCCATCTCCGCTCTTCGGCGACAACCGCGGCGGTTGTTGTTCCCGTCCACCGTCGGCGTCGGCCACAGTTGAATGGCTGTCGGGAGCGCTGGCGAGTGTCGCCCTTCTGCTTCGTAGCGCGGGTCCGGCCCCTTCTTCCCGTCGCTGGCCCTCGGCGTCGGCCACTGGCCAACTCTTGCTGCTCCGAGAAGCGTCAGGTTCCCGCGCACGTAGGTCTCGCTGCCCCGCTCCCCGTCCGCCGCTGCCGGCGTCGGCCAGAGACCCTGGTGAGCCATCTGGCCCAACGAGTTCGCCCCGCCCCACTGCTTCGCGTGGGAGTGTGTCAGCGGCGGCCCGCCCGAGTCCGGAGCGTCGGTCGTCTGCGGCGTCGGGAACAGCACCGCCGGCCACGAGTCCTCCTCGGCCATTCCCACCAGACTCAGCCGCCTCGACGCGCCCGCGCTCGGAGACTGGTTCGCTGGGTGTTGCGAGGTCGCGGGCGTAGGCAAGGCAGAACCAGCGCCAACGGAGGTGTGGAGCACCAACGGCGGCAGCGGGTACGCAATGCCAGATCGCGTCATACCCGATCTGGGCCAGCTCCCCGACCACGGTTCCGGCATACCCGTTAGCAAGGAGCCCTGGGACGTTCTCCAACAAAGCGAAGCGTGGTCCCACCTCGCCGATGATTCGGAGGGTGTCGGGCCAGAGATTGCGGTCGTCAGCTGCTCCAACGCGCCGTCCGGCGACGGAATGCGGTTGGCACGGGAAGCCCGCAGTGACGATATCCACGACGCCACGCCAGGGTTCGGCGTCGAAGGTCCGAACGTCGTCCCAGATAGGCGCGTCGTCAAGGTAGCCGTCCCCGATTCGTGCTCGGATGATCGACTGGGCGTAGGGCTCGTTCTCGACGTAGCAGACGGTACGGATAGGGATGCCAGCGAGCCGGAGGCCGAGCGTGAACCCTCCATAGCCAGAGAAGAGGCTGAGTTCGTCGACGGGACTTGGACCCATGTCACGCCATGACCTCGACGTTGGCTACCTCGAGCAGCACATCGGCATGGCACGGCTGGCCCAACGGGCACCAGCAGGCCAAGTTTTTGCCGCGCAATTCCGCCCGCGCCGCCTCGGCGAATTCAGTGATTCGCGTGACTCGCCGGTTGTAGGCGTTGATCGCCTCTAAGCGATCCCAACCGCTACTGCCACCCATGTACGGATTGCCCCACTTGGTTGGTCGGCCGACGTACACCGTGTTCGGCGGCATCCGCCACCCCTTGGTGCGCTGGCGTTGTATCCGCTGGGGCTTCACGCCACCACCTCGGCACAGTGGACGCTCTCGTCCGGCATATCCCGAAGCCGTTCCAGCACGTCGCCTTGCCGGATTTCCCACGTCCCGTTCACGCCAAGTAGTCCCTACTAGCGGCTAGTGCCTGGTAGTAGAAGGTGTGAAGGAACCCCAACGGGGCGGCTTCGAGGCCGCCCATCATCCAGAGCCACAGCACGCGGCCTGACCGCCCATTGCCGTCAGTGAACGGGTGGAGCGTCTCGTACGCGCAGTGATACCTAAAGGCGGCCTCGTCGCCAATGTCGGAGGCGGCAATGATTCGTACGTTTTCAAGAAGCTCGGTCAGTTCCTCCTCAACGTAAGGACCCCCAGGTGGTGGTCTGTGGTCTCCGACTCGCACGTCCTGCCCGGTCCGACGCCTGAGCACCGCATCCGGCTGAACGATTGAGACGAACGCCTCAAGGTCGGCAACCGTGACCGTCCGTAGCACCAGGAACGCCACATGCGCGTCCATCTCGTCTCGAGTCGGGTCACGGTGGATGTCCTCGATCCGGTTGCTCTCGCGTACGAAACGCTCCAGCAGCCTCACAGCGCCTTCCCTCCGTGCCGGTGGGAGCGTGTGCGGTTGTAGGCCATCTTGGTCTCGATGGCTGCATCAAGGTCGATGCCGTAGTGGGCAGCCATGCGCCGAATGATGTAGAGCACCGCAGCTAGTTCACCGGCCCAGACATGCTCGACGACGCCATTCCACCCGGTGAACACTAGGGCGGTTTGGGCGGCGAACGCGTGCGACAACGCAATCCAGTCACCAAATGACTTGGCCTGGTCGCACGCCTCGATCAACAACAAGTCATAAATGAGCCCCTCGGACTCACGGTTCACATCCACCCCGTAGTGCTCGGCCATGTCCGCCACACGGATCACCACGTCGGCCAGTTCGGACGCGACGCCTTCCGGTTTCCGAATAGCCGCACCGGAGTAGATGTCATCAATAAGAATGGGCGTCACGGTCTCCCAAGACTCCAATCTCCGCTCCCGATACGCCTCCAGCGCCTCGCTCAGCTCGCTGTGTACCAGCGCGATCAGGTCGCCGAACGTGCGCTCATCGTCCCACCAGCCGAGGTCTTTGGAGATGGTGTGGGCATCTTTCTGTAGTTCGCGGATGTTCATCCTTTCATCCTCCATTGGACCCAGAGCCGCCCCGCGGTGACGACGGTGGAACCACCGCCGTAGAAGTTCCGCGTGATACGCGGCCAGCCGAAGCCGCCGACACTGCGCCACCATAGAACGCGCCATGAACCCCGCTCGAACGCGTACGCGGGCAGAAAGCTCCGCCTCCTTCGTCCGTTCACGAATCGTCTCCGACCTTCTTGAACAGCAAACGGAACGACGAATCCGTATCTATGTCTCCGACGCCTTTCCATACCCAAACCCAGTCACCTACGTCCACCAGCGTGCCCAAACGTCCCCCATCCCTTACCACCCGCAGCGATTCGCCAGTCATATCGGGCTCCATTGGAGGCTCCTGCCTCCACCGGAGAAGCTTTTCAATATCGTCAAAGTTATCGCCAGTCCAGCGGACTGCGTGAACCACTGGATCGATGAACTCGTAGTTTTCAATCGCCATCAGGCACACCACTCACACGATTCGGCGTCGTGCATATCGAGGTCGTCGTTGGAGCCCTTGGCTTTGATCTGCCGGTTCTGGTGCTGGATGCACTCGTCGCAGTGATCCCAAGCTGAACCACCAATGAAGAACGCAGCGCCACCACCAGGGCGGACAAGGTTCAGAGCCACCTCAACCCCGTGCCCATTCCGGCAGCGCCATTGACTCCGGTATCGGTTCGTGGTCATACGCGCTCCTCGGGCGGCATCCATGGCCACCCCAATAGCCGGAACACCGTCTCCTCGTCGGGACACGCGATCTCGTTGCCCTCGGGGTCCGTCACGCCGCCGTACGCGTGCCCCTTCATCCCCAGCGCCTTGAACCGGGCCATCACGCGGACGTTGAATTCGCTCGGCCCCGTCCGCACCAGTTGGCTCATGCCCCAGTTCTCCTCCGATGCGCTGAACGCGTCGACGGGGATCCCAGACGGGACGTGGACCAGGAGCTTGTTCTGCCAGCCGTAGGTCGGCTGCCCACGTTTGTTGAGGCGCTTCGCTAAGACCGTGCCGGTCTTCACCATCGCGTCGAGCGTCTCGTCCAGCGCGTAGTAATTTGTTCCCATACCTGGGAACGCATTACTTGACGACGTCACCTTCGATATGCACAGCAACTCGATGTCACCGACCATCGGAAGCTCGCGCCGGATCGACCCAGCAATCTCGATCCGCTCGCAATAGGGCTCCAAAAGGCGCACCAAGTCCTCAGCCACGACTCGTGCATACCGGATGTCGTGTCGCTGTTTCGTAGTCACAGCAACTCTCCCTGGGACTCGACCGGCCACCACGTCACCGCTAGCCGCCCGCTGGAGGATCGCCGTGGCTCTCCCTGAATCACTAGGCCGCGGTTGAATAGATCAGATATGCGCCGCTGCGCCCGCACGTGGCCGAGGCCGGTCAGAACCCCAAGCTCAATCGCGGTCTGCCCTGGATGGCGCCGGATCACGGCGAGGCACACGTCTGCGTGCGTCTGCCGCCGACCCGAAGCCTCAACTTCAGCCGCGCCGAGCTGCGAGCTGACCGGGTCGGACGTGCGGGCGATGGGTGGTCGGGAGACCATTACGCGACGCCTTGACCGCCAGCCGGCATCCACCCGCGCCGCAACCAGATCAACGCCTTCGCATCTTCGAGTCGTTGAAAATCCTCCGCACTGCCTCCGATGTCTGGATGCGCTTGGCGCGCTTTGGCTTTGTAAGCGGCTTCCGCGACCTCACGGTCGGCTGTCTCGCGGATCCCCAGCAGGTCGCACGCTGCACGCAGCCCACGGAACCTTCCAGTCGCACCCGCGCGCGCCGGTCGCCGGTGTTCCGGTGGGATCGACTGTTCGGTTTCCGATCCTGGAGGGAGCCGCAGGTAGTCGACACCAGCAAACTCAGCTTGGACGCCTCGCAACGCGTTTACCTGGAGTGCTTTCGCGTGGTGGTAACAGGCACGCAGGTTCGCCTCCTTCGAGCGCTGCGAGAAACTGCGGACGATGTGCTCCTGCTTCTCGAACGGTGCCGCGAACCGCAACTCGACGCCGTGCCCTGGGTCGAGCTCATGCACGCTCCAGTCCTCGCGCTCGACGCCCCAGTCCTGGAACACGTCGCGGAGGTCCGTCAACGTGTCGCCCCATGCCATGCCGGTGGTGATGTGTACGGTCCGAACCATCTACGTGCCCTTTCTTTCCCGATGGTCGGGACCAGTCATATAAACCTGACGTGATCGCCCTGATCCCGCGTCGAACAATCGCGCCGAGATTCTGCCGCCCCATGCCCGCGCGATTGCCTCGGGCCCGAGGTTCGTCGTCACGAACAAGGGAGGCCCGCTGTCGTACCGGGCGTTGACGATCCTCTCGATGTATTCAACGTCAAAGTCGCTGGGCGGCCGACCGGCGCCGAGATCGTCAAGCCCGAGGACGCCCTTCTGTTCGTAGGATGTCACGAGATCGTTCGTCGACTCATTGGTGTCGCTGTTCATCGCCCCCATGAGCTCGCCACGCAGGTCCGGCGCAAACCGGTATCGGGCGAACTGACCACGCTGGAAGAAGGCATGGCACGTGGCCGCGACAAGGTGCGTCTTGCCGCGGCCCAACCCGCCCTTGAGCACAAGGATGTTGTAGTCGATCTCGCCCGCGGCAAACCGGCGGGATTCTGCCAACGCTTCCTCTGCGCCGCGACGCTCCTGCCAGTTTTCGAACGTCCGACCCGGCGGTACTTTGGCAACGCGTTCACGTCTAGCCTCGATCCGCTCACGCTGACACTCGCACGGCAACGGCTTTCCAAATGCCGGATCGTCGACCGGTGCGGCGACGCGGATCCAACCCACATCAGCGCAGAGCAGGCACGTGGCTTCACTCTGCGATGTCAGTCTGTCCGTTGGCTCGGGCGAGTCGGACGTTTTCGTCGTGTTGCGCTTGCCCTCCAGAACGGTCGCGAGCGCGTGACCCATCGATTGCATCAGCCCCACCTCCAGCGTTCTCCGCGTCCTCGCGAAGCCAGTTTGTGACGCCGCGCTCGACGTTGATCCACGTCAGCGCTTTCTTGTGATTCAGTGCCCGTTCGATCCGTACCCGCACCCACTCCTCGCCAAAGAGCGGGCCGAAGCGGTCAATCTGCCGTTTCTCGAACTCGGGACTCACAGAAGGTGCTTCTGTCCGTTTCTGTGCGCGCGGAGCGCCGTCAGGCGCTTTCTTTGCCCCACTCGAAGAGTGGGGTTTCTTTTCCTGGGGATGAGGGAGAGGAGAAAGAGGGGGAGTCTGAGGGGGAGAAAGAGGCGAGGGAGCAGGGGGAGTGGTAGCAAACGCTGTAGCATTTGCTAGACCTTTTGCTACCGTTTTGCTAGAGCTGTTGCTTGGCAATTGCTCTAGCGTTTGCTTGGCATTTGCTAGGGCCTTTGCTTGGCCTCCCCTTCGGCCTGCCTCGGCTCGCGAAGTGCGCCTCGACAGGGCGGCATCCCGTGACGGCTGGTACTGGAGGAAGTCGTGTATCCGGTAACCGTCGCCGCTCTCTTCCCAAAGACCGGCAGCGACCAATAAGGCCGCAGTCCTCGATGCGGATCGAACCATCGCCGACGCCCCGAGGATCGGGACCGCCTTCTTCGGGATGAACCCGTCCGTGAGGCCATCTGAGCAGTACAAGATTCCGGCGAGTTGCAACAGAGTGCCGTCTTTTCCAACTGCGACGATCTTCGGGTTCCGAAGGAATCCCGTGTCGATTCGAGCCAACGCCATCTACTCGCGTCCCTCCTCATCGGGTTCTGGCTCCGGCACCCGGTGGATCGGGCACTCGGCGCTGTAGACAAAGAACACGCGTACGCCCCTGTAACCGAGACCGTGCTCGTTTTCGAGCAACGGGCACTTACAACCCTGGTCAACGGCCTCCTGTGTCCCTGGGTTCGGGAGCTGCGATCTCTGGGTCAACGCTCGTTCCCTACGCTTCGTGGCAGTCGTTCGATGTGGGGGAGGGGGAGGACTACCGCTGGGGGGTTACTAGGGACGAGGGAAGCCGCGCCCCGTTCATCCTCCCCATCCCGCTTCGGGGCGCTCGCCGCACACCCGAATGAGCACGGGATGTGCACGGAGCCTCGACCCGAGAGATACAGGGGCGCTCTCATCGACTTGATACCCTCTCCGCTCGCGTCTCGCGTCTGACGCTGGAGTTCCTTGCCCCCGCCAGAATCCTGTGTACCGTTCGCCGGCTGATACGAAAACGACTCGCGAGGGAATCAACGTTCAGGTTGTCCCGCTGACCTACCGTGACCACTTCCCGGTCCCGCATTCGTAGCTGTTCGCGGCGGCGCTGGAGTGGGTCGTCGTGTTTGCAGAAGGGGTATGGACATTCCAACGAGCGGACACACTCCCCGCCGCAACCCCTGTCGCGGTAGGTGGTGTCCTCAGGAAAGCCGGTGCGCCCGGTCACGATGCCGAGGAACCCTCAACTTTGATGCGAAGCCGGGGTCCGGCGGGAATCTCAATTCCATCCGCGGTGTACGGACTGGCGACTACGACGTAGCCTGTCTCCCCGACGACATACCGCGTCGGCTTCTCGGGTTTCCCGATCAGCTCCTTGATAACCGCAGTCGCCTTCCGATTGGCGGCGGCCGCATCCCGCGTCGACTCTTTCGCCTCAATCGCCTCGTAGAGATCCTGCGCGTGGTCCCCGCCGATCACAATGTCCTCGAACTCGCCCTGCACGTTGGTCCGTGGATTCGTCATTGAGCTATCTCCTACGCCGCCTGTTCCACTTCCTCAAAATTGGTCTGCCAGGTCTTCTCGTTTCCGACGCCGATGAGCGTGTATTTGCGCCATTCCCGCTCGAACCAGACCCATAACTCCGCTGTCCCGCCCTCCGGAATGACGACATCCTGCAGCTCTGTCTTCACCTGGTAGCGGATGTCTTTGACGTTCCGCTTCGCGCGACCGCCGCTCTTGACTTGGATGTAGCGAACCTCGATCGCATTCCACGCGTGGAGGTCGAACGGCCCGCTCGACGCTGCCGAGCGCATGACGTTGTAGCCGTCACGCTCAAGCTGGCGGCGGGCACGATTCTCGAGGGCAGCCCCCTTGGAAGCGCTGCTCATCCGGCTACAGCTCCGCCGCCAGCTCCTCAAGCTCGTCCCAGACCACAACAAGGTTTTCCACCGCCACCGCATCGATGGATGGGACGCCAAGCGTGTGCGCGACCTGCTCGGGCGTGAGGTTCAACTTCACGAACGCGCGACGGAGAAAGTTCCTGTACCGCTGTTCGTCGGTTAGCGAGCTGATTGGCGACTCCGTCTGCTCAGTGACGGCTTCGGCTTCGAGTTCGGGTTCCGGTTCGGGCGCTGCGACCTGCGCGGGTGGCGCTCCAACGGCACCTACGATGGTCCCTTCGTAGGCGGTGTCCAGCGCCTCTACGTCCCCTGTCTCCGCGGCATCAGTCAAGCCTGCCAGCGAGTGCGGAAACGCTTCCCGAAGAGCGTGAACCAGAGCCACCTTGCGGATCATCGTGGACTGGTGCGTTTTCCAGATCGATTGTTCTTGGTCGTACCCGCGGAGCGGAACCCTGGCAACGATGGGCTTGCTCCGGTCTTTGCGGTACACGCGAGCCCATCCGCCACTCAAGGTGCATTCTTCCGGCACCATCTCGCCATCAATGTCGAATGACGGGCCATCCTTCGGCTTCACGATCAAGCCCGCCTCGAATCCTTCGAATTGTGGGTGCTGTTCAGACCGGCGCATGAACGTCTGTTTGCCGACGATGAACGAAGCAGGCCGGTTATCGCGATACTTCACGAGGTATACGTCGCCCACGAACGGGTTGAGCTTCTGCGAGCGGCAGAACTCGACGAACAGCGCCGCCTCCAGCGGTGTCGCTTGCGGACTTATCATCTCGCGAACGATCTGGACTCCCAGGGCTACTTCGCCATGCGACGATTCGTAGCGCGTGATCGCGGTGGGATCGACCGTCGTAACCGCTTGCGTCTGATCCTGTCGTGTGGTGGTACTCATCTCGGCATTTCCTCCTAATCTGTTCCTTCTCTTTCGTTTCAACAGTGCGAGCGGGCCGAGCATCGGCTAGCTCTTGCCGTTCCCGTTTTGCACCGTGTAGCCCCGCTCATCGAGAGCGCGGAGGATCATGTCGTGCTTCTCCATGAACTCCGCCACGTCCTCTGCGGTGAGCTCGCTAATCGGCGGGATCATTCCCTCGATGGTGAACTCGGCCGTCCGCTGCCCACTGGCTAGTTGCTTCGACAGCACGCGCAAGCGCGTTCCGTCCACGTTGACGACGGTTTCTTCTGTCTCCGGCGCAACCATGTCCTCCCCCTTCTCTGACTACCCGAACAATTGATCGCTCAATTCGTCGAACCGCTCTTTCGACATGGTCTTGAAACCCCAGCGGTCGTGGTTCTCCTCCATGCGCTTTGCCAACTCTGCTAACCGCTCCGCTTCGTATGCGGTCGTCTCGTTCACACTCTTCTGGTTGGCCATGATTTCGCGCTCTTCCGGTGGCATCGGCCGAGGCTTCTTGCGAGAAAGGCGGTAGGGTCGGCGCCGCACCATCAGAGTGCACGCCGCTCGCCGCGGTTCCACCACTCGCCGTCATGCATCCTCTCTTGCGCGCGTTCCAGACGGGCGATCTCTCGTTCGAGTCCTGCACTGTCGCGAACGAGGTGGTCGTCACTTAGAGGAGTGATTGTTTGGACGACCTTTCCGTCATGGAAGTCTCGGAGCCGATACAGTGCAGCGAGGAGTTGATTCACGATGACCCATTCCTCGGTGTGTGCCATTAAGGACTCTTGGTAGCGAGAACGAAACGCTTCGTTACTCGCTACCCATATCTGGCCCCTCTCACCAACCCAAAGCCACCAACCCCTTAGTGCAATCGCATGCCAGTTCTCAGTGTCGATCTGAACCTCAGGGCTATATGGTCCGCGTCTACTGCGCACCTCAAAAGTCGACCTCGGTAGGAACCGTTCTAACGCAGGCAGGTTTTCTCCAGTCCACTGGATCGCCTCGATCACGTCATAGAAGCGGCGTGGCGCTTCTATCACAATTCGCTCCCTTCGCTGCCGTCGCACCAGTCGCAATCCATCGAATGACGCTCGATGTCGTCTCGATGCCACGCTTCTTGCTGGTTCTGGAAGAACACACAAGAACGGCAGTAGTCGACGTTCTGTTCGCACGGGCACTCTTCGGACGGATACCAAGCCGGTGCTTCGATGGCTGGTAGTACCGATTCGAGGCTTGCCATCACGTCACCGCCCCCGTGACATCGCACTTCGGGCAGCCATGGCCGAACGCGCCGACGTGTCGTACCGCCGCGATCTGCGGGAGACTGACGACCTCGGTACTAAGACCGCGGCCTAGCTGGAGAAACGCGGCGTCCGCGCCGTTGAGCACCCCATGCCGCTTCGCCGAGTGCCCGTCGTTGTCCACCGGCCCGGCAATCACGACCGCGACCATGTGACCCTTGAACTGTTCGAGGCAGCGGCTGGCGTACTGCGCATACAACTCTCGGGGTGCCTCGCTAGGTAGCGCCGACGGCGCTATACTCGGTGTCGGTCTGGTCACTTCGGTGGCCTCCTTTCGTAAGCGGCTCGGCCTTGCTACGGGACCCGGGCCGCTTTCTCGTTCTCTGCCTTCTTTCGGGCTCTCGCGAGGCGCAGCGCAGCCATCTCGCTGCGCATCAGTGCATCGGCTCGTCGCTCGCGTTCCGCCTCGGTTAGCTCGTTGTTCGGATCGACCTGCCGGAGTCGTGCGGCATGACGACCCTTGCGGGCTGGTGCGGTGAGCTCTTCGCCCGAATACCGCGCGCTCTTTGCGTATCCGCCTGCGCGGCTAACGAGTTCTCGGATCAGAGGGTCGCGCGATGCCAATTCAGTTCCCCCCCCCCAACACTCGTTCTCTTGCTTCCTCGGCGGCGCGCTCAGCCGCTTCAAACTGATCGAGGGCTGTCTTCACCCGATCTTCGAAGCCGGCCGGCATGGGGCGACGACCACGGAGTATCGCGTTCAGCAACGTTTCGTTGACTCCGATCTGCGCGGCGAGATCAGCCTGCCGAACCCCTACTTCGGCGATTCGGCCTCTGATGCGCTTCATATGTGGTGAGATCGTCACATTGCTACCAGACATCTAGAAAGTACATTGCTGCCAGCAATGTGTCAAGAGCGTTCCTGACATATGCTCCCCAGCAATGTTGGGAACGCGCCTAGCGGAAGCGAGGAAACGAGCAGGGCTGTTGCAGGCAGACCTAGCTGCGGCCCTTGGCGAACGCTATGACCAGTCGACGATCTCGAATATCGAGAGGGGCCGGCGTGGGGTGCGGCTTGAGGGCGCAGTCATTGCCGCGCGAGAGTTGAATGTCTCCCTGGATTATCTGACTGGTTTGGTTGATGACCCGACACCAACGAATGCATTGGCGGTGCGCCTAGCAGATGCGGAGGTGCGCGCTAGTGAGACGTTGCCCCAGGATGGTGACGACGTTCCCCTTCTAGAACTGGCGGCGGCAGCAGGAGGCGGGGCGCAGACGTACGACGAGACACCAGTCGGCCACCTAACGTTTCAACGGAGATGGCTTCGCCGGCACTCCATCGACCCGACCCGTTGCAACATCATCACCGTTCGGGGCCAATCTATGGAGCCGACACTGCCCGACGGGTGCTCGATTCTCGTGGATCGTGGACGCTGGCGGTTGCGGCAAGACCGCATCTTCGTGTTGCGGACTGACGAGGGCTTGGTCGTGAAACGCGTCGGTAAGGACGCCTCGGGACGATGGCAGGAATTGAGTGATAACCCTGTATGGGAAGTGCGCCCCATGCTCCGCGGGACCAACGTTATCGGCGAAGTGCGTTGGGTGGCAAGGACGCTCTAGGACCGAGTGGCATGATCGTAGGTTTCGTATTCAGAACCTGAGCGCCAAGCGGCTAGAAGGGTAGCAACTGTGCAACTCATTCGTGACCTGCTGACGTTCGTCATCTTTCTTGCTGTCTGGTCAAGCATCTGGTTTGGGGCTAATGTGCTGCTCCCCTCCGTCGGCTTCGTTCAATTGGTGGTCAATCTGTTTTTCCTCTTTGGCGTCTTCCTGATTACCGGCGGCATGGTGGGGCTGACTTACCCGCGAACGTACTTGAAATCAGCGGCGATCTTCGTGCTGGCGATCCTCGTCGTCATCATCACCCGATCGCTGCTCGTTTCGTACGCGTGAGGAGGATGTGGTGACACGGGCTGACGCAGTGCGTCGAACGCCAATCGGCGCGCTGGTCCAAGAGCGTCGGATGCTGATGAAGCTCTCGCAGGACGACCTTGTGGCCGAGCTCAAGAAGCACGGGATCGACGATTTCCCGCGCCCGTCCGTTTCCGCCCTCGAGCGCGGTCGAGTCGTTTCAATACGACCAGATGTTGCGAACGCGCTTGCGCGGATTCTCCCCGTGTCAGTCGAGGAGGTGTGCCAAGCGTTGGGCTTCGAGGTCGCGCTGTGGGAGTACCCCCCAGAGGCTTCTGGCGTCCTCGCTATCCTTCAAGACCTTCCAGAGGAGTACCGCCCAGCTGTGTTGCAAACGATCCGTTCGCTTTGGCACGGGCTGAAAGAGGTGAAGCCGGTCGCTGGGGGGGAGAAGTAGCCAGGGGATTCAAGGCGCACGAGGGCCTAGACGGATTACGTTTTTCGTTCTCGCTGGGCCTCTGTCTTGAGCGGTGGCCCGCAACGGCAGTACCCCATCGGGAGCCCTAGAAACGCAGCGCATCGTTCCTTTGGAAGGTGCGCGTCGTGTTTGCAGTTCGGACAGATCGGCGGGTCGTCGCTCTTGTTGCGAAAGTGTCCGTAGGGGTCGCGATGGTCTCGGTACATGCCACCCATCGTGGCGAACCGACGCGCGACCACGCAATGGGATGTTGGCTCAGAACCGATCCCCGAGGCTTCGTACCTTGTGCGCCTCAATCGCCCGCTCGGTTGCCCTCGCTGCGCCGTAGCGCCTGAGCATCTCCGGCGAGTTCCAGCCCCCCAAAGTCATTAGGTCAGTCTCGCTTCCGTTCGACGAGAGCCAGCGGTCGGAGAAGGTGTGGCGCAACTGGTGTGTGTAGACATCAATCCCCGCCATCCGGGCGCGTCCCTTGATAGCTTGCTGGTAGATGCCGTTCCCGGTTAACGCTCCATGCCTCCCCAGCCAAAGCTCCGGCAGCATCGACATCCGGTGTGACGCACGCGCTCGCAAATAACGGTCAATCGCACGAGCCGTACGGGTGCCGAATCCCACTGTCCGGACGCGGTCATTCTTCCCGACCACGACCGCCCGCCCTTCGTCCAGGTCTACCCCAGGCGTTCGAGTTGCGGCATTCGGCTCCAACCGCGTTAGACCGGCGACTTCTGAACGCCGGCATCCTGTGTCCAGAAGGAACCGGATCAGGGCGTTGTCGCGCCGGTCCTCGAAGGTGTTCCCGTCACACGTCTTCAAGAGAGCGATGATCTCGTCATCCGACAAGACAGCAGGTGGGGTGACGGGAACCCTTGGTTGCTTCATCCGCTCCATCGGACTCGACTTGATCTCGCCTTCTTCAGCGGCCCACTTGAAAAACTGTTGTAGAGCCCGGAACCGATTGGACGCCGTGGCCGGCTTCCACCGCTCCAGGAGATCCCCAATAAACGCTTCAATGTGCTCTCGACGCACACCCGAGATGGTCCGCGGCATGCCGCTTTCGCGGAGGAATCCGTCAAGCAACGTAATGGCGCTCGCATACGTTACGATCGTTGTACGGGCTTTGTTCCCAGCCCGCAGATGCCGAACAAAGCTTGGCACGAGGTCAACTAGCGGAATGCCGATATCGGTCTGTGATTCGCGGGTCAAGCCGACCAAACTCCGTACAACAGGTCACCGTGATGGCCAAATGTTATACGTTCTACTCACTATGTGCCAAGCGGCTCATGGCACTGCGACCGCGAGGAACGTGGAGGGCACGCGGAAAAGGCGAGCGGGTGTAACTCAGTGGTAGAGTGTCTGCTTCCCAAGCAGAATGTCGTGGGTTCGATCCCCATCACCCGCTCCATCTCGGGCCAATTTGCCCACGCGGCGCGTCGTGTTGCCGCGGAGTCCACCTTGGAGGTAACCGATGAGCCTTGAGTTCCTCAGCAACGAGGAGATCATCCAGCAAGCCCGCCGCAACATGAGTCAACCTGCGTGGGACTACCTCGTCGGAGGTTCCGAGTCTGAGACCACTATGCGGCGCAACCGCTTCGGGTTCGATCTCCTCGCGTTCCGCCCCCGCGTCCTCGTCGATGTTTCGAACATCGATATGTCGACGACCCTCTTGGACCACCGCCTTCGGATCCCAGTGATCCTCGCGCCCGTGGGCGGGCTCGTACGGTTCAGTCCGGACGGCGGCATCGCCGCGGCCCAGGCGGCCTCAGAGTTCGGGATTCTCCAGACAGTCAGCCAAGTGAATGGAATTCCCTTTCAAGACGTTGCGGCCGCCACCCCGGATGCAAAAGTCTTCCAGCTTTACGTTCACGGCGACTGGGGCTGGATCACCAACATCCTCGACCAGGTCAAGGAAGCCGGGTACGCCGGTCTTTGCCTCACGGTGGACAGCGCCCGAGGCAGCAGGCGGGAGCGCTCAATGGTCCATGGCAGCGCTCCTCCCCGTGGCGGCGGGTTGTTCGACGGGCCGCATCAAGCCTCGCTGACGTGGGAAACGATGGACCGCATTCGCGACTACGCGAGTCTGCCCTTCTACCTCAAGGGCGTCGCCACCGCCGAAGATGCGAAGCTGGCGGTCGAGCACGGCGTCGATGTCGTCTGGGCTTCCAACCATGGGGGTCGCCAACTCGACCAAAGCCAAGGGGCGATTGAGACGTTGCCAGAGATCGTCGACGCGGTCGCCGGTAACGCCCGGATCGTTCTCGATGGTGGGGTCGTGCGTGGCGCCGACGTGGTGAAAGCACTCGCTCTCGGCGCGGATGCCGTCGCTATCGGCAAGCTCCAAGGATGGGGCTTGGGCGCCGGCGGAAAGGACGGCCTCCTCCGCACGTTGGAAATCCTCGAGGACGAGGTTCTCCGCGTCATGGCCTTGCTGGGCGTCTCCTCCGTCGATCAATTGAACCCCTCCTGCATCACTGAGGGTCAGGCGGTAACGCCACCGCACGAAATGAGCGCCTGGGTCAACATGCCCGAGGACCGAATCCCCTAGCAGTCTCTGATTGCATCGTCGCTCGAGTAGCCTCGGCATCAGAGCGCCGACTCGCGACCTCTGAGCTTGCTACGATTGGATCCGGTCCCAATGCTGCGGTCATCCATGGAGGTCACGTGGGTCTCGAGCTCGACTACGTCTTCCACCCCAAGTCCGTCGCCGTGGCCGGAGCGTCGGAGGACCCGTCCAAACAGGGGAACGCTTACTTTCGGCTCCTCAAGGAGCGCGGGTTCGCTGGCCCCGTCTACGCGGTGAACCCCCGTGGCACCGAGATCTTGGGGTCGACTTCGTTCACCTCCGTCTCAGCGATTCCAGACCCGGTCGACTACGTCATCTCTACGGTCCCCGCACACGCAGTCCCCTCGTTGATCGATGAATGCGCTGCCAAGGGGGTCGGCGTCGTCCACCTCTTCACCGGCCGTTTCAGCGAGACGGGGCACGAGGATGCCGCGGAGCTTGAGCAGGAGGTGGTCCGGCGCGCCAAGCGGGCCGGAATCCGCCTCATCGGTCCGAACGGCATGGGATTGCACTACGCGCGCGAGGGCATCACCTTCAAAGACCATCTCCCAACTGAACCTGGCACCGCCGCCGCAATGGCGCAAAGCGGCGGGAACGCGGTCGAGATGGTCCTCGGCCCAGCGGCCCGTGGCGTTCGCTTCGGCAAGGTGTTGAGCTACGGCAACGGACTCGACCTGAACGAAGTGGACTTCCTCGACTACTTCGCGGAAGACCCGGAGACATCGGTCATCGGGGTTTATCTAGAAGGTGTCAAAGATGGCCGCCGGTTTTTCGGCGCGTTGCGGCATGCGGCTTCGGCTAAGCCCGTAGTCGTTTGGAAAGGTGGTCGCACCACCGCCGGCACGCGCGCCGTCTCGTCCCACACGGCTTCCCTGGCCGGCGACGCGACGATCTGGAACTCCGCTATCAGGCAGGCGGGAGCCGTCCCTGTCTCCAACATGCAGGAGATGGTTGATGCGGTGGCCGCGTTCTACTTCCTCCCACCATTCACCGGCGTCCGGACCGCCGTAGCCGGCGGTGGAGGGGGCCGAAGCGTCCAGTCTGCGGACGTCTGCGAGGAGGCAGGCCTCATCGTTGCCCCCTTCTCGGACTCGATCGCCGCCGCCCTCCGTGAACGCGACCCCGCGTACTGGGACTGGCTCAGCAACCCCATCGACGGCTCGATCCTCGGTGCGACACCATGGAAGATGGATGAACTGGTCGAACTGCTTACCGGGTCGCAGGACTACGACCTGATCATCAACAACATCGACGAACAGTGGGCTTTGGACCGGCCCGAGGCCGCGAAGGGACTCCCCAAGAGCCTCGACGCGCTGTTGGCCGTCCGGGAGCGCCATCCAAAACCGATGGCCGTCGTCTTGGGCGAGGCAATCCAACCTCACGATTGGCAGACCGAGACGCTGACGCAGCTCAAGGATCGCTGCATCGAAGCCGGAGTTCCGACGTTTCCCAGCATCACCCGAGCCGCTCACGCGCTCCGGCGGGTCGCCGCATACTACGGGCGGCGAGACGCTGAAGGATAGGCTGCAACATGGCTTCCGAACGCGATCGCATCAACTACGACGTCGCGGTCGCGAACCGCGTCCTTGCTGAAATGGGTCTCGCAGTTGGGCCGCTCGCGTCGCTCGGCCATGCCAGCATGCGTGTACCCTCCGCTCCCGACACCTTCGTCGTCAAAGGACGGGGCTACGAGATCGACGCGCTGGCGGCAGTCGTCCCGGACCACATGGTCCTCTGCGACGCGGACGGCAATATGCTCGACGGACCGCCTGGTTCGAGCCAGTGCTACGAGGTCAAGCTTCATTCGGGAATCTACAACAGCAGGCCGGACGTCTCCTCGATCGTCCACGTCCACCCGCGCTATGCGGTCGTGATGAGCGTCCTCGGCGCCACGTTGAAGCCGATGTGCCGGGAAGGGATGGAGCTGGTCCGCTTCCCGCTGCCCGTATTCCCGCACAACAAACTTATCCTCACTGAGGAGGATGGCGTCGCCGTTGCCAGTTCCCTCGGGGCGTCGACGGCCCTCTTGCTTCAGGGCCACGGTGCGATCACCACCGGCCGCTCGCTCGGCCAAGCCATTATGAACATGGCTCACCTCGAGGAACAGGCGAAGATGAACTGGTACGCCTACTGCGCCGCCGGTCCCGACTACCCGGCCGTCCCGGACGAGCTTCTCGCCGAGAGCTTCTCGCAACCCTCCCCGACCAACCTCCCACACTTCGGCCACGTCGCCGCGGAGGGCACCGCCTCGGCCATCAGCGGCGCCTATACCTACCACGCGGCCATCGCCTCTCGCGGCATCGACGCCCCGCAGTAACGGGCCACGGGCACCCGCCCGCAGCTTGACCGACCCGTGAGCCAACCATATAGTCAGGATTGACTAAACAGTTTGGACTAATCACGGTGGACGAACGGGAACTCCTCTTACTTGGCCTCCTCAAACGTGAGGAGATGCATGGCTACCAGTTGAGCCAATTCCTCGAGCACCGGCTGGACTCGGTTGTGCCGATGAAGCGCTCGACCGCCTACTTCCTTCTCAACAAACTCGCGGAGCGCGGCCTCGTCCGCGAGGAGACTGATCGTGAGGGCCGCCGGCCGGAGCGGCGCGTATACCGCCTCACGCCGGCCGGCGATGCAACCTTTGCGGAGAGTCTCCGCGATCACCTTGGCCGACACGCGTCCCCTCACTTCCCCGATGCCGTCGGCCTTCTATTCATGGACTTCATCTCCCCTCACGAGCGGGTCGAGCTCCTTCGTCGCCGGTTGCAGCAAGTCGAAGACCAGGCGGACCACGCAGAAGACCAGGCTCGAGCGCACGCAACGACCCCAGTGTTGTTGGCAATGAGCTACCGGGCATCGGTCCTGCGCAGCGAGCGCGACTGGCTGAAATCGACGATCGAACGGCTGTCATTGGAGTCGGGAACGAGTGATCCGCTGCCACAGAGTGTGGGAACTGGGGAGTCAAACCGATGATGCTTCCGCCGCAGATGGGGACCGGACCCACGAAACCCGAATCAACGACGGCCGTTCAGAAGATGGGTCGGGCGGCGCGGTCTCTCCGGCATCGGGACTTCCGGGTCCTTTGGTTCGGAACGCTCGGAAACTCCGCCATCATGTGGATGGACATCATCGTTCGCAATTGGCTGGTCTGGGAGATCACCGGCAGTTTCGTCGCGCTGGCGACGGTCAACATCGTCCGTCTGCTCCCGAGCATGTTCCTCTCGATTCCAGCCGGCGTCATGGTCGACCGAGTTGACAGACGGTTGATCCTGATCATCGCCCAGTCCGGCATCTTCTTCCTCTACGCCCTACTGACCGTACTGGCTGTGTCGGACCTGATCACGCTTTGGAACATCTACCTCATCTTCGGGTTGATGGGGATGACCAGCGCGTTCACCCAACCCGCTCGACAGTCGATCATTCCGATGGTGGTCCCCCGCGAGGAGATCACCAACGCTGTGGCAATCCAGCAGTTGGGGTTTAACGTCACACGGATCTTCGGTATGGCAGCCGCCGGGGTGCTCCTGGACATCGTCGGAACGGCATTCATGTTCGGTGTCCTCGCAGTTACGGCGGGCTTTGTGGTCGTGACCTCGGTCCTGTTGCGGATCCCGGAGATGGGCGCCGCACCTTCCGGTTCGCCGTTCACTGCGGCGGTACAGGGACTTGCCTATATCGGGCGGACCACGGTCCTCCGCGTGTTGCTCATCATCACGTTCTTGGTGATGCTGTTCGGCCTACCTTTCTCTAGCCTCCTCCCCGGGCTTGTCGAAGATGTCTTCGGCGCTGGCCCATCTGCATTCGGCATTCTGATGTCCTTCTCCGGAGTCGGGTCGGTCATCGCGACCATCCTCATCGCCTCCGTATCGTTCCAGCGACCGGGCATTGTTGTGCTGACGGGGACACTGCTCTTCTCGGTTACGTTGATGGTGTTCTATTTCCTGCCGAACCTCGCGGTTACTCCTGGGCTGATCGCCGCCGCCGCCCTCTTGGGTTTAGGAGGGTTCGCAAGCGGCATCCACATGGCCACGAGCAACGCCATGATGCTCACCCAGGCCGACCCTGCCTTCCACGGCCGTGTGATGAGCATGAACATGCTCAACCACGGCTTCATGCCCTTAGGCGCCTACCCTGCGGCCTGGATGGCAAGCGCCCTCGGTGCGGCGTCGACCATTTCGATCATGGGTGTCATCCTGTTCGTCGCGGCGGTCCTCGCGACGCTCACCCACCCGAGTCTTATCCGCATGCGCGCCGATTCGACGACCCCGACACCATCGATGGGCCACGGGGGCGGAGGCGGCGGGCCGGTACGCGTTCCAGCCGGCGGCAGCGGCGAACCCACCGATCCCAATGCTCCCGCTCAGCCCCGTATAGGATGATCACCCCATGACCGACCTCGCCGAAACTCGAGAAACCGTTTACGAAGTCGCACCCGGCGTCTTCCAACTCCGGATCCCGATGCCTGACAACCGGCTCGGGTACACGTTGCCGTACATCATCACCGGACCGGAAGGCCGGTTCATGGTCGACACCGGCCTTCGCTCCAAGGAGGGTATAGACGCCCTCAACGACCAACTCGTCGGTCAGCTCGGCATCAAACCCAACTCCATCGACCTCGTCCTCCTGACTCATAACCACCCGGACCACACCGGCCTCGTCGAGGAGGTCCAGAAGTTGACCGGCGCCCGAACGGCCATGCACCGGGTGGACTGGGAGACCAACCCATTCCGCGATCGACGCCCGGCCGATTCGAAGCCTGAGTCAGACCAAGACGAAACTGCCCGGTCCTCCACTGACGGCGGGACTCGAGACCGGATGGCCGAAGGCATGGCCATGATGCGCGACTGGTTTATTCGCCATGGCGTCCCCGCAGCAGAGCTCGAGGGCGAGATGTTCCGCCGGCGCGGACGCCGCGGTCGCCCAGGCGGACCGGAACGTGGAGACGGCCAGGACCCATCCACCGAAGAGTCGAACGCCCACGGCGCCCGGTCACAGCGCGCGAACGGCCATGCGTCCGAGCCCGAACGCTCGAACTGGAACCCCCACGGTGCAGCCGTGAAACCGGACGTGCTCCTGGAGGGGGGTGAGACCTTCTCGACCGGTACCGCCACCGTCGAGACGATCTGGACACCCGGCCATACCCCGGGCCATGTCTGTTTCTTTGACCGCACCAATCGGATGATCTTCACCGGCGACCACATCCTGCCGGTCATCACGTCCAACGTGAGCACGCGATTGACTTCGGACGACGATCCTCTGGGCGACTACCTCGATTCCATTGACAAGCTCCGGAGCCTAGACGTGAACCTCGTACTCCCGGCCCACCAACACCACTTCGCCGACCTCCCCGGACGGCTAGCGGAGTTGGATGCGCACCACGACAAGCGTCTCGCCGCAGTGCTCGCGGCATGCCGAGGACCCGGCAGGACTGGTTACGAGATCGCCTCAGAGGTTCCGTGGGACGTTGGTACGTGGGATTCGATGGACGATTTCCTTCGCCGGGCCGCCCTCGGCGAGACCCTCTCTCACCTCGAGTACCTGCGGAGGCGCGGGAGGGTCCGTCGGTTCCGGGACGATCCTCACGCGAAATGGACGACCCACTCAGCGGAGTAAAACGGGTACCGCTACGAAGCGCCGCTCGCCCCCTGCTCGATCCGAAGCAACGCGGCAAGGTCGGACGCCCGGCTCCGGAAGAAGACCGCTCGTGACTCGTCTAACAAGAACACCTCTCGCGTCCCCGCCCGCCTGACGTAGTAGGTCGTGTCGTCCTTGGGGTAGAACTGCAAGAACGCCAGCGACCCAAACCCGGTCCCGCCGACCTCCAGGGTCCACTGCGGCTCTTGCTGGCCTAGCTCCTCCCATCGCTCGTCTTCGAACCCGTCGGCGTAGAGGGGTGCCATGAGCTGGAGAAGGAATAGCACGCGGTTCGGGTCGGCATCGATCTCACCAGTTTGCGTCTGAATCACCCACGCTGGCCGGCCAGGGTCGGGCGTCGGCGTCGGAGTGGGCTCCCCGGTGATCAGCGGTCCCTCCCCGCGCACGGCGGCCGAGATCGCGGCTTGCTGCGCATCCAGCAGCTGCTGGGTCGTCTCAAACTCATCGCTCGCGCTCCGGATCACGAGCTTCACCTCGAACGCCTCGTCCGGGTACGTGAACTTCAAGGAGCGCACGAGCACGCTGCCAGCGTCAACGATCGTCGGATCGCGCCACTCATCGAAGCGGGGACCGAAGGCTGCGGATAGGTCTCCCGCGACCATTGCGACCTCGTTAGCCCCCGGACGCCGGACGAATGTCGACCCCGATTCCTCCGACACAATCCCGACGAGTAGCTCTCCCACCACCTCGGTGTCATTGAGAAAGCTCACAGACATCATTCCAGGTTCGGTCACGCCCAACCGCCCGTGGTTATTCGGGTTCCGTGCGATCGTCGGCACGTCGCCCAAGTCGGCGACCAATTCCCACAACGCGTCCAGTTTCGCCGGAAACACCGTCTGTTCACCGATCATCCACCTCGCCTCGAGCTTTCGGAGGGCGACCTCTTCGTCGCCGGCACGGATCACGAGACGGTCAACGTCTCGCGCGGTAACGTCGGAGAGTCGAGCTAACGAGGGCGAACCCAACGTGGAGCCGATCGGCCCTTGCAACACTGCGAACGCTAACACGGCCAACAGCAGCACGCCGACGGCGGCGCCGATGAGCGATAGGTGCCTAGCCTGCATTGTCGTACACCCGCGATGTTGCCCGCCGCCGCGCCGAGTACCGAAGCAGACCGAGCACCACGATCAGCGCTGGCACGCCGAGCATGTTCCCGAACCGCACGACCGACTCGTGCGTCTCAGAATCGAATAGCAGCACGCGTTGACCCGGCCCTTTGGTCCGGATGGCGACTAGTGAGTCCTCCACCGCCAACCAGTCGAACAGGTTCTGCGCCGCGACAAAATTCTCCGCGGAGAGGTTGAACATCGGGTCCGTGAGCCAGTCCGCGTCTCCGACGACGACCAGTCGCAGTACTGGATCCGCGACGCCGCCGTTCTCCTGCTGCGATTCCATCGCCACACCAACCTGGAACTCCCCCTGCTGAGGTCCGGGTTCTCGTCCCGGGACCAACTGGTAGGGGCCGGTTTGCCTACCGCCGAACTGCGTCGTGGCAAACAGCGAGTGGTACTCGTAACCGCGTCCATCGACGCTCGTAGCTGGCGCTGAAGCTCCGACCGTGCTCGCCCAGGCAACGACGACCGTCTCCAAGTTCCCGACCACAGACCGGTCCTGCACGCGCGTATTCGCGAAGAACGGATAGCGCGCCAGGAACGCACCCCCAGCGGAACCGAACTGGAGGACCTGGTTGGCCTCGAGGTCGTACACGATGTCGGGGCGAACGGTAATGCCGAATCGTGCGACGACGTCCGTCAGGCTGTTAGGGTTCGGTTCGGCCGCGAAGCTGAACTGGTCGATCGTCACTGGTTCGATCAACATCATCGCGTTGCCACCGGTCTCCAAATAGTCGACGACTGCCTGATGGGTCCCCTCGGGCACCTCCGCCGTGGGGGCCGCAACGACCAACACATCGATGTCGCTCAGATCGATCGTACCGTCCTCTCCCGCCACGACGTCGATCACGTCGAATTGTTCCGACAGTCCCGCCGTCAGGACTTGGTACTCGTTCGCTCGGACCCGCTCTCCATGCCCCGTGAGGAATCCAACAGTGCTTCGTTGTGCCTGAGTTAATCGGTGCGTCAAGCTGGCGACCCGGTATTCCAGCGTCGACGTGTCGCGGACGACCGGGATCGCCTCTACGCGATCCACGTGCAACAACGCCAGGCCGAGGTACCCCTCCTTGTACGTCAGTTCGTTCTCCCCGAACACCGTGAACGGCGCGAGGGTCACGCCGAGACGCTGTGCCTCCAAAGCGGCATCGTCGTCGTCGTCGGGAAAGAGGTACGAGATCTCCACATTCCCTCGGCCCGCCCTCTTATAGCTCTCCAAAAAGTCCTGGAGTTCTTGGTACCGCAACTCGTCTTGGGTTGGGAGGTCACGCGACGCGAACACACGGACCGTGAGGAGGTCATCGAGGTCGGACACCAAATCCGCCGTCGCCGGGCTCAGGGTGTGGATCCGCCCCTCGGTCAGGTCCCAACGGCCGGGGACCGCCGATCCACCCCAGATAACGATCAATCCGACGACGATGAGACCCGCAACGCCGCCGCGCAAGACGCGCTGTGGCCGTGAACCCGGGCTCACGGCGCGGCGCCGGACCATCAAATACGCGGCGCTGAGAAAGATCACCAGCACGCCAACGAAGTACAGCACATCACCGAGATCGATCACCCCTTGACCGACCGATTGAAAGTGCGTGAACAGGCTCAACTCTCGGACCGCCGTTCCTAGCCGCGTCGGCAGCGTCGCGAAGACGAATTGATACCCGATGAACAACAGAACGAACGCGGTCGACATAGACAGCAAGAACGACACGATCTGGTTCCGCGTCACGCTAGACGCAAAAACGCCAATCGACACGAGCGCGCTCGCCAGCAACAGCGCACCCAAGTACTGCGCGATCACCGCGCCCAAGTCCAGGTCGCCGGCCGTGCTCAACAGAATCGGGATCCCCAGGGTCGCTACGAGGCCGGTCGCGATGAAGAGCCACCCGGCCACGAACTTCGACAGCACAACGTCGACTTCACGGACTGGATGCGTCAGCAGTAGCTCGATCGTCCCGTCTCGCTCCTCCTCAGCCAGCAAGCGCATCGTCGCCGCCGGGACCAGCACAGCCAGCGCCCACGGCAGCGGTAGCTGGAACAGCGGACGGAGAGACGCCTCCCCGGAGGCCAACGCGCTTCGGAAGAAGAGGTAGCTGAGGATCCCGACAAAGAGCACCACCAGCACGTAACCGGTCGGCTGGTCGAAATACGCTCGCAAGTCTTTGAGGATTAGTGCTCGGTATCGTTGCACGAGCCGGGGTTCTCCTGTTGAACTCTGTCGCTTACTCGCCCTGGGTGAGCGAGCGGAACACCTCTTCTAGCCTCGGAGCCTCAACGCGCAACTCCCAAAGCACGCGGCCGGTGCGAGCCGTCAGGGAGAAGATCTGCGGCCTAAGGTCGTCCTCGCCGTGGCTCGTAAGAAGGTATCGCTGCCGGCCCGCCATCGTTGGTTCTACTTCGACGTCTTCCACACCGGCGAGTTCGCGGAGTTCCGCCGTCGCATCTGGCCCTTCGATCTCGGCGATCACATGCCGCGTCGTGCCCGTACCCTGTTGGAGAATCGACTGCACCGGCGCGTCGGCCACCAACACGCCGCGGTTCATTACCAACAACCGCTCGCACGTCTGCTCAACTTCTCCCATGACATGGGTGCTCAACAGGACCGTGTGCGCTCGGCCGAGCGCCCGGATCAACTCGCGGATCTCAACCCGCTGGTTCGGGTCCAGCCCTTCCGTGGGTTCGTCCAGGATCAGGACGTCCGGTTCGTGAAGGATGGCTAAAGCCAGACCCACGCGTTGACGAAAACCTTTCGATAGCTGGCCCACCGGCCGGTAGTAGACGGGTTCCAATCCTGTCTCCTCGACGACACGCTCAAAGGTGACCCGCCTGTCGGATCGTGGGATTCCCCGCAGTTCGGCCGTGAGTGTCAGATGTTGTTCGACGGGGAGGTCGGCGTACAGAGGATTGTTCTCAGGCAAGTACCCGATCCTTCTCTTCACACTGAGGTCCCGCTCCTGTGTATCGAGGCCATCGATCCAAACGCGGCCGGCGTCAGGCCGATAGAACCCGGTCAGAAGACGCATCGTTGTCGTCTTCCCAGCCCCATTCGGACCCAAGAACCCGACGACTTCGCCACGGTTGATCTCGAACGAGACGTCCGCAACGGCAACAACTTGGCCGAAGCGCTTGGAGATGGCCTCCACCTGGATCAGGGGCTGCAGTGTTTCGGTATTCGTGGCCATTCGCGCCTCCGTATATGTATAACGTAGACAGGCTGCCCTGGGGTAGACATCGGTCCCCGCCCCGATGCCCGGTGTTACGCTGAACGTTGATCGCGGGTGGAGTGATGGAACTGACCAACGACCCCCAACGGGCGGAAGTCGTCGTGTTCTACCTTTTGAATATCAAGAGGGCACTCATTATCGATCGGCGGCGGCACCACACGATGGGGCCATTCGTCGACGTCGTTCCCCATGGCGAGGTCCTCCTTGAAGGTCGGCCCGTCGCGGAGCCGCTCACACCCGAGATCGTACGCGCCATCGAAGGCCGCCAGACGGTCCCACGCCAACCCCGGCTGATGCAGACCTACCTCCGACACCTCGTTCAGGTCATCGGGTCCAAGCTCACCGCACTGCGTCCTGGCCTGGGAGAACCTCGGTCCGTCTCCTTGGGCCCGCACTTCGCGCCAGTACTCATGTTGGCGAGCAGTCAGGTGTGGCAGAACCTCCTGCGAGAGATGGAAGCAAACGGGGAAACGGACGCCGCCGCGCAGGCTCGCGAGAAGATGAAGGAGCTCCACGCGTGGGAGATCGCTCACCGGGAACGCCGATACCCCGACCAGGTAGAGTTGCTCCGCGCCGACTTCAATACCAGAGCCGTCTACAAACTCTATGGCCACTAGTTGCACGCGAACGGATCTCGATCATCTTTAGGAACACGCAAATCCAGGGATGGCCCGAGGCCGCCACAGTACACTTCCATTAGTTCGTATCACGAAACGACGACGAAGGAGACAGCGCCCGTGCACACCGTCGAAGACATCGTCCGGAACTCACGGGTCATTGCCGTCGTCGGCCTCTCGCCCCGGGAGGAGCGCGCCAGCAACGAAGTCGCCAAGTACATGCAGGAGCAGGGGTACCGGATCATCCCGGTCAATCCCGACTTCGAGGGCGAGTTGCTAGGCGAGAAGGTCTACCCTGATCTCCCGTCCATCCCGGAGCCGGTCGACTGCGTGGACATCTTCCGGCGCTCCCATCTCATCGGCCCGGTCGTCGACGACGCCGTCGCGATCGGCGCCAAGTCCGTCTGGATGCAACTGGGACTCGCGAACGAATCTGCCGCGAAGGCCGCGCGCGAGGCTGGCCTTGGCGTCGTCATGGACAAGTGCATCCTCGTCGAGCATAAACGCATGGTGAGGGAGGGGACCCTCGAACCGCTTCCTTGACACCGCCCTCACCCCATATAGACTGGCAGCCAACCCGTTCTCCCGTCCCGACCCTCAGGTAAGGTAGGCATTCCCGCATGACCTTGTTCAAAACGGATGAGGCTACGCGCCTCGTATCCCTTCGTGAAAAAGCAGAGCGCGCCATTGCGCTCGCTCTGCGCAACAAATGGGCAGAAGCCGCCGACGTCAACCGTACGATCCTCGAGGACACGGCAGACGACGTCGACGCCCTCAACCGCCTCGCGAAGGCGTTGCTCGAACTGGGTGAGATGGACCAGGCCCGCGACTCTCTCAAACGGGTCGTCGCCCTGGCTCCATCGAACATCATCGCGCAACGCAACGTGGAACGGCTGACACGCACCGAAGCCGATAAGTCGGAACATCCGTTGCCGACTAACCCTGGGACGATCTTCTCGCTCGATATCTTCATGGAGGAGGCGGGGAAGTCCACGACCACCTCCCTGATCGACACGGGAGACTCGGCGGTGTTCCAGCGGCTGACTGGCGGCGAGCAGGTCGATCTCGTTCGCGCCGCGTCGCGACTCCGCGTGTACTCGCGACGCGGCGATTTTCTCGGCAGAGTCCCTCCGCGCCTTGCCCGGCGGTTGACCGAACTGATGGACGGCGGCAATGTCTACGCTGCAGCGGCGCTCCACTTCGCCGACGGAGAGGTGCGCATCATCCTCCGCGAGATCCATCAGGACCCCAGTCAAGCGGATCGATCGTCGTTTCCGCCGCAACGGCCCGATGGTTTCCGGCCATACGTACGAGGCCGCTCGCTCGTGTACTACGACCTAGAGGAAGCGGCAGCTGAGACCGCGGATGAGGTCGCCGACGAACCGGCTGCCCGCGCGGATGCAAACGACGACGATTCCGAGGCGGCCGACGAGTCAGCGGAGGCAACCCCCCGGCGCGGCGCCTTCGAAGCATCTGAGGACGACGAAGACGAGTCTGATTAGGCCTTCCTCCCCCTCCTGATGGAAGGACCGGTCGTAGCTCGGGATCTCTTCAAGACCTATCGCAACTTGGCCGCGGTTCGCGGCATCTCGTTCACCGTCGAATCCGGCGAGTGCTTTGGATTCCTCGGCCCGAACGGGGCGGGCAAGACGTCGATCCTGCGCATGATCGGGTGTGTATCCCCGGTCACAGCGGGGGACCTTTGGGTGCAAGGGCTTTCCGTTCGGACCGAAGAACGCCGCATCAAGGCCTTGCTTGGCGTCATACCCCAAGAAGAATCCCTCGACCCGGACCTCACCGTATCCGATAACCTCGCCGTCTACGCCGGCTACTTCGGGATGCCCCGCGCCCAAGCCCGCGAACGCGCGCGCGAATCCCTCGAGGAATTCCAGTTGGCCGACCGCGCCGGCAGTCAGATAGATGAACTCTCGGGCGGCATGAAACGCCGATTGCTGATCGCGAGGGGCCTCATCAACCGGCCGCCCATCGTCCTCCTGGATGAACCGACCACGGGCCTGGATCCACAGGCCCGGCACGCGGTGTGGCGAAGCCTCCGTGGCCTCAAGCGCGCTGGAGTGACGCTGGTGCTGACGACCCACTACATGGAGGAAGCGGCGGTCCTCTGCGATCGGATTATCGTCATGCATGAGGGACAGATCGTCGACGAGGGTACTCCCGGAGATCTCATCGGTCGGCACGCTGGAGAGACCGTTATCGAGGTCCACTCCGAGAATCGTGCCGATATCCAACGGGCCGCTGCCGTGCTCACCCAGGCTCAGGCCTCCGTCGAGACCACCGACGACGCGCTCTACGCCTTCGGTCTCCCCGTTTCCGCGATCGCAGCGATCGACCTCGATCAACTCCAGACGGTGGTCCGCCCTGCGAACTTGGAGGACGTGTTCCTCCGGCTGACGGGCCGCGGGCTGCAGGATTAACCCGATGGCGAGCGCGCTAATCTCCGTACCAACGGTCTCCGTCCGCCACGGCTTTCGTGTGTGGCGGCGGAACTGGACCGTGTTCAGACGGTTCGCGATCGCAGAGGTCGGCCCCC
The DNA here is from genome assembly GCA_965247995.1 of Dehalococcoidia bacterium. Taxonomy (GTDB): domain Bacteria; phylum Chloroflexota; class Dehalococcoidia; order UBA6926; family UBA6926; genus JASLZO01. The sequence goes on along the minus strand of OZ252041.1, from coordinate 1,160,972 downwards.
TGGCCATCGAGCCATTGCTCGTCCTGGGAGCCTTAGGCGTAGGGCTGGGCGCCTACGTGACGTTCGCGGAAGATCAGGGTTCGTACCTTGCGTTTATCGCCCCGGGCATCATCGGCGCCTACTCGATGTTCTCCGCGTTCTTCGAGTGCACCTATGGCTCGTATACACGGATGGACATCCAGCGCCTCTACAACGCGATGATCGCAACACCGCTCGGCATCGACGATGTGTTCCTCGGCGAGGCCCTCTGGGGCGCCACGCGCGCCTTCTTTAGCGGCACCGTCGTTCTGATCGTCATCACCGCCCTCGGTTTCGTCGATTCGCCTGTCGCCCTCCTCATCCCCTTCTTCGCCTTCGGCGTCGGTCTCCTCTTCGCTTCGATCGGACTCCTTTTCACAGCCTTCGCGCTCTCGTACTGGACCTTCAACTACGCGATTTCGCTCTTCATCTTCCCCATGTACTTCTTCGGCGGGGTGTTCTTCCCGCTCGAACGCTACCCGGAACTCGTCGGGAAGCTCGCGTGGATACTGCCGCTTACCCCATACGTCGCGGCAATCCGTGAGATCGTCGCGGGTGAGCTAACGTTGACCACCCTCTGGGCCGTGCTCTATCTGGCCAGCCTCACTGCGGTGATCTACACGGTCGCGCTCGTTCGCATGCGCTACCGCCTGATTAGATAGTTCGGGCAGTGTCTACTCTTCGCCTTCGGTCGGTTGGAGCTTCAGCGACGCCGAGTTAAGGCAGTAACGCAGGCCGGTCGGTGCAGGTCCGTCCGGGAACACATGGCCCAGATGCGCTCCACAGCCCGCACAGGTGACCTCAACCCGCGTCATCCCCATCGTGTGGTCTTCCTCCGTGCGGATCTTCGCGTTGTCGACGGGGTTCCAGAAGCTCGGCCAGCCCGTACCAGAGTCGTATTTGGTGTCCGACTCGAACAACGGCTCGTCACAGCAGATGCAGTGGTACGCGCCCTTGTCCTTTGAGTTCCAGTACGCACCGGAGAACGGCATCTCCGTGCCCTTCTCTTGCGTGACGTGGTACTGCTCGTCAGTCAGGTTTTCTCGCAACTCGTCTTTGTTCACGGGACACCCCCAAACGTCATACGCCTTAGCCTATTTGAGCCGACGAACCGGAGAGTACTCAGCGAGACGAGTGCGTGCAACTCCATCGCAAGTCCCACTGCGTACCTCTCTTCACACACTCGCGGCTGCCGCCTATACTGACCAAACTTGCCACGCCGTTGCGTGGGCCGTCGATCTGTACCTGCCGCCGGGCAACTGCATTCGTTCGGGAGCGAAGGCTCAGTCAATATGGTCAACGCGAACTCCAGCGAGTCCGCGAAGGATTTCGTCCTTCGAACCGCCAAGGAGCGGGACATTAAGTTTGTCCGGCTCTGGTTCACGGATGTCCTTGGCGCCTTGAAAGGCTTCTCGATCAGCCCCGCACAGTTCGAGGAAGCGCTCGAACGCGGCATCGGGTTCGACGGCGCCGCTATCGAGGGCTTCGCTCGGGTCGACGAGTCCGATATGGTCGCCGTTCCCGACCCCAACACCTTCGTCCCACTCCCGTGGCGCCCACAACACCCGGGAGTCGCCCGGGTTTTTGCCGACCTCTACACGCCAGACGGCAAACCGTTCGAAGGCGATCCCCGGTATGTCCTCCGCCGGAACCTCGAGCGTGCCGCCAAAATGGGGTTCACCTTTTACGTCGGCCCTGAGCTCGAGTACTTCTACTTCAATGGGTCGGACGACCCGACCCCGCTCGATCAGGGCGGCTACTTCGACCAGATGCCACTCGACGTCGCCTCGGACCTTCGGCGGGAGACCATCCTCACGCTAGAAGAGATGGGAATCGAAGCCGAGTACAGCCACCACGAGGTCGCGCCTGGACAAGATGAGATCGTCCTCCGGTATACCGACGCGCTCACCATGGCCGACAACTGCATGACCTACCGGTTGGTCGTCAAGGAGATCGCCCGGCAGCACGGCGTGTATGCCACGTTCATGCCGAAACCCCTCACTGGGGTCAACGGCAGCGGTATGCACACCCACCAATCGCTGTTCCGCAGTGAGGCAAACGCCTTCTACGATCCCGAATCGCCGGACCACCTGTCGGAGACCGCCCGCCACTACATCGGCGGGATCCTCTACTACGCCCCTGAGTTCACAGCCGTTACCAACCAATGGGTGAATTCTTACAAGCGGCTGGTCGCCGGGTTCGAGGCGCCGGTCTATATCTCGTGGGCCCGCCGCAATCGGTCCGACCTGATTCGCGTCCCCGGCATCTCCAAGAACCGGCCGGAAGCGGCGCGGATCGAGTACCGCGCCCCGGACCCTGCGTGCAACCCCTACCTGGCGTTCGCGGTGATGCTCGCGGCCGGCCTCGAGGGCATCGAACAGGGCATCGAGCCACCTGAGCCGATGGACCAAGACGTCTTCGCAATGACCGACGAGGACCGGGCGAAGCGTGGTATTGGCTCGCTACCCGGCAGCCTCCAAGAGGCGATCCGGCTGGTCGAGCGCAGCGACTTCGTCCGCAAGGTCCTCGGTGATCACGCCTTCGCGAGCTTCGTCACGAACAAGCGGATCGAACATGACGACTACCGTGGGCAGGTGACGGACTACGAAATCCGCCGCTATCTCCCAATCCTCTAGGACCAGCCACAACGCCCATGATCTGCCGCGCCAAGGGATAACGACGATGCAAGAAATGCTCCAGAAGAACGGTCTTTACGACCCGACGTTCGAACACGACGCCTGCGGCGTTGGCGTTGTCGCGAACATTAAGGGCATCAAGTCGCACGACATCGTCGTCAAAGGCCTCGAGGTTCTCAACAACCTCCGGCATCGCGGCGCCGCGGGGTCCGACCCGGACACCGGCGACGGCGCCGGGGTCCTGATTCAGATGCCCCACGAGTTCATGCGCAAGAAGGCGTCCGAACTCGGTATCGCACTCCCAGACCCACTGGATTACGGCGTCGGCGTCTTCTTCCTGCCAAGCGATGCTGCCGAACGTGCCCGGGCCGTGGATCTGGTCGAGCAGGTCATCCTCGAAGAGGGTCAATCAGTGCTCGGTTGGCGCGACGTCCCGCGGGACAACTCCGCCATCGGCGCCGGCGCCCGCCGCGTTGAACCCCACATCAGCCAACTCTTCATCGGCCGGGATCCCCGAATCCCGGACCAGCCTGGCTTCGAGCGCAAACTGTATGTGATCCGGAAGGTGATCGAGCGCAGAGCATTAGAAGCCGGATTTGCGCCGGGTGATCTCTATGCGCCAAGCCTCTCCTGCAACAAGCTCGTTTATAAGGGCCTGCTCCACGCGCCGCAGATTCCGCGCTACTACCTGGATTTCGCCGATGAATCGATGGTCTCATCGTTCGCTCTCGTCCACGCCCGGTTCAGCACGAATACGCTGGGGTCTTGGCGCCTAGCCCACCCGTATCGTTTCATCGCGCATAACGGCGAGATCAACACGCTGCGCGGCAACATCAACTGGATGGCTGCTCGGGAGGCGATGTTCGCGTCGCCGTTCTTCGGCGACGACATCGCCAAGCTCTCGCCGGTCATTGCCCCAGCTCAGAGCGACACCGCTTCCATTGATAACGCGATCGAGCTCTTACTTCACACCGGACGCTCGCTCCCTCACGTCATGACCATGCTCATTCCGGAGGCATGGAGCGAGGCACTCCCGATGTCCCCAGAAAAACGCGCGTACTACGAATATCACTCGACCCTCACGGAACCCTGGGACGGTCCCGCGTTGATTGCGTTCACGGACGGGACCCGCATCGGCGCCATCCTTGACCGGAATGGCCTCCGTCCGTTCAGGTACTTCGTGACGAAGGACGACCTGCTGGTCATGGCGTCTGAAACTGGAACGCTCGATGTCCCTCCCGATCAGATCCGGTTCAAAGAGCGCCTCCACCCGGGCCGCATGTTCTTCGTCGACCCCGACGAGGGCCGCATCATCGACGACGCCGAGATCAAGGACCAACTCACCAGCCGCCAACCGTACGCTCAATGGATCAAAGACAACCGGTTGACGCTCGACGACCTCCCGGAAACCGACAGTTGGAAAGGGACCGACGACGAAACGCTTCTGGAACGCCAGCGCTCCTTCGGCTACACCTGGGAGGACCTCAATCGTCTCATGACGCCGATGGTTCTCACCGCGCAGGAGCCTGACGGTTCAATGGGGAACGACACGCCACCTGCGGTGCTGTCGGACCAGGCGCAATCGCTCTTCGATTACTTCAAACAGCTCTTCGCCCAGGTCAGTAACCCACCGTTGGACGCGATCCGCGAGGAGATGGTCACCTCACTGGAAGCATTCGTCGGTTCGGAGCGCAACCTCTTTGAAGAAACGCCGGACCACGCGGGACAACTCCGATTGCTCCAGCCGGTACTCACGAATCACGACCTCGAGAAGATCCGCAACAATCCCTTTGATCGCATCCGGCCCGCAACACTCAACACGGTGTTTCGGGCCCGTGAAGAGGGCGCCCTTCAGCGTGCCCTCGACGCATTGACACAGCAGGCGTCCGACGCCGTCGACCGCGGGTGCAGCATCCTCATCCTCTCGGACCGCGACGTTGGACCAGACTACGCCCCAATACCGAGCCTCCTCGCGACCGCTGCGGTGCATCACCACCTCATTCGTGAGGGTACCCGCATGAAGACCGGTCTCATTGTCGAGTCCGGCGAACCTCGTCAGGTGCCGCACTTCGCGCTGCTTATCGGCTACGGCGCTGCCGCAGTGAATCCATACCTCGCCTTCGAGACGATCGACTCTCTCCGTCGCCACGGCCTCCTCAGCGAAGGTGACGTCGACGAGAAGGCGGCCGAGAAGAACTACATCAAAGCCGTGGGCAAGGGCGTCCTAAAGATCATGTCGAAGATGGGCATCTCCGCCATCCAGTCGTACCGCGGCGCACAGATCTTCGAGGCGGTGGGGTTGGGCCAGGATCTGATCGGCCGGTACTTCACCTGGACGCCATCGCAGATCGGCGGCATTGGTCTCGAACAAATCGAGCAGGACGCGAACCGCTGGCATGCCCGCGCTTACCCCGAATTCCACGTCCAGGGAGACGAAGAACTCGATCTCGGCGGTAAATACCACTGGCGCCGCGGCGGCGAGTACCACATGTACAACCCGGACACCATCGCCACGCTCCAGCAAGCCGTCCGGAACGGCGACTACGATGCGTTCCTGCGTTTCGCGGAACTCATCGACGTCCAGGAGAAGGAACTCTCGACGTTCCGCGGGTTGCTTGAGTTCGTCCCAGCCACCGAGCCGCTAGCGATCGACGATGTGGAACCGGCGTCAGAGATCGTCAGACGCTTCGCATCCGGAGCGATTTCATTGGGCGCTATCAGCCGCGAGGCGCACGAGACGCTTGCGATAGCAGCAAATCGGATCGGCGCCAAGAGCAATACCGGCGAGGGCGGCGAGGACTTTAATCGCTACACGCTGGACCCGAACGGTGACTCCCGCAATAGCGCCATCAAACAGGTCGCCTCCGGTCGCTTCGGAGTCACCACCAACTACCTGGCTCACGCCGCCGACCTGCAGATCAAGATGGCCCAGGGATCCAAGCCAGGCGAGGGCGGACGCCTCCCAGGCCACAAGGTGGACGAGTACATCGGTTGGGTCCGACGTACCACCCCGGGCGTTGAGTTGATCTCCCCGCCGCCGCACCACGATATCTATTCGATCGAGGACCTGGCCCAGCTTATTCACGACCTGAAGAACGTGAACCCGGACGCGCGCATCCACGTGAAGCTCGTCTCGGAGGTCGGTGTCGGAACCATCGCTGCTGGCGTGTCGAAGGGACACGGCGACGTTGTCCTCATCAGCGGTGATAGCGGCGGCACCGGCGCCTCGCCCGAGTCGTCGATCAAGTTTGCCGGCCTGCCATGGGAGCTTGGCCTCGCCGAAACCCAGCAAGTCCTCGTTCAGAACGACCTCCGTAGCCGTATCGTCGTGCAGACGGATGGCCAACTGAAGACTGGACGTGACGTTGCCATCGCGTGCCTGCTCGGTGCCGAAGAGTTCGGATTCGCCACAGCCGCCCTGGTCTCCTTGGGTTGCATCATGCTGCGGAAATGCCACCTCAATGCCTGCTCCGTAGGAATCGCCACCCAAGACCCGGAGCTGAGGAAGCAGTTCGCCGGCGAGCCCGAACACGTGATCAATTACTTCATGTTCGTCGCCGAGCAGTTGCGCTCGATCATGGCGCAGATGGGGTTCCGCACGATCAATGAGATGGTCGGCCGCGTCGACCACCTCGAAGCCCGTCAGGCCATCGACCACTGGAAGGCACGCGGACTGGACTTCACGGCGCTCCTGACCAGGCCGGATGTCCCAGACACGGTGGGCACCTACCAGTCGATCGATCAGAACCACGGCCTCGATCGTGCGCTCGACCAACAGCTTATTGAGATGACCCGCGACGCCGTCGACGGGAAGGGCCTAATCGAACTCGACCTGCCGATCGCCAACTCGAACCGGACGGTCGGAGCCATGCTGAGTGGCCAAATCGCCAAACGATACGGGGAAGATGCGCTGCCTGACCAAACCATCGCGATCAACTTCCGCGGCTCCGCCGGCCAGAGTTTCGGCGCGTTCCTCGTTGGGGGCATCACCTTCCGCATCGAGGGTGATGCCAACGACTACCTCGCCAAAGGTCTCTCCGGTGGCCGGCTCATTGTGGTTCCCGACCGCCAGGCAACCTTCGTGCCGGAGGACAACATCATCATCGGGAACACCGTTCTCTACGGGGCCACCCGTGGAGAGGCGTTCATTCGTGGTATCGCCGGCGAGCGATTCGCCGTACGCAACAGCGGCGCCTACACCGTCGTCGAGGGTGTCGGCGACCACGGTTGCGAATACATGACTGGCGGCGTTGTCGTCGTCCTCGGGCCTGTTGGACGAAACTTCGCGGCTGGGATGAGTGGTGGCGAAGCCTACATCCTCGACGAACACGGCACCTTCCACGCGAATTGCAACTCAGACATGGTCGACCTCGACCCGGTCGAAACGGAACAGGAAATCGCGACGCTCCGCCACCTCATTGAGCAACACCTGAGCTACACCGGCAGCGCAAACGCGCAACGAGTGTTGCAAAACTGGCCCACGATGCTCCCGAAATTCGTCAAGGTCATGCCCATCGATTACAAACGCATCATCCGCGAGCGCGCAGAACGTGCTACCCGTGATGAGCTCCAGGCGGTCGCTGGTGGGTAAGGTCCTTGGATTTACGGAGTTCCACCGGGACCCGCCAAAACGGGTGCCGGTGCCCGAACGCACCGCCAATTGGCGGGAGTTCTACGAGAACTGGTCTGAGAAAGATTCGCGTGCTCAGGGCGCGCGGTGTATAGACTGCGCGATCCCCTTCTGCCACGGTGGCTGCCCGCTCGGGAACCTCATCCCAGACTGGAACCACCATGTCTACACCGGCAACTGGCGGAAGGCTCTCCAGTCGCTACACCAAACGAATAATTTCCCCGAATTCACCGGACGCATCTGCCCCGCCCCGTGTGAGGCCTCATGTGTTCTCTCGATCAACGACGACCCCGTCACGATCGAGTACATCGAGAAGGCAATCGCGGATCGCGGGTTCGAGGAAGGGTGGATCGTGCCCCGCCCGCCCGAGCGGCGCACCGGTAAGACCGTCGCCGTCGTCGGGTCCGGGCCCGCTGGTTTGGCTGCCGCCGCCCAGTTGAACGAGGCTGGGCATGCGGTCACGGTCTTCGAGCGCGATGAGGTCATCGGCGGCATCCTTTCCCTCGGGATCCCCGAGTTCAAGCTTGAGAAATCAGTCGTGCAACGACGCGTGGACCTCATGGCGGAAGAGGGCATCGAGTTTCGGACGAATGTGAACGTCGGCGTCGATATCTCGGCAACGCAACTCAACTCCGAGTTCGATGCCGTCATCCTCGCAGGAGGCGCAACCCAGGCTCGCGAACTGCCGATCCCGGGTCGCGAACTCCAGGGCGTCCATCAAGCTATGGACTACCTCCCACAACAGAACCGGGTCCTGATGGGCATCGACGTTCCAGAGGCAGAGCGCATCACGGCGGAGGGGAAGCGTGTCGTCATCCTCGGCGGCGGCGACACCGGCGCGGACTGCCTCGGCACCGCCCACCGGCAGGGCGCGGAGATCGTCTACCAGATCGAACTCCTGCCCCGGCCCCCTGATGACCGGGCGGAGAACAACCCCTGGCCAGTCTGGCCCATGATCTTCCGGACCTCAGCAGCCCACGAGGAAGGCGGCGAGCGCGAGTACAGCATTCTCACCAAGTCGTTCTCAGGCGAGAACGGCGTGCTCGAGCTCCTCCATGCAGTCCGGCTGGAATGGGGTCCCTCCGACCACACCGGCCGGCCGCAGATGAATGAGATCCCTGGGAGTGAGTTCGAGATCGAGACCGACCTCGTCCTCCTCGCGCTGGGTTTCCTCGGGCCTGAGCAGCCCGGACTCTTGTCCGACTTGGGCGTCGAGTTCACCGAGCGCGGCAACGTCAAGACGGATGCGTCCAGGATGACGAGTGTGGACGGCATTTTCGCCGCCGGTGACCTGGCTCGCGGCCAGTCGCTCGTCGTGTGGGCCATCGCTGAAGGTCGAGACGCCGCCCACCACGTCGACGCGTACCTGGAGGGTTCCTCCAAGCTCCCACCGGTCCCCGCAGGCACAATCGTCTAGCACGGAGGTCCTGAGAGAATGCCGGACTACGAAAACATCCTCTACGAGAAACAGCGTAACGGCGTGCTCATCACGCTGAACCGCCCCGAGGTGATGAACGCAATCAGCGATCAGCTCAACCATGAGCTTCACACTGCACTCGAGGAGGCCGACGCGGACCCGGAGGTCCGGGGCATCATCCTCACCGGGGCGGGCCGCGCCTTCTCCGCCGGCTACGACATCCAGGGCGGCGGACAGGGTGGTTTCGAATGGCCATACGGCCTGCCGAAGGGCATGAGCGTGGCGGAGGTGATCGACGACTGGCGAAACCGTGCATGGAACGTCGAGCACGGCGGCCTCATGCACGCATGGGAGATCCAGACGCCGATCATCGCGGCCATCAGTGGGTGGTGCATGGGCGGCGGGTCCTGGTACGCCATGACCAGCCACATCACAATGGCCGCTGAGGACGCCGTCTTCGGACAAGTCGAAGTCCGGATGATCTCCGATGACTCTTTCATGTGGGTCCAGAACGGCGGCTACAAAGACGTCCTCCGCTACGCACTAACCGGAGACCACATCGACGCTCAAGAGGCCTACCGCATGGGCCTCCTGTACAAGGTCCTTCCCGACAAGGAATCCCTCCTGGAGGAGTGCTTTCAGCTGGTCGAGCGCATTGCGTTGGTCTCGCCCGAAACCGTCAAGATCAACCTGAGCGTTGCCACTCAGGGCCTCAACGTTATGGGCCTGCGGAACGCGGTCCGGTACAACGCTGAACTCGCCGCCGCCGTCCTTACCTCCCAGCGGGAAGAGTTCCGGCGCCCGCTTGAAGAGGCGCGAGAAGAAGGCGGCTTGCGCGGTTTCATCCGCAAACGCGACGAACCGTTCCAACCGGAGCCGTTCGGGCCTCGCTCGCGGCGGGAGTAGTACCGCCCCACCCGCCCTTCGAGATCGGCTGGTCCCTTCCATAGCGGCATGTGATGAGCTCGGGGTCGGGCCAATGCCCGCACATTGACTCGATCCGCTCTCCTATCGGCGTCCGCTGACCGTTGGTGCACACCTGATCCGTCGGCTGACCCCTCTTGATTTCGCGACCGGTTTCGTCATACTCCTCTTTGTGCTAAGTATACACATCTTATAGGAGTATGTATGTCTATATCACGGGTATTCGTGCAGACGATCGTTGTTCTGATCGGTCTCGCGGCGGTCCTTGGAGCGGCATGCGCCTCAGCGGATGACGGAGACGCCGCGTCGGAGACATCAGGCTCAACCGCTCCAAATGCATCGCGCGTTGAGAGCTCCAACTCTCCGGGTTCGCTCATCATCTACTCCGGCCGCTCCGAGGAATTGGTCGGTCCAGTGATCAACCTCTTCCGGGAGACGACCGGAATCGACGTGAACGTCAAATACGGAGGAACTGCCGAACTGGCCGCCACGCTCCTAGAAGAGGGTGCGAACTCCCCCGCCGATGTCTACTTCGCCCAGGACCCCGGTGGCCTTGCCGCCGCCGAGGAGGTTCTCGTTTCTCTCCCAGCCGACCTATTGGGTCTGGTCCCCGAGAGGTTCAGATCCCCGGACGGCAAGTGGATTGGAATATCTGGCCGCGCGCGTGTAGTCGTTTATAATTCGGAGGTGTTAACCAAACAGCAGTTGCCAGATGACATCTTCGACTTCATCGACGCGCGGTGGTCCGGACGCATAGGTTGGGCTCCGACAAACGGGTCGTTCCAGGCCATGGTCACCGCGATGCGCATCTCGTGGGGCGAGGAGCGGACACGCACGTGGCTCGAGGGCATCCTCGACAACAATCCCTCCCTCTACCCCAAGAACACGCCGACCGTCGCCGCCGTCGGATCCGGTGAGGTGGATGTTGGCTTCGTCAATCATTACTATCTCCACCGGTTCCTCCAGGAGCGAGGAGAGACCTTCCCGGCGCGCAACTATCACCCTCGAAGCGGTGGGCCCGGGGCATTGATGCTCGTCGCTGGCGCCGGTGTATTGGAGACCGCGGACAACACCGAGAACGCCATTCGCTTCCTCCAGTTCATGCTCTCGCCGGTTTCGCAGCAGTACTTCGCTTCCCAGACATTTGAATACCCGGTTGTTGAAGGCGTCACCACTCACCCACTGTTGACCCCGGTGTCCGAAATCAATGCCCCGGATGTCGACATGGCTTCCCTTGGAGATCTCGCAGGCACGATCGACCTCCTCCGTGAGGTTGACGCGCTGCCGTAATCAACGGGAACTGCATGGCCACGACCCCATTACGCGCCACGCCCGCTGCGTCTCCCGGTGTTCTCGGAGGACGCAGCGGGTTGGCCATGCTCCCTCGCCCAGCGCCACCCGCGGTCATATCCGTCTCGGCGATCGCGATCGCACTCGCCGTCGCGATGCCGTTGGTGTACCTCGCTCTCCGTGCGATCGAGGTCGATTCCAATGACCTTTGGCGCATCACGGCACGACCGCGGACATGGGAGACGGCTGGGCGGACCTTGGTCCTCGTCGCGGCCACTGCAACCGGGTCCATCGCCCTTGGTCTGCCGCTAGCCTGGCTGACGGTCCGCTCCGACCTCCCTTACCGACGACTTTGGGCTGTTCTGACGGCACTCCCCTTAGTGGTTCCAAGCTACGTGATGGCGCTTTTGGTGGTCTCCGCACTCGGGCCCCGCGGGTATGTCCAGGGGTTTCTGGAGGCCCCGTTCGGTGTCCAGCGCCTGCCCCCGATCTACGGTCTCGCGGGCGCCACGCTGACCATCGTTATCGTCACCTACCCGTACGCGCTCCTGACGCTCCGCGCCGCACTCCGGCGGATGGATACGGCGCCCGAAGACACCTCGCGGACTCTTGGCGCGGGGCCGTGGCGGACGTTCTTCGACATCACGCTCCCCCGCTTGCGCCCATCTATCGCGGCAGGCGCGCTCATCGTGGGACTCTACGCACTGAGCGACTTCGGCGCGGTCTCCTTCTTGCGGTACGAGACCTTCACCTGGGCTATCTTCCTTCAGTACCAGAGTCTGTTTGACCGTTCGCTCGCGGCCGTCCTGTCGATCGCGCTCATCGGGCTCGCCGGGTTCCTATTCCTGAGCGAGGTGGTGCTACGCGGCAGGACGCCGGACCCAGCCGCCAACACGTGGACGCCATTACAGCCCTCTCCCGTGAAGTTGGGCCGTTGGCGTTGGCCAGCGATCGGGTTTGTGGGCTCCGTCGTGGCCGTCACGCTCGTGCTTCCCGGCGCGGTCCTCGGCTACCTGCTGATACAGGGCGTCGTGAACGCGGGAGAGACCTTCTCATCTCCTTGGCGCCTCGCGACGAACTCAGTACTCGTCTCCGCGGCCGCCGCCGCGACCACGGCACTCGCCGCTATCCCGCTCGGCGTTCTCGTCGTCCGGTACCGAAGTGTCGCGACATCTCTGCTGTCCCGCGTGGCGTCGCTTGGGTTCGCGTTGCCGAGCATCGTCGTCGCACTCGCCCTTGTGTTCTTTGGCGCTAACTACCTCGGCGATCTCTACCAATCCATATGGATCCTCGTCTTCGCATACACCGTCCTGTTTCTTCCGATCGCCTTGGGTCCCATTCGCACGTCTCTATCCCACGTGGCGCCCCACGTCGAAGAAGCAGCTCGGACGCTCGGACGCACCCCCGCGTCTGTGCTGATGTCGGTAACAGTGCCCCTTGTGCGGCCTGGGATCCTCGCCGCCATGGCGCTCGTCTTCTTAACAGCGATGAAGGAATTGCCCGCAACGCTGATCCTCAGTCCACTCGAGTTCCGCACGTTGGCCACCGCGGTCTGGTCCGCCAGTGAGGACGCGTTCTTCGCCCGCGCGGCCGCCCCAGCGCTGTTGTTGATTCTCCTCGCATCCGTGCCGACCGCATTCCTCATTGCCCGTGACCGCCCGGAGACACGAGTCTGATGGATACGCTCACATCCGCATCCGATATCACCCTCCGCTGTATAGGCCTCTCCAAGCGGTACGGCGAGGTCATCGGCGTGGACGAGGTGGATCTGAGCCTGCCGGCCGGCCGGACGCTCGCGATTGTTGGGCCAAGCGGTTGTGGGAAGACGACGCTCTTACGCCTGATAGCTGGTCTCGAAGTCCCGGACCGTGGGACGATCCGTGCACGGGAAAAGACCCTCGCCGGATTGGGAGCTATGGTGCCGCCGGAGCAGCGGCGCATCGGGTTCGTCTTCCAGGAATACGCGCTCTTTCCTCATTTGTCCGTCGCGCAGAACGTCAGCTATGGACTCCGCGGATCGACCTCGTGGCGGATCGTCCGCACACAACAACTCATGGAATTGGTCGGCATCGCGCACCTCAGAGACCGGATGCCGGAGCAACTCTCGGGAGGCGAACAGCAACGCGTCTCGCTGGCACGCGCGCTGGCGCCCGAGCCGGATGTCTTACTCATGGATGAGCCATTCTCCAACCTTGACACGACGCTGCGAGTCCGCGTTCGCCGCGAGATCAAAGACATCCTTCAACGCGCAGGCGTCGCGGTGCTCTTTGTCACACACGACGTAGAGGAGGCCCTCTTTATGGCCGACGAGATCGCCGTCATGCGCGGTGGGCGCATCGAACAAACTGACACACCAGTCCGCATCTTCCACGCCCCGGCGACAACCTTCGTTGGCCGTTTCCTCGGGACCGCGGACTTCCTTCCCGCGCGGATCGTCGACGGAGCCCTCGTCACGGAGATCGGCGAAGTAGACGCACCGATACCGAATCAACCCTGGGACGAATCTGGCCGAGGCACGTCTAGCATTGAAGTCATGGTGCGCCCGGACGACCTATCGGTTCACTCCGAGAACCCTGGGGCCGGCGTCGTCGAAGAGCGCGTCTTTACCGGACCATCGTTCCTTTACACCGTGAGACTCGACTCCGGTTCGACCTGCCACGCCCTCCAACCCCACACCGCCGATCCACTAGAACCAGGTGAGCGCGTCATGGTCGCCATCGAAGCGCGGCATGCGCTCGGAACGTTCGTCGATGGCCGTGCCATCCGCGTTTGAGTCGTCGCCCGGTGGACACAGGTATCCACGGGTACACCGTTCCTATACTGGCCTCTACATGCCTCCACATCTTTTATGGAGGGGAGCCGTGGGAGGAACGATCGACCGGTTTCCGCGCCCTCGAATCGTCCTGGCAACCGTCGCAGCCTCCTCAATCCTCGCGATCGGATGCGGTGCATCCGCCGACCCGTCGACAGCCACTCCTAGCGTGACGGAGCGGTCCGCTGCCACACCGGTCGCAGGTTCTGACGCCGCCGAGCCTCCCCCAGCGAACGGCGACTCATTACCGGCACTATCCGACTTCACTGCGACGCCGGGATATCAGCTCCTACTTGCCGCCACTGACATCGCCACTGGCCGGACGCGGTTTCCGTTCGTGGTAATCGGGCCCGAAGGCGGGTTTGTCGAGAATGCAGGTTTTTCAGTCTCGTTCTTCTCGGTCAACGAAGACACCGGATCAACCGGGCCACCGCAGGAGCATTCCAGCACCTACCGCTCGCTCGAGACGGAGCTTCCGCACGTACACGAGGACGGCTCGACGCACATCCACCCGGACTCACAAGGAATCTATGTGGTCGACGAGGTCGACTTCGGATCCGCGGGTATCTGGGGCGTGCGTGCGACGGCAACCATCCCTGAGCACCCTACCGGAGCACTCAATCTACAGATCGGTGTCAGAGTGGCGGAAAGCACGCTGACGCCCGCCGTTGGAGATCTGGCTCCCCGGACCGAGCACGCTACCACCCGTGACGTCACGTCGCTTGCGGAGATAACGACAGCGGACCCACCCGTTCCGGCGCTGTACCGGATGACGGTTGCGGAAGCCTTGGATCAGGCGAAGCCGTTTGTCGTCGTGTTCTCCACGCCGGCGTACTGCCAAAGCCGTGTGTGCGGACCGGTCCTCGATGAGGTGATCGAGGTTATGCCCGACTTCCAGACTGAGGTTGAGTTCATGCACGTAGAACCGTTCGACCTGGAGACCATCCGTGCGGGCGGTGGCTTCACGCTTAACGGCGCGGCCGTCGAGTGGGGCCTTCCATCCGAACCCTGGGTCTTCATCGTAGACGCCGAGGGACGGATCGCTTCGAAGTTCGAAGGGATCGTTACCGCCCCGGAGCTTCGGGACGCGATCGAAGCAGTTCTAGAGCGCTAAGACCTCGACGCCTCGATTGTCTTGCGCGAGAAGGCGTCCTCCTTCTTCAGTCGTTCGTACGCCTTCTGCCCAGCTTTCGTCGGCTTGTATTGGTGGAGGGATCCGCGCTCCGAAGCCGTCTCTTCGATGAGTTCTGATTCGACTAGCGCCCTGACCACCATCTCCCCCATGTACCCACCCGCGGGGAGGTGATGATCGCCCAGCGCCTGTCCTGATTTCTCGAACTCCAAACAGATGTCACGCAACGCTTGCGCTGCCTCGATCATCGTGCTGTCGAGCATCCGGCTTACTACTGGGGTGCCACGGACCGAACCAGAAAAATCGTCGAACGCGCCCACATCTACCTCTCGTGTCCTGGGATCATCAAACGCCAGTCATTCAAATACCACGGCCGCTGGGGCCCCGATGGTACCATGCGGGATGCTGAACCCCTACTCGCGCACTCAGGTCATCGGGTTCACGCAGCGGCCCGTCCGCACACGGCGGAAGTGACTACAGCCACCGAACGCGCGCCCGCAACGCGCTGGCAGGCGTTCAGCGCGATGCGCCACGCCAACTTCCGAATCTTTTGGTTGAGCCTCGTCGCGTTCGTCAGCGCGCAGCAAGTCATCCAGCTAGTCCTCCTATGGGCTGTCTACGACCTCACCGAGAGTGCGTTCTACGTGGGCGTTTTGGGACTCGCCAACTCCATCCCGGCCATCGCAGTCACCATGTTCGGCGGTGTCATCGCCGACCGCATGGACCGAAGGTTGATCCTCGCATCGGCGATGTCCGTCCAAACACTCGTCGCCGGCGCGGTCTTCGTCCTCGCGGTCACCGGTGAGGCGACCGCGGTACACCTGGTGGTAGCGGCAGCGCTTATCGGCGCCTTCATGGGGCTCGAAGGCCCGTCACGCCAAGCGATTCTCCCGCACCTCGTGGACCGCGAGGACCTCATGAACGCCGTCGCGCTCTTCTCGTCGGTCTGGCAGGGCACCCGGATCCTCTTCCCACTTGTCGGTGGGTTCCTGTACGCCGCCACGGGCCTCGCCGGAAGCTTCCTTGCGGTCACCGTCGCCTACATGCTGTCCGTCGCGTTGCTCCTCTTGGTCCGCACCCCGCCGACCGTCTCCTCGGGCGAGCCTTTCGTTCGGCAAATGGCAACCGGCGTCACGTTCATCGCCAAGAACGGCCTCTTCTCCAGTTTGATCGGGTTCACGTTCTTCAACAGCTTCTTCGGGATGTCCTACATCTACCTGCTTCCGATATTCACGAAGGACTTTCTCGGAATAGGAGCCCTCGGTCTCGGACTTCTTTTCTCTGGGTCAGCCGCCGGCGCGCTGGTCGGGACACTTTTGATAGCTGCGTTCGGACGCGACCACCACCGGAACATCCTGCTCCTCGGCGGAGCAATCGTGTTCGGGCTCACGCTCGTCGTGTTCGCGAACCTCCACCACTTGGGCTTCGCGTTCCCGGGTTTGACTGTCGGGTTCACCACCCTAGCCTTAGGAATCGGCGTCCTCGCCGTCTCCGGTGCCGCGAACTCCGCCTACATGATCACCATCCAGACTGTGCTTCAAGCTGCGGTGCCAGATGATCTCAGGGGCCGCGTGATGGGCGTCCATGGGCTCACGTGGAGCCTCATGCCCCTCGGTGGCTGGCAGAGCGCGTGGGTGGCAGGGTTCTTCGGCGCCCCCATCGCCCTCACCGCCGGCGGCGTGGCCATCATCATGTACACCGCCGCCTTCGTCGCCAGGCCAGGGTTCAGGCGCCGCGTGGTCGAAGCGAGCCCCTCGGCGAACTGACCAACCCGGTGGATACCAGGACGACCGAACAGATCGAGGTCGAGCCTCAACCGCCGATAAGCAGGATCGCGAGCGCGTTAGGCGCCCTCGCATACCGAAACTACCGGATCTACTGGTTCAGCGCCGTCAGCTTCGTCCTCGGCTGGCAAATCCTGCGCGTCATCTTCGCTTGGGTCGCGTACGAACTGACCGGCTCTGCGTTGTATCTCGGCTTCCTGGGCTTCGTCCAAACCGTCGGAACACTCAGCGTCGTGTTGCTCGGCGGTGTGGCAGCCGACCGGGTGAACCGGCGGGCTCTCTTGCTCTTGACCCAAGGGTCGATGGCCGCCACTGTCTTCGTCTTATTGGCGCTTTCGCAGGCAGAGATGCTCCAAGCCTGGCACCTCCTAGCAGCCTCCGCGGCGATCGGCGTCGCTCAAGGTATCGACCAACCTACACGCACCGCAGTGATCCCTGCGCTGATCGACGACCGCCGACAGCTCATGAACGCCCTCGCACTCGGCTCCTCTGTTTGGCAAGGGACCAGGATCTTCGGCCCTGCGCTTGGTGGCATCTTGTTGGAGAGCGTCGGCGTGACGACGACGTTCGCCGTCGTAGCCACCGCTTTGGTCGTCGGGACGATGCTGCTGGCCGCTCTCCACATCCCACGCGTCCCAGACCGTGAACACGGGTCGGTGGTCCGCGAACTGGTCGAAGGACTCGACTTCATCCGCAGACGGCAACTCTTCGGCAGCTTGATCCTACTGACCTTCGTCGACAGCTTTTTTGGCACTGCTTATATCTACTTGCTGCCGATCTTCGCCGTCGATGTCTTCGGCGTCGGCGCGGGCGCGATGGGCGTCATGCTCGGCGCTTCCGCCGCTGGTGCCCTGTTGGGCACCTTAGGTGCCGCATTTCTGGTCCGCGGCCGTTGGCCAGTCCTTCTTCTGCTCGGTGGTGCTGGAGTGTTCGGCATCCTCGTCATCGGGTTCGGCGTCTCGAACATCATGTGGTTGTCGCTCGGCTTCCTGTTCGTGTCCGGGGCATGTAACTCCCTCTCAATGATCACGAACCAGACGCTTCTGCAGGCCGCTGTCCCTGAGGAACTCCGCGGGCGCGTCATGGGCGTGTTCAGCCTGACGTACAGTCTGATCCCCGCCGGTGGACTCCAAGCGGGTATCCTCGCCGATGCCTTTAACGCCAGGATCGCTGTCGTGGTTGGCGGAGTCGTCGTAGTCGGTTTCGCCATTTATCTTGCGATGCGGACTACGCTTCGACTTCGCATCCGAGAAGCCGCTTCCGTGATCGTGGTGGGCGAGCCCGCTCAGGAACGCTGACAGACTCTTAGTGAACCAGGAAGGGACGATGGAACCTAAGGAACACGGCGCACTGTCTCATTTGCGGGTCATCGAGCTCGGCGGCGGCGCGGCCGAGTTGGCGGGTCGGCTCATGGCAGACATGGGCGCAGACGTCATCTTGGTGGAACCGCCAGGCGGTGTCCGTTCAAGAATCGATGGGCCGTTTCAAACTGGCCATTCGGACCTTTCCCACAGCTTGAAGTTCATCGCAAACAACACCAATAAACGCAGCATCGCCCTTGATCTCGAATCGGCCCCGGACCGCGACACGGTGCGCACGCTCGCCGAGAACGCGGACGTCCTGATCGAATCTCTTGCACCGTCTTACCTCCCGCCCCTCGGTCTCGGATTCGAACACCTCCATGCGCTCAACCCCGCGCTTGTTTACGCGTCTCTCTCACCCTTCGGGCAGTTCGGGCCCTACCGCGACCTCGCGGCCACCGAGCTCACGATCCAGTCGCTGGCGGGCGACGGTTGGGTCTACGGCGACAACGAGCGCGAACCCTGCCTCATCCCCGGCGACGCCACCGAGCGCGTCGGCTCGATGCACGTAGTCCTCGGCATCCTCCTCGCCCTGCGCTCCCGCCGGTGGTCCGGACGCGGACAGCACGTTGACGTCTCTCGGCATGACGTTGGCGTCTGGCAGCTCGTAAGCGGATCGATCTCGCGGATAGGCCTTCGCAACGAGGTCTATCGCCGCCCTGGCCGGACCTCGATTGGTGTCGGGAGTATCTACCGCTGTGCCGACGGCATCGTCCAGTTCTTCCCTTCCACCCCACAGCAGTTTCGGAACATGGTCACGACCTGGATGAAGGACGAGTCCTTCGACGATCCAATCTGGGACGACCAGGAGTTCCGGCGCAATAACTGGGACATCGTTGATGCCCACGTCCAGGCGTTCCTCGCCGATAGAAAAGTCGCCGATGTCGAACGGGAGGTCGCCGAGGTCGACTTCCCGATGGCCCCCATGAACACCATGGAAGAGTTCGCGAACCATCCCCACACCATCGCTCGCGGCTTCATCGATGAGCTCGTCGATCCGCACCTTGGCGACTACCGAGCGCCCGGCGCGCCGTACCGGTTCAGCGCGACGCCGTGGACGGTCCGGCGCCCGGCCCCCGATCTCAACCAGCATGGGGATGAACTGCGCGCAGCGCTTATCCCCACGACGAGCTCGCGAGAACCCCGTCCCTCTTCCCCTCACGCAGGCGACCGCCCGCGTCAGCCTCTGGACGGCATCCGCATCCTCGATCTGAGCCGGGTATTCGCCGGCCCATTCGCTACGATGCTGCTCGCCTTCCACGGTGCGCAGGTCGTTCGCGTCGAGTCGGAGGACCTCCCGGCGTTCCGCGCGCCTGGCCAACCCAACTACGCAGAGTTAAACCGCAACAAACTCGTGTGTTCCCTCGACTTCAGGAACCCGGAAGGCAAGGAACTCCTCAAACGCCTCGTCGCCCAGTGCGACATCGTCTTCGAGAATTTCCGGCCCACCGTGGTCGACCGTCTCGGACTCGGGTATGAAGAACTCCGGAAGGTCCGGCCCAACCTGATCATGGTCTCAATGTCCGGCTATGGCAGGGACGGTCCCCTTCGTGATCGTTCCGCCTTCGGTCAACTGCTGATGGCGTTCAGCGGCTTGTCGTACATCTGGGGTCATCCCAAATCCGATCTCGACACACGGCCCAAGAATGCCTACTCGGACTTCGTCCTCGGGGCGCAAGCGGCGATGGCAACCATGATGGCGCTCGAGTACCGGGACCGGACCGGCCTTGGTCAATACATCGAGAGCGCGCACGTTGAGGGCCTCGCTGGGATATTGGGACCGGAACTCCTCGAGTACCTCGTAAACGGCCGGAACCCAGAGCCGGTTGGCAACGCGAATTCCCTCTACGCCCCCCATGGCGTTTACGGTTGCCAAGGATGGGACTCCTGGGTCTCCATCGCTGTCGACGGTGACGAGGAATGGAACCGCTTCCGCGCGGCCATGGACGATCCTGCGTGGGCATCCGACGGCCGGTTCTCCACGCACGCGGACCGAGACCAGAACCGGGGCGATCTCGACAACGCCATCAACGCATGGACATCCACGAAACTGGCGTCCCAGGTGCAGTCGCTGCTCCAGTCGCACGGGATCGCAGCGGGCGCCGTCCAAAACCCCATGGACGTACTGCGCGACCCCCACCTGCACGCCCGCGGCTCGATCGTCCGCGTCGATCAGGACCCTGAGTGGTGGGGCCCTCTCGACCACCCGGGGCTCTCCGTGCACCTTTCCGAAACGCCCGGGTGGGCCGGTGACAGCGCCCCGACTCCTGGTCGCGACAGCGACTTCGTATATAAGCAGTTCCTCGGGTTATCGGCCGCCGAAATCGATCGATTGACTGCCGATGGAGTCTTCCGCTAACTCCCGCGCGCGACGCGATAGGGGACAACACGCCTTGACATCGTTTTTTGACCAGGTTTAAGATTAATCCGGCTCTCTAGCGCGGGTAACAGGCTCTTCGGTCCCAGAGGCGAGGTGCCTCCAATGTCCTCTTCGTTCACCGGCCCAAACGACGGCGCAGACGGTTCACGGCCTTGGTCCTCTCCGGACAGTCTCCAGTTCAGATGCCGGCTCTGCGGTCAGCTCCAACGTGCTCCGGATTCGATCGTTCTCGACTACTGGCTCGAATTCGGGTGCGAGGACTGCTTGCGGAACGTCAACCGAAGGGCAAAGGCGATCCTCCAGAGCGTCTTCGCACCTGAGGAGTTGAACGCCAGACTCTGACGGAGACGGCGCACGGTCCGCGCCGCCTGACATACCGCCCGCCCATGCCCAACGAGGAGCGGACGGCGCTACCCTCGACCACCTACAATCGTCCCGGCGCCAGCAATGACACGGGGAGGGGTGGCCGAGTGGACGAAGGCGGCTGTCTTGAAAACAGCTACTCCGCAAGGGGTCGCAGGTTCGAATCCTGTCCCCTCCGCCAATTCCTCCCTGCCAACCCAGTCATGGGCGCTATCGTCTAGAACAACCAACGATGGAGGAGGAACGCGCGCCCATGAAGGTGCACGAATACCAAGCAAAAACCGTCCTGAAGGACTTTGGAGTCCCGGTGCCAACCGGGACCGTCGCGACGACAGCGGAAGAAGCCCGTGAAGCGGCTGCCAGCATTGGCGGCCGCGCGGTGGTCAAAGCCCAGGTCCACGCGGGAGGGCGCGGGAAGGCTGGCGGCGTAAAGGTCACGTCCTCCGCTGACGAGGCTGCGGCCGTCGCGGACGCATTGCTCGGACGGAACCTTGTGACAGCCCAGACCGGCCCCGAAGGTGTCCCCGTCCGCTCCGTGCTAGTCGAAGAGGTCGTGGAGATCGCCCAAGAGCTCTACCTAAGCGTCGCAGTCGATGGCGCCGCCAAGTCTCCGGTCATCATCGCTTCCGAGGCTGGAGGCATGGAGATCGAAGAGGTCGCTGCGGCGACCCCGGAGAAGATCGTCCAGGTCCATGTCGACCCGATCATCGGATACCAACCCTTCGTGGGACGACGCGTCGCTTCCGCCATTGGCCTGGACGCGACTCACGCGCGCGCGTTCACCACGTTGCTCGGGAATATCGTCCGCGCCGTAGCAGAACGGGACCTCGCCCTCGTGGAAATCAATCCACTCGTTGTCACCGCGGATGACCGCCTTCTTGCTGCCGATGCCAAGGTCGACACCGACGAGAACGCCCACTTCAGGCACCGCGACAACGCCGACCTCCGCGATCCCGAGCAGGAAGACCCGCTCGAACGGATCGCGAACGAAAAAGGCATTCAATACGTCAAGCTCGACGGCGATGTGGGGTGCATGGTCAACGGCGCCGGCCTCGCCATGGCCACGATGGACGTAATCCAACAGATTGGATCGTCGCCGGCGAACTTCCTGGACGTTGGAGGCGGCGGCAGCGAAGAGCAGGTCGCCGAGGCGTTCAAGTTGATCGTCTCCGACCCCGACGTCAAGAAGGTCCTCATCAACGTGTTCGGCGGGATCCTCCGCTGCGACGTGGTCGCCAACGGCGTTGTAAACGCCTACCGCGAGGTCGACGTCAAGGTCCCAATCGTCGTGCGCATGACGGGCACGAACGCGGAAGAGGGCGGCCAAATCCTCCGCGACTCCGGCATCCCTGTAGCCGTAGCCGTCGACTTAAACGACGCTGCGGCCAAGATCGCGGCAGCCTAGATTTCCGAGAACAATTCAGGGGCATACAACGTGAGCATCCTCGTAGACAAGAACACCCGTGTCCTCGTCCAAGGCATGAGCGGCCGGGAGGGCACCTTCCAGACCGAACGCTGCATCGCGTTCGGCACCAACGTCGTCGCCGGCGTGACCCCGGGCAGGGGCGGGACCACACACATCGACCGGCCCATGTACGACTCCGTACGTGACGCCGTGGAAGCCGAGGGCGCGAACGTCTCTCTCATCTTCGTCCCCGCAGCATTCGCCACAGACGCAATTCTCGAAGCTGCCGATGGCGGCGTGGACCTCATCGTCTGCATCACCGATGGTGTGCCGACGCTCGACATGGCTACCGCATCGCGCTTCCTGAACGAGCGTGGCGTGCGCATGATCGGCCCAAACTGCCCTGGCCTCACATCAGTCGAAGACCGCGCCAAGGTTGGCATCATCCCGGGCAACATCCACCAACCGGGTCGAATAGGCGTCGTTTCACGTTCGGGAACGCTCACCTATGAGGCCGTCAGCCAGCTGACCGCACTCGGCATCGGCCAATCGACCTGTGTGGGCGTCGGCGGAGACCCCATCATCGGGATGCGTCATCGGGATGTCCTCGAGCTCTTCGAAGAGGACCCAGACACCGACGCCATCGTGCTCATCGGCGAGATCGGCGGGACTGCTGAGCAGGAGGCGGCTGAGTTCATCAAAGGCTCCATGACCAAACCGGTAACCGCGTTCATCGCCGGCGCGACCGCACCAGCGGGGCGCCGTATGGGACACGCGGGCGCGATCATCACTGGCGCCGCCGCAACTGCCGCCGCCAAGAAGCAGGCACTGGCCGACGCCGGCTGCTACATCTCCGACAGCCCCGGACAGATCGGGATCACCGTTCAGCGAATGCTCACCGAACGGGGGATTCGGTCCGCCTAACGCGGAGCGGAAGAGAGACGAAACTCGGCGCGGGGCAGCGGGTCCGCGCCGACCCTACCGTGGCAACCCAAGGCCGCGCTGGGCGATGATGTTCGACATGATCTCTTTGCCGCCGCCGGCAAAGCGGTTCATCCCGCTCAAGTACGCGTTCACCGCCGGATAACCGCGCAAGGGCGCTCTTGGCTCCCCAACGATCAGGACCGATGAGTCTTTCAATATCCGTCGGAAGATGTTGTAAATCTCCCAGGTCATCTCGTCGTTGAACAGCTTGGAGAACGAGGACTCCATAACCGGCACTTCGCCCTTCGTTTGCGCCCAAGCGACTCGGTACGAGATCATCCGGGCGATTTCGATTTTGATCCGCGCATCGGCCAGTTGGTGACGGTCCACGGTCGAATCGATCACCGTTCCACCGTTGATGCGTGTCTGCTGTCCGTAGTCGATGAACTGCTCAAGGTCACGAAGCCGGCGGGCCGGGGCGTCCACACCCCCACGCTCGAACGACATGTTCGTCATCGCCGCGTACCAACCGCGGTTGACCTCGCCGATGATGTTGCGGTTCGGCACGCGCACGTTGTCTAAGAAGACCTCACACCACCGGAACCGGCCCAGCGCGTCGTAGAGCGGGCGGAGCGTAATGCCCGGGGTCTTCATGTCCAGCATGAAGTACGAGATTCCCCGGTGTTTCGGCGCATCCGGGTCCGAGCGCACCAGGTAGTGGCCCCAATCGGCCATGTGCCCACCCGTGTTCCAGATCTTCTGACCCGTGATCAACCAATCGTCGCCGTCCTTCACGGCGCGTGTCCGCACACTGGCCAGGTCCGCGCCGGAGTTCGGCTCGCTGAACCCTTGAGACATGTTCAGCATTCCACCCTGTGCGATGTCTTTCAAAAATCGGTCCTGCTGCCACTGCTGGCCGTGGATCATCAACGTATGGGCAAAGAACCCGGGTGCGTCGGCTGGCGCCCCGGCGTACGCCATCGCTTCGTGATACGCCAGCCGCCTGCCAAGAGACGCGGCCTGACCGCCAAACTCCGTCGGCCACGACATCGTCCACCAACCCTTGTCGACGAGTTTCTTGACGAACTCCTCGACCCGGTCCGCATCCTCTTGCACGTGGACGTCGTACGAGTACACCGAATTCGTATAGGAGTCGAAGCCTCGACCGTTCCACTCCTTCTGCACGAACTCCTGCACCTCACGCGCAAATCCTTGGTCTTCCACTGCGAGCGCGAAATCCATTGCCTTCCCCCCAGCGTCCGTTGGTGACGACACGGCATTATGTCCTACTCCGTCCCGCGTGTCTTTCCCCTCTCGATTCCGTTGGGCGCGGCCTTCCTGGTATCGTGGAGAAACGCCACGTCGGTTCACAAACACCTAGCGCTCATCTCCCCGACGCGAGTTAGGACTGGAGTCGACCAACCTTGCTGACCTTGCCGACTCGCCTCGCCCTTTGGGCGCGCATACCCACATTGCTCCTCTCGGCAGTTGTCATCGCCGGAGGCCTTTACTCGCTGACCCGCCTCCAGACGGAAATTCTGCCGGACATCGACTTCCCTCTAGTCACCGCAACCG
Organism: Dehalococcoidia bacterium; assembly: GCA_965247995.1. GTDB lineage: Bacteria > Chloroflexota > Dehalococcoidia > UBA6926 > UBA6926 > JASLZO01. The sequence goes on along the minus strand of OZ252041.1, from coordinate 1,136,321 downwards.
TCCCATACCCAGGTGCGACGCCTGAACAGGTCGTGGCTGATGTCACTATTCCGATGGAACAGGTCGTTGAAGACCTCGATGTTGCGGGCCTATCGAAGTTCCGCACGGTCTCTACGCCCGGCTTCGCGCTCCTCCTTGGCGAGTTCGAGTTCGGCTCGGACATGCCCGCCGCTGAGGCGGCTATTCGCCGCGATCTCGATCGGCTCGACCTCCCGCCGACCGCCGGCCCGGTGGACGTAGTACGAGCCAATCCGGACGAATTCCCTGTTCTGCAACTCAGTGTCTTGGGTCCAGGAGACGTCGATGAACTCAGCCAATTGGTGGCGGAACAAGTGTTCCCACGCATTGCTGCCGTCGAGGGTGTCCTCCAGGTCGAGGTCCCGCGAGAGTTGACGGCAGGCGGTGCGATCACCCGCACCAACAGCCGGCCGAGCGTCTCGATCGCGATCATCAAGGACCCGGATGCGAACACGGTAGATGTCATCCACGCCGTGCTCGATGAGTTGGAAGAGGCCCAGGCCGGACTGCCCGCTGACGTCGAGTTCATCACGATCTCAAACGACGCGCCGCAGATTGAGGCCTCGATCGATACGCTGACTCGTGAGGTGCTCCTCGGGGCCATCTTGGCCGTGTTCGTCATCTTTGCCTTCCTGTTGAGCCCCCGACCGACGTTCGTCACCAGCGTGTCTATTCCGATGAGCTTGCTTGCCGGCCTCATCGTGATGAATTGGCAGGGCATGAGCCTCAACATCGTCACGTTGGGCGGCTTGGCCATCGCCGCTGGTCGAGTCGTTGACGACTCCATCGTCGTTATGGAGAACATCTACCGGCACATCCAAATGGGCGAAGACCGCCGCACTGCGACGCTAAACGCGACACGCGAAGTTGCCTTACCCATCACCGTGTCCACGCTAACCACCATCGCTGTCTTCGCACCTCTCGGGTTCATCGGCGGCATCATTGGGACATTCTTCCGGCCCTTCGCGTTGACCATCACCTACGCGCTCATCGCCTCGTTAGTCATCGCGCTCACGGTCGTGCCGGTCCTCGGCAGCCTCCTGATTACCCGCCATAGTGGCAGCACGGGCGAGAAGGTCGGCTCGCGACTTCAGCGCATCTACACCCCCGGTCTCCTCTGGGCGCTATCACACCGCTGGATGACCCTTACGGGCGCCGCCGGGATATTCCTACTGAGCTTAGGCCTGCTCCCCCTGATTCCCCAGAGTTTCCTGCCCGGTTTCGGTCAAAATATCCTCACGGTCGCAATAGCAACGCCCCCCGGGAGCTCCCAGGCGTTCACGATCGGGCAGCTCGATGAGGTCGAAGAACAACTAGCCGAACTGCGAACCCAGGGACTCGTCGAGGTCTATCACTCACAAGCCGGGGGAGGTGGACTCTTCACCGGCGGAGGATCGGTCGGCGCAGGGCCGAACTCTGCGAACGTCACCATCAACCTCCAGGACGACCTCGATGCGGAGGCGTTCGCGGAGCGGCTACGAACCGACCTCGACGGACCACAACGCTCGCTGCTCATCTCGGAGGCGTCCGGTGGCGGTCCTCAGTCCAATCTGCTCGAGCTCACACTCCTTGGGGACGACTACGCGGCCGTCGCACGCGACGCCGAGGCTATTCGAGCGGAGCTGAGCTCGGTGGACGGACTGATCAATGTCCGCCACGACGCTGCCGTCCTCCCAGACGGCACGATCCTCACCCAGAACGTACCGATCACACGCGTCGATGGCCGGCGCGCCGTCACGATCAGCGGCGCCATCACGGAGCGCAACACGCGCCTCGCAAACCAACGCGTCGACGAAGTCGTCGCTTCTGTGGGTCTGACCCCCGGCGTAGACCTCGATACCGGCGGTGTATTCGCGAGCATCGACGAAGCGTTCCGCGACATGGGTATCGCGATGCTTATCGGTTTGGCCCTCGTCTATATCACGATGGTCCTCAGCCAGCGGTCCTTCGTCACGCCCCTGATCATTGTGTTCAGCATCCCCCTCGCCTCGATCGGCGCCCTGGGCGCGTTGTTCATCACACAGCGGGCGATCGGACTGCCCGCCTTGATGGGCATGTTGATGCTCATCGGGCTCGTCGTCACGAACGCCATCGTGCTCATCGCATTCGTAAACCAACTCCGGTCACGAGGTCTGAGTGTCCGTGAGGCGTTGATCGAAGGAGGCCAGACGCGACTCCGTCCGATCTTGATGACGGCGTTCACGACTAGCTTCGTCCTTGTCCCGTTGTCGCTCGAGTCCAGCGGTGGCTCCGGGATCATCGGCGCCGAGCTCGCAACGGTGATCATTGGGGGGCTCATGACGTCGACGTTCCTCACGCTCGTCGTCATCCCGGTCATCTACAGCCTGCTGCGCCGCGACCGGATATCACCACCCGATCAGGACACCGAACCGGCCGAGTCTTCTTCCGCAGCGGCGGGCTAAGCGTCGCCGAAGAACCCACTCTCGCGGAACTCCTGCGGGGCCGGAGGCCTGACGCAGGAGTAAACCTCGCGCGGGAACAACCTGCCGCGGACGCGGGCCGGCAGTAGTTCGTAGCGACGGAGGAACCACGGCGCCCCACGAAGCTGGCTCATGTGACACAGGGCGGCTTGTCTACGGACCTCCAGGTGTCTTCTCACCTCGACAAACGTGGTCGGCAGAGGCGAGGCATTGAGGGCTGCGACGAGGTTGATCGATCCCTTCGGGCCGAACCGCCGTGGATCCCGGCCTGGGGCGAACCGTAGGGCAGCTACGCCGAACCGCATCAACCGCTTCCCGAAGTGGCCGACGTAGAGCTTCCGTGTCTGTGCCTCAGAGCCCCTCTTGGCGATCATCGAGTCAAACGCCTCGGTCGTCGCCCGCCCAATCAGGATGTGGTCCAGCTCCCCGGTTCCTCCCGTCGCATCGAACGTGACCACCACACTGGGGTCGATTCGCTCCATATGCTCCTCAATGCGGTTCGCAATCCGTCGAACTCGACCTTCTGAAAGGTCAAAGGGGCCTTCTGGTGCATCGAACTCAAGGACCGTCGACGTCGTGATCCCGAGCGTCGCACACGCCCTTCGCAGCTCGTCGCGGCGGACATCGGCCGCCTCTCCACGGTCGTCGAAACACCCAACGATGAGATGCACCTCGACACCTTCTGCCGCGTAACGCGCCGCCGTCCCACCAAACATGAACGTTTCGTCATCTGGATGGGCGACCACGAGAAGAAGCGATCGCCTTTCATTGGGCGTCAATGGACGAGAAGTGCCGGGCCCGGCCGGCGCGGGATCGACTGTCGTTGTGCACGCCGTTCTCGGAGACACTTGCTCAGAGGAAACCATTGGTTAACGCGGGCCATCGTGCGCGACCTCAATTGGGCCCTGCACATCCAGGACATTACCGCGGGGGGGGGTGGGGTGGGCGAAGGGATTTGAACCCTCGATCTCCAGGGCCACAACCTGGCGCCTTAACCATGCTTGGCCACGCCCACCATGCCCCGGCCGTTGGTGCCGTTCGGACACCATGATTCGCGAACGCGTGGATCAGTCTAACGATACGTCCGTGGGAGGTTCAATCGGTGCCTCCACGCCCAACGCCGGAAACGCCGCCGTTCCTATAATCCGGCCAACTGACGATACGGGGAGGACCGCACCCATCATGGACATCAACGAACTGGCCGGGCTCGCCGCCAAGCTCGATTTCAAAGGCGCCGACGCGGCAGGCGGCCTGTTAATCGTGTCCGGCGCGAGCGACGATACTCGGCGGCTTGATGCCAGGCTGCCAATGCTGGTCTCGCTCCCGGTCTCTGAGACCCTCCGGGCGGCCATCCTCGACCGCTACCCCGGCGATTCGCCGTGTCGGCTTCTCGACGGCGACTCATTCCGAAGCGAATCCATCGAATCGGTCTTCACCCACGGTGTCCCCCCGCAATCGTCCGCTGCCTACTTGGAACCGCTCGCATGGGAGCGGGACCTCCGCGATTTCCGGACCTTCCTAGAGGTTACGGAGCGGCTCCGCGCCCCCGATGGGTGTCCTTGGGACCGCGCACAGACGCACCGCTCCTTAGCTCCCTTTCTGATGGAAGAGACCTACGAAGCACTGGAGCGACTCGACGGCGAACAACCTGCCGCGCTTTGCGAAGAATTGGGCGATATCTTGTTGCAGATCGGGCTTCACAGTCAGATCGCCGATGAGTCCGGCGCCTTTTCGATCGCCGACGTCGTCGAAGGTCTGCTGTCCAAGCTCATCCGGCGCCACCCTCACGTCTTCGGCGAGGCCACGGCTGACACCGCCAGCGAGGTGGCTGCCCGCTGGGAGGTGCTCAAGAGCCGCGAACGTGGCGGCGCCTCGTTGCTGGAGGGCGTGCCAGCAGCCATGCCCGCCCTCGCCTACGCATACCGTGTCCAAGACCGAGCCTCGAATGCAGGCTTCGATTGGCCATCGATCGACGGCCTGTTGCACCAAGTCCGCATGGAGACAGACGGACTAGCTCATGCAGGTCAGATGGCCGAATGGGAACACGAATTCGGCAACCTGCTGTTCTCGTTAGTGAGCCTCGCCCGCCACCGTCAGGTGGATGTGGAAGCGGCGCTCCGCAGCGCCAACCGCAGGTTCGTATCCCAGTTCCGTGCCATGGAGGAAATAGCCCGCGAAGAAGGTGGTTCCTTCGCCGCGCTCCCGCCCGAAGACCAGACACTCCTTTGGGACCGCGCCAAAGAACGGTCGACGTAGGATTATTTCGAAAAGCTTCGAAGTATACTGGTAGCTCTTACCGCTTAGCTCCTCAGCAAGCGGTCCCATTTTGAGTCGCCTGTGGGTCAGATGACCCGTTTTCGAAGCGGCCGGAGCAAACAGCCGGTGAACAACACCGAACGAACCGAAGGATCCCCGGGGTCCATGCCCCCAGGGCGACCCGCGTCCGGTGTCGGCCCTCCCGGGGGGTTCGGCGGCCCTCCATCGGAGGACGGCAACTCGAATCCATTCCGTGCCTTCCGCAGTTCCAGCTACACGTTCTACTGGGTGGGCTCTCTGCTATCGATCACGTCGTTCTTCATGCTTCTGATCGCACGGGGATGGCTGGTGTTCGATATGACCGGATCCCCATTCTTGGTCACCGCCGTCGCAGCGTCTTCCCAACTACCATCACTTGTACTCTCCATCTTCGGCGGCGTCATAGCCGACCGCTTCAACCGCAAGGCGATCCTCATCATCGCCGAGTTCGTGAACCTCATCGGCCTCATCGTCTTGGTGGTGTTGGTCGCAACCAACACGGTGACTATTCCCTACCTCATGATCCTGGCGCTGATCAACGGGATCAACTTCGCTCTCGCGTTCCCCGCGAGGGCCGCGATGGTGCCGAGCCTCGTTCCGCCACACGACATCGCCAACGGCGTTGCGCTGTCCTCGATGGTCTTCAGCGGCGCGCAGCTCATGGGGCCGTTCGCTGCAGGGTGGTTGTTGAACGGCTTCGCCCCGGCGGTCGTGTTCGGTGTGGCCGCTGCCGGGGTCGGCGTGGCAGTCCCCCTATTCTTCTTACTGAAACCCCGCCCAGCGACGTTCGACCAAACCCAGGGCCATGGCTCGGTGCTCGGCAGCATTGTCGAGGGGGTGCAGTACATCGGACGCCGGCAAATCCTGTTAGGGCTGATGGCGCTTGGCCTGGTAGCCATTGTGCTTGGCATGCCGTACCAGACCGTTCTGCCGGTCTTCGCCGACGAAGTCCTCCACTCGCCTGAACTCGGACTGGGGTACCTCGGCACCGCCGGTGGCGTCGGCGCAGTCGCAGGGTCGCTCTTGGTCGCCCGCTTCGATGGATTGGGTCAAATGCGGTTCGCCTTGAGTGCCGGTGTGATCGGCATGGGTGTCTTCATTGTCCTGTTCTCGTTGTCTACCCTGCTGTGGCTGTCGCTCGCCATGGCACTCGTCGTCGGGTTCTTCTTCCAGATGCTCATGACGGCCAACTTCGCCCTGCTGCAGGTGCTGGTCCCGGACCGCTTGCGCGGTCGAGTCATGAGCGTTCGGTTCGTCATCTTCGGACTCTCCCCGCTCGGGATCATCTCGCTCGGCGTCGCCGCCGAGTCGATCGGGACGCCTGCCGCAACGGCGTGGTCCGGCGCGTTTTGCGCTGGTGCTGGCGCGATTGCGCTTTTGCTCTTCCCCGCTCTCCGAATCCGACAGAACCCCGAGATCGAGGAATCACCGGCACCCCCCAGTGCCCCACCAGCCACGGTCAGCGTGGAGGCGTAGCCTCCGCCTCCTACCCCGCCGGCCGCGGGTACCATACGCTTAGCGGCCATCCCGCGGGGGTAGAACTGCAGTGACGGAGCCGGATCCAGCTTCCCAATTGGACGAAAGGCTGCTAGTCCTCTTCGATGGCCATGCCCTCTTTCATCGCGCGTTCCACGCGATCCGGACCCCGCTGTCCGTGTCCGCCACAGGCGAACAGACCGCCGCCGTGTACGGGTTTGCCGCTTCCATCATCAAAACTGTTTCCCAGTTCAAGCCCGCCCACGCCGCAGTCGCTTTCGACATGGCGGCCCCTACGTTCAGACACCAGAGCTTCCCCGACTACAAGGCACAGCGACCGCCCATGCCGGATGCGATGCGTGATCAGTTCGGCCGCATCCGGCAGGTCGCCGAGGAACTTGGGTTCCCCATCTTCGAACTCCCGGGCTTCGAGGCCGATGACATTCTCGGCTGCTTGGCCGTTCGCGCGTCGCGGGATGATCTGCGCACGATCATCGTCACCGGCGACACCGACACCATGCAACTGGTATCGCCGTCGGTTTCGATCCTCCTTCAGCGCGGGGCTCAGGCCGAAGCCCTCTTCGACGTCGAGGCCGTCCAGGAGCGTTACGGGTTAGAGCCGGACCAAATCGCCCATTTAAAAGCAATCCAGGGTGATGCATCCGACAACATCCCCGGAGTCACGGGCATCGGCGCCAAGACCGCGACGGCGCTGTTGCAGCAGTTCAACACGGTTGACGGCATCTACGAACACCTCGACGACGTCCCGTCGGAACGCATCCGCGAACAGCTTCAACGCGGCGAGACCCTCGCTCGCATGGGCGTGGAACTTGCAACGATCGTGACGGACCTGCCGCTCGATTCCGATCCGCAGCAGCTCCGCTGGACCGACCACTTCCACCGAAACCGTGTCGTTGAACTGTTCCGCGAACTGGAGTTCACGAGCCTGATCACTCGCCTGCCGGGGTTTCTTCAACCCGCCGACCCGGGAACCGACACAGCACCAACCGGAACCGCTCTCGTTTCGTCGTCCACGGCGGTCCCCGCCGGAGCCACGAGCCCTCCGGAAGAGGTCAGCGTGACGGTCGTCGCTTCGCGGGGTCAGTTGTCGGCCCTCCTCGCGGAAGCGGCCGACGCCCCCGCAGTCTCGTTCTTTGTGCCGGTATCCGCGGAACAACCGTTGATCGACGCCGAGCCCGTCGGCATCGCCCTGTCGTGGGACGCGGGCCGCGCTGCCTACATACCACTGCACCACCAGGCCGAATTGTTTCCCGCCTCCTCCGACGGCGCCACCAACGGTGGCACCCTGGCTCCTGGAGAGGCCAAGGACCTGCTCAAGCCATTCCTGGGCTCCAACGGCCGTACGACGATCGTCCATATCGCTCGAGAATCATTCGTACCGATCGAGAACATGGGCGCCGGTTTGGCGGGACACCTTTGGGACACATCGGTGGCCGCCCACCTTCTCGGCAAACCAAACCTCGCGCTGGTCCCCCTGGCACTCGCTGAGCTCGGTGAAGAGCTCCCCTCCCGCAGCCAACTCCTTGGGAGCGGTCGCAAGGCCGTTCCGTTCCAGTCTCTTCCGGTTGCCGAGGCGAGCCGTTATGCGGGCCGCGTCGCGTCCTCCATCCTCCGAATGCACGACCGGTTCGCACCTCAGCTCGAGGCGCACGGTCAAACCGACCTGTTCATCACGCTCGAGATGCCTTTCGCCCCAGTTCTCGCTCGGGTGGAGCGCAACGGAATCGTGGTCGATGTCGGGTTTCTTCAGGAGATGGCGCAGGGCCTCCACGCCCAGATGGCAGAGATGGAACGCGACATCTATGACCGGGTTCGCGATAACGGCGGGCCGGCCGAATTCAATATCAACTCCCCGAAACAGCTCGGCGAGATCCTCTTCGACAAGCTTGGGCTCAGGCACGGACGCCGGACGCAGACCGGGTATTCGACCGATGCCGCCGTCCTAGAGGGCATCAAGGACGAGGACCCGACAGGCGTCGTTGCACGCGTGCTCGAATACCGGGAGCTTTCGAAGCTTGTGTCTACCTACCTGGACGCCTTGCCAGCGTTGGTAAATCCGCGGACTGGCCGGATACATACCAGCTTCCACCAGACCGGCTCCGCGACCGGCCGCGTGTCTTCCAGCGATCCGAACCTTCAAAACATCCCAATCCGCACGGAGACCGGCAAACGGATCAGGTCAGGGTTCGTCGCACCGGAGGGTTCGGTCCTGATCGGCGCTGACTACTCACAGATTGAGCTACGCGTCCTCGCCCACCTCTCCAACGACCCAGGTTTAAGACAGGCCTTCGCGTCGGGCGAGGACATTCATGCCTCCACGGCCTCACGCGTCTTGGGAATCGACCTCGACGCGGTCACCTCGGAACACCGGCGCATCGCGAAAGCCGTCAACTTCGGATTGGTCTACGGGATGTCGGGTTTCGGCCTAGCGACTCGCCTCGAGATCCCCCGCGAGGAAGCGGACGGCTTCATCAAGGGCTACTTCGATCGCTATCCCCGCGTCCAGCAGTACATGCAGGACACCATCGAGCAGGCCCGTAGCGCAGGGTACGTGGAGACGCTGCTCGGCCGACGCCGCTACCTGCCCGAGATACACGCCGGAAACCCGAACGTCCGCGCCGCGGCCGAACGCATGGCCATCAATATGCCCGTGCAAGGGACCGCAGCCGAGGTGATCAAGCTGGCCATGTTGCGTGTCCAGGAGCGGCTCGATGCGCTGCAGTCGGACGTCAAGATGATCCTCCAGATCCACGATGAGCTGCTATTTGAATGTCCGCTCCAGGAACACGGTGTCCTCGAAGCGGTGCTCCAAGAAATCATGCCGGCGGTCATGCCACAGATGGATGTCCCGCTCAACGTCGAACTCAAGTTCGGACGCAGATGGGGAGAGTTCGCGTAGCCGGGCCGGTCCGCGGCTCTCAGTAGCAACCCGCTAGTTCAGCGACGGCTCCTGCGGCTCGTCCAACGCCCGCGCGCGCTCCAACCCGGGAACGGGGTCATCGTCTCGCTCGCCCAGATGGCCAATGCCGATCGCAGGCAGCGTCTCAAAATGCACGCCCGCTCGCGCCCCCAGTTCCAGGGATAGACGCGCTATCGCCTCATGGTCGGTCGCGTCGGCCAACACCACGAAGTCAAACCGACCCAACACCGCATACCGGCCGAGCAACTGCACGCCGAACACGTCCACCTCGGAGCATGCTTCGCTGAAGAGTTCGGGGTTTGTCCTCATGCGTGACTGCCCTTCGTCGGTCATGTTCCCAAGTAGGATGTACAACACGTGCGTCGCTCCGTCTTGCCCGCCGGCAATTCGGTATGGGCAAGTCTGCTGCTCACCGGCAGTTTGTAGCCGATTATCGCATGCGGACCACTCAGGGGAGTGATAACGCACGGCCGAATTCAGGCCCGCTCGGAGATCGAATATGTACGTAATCCGCGCCCGATACACCGTCGCCGCCATCCGCCGCTCGAACTTCGTCGAATGGTTCGATCGGGGCCAGCATGCCGACCGGCCTGTAGGGTACCTGGGCGGGATGCTGCTGAACTCGTTGGGGGCTCCCAGTTCATGGAGCGTCATCGCCGAATGGGATACCCGGGAGACCGCGCTCGACTACTACGGCGGCCCCGGTTGGGCAAAGTTCGAGGAGGCGGTCCCCACGCTTAGCGTCTCGACGCCGGTCGGGTCCAACGAAGCCCATGAGGAGCTTTGCCGCGCCGGCGACAGTACCGGCGCTACAGTCGTCTCACTCACCGATTGGGAACTCGATCCTGGTACTACTAACGCGACATCTTTCGAGGACACGATGGCTGGTTTAGTCGACCTGAGGGCTGGGATCTCAGCGCCTGGGGCCGCTGCCCGGCTGCTCCGTTACCTTGGCAATCCGACCAAGTACCTGACGATCGAATCGGCGTCCACCGAAGCCGTCCTTCGCGGTGGTGGACCGTCGCTGCAGGTGCTGCCGCTCGTCAGCGCACACCCCTGGTCCATGTTCGGCTCACGCCCCCCGAACGTCGAGTACTTCGCGGTACTCAGGCAGGTGTGAGGGTCTAGCGCTGTCTGTGATCCCAAAAACGCTGACACTCACACGCCTCGCGCAGCACTCCCGATCGGAATCACGCGGCAGACAAGATCAAGGAACGAGTCGGCACGGGCCTCCCGTCGTTGATATGAACTCCGCAGGGGTACACTGCGTACGGTTCGTTCCTCTCCAAATCACGCGGCGTTAGCAACGGCACCGGGAGCCTGGCACGTGGCAAGACGGGCGGGCGATGAACAAAGAAATTGGCACCCGCCCGCGTGTACCTGCGTAGCATGTACTGAACGTCGCTTGGGGATCTCACCTGAGAGGCAGAGGTTCTTCCCTTCCCGAAACACGATGCGGAACACATCAAGGTCATGGAATCGGCGAAGGGGCCGGCTGCGATTATCCATCAGGCGCTTCATCGGAATCGCCTCCTGGATGGTACTCGGCGCAGCTATCGGAATGCTTGCATTACCGATGCTCCCAACGAGGGCACAGCAAAAGATCCAAACTGGACAAGAGTGGACATCTGAGCGCGCTCAGGATGGACGCGACTGGTTTCTTTCCGTAGTCCCCTTCCGTAATCGATGCATCCTAGCCGTAGACAACGAGCGCAATGTACTGGCGACAATGTTCCCGGGATCGGTCGAGTCCACCAGAGTCTATTTGCTACCCGCGGACTCCTCATACGAATCTTCGGTGGCAATCATTCAAGACACGAATTTTGATGAGAATCTGGGCATGAGGATCCAATGGTTCAACAACGAACAAGAAGCGATCTCAGCCGGATACGAAAGGGAAGGTTCAAGTCGCCGATCTAGTGGCAATTATGACTGCGACGACGGAGATCTCGGTTGACCACCTCTGTTAGCCCACCAACCACCATCCGGACGCACCGAACTAACGATCCCGACAACTTAGTGACATCGTAGGTAGGTGGCAGGTCCGCCGCACGGATTCCGAGCACCCAATCGCTCGCTGCCGGAACAGCGGCACAACACGGGCGCAAACAATCCAACGCTGCAACCGATTGTACCGAGCCCTGGTACCCCTGGGCGGACTCGAACCGCCGACACGCGGTTTAGGAAACCGCTGCTCTATCCTCTGAGCTACAGGGGCCCATATCTAGAATGCGCCCTCTGGCGCGCTCGCTGCAAACATTTGTTAAACGGCAAGGAGTGTTCACCGCATCTCGTTAGGTACCTCCGCATCGCACCGCCCGCCCAAAAGGGAATAGCGGTACCGACTACGACTCGCTGCGGAGAAAAACAGTCGGGCCACGATACCAACGTGTTCCGGATCCATCGAGACTCGCACTCCCGTCGCCTGTCCGCACAGAGCGGGCGGGCACCACACAGGTTCCAAGTTAGGGGCACATTCCGGGCCGCGAGCCCTCAGGTGTTCACGCAGACGTCACTCACTCTCGCTTCCGCCCACGGACTGTTCGATCTCCACGCCGTGAAAGAGCGAATACTGAGAGATGACTGCGTCCTCGCCCGTCGCCATTCGTGCCCGGACGATGATCGAGTACACGCCGGTGCCGTGTTCCGCCAGGATGTCGGTTAGGTCCGCAGTGACGAAGAAATACTCGCCGCCAGCTATCCATTCCGATGCTGTGATCCATGGCACCGAGGAAATTACGGATGGGCGGAGCAGGCTCGCGGCGGCCCGCCATGCTGCATGCGCCTCCGCGTACGAATCCGGCGCCAGCGCGTCTGGGGACACATCATAAGGATCAGTGCAGACCTCCTGTTGCAGCCAGAATTCGCCTAAGGCGTAGGACCAACCTCCCCTCGAGGGAGCCCTCAAGCCCGCGATCGGGCGACCATTCTCGTAACAGTACGTGCGAGAGAGCTGTCCTCTAGTGAGTGCGTGGGGAAGCGGATCGTAGTGGATCTGCACCGCCAGAGTCTGGTCGTCGTTGAACACTACGCCGTTCTTGGTCGTTCCCGTTATGGTGAGGACTCCGTTTGCCAAGGTGGGCAGCCGCGGGTACGTGACGTAGTCGCCCTCGAAGTGCTGAACCGCGACGAAGTTGTAGGCGTCCCAAGCCAGGCCGATGCTGACCTTGCGATGCCACTCGTCTAGGACATTGCGGCGGTGGCCCGGGATGTCCATCCATCTCTCCACCGTCCTGCGCATCTCCTGCTCAACGCTGGCGATGGCACGATAGCCATCGTGCGCTCTGATGCAGTAGCTGAGGCCTGCTCCGTTTTCTCGGTTGGTCTGGTAGCCACCACCGAGGCCATAGCGCATGTAGGGTTTCAGACCGTCGATACCCCAATGGGACGAGAAGCAGTGCTCGAGCGATGCTTCAGCGTGTAACTGGGCCGCCACGTTGTCCCCCAGCGTGACTGTACCGAGCCCGGCCTGCGTACGCTCGGTGTTTATGAGGCCCAGCATGTACAGCCGCGCCTCGGCGAGCTGGTATTCGGGACGCAGGACCGGCGTTGGCGTCGGTATGGGCGTGCGAGTGGGCGCAGGTGTGGCCGTCGGCGTTGGGGTCGGTGTGGTGGACTGCTCCGGCACGATTGGAAGAAACGCACCAGGCTGGTGGGGCTGTGCTGCCGATACCGGCGTTGGAGTGGGCGTCGGATCACGGGGCCCCGTCGCGGTCGGCGGAGCCGCCAAGATCGCGCCGCCCAGTCCGCTCAGTGCGATGTCGCCATCGCAGACCCGCGCCGCCCAGTCGCCCCCGTAGTGCCCCACCATAGCCTGGGAGACATTTTGGGACGGCCTCCTCCGCACGAAGTCTAGGACTTTGCTCGCGTCATCAGGACAGGCGACCGCGAACCGGTAGTCGTCGAGGGTCATCTGGAAGGCGGACGCAATCGACACGTCAGCGCTCCAGTGATACCCAGTGAGCCCCGTCGATGCCAGTAGTACCAACGCGAAGATCCCGACTGTAATCCACCGAACGGCGCGCAAAAAAATGCCGGAGCCGTGGCCCGTTTATGGCTTCGGCTCCGCCCACGTCCGTTGCCGATAACGGTCCTCTCTGGGTTCGGTCGTCTATTCTTGCGGGTCTTGCGCTGGGATCTGCCCCCCGGAGAGTCTTCGGCGGTACTCTCACTTTCAGATTCAGGAGAATCAGGGGCGGGTATGAAGGCTCCCCAATCGATCGGCGGCGGCTGTGGAGACGCGGGTTCGGCAGTGCTATCTGGGGTTAACTCCGCAGGTCTGGGCAGGGCACGCAGAAGGCCCGCGCCGGAACACCGTACGCACGCCCCAATACGCCCACCGGGTGTCAGCGCCTGTCCGCCGAGTTGCAGGCCGTAGCCGCGACACCGCGGGCAGCCCATCACGCCCTCTGGAATCGGGTCACGCCGCGGGTTGTGCTCGTGGTACCGATACGCCCTGTCGTGGAAACGCTCCCGGCATTCACGGCAGTAGGTCGTGAAGCGTTCAGTGGTCACGCTGTCGTTCCGCGATGGGGTCTTTCGAGAGCGTCCTGGCCAACCCAGCCTACCTCGCCGATGATTTTCGTGCGCTCGTCCGGCATGGCGGCCACCCGTCCTGTTCGCTTTCGATCCGCCAGTTCCCGACGGCAGCGACGGCTAGCCCATCGGTGCTGGGGGTTCGCCAGAATCCCCGACTATTGCCCTCGATTCGTCGGGGCAATGTTGGAGAACGGAACCACTCAGCCGAATGCGGGTGCATATCGCTCGAGGTCCAGTTGCGCCAGACCCCATTCGCGGCGTTGGGTCCGGATCGTTTCCCTGACCAATCCGCGGATAGCCAGACCGTCGCGGGCCGATCCGCGCAGGTAGAGATGACCAGTGGGCGGGATACCCGCGACCACCGACGCACCCTCAGATGCGGAGTGCTTGGGTGGCAACGCTTCGTCCCAGTGCCAGTACCCGGACGCCAGGTACCGGGCGCCCTCCAGCAGTCCGAGGCCATCGAGCCGCGCTTGGTGCGGATCGAGCAGCGTCGCATCGGCATACGCGGGCCGACTTGCGACATATACCTGCGTCCGCGCATCGATCGAAGAAAACGCCATCGCCTCTCCGCGCCCGATACGGCCCATCGCCCATATCTCCAACAGACCGAACCGACCGGTGGAGCCCAGGCCACGTTCACGCGCCGACCGTCCTCGCAATCCCCTCCTCGAAACTCATCCGAGGGCGCCAACCCAGATGGCGTTCGGCCCGCGATGCATCCAACGAGATCCGCTGCACTTCGCCTTCGCGTGCCGGCGCATACTCCGGCGGCGCCCCACTTCCAGTTGCCTGGGCGATCGCCTCATACACCTCTCGGACACTCGTGCCAACGCCAGTCCCGAGATTGAACGTGTGTGGCTCGCCGGACTCCTGTCTCGTCACCGCAAGCATCATCGCCTCAACCACGTCATCTACGTAGACGTAGTCCCGCTCCTGCATCCCGTCCCCGAACACGGTCACCAGCTCTCCCGCAAGCATTTGGCGTAGGAACGTCGAAATGACACTTCCGCCTGACTGCCGTGGCCCGTAGATGTTCCCAGGCCGCAGGATCGTGTACCGAACACCTGCCGTCGCCGCGATCAGGCGAACATATCGTTCGGCCGCCAGCTTGCTCGCCCCGTAGACGGACAGCGGCGCTGCCATATAGTCCTCATCGCATGGGACCTGCTCCGGCTGACCGTAGAGCGCGCCGCCGGTCGACATGAACATGAAGTGCTCGACCCCCGCCCGAACGCACGCGTCGAGCACATTGACAGTGCCGACCACATTGATTTGCGTGTCCTCGATGGGGGCCTCCATCGACCGAACGATGCTGATTTGGGCAGCCAAGTGGAATACGACCTGCGGACGTTCTCGCTCGAGGATGGCGGTCAGATCTCCTCCCGACGTGATGTCCACCTGATGAAAGGTCGCCCGGCCATCGACGTTGGACCGCTTCCCCCAACGGAGGTTGTCGACGACGCTAACCTCCCAACCGTCGTCGAGCAGCCGGTCCACCAGATGGGACCCAACAAAACCCGCGCCCCCCGTAACGAGCGCCGTCTCGCGGACCGGAGCTGGGGTCACGTTAGCGCGACGGGGCAGCGGACCTCGCAGCTTCGCGCGGCCCGACTGTGCCGATCTTCGTGGCCAACGCAGCAAGCAGCGCGTCGAACGACGCCGCGAACGCGTTCACACCGTCGTCTTGGAGTTTCGCCGTGATCTTGTCCATGTCGGTCCCTATATCGCCGAGTCGAACAAGCAGCGCCTCCGCCTCCGGGAGGCCGGTGGACAACGTCGTCCGTACGATGCCATGTTCGCGGAACGCGTCCGCCGTCTTCGGCGGTATCGTGTTCACGGTCTCGGGGCCGATGAGCTCCTCGACGTAGAGGACGTCCCGGTAGTCGGGATTCTTGGTGCTCGTGCTGCCCCAGAGCACGCGCTGTGGTCGCACTCCGCGAGCGCGCTGGCGCTCGAACCGACCGGTGCGAAACAGCTGCTGGAAGCGCGTGTACGCACGCTTCGCGTTCGCCACAGCGGCCATCCCACGCAGGGCTAGAGCTTCTGGGGTCCCGATTCGCTCCAACTCGGCGTCCACCGCCGAGTCCACCCTGCTCACGAAGAAGGACGCCACGGAGGCGACGTTGCTTGGATCCGGGTTCCGCTCCACGCCTGCGATGAACGCCATCGCCGCACCCTCGTAGTGCGTGTCGACCGAGAAGATCAGTGTCACGTTCACGTTCACGCCGCTCGCGATCAACTCCTCGATCGCCGGCATTCCCTCGAGTGTCGCCGGGACTTTGATCATCAAGTTCGGACGGTCCACCCGCTTCCACAGACGTTTCGCCTCGGTCACCGTTCCCTCGGTATCTCGCGCCAAGTGAGGCGAGACCTCCAGCGAGACGAACCCGTCCCGCCCATCGCTCGTGTCGTAGACGCCCTGCAGAGCGTCCGCCGCCGCTTGAATGTCCTGCACCGCCAGATACTCGTAGACATCTTTTGTCTCGGGCGCCGAGGCATCACCGATCGCGTCACGGATGTCGGAGTCGTAGTCGGTGCTGCCAGAGATTGCCGCCTCGAAGATCGACGGGTTACTCGTCAACCCTCGCAGCCCGTCTTCCTCGATCAACCGCTCGATCCCACCTCGCGCGACGAGCGCCCGGTCGATGTAATCGATCCAAAACGACTGGTTGTGGTCGTGGAGCGCCTTCAGCGAGTTCATCCTCGTCTCCTTCGCCCTTCTGGAGCTTCTCTCACCCTCGCTTCCATCCTACGGTAGCGAGCGCCTACGCGCCCATCGTGGGGTCGTAAATCAGCGTGTCCGGCCGGAACGTCTCCCACGCGAACCACATCCCGTTCTCCGAGCGTAGCGGCCGCAGCTGCGTACCCGCGAGCTCACCCGCAACGGCCCTCCCCAGCAGAGTCCACTCACTCCCAGTCTGGTCATCCACGAAGGCGCCCGTGTCGACGGCCTGGAAGGACAGCGCACGGCCGTCCGCCAACGTGGGGTCGAACGCCGCTGCCGAGCCAATGTCGCGCGACTCCGCGATCACCTCCTGGTCTAACGCGGAAAGCGTCCCGGCCCTCCAGAACACGACAACCACTTGGTCGCCCAGCGTCGTCTCCGTCACCCGCGCATCCCTGAGATCCTTGAAGGGGAACGCGATCGCTTGTCCGCCCACCTCCACGCCCAGCACGCGGGAGATCGGGTCCAGCCGTTGGTCCAGTTCCCCGTAGAACAGATACGGGCGGTTGTTGGGCCAGTCGTAGTTCAGATAAGCCGTCAGGCCGTACCCACCGTGAAACGCCGGCGGCGTCGAATCAGGCGACAGCACCGTGCCGTTCGGGTACGTGCGCACGAACTCTGCGAACGACGTTAGGAACCCCGGAACGTACTGGAGTCGCGTGCCGGCCAAATCGCCGACGACGGCCTCTCCCGTCACCTGTTGCCACCACGACTCGGTCGCGTCATCCCACATCAGAAGGTTCGAATGCCGCAGGGTCCCCGTCGTCCCGAACGAGAGCGCACGATCGCCAACCGTCCGTTCGAACGCGAGCGCCGTGTAGCACAACGGACAGTACGTGATCACCACCGGCTCACCGCCGACGATATCGTTCACCACCTCATGGATCGTGAGCATCGCCAACGGATACGCACGAGCATCATCATCGATCCCGAGTACGAATACCGGGTGGTCTGGCGTCATCCAGTCGAACCTAGCCGCTTCGCCGATCGTCGCGAACTTGGGCGAGTAGATCGGAGAGATCTGGTTCCGGCCCACACCGCCACCGATGAAATCAGCCGGATCGACGCCGGCCGCGTACCGGCGGAGGTTCGTGCCCTCCCATTCTCGTGTCGAAACCGTCAGCACCGGGATGTCGGGATACTCGACGAACCCATCTCCAACGGTCGGTTGTTGGATCGACGGCGTGGAGTTCGCCTGCGACGGCGTGGGCCGGTCAAGCGTGGTCCGAGTCGGGAACGCGCCCCTGTCGGAGCCTTGAGCTGACCCGCACGCCGTGAGCGATGCGGCCAGCCCCGCGACGATGATGAATAGGCTCAGCGGCCGGACTAACAGTAGTTTCATCGGTTCCATCACTCCGTGCACGTAGTATGCACACGCCTCAGGAAGAAGAACGTGATACCGTCGCTCGAGTTACATGTCGACTCCACCGAACACCGCGCCACATCGGAAAGCTTGATCCGATGTCGACCTAATGGCCGCTTGCTCCCGCAAGAACGAGCGCCGCGGACCTAGCCTCCGTCTCTAGACCCGCTGGTAACGGCTGATCGGCCGCCACGCGGAGCGCTCCCTTGGCGCGTGCAATTCCATGGGGAGAACGTCCGCGCAGGTCAGCCACGAGTGACTCCGCGACGCCGACTAGCTCATCCTTCGGGACTACGCGCTGCACGACTCCCAACCGCAACGCCTCTGCAGGGTCGAACCATCTGCCGGTCAACAGGAGGTCCAGCGCCGCAGCCCGCCCGACGATCCGAGGCAACCCCTGGCTCCCCGTGGCGAACGGGATCATCCCGAGCGCCACTTCGGGAAGGCGGAACCGTGTGTCGTTGGACGCCACACGAAGGTCACAGCACAGCGCCATCTCTAGGCCGGACCCGATGGTGTACCCGTGCATGGCCACCACAGTCGCAACCGGTAGCGTCCTCAGCAGGTGCCACACGTCTCGCAGATACCGGGCCTCTCGCGCGATCGCCCGGGACGGGGCCGAACCGAACTCGGTCAGGTCCGCTCCGGAGCAGAACCCTCGGTCGCCGTTTCCCTGGATCAAAACGGCCTCGATTCCCGGGTCGTCATGCAACGCACTGAAGATCTCCCACAGCGCGTCACGCATTGCCACGTTATAGGCGTTCACCTGTCGCGGCCGGTTCAGGAAAACGCGGGCAACCCCATCCTCGACGTCGTAGTACGCCGCGGTAACCTCGGTGTGTTCATCTACGTTGCTCGTCATTCGCCCGTGAACTCCGGGTCCCGGCGCTCCAAAAACGAGCGGATGCCCTCGTCCCGGTCTTTCGTGGTCTGAAGGACCATTGTCAGGTCCGTCTCCAACAGGATTCCATGGTCCAAGACCATGTCCATCCCCGTCATCACCGCCTCTTTGGCGTACCGTGCGGCAATCGGCCCACCGGCGAGGACCGTGGCGGCGAGATCGCGCGCCGCATCCAGAGCGTTTCCTGCGTCCACCGTGCGGCCTACCAGTCCAATTGCGACCGCCTCCTCGACATCGATCGTTCTGCCCGTCATGATCAGGTCCGTCGCCCACGCCGGACCAGCGATCCGCGGCAAGCGCTGGCTCCCTCCGTCCCAGGGGATCAACCCTTCAGCGATCTGGCCCATCCGAAAGCGTGCGCCCGCTCCGGCGACTCGGATGTCCGCGGAGAGGGCCAGTTCGAGCCCTTGGTCGAAGGCCCCGCCTTCGATCGCCGCGATGACCGGGAACGGCAGCGACGCCAGTGAAGAAGCACAACGGTACGCCTCGAGCGCTTGGTGTGCCGCGTGAACCTGACCTCCGCCTACGTTGGCTTCATCCATCAAGGTGCTGTCGGTCCCGTGCGAGAACACGGTCGGACGACCGGTGAGGATCAGCGCCCGGTAGTTTCCGCCTTCTCGCAGGTCATGGCAGAGCGCGCGTAGCTCAGCCGCTATCACTCGCCCAATGCGGTTCTCCGGCGGCGCGTCGAGGACCACCGTCAGAAGCGCTCCTTCGGGCTCCAGCCGGATCGGAGCAACGTGGCCACGGTCATTCATAGCGGCAGCGTACGGACGGTAGCTCTTTACGGTCAACCAGCCGACGAGACCCTACGTCGCGAACTCGCCGACCGTGCGCACGGTGAGGAGGTTCGATGAACTCGCCTTCGCAGCAGCCGAGAGGCGCACCACAACCACATCGTCGCCCGCCTGGAGCAGGTCGCGCTGCGCGAGTTCAGAGAACATCGACTCTACGAGGGCGTCCAGGTCGTCCACGTACATCCCTCGCAGCGGTAGCACCGAGTGCCACAGCGCCATCCGCCGGTAGATCGCCTCGTCATCCGTGAACGCGTAAATGGGGACCGGCGACCACTCCCGCGACAGGAATCGTGCGGTGTGACCGGTCGTGGTGAACGCCACGATCGCTCGGGCGTCCACCTGTTCAGCGATCGTGACCGCCGCGTGCGCGAGGCTGTGATCATGGCCACCGCTTCCCGCGAACGCCTCATTGACCCGCTCACGCAACCCAGATCCCTCCACCTCGCGGGCGATCCGGTCCATCGTCTGCACCGCCTCTGCCGGGTACCGACCGATCGTCGTCTCCGCTGAGAGCATCAACGCGTCCGAGCCATCGATGACGGCGTTCGCCACGTCGCTGGCCTCGGCCCGCGTCGGCTCCAAGCTCCTGACCATTGATTCGAGCATCTGAGTCGCCGTTATCGCCGGGATTCCGTGCTCGTTCGCGCTCCGAAGGATCGTCTTCTGCAGCATTGGCACTTTTTCCGGCCCAAGCTCGACCCCCAGGTCTCCACGAGCGACCATGACTGCATCTGACGCGGCGATGATCTCAGCGAGGTTCGCGATCGCATCAGCCCGCTCCAGCTTTGCCACAACCGGCAAGTCTGTACTGCCGCAGTTCTCGATCGCGGCCCGAATCTGTTCGATATCCCCAGAATCCCTGACAAAACTTATCGCCACGTAGTCCACACCCAGGTCGACCCCGAGTCGAAGGTCTTCCAGGTCTTTCTCGGTCGGTGAAGTCACGTTCAATGCCACACCGGGCGCGTTAATCCCTTTCCGTTCGCCCAGGGGTCCGCCGCGAACGACTACCGTCGTCACGTCCGTATCCGTTGTTCCCACTACGCGCAACTCAAGGGCTCCGTCGGCGATCAGAATCCGGTCGTTCGGCCCGACATCGCGCGGAAGCCCGGGGTACGAAACCGATACGCGTTCCAAGTTCCCGCCGCCAGCGAGTGGGGTCGCGGTCAGGGTGAACTGCTGTCCAGGCAGCAGGTTCACCGAGTTTCCCGCGGCGAGGGTCCCAGTCCGCATACGCGGGCCCTGCAGGTCCTGCAGGACGGCGACAGCCCGGTCCTCGCGTTCCGCGACGTCCCGGATCATGCGCACAGATCCCGCATGCTCCTCGCCAGTTCCGTGCGAAAAGTTCAGCCGGAACACGTCCACCCCGGCCCGGATCATCCGCCGAATCGTCTCCTCGTTACGCGAGACCGGACCAAGTGTCGCAACGATCTTCGCTTGACGGACCAAGGCTCCAGAGATTTGACGCCACGCGTTGTGCCTCAACGGGGACATGCGTCCAGTGTGACGCGATTCCAACGACGAGGGGAGCCGATCAAGTGGAGAATCCGATTAGCCGGGCGTCGAATCCTGCAGGGTCGGGAGCGTTGAGAGGAAACCGCGGCCCGTTCCAGCTGTCGGGAAGACTTTGTGGGGGTTCAGGATTCCGTTCGGGTCGAGCACCGACTTGATCCGCCGCATTACCTCCAGCGCCTCTGGCCCGACCGCCTCCTCCATGAATTCGCGCTTCAACGTGCCGATCCCATGTTCCCCAGAAAGCGTCCCGCCCAGAGCGATTGCCTCACGAAACACCGCGGCGGCCGCACCCTCCAACCGTTCCAATTCCCCCTCTCGCTTCGCATCGAAGAGGAAGTTTGGATGGAGGTTCCCGTCCCCGGCGTGTCCGAACACGGCAATCGGGAATCCATGTTCGCGCGAAATCTCTTGCACGCGGCGGATCATCTCCGGGATCCGCGACCGCGGCACCACCACGTCCTCCCCAAGCCGGTTGGGTGCCCGCTGTCCCAACGCCCCCGACACCGAACGGCGGCCCCGCCAGACCGCTTCTCGCTCCGCCTCATCCCGTGCCACCTGGACCCGTGAAGCGCCTGACTCCGCCATCGCACCAGCCATGGACTCGATTTCGGCCCTGACGGAGAGGTCGTCGTTTCCATCCGCTTCGACCAACAGCATCGCCTGATGCTCAGCCACTAGGTCGAATCCAAGCTGGTCCTGCGTGATCTCCATCGATGTCCGGTCCATGAGCTCGAGCGTTACCGGCGTTCCGCCCGCTCGGAGCAACGCCGCCACCGCCTCTGACGCCATCTCCAGCGACCCGAACAGACCGACCGCCGTCCGCCGGAACCGTGGGAGGGGAATCAGCTTCAGCGTCGCTTGAGTGATCACGCCGAGCGTGCCCTCTGAACCAATGAACAGATGCAACAGTTGATAACCCGTCGCATTTTTGTGCGTCCGGCCACCCAGCTCCAACACGGACCCGTCCGCTAACACGACCGTCAGACCACGGACGTAATCTCGGGTCACCCCGTACTTGACGCCCCGTGGCCCACCGGCGTTCGTCGCGAGGTTTCCGCCGATTGTCGATTGCCGAAGGCTGGCCGGGTCTGGGGGATAGAACAGACCTTCACGCTCCACCGCCGTTTGCAGGTCCGCCGTCACGAGCCCCGGTTCCGCGACCACAACCCCGTTTGGCGCATCGATCTCGACCAGCCGGTCCATTCCCGCCAACACCAGGACGATGCCTCCGTCCACGGGGATCGTCCCACCTGAGAGGCTGCTCCCGGCTCCACGCGCGACCACCGAGACCTGGTGCTCGTTCGCAGCTTGGAGGACGGTCCGCACCTCTTCGATCGACCGCGCCGAAACGACGGCTGCAGGGACCCGCTGTTGAAAGGTCCCGTCGTACGAGTACGCTAGCCGCGCCGATGTCTCGGTCCGGACCGCCCCCTGCGGCAGTAACCGCCTGAGACGTTGGACCACCGACTGTACATCACCGGCCACGCCATCCCCTCCCGCATGTCCAACCCACCACGCACGCCCCCGCTATCACGGCAACGCACTCAGCTAAGCCCAGCGGACTCTAGCACGCGGGTACTCCTATTTCTTGCACGTGCCCGGGTCCTTTCTGCGGTGCTCCTGCTGGCCGCCATCACGTTCGCCTGCTCGCAAGCGTCGACGGACGCGAGGAAGGAGCTCGTCGTCTATGCCGCATCCTCACTCACCGAAGTGCTCCCCCGAATCGCCGATGCTTTCGAGGCCCAAAACCCAGACGCGGGTAGCGTCGTCTTCAATTTCGCCGGTAGTGCAACACTCCGCTCCCAGCTCGACTTCGGCGCACCCGCGGACATCTTCGTCTCGGCCAACGCCGCCCAGATGGACCTCGCCGTTGCATCAGGAGTCATCGAGGGTGTCCCGATCGCCTTTGCCACCAACGCCATCACGGTCGTCGTACCCCGTGGTTCTCCCCGGATCGACCAATTAGACGACTTGGCGGAACCCGGGGTACGCATCGTCCTCGCATCGGAACAGGTACCAGCCGGCGCCTACACGCGCATGGTGCTGGCGAACCTGAACGCTGCGCGTCCCGGTCTCGCGGACGGCGTGATGGCCAACGTCGTTTCCGAAGAAACCAACGTCCGCGAGGTCCTCGCGAAGGTCGTCCTCGGAGAGGCGGATGCGGGATTCGTCTATGTGACCGATGCCACCGGTGGCCCCAACTCGGACCAGGTGACCGTCGTGCCGGTCCCAGACGAAGCACGAGTCGCGGCAACCTACCTGGCCGGCCGGGTTGTTGGTACAGGTCGCTCCAGTTCGGTTGATGCCTTCATTGCCTTCTTAGGGTCGGATGAATCAATCGCCATCTTGGCCGACGCGGGATTCGGCGCACCGTCCGCAATGCCCTCAGGTAGCTAGGTGCAGCGTCAATGCCCCAAGCTCGCCATCCTGAGCTTGGCGTGGTGTGCCATCCTTCCTCCATGCGATCCGGAATGAGACGAAACGCCTAGTCCGTGAGCGGCCTCGCTATTCGGACCCGCCGTGGCGGACCAAGCCTGTGGTTACCCGCCGGGGCCGCCGTCACCACCATCTACGTCGCCTTCATCGCGCTCCCGCTATTGGCGCTTGCCACGCGGGCGGTGCTGACGGATGGGTTCCCGTCAAACCTCACCACACCGATCGCAGCGACCGCGCTGCGCCTTTCGCTCCTGACCAGCGTCGCCAGCGTGATCGTCATCGTCCTCATGGGCACGCCCGTCGCCTACCTCTTGGCCCGGCGGACATCCAGCGCCCTTCGGGCCATCGATGTCTTGATCGAACTTCCACTGGTCCTCCCCCCCGTTGTCGCGGGAGTCGCGATGCTGATGGCGTTCGGTCGGCGCGGAGTCCTGGGTGAGGTGCTTGAATCGGCGGGCATCGCGCTCCCGTTCACCACCGCGGCGGTGATCTTCGCCCAAGTCTTCGTCGCGGCGCCCTTCTACATTCGTGCCGCCAAGATCGGATTCCAGTCAGTCGACGCCGAGCTGGAAGAAATCTCGCAGACGCTCGGCCACTCCCAGTGGTCCACCTTCTGGAGGATCACCCTTCCACTCACCTGGCCCGCGCTCGTTGGTGGGCTCGCGCTCTCATGGGCACGGGCGCTCTCGGAGTTCGGCGCCACGATCATGTTTGCCGGCAACTTCATCGGCAGGACCCAGACGATGCCGCTCGCCATCCTTACCGCCATGGAGACCGATGTCGGGGCAGCCCTTGGCCTGGGCCTGGCGCTCCTCGTCATGTCCGGATTCGTACTGGTGATCCTCGGTTTCGTCGCCCGGGCACACATCAACGGCCAACCGGGAGTCCGGCCATGACCGCCGGATGGGCGCGCCACCGTATCGGCAATTTCATGCTCGATACCGCGTGGGACGCCCCAAGCGGATCTGTTACGGTCCTGTTCGGCGCATCCGGCGCGGGAAAATCCATGACCCTGCGTGTCATCGCCGGGCTGCTTCGCCCACAGGAAGGTCACGTCGAGGTCGGCGGTCGGGTCGTGTTCGATTCCGAACGACGGGAGTGGGTCCCACCTCACCACCGGCGCGTTGGATACCTACCGCAGGACTACGGCCTCTTCCCCCACCTTTCGCTCATGCAGAACGTTCAATTCGGGCTACCACGGAACGGGTTGGACCGAGAGGAGCGGCTCGCCCGAGCCCACCAGGTCGTTCGGACCTTGGGGCTCGAGGGACTGGAAGACAGGCGCCCCGCCTCGTTGTCCGGCGGCCAACGGCAGCGGACCGCGCTTGCGAGAGCATTGGCGTCGGCGCCAGACGTACTTCTCCTAGACGAACCGTTCGCGGCCCTCGACGAGAGCCTGCGGAGGGCTGTTCGACACGAGATCCGCCAGGTCCTCCGGTCGTCGAACGTTCCCGTACTCCTGGTCACGCACGACGCGGAGGAGGCTCTCGCCCTTGCGGACCGCGTCCACATCATCGACCAAGGTCGCGTCGTCGATTCTGGAGATCCATTCGATCTCATCATGCAGCCGACGAAGGAACGCGTCGCGCGCCTCTCAGGCGTTGAGAACCTGTTTTCGATGCGCGTGGCATCCGTCCATCCCGCCGAGGGAACGATGCTGTGTGAGGACCAGTCCGGAACCGTCCAGTTGTCCGTTCCGACAGCGGCGGGGGTCCAGCCCGGCGACCAAGTGGGCATCGGGATCCGCGCATCCGACGTCATCCTTGCGCGCGACCAACCGATTGGCCTCTCCGCCCAGAATCTCCTCTCAGGGACCGTTCACGCGGTGGAACCTCGTGCCCCGGGTTTTGACGTGGTAATCGAGTCCGGAGGGTTGAGGGTAATCGCGCACGTCACGCGTCATGCAGTCGACACCCTCGCGCTTCGCCCCGGGACGGGTGCGTGGGCTGTGCTGAAGGCCTCGAGCTGCTTCGTGCTGGAGGAGGATCAGCCGGAGTGACCGCGAGACGTGCCTGCCCTAGACCATCGCCTCAGGCTCTTCCTCTTGCTCGACGTTCCACTCCAGCCACTGGAAGTACCGCCTCCGGGACCGCAGGCGGAGCACGCGCCACCAGAAGATGGCAGACGCTCCGAATAGCAGCGCCAACGGGACGACACCGAAAAGGAGACTGAGGTGCAAAATCGCATACAAGGACGCGGTCTCACCAATGGGAAACGAGAACAACAGAATGATGCCGATGATGACCTTCATGGCAAGGACGATCGCGATCACCGCCACGGCCGCTCGGATGTTGTCTCGACCTTCCATCGCGATATGGTAAGTCCAAGCGAGCCATTCGTGTTTGCCACGAACCACAACCGTGACCGTTCACCCACAAGGTCGAGGAGGCGAATCGCATGATGATGAACCGCGGCCAGCCAACGGAGTCCCGAGTCCTTCATCGTGGGCCAATCGATGACGCCCGCGAGGTGTACGAGGATGCGTTGGCCGCGTATCGCCGTGCACAGCAGCACGTCTCTGAATTGGCCAATGTGCTGCGGGAAGCCACCGACGGGTTAGACGAAGTTCCTCTCCGAGTCGCCCCCGTGCATCCGCGGGCGGCGGAGCTTGGGATCCCGGTTCACGTCACAACCGGCCCGTTCAGGCGCGAGCTGCCGCTCGCAGAGTGGCCAGATGCAGAGGCGATGGTTCGGGCGTTGGGCCAACTTCACGACGCCCACACACGGGCGCAAGCAATGCACGCCTGGCTGCTGCCCGCAGACCGCGCAGCGGTCGAAGCGCCCTAGCCGAGCGCCGTCCGGAGTTGAAGCGAGCCGCCGGCCTTTAGGTCGCTTCCGCCTTTTCGCTCTGGTCGAACGCCGCCAGCGCCGCCACTTGGTCGCCAGCTTGGAGCTTCATCACGATCACACCTTGGGTGCTGCGCCCGACAGCGCGGATCTGCTTCAGGGTCGTCCGCACGATCACACCGTTCCGGGAGATCAGCATCAACTCTTGCTCAGGGTCGACGACTGCAATGCCCACCACGTAACCCGTACGCGCCGAGTCGGCCTTCAGCGTGATCACGCCTTGGCCCCCGCGCCCTTTCGTCGGGTACGACTCAGACGGCGTCCGTTTCCCGTACCCGTTCTGCGTGATCAGGAATAGTTGCTTGTCGGGTTTGACGATCTCCGCACCAACGACACGATCGTCGTTGAGCAGCCGGATCCCTCGCACGCCGCCCGCCGTCCGCGACCGCGATGTGAGGATCGATGTTTCGAACCGGATGGCCTTCCCGTGCTGCGTTGCCAGGATGACGTGCGCTCCGTCGTCGGCCTTCACAACCGACACGAGCTCATCCCCTCCCTCGAGGTCCATCGCAATGATCCCGTTGCTGCGGATCGACGTGAACAGGCGCAGCGGCGTGCGCTTGACCTCGCCGAGCTGGGTCGCAAAGACCAGGTAATCGCCCTCTGAAAGGTCGTCGGCCGCGATAACGGTCGTCACCCGCTCGCTCTCGTCCAGCGCCCCCGTCACGTTCTGGAGGTGCGTCCCACGCGCGCTCCTCGAAGATTCGGCGGGAAGCTCGAAACACCGCTTCGTCCATACGCGTCCGCGGTTCGTGAAGAACAGCAGCGTGTCGTGCGTGTCGCACACAACGAGCCGCCGGACCGAATCTTCTTCCCGCGTCGGCATGCCGGTGACTCCCCGACCCCCACGCCGCTGCGTGCGGAACGTCTGGGACGCCACACGTTTGATGTAGCCACGCTCGCTCAGCGTCACAACCACTTCCTGGTGAGGGATCAGGTCTTCGCGCCGGACCTGTTCGAGTTCGCCCTCCAGGATTTCGGTGCGCCGTTCGTCAGCGTAAGAATCCTTGACCCCTTCGACCTCCTCGCGGACCACCCCGGTGATTCGCGTTGGCGTCGCCAAGAGGTCCTCCAGATCGGCGATCCGTTCGCGCAACTCCACGAGTTCGTCCATGATCGCTTGACGTTCGAGGGCGGCCAATCGCCGAAGCTGCATGTCCAGAATCGCCTGTGCCTGCCGGAGCGAAAGCCCGTAGCGTTCGATCAATGCGATGCGTGCGGCCTCCACGTCGTCCGACGCACGAATCAGGGCGATCACGTTGTCGAGATCATCGAGCGCGATCCGAAGCCCTTCCAGGACATGAGCGCGGTCCTCGGCGCGCCGCAGTTCATACCGCGTGCGGTTTGTGACCACCTCACGCCGGAACCGGATGAAGTGGTGGATCATCTGCCGCAACGGCAGGATCTGGGGTTGCCCGTCAACCAGCGCCAACATGTTGATGTGGAACGCCTGGCGCATCGACGTGTGCTCGTATAGGTTGTTGAGCACGATCTCCGGCTGGGCATCGCGGCGGAGCTCAATCACGACGCGCAACCCATCGCGGTCGGATTCGTCCCGTACCTCGGAGATCCCGTCCACACGCCTCGACCGGACGAGGTCGGCTATCTTCTCGACCAGCGACGCTTTGTTCACTTGGTACGGGATTTCGGTGATCACGATCTGTGGACGGCTCCCACGCACGCCCTCATCGATCTCCGCCCGGGCTTCCATAATCACCTTGCCCTGGCCTGTTGCGTATGCGCGCATGATCCCTTCGGTTCCTCGGATCAGACCCGAGGTGGGAAAGTCGGGGCCCTTGACGAACTGTGTCAGTTCCTCAAGTGTCGCCTCGTAGGCGCCGCCTTCGACCCCTTCCTGCCAGCGACTCAGGGCAAACAAGATCGCGTCGCACACCTCACCCAGGTTGTGCGGAGGGATGTTCGTCGCCATCCCGACCGCGATGCCAGCGGCGCCGTTGACGAGCAGATTCGGGATCTTCGCGGGTAGCACCGTCGGCTCGCGCTCGGAACCATCGAAGTTCGGGGCGAACGTAACCGTCTCGCGCTCGATATCCGCGAGCATCTCGTCCGTTATCGCAGCCATACGAGCCTCTGTGTACCGCATCGCCGCCGGCGGGTCGTTATCGACCGAACCAAAGTTCCCCTGGCCGTCGACCAGCGGGTACCGCAGCGAGAACGGCTGTGCGAGCCGGACCAGCGCCTCGTAGACCGGCGAGTCGCCGTGCGGGTGGTACTTCGCAATGACGTCTCCGACCACTCGCGCGCTCTTCCGGTAGGGGCCGTTGTTCCGCATACCCTGGTCATGCATCGCGTACAGCACGCGTCTCTGAACCGGTTTCATGCCGTCTCGCACATCCGGCAGAGCACGTGAGACGATGACGCTCATCGCGTAATCCAGATACGCGGTCTGCATCTGTTCTTCTAGTGCAACGTCTCGCTCGACCACAGACCCTCCGGAATGCCCCGTTTCAGGTAGGAAACGCTACCCGCAATTGTATCAATCGTCGCATACAAAACAAAGAACCCGCCACTAGATGGCGGGGTCACGAATCCGGTGAGGGCTCTATCTTGTGGCGCGGGCCAGGTCTCGCATACCCACCGCGGTCGCCGAGACGGTTACGCCTTCACCCGTGACCGAGTCCTCAAGCACCGCGTGCACATCTTCACGTGCTGCCGACGCCCATCGGCCAAGGGCACCGATACACGCTGCACGTTCACGTTCCAACGTCGGTTCGTTTTACGGTTCGAGTGGCTCACGTTGTGCCCAAACTGAGGACCGCGGCCACATATTTCACACTTCGCCATCGTTCTTCCCGGTTGACGTCCGGAGTTCCTCCACAGCGGACCGGAATATACACATGCACCGCCAAGGCCGGAACCGCTATGAGCTATCGTACTGTCAGGTTCACACCGCGACAAGCGCGGACCCCTGAGGTGCGCATGGCCGAACCGACACCCAACCCCGTACAGTCCTGCTCGGGCAAGCAGTTGGATGAGCTGTTTCAGGCAGCGGCGGATTGGCTCGAGACCAACGTCAACGCCGTCAACGCGCTCAATGTCTTCCCAGTGCCCGACGGCGACACCGGCACGAACATGCTGCTTACCATCCGCTCCGGCCTCAGGCGGACGACCGAGGCCCTGGCTGAAGATTCCACTCTCCCGGCTGCGGCCGTCTCCACTGAGTTCGCCCGCGGCGCGCTCATGGGCGCCCGTGGAAACAGTGGCGTCATCCTGTCCCAGTACCTCGGTGGGTTCGCAGACGGGCTGGCCGGGGTCGAGATGGCGACATCCACCGACATGGCGCGCGCCCTAACGTCCGCCGCCGATGCCGCCTATGGGGCGATGTCCAACCCCGTCGAAGGAACCATCCTCACCGTCGCACGCTCAGCCGGCGTCGCTGCCTCAATCGCAGCACAGCGTGTGGATCTTTCGGAAACCTTGATCGCCGCGGCGGAGTCCGCCCAAGAGGCAGTCGCGCGCACCCCCGACCTCCTGCCGGTGCTCGCGCAGGCAGGCGTCGTCGACTCTGGTGGACAGGGCCTCGCGATCCTCCTGTGCGCCGCCGCGTCGGCGCTTACTGGAACGTCCCCCGGCACACCGCTCGAGGCAACGGAGATCGTGGGCATCGACCAAGCCTGGTTGGCCGAGCAGCCGCAAGCAGACTGGGGCTACTGCACGGAATTCGTCGTGCTGGAACCCCGCGTTTCGCCCGACGAGATGCGGGTTGCAATGGCCACGTTCGGGGAGTCCGAATCCATCGTCTCCGGCGAAGGTCTCATCCGTGTCCACATCCATACCGCGTTGCCGGAGGAGGCCCTCGCCCACGCTGAGACAGCTGGAACGCTCGAACAGGTCTCGATCCGCAACATGGACCAGCAGCACGAGCAATTCCTCGCCGGGCATACCGCAGGTGTGGACGCTCCCGTGTGCGGCGTCATCGCGGTTGCAGCAGGCGTGGGCTTCGTCCGCATCCTCCGCAGCCTCGGCGCCGGCGCCATCATCTGGGGCGGGCAGTCCATGAACCCAAGTGCTGAAGAGATAGCGGAGGCGGCCGACTCGATCCCCGCGGACCAAGTGATTGTCCTCCCGAACAATCGCAACATCGTTGCCACTGCACGGTTGGCCAATGGCATCTCGTCCAAGACGTTAGCCGTCATCGAATGCGTCGCCATGCCAGAGGGGATCGCCGCGCTGCTGTCCTTCAATCCGTACAGCGACGCCGATACCAACCACGCCCGCATGACCGCCGCAACGGGAAGGGTCCTGTGGGGTGAAGTCACCCACGCGGTCCGGTCCGGCAATATCGGCGGTGTGGCATACGAAGCCGGACAGGCGATCGCGCTCTACCGGGGCGACTTGGTTTCTGCAAACCCATCACCGGAAGACGCCGCCGCCGATCTGATTCGGAGGATGGAACCAGAGGACGGGTCAGTTTTGACGATCTACTACGGGGCCGAAGCCACGGCGGAGTCGGCCGACGCGCTGGCGCAATCCGTTGAGAGCGGCATCGCCGCAGTGGAGGTGGAGATCGTGGAGGGCGGCCAACCCCTGTACCCGTACATCGTCGCAGTCGAGTAGCAATCCGGAGCTTCGACGCCCGACCACGCAGCGTTATGATCGGAGTTGAGAATCGATGACCACGCCCACCGAAACTGGCAAGACGGTCCAGGTCGTCACGGACGGCACAGCCGACCTGCCGACCGCAACCGCCGAAGCCTTCGGAATCAGCGTCGTGCCCCTCTATGTTCACTTTGGCCAAGAGCAGTTTCGAGGCGGGGTCGATATCTCGAACGAAGAGTTTTACCGGCGCCTCGAGGGATCGAAAGAACTCCCGCGCACGTCTCAACCTGCCCCCGCTGACTTCGTGTCGGTCTACCGCCAGGCGCTCGAACGCGGGCCGGTGCTGGCCCTCCACGTTTCCGCAAAGCTCAGCGGCACCTTCAACGCCGCACTGCTGGCACAGCAGGAGGTCCTGGGCGAAAACCCAGATGCACAGATCGCCGTCATTGACTCAGAGCAGGCCTCCATGATGTTGGGCCTCCTCGCGATACAAGCAGCTGGTCACGCTCAGGCCAGAGAGCCCTTGGAGCAGATCATCGACTGGGTCCACCGCGCTATCCCACGCGCTCGGACGCTCTTCGTCGTGGACACCTTGGAGTACTTGGCCCGCGGTGGCCGCCTCGGCAGGGCGCAGGCGTTCCTCGGCGGACTGTTGAACGTGAAGCCAATCCTCGAGATCACCCATGGGGAGGTCGAACCCCGTGAGCGAGCTCGCTCGCGGCGGAAGGCACTCGATCGGTTGACGCAACTCGCGCTGGAGGAGGGCCCGGCTGAATCCTCGATCGTTGCAGGAAGCACCGACTTGGATGCGGCACGCGCCGTCGCTGACCAACTCCGCGACGGATTTGGCCATCAGGACGTTTCTGTATTCAACATTGGCCCCGTCATCGGCACCTACGCGGGACCAGGATGCGTGGGCGTGGGAGTACTAAAGGCCGAGAACACGTCCTAGCCATGACCGCGAACCGCCCCGACGACGCGCTGCGGGTCGAGCGAAAGCTCGAGGCAGTACGGAGGGTGCTGGAACATGAACGCTCCCTCGGATTCAAGGACTCCGCCGTCTTCGGGGGCATCGATGGTTTCATCGAACGCTGGATCGAGGATCCCAACGTCCACGCCGCGCTGTCCGCCGTCCCGGCTGGCGGTGCCCGGCCCTACGCGGGCCTTGACCAAGAACAGCGGCGTGATTGGATCGCGACCGTCCTCGGTCACCTTGGACCGCTAGAGCGGGACGCAGCCCCCCAATCGGCGACCGGCAACAACGCGCGGCCTCCGGTAGCACCGAGCACGAATCCATCCCCGGCGGAGTTGACCCGCGGCCCCACCGCTCGCCAGATTCGGCGAAGACCCGCCGCGCCACCACGCCGCCCTCCGGCCAAGCCCCAGACGGCGCGCAGCGTGGAGAGCACCACGAGACGCGCCGCCGGACCTCCGCTGTCGCTCGAAACTCCCCTCGATCTCCCGAGCAGGATCGCCCCCGCGCTCCGGAAGATGGGCGTTACCACCTACCGCGACGCGCTTTGGGCCTTCCCACGCCGATACCTGGAAGTCGTTCGCATCGCGGACCTCGAAGCTGGGGTCGAGCACGCCGTCGTCGTCCGAGTCATCAGATCCGATGCACGGCGGTTTGGCGGACGGCGACTTCAAACAACGGAGGCCGTCGTCGAAGATGATTCGGGGAGCATCAAGGCCGTGTGGTTCGGCCGTACTTGGATCGCCCGCTCGCTCACCCCCGGCAAGCGCTTTCTCCTGATCGGACGGCTCGGCCAGTTCCGCCGGAGCGCCCAGTTTCACGTCGCCTCCCAGGAGCCGCTCAACGCGTCTGACGGGCCGGCCCTGGGCGACCTGGTTCCCGTCTACCCACTGACCGAGGGCGTCACCCAACGCGGAATGCGGTCCGTCGTTCTCCCGGCCGCCGAACGAGCGCTGCCACTCGTCTCAGACTATCTCCCCGCTTCGGTCCGTGAGTCGGCCGGCCTGCCCGGATTGCAGGGCGCACTCCAGACCCTCCACCAACCGAAGGATCGGGGCGACGAGACCGTGGCACGGCGACGACTGGCCTTCGACGAGCTGTTTCTCCTCCAGCTCGGCCTGTTGCGACGGAGGCAAGCGAGACAACACCAGTTGGGCGCCGCGATTCCCACGGACCGGCCGGTCCTCGACCGGTTCGTGGCGAGCCTGCCGTTCCGCCTGACCGGGGACCAGTCGCGCGTGTTGGAAGAGGTGCTACAGGACGTTGGGGCCGCCGCCCCCATGCACCGACTGCTCCAGGGTGACGTAGGGAGCGGGAAGACGGCCGTGGCCGCCGCCGTGCTGGTGACCGCTGCCGCCAACGGCTTTCAGGGCGCGATGATGGCCCCTACGGAGGTCCTCGCCGAACAGCACATGCGGACGCTGACCGATCTCTTCAGCGTCGGCCATCGGGAGGCGGACGACGGCGGCCCGTACCGCGGATTCTCGGGAATCATCGCCGGTCGGCCTCTGCGCGTCGCCCTCCTTACGGGCAGCATGCCGGCGGGCACCAAAGACGCGCTTCAGCGGTTGATCGCAGCCGGGGACGTCGATATCGCCGTCGGGACGCACGCGCTCATCCAGTCGAGCGTCTCGTTCTCGAACCTGGGCCTGGCGGTGGTCGATGAACAGCACCGTTTCGGCGTCGAGCAACGAGCGTCGCTGCGCAACAAGGGCATGGCTCCGCACCTGCTCGTGATGACTGCCACCCCCATCCCAAGGTCGCTGGCTCTCGGAATATTTGGCGACTTGGACGTCTCGACGATCCGCGAAATGCCCCCGGGGCGCCCGCCGATCGAGACCCGCGTCATCGAACCGTTGGAACAGCAAACGGCCTACTCCTTGATTAGGGACGAGGCTCGGGAGGGGCGCCAGACCTTCGTCATCTGCCCACTGGTCGAGGAGAGCGAAGCTGTCGAGGCACGTGCCGCCGTCGCGGAGCACAAGCGTTTGTCGGAGCAGGTGTTCCCTGATCTCCGGGTCGGTCTTCTCCACGGCCGGATGTCATCCAAGGACAAGGATGAAATCATGGGCCGCTTCCACGCTGGCGATCTTGACGTGCTCGTTTCGACCGCCGTCGTCGAGGTGGGAATCGACGTGCCGAACGCGACGGTCATGATGATCGAGGGCGCCGAACGATTCGGCCTCGCGCAGCTCCACCAGTACCGGGGCCGCGTCGGGCGTGGGACCCATCGGAGCTTCTGCATCCTCGTCGGCGACACGGAAATCCCCGAAGCCCGGGAGCGGTTGGACATCGCCGCGGTCACGTCGGACGGATTTAAGTTGGCGGAAGAGGACCTCCGAATTCGCGGACCTGGTGAGTTCTTCGGCACTCGTCAGAGTGGCCTACCCGACCTGAGCGCCGCTTCGCTGGCAGACCTCCCGCTCTTGGAAGAAGCCCGGGACCACGCGCTCGACATCGCGCGCGTTGACCCAGAACTCCGATCGCCCGATCATCGGCCGCTCCGCAGCGAGGTCGATCGCTTCTGGAGTCGCGCCGGCGAGTCCTTCGTCGCCAGCGGCTAGACGCGCCACACCCCTCTCGGCTGCTCATGCTCCCCCAACGCCCACTCGGTGCGACCGGCGTTTCGGTTAGCCCCGTTATTTTCGGGTGCGGCACCATCGGCGGCATTTTCACAACCGACAGCCACACCGACGAGCAGGACAGCGCCGTGCGGCAGGCCTGGGACCTCGGAGTTACGTGGTTCGACACCGCGCCCCAGTACGGAAACGGCCGCTCAGAGATCAATCTCGCGGCGGCGCTACTAGCGACAGGCCTCGCAGACACGGCGTTCGTGTCAACCAGGGTACGGGTGACGGAGGACGACCTGCGGGGCGATATCCGCAGTGCGATCATGCGCTCCACGGAAGCCAGCCTCGAACGGCTCGGGACCGACCATGTGGACCTCTTCCAACTCCAGAACCGGATCACAGAGATACGAGGGACACAGCCCGATGCGCTCAGCATGGCCGATGTCCTTGGCGAGAATGGAGCCTTGGAGACCTTGGAGCGCCTCCGGAGTGAAGGCGCGTGCAGTGTCATCGGCATGACCGCATTGGGCGACACGGAGCCGCTCCGCATCGTCGTGCAGGCATCGGGGTTCCAGACGGCGCGGATCGTCTACAACTTGCTCAATCCCACCGTTGCCGATCGCCACCCTGACCGGCTACCAGTCCACGACTACGGCCAACTGCTGGACACCATGGCGGACCGCAAGATGGGTGTCATCGCCACTTGGGTCCACGCCGGCGGCGCCCTCGCGGACCAATCATCCGAGCGGAGGCCGGGACCAGTTACCACACCTGCCGGACTGGAGTTCGAACGCGATCTGGAACGTGCCTCAGCCCTCGTCCCGCTGGCGCAGGAGTACGAAACGACCGTATCGCGCGCTGCCCTTCGCTTCGTCTTGCACGACGAACGAGTAGCCGCCGCCGTGATCGGCGTGTCGAACATCGGCCAAATCGAAACGGTCGTGGAGGCCTTTGACGAGGGAGCGCTCCACCCGGAATTCGTTGGTCGGTGGCGTGGACTCCTGGAGTCAGACTTCGGCCGTGCCGATCGAGAAGACGACGGGGACTGACTCGCCCGTCAAAGCCGCCGCAAGCTCCGAAACATGACCAGGCTGAACACCGCAACGGTCAGGAGCGCAGCCCCATTGATCATCAGCGCTGCAGGTACGGCAAGCAACGAGGCTACGGCGCCGATCTGAAGGCTCCCTGCAGGTTGGGTTCCGATTGCGAATACCCAGGACCCGCCAGCGCGCCCCCGCATCCGGTCTGGCACCGCGAGCTGCATCAGTCCCTGGGTGTATACGTCAGACATCGCTGCTGCCGCGTCGACGAGCACCAGCGTCACCAACACGAGCAGGAAGCTCGGCGCCAGTCCGAGCAGGATGATCGCTCCGCCAAAAACGTGGAGGACGATGAGGAACGGCAAGCCATTCCGCCTCGGGGCCCCCATCACCATGATCACGAGCACGCTGCCCATGCCGCCAAACGCGCGGACGCTGTTCATCAGCCCCAACCCGTCGGCGCCCACGCCCAGGACATCGCGCGCCAGACTCGGCAGCAGCACCATGTAGGAAAATCCGGTGACCTCGACAACCGCCGTCAGCACCAGCAACTTCAGCAGCGCGGGGTTCTCTCGCAACAGGCCGAAGTAGGCGCGGAGGTTCTCTAGGACCGTCGAGCCGGCCGACCCCGCGGCGGCAGGTGCTAGCCTCCTGAGGAGCACGAACGAGACAGCGTAGACGGTTGCAAGCGCCATGAACGCCTCCCCACCCCCGTACCGCGCCGTAATGAGTCCGCCCACCAACGGGCCCACCAGACCTCCAGACCGCATGGCGATCGTCGAGACGGCCATCCCGTTGATGACGTTGCGGCTGCCAACGAGGTCATTCACATACCCCTGTCGCGCAGTTTGGAAAGCCGCCTGGAAGGTCCCGGCTACGAACGTCAGGCCCAAGATCCAAGCGAGCGGAAGTTCATTCAACACGACGATCCCGGTCAGGAAGGCCGCCACCCCCATGCCGACGTTCATCAGGTTGATAAACCGTCCCTTGTCCACGCGGTCCACCACCGCACCCGCTACGATCCCGAACAGGAAGTTCGGCATCATGCGGATGGCCAGCGCCACGCTCACCCACAGGGGAGAATCGGTCAGCTCGAGTACAATCCACCCAAGCACGACGATTTGGCCCATCATCCCGGACGAGTTCACCAGTACCGCGGCCGTTAATAGTCGGAAGTCGGGGTAGGCCAAAGACGGGACCCGCGTGGCGAGTAACGGCCTTGTCGAAGGTCCTGCGGATCGGCGGGCCATGGCGAGAGTGTCCCACATGGGCTGGCTGCTGGTTTCGCCATTCGCTGGCTGAGATCGGCCAATACTCTTCGCGAAACAGACCCCTCAGTGGCCCGTGCTGGGTGCCATGGATGGCATACTCGTGCGAGGAATGACAACGCCAACGCTCATCCGAGACCGCATCGCGGAACTGGTTGCGACCGCCGCGCAGTCCGCCCAATCCAAGGGCTTGCTGCCGCAGTTCGAGTTGCCTGAACCCTCAATCGAACGCCCACAGAACCCGGACCACGGCGACTACGCGACCTCGCTGCCCATGAAAATGGCACGCGCCGCCCGCATGGATCCGCGGAGAATCGCCGAGCTCCTGGTCGGTGAGTTGCAAAACACGCCCGAGTTGGCGTCGCGGGAGGTCGCCCCACCGGGGTTCATCAATTTCGCACTCGACCGCGACTGGTTGCGGGGTCAGGTTGATGAAATCGTGTCACAAGGCGCCGCGTTCGGGCGCTCCGACATCGGCCGCAGCGAAACCGTGCAGGTCGAATTCGTCAGCGTGAATCCCACCGGTCCCATCCACGTCGGCCACGGACGGGGCGCGGTGTTAGGGAGCACACTTGCTGCGCTCTTGGAGGCCGTCGGCTACGCCGTCCAGCGTGAGTACTACATCAACGACGCGGGGAACCAGATGGACCTGTTCTACCGGTCCGTTTGGGCGCGGTACGCACAGGCCCTGGGACGAATGGACGAAGAGCTGCCCACAGAGGGTTACCACGGATCATATATGACCGAGTTTGGTACGCAACTCGCAGAAGAACACGGCGACTCCTTCCTTCAACGCGGCGACCCCGTCGGCGTTAACGCCCTAGGCCAGATCGGCGTCCAACGCATGCTCCAGCTCATCCGCCGAGACCTGGAACGCATATCCGTCTCGTTCGATCGCTGGTTCAGTGAACGGTCGCTCTTCGACGGGGGCGACGACGGCGCCTACGCTACGGCCTTATCCCTGTTGCGCGAGAAGGGCTACACAACCGATCGAGAGGGCGCTCATTGGTTCACCGCCTCAGCGCTGGGTGGCGACAAGGACGAAGTCATCCTCCGCTCGACCGGCATCCCAACGTACTTCGCCTCCGACATTGCCTATCACTACGACAAGTTCGTGATCCGCGACTTCGCTCGTGTCATCAACGTCTGGGGTGCCGATCATCAGGGTCACGTGCTCCGCATGAAGGCCATGATGCGCGCCTATGGCCTCGAGCCGGAGCGACTGCAATTCATCTTGGTCCAACTGGTCACCCTGAAACGTGGCGACGAGACCATCCGCGTCTCCAAGCGCACCGGCGACATCATCACCCTTGAGGAGGTCCTCGACGAGGTCGGCCCAGACGCCTGCCGGTACTTCTTCCTTGCGCGTTCCGCGGATTCCCAGATGGACTTCGATCTGGACCTCGCGAAGCGCGAGGCGCCGGAGAACCCTGTCTACTACATCCAGTACGCCCACGCCAGAATCGCCGGTATCCTCCGCGGCGCCCAAGAGGCGGAGTTACCCGATGCCGGCGTGGGCGCAGATGTCTCGCTCCTCACGCAGGACGCCGAGGAACGCCTGATTAGAGAGATGCTCCGCTTCCCAGAAGTCGTCCAGGCCGCCGCCCGTAACCTCGAACCGCACCACCTCCCCCATTACGCCCTGGCACTCGCCACCGTCTTCCACGATTTCTATACGAAGCACCGGGTCCTGGGCGCCGAGGAGGGGCCACCAGTTACTCTTGCCAGGCTCCGACTCGTGAGCGCCACACGAATCGTGCTCGCCAACGTCCTCAGCCTCATGGGTATGAACGCCCCGGACACGATGTAGCGCACACCGGCCTAACCTCCGCCGCACCACGATCAGGTTCCCGAAACACAACACACATGAAAGCCGCTTACATCACCGAACCCGGCCCGGTGCAGAACCTCGTGTACGGGGAACTGCCGGACCCGCAGCCATCCACCGGACAGGTGCTCGTTCGCGTTCGTGCCACCTCGGTGAACCGCGTCGACGTCTTTACTCGCGAGGGGTCCCACGGCACACGTGCCAGGCCTCAACACGTACCTGGGCTGGACCTTGCAGGGGAAGTTGTTGCAATCGGGCCCAACGCGACCCGGTTCAAGGTCGGCGACCGTGTCATGGGCACAGGCGCTGGCGGCACCTACGCAGAACTGGCGATCGCCCCAGAAGCGAACCTCGCGTTGATCCCCGACACGCTTACCGACGAACAAGCGGCTGCGGTGCCAACAGCCTTCTGCGCCGCCTGGCACTGCCTGGTCTGCAAGGCCGGGCTGAGACTCGGCGATACCGTGCTCATCCTCGCAGCCGGCAGCGGTGTCGGCTCAGCCGCGATCCAGATCGCGAAATCATCCAGCGCCCGCGTCCTTACCACCGTCAGCACCGATGCGAAAGCAGAACGGGCTCGCGAGATCGGCGCGGACGACGTCATCATCCACACGCGCGAGAACATCCTGGAACGCGTGCGTGCGCTGACCAATGACCAGGGCGTCGACCTCGTCTACGACCACGTCGGGCAAGCCACCTGGGACGCGTCGTTCGCGGCCCTCGACGTCGGCGGCCGCTACGTCACGAACGGCGTCACATCGGGCCACCTGGCGCAGATCCACCTCGGGCGCTTATGGACCCGTGACCTTTCGATCCTGGGCACGACCATGCGCGTGCCGGAAGACATCGCAACCGTCACGCAACTCGTAGGGCGCGGGGTCCTGAACCCAGTTATTCACCACGTGCTCCCACTGAAGGACGCCGCGCGCGCACACGAAATCCTCGAGTCAAACGACTTCTTTGGGAAGGTCGTACTGCGCGTCGATTAGGCGCTAGGACGCTCCGGAGGACCCATCGCTCTGCCGCAACGCGGCCAGCACCTTCTCGGACGTGATAGGAAGGTCCGTGATGCGGACACCCACGGCATCCTCAATCGCGTTCGCGATCGCGGGGGCCGTCATGATGTTCGTGTGCTCCCCAATCCCACGGACCTTGTACGGCCCATCCCCGATATCTGACTCCAAGATCACCGTTTCCAGCGGAGGGATATCCCGGACGTTCGGCAGCTTCATGTCCGCGAGCGATGGATTGGTCACTCGGCCGCTCTCGTCGTACGCAGTCTCGGTCATCAGCGTCTCGCCTATCCCGTACACGATCCCGCCCTCAACCTGGCCATGGAAAGCGGTCGGGTTCATTACCCGGCCCGTTTCGTGGACCGCAGTAAACCGCACTATCTCGACCTCGCCAGTGTCTGGGTCGACTGTGACCTCGGCGATCTGGGTCCCGAACGACGTGTAGGGGCTGGTCGACTCCGTGATGTCGCCACGCCCGACTACTGGTCCGCCGGCACGCTGCGCGATTTCTTCGATCCTGATGCGCTCGCCGGTCGCACCGTTCTCGGCGAACCCGTTGCGGAAGGCGATTCGCTCCTCGGTCCATCCCAAGAACTCCGCCGCCAGCCGTTGCAGTTGCTCGCGGGTGACGACAGCTGCCGCGTGGCCGACCGTTGCGGTCACGCGCGCCCCACGGCTTCCACCGACGCCGTTCATCGGTCCAATATTCGAGGTCGCGAACGGCCCCGTGAGAACACGCGCCGCGGTGATCCCAAGCTCCTCGGCCACGACCTGTGCCATCAATGTGAACGTTCCGCCGCCTGTGTCGTAGGTTGAGAACTCGGCTCGCACTTCGCCGTCGGGCTCCACCGTGACCAGCGCATGGGCCTCTCCACCGCCCTGGCTGTGATGGCCGATCCCGATCCCCCGACCAACGTTGGCTGGCTTGGGGGACGCATATCCAGCCACCCGCGCCGCCTCAGTCAGCGTGTCCTCCACGCGCAGCGCGTCAAAGGTGCTGCCGTTAATCAACTCCTCCCCCGGTCCGATCACGTTCTTCGCCCGAAACTCGAGCGGCTCCATACCGATCGCACGGGCCATGACATCCATGTGAGACTCCCCGGCCCACAGGCCCTGCGGCATCCCGGGGGCCCGCGCAAAGCCGCACGGCACGGTGTTGGTGTAGCAGTGGTGGACGTTCAGGCTCACGTTTGCACAGCGGTACGGGCCTCCAACCTCCAGGACACCCCGCAGACCGTTCGGGATAGGCGCGTAGGCTGCATACGCCCCTACCGCCAAATACGCCTCTGCCTGCCACGCCGTAATCGTCCCGTCCCGTTTCACTCCAGCCTTCACCCGAATCGTCGACGGATGCCGCGGGTTCATCGCTTGGAGCTCTTCCGAATAGTCCATGGTGAACTTCACCGGACGACCAGTCCGTTGCGCGAACAGATACGACAGATACACGGCAGTGGTGTCGGTCTTCCCGCCGAACGACCCACCGATATAAGTCGCGTTGAACACCACTTGCTCCGGTTCCAACCCCGTGATGCGGATCAGCTCGTTCCGGTTCGGCGTCGGGAGCTGGCAGGACACCCACACCTGCAACCGGCCCTCGGCATCGATCTCGACGACCGACGCATGCGGTTCCAAGTAGGCTTGGTGCTGCCACGGAGTCCAATAGGACTTCTCGATGACCACGTCGGCATCCCCGAATCCCTGTTCGATATCACCACGCTCCCGGTGCAGGGTCACGAGCACGTTGCTGAGTGTCTCTTGAGCCTGAATCTCCGGGTAGTCGTTCAGCCCCGGGTGGAGCAGATCGGCATCTCCCCGAGCGGCCTGCTCTGCGTCGAGAATCGGCTCCATTTCCTCGTATTCGACCTCAATGAGATCGACTGCGCGCTGGGCAATGTCTTCATCCTCAGCCACGACGGCCGCCACCTTGTCCCCAGCGAAGAGCACATCATCCCAGCACAGAATGGGTTCGTCCTTCCACACGCCGCGCGCCGATCGGATTCCCCGCACATCCGCGCCCGTCAGTACGCCGTGAACGCCGTCGAGGGCCAACGCCGCCGAGACGTCGACGCGCACGATCCGCGCCCGGGCGAACGGGCTACGCAGGAGCTTGCACCAAAGCTGACCCGGCAGCGACACGTCTAATCCATACTTCCCCCGGCCCGTTACCTTGTCCGGGCCCTCAGAGCGCCCCGTTGGTTGGCCGACGACGTTATACGTGCTGTTCGTGGACAAGAACGTCTCCCTTCAGTTGCCAAATGGCTCCGTCACCGATTCTCTTGGTTAGCTGACTCCGGCCCCAGCGTGTGTGTGGCGTTCGATGAGGGGTCGGTAGACCGCCGCAAGCCGGTCTGCCAGGACATCACGTAACTCTGGCGCCGTCCCCTGCATCATGCGGACCGACTCCTCCCCGGATAGCGCCGGCGGATGGAGGTCTGAACCCACGAGCAACTCGTTCAAGGCCTGGGCCGCGACCGGCAGATGCGTGTCATCGTCGCCGCTGACGATCGCCGCGGGCACCGTGATACCGCGAATATCGTCCTCCGCCACACCGAGCACTCGCGAATCGGTACGGAAGTACGACCGCCACCGGCTCATCACGCTGATGAAATCGGACGGCGCCATCGCCAACAGCCGTTCTCGGTTGCTCGCGTTAGCCTCAATGCGCTCGGCGAAGTATGGGTGGGCGACAACCGCCTCCATCCCGCCCGTGTCCGCGGCCTCGATGAACTGTCCGTAGTACATGTGGCCTAGCCGCCTCGCTGCGCCTTCACCACCCGTTACCCACCACAGCAGCAGCCCGCGGACGTCTTCGGGGTACCGCACAGCATGCATCAACGACACCCGGCACCCGTTTGACCCTCCACCGACCCAGGCCGGACTCGCGTCCAGATGCTGCAGCAGGAGGTGGACGTCTTCCACCCAAACGTCTTGCTCGGACCCTTGGCCCGCAATCACGACGTCCGAGCTCCCACAGTTTCGCCGGTCGTAGATGATGACCCGATAGTCTCCGGCCAGGCGTTCCGCCAGCGGCTCGACACTCTCCATCCCAGCGCGGCCCCCCGGGGTCAGCACGATCGGCACGCCATCCGCCGGCCCCACGACCTCATAGTTGATGTTCGCCCCGTTGATGCGTGTGACCGACATGCGTGCCTCCCCCTACCGTCCCTGTGACGTTGCGAGCATAGCCGTGCCTGCATTTCGCCGGCAATCCACGCCGCGCCCAACGCTCTCACCGCCCGCCTCAAACGAAACGCCGGCCCGTTGGGCCGGCGCTGATTCTCGTTTCGTGACGAACGCTACTCGGAGAAATGCTCCGCGATGTACTTCTCCGCGAAAATCGCTGCCGTCGCTCCGTCGCCAACCGCCGATGCTACTTGACGGGACGATTGTTCGCGGATGTCGCCCGCGGCGTACACGCCAGGGAACTTCGTCTCCATCTTGAGGTTCACGTGAAGGTGACCCATCTCATCCGACGGCAACGCCCCCTCCAAGAATTGGCTATTCGGCGTCAACCCAACGTAGATG
This sequence comes from Dehalococcoidia bacterium, assembly GCA_965247995.1. GTDB lineage: Bacteria > Chloroflexota > Dehalococcoidia > UBA6926 > UBA6926 > JASLZO01. The sequence continues at coordinate 1,093,247 of OZ252041.1, read as the reverse complement.
AACACCCCATCGACCGGCCGGTCGTACAGGCGGTCTTCCTTCAAGTCCTTGATCGCCACGCCCCCAACAATCCCGTTCCCCTTGATCTCCTGCACAGTCGAGTCCCAGAGGAAATCGACCTTGGGGTTCGAGAAAGCGCGTTCCTGGAGGATCTTCGTCGCACGAAGCTGGTCGCGTCGGTGGACGATCGTGACCTTCGACGCGAAGCGCGTGAGATAGGTGCCCTCCTCGACGGCTGCATCACCGCCTCCGACCACCATCAGCTCCCGGTCGCGGAAGAACGCCCCGTCACAGACCGCACAGTAGGAAACCCCGCGGCCAGCGAACGCGTCCTCACCCGGGACCTCGAGCTTGTTGTGCGTCGACCCTGTCGCGATCACCAGCGCCTTGGCGTGGTACTCCTTCTCGTCCGTCCGGACCACTTTCATCTGACCTTCGAGTTCCACCGACTCGACGTCGACGTACTCCATCTCGAGTCCGAACTTCTCCGCGTGCTCGAGCATCTTTTGCCCAAGCTCCGGTCCGGTAATCGATTCGATTCCCGGATAGTTCTCGATGTCCTCGGTCACGGCCAACTGACCGCCGATCGTGCCGCGCTCGAGCACTAATGTCTTCAGTCGTGATCTCGTGCCATATAGGCCTGCGGCCAGCCCCGTCGGCCCGCCACCAAGGATCACCAGATCGTAGGTGTCCACCGCTTCTCCCCTTCTCGACTCGATGCTTCCGCGAGCCTTAGCTGACGACCTTGCTCAGCAGGCGGTCCTTGATCGCCTTCTTCGGCATGGCGCCCACGACTTGCGCGACCGGCTCACCCTTCTCGAATACGATCAATGTCGGGATGCTCATCACCTGGTACTTAACCGCGATGTTGGGCGCGTCGTCCACGTTGAGCTTCGCAAAGCCCATCTGCTCGCTGTACTCGTCCGCCAACTCTTCGACGATCGGCGAAACGATGCGGCACGGACCACACCATGGTGCCCAGAAATCTACGAGGACCGGCTTTTCCGACTCCAGCACCTCGGCCCCGAAGTCGCTCTCAACAACATCCTGCAGCTTTGCCATCCGCAGTTCCTCCCTTGCGAGCCCCTGCCCGCTCATCCTTGGTTCTTGACGCTCAATACCTACTTCGATGCCAGCCGAAGTATACCAACGCCTGCCTTCCAACCAACCTATGCAAGACGCGGGCGGGGTCTATCCTCTCGCGTTTCAACCGTGTAATACCTACGCGGTCGCAGCCAACTTCTCCTTCTGAAGAGCGAAGAACACGTGCTCGGGGTTGAACGGCGTCTCTCGGAGCCGCACACCCGTGGCTCGCGCGATGGCGTTGGAGATCGCCGCAATCGGCGGAATGATGCATACCTCACCCACGCCCCGGGCCCCGTACGCGCCGTCCTCTGCCGGCGTCTCGACAAGCTCAACATCGATCATCGGCACGTCCAACGCCGTTGGCGTCCGATAGTCCAGTAGCGTCGCGTTCCGCAACTGCCCGTCCTTGTAGTCGTAGCCTTCCCAGAGTGCCCATCCGATCCCCTGTGACACGGCACCCTGGATTTGTCCCACGACTGCAGGCGGGTTCAACGCCTTACCCGGGTCCTGGAACGCCGTGTACTTCGGGATGCTGGCCCGGCCCGTGTCCGGATCGAACTCGACCTCGGCGATGTGCGCCGCCACCGACGGCGCCGTTGCCAGGTTGTTCACCGTTCCGCGGCCGATGATCGGCCCCGGAGCTTGGCGCGCGTTCGCCTGCGACAGCACAGCAAGCGAGATGGTCTGCTCGGAATTGTCCTTGACCGAGAACGTGCGGTCCGTGTAAATGATCTCCTCAGGGCTCACCTGCAGCGCCTGCGCCGCACGGTCCGTGAGCTGTGCGAGCGTGTCCTTGGCTGCACGGAACACCGCCGTACCCGTCGCATAGGCCGTGCGACTTCCCCAAGAACCGTCTGTGTAACCCACCTGGTCGGTGTCCCCGGTCGTGACGCGGACATCGCCAACGTCGACACCCAACTCTTCCGCGACGATCTGGGCGAACACCGTCTTCACGCCGGTGACATCGACCGAACCGGTCACGAGCGAGAACGTCGCATCGGCATTGACCGTGAGGTGGCTGCTGGAAACTGCGGCTGCGCCTCCCCAGAATCCGACCGCCAGTCCGCGTCCTCGGTCCGAGGGAACCGGGCTCGTCCACGCCGGATGCCGCTTGATCTCTTCCAGCATCTTCCGCATCCCGGTCGGCGGCATGGGGACCTCGTTAGTCATGGGTCCGCCATCCGGGTTCAGGTTCTTCAACCGGAGGTCGACGGCGTCGATTCCAAGCTGCTCCGCGACCTCGTCCATCATCGTCTCCAGCGGGAAACTCGCCATCGGCCCACCGGGAGCCCGATACGCGTTTACGTGCGGCTTGTTCGTGACCACGTCGTACGCATCCAACCGGATGTTCGGGATCTTGTAGTACGAGTACCCAACGAGCGTCACGATGCCACCGGACGAGCCGGGGTACGCCCCAGCGTCCATGTAAATGTCGCTTTTCACCGCTTGGATGAGCCCGTCTCGGGACACGCCCAACTTGGTCTGGGTCAGGCTCGCCGACGTCGGCCCGGTGGCCTTCAGCGTCTCCTCCCGGGTCATCACCAGCTTCACCGCTTGACCCGTCTTCCGCGCCAACAACAGTGCCAGCGGCTCCAGGAACACGGTGTTCTTTCCGCCGAACCCGCCGCCGATCTCCGTAGGGATCACGGTCAGGTCCGGTTGGGCAATATCCAGCAACGCGCACAGTTGCGTCTTAATGCCGAACGCCCCTTGGGTCGTTGTCCACACCGTCGCGTGCCCACCAGAGTCGACCTCGGCGGTCGCCGCATGCGGCTCCAAATACCCCTGATGGACTACGGGCGTCGAGAATTCGTGCTCCAGGACCAGGTCCGAGCGCCCAAAACCACCCGCAATGTCGCCCCGTTCCACGACCATGTGAACCGCCACGTTCGAAGGAGCGGAGCCTTCGTCTCCCAACCCCTTGGTCCGGACCGTTTCATGGACGACGGGGGCTCCCGGCGCGATCGCTTGCCTGATGTCCTCGACCACGGGCAACAGCTCGTATTCGACCTCGATCAACCGGACTGCCTCATCAGCGACATTCAGGCTGGTCGCGGCGACCACCGCCACGGGGTGGCCCTCCCAGTTCACTTTGTTCTGCGCAAGTACCTTGTCGCGCAGGTCGTTGAGGTCAACCAGGACCTCGCCTCCAGCCGATCCGGACTGGGTGATCCCCGGCATGTCCGCGCCGGTGATGATCGCCTTCACGCCAGGATGCGCAGCCGCCTTCGAGGTGTCGATCGTGCGAATGCGCGCATGTGGGTGCGGGCTGCGCAGCACCTTGCCGAACAGCGTCGCCGGGCGCGTAATGTCGGCCGCGAACTCCGCCTGCCCCGTCGTTCGGACCCCCGCGTCGATCCGGGTCACGTCCTGACCAATGAGCCGGTACTCGTCTCGCCGGCCGTCTCCGTTCTCGGTAGTCATGTGCCGACTCCTTTTGGTCGTAAAGCGACTAGACCGCTTCGATCACCGCCTGGACGGACCGGATGATCTTGTCGTACCCCGTGCAACGGCACAGGTTTCCGGCCAGATTCAGGCGAATCTCCGCTTCCGTCGGATGCGGGTTCTTCTCCAGCAGGTAGACCGTCGACATGAGGAAGCCCGGCGTGCAAATGCCACACTGCAGACCGCCGTTGTCGATGAATGCCTGCTGGACCGGATGGAGCTCGGTCCCGTTCGCCAGGCCCTCGACCGTCTTAACGACGCGGCCTTCCATCTCTACGCCGAGGGAGCAGCACGAATCGATCGTCTCCCCGTCTACGATCACGGTGCAGGCGCCGCAATTCCCGTTGCTACATCCCTCCTTCGATCCCGTGAGGCTGAGCTCGTCGCGCAGGACCTCGAGCAGCGTCTGACGCGGCTCGATCGCAACCTCGACGTTGTCCCCGTTCACTTCAAAACTGACGATTCGACGCTTTGCCATGGATATCTCCCAGTTCGTTTTCAGTTGATGCGTAGCGCGCGCCCGGCTACTCGATCTCGATGCCCAGTTGGCTTGCACACGAGGTGAGTGCCCGGCGCGTCAGGACCCGTACGAGCTCGATGCGATACTCGGCCGAACCGCGGACGTCCGAGATCGGGCTCGCCGCCTCGACCGCACTCTCACCCGCCTGCCGCACAAGATCGCGGGTCAGCTGCTGTCCGCGTACGACCCCCTCGGCTGCGGTTGCCCGTATGGGAACCGGCGCCACCGACGCCAACACGATGCCGATGTTGTCGATCCGCGCACCGTCGGCGACCGTCATGGCCACACCGACGCCCGCAACGGCGATGTCCATCTCCGCACGTGGGATGAACCGCAGGTAGTAGCTGCTGCTCCGCGGCGGTGGGGGCGGGACCTTGACCTCCACCAGGAACTCGTCTGGCTGGAGTGTCAGTCGACCTGGGCTGGCGAAGATGCCCTCCAGCGGCTCCTCGCGTTGTCCGCGGGGACCCGCGATCGTCACTGTCGCGTCCAATGCGACCAACGGCGGGATCGTGTCGCCCGACGGCGCCGCGTTGCCGATGTTCCCACCAATCGACGCGCGATTCTGGATCTGCACCGACCCCACGAACCCTGTTGGGATGGTGATCCCCGGGTAGTGCGCAACGACGTCTGGGTGCGTGTTCACTTGCGTGCACGACACCGAGGCGCCAATCCGCAGTCCCGAATCCGCCGAGTACTCCAACACATTCAACTCGGGAATCCGCTTCATATCAATCACAAGCTCGGGAGTCCGCCTCCCGACCCGGATCTGGTCGATCAGGTCCGTGCCACCAACCAGCGCTCGGGCGTTGCCGTTCGCACCGACAAAGGCCTGTACGGCCTCGTCAATCGTCGTCGGCGCGGTATATTCAAAATCGCGCATAGTCACCTCCCCCTGAGTGCGCTGAGAACGGGCGGATCACCCCCAGTGAGACACCACCCGATGAAGCGCTCTGCCGCTTTATCTTCTCATACCCGATGGTCACACCGCCCGACCGTCCATCTACAATGTTCCGCGCCGAGGCAAGCTTGATAGGCCGTCGCGCCGACGGTGGACCAAAAGGGGTGACAGACAGGTTGGATGCTTCATGGGTACAGGCCGCCATGGCGCTCCTGCGTGTCCTTCACTTCGGCGCCGGTGTTTTCTGGGTCGGCTCAATTGCCTTCCTGACGCTCATCCTGGAGCCGCATCTCCGATCTCAGGGGCCCGGCGCACTTCGCCGCACCATGGGTCCAATGCTCCCAGTGATGGGGCCCGCCTTGTTGGCCGCGTCACTGGTGACCGTCCTCTCAGGCACAGCCATGGTGTTGGTGCTTGGCCGAAACGACTACGGCGTTTTCCTGTCCACACCGTGGGGCATGACGATCCTCTTTGGCGGCGCTATGGGGGTCCTGGCATTGGTCGTCGGCGACGGCCTGGTTAGGCTCCAACGATGGCGCTTGGATGCCCTTGGCGCCCAACTCGCCGAACAGGTCCTCCGTGGAGAGCAGCCGCCACCTGACGCAGCCAAACGTGTCGCAAGGATCGAGAACAGGTTGTGGCTCATCGGCAAAATCAACCTCACGCTGCTTGTGCTCGCCGTTCTCGCCATGGCTACCGCGCAGTACGCCTGAACCAACAACCTCGCAATAACAGCGAGCGGAGGCTCCGCCACGTGACGAACGAAACTCCCCGAATCATCACTGCAGAAATCGAGATCGAAACTCCTCCTCCCGCAGTCTGGAACGTCTTCCGGGACCTGGAGGCATGGCCGACTTGGAATCCCGCGTGTACAGAGGCCCGTTGGATCGACGGCCCCTCTTGGCTTCGGGGATCGACCGCCGAGATGGTCTTGCGGATCGGTGGCAACGGTGTCCGCATGGAGGCCCGCCTGGAAGAGGACGATTACCCCTGGCTGATTACGCTCAGTGTCTCTGTGGACGGCCTTTCGTTCGAGCGAAAGTTCGAGCTCGACTACACCGGCCGACGCAGCATCCAGATCGACACCACCACGTTCCCCCAGGACGCGGACCCAGCCAGCCTCGCGAGCGTGCGGGCGGGGTGGGAATCAATGGTCAACACGTCACTCGAAGCGCTCAAAGCCGAGGCCGAGCGAGTGGGAACGGCTGGTATCTGGGAACTCACGAGCCGGAGGCGCTAGCCCACTCGGTCGCGGGAACTCGTCCGTCGCTCAGTCCGTCGGTTCCGCGTACTCCATCGGGAGCCCGGCCGCCCGGTAGCCCGCGGTGCCCTCGACAGCGTGGAGCATCTCACCGGCGTGCCCTTTCGCGCGCAAGATCGAGGCCGCTATCGCGCTCCGGACGCCCGCTTCGCAGATGATCGCGACGCGCCGGTCGGTCGGCACCTCCGCGCTCCGCTCCCCCAACTCTCCCAGCGAGATGAGCAGAGCACCAGGCACGTGACCCATCTCCCACTCAATTGGTTCGCGTACGTCGAGCGTGAGGAGGTCCGCATCAATGGCCTCCGGCGCGAGCCAGTCCACGCCGATCTCGGCCATGCTGCCCGTCGGCAACCCCACGTCGGACCAGCCGCTTGTACCTCCCAATACGGCTCGCGCCGCAAGCTGTGGAGCTTCTTCACGAAGTTGTGCCAACGCCGCAGCCACGACCGTTTCGTCGTCGGCAATGAGGATGACCGACGGGTGTTCGTTCCCACGGATCGCAGTTAGCAATGCCAACAACCGGTCCGCCAACCCACGTGCGCTGTACGGGAGATTCAACGCTCCTTCGGGATGGACCTCGTCGAACGGCCGTGAATCCCGAATGTCCACGAGCACCGCTATACCGGCGAGGGACGCATCGCGTGCGTCCCTTGCTGGTACCGTGTCACTGTCTGATACCTGTGTGTCGGCTGGCACTTGCGCAAACTCTTCCGCCGGTTGGCACGCCGCTACGGCAGTCCCTGGGACACATGCCCCCAACGGGTCATAAACGTTTCATCGCTGCAAGTCCCCTATCCGGCATCCGTCTCATCCACTCGGCGCTGAGAGCGTGATTCGCCACTCCGGCGACCCCGTCTCCACGATCTGGACGCCATACTTCAGCCGCTTCGCTTGGGGCGGGATGGTTTCCAAACAAGGCGCATGGTCGGTGATAACCACCACATCCTCTTTACCCTTCGACTTCTTCATCGCCTCGACCGCTTTCATCATTGGGTACGGGCAGACCTCGCCTCGTACATCCAACGTCACTTCTGCCATCCCTCTTCCTCCTCTATCTGCTTCCCAACCCGTGGGGCGTTTTGCCTGTTATGTGCGCCTGGTCGCCTTGGCGCGAGGAGTGAGCACGATCTCCCACTCCGAATCAGCAGTCTTTGTTGTTCGGGCACTGAAGTCGAGCCTCCTGGCTTCGTAGGGAATCTGTGCCGCGCAGACCGCGTCGTCTAGCTTCACGACGACCGTCTCGTCACGTTGGTTCCGTCGAATCTCTCGGAGAGCATCGACCGTCTTCGCGGTGGGCACTGGACACTCCTGCCCACGAAGGTCCATCGCGACGCGCATCGAGTCATCGATACCGGCTTTCTTTACCTGTTCCATGCCTGGTTCCATCAGGGGATCCGCTTGATCACCTGCACGCCCACAGCCGCGCCGCCTGCCAGAGCGACCGCGAACAGCCAACCACTGACGCTCAACGACGGCACCGATGAGAAGAACGCACCGATCGTGCACCCGATTGCCAGGCCGGACCCGTACCCCATCAACACGCCGCCGCCCAACGACTGGAAGTAGCGCGTTCGTGTCCGCGGGAACCGGACCTTGAATTCCTTAGCGAACAACGCGCCCACCAGCGCGCCGGGGAGGAGGCCGATGGTCACCGCAAACGTATGTGCGAACAAGCCCGACTCGTCTGCCCGTCCGGCACAACCGCCAATATCGCTCAGACCCATCAGTTCCGGCGGCGGAACATTGAGCGTTGACATCGTGGCGTTCGAGAATCGCATCAGCTCGCCGGTGACACCCCATGGCATGTGGGTTAGATACATGAGGACAACGATGCCGCCGAGCACTGCTCCGCCGACCGGCGCTGACCATCCATGCACGAACACCCGTCTCCAGATCGCTGAGAGCTTCTCGCTGAAGGTGTCCTGGTCCACGTCCTCCCCGCCCAGGTCCGGCATGCTTAGTCCCTGGCGGGCCTCCCACCAAGTCACGAGCAGGAATGCTCCGAACAGCGCGGCAAACGTGAGCACGACTGCACCCGTGAACCCGGTGTCGAGTTGCTGAGGCAGCCAAATTCGCGGCTCGTTGGATACGACGTTCGTCCACCACCAGTTCCAAGTCTGGGACAACAACCCGAGTCCGAACACGGTCCCGGCTATCGCCACCCAGGAACCCACATACCCCTCGGCCATCCGGTAGAGCGATCCGGAGACACATCCGCCGGACAGCACCATCCCCAGGCCGAACAGCAGGCCACCAACCACAGTGGAAGCGCCCACTGGCAGGATGTGTGCCTCTCCTGGAAGCGCGCCGAATTGAGGAAACGGGACCAGGGCATACATGATCGCCGCGAATCCTGCGGTCGCGACCGCGAGTCCGATCAGGATTCCTTTCATCGTCCGCGCGCTGCCGAACAGGAACATGTCGCGGAACGCCGACGCGAAGCAGAAGCGGCTGCGCTGGAGCGTAAACCCAGCGCCCATCCCAAGCAGCCACAGCGGCGCGAGGACGGGGTCCGTCTTGGACATCACATACGCCATGACGAGAGCGCCGGCTAGGACCAGGACCGCAATCAGGTATTGGGGCGGCATCCCCAACACCGCCGATGCGCGGCGTTCGTCCGCCATCAACGCAGATTCAGTCACCGCGCATTCCCCAATCCTGGTGGTCCCGATCCTTACTGCTGTGCAACAAAAAGAAACCGCCCAATTCGGACGGCTCTGCGCTATTCGCTGGTTACGGGTCCCGTTTCGTTACCGGCTAAACGTCGCCTTCCGCCCCTCGTCGGCCCGAGAGACTACAAGCGCACATCATGTCGAGACTCAACTGATTCGTCATGGTCGACACGACTATACGTACTCCCTTGCGAGAGTTCAAACGAGCCGTTCCCCACGGTGAACGAAGGTCAGCCGCCACTCCTTGCCGTCCGAGATGCCTTGGATAAGAAGGTCCCACGGCTGGCGCTGCGCGATGCTCGACAGCGTCAACACTGCCGGGGAGAAATCCACCTCAGCCACCACCCGTTGGCCTGGGCCACACCGCGACAGTGCTTCCGTCGTTCGTAACAACGGCTCCGGGCACACCAGCCCCCGCAGATCGAGCGCGATGTCGTCCAAGGAGCCCTGGGAGGTCATGAGTCCAGAATAAGGGAACGGGCCGCCGGAGTTAGGTCGCCGCGCGTGTTTTTCCGCGTGCCGCTTCAGGGTTCAAGACGCGTGTGGGCGTTCCGGTATCCAGGTACGCGCGGATGTTCTCCACCGATTCGCCGTAGAAGATGCGGTAGTTGTCCTCCGTCACGTAGCCCAAGTGCGGCGTCAGGACCACGTTGTCGAGCGCGGTCAAGGGATGGCCCACGGGCAGCGGCTCGCGATCGAACACGTCCAACGCAGCCCCGGCGATCTGCCGCTCCCGAAGAGCCGCGATCAGTGCCGGCTCATCCACAACCGGCCCGCGCGACGTGTTGATGAGATAGCTCGTCGATCGCATCAGCGCCAGCTCGCGCGCGCCGATCAGCCCACGTGTCCCGTCGTTCAATGGCACGTGCACACTCACAATGTCCGACCTCGCAAAGAGCTCGTCCTTGCCGACCGACTCCGCGCCACGTGAGTCAGCTTGTTCAGGGGTCAAGCTCCGGGACCACGCCAGCAACTCAACGCCGAATGCTGCCGCTGCCCTCGCCACGCCACCGCCAACCCGCCCCAGTCCGACCAACCCCAGCGTCTTTCCCGCCAGGTCCACTCCAATGGTCGACTGCCACTGCCCGGACCGCAACGCCGCGTCTTCCCGCGCGACCCATCGGGTTACCGCGAAGATCAGCGCCCACGTCAACTCGGACGTCGAACCGCCAGGCGAACCCGTCGTGGAGACGAAGACACCGAGCCGGGTCGCCGCGTCGACATCGATGTTCGCTTGCCGCGCCCCGGTCGCCGCGATCAGGCGCAGCCGCGGCAGCTGCTCCAGCACCGACGCGGGGAATCGCGTCCGCTCGCGCATCGAGACGACGACCTCGAACGCCCGTAGCCGCTCCACCAGAGCCGCGTCACCCTCGGCCTCATCGAGAAACGCCTCGACATCGACACCGGGACCCAGCGCCGTCCAGTCCGCCATCTTCAAGGCAACGCCCTGGTAGTCATCTAGGATCGCGACGCGAACGCTCATCGACGGACCTCGCCCCGGCTATCGGCGACGCCGACGGCGTCTCGGCCGCACCGCGCCGCGCGCGCCCGGGTTCCGCGGACTATCGCCCTCTTCCTCGTCGGCGTCTCTGTCGGCATCATCCTCATCTCGAATCGTCCCAACAGCTTCCGTGGGGTCTCGTGGAGCCGGTGCCGCGCTGACAATCCCCTTCCCCGCAAATACGCGCCGCACCGATCCAACCGCGAATGTCGCCATTCCTAAGAACAGATACAAACTAACGAAACTCGCGAAGTTCGGAGGTTCCGTTTCGCTGTCCGGCACGTCTGGGATCATCACTTCGAACCCCGCCGCCGAGACGATCAGGACCGATCCAAGAAGCACCAATGCGATCTCGGTCACGCCGCGGTTCCACGCCAAGACCGCCATCGCCATAACCGCCCCCAGTACCGGCAGGACAACCAACAGCGCCACCGTCTGACCCGTTCCTGCCTCGACCGTGGCGATGGTGGCCCCTGGCGGACCCACCATCAACCACGAGACCACGAGCCCCGCAAGGAACATCCCGAGGAACGCGTACGCGTCTCCCCAACTGCGTGCCGAGATGACAGTCGACAGGAGAACTGCCAGCACCGGCCCAGCGGCGACCGCGACAAACGCCACGGCCGCCGACGGCTCCGCATCCAGCGCGACGAATGCCCCCAGCAACGCGCCCGTCCCCGCCACACCGAAGGCCAGCCAGGGGTAGCTCCACCGCGGCGCCCCGCGCGTCGCCAGCGCGAACCCGACCGTCATTAGCAGGCCCTGTGCGATCAAGTACGGCGGCGACACCGCCGCGCGGCCCTCCGTCACCCCCGACCACAGCACCGCTCCAACGAGTCCAACGCCCAAGACGATGACCGGCGCAACTTCGCGCGGTACCGTCGAGCGAGGACCCGGTTGTTCGGGCGCGTTTCGTTGGCCAGACACAGTGCGGCTCGATGAGATCCGGTCGCCGGTCGCTTCTCGGCGCGGCCTACTGCTTGCCGTCCGCCAGTTCGCGCCGGAGCAAGAACGTCGTCGCCAAACGGCCGGGTACGTCGCGCTGACTCGACGGCAGTAGCAACTGATCGAACGAAACGATCTCCCACCCGCCGCCGTCCAGTGCATCCGCGGCTCGTCCAACCCGCCGCACCAACTGGTTCAGACCTTCACCCTGCGCCCGTGTGATGTCGTCCGGGCTTGCCGAAGATGCCTGCTCGACGTCCAGATTGATCGTCTCGACGATCGTCGTGTACTCGTACGCCATCAAAGTGAACGACGCGCCAGTGGGTGATGCCTTCGCACGGAAATCAGCAGGTGTCCGAAGTCCAACCGTCAACTTGGTCGGCCATCGACCGTTGCCGCACCTTTAGTACTCGACCAGGACCGTGTCGAGGTCTTCTATTCGTTCGTCGTCGGTGAAACGCCATGTTCCTATATACCCGCGGCGCAGATCGCCCTGTTCGTCCCAGTCCATGGACGTGGCAGCCCCGTCGAAGTCGATGACACCCCCGTCTGCGAGCACCCGGAGCCCTGCAGCTACGCCCGAGGGCGTCCCGAGAACGGTCTCCCCTGGCGCGCTGCCGACGAGGCGGAGCTGGTCGCGGATGGAGGGGCCATAAAGGCTGCCTGCCGCTTGGGCCGCCAGCGCCAAGGCAATCGTCGCGTCATATGTTTCCTTGACGTAGGTGAGCACCGAACGGCTCCCATACGTATCTTCGAACGCGGAGTCCCATTCGGCAGTAGCCGCGCCGTCGGGAGCCGGCGCACCGGACGTCCCATACATGCCACCCAAACGGTCTCCACCTAACTCCCGGACCAAGCTGACGCGCTTCGCAGCGTCACCGAACACGAATTGGTCGTAGACACCGCCGTTGAGGGCTTCGCGAACAACGGCTAGCGCCTGCTCCTCGAACGTGACCACCACGAGGGCTTCGGCGCCGGCGTTCGCGGATTCCCGCAACGCATCTGCGTAGCTCGGCTGCTCTGATTCCAGAGGCACCGACCGCACCGTGCCGCCCCAGGACTCAGCGAAACTGGCCGCCAATCCCTGGCCGTACGGGTCGTCCCGATACACCAGACCCACGTTGTCGAAGCCTTGGTCCCGCGTCACACGCGCCAACACCGGCCCTTGCGCTGTGTCCGACAGGGCCACACGGAAGAAGTAATCGCCGTCCTCGGCCGTCGAGAGTTGAGGAGAAGTCGCCGACTGGCTGATCGTCGGGATCCCCGCTGGACCGATCACCATCTCGGCAACGGGCAGAGCAGCCGCACTCGCGTTCGGACCGACCAGTGCGTGAATGCCCTCGACTTCAACCAGGCGCCGCGCCTCCCGGACCGCTACGGCCGGATCGAGCGTCGCATCCGCGGATATGCCCACAACCGGACGACCGAGGACGCCGCCGCCATCGTTGATGTGTTGAATAGCGAGATCGAACGCGCGCTTCCGGTCCGCCGCCGTCTCCGGCGAACCGCTGAAGTTGAGCATCAACCCAATCTTCATCGACTCCACCGATACGGCCGGTTCTGGCGTCTCGGTCGTGTCAGAGGCCCCGTCGTCGCACGCGCCAACGACGGCCGCAAACAGTCCCACCAACGCCACAACCGCGACGACCCGCGATCGCAGTGACATCCCGCTCCTTCCCCCTGCTGTTTTCTCGCACCGATCAGGTGCCCAGAAATGACAAGACCGCCAACCAGCATGCCACACCGTTCGCGGTGGGTTCGACCCAATATGACTACCCTGATCCCGAGCCGCGAGCCGGTCCAATAACCTAGGCCACTGGATCAGAAGGTAAACGTCATGTCGATGACAACGCCGGCCCTCATCGGACGCGGGCTGACCCAGGCCTTCGGGGATCACGACGTCCTGAACGGCGCAGACCTTGATCTCTACCAGGGCGAGGTCCTCGCGGTCGTGGGGGTCAGCGGGTCCGGAAAGTCCACGCTCCTCTATGCATTGGCAGGCCTTCGGCCGCCTGAAGGCGGCATCGTCACTTGGGGCAGCCTGGCGGATGTGTGGAAGCTCCGTGAGCCGCGCATCACCCTCTCACGCCGGGCCATGTGCGGGTTCGTTTTCCAGTTCCCCGCTTTCTTGGATGATCTGACGATCGCCGAGAACGTTGCCGTCCCGTTGATCATCTCCGGGACGAAATCTCGGGACGCCAGACAACGGGCCTGTGACCTGCTCGAACGCTTCGGACTCGGCTCCTTGGTGGCCCGGTACCCATCGACGCTCTCGGGCGGGGAGCTTCAACGCGCGTCGATAGCTCGTGCGCTCATCATGAACCCGAGCATCGTCTTCTGCGATGAACCGACCGGTGCCCTCGACGAGGCGAATTCTGAACGCGTCGTCAATGAGCTACGTGGGATCGCTCGGACCTTCAACGTGGGCGTCCTTATCGTCACCCACGACCCAGCCGTGTCCGCCGCATGTGACCGCATCCTCCGTCTGGACGGAGGTCAACTGATAGAAGAGCAGCCCGCCGCGGCATGATCCTCTTTGTCCGCCTGATCTGGCCCCGTTCGTGGCGTTCACTCGCCTCGTGGACGCCGCTGCTTGTGGTCGGTGCCATCTCCTGCGCCGGACTCTCGCTCGCGCTCGGACTGGGCTTCGGGTTTCTAGCCCAACAGAACACCGCCACGCTCCGGGACGGGCCTCGTGGTCTGCCGCCGAGAACCCACCCCGTCGAAGGGCCATTGCCTACATTTCGGCGGTCGGTCTGCTAGCCGGTCCCGCCGCCATATTCGCGGCCACCGACGCCGATTTCACCCAGTCCGTCTGGCTGATTTCGGGCGGGCTGCTCCTAAGCGTCGTGGGCCTCGGTGGCGTGTCCCGGTTGGCCGTCACCGTATCCGGTCGTCTGCTCCTCAGTCGCACGCGGGCTTTGGTAGCGGGGTCGAGAATGTCGCGGTCTGGGGGCGAGGCGTTGCTGGGGGTATCCGCCACTGCCGTCGCGGTGCTGCTGATCGTCTTCCTCGTGTATTCGAACTTCGATCGAAGTCCGGCCACCGTCGGGGACTTCGACGTGGTCGTGGAGTTCGAAGAGGAGGTGGAGTCGCGCGGTTCGCTCGCCGACCTCGTCGCCGCTCAGGACGGTGTCGCCCGCACCGTCATAGCGAGTCGGATTCCAGTCGAAGGGGATTTCAGTTCCGTGTACACCATGACCTGCGCCGATGTCCCCGGTTCGGTCACGCTTGACGGCGCGCCCTGCGCAGCGGGCCTTCTCTACATACCGCGTTTGTCCCAGGTCCAGGGGGATGCAATCGTGGCTGCCAACGATCCACAATGGTTCGGTGGTCCCGCAAACGACCTCGCCCAGGCAATAGCGGGCGCCTACCCAGTTGCAGGAACAGTGTCCGCGTCGTGGATCACCTCGGAACACCGGGCTTTACTCATCGTCGACGAGCAGCCTACCGCTGAGTACGGTGTGCTGCTGGTTACCACAGACGGCTCTGACGGGTCTCTGCGCGGTGTCATGCGGAGTCTACGGAACCGGCACGGAGTCAACGCGGTGACGACGCAGGCTGCTCTCGCTTCCGGGGTCACCGAAGACACGCTGATCTTGGACCCGTACCTTTGGGTCGTGGCAATCACAGCCTCCGGCTTGGCGACCGTCGCGCTGTTCTACGCGGTCTTGCTGTTGTTCCGACAGCGCCAGATCGAGTTCAACATGCTGCGCGCCCAAGGAGCCACCCAGACGCTGCTGGCCGTCGACCTCGGACTGCTCTTCGCTATGCCGTTGGTGCTCGCCTTCGGGCTGGCCGTCGCCGCTGGCATGGTCATGGCAACGGCTTTCAACGCAGGTCTGGGCCTCCCAACGCCGTACGCCAGTACGCAGGCGGTCCCAGCGCTGGCCACGATGCTCGCCGTCGGCATGACCGCGGCCGTCCTGGTCGCGGTGCGTGCCACACGGATACCAACGCTCTTGAGCGACCCCGACGCCGGCGCCGCATAGCAGCGCCCGGTAGCAGCCCCGCGCGCGCCGCGAGTTCAACGAAACGGCGCATAGGCGGACCGCCTCGGCGGCGAGATGGCCCAGATGCAGGACTTCCTAACGGTCCCTCCACGGTCGGTGCTGACCCTAGATATGGGAGCGGCGTCGCTATGGCATCCGTTCCTTATATTGCCGCTATATTGCCGCTCCGCCGCAGCCACACCCTAGTGTGGACTGGCCTCTGAACAGGCCTTCTTCGACCTACGGTTCTACGCCTATTCGTAGCAAAGCCATCCCATCAATTCCCGCAGCAAACAAACGCTCAACCACGAGTTTGGGAACTGATTGTTAATATCAACTTATATCGATATATGCATGTATTAAACACGTTGACCAAACTACAGTCATGCCGGATAATCTGCGCTTAATCGGTATCCAGTTTGGATTGTCGGCAAAAGGACATTTCAATGCGTCGTTCTCGCTTGTCGTTCGTCGCTTTGGCCCTCAGTGCATCACTCCTGCTGTTGCTGAGTGCCTGCACTGAATCGGAGCCCCCCACGCAAGAGCCGTCCGCGCCTTCCACAGTCGTAGACACCCCGACAGAGCAACCGGCTCCAACGGAAGAGCCGGCCCCTACTACCGAGGTCACCCCAACAGAGGAACCTGCTCCCGCTCCCGAGGTCACCCCAACTGAGGAACCTGCGCCAGCGGCGACTGAAGTTCCTGAGGTCGTCCCGACCGAGGAGCCCGAGCCATCAATCGGCCTCGTGGCCTTCGCCGACGGCGGGCGGATCGGCGTAGCGCGTCCCGCGCATCTGGACAGCGTCTTCTTGACCACCGGCCCAGGCGACTTTAACCCCGTCTGGTCGCCCGACGGCACCATGATCGCCTTCTCGCGCTTCTTCCCCGTCGGCTCAAGGGGTACCTACGTCATCAACGCTGACGGCTCCGGCCTCACCAAAGTGGCCGACACCGCCAACGTCTACAACCGTCCCGTTTGGGCCCCGGACGGAAGCCGCATCGCGATGGTCGACCGGAAGCCCGAAACGTACGGGGTCTGGGTCATAAACGCCGATGGCTCTAACCCGATGCAAGTCTTCGAGGCTGACCGGACGCTCCAACACGTCGCGTGGTCGCCTGATGGCAACACGCTCGCCTTTACCTGGAACCGAGGAACACGCGACGGTGGGCTTTACGTTGTCCCGGCAGATGGCAGCGCCGAGGCCCAGGTCGTCATCGAGTCCGACGCCAACTACCTAACGCGCGCTGGCTCCCTCGACTGGTCACCAGACGGCCAATACCTCGCGGTGCGTGCGCGGCCGCTGACACCACGCGGCGTAGAGAACCCGATCCTCCCTGCGAATGAGCCCATCCTCACCATCGTTCAGGTGGGCTCGGACGGTACGTTCACCATCCTCCACCGCGTCCCCAGCATGGCGATCGGCGAATGGTATCCGGCATGGGCGCACAACAGCAGAACTGTTGCCGCAATCACCTCTAAGGACGACGGCACGGAGCAACTCTCAGCCGTATCGGTCCTGAGCGGCGAGGTCGTCCACTTGTTGGAGGCAAACAGATTCGGCTCTCCGAGTTGGTCGCCTGACGGTAGCCGCCTCCTCGTGACGGCATACACGGACGAAGACCCTGGCGGCGCATTGAGGTTCATCACGTTGGCGGACGTCGGCATGGAATGGAACATGTCCATGGACATGACCACCGACATGGAGGCCGCCGACGTACAAGACCTCCGCACCGCTTTGAGTGGCCTCTGGAGCCCATCTGACGCGGATTCTCTCCCAGCCGGAAAGGCGCTGACGATAGGCCAGGATTCGATCCGCGTCGCTTCGTTCACCTTCCAAAGATTCAGTTGAGCTGGTTGAAACGGCGCAGCCGAAAAGGCTCTCGTGCAAGAGCCTGGAGTGATTCACATAGAGGCCCACCTTTCAGAGGCCACCGGAACGTGCGTATACGACAGCAATCAGATCGGGTCCGAGCAGGTACTGGCATTCCTTGCCGAGCGGGCCGGCAATTTCCCGGCGACGTTAGTGAACGACTTGCCGCTTAGTGAAACCTAGGCCAGAGACCGGCCCCGTACCGAGAACTATACTCAGGCGTCCCGGTTGGCCGGGGCGCCTGAGTATGTCTTACCAAGACTCGTATCCCTCAACACGACCTTCTATCCGCGCGGCTTTCGTGTTCATTAGCCTCGCGGCTTTCACGATGTTGGGACTCGCATGCTCGCCATCCGCCACGACACCCGACCAGACGCAGGCCGCCGACATCGCAGAATCCCAACCGGCGTCTGTCGTCGGCGAGCCAGCTCCCTCGCCAGTTGTGTCATCGCCGGACACCGGCAGCGTGGAACCATCACCGGTTGCACCTTCACCGGCCACGCCTTCGTCTAAACCACCGACCGCGGAACCCTCACCAATACCCGACGGTCCTGCCCCCATGGCGGACCTCGGCAAATACGCGCTGATTCCAGAGAACGAACGGCGGCTGCCTCCCGATTTCGAGCTCACCACCGTGGCCGATGAACCCTTCTCCGTCGTCGACCGATCGGGAGAGGTCGTCATCCTCTACCAAACAGAGTTTTGAGAGTCTTGACGCCCCCGTTACGAGGCGCTTGTACGTCTCGAAGATGACTTGAAGGACCAGCCGGTCCAAGCTGTGGTCTTCCACATCGACCCGCTGCTCACGGCGGGAGAACTCGGCGTCCTTGTCGAAAGGACGCTCACGCCGGAGGAGGGAGGCGAACTGCTCTGGTGCATCGACCCGACCGCCCGTGTTGTCTTTAGCCTCGCAAAAGGCGGTTTCACGGAGACCTTCATATTCGACCGAAACGGGAAGATCGCCTATCAAGGCGACTTCCCAGACGACTACGAACTCCTCAGACAGC
This sequence comes from Dehalococcoidia bacterium, assembly GCA_965247995.1. GTDB lineage: Bacteria > Chloroflexota > Dehalococcoidia > UBA6926 > UBA6926 > JASLZO01. Next base: position 1,075,046 of record OZ252041.1, on the reverse strand, counting down.
AGATCGATGAGCTGCTGTAGGGCGAGCGGCCGAACGCGACATGATCCGCTTTCGGTTCGCGATCGTTCTTATGCTGGCTCTCGTCGGTTTGGGATGCGGCATCGTCCAGGGCAGGGTCCTCGAGGACCGGCCCCCAGCCCCCGACTTCACGTTGCCCAATGTCGATGGCGGCGAGGTCTCACTCAGCGATCTCCGGGGACAGGTCGTTGTTGTCTACTTGACCAACCTTTGACCCACTTGAGCGCCTCCGGTGGAGGCGCTGGGACGCCTCGCGTTGGAACACGCCGACGACGACTTCCACGTGGTTATCATCCCGACCGATCCCACCGCGAAGGCGGACGAGGTGCAGGTCATTCGGGACGAGGACTTTCCCTTCACCGGCACGGATCAGTTCTTGTGGGTGTTGGATCCGGACGGGACCACCGTGCTGGAGTTCGACCCCCTTGGGATCGGCGGGACCTTCATACTGGACCGGCAAGGTCGCATCGCGTTCCACGGGCGTCTCACCCATAAGTACGAAGAGCTCAAACGGGAGATAGAACGGGTCCTATGATCGAACTACCGATTCTCTTCGCGTTGCAGGCCGGAATGATCACGACCGTGAGCCCCTGTGCCTTCCCCATGCTGCCCGCGTACATTGCCTACCACCTTGGCGTTCACGACACGGGGTTTGCTGACACTCCCGCTCCCATCCGAGCCTTCCGCGCCGTCTACCTCGGACTCGTCGCGACCTTAGGCATCGTCGTCGTATCCGGGACCGCGGGCCTCATTATCGTGCTTGGGGGCCGGCTCTTGGTCCGCGATGTCCTACCTCAAGTGGCCATTACCCTCGGCGTCGGCCTCGTGGTCCTTGGCTTCTTTCTCTTAGCTCGCGGCAAGGCATTCAGCCTTCCCGTGCACATGGGCGGCTCGAACCGACGTGGCACCACGGCCGTCTTCCTCTTCGGCATCGCGTATGGCGTCGCGGCGGTCGGTTGCACCCTGCCCCTCTTCCTCCTCGTCATCGTCAATGCCTTAACAGCCGCGGGGGTCCCGGGTGTCTTCGTCCAATTCAGCGTGTACGCGTCGGGCATGGGGGGCGTCTTGATCGCCGTGACCGTCGGAGCCGCTCTCTTCCGGGGAGCGGTCGCAACGGCGTTGCGTAGCGCGCTGCCCTACGTCGAGTGGCTGAGCACCGTCCTAGTCATCCAGGCGGGTGCGTACATCGTTGCGTACTGGCTCAGCGATGGCGAGATTAAGACCCTCAATTATCTCGCGACCGTCGCGCCGATCATGCTCGCTATTACGCTCCTCGTGACCCTCGCTCGGCGAGTTATCGTCGGAAGGGTCCGCAGCGAATCCATGGCCGGTTAGCGCGCGAGGGCGCCACTTCAGAAATCTCTGCTGTCCTAGGCACCAGCCGAGGCTGCGTTGCGACAGAAGCTGCGAGGCGTGGAGAGCGGATGTCCATTACCCATGCTGCGCCAGCGCAGGACAACACCCAGGTATGCAAGTACCACCAGAGCCAGGACTCCACCGCTTCCTATTGCTCCGCGGAGGTCCTGTTGCTAACGACGTTCTCAATACGTCGGGGAAGGCAGCGACAGCCTGTTTCCAACCGACACCGACCGGCACTTGGCCTGACAGGCATTCTCGGGCGTTCAGGCGCGCGGTAACATCTCCACGGTTTCGCAAAGCATCACATCGCCCTCACCGCGCAGTTCGTTCACTCGGCCATAGAGCGTTGCATCGAAAGCTATATTCGCTTTCCGTGCAATGAATTCATTGGCCTCGAGCCGGAAGAATCCTAATGGCTTAGCGCGGAAAGTGATGCCTGCGCGAGCCAGGATGTCCCCGAAGGGACGAACGCCTTCGATGAATTCTGGACGCAATGGTGCTGGGAAGGCGTCCAACACAATGCGAATGGCGGCCAACTCCACCACCCGGGTATCTTGGTCCTCCCCGGTGTACAACGCGACGAAGCGGTACAGCGAGCGTTCGTCGACAACCAGGTCATCCGCCATGAGGTCTACGGCCAGCGGTTGGCCCCAGTGCGCCTCAAGGGTTGCCGTCATACCGGCGTTGTGGACCAAGAGCTTGCGGTAGCTGTCGGGCACTTGATCCGGAGGCTCGACATGGATTGCCGGCACATCCATCGACAAGTGGACGTAAAGGTCGCGGACTACCGCCTCCACTTGGTCGAACTTGGCTTTCCCCCAATCGACCACAGTTCCCCCTTTTTGCGAAGCACCACGAAACCGACGGATGTCTGTGGTCGGCCCGCCGATTGGTGCACGCCCAAAGCCCGTACCAGGGCTGGGTGCACCTGGAGACGCATGCCGACCGCCTACCTGAAAGTTCGAGCGTAGCCCCGTAGGCCTCAACTTTCACGTGTTTATTGTTGCTGCTCCTATAATGGTCGCCGTGTTCGGTGCTTTCGCGACGAGGAGGACCATAATCAACCAACAAGTCGGGTTCGGTCTGGGCGTAGCCGTGCCTCCCACCGTAACGCTGGTGCGGTCGGTTCTCGTCCCGGCCAGCATGAAGGTGCTGGGCGAACGCAACTGGTACCTGCCATCTTGGCTCACCTCGCTTCCGGACCTCAGAGCAGAACCGCAAGAACATACCGTCCGTGTCGTCGAGAGTTGAACTGATGGTGAACTGATCCGGAGGTATGAGTGTCAACCAAAATACCTACCGACTACGAGCCCGGTTACAAAAAGGCGCAACCGATCGCTCCCGATATCACCGCCAATTACATCGCCCACACACACGGTTGAGGTGAACGCTTAGGGATATGGCACATCGCAGCGATTACGAGTGAGAGGGGAGAAAACGTTGAAAGTGTACCTCGCCGCGCCGCGTGGTTTCTGTGCCGGCGTAGACAGAGCGATTGAGGTGGTCGAGATCGCTCTTGAGCGTTTCGGACCCCCGGTGTACGTGAAACACCAGATCGTGCACAACCGATACGTGGTCGAGTCGTTGGAGGCCCGGGGGGCAGTGACCGTTGAGGACATCCGGGACGTGCCGGAAGGTGCGAATGTCGTGTTCTCGGCCCACGGCTCGCCGCCGGACGACTTCAAAGCGGCGCAAGACAGGAACCTGAACGTGATCGACGCGATATGTCCGCTGGTCACGAAGGTGCACAGTGAGGCTCAGAAGTATAGTCGGGAGGGCCGCAAGATTGTTCTGATAGGACACCGCGGCCACCAAGAGGTCAAAGGCACGATGGGCCAGGCGTCCATGGTGCTCGTGGACGATCGGGACGATCTGGACCTGCCTGATTGGGACGAGTCCACCGAGATAGCCATTCTCACGCAGACCACCCTTTCGGTGGATGACACGCGCCGGTCCGTCGAGTCGATCCAGGAACGTTTCTCCGAAACCATTCTTCGCAACGATCTCTGCTATGCCACTACAAACCGTCAAGCCGCGGTCAAACAGCTCTGCGAACGCGCTCAGATCGTGCTTGTGGTCGGTGCCCCGAACAGCTCCAATTGCGCGAGACTCCGCGAAGTTGCTGAATCTCAAGGTAGACCCGCCTACTTAATAAGCGGCCCTGAGGATCTGGACACCGGTTGGCTCGCGGGCGTGGAGACGGTGGGAATAACCTCGGGCGCGTCCACTCCAGAGGTTCTTGTCGACAGGGTCATCGAAATGATCCGGCCGGACGAGGTTATCCACATCAAGCACATCGACGAGGATATGAAATTCGTCCTCCCCCGCCAGTTGCGATAGACCCCTCGGCTCATGCCGTGCTATATCACTGCGGTCGAGTCAACCTCACGGCGCCGCTACCTGAAGGAGAATTCGACCAGCCCCGTGCGGCTACAGCAGCGCACTTTCCAACTCTGATTGACGCTGCGGTAGGTATTTGGCATCACTACATAGTCGGCTTTTCTGCACAAAGTGGTCTGGCATTCTTCAGCCGTTCCTCGCCTTATCAAAGCGTAGATCTCAGGCAAGGACGTGAATTTTTTGGGGATCGTCGTTGCGAGAGTGTTTGCGCCAGCCCATCAAGGATGTGCGCTGCATGAACCTAAGACAAACAGTATTGCACCGTCCTCTTCCCTCCACCGGTGGTTCCGCGGTCAAGGTTCTGACATGTTGAAGGTTGTTCGCTAGTGCAAGTGCATGAAACCCCGGTCGCGGGGTTTGCACGTAGTCAGTCACCTGAGTCTATTGCGAAGTGCGTGCTTCTCCATCAAAGTCTGCGTCGGCATAGGAAGCTTGAGAAAGTGGCCGCGTTCCGGAGATCCGCAATTGGCTTCATTCGTAGTCATCAACTGCATAGGCAATCAGCGCGGGGCAGCAGCGTCATGTTATAATATCCGCGCGAGTGCCGAAAGGGGAGAGCTATGCGGACCAGCACGTATTGCATGAGAATAGAGACCACCAGCGCCCCGGAATTCGTAGATATCACTAAAGGGATTCGCGCCTACGTCAAAGACTCTCAGGTTCTCAATGGCTTCGCCGTCGTGTACTCAAAGCACACCACAGCAGCCATCAAAATCAATGAAAACGAACCACTCCTCCTTAAAGACATGGAGGAATTTCTGAAGAAAATGGCGTCACGCGATGGTTATTATCGGCACAACGACTTTTCCATGCGCACCGTGAATATGACCGAAGACGAATGCCCTAATGGGCATGCCCATTGTCAGCATCTTCTACTCGGAACTAGTGAGAACATACCAATAATCAATGGCCAACCGCAGTTGGGGCGCTGGCAAAGTGTCTTCCTGATTGAGTTGGACGCCCCTCGCCCGAGGGAGGTCTTGGTCCAGGTCGTAGGTGAATGACGGGAGGGCGACTTGGACTCGGTCACCGAGGGCGCTGGTGGGCAGTGGAGTGTCGAAGAATCGTATGAATACTGTCGAAACGTCGCCAAGTTTCATTACGAGAATTTCACCGTCGGCTCATGGTTCCTCCCCAAGGAGAAACGGCCCCACGTCTACGCCGTCTACGCCTTCTGCCGCTTTGTAGACGACCTGGGGGACGAAGTCGAGGGAGACCGCTTACGCCTCCTTGACTTGTGGGAGGAGGAGTTGCGCAGTTGCTATGCCTCCCGCCCAAACCATCCCATCACCGTGGCACTTCGGGAGACGATCCGGCGTTTCGATATTCCCCAAGAGTTGTTCCTGAAACTCATCGAGGCTAACCGCATCGACCAGAGGGAACATCGCCATCAGACGTATGGAGACCTGTTGCATTACTGCGACCATTCCGCCAGTCCGGTAGGGCGCCTGTTCCTCTATCTGTTTGGATACAGTGATGAGGACAGACAACGCCTATCCGATGCCACGAGCACTGCGCTCCAACTTACGAACTTCTGGCAGGACGTACGCCGAGATCTGGCAATGGGTCGCATCTACATCCCTCAGGAGGACATGGAGCGCTTTGGATACCCAGAGGAGCGGCTGCAAGCTGGGGTGGTGGACGAAGCCTTCCGCAATCTGATGCGGTTCCAGGTGGACCGCACAAAAGCCCTCTTCAACCAAGGCGAAAGGCTCGTAGATATGGTAGGTAGGAGCGCGCGTTTGGACGTGGCCCTCTTTACTCTGGGTGGGCTCCACATCCTGAAAGCTATCGAGCATCAAGGATATGACGTTCTCCGCAGACGCCCGTCTCTTTCCAAGGTTGCCAAGGCGCGGCTTCTTGTGAGCACAGCGGCTACGCTAAAGCTGAAGAGAAGAATCTGAGCATCTACTCAGCACTGGCATGGACTTCGTCAGGAGGCGTTGATGGCCACGGAGTTGGACCTGGCGTATGAGTACTGTCGCAGACTCACCAAGGAGCGAGCGAAGAACTTCTACTATGCCTTCATAACCCTGCCCGCCAGAAAGCGGAAGGCCATCTATGCGGCCTATGCCTTCTGCCGTCTGTGCGATGACGCCACGGATGACGTCACAGATGCCGAAGAAAAGTCCCGGCGGGTCGCTGAGCAACGTGAAGGACTCGCTAGGACCTATGCGGGCGCGCCTGATGGACAGGTATTCGTCGCTTTGCAGGACGCCATCAACACCTACAACATTCCACTGGAGTACCTGGAGGACGTGATAAACGGTGTTGAGATGGACATCTCCAAGACCCGGTACTCCACCTTCGAGGAATTGAGGGAGTACTGCTATCGAGTAGCCTCCTCGGTGGGCCTCATCTGCATCGAGATATTCGGGTACGAGCACCCCAGCGCTAGGGAGTACGCAGTGGATTTGGGCTTGGCCATGCAGTTAACCAATATCCTCCGGGACGTAGAGGAGGACATGGGGCGAGACAGGGTGTACATACCACAGGAAGACCTGGATCGCTTCGACTACTCTGAGGAGGATATTCTCCTGGGAAGGATCAACGATAACTTCCAAGCACTTATGCGGTTTCAGGTCGAGCGCGCCCGAGAGCATTTCAGTCGGGGCCAAAAGCTGCTGCCTCTGCTATCGCCCCGATCCCGGGCCTGCCCGGCGGTGCTCCACGGAACATACAACCGCATTCTGGACCGCATAGAGGACGCGGGTTACAACGTGTTCGGCAGAAGGATAGGTCTTAGCACCAGAGAAAAGCTCGTGCTGGCGGCAAGGCTATGGGTGAATGGAGTAGCGACACGGGCCCTGGGAAAGTAGTTGTTGTCGGCGGCGGGCTAGCTGGGATGGCGGCCGCCTGCCAACTGGCCGACCGTGGCCATCCGGTTGTCTTGATGGAAAAGCGGCCCTTTCTGGGCGGGCGAGCGTTCTCCTTTCCGGAACCCGAAACGGGCCAGGAGATAGATAACGGCCAACACGTTTTCCTGGGCTGCTGCACGGCCTACATCGGCTTCCTGGAGAAGCTGGGAGCCCTCCATAACGCCCATATACCCCCGGAACTGGATGTCCCCATACTCGGCCATGCTGGAAGGAAGGGCGTCCTTCGCAGCGCCAATCTCCCGGCGCCCTTCCATCTCGTACCTTCCCTATTGAGGTACCCGTACCTGTCATGGGGAGAGAAGCTTCGAGTTCTCTACGGAGGCCTTCGTATCTTCTTTGAAAGGCGTGAAAGAGACTTAGGAAATCTGGACAAAGAGACCTTCTCAGCATGGCTGGAGCGGCATCATCAGACCGATACAGCCATCGCCAAGTTCTGGAATCTCATCATCCTGCCCACCCTCAACGACGACATATCAGAGGTGAGCGCGGATATGGGGCTGATGGTATTTCAGGAAGGGTTGTTGAGGTCCAAGGAGACCGCTGGCATTGGCTACGCCAAGGTGGGCCTGTCCGAGTTGGTCGCTGAGGCTACGATGTCCTACCTCTCGTCTCGCGGAGGAGAGGTGCTACTGGGTACTGCAGCCAGGGAGATCACGGTGGACGGCGACGGGGTAACTGGGGTCCAAACGTCGGATGGGACCTTCAAGGGCGACTGGTACATCTCCGCCCTGCCTTCCTTTGACCTCCTGCCCATGCTGCCGCCGCTTCTGGCAGAGGGAGACTTCTTCTCCCGGGCTAACGGATTGTCTTACTCGCCTATCGTCGATGTGCACATCTGGTATGACCGTCCGGTGATGGATGAGGTCTTCTCCGGCTTTATAGATAGCCCCGTACAGTGGGTATTCAACAAGACCCGAATGCAAGGTGAGAAGGAGTCTGCCGGGCAGTACCTATGCATCTCGCTTAGCGGTGCGTGGGAGTACATCGATACGCCCAAGCAGGATATACGAGAGCTGTTTCTGGACGAGATGAAACGCCTTTTCCCGCAAGCTCGAGACGCCCAGGTCGTGCGCTTGCTGATAGTGAAACAGCCCCATGCCACCTTCCGCTCCCTTCCCGGCGTTGGTTCCTACCGATTACCCAGTGCTACGCCCATCTCCAATCTTTTCCTGGCCGGCGAATGGGTGGACACTGGTTGGCCGGGCACAATGGAAGGCGCGGTCCGAAGCGGTCAGACAGCGGCCAAGACCCTGGTTTCTGCCGAGCAGGGAGGGTGAACGCCCCCGTTCTCGCCCGCCCTGCAATTAAACGCTCATATTTCCGCTCTCATGGGATGCCGCAAGACAGCGCGGGAAAGTGCACGTTCAGCTTGAGGCTCCCCATGCCAATCGTGCCTCCGATCGTTTCGCCTCACCGTTCGCACCACCTTTCGAACTACGATTGTCACCTAGTGGGCTATGGATCTGGGCGAACTATTGAACACCCATAGCGCGCTATACCCGCTGCCGTAGCTAGGGCACGGGCTGTGGAATCGAGCGAACTATGCAGCAAACGCACCGCCGTGGCCACCCCTCGGGCCATCGTTTTCAGCAGGCTGTGAGCTGCCTACACAAACTTTGTCCAGCCCCACTTGCGCTGCACCCCAACTACTACGATGCCTCCGATAATTGTGCCAATCGCCAAACCCCCGATGGCTACAAGCGCCAGGGCCAGCGCAGAGGGTCGTGCGCCACCATCATTCGTCACTGACGGTGTCAGCCCGGTGGTCTCTGCCATATGACATCACGGAATCATGTATCCAGGTCCACCTACCGAGCTTGGGGAGGGAGTGCGCTGTGTTGGTCCGCATCTACGACACTAGATTTATCACGATTGAAGCAATACCAATGGTTGCTGTTATACCAGCAACTACCACCACGAACCAATTGGCTCCAACCCAAACACGCATCGGGTGCTGTAACTCCTAGTCTATTCAGACCTTTTGGTGCGATTAGGGGGATCCGGAGGTCATTCTCTTTAATCACTAGAGCCCCCAACCCAAACACCAGACCCAATAGGAGTGCCGGGTTATTCGGCGCTCTATCCCGCGGCAGTAAGCTCTTGCCGCTTAGCCGCAGACTCACCCGCGACCCATCTGGGCTTTTCTCGTGGTTGCACACGTTCCTCGATCTGCATTCCGATCTAATCTCGGCAACTCGCACCTCCAATGCTGTCAGAAGGTTTTGCCATAGTTAGGGCGTGGTGCCGAAGAAGCGGGAAAGGCGCAGCGCTGTGTCGGCCGTCACCCCGCGCTGCCCTTTCAGGATCGCCGTCATTCGATTCGTGGGTACATCCAGAGCTTCGGCCAGCGTGTTCGCCGACAGCCCAAGCTCCTCACCCAGTATCTCTCCAGGGTGCACCCGCCTCATTTCGTTGCTCACACTCATATCTGAACTCCTCATCTGTGGTTGACGACCGTGACGGACTCCGGTGGCGTCGGTGCCCGAATGCGGGAACAGCCTCAACCTCGGTGTGAGAGCGCTCGATCAGAGCGAGCTATGCAGCCAAGGCACTGTCGTGACTGCCTCTCGGGCCATCTTTTTCAGCAGGATGTGAGTTGCCTACACGAACTTTATCCAGCCCCACTTACGCTGCACCCAAACTACTACGATGCCTCCGATAATTGTGCCAATCGCCAAACCCCCGATGCCTACGAGCGCCAGGGTCAGCGCAGAGGGTTGTGCGCCACCATCATTCGTCAACGAGGGCGTCGGCCCGATGGTCTCTGCCGCGTGCTCGGCCGGTGGCGTATCGCCGAATTGAACAAGGTCGGACCTCGTGGTTCTGTCGCGGCCGACATCGAGGTCTGTCAGGTCTATGAGGTCACTCAACGCTACGGGGACGGGTCCCGTTAATTGGTTGCCACGAAGGTCGAGGACTGTCAACTCGGTCAGGTCATCCCATGCTGCGGGAATAGTCCCAGTCAGCCAGTTGCCGCCAAGGTGAAGCTCGGTCAGGTCCGCCAGATCCCCCAGCTCGGGAGGGAGCGGACCACTCAGCCCATTCGCATTCAAGCTGAGCACCGTCAGGTTGATGAGATTGCCCAGTTCGGCGGGGATGGGACCACTGAGGTGGTTGACGTTGAGACGAAGCTCGGTCAGGTCCGTCAGGCCCCCCAGCTCGGGAGGGAGCGGACCGGTGAGCGAGTTGTTGTTGAGGTTCAGGACTGTGAGGCCAGAGAGATTCGCCAGTTGGAGCGGGATGGAGCCACTGAGGTGATTGCCGTCGAGGCTAAGGTTCGTTAGGTCCGTGAGGTTACCTAATTGCGGAGGGATCGCACCGCTCAACTCGTTGTTGCCCAACGTAAGAACCATCAGAGTTGTGAGAGCGCCTAACTCCATCGGAATAGGGCCGGTGAGGAGATTGTTGTCAAGTGTCAACTCCCTAAGGTCCGTGAGGTTTCCCAGTTCGAGGGGGATGGGGCCATCGAGCATGTTGTCGCTCAACGTCAACTCCCTTAAGTCGTTCAGGCTGCCCAACTGCGGAGGGATTGCAAGGCTCAGCTCGTTGTTGTTGAGCGTGAGGATCACCAGGTATATGAGTTCACCCAACTCCTCCGGTATGGGGCCCATGAGCATGTTGTCGCTCAGTTTCAGCTCCCTAAGATTCGTGAGATTTCTCAGTTCGGTTGGGATGACGCCACTCAGCTCGTTGTTGTTGAGCGTGAGGATCGTCAGGTCGGTGAGGTCGCCGAACTCCACCGGGACGGGGCCGGTGAGTTTGTTGTCGCCCAGCGCAAGCTCCCTCAGGTCCGTGAGGTGCCCCAGTTCGGAGGGGATGACGCCGCTCAGTTCGTTGTTGCCGAGCGTGAGGACCGTCAGGTCGGTGAGGTCGCCGAACTCCACCGGGACGGGGCCGGTGAGCAGATTGTTGTCCAGTGTCAGCTCCCTCAGGTCCGTGAGGCGCCCCAGTTCGGAGGGGATGACGCCGCTCAGCTCGTTGTTGCCGAGCGTGAGGATCGTCAGGTCGGTGAGATCGCCGAACTCCACCGGGACGGGGCCGGTGAGCAGATTGTTGTCCAGTGTCAGCTCCCTCAAGTCCACGAGGTTTCCCAATTGCGGAGGGATTGCACCGCTCAACTCGTTGTTGCCGAGCGTGAGGGCCGTCAGGTTGATGAGGTCGCCGAACTCCATCGGGATGGGGCGGTCAAGCAGGTTGTTGCTCAACATCAATTCCTTCAAGTCGGTCAAGCCGCCCAGCTGGGGAGGAATCGCACCGCTCAGTTTGTTGTTGTTGAGCGTGAGAACCGTCAAGTATTTGAGTTCACCCAACTGCACCGGGATGGGGCCCGTAAGTATGTTGTCGCTCAGTTTCAGCTCCCTAAGATTCGTCAGGTTTCCCAGTTCGGTGGGGATGACGCCACTCAGCTTGTTGTTGTTGAGGTTGAGGAACGCCAGGTCTGCCAGGTTGCCCAGTTCGACGGGGATCTGGTCGGTGAGCTCGTTGTTGCTGAGATCAAGTTGCGTGAGGCCTGTGCAGGCGCCTAGTTCTGCTGGGATCGATCCGGCTAGGTCGTTTCCGTAGAGGTACAGGTGTGTCAGGGTGCTCAGGTTGCCGAACTCCCCAGGGATCGGGCCGGAGAGCTCGTTGCCGTAGAGATGCAGTTCCGCGAGGTTAGTGAGTTTCCCTAACTCTCGTGGAATCAAGCCACTCAGCTTGTTGCTGTGAAGGTAGAGGTGCGTCAGGTCGGTGAGGCTGCCCAACTCTGCCGGGATCGCGCCCGTGAGCTCATTACCGCTGAACACGAGCCTCTCCAAGCTTTGGGGATTCCCGAGCTGAGCCGGGATTGAACCGGTGAGCTCATTGTCCCGAAGGTAGAGGTGCGTCAGGTTGGTGAGGCTGCCCAACTCCGCAGGGATTTCGCCGGTGAGCTCGTTGCCGTAGAGATAGAGACGTGTCAGAGCGGTCAGGTCGCCCAGCTCGGTCGGAATCGGGCCGGTGAGTTCGTTGCCTTGAAGCTGGAGGTTCGTTAGGGCAGCCAGGTCACCCAGCTCTACGGGGATGGAGCCAGTGAGCTCGTTGCTGTGCAGGTTGAGCACCGTCACGTCGGTGAGGTTGCCCAGCTCTGCGGGGATGGGGCCGCTGAGTCCGTTGTCGAAGAGGTAGAGGAGCGTCAGGTTAGTGAGGTTGCCTAGCTCTGCGGGGATAGGACCGCTCAGCTCGTTGTTGTAGAGGTAGAGCCTTGTCACGTTGGTGAGATTGCCGAGCTTCCCGGGTATTGGACCGGTGAGCTCGTTGCCTTGAAGCTGGAGGTTCGTCAGTGCAGCCAGGTCACCCAACTCTGCGGGGATGGAGCCAGTGAGCTCGTTGCTGTGCAGGTTGAGAACCGTCACGTCGGTGAGGTTGCCCAGCTCTGGGGGGATGGGGCCGCTGAGTCCGTTGTTGAAGAGGTAGAGGAGCGTCAAGTCGGTGAGGTTGCCAACCTCAGGTGGAATGGAGCCAGTGAGCTCGTTGCTATAGAGATAGAGTTGCTTCAGGCCTATGAGGTTGCCGACCTCAGGTGGAATGGGGCCAGTGAGCTCGTTGCTGTGCAGGTTGAGAACCGTCACGTCGGTAAGGTTGCCGACCTCAGGTGGAATGGGGCCAGTGAGCTCGTTGCTGTGCAGGTTGAGAACCGTCACGTCGGTAAGGTTGCCCAGCTCAGGTGGAATGGGGCCAGTGAGCTCGTTGCTGTGCAGGTTGAGAACCGAGAGGTTGGTGAGATTGCCGAGCTCAGGAGGAATGGAGCCGGTGAGTTCGTTGCCGTCGAGGTAGAGGAGCTCCAAGTTGGAGAGGTCGCCCAGCTCTGCCGGGATCGGGCCGGTCAATCCGTCGCTGCGAAGATTGAGCGCCACCAAGTTGGTGAGATTGCCCAACTCAGGAGGGATTGAGCCGGTGAGATTGTTGTCGGCGAGGTAAAGTTCGCGCAGGTTGGGGAGGTCGCCCAGCTCTGCCGGGATCGGGCCAGTGAGTCCGTTGTTGAAGAGGTAGAGGAGCGTTAGGTTGGCCAGGTTGCCCAACTCAGGAGGGATTGAGCCGGCAAGATTGTTGCTATCGAGGTAGAGTTCGGTCAGGTTGGAGAGGTTGCCCAGCCCAACGCGTATGGAGCCGCTGAGCTCGTTGTTGCGGAGATTGAGGAGCGTCAGATTGGCAAGGTTGCCCAACTCTGCAGGGATCGAGCCGCTGAGCCCTTTCCCACTGAACTGGAGTTTCGCGACCCTGCCACGTGAAACGGAGACACCTTCCCAGTTAGCGATGGGCGTGTTGATGTTCCAGTCCAACATATTGTCAGGATCAAGAGTTGCCTTGACATCAAGCAGCGTTTCACAATCAGCGACGAGGCTTGCCTCTTGACCGGACACCGCTATGCCGTTGTCGCAGCCATGGCTGTTGGCGGAAACGGGATGCCCCAATGTGGTAGCAGCCGCAAACAGGCAGGCAATAAAGGCGGCAATCCCCAACTTGACTGGGGCGTAGCGGGTTCTCTGACTCGCGGTGGGGAGGCGACGGGCTATTACCCCCCCGAGACCTTGGGGTGATAGCCGTTTTTTCAAGTTATGGTTATCCAACCACCCTGCTTCACGACTTCGTGGAGGGTCATACTCCAATGGCGACCATCCTCACCCATCCTTGTATAGAGGCGGTGAAGTGCGAACTTAGACTGGAGAGCATGCCACGGGGCCGCTTCAGAAGCGCCAACCGGCACAATTCTCCAAGATAAATGTTAACGCAATGGTAGCTAATACTGGCCATTCGTTTACACCACTCCAAGACAGGCGAACCTGGCCTCCTCCAGGTAGGAGACCTGCTCTTAGGCACTGAGGAGGCGAGGTCGCTGCTGTCGGAGCGCCGGATGATGCTGGACAGCGCCGATACTAACGCCGCGTCCGCAGCGGAGATGGGCAAGTTCCTGAAGACCAGCGCGATCACCGAGACCAAGGCGTTCGTCGAGCTCTTCGCCAAAGAGATCGTGGTCAAGCCCGGCAAGGCCGCCATCGTTACGCGATGCGCATGCCGGAAGACAGTGCCAAAAGAAAAAGAGGGGAATTGTATGCCTCAGAGTGCTTGTGGGTGGTGGGTCTCACCAGCCGGACACAGCACCGCGTCTTTGGCACACCTCTCCTTTCTCACAGTTCCTTAGACTACCTGCACTCCAGCCTCTGGAAACCGCACATGCGCGAACACCAAGAACCGACGGCCAGTTGAGATGTAGGCGACGACCTTCTGTTTATCGGCCATGACGGCCTCCGGTGTCGTCGGTGCCCAAATGCGGGAACAGCCTCAACCTCAGCATGAGGGCGCTCAATCTGAGCGAGCCCTGGTGGGCCTACGTGTACTGTACTGCGAACTTTTCGGCTGGCCGTGAGGCTGTGAACCTAGGTCAACAGCGATCCAGGCGAACTACGTACCGATACGTCAGCAGCCACGCTCTTCGGAATGAGCGAACGCTGACGAGTCGCCAGTCCGGGCATCCACCTTGAGGGTTACTGCACGCTGAATTTCTCCCCTTGATCCGACTATGGATTGATAGTGCTGACGCTCACTGATTGCTCGGTGTGCTTGTCGACGACGACCCGATCTCCAAGTGGCTCTTGAAGTTTGACCTCAACGGCATCTTGGCAGTCATCGCCACCTCGTAGAAAGGGATGAGAGGAGGCAACGACCTTAACCTGCACGTCGACATCCGTCTCCCGCAACAGCGACACCCCCGGGGCCTTGTGGCAGGTGGGGGTAGTGAGTGTGAGAATGTCTGGGTACCACAAGAACCCTTCGACCACGCGCACTTCGCTGCGCAACGTGTATACGCCGAGGCCGAAGGACAACAAGGCCGCGAAAAGCAGCAACCCACTCACCGCAACCGCGACGATTAGGAGTCCTAGACGGCCGGATAAGAATCTTCTTGAGGCAGAACTGTTGGTCACAAGGTCCGCCTTTGGTTGGCTGCGCCTTGCCATGCCGTTCGATTGCTCTCAGTCAGAACCGCCAATAACCCCGCGATTCGAGCGGACCACAGAGGTCGTCATGCCTTTGAGAATGTCCGCCCTAGTCGCATCAATGAGGTTCTTCTCCGCAACCGCCCGGAGGTCATCGAGAACGGAGTCGGAAGCTGTGCTCTCCAGTACGACAGTCGTCCTTATCTGACCTGCCTCGAAGTCGAACGAGGTGGAGGCGTCACGCACTTCAGGTGCCCCGAGCACTGCGAAGTGGACTGCTTCGATCGCCCTTTCGAGTTCCGCCTCAGTGAAACCCAGGTCGGTGCGCACTTCGACTGAAACGCCGCTGTGACTCCTGCTGAAGGTGCCGATAATGTCGAGTGCTGCCTCGGGAGCGCGGCCCGCGAAACCGACCCACGCGTGATCACCGTCTACGATCTCCGCTCTAGCGAAAGCCTCGGGAGACGCCTCGCGGATTTTCGCGACCGCCAAGGAGAATCTGTTGTTCCAGGCATACCGCTCGATGGCTTCTTGAAGAGATATACCTTCTTCGCTGGCGATGTGCTGCAAGTCTCTCAACTCCGCGTCACTAGGAGGGTCGTCGATTTCCGGCGCCGCCGCTTCCGGCGGGGGTGTACTCTCCTCTCCTGCGCGGTTGTCAGAAGCCGATCCTGCCCCTATAGACGCGTCCGTGGACTCAGGATGCGCTTCTTCGCTATCGGTGGAGTACATCGCATCGTTGCTGGTGCCAGGGGCTTTCTCGGATTCGTCGACGCCGCCAAAGAACATGATCCCCGGAGTGACCAAGACAACCACGAGGACGCCTACGGCTGCTAGAGACCCAAAGACGACGACTACGTTGCGTCTCATCGCGCCAAACCCTGCTTTTCCTCGTTGTAGGTCGCGGACGCTTCTCTCGATGCGGGGCCAAAGGTCATGGGCGTCAGACACCGCGGATTGGGCTAGGTCGGTCAGCCGGTCCCGGTTCAGGAGCTCGTCGATTGGTTGCGCGTTCATATCGTCCTCCTACTCTCCGCGTACTATGCCCTGGAGTAGCTGCCTCATACGCGCTCGTGCGTCATGGAGGTGGCGCTTAACGGTGCCCGGCATGCGTCCGGTTCGCTCGACCATCTCGGCCTCGGACAGATCGAGAAAGTACCGCATCACGACTACACCTCGCTGCGCTGGCGTAAGCCGTTCTAGCGCCTCGCGAACGGCGCTTCGCTCCTCGTTCAGGATTGCGGCTGCCTCCGGGTCGGCCGATTCGTCCGACCCTCCCGTGCCTTCTGCATGATCGACGGTCGTCGTCCGGTCGCGCCGTTGGGTCGCCTTGATGGCATCGTTCACGACGATTCTGTAGAACCATGGACCGAACGGGCGCGTCGGGTCGAACTGCTGCCTCCGTTCGAAGACTCGAAGGAAAGCGCCGCTCACGACATCCTCAGCAAGAGTGAGTTCGTGAGTGACCAGATAGGCGGCGCGCAGTGCGTTCGTCTGGTAACGGCTCACCAGCTTACCAAGGGCGTTGATATCGCCCTCTTTCATCCGTTCCATGTCTAGTCGGTCGCTCACTATTCGCCGTCCCTCGTCTGTACGGACACCTCTATATGTAGTATCCGCGAGACCGTCTTTAGGTTGAGGGGGAGTAAGACCAGACGCGCACTCCCAATAACTACGACATTCGCGGACGGTGGACCTGAAAGGAGTAAGCGCAGTGGCTGGCCGGCCGAATGCCGAGACGCCACTAGCTGGTCTGTTCGGGAGAAGTGCAGCCCAAACGGTGCTACAGGGCCCGGGGCGGGGACTGCCGGCAGTCTTAGGCGGGTCTCAGTCGTATGCCACGGCTGAAGAGTTCGATTCCCCGCAGGTCTTAGCTATAGGTTGGTGGGGTATCGTGGACTCGAACCACGGACCTCGGTCTTATCAGGACCGCGCTCTAACCACCTGAGCTAATACCCCACTCGGCCGTAACGACGCGGGCCGCGAGCTAGCGCCCGTCCTTCAGTCTACGTATCCGCTCTCGACCCCGTCAAAACCGCTCGGTCGCGCCCACCCCCACCCTTGAACCTCCCTTTTGCCGACGCGTACACTAACTAGCCCACTGACCCACCGACGCTCGGAGCCTGAACGCACGGGGAGGCCCTCCAACCGCATGCCCACCAGGTCGATCTACGTCAAGGGCGCGCGCGAGCACAACCTCAAGAACATCGACGTCGAGATCCCGCGCGATCAGCTCGTCGTCATCACCGGCGTCTCCGGGTCCGGCAAGAGTTCCCTCGCCTTCGACACCATCTACGCCGAGGGCCAACGCCGCTACGTCGAGTCCCTCAGCGCCTACGCACGCCAGTTCCTCGGCCGCATGGAGAAGCCCGACGTCGAGTACATCGAAGGCCTCTCCCCCGCCATCTCTATCGATCAGAAAGGTGTCTCCCACAACCCAAGGTCCACCGTCGGCACCGTCACCGAGGTCTACGACTACCTCCGCCTCCTTTACGCGCGTGTCGGCCACCCTCACTGCCCGAACTGCGGCCGACCCATCGAGAGCCAGACCGTTCAACAGATCGTCGACTCCGTCCTCGGGTTGCCAGAGGGAACACGCATCCTCGTCCTCGGCCCTCTCGTCCGAGACCGCAAAGGTGAACACCAAGGGCTCCTAGATGAGGCACGGCGCGGCGGTTTCGTCCGCGTCCGCGTCGACGGCGAGGTCCGCGACCTCTCCGAGACCATCACGCTGACCAAAACCAGGAACCACACCATCGAGGTCGTCGTCGACCGCCTCGTCGTCCCCGAACAGGGTTCGGAGATCGCCACCCGAGTCGCGGACTCCGTCGAACAAGCCCTCAAGCTCGGCACCGGCATCATGCAGATCGTCGATCCCGATAGCGGCGACGAGATGCTCTTCAGCGAGCACTTCGCCTGCGTGCATTGCGGCATCTCCGTCGGTGCCATCGAGCCCCGCACCTTCTCCTTCAACAGCCCACACGGCGCTTGCCCCGAATGCACGGGCCTCGGCTTCAAACTCGAGCTGGATCCCGATCTGGTCATCCCCAACAAGGAGCTGTCTATCTCCGAAGGCGCAGTCTCGCCCTGGAGCCGCGCCGGCACCATGGCCCCCTGGTACGCCTCGATCCTTCAATCGGCCTCTGCTGAGCTCGGGTTCTCCGCGGACACGCCAGTCAAGGACCTGAGCGCCGTCCAACTCCGTTGGATCCTCTACGGCGACCGCCCCAACGACGCGGGCGAGGGGCGCAAGCTGGAGGTCCGTCACCGCACGCGTCGCGGCCGGGTCATCCGCTTCGGGACATCATTCGAAGGCGTCATTCCCAACCTCGAACGCCGCTACAAGGACACCGACTCCGACTACATGCGGACCGAGATCGAGCGCTTCATGACCCAGCGCCTGTGTACGGTTTGTGAAGGGAAGCGTCTCAAGCCCGAGGCCCTCGGCGTGACCGTCGACGACCATTCGATCGTCGAAGCGACGGCCATGACCATCGACCGCGGCCTCGCGTGGGTGGCGCGCCTCGAATCCGAGGGCGGCCCGCTGTCCGAGCGCGAGCGCATGATCGCGTCCCAGATCGTCAAGGAGATCGCGTCGCGCCTGAAATTCCTCGTCGACGTCGGCCTCGAGTACCTGACCTTGGAACGGAGCGCTGGAACGCTGTCGGGCGGGGAGGGCCAGCGCATCCGCCTCGCCACCCAGATCGGCTCTGGACTGATGGGCGTGCTCTACATCTGTGACGAACCCTCGATCGGCCTCCACCCCGTCGACAATCAGCGCCTCATCGAGACGCTGAAGAGACTGCGCGACCTGGGGAACACCATCCTCGTCGTCGAACACGATGAGGCTGTCATGCGGGCCGCCGATCACATCGTCGATATGGGACCTGGCGCCGGCGAGCACGGCGGCCGAGTCGTGGCAACCGGCGCACTCGACGACGTCCTAAAATCCGACGAATCGTTGACCGCAGCCTACTTGACCGGAAAGAAGAAGATTCCCCTGCCAGAGAAGCGCCGCCCACGCCAACGGGGCCGCGAACTCTCCATCCGAGGCGCCCGCCAGAACAACCTCAAGAACCAGAACCTCAAAATCCCGCTCGGGTTGCTCGTGTGCGTCACCGGCGTTTCCGGCTCCGGCAAGTCCACGCTCGTCTACGAGATCCTCTACAAGAAGCTCGCTCAGCAGCTCTACCGGGCGAAGGAGATCCCCGGCGCAGTCGACCGGGTCGACGGACTCGACCTCATCGACAAGGTCGTCAACATCGATCAGTCGCCGATCGGCCGTACCCCGCGCTCCAACCCAGCAACATACGTCGGCGCATTCACGCCCATCCGAGAGATCTTCGCGACGACGCCGGAAGCGCGCATGCGCGGATACGCACCCGGCCGCTTCTCGTTCAACGTCAAGGGTGGACGGTGCGAGGCGTGCCGTGGCGACGGCTACCAGCTCATCGAGATGCAGTTCCTCCCGGATGTCACCGTGCCGTGCGAGGTGTGCAAAGGCGCTCGCTACAACCGTGAGGCCCTCGAGATCCAGTTCAAGGGCCTGTCAATCGCCGCCATCCTCGACCTCACCGTCGCCGAAGCCGCCGACGTGTTCGAGGCCTTCCCGCGCATCGGCAACAAGCTCAAGACGATGGTCGACGTCGGTCTCGGCTACATGCGGCTCGGCCAGCCTGCCACCACCCTATCCGGTGGCGAAGCGCAGCGTGTCAAGCTCGCCACTGAACTCTCGAAGCGGGCGACCGGACGCACCCTCTACATCCTCGACGAACCGACCACGGGACTCTCATTCTCCGACGCTCACGCGCTCATGAACGTCCTGCACCGGCTCGTCGACGGTGGGAACTCCGTCCTGCTCATCGAGCATCACCTCGATATGATCAAGAACGCCGACTGGATAATCGACCTCGGGCCCGGTCCCGGCGACCGGGGAGGTGAAGTCATCGCCGAGGGCACACCCGAACACGTCGCCGGGATCGAAGACAGCTATACGGGCCAGTTCCTGAAACACCTTATAAACCCCTCCGACAGTCCCTCACGGAACGGCGCCTGCGTGAACGGCACAGTCAAAGGAGCGAAGACCGGCAAGGGCCGCGTGCCCGCGCGCGTCGGCACATCACGCACGAAGGAGGTTTCCGATGCCTGACGATCTCGCCGGCGTCCTGATCCCACTTTCCCTGGCAGCGCTCACCGTCGCTCCACTGCTTGGCATCGCCGTCGCCTGGTTCCGCTTCGACCGCGGTCGTGGTTCTGGTTAGTCGAACACTTCCGAGAAACGAATCGCCACAGTGTTTACCTAGTGGTAACAATTCGTCGCGCCCGCACACCGCTCCGCGCGTAAGATGGTTCACGTCAGCGCAACCATGGGACAGGTGAGGCAAGGGCGAAGGCAGTGATCGGCGCTGCTGCAATCGCACAACAGGATCTTGTCGAGGGGCTTGAGCTCAGCCAACTGCTCGCCCTCGACATCGACCCGCTTTGGGGCTTTCCGTTCATCGCGGCCGGCCTGGCGTTGTGCCTGATCGGCTACTACCTCTACCGGTTTATGGTGGCCCTCGCAGCAGCTTTCGCAGGCAGCGCGCTCCTCTATCTCTTCGCCCCAGGGTTCGGTATCCAGGGCCCCGCGTTGTGGACGACGGTCGTCGGCACCGCCATCGTCCTTGTCGTCGTCGGCTACTTCCTCTACGACATCGCGGTCTTCCTCACCGGCGCGGCCACGGGACTCGCGCTGGGGGTCGCATTCTGGCTCGTGGGCTCCAACCAGTTCACGACCCTCGCCGAACTGTCCGAGACGACAATCGCCAGCGAGAACATCCCGGCTGTCATCGCCACCGGGATCCCAATCGCAATCGGCCTCGGCTTGATCGCGCGCCAGTGGGAGCGGCGCATGATTACACTCCTCGCCGTGCTGCTCGGCGCGGTCTTCATCACCCTGGGTGTCCGGATCGTCGGCCCGTCCGAATCTGTGGCCAAATGGGCCCCAATCCTTGCCAGTTTCGCCTTCCTCGGGGGCCTCTACCTCAGCACTCGCGCGCGCGACAAGAGCTCCACTTCCCGTCGTTCTCGACCACGAAACGAAGAACGGCGGCGGCCACAGGAGCGGAGGCAACAGAAGAACAACCGGTCCGTCAGCCGTCCGCAGGCCGCAAGCGCACGGCGCTCCCCATAGCGCCAGCCGGACCGGACCACCGGACCATTCACCCC
Source organism: Dehalococcoidia bacterium (assembly GCA_965247995.1). Classification (GTDB taxonomy): domain Bacteria; phylum Chloroflexota; class Dehalococcoidia; order UBA6926; family UBA6926; genus JASLZO01. The sequence goes on along the minus strand of OZ252041.1, from coordinate 1,054,231 downwards.
GGTCGTTGTGATTGATCCCGAGGGCCATCCTCGCAACCAGGGCGCCGTTAGCCTCTTGATTGGGACTGCGAACCCGGCGAAGGCGGACCGCTTGCGCACCATCGTCGCCGGATGGCCCTTCGAGATCCACCTCCCCACTGACCTCCGGGAGCCGGACCGTTCCTCACCGCCGGAACCTGGCGCCTCGCACCTCGAGATCGCCACGAACAAGGCACTCGCCTGGTCCGAGCGTACCGGCTTCATTGCGATCGCCAGTGACGGTGGACTCACCGTCCCTGCCCTCGGCGACGCCTGGGACAGCCTCACGACAAAGCGTTCCGCAGGCGAGGACGCCGACGATGACCACCGTCTCCAGCGTCTCATCGCACTCATGGAACCGCATGCCGGTGAGAGCCGGAAAGCCTCCTGGACCGAGGCTGTCGCTTTGGCCCGCGGGTCCACCGTCATCAACACATGGCAAGTAGAAGGCCGCGAGGGCTACCTCTCCCGAACACCCGCCTCCGCTCGAATCGAAGGGTTTTGGGCAGCCTCGATATGGTTCTTCCCTCAGTTCGAGAGGGCCTACACCGAGCTCTCGCCGGAGCAGCTCGAAACGATTGACGACCCTTGGGTCCGGCTGACCAACGATATCCAGTCCTGGCTGCGGACCGGCGGTTGGGATCTCGCGACTACCGCCATCCAGTAGACCTACGCGAGCGAGACGCCGGACTCCGCCGATTTCACGAGTCCGTCGCGGACGAGCGCGTCGACCAAATCCGTGATCGTTGATTCATGGACCGAGGTCACCCCGTTGCTCGTGTCCGACGAGCGCTGGATCTGTTCAGTCAGCTCTTCCAGCGACACCGGCCCACGTTCCGCCCGCAACGCCTCGACGATGCGGCCGCGATAGTACCGAGAACTGCCCACGAACGACGACTGCTTCGGCTCCTCAGCCACCCTCGTTGCCCTCTCGCTATGTCCACTTCCCGCTATGAACGTCGACGCCGATGCGCACAGGTCTCGCACCGGGCACTCGGTACACCGTGGACCACGCGCCGTACAGACGGATGACCCAAGGTCCATCAATGCTTGGTTCCAGTCCGACGCGACGCCTCCGCCCGCCAGAAGTTCCGTCGCCAGCCCCCACCCTTCTCGCAGGCTAATCGGGACCGGTCCGGCCACGATCCGGCCTAGGACGCGCCGCACATTCGTGTCGACGACCGGCACCGTCTGTCCGAATCCAAAGCATGCGACCGCCGCCGCCGTGTACCGGCCGACGCCGGGCAGCGACCCCAGCGTCTCCTCGTCCGAAGGCACAACTGCGCCATGGTCCGACACAATCACCTGTGCGGCACGGTGCAGGTGCACGGCCCGGCGGTTGTATCCCATGCCGCTCCAGGCGCGGATGACCTCCGCGACCGGACTCAGCGCGAGAGACTCCACCGTCGGGAATCGTTTCACAAACCGAGTGAAGACCGGCTTTACGCGCTCGACTTGCGTCTGCTGGAGCATCACCTCGGCGACCAGCACCCGATACGGGTCCAATGTACCCCGCCAGGGCAGGTCACGGCGGTTCGCCCGGTACCAGTCGAGCAGCGCGCCATGGAGCCCCATCAGCGGGCCCCTCAGTCGTACCCCAGTCGTTCTAAGTCTCCCTCGGAGAACCCCATGTGGTGGCCGATCTCGTGGAGGACGGTCTTCCTGATCTCCTCCACCGTTTCCCGGTGGTCCAGGCCCATCGCCTCGATCGGACGCCGGAAGATCGAGATCTTATCCGGCAGCACACCGCCCATCCCGTACCCATCGCGCGCATTCAGCGGCACTCCTTGATAGAGACCAAGCAGCCCATACGCACCATGGTCGTGGGGATCTTCATCGCCCAGCGCTAACTGCTCCTCATCTGGCCAGTCCTCAACGACAATGGCGACGTTATCCAGCCGCTCGTCGATCTCCGCCGGGAGCGACTCCAAAGCCCTAACGACCAGCCGCTCGAATTCGCTACGCCGCATGCGCTGTCACCCCGCGGCGAGTATAAATCGCTCGGGATGATCGCAATGCAGGAGACGCCTGGGCCCGCATCTCGTTCTCCATAGATATATACGGATTGTTTGACGTGTACCGCTGCCGTCCTTAGAATGCTGCCCGTTAAGGATCACGCCCAAACGGCGAGGGCAGTCCGAATCTGATCAGGGGGAGGACAGTCGCAGATGACACTCAAAGGAAAGGCGGCAATCGTCGGCGTCGGTTGGACACCGGCCCGTCGCACTTGGCCCGACAAATCGCAACGAGGCATGCAGGCTGACGTCGCCGCGATGGCCATCGCCGATGCCGGCCTTCGCAGGGAAGACATCAATGGCCTAGCCACTGAATCTCCAGGCGGCGAAGACGCCAACAACTGGCCCGCCATCATGTCCGACTATCTGGGACTAAAGACGACCATGGCCAGCGGCATCAACAACATGGGCGCGACGGGTGCGACCGGTATTGTTCTCGCATCCACCTGGATCGCGGCCGGCCTCGCCGATACGGTTCTGGTCATGCTGGGTGGCAACCAGGGTACGCAACCGCGCGTCGCCCCTCGTCCGGATCCCTTCATCGACCCGTATGGGCCGGTCGTGGCGGCCAACGGCTGGTACGCGCAGATCGCCCGACGCCACGCCTACGAGTACGGCACCACCGACGAGCAGCGATACAAGGTCGCTGCGGACCAGCGGGCCAACGCCCTCGTTACGCCCGGCTCGGCGTTCGCTGGCCAGCCCATCACCGCGGAGGACGTCGGGAACTCGAGGCTTATCGCCGATCCCCTCCACCTGTTGGAGTGCGTCATGCCGTGTGCCGGAGGGGGTGCCGTTATCGTCACCTCCCCCGAGAAGGCCGCGGCTATGCCACACAAACCCGTCTACCTGGCTGGCGCCGGCCACCACACGGACCACGATCAGCTCACCTGGGCCGAACGCATCACCCGCTCTCCGGCGGTCGTGTCGGCAAAGCGGGCGTTTACGATGGCCGGTATGAAACCGTCCGAAATGGACTTCGCCCAGATCTACGATTGCTACACGATCACCGTCATGATCACGCTCGAGGACGCCGGGTTCATGCCGAAGGGCGAGTCCGGCCCCTGGTATGCCGAACACGACACGACCTACAAGGGCGACTTCCCAGTCAACACCCACGGCGGCCAGCTCTCGTACGGACAACAGGCAGGAAACACCGGGGGGTTCTCGCAAGTCATGGAAGCGACCCTCCAACTGCAGGGCCGTGGCGGCGAACGTCAAGTCGAACGCAACACGGTTGGCTTCGTCAACGGTTGAGGCGGTATTCTGAGCAAGTTCTGCTCACTCGTCCTCACCAACGACAAGTCTCTTGTCGCCTAAAGCACCATCGATAGGCACATAGCCAGACAACACAAGGAGTACGTAGGCGATGGCACAGCAACCGCCGCGACCGCAGAAACCGATCCCAATGGCTGATCCCTTGACGCAACCCTTCTGGGAAGGGACCAAGGACGGTGAGCTCCGCATCCAGCGGTGCCAAGCCTGCAACAATCGTTTCTTCTATCCCAGAGAGCGCTGCCCACAGTGCCTCTCCGACAAGCTCGAATGGGGCGCCGTCAGTGGAAAGGGCCGCATCTATAGCTTCATCGTCGTCCGTCAACCCGGCAACCCGGCCTTCAACGACGACGTCCCATACATCTACGCCCTCGTTCAGCTCGACGAAGGCCCGCGAATGAACGGCAATGTCAAGGTCGATGACGTCGACTCCGTCAACATCGATGACCGCGTCGAGGTGTACTTCGACAAGCTCAGCGACGACATCTACCTGCCACAGTGGCAGCCCGCGTCGGCGTAGGGAGCGGGTTCACCGGGACCGACGGAACTTTACTGACAAAAGAACGGGGCGAACCTGGTAGGTTCGCCCCTTCTCTTTAGGGTCCCGAAAACGCCACGGTTCTCGCTGGGTTCACCGTGGTCAACCAGACGCAGAAACGAAACGGGGGACCGTGGGTGGTCCGCCGTTTTGGGCGTGCTACTTAACAACTGGACAGTGGAAAGAAGACGATTGGTCATCCGCTTTAAGTTCAATCGACTTTCGGCCAGGAAACCTGGCCTAGGATCCTCAGTGTCCGTATCTCCGCTCTTCCACCCAACCGGGGCTCCCACCGCCAGCCCCTTGTGAGAGCCGGACGGGTCATGCCCACAGCGTTGGATCTTGTAACGGCGGTCCACTGACCGACCTAGGAGTGATCTCTCCAAAAGAGGAGAGAGAGCTCCTTAGAAAGGAGGTGATCCAGCCGCACCTTCCGGTACAGCTACCTTGTTACGACTTCGTCCCAATCACTAGCCCCACTCTCGGCACCTACCTCCCCGAAGGGTTGGCACAGCGACTTCAAGTGTTGCCAGCTTTCATGACGTGACGGGCGGTGTGTACAAGGCCCGGGAACGTATTCACCGCACCATGCTGATATGCGGTTACTAGCAGCTCCTCCTTCATGCAGGCGGGTTGCAGCCTGCAATCTGAACTGGGGCCGGTTTTGATGGGATTCGCTCCACCTCGCGGTTTCGCAGCCCGTTGTACCGGCCATTGTAGCGTGTGTGTAGCCCTGGGCGTAAGCGCCATGATGACTTGACGTCATCCCCACCTTCCTCTCCGTTGTGCGGAGCAGTCTCGCCAGACACATGTAACTGGCAACAGGGGTTGCGCTCGTTGCGGGACTTAACCCAACACCTCACGGCACGAGCTGACGACAGCCATGCAACAGCTGTACTAGTTCCCGACTTTACGGGTCGTCCCCTTTTCAGGTTCCTACTTCCAGTATGTCAAGCCCAGGTAAGGTTCTTCGCTTTGCATCGAATTAAACCACACGCTCCGCTGCTTGTGCGGGCCCCCGTCAATTCCTTTGAGTTTTAGCCTTGCGGCCGTACTCCCCAGGCGGAGTGCTTAACGCGTTAGCTACGGCACAGAGGGGGTCGATACCCCCTATACCTAGCACTCATCGTTTAGGGCGTGGACTACCCGGGTATCTAATCCGGTTTGCTCCCCACGCTCTCGCGCCTCAGCGTCAGAAACGGCCCAGAAGGTCGCCTTCGCCACCGGTGTTCCTCCCGATATCTACGCATTCCACCGCTACACCGGGAATTCCACCTTCCTCTGCCGTCCTCAAGCCTGGTAGTTTCCCTTGACCTCTCCCGGTTGGGCCGGGAGCTTTCGCAAGAGACTTACCGGGCCGCCTACGCGCCCTTTACGCCCAATAATTCCGGACAACGCTTGGCCCCTACGTTTTACCGCGGCTGCTGGCACGTAGTTGGCCGGGCCTTATTCGCCGGGTACCGTCAGAACTTCTTCCCCGGCAAAAGGGGTTTACAACCCGAAAGCCTTCATCCCCCACGCGGTGTCGCTGCGTCAGGCTTTCGCCCATTGCGCAAGATTCCCTGCTGCTGCCTCCCGTAGGAGTGGGGGCCGTTCTCAGTCCCCCTCTGACCGATCATCCTCTCAGACCGGTTACCCGTCGTAGCCTTGGTGAGCCATTACCTCACCAACAAGCTGATAGGCCGCGAGCTCCTCCTCAGGCGGTCGAAACCTTTGGTCGTTCCACCAGCATGGAACGACGTCATGCGGTATTAGCTCCGGTTTCCCGGAGTTGTCCCCCACCCAAGGGCAGATTGCTCACGTGTTACTCAGCCGTCCGCCACTAGATTCCAGGCCGAAGCCTGGTCTCTCGTTCGACTTGCATGCATGAAGCGCACCGCCAGCGTTCGTCCTGAGCCAGGATCAAACTCTCCGTGCGGAATCAAACGGAAGACCTACTGTCTTCCTTCCACTATCCAGTTGTTAAGGAGCACACACCCTCTTCTCCAATCGGGAGAAAGGGCATGGAATAGTAGCGCGCGGCCCGTAGCGTGTCAAGAATTACGACCCTCACCCCACACTCTCTGCACGGCCCACCCGACCCCTCTCGCCAACCGAACTCCGAACATTCGTGCTATAGTGCACCCTCGTTCGCCAGCGCATCGTGCAGCAGACCACGCCCGGAGTCAGCGCCCGTGGTACAACTCTCCCTCGGACCCGCATCACAGGACGCTCCAGGCCCCTCGCCGATTACGCACACCCAAGACGGTGAGCGACGCGTCCCCGAGACCGAAGACGAATGGCAGGACTGGATCAGCGCCTCCCGGACCCGGAATTTCGCGCTCGGTCATCCCATCCTCGACTGGCTCGACCTGTTCGGCTCCGACCACGGTTTCATGCGCGACGACGAAGCCGACTCCTACGACCCTCGTACGGCATTCGCTCCCTACATCATGCGGAAGGGCAGCGAGTTCGAGGCCGCAATCGTGGATCACATCGCCACCCTCACGGACATGCACGAGGTCCACGCGAATTCGGGTCGCGGAAGCCGCGACCTCGACGCAGCTCACGCCACATTGCAAGCCATGCGCAATGGAGTCCCGCTGATCTACCAGGGAATCCTGCGCGATCTCGATACACGCACCTTCGGGTCCCCCGACTTGCTCGTCCGCAGCGACCACCTGGACCGCCTCTTCCCCGGGACCATAGACGCCGTCGAGGCCACGAAACCCGCACCGGGTCTCGGTGACCAACCGTGGCACTACCGTGTGGTGGACATCAAGTTCACGACGCTCCATCTCCGCGTGGGCGGCGAAATCGGCGCCAACGGTTCCAGCCCGGCCTACAAAGTCCAGCTCTACCTCTACAATCGAGCGCTCGGCCGCCTTCAGGGATATGCGCCCCCAGTTGCCTACCTCCTCGGCAGGGGATGGGAACAGACCGTCCGGGGCCAAAAGAAAATTTCAAGGAACGCCGTGGACCGCCTCGGGCCGGTTCACATGGACCCAACACTGGGGTCGGATGCCGATCTCGCCGTCGCCTGGGTCCGTCGCGTGCGCCGCGAAGGCCACGCATGGTCGCCGCTTCCCCAGCCATCCGTCCCGGAGCTCCGGCCCGACATGACCGGCGACGCGGACTTCCCCTGGGCCACCGTCAAGAAACACATCGGCGAACAACTCCAAGACCCCACCCTGCTTTGGAACGTTGGCCGGGATCGTCGTGATGTCGCCGTGGAGGCCGGCATCACGAGCTGGACCGATCCCCGGATAAACACCTCGGTGCTGGATTTCAAGCCAAGCAATAGGCAGTCCACCCTCGCCAAGATCATCGAAATCAACCACCGTGGCGGCCCGCCGTTCGTCGCGCCAGCGCACGTTCACGCCGCTGAGGATGCCTGGCGCCCGGTGCCGCCGGTCGAGTTCTTCGTCGATTTCGAATACCTGACCAGCATCACTGACGACCTCTCGCGCATACCCGAGCAGCACTGTCCACCCATCATCTTCATGATCGGTTGCGGCCACGTGGAGGACGGCGCTTGGGTCTTCAAGAGCTTCACGACTGACGCTCTCACTGAAGCCGAAGAGGCACGGATCATCGATGACTGGATCTTATATATGCGGGAGATTGCCTCGGTCCGCGGTGCTTCGGTCGGCGGAAAGATCATTCATTGGTCGTTCGCTGAACCTATGTCCTACGAGCAAGCCTATGACTCCGCCCGGAACCGCCATCCGGACAAAGACTGGCCGCTTCTGACCTGGTTCGACCTCTGGAACAACGTCTTCCGTGAAGAGCCAGTCGTCGTTCAGGGCGCGCTCTCGTTCGGTCTCAAGGCCATCGCTCGGGCCATGCACGCCCATGGCTTGATCGAAACGTCGTGGGGTGACTCTCAGGTCGATGGCTTGGGAGCCATGATCGGCGCGGTCTTATCTGACGCCGGAGCGCGTGATCAGGGCCTCTCGTCGATGCGCGATGTGCCGCTGATGAACGAGATCGTCGCCTACAACGAAGCCGATTGCCGCGTCATGTGGGAGATTCTCACCTACCTCCGCGCCCATCACTGATCGGCGGGAGCGAGCCGCTCACTCCTGCCCCAACTGGAGGATCAGGTCCCACGCCGCGGGAGCGACCGGCTGCACCGAAAGACGGGGCCGCGTGACCAGGAACATATCAGCCAACTCCGGCACCCCTTTGATCTCCTCGAGCGTCACGTCGCGCGCCAGACGCTCCTCCGCTCGAATGTCGACCATGAACCAGATCGGGGCTTCGGGCGTGCTCTTCGCGTCCGGGTGGTCGGATTCCGGGTCCCACGCGGTCCAGTCTGGATAGCCGCCCCGGACCACCGTCCCGGTCCCGACCACTGCCTTCGCCTTTGCTCCGCTGTGGTACACAAGGACGCCATCGCCCTCGTTGATCTCTTCGCGCAAGTAGCGGGATGCCTGTCGGTTCCGCACCCCGTCCCATTCCGCTACGCCATCTCGGACCAGGTCGTCCCACGAATAGGATTCCGGCTCCGTTTTGAAGAGCCAAAACTGCCGACCCTTCTCACCCGTCATTGTTCACGCTCGCTTGTTTCAGAGTCACGAACGAATGGTAAGATTATGTGCATACAGAGGCGAGGCGGCCGCGACGCGCGCTACGCCGATGTGATTGCCATCTTGACACAGCGCCCGTACGGGCGCCGTTTCGTTTATTGATCCTGTTCTCAATCGGAAGGTGGCTAGAGGAGCCGCGTGAAGGCAGACATCACCGAGAAGGAGCAGTCTCCCAACGGAAGGCCCGCCCACGATGCTGCCTTCCGCGGCACGCCGCCAAGAGGCCGCCTCAACACATTCTCGTCCTTGCGCAACCGAGACTACCGGTGGTTGTGGATCGGATACCTCTTCTCCTTCGGGGCGATCATGATGCAGATGGTCGCCCGGGGGTGGTTGGTCGTCGAGCTCACCGACTCGACCTTCCTGCTCAGCCTCGTCTGGTCCATGTGGGGCTTCTCGGTGCTCATCTTCTCCCCGCTCGGCGGCGTCGTCGCGGACCGCATGGACAAGCGGAATCTCCTCATCCTCACCCAAGCGGGCGTGGGCGCAATCACGCTCGTCATCGCCGTCCTGATCCAGCTCGACCTGATCGAGTTCTGGCACCTGTTGGCGGGCTCGTTCCTTTCCGGTGTCATCTTCTCGTTCATGATGCCAGCCCGTCAGGCCTTCATCGCCGACCTCGTTGGCGACCGCGAACTCATGAACGCAATCGCTTTGAGTACCTCAGCCATGAACCTCATGAGGGTCGCCGCTCCGGCGATCGGTGGGGTCCTCGTAGAAATCATCGACGTCGCTGGCGTCTACTGGGTCATCGTTTCTCTCTATGTCTTCGTCTTGGCCAGTCTGCTGATGATCAAACCGCGGGGCACGGTGCTCACCGCGGAGCAGCGCCAGGGTATGGTGCACGAACTGGTGGGGGGCCTGCGGCACGTCTGGGAGCGCCGCGCCCTTATTTCGCTGCTGCTCTTCGCGTTCTTGTCTGTTTTCCTGGGTTGGAACTACGTCGCGTTCATGCCCGCGATCGCCGCTGACGTGTTGAAGACGGGCCCTAGCGGTTTTGGCGTACTGATGGCCGCAAGCGGCGTCGGCGCTCTCGTTGGGTCGCTGGGAGTCGCAAGCCTCGGAGACTATCGCTTCAAGGGCGCGTTGATGACCGGGGCGCTGATCGCGTTCTCACTGACCCTGATCGGTTTCGCCTTCGTTCGCGACTACCAGATCGCCATTGCCGTAATCGGGGCAGTGGGGTTGACCAGCTTCGCGTTCATGACCGTCAACAACACCCTCATCCAGATCCTCGCCGCGCCCCACATGCGAGGCCGGATCGTCAGCCTCCTCATGATGACCTGGGGCTTCCAGAGCTTCGGCGTGCTGCCCTTCGGCTTCCTGGCCGATCAGGTCAGCATCGGGTTCGCGATCGGCCTCGGCGGCGCACTACTGTTGCTCGGAACCCTCGCCGTCATCGCATTCTCACAGACCATGCTCAAGCTACGCGGAGATGAATTCGCGGACGTGGACGCCGAAGAAGAAGAGCGCCGCTTCACCGCAGCCCACGCCTGATCCCGTCCACCGTAGCTCGAGAAAGAGGGGCGCTACAGACCCTTCGCGATCTGCTCTCGCTGCCAGCCGTAGTCGATGTCGCCACCGTAGAACTTATCCGGGTGTTCCACCGCCCAAAGCTGCTTGCGAATGATCCAGTTGCCTGGGTCGAACTCGATCGCTCGCCGCCACCGCTCCGTCGCCTCCGCCGTTCGGCCCCCGCGGTACAGGGCTAACCCGATCTCGAACAACTCCAGCGCGTGAGTGTTTAACGGAGCATCATCCGTCCCCGCTTCAGCCGAGGCCGCTCCAGCAGGCTGCTTGAACCACTCCTCGACCAACCGCCGGGTCTCTGCGTGCCGTACGTCGAAGCCGCCGAGGTAGATGTGGCGGACGACCCCCTGCTCGTCGATCAACACGCCGTTTGGGATGGCCCGGGCATTCAGAAGTTGCCCCAGGAGATTGTCCTCGTCAACGACCGTAGTGAACGTCGCACGGGCTCTCTCCACGTACGGAAGCGCCTTCGCCGCGCCTTGCGCATCCAAGGCCGCCGACAGGATCTCGACGCCTAGACTTCGGTACCGCTCGTAGAGTTGCTGCCACACGGGCAGCTGGTCACGACATGTTCACCAAGACGCCCACATGAACAGGGCAACCTTCGTCCCGCGGTAATCGGCGAGCCGCACCAACTGGCCGTCCTCGACCGACGGCAGTTCAAAGTCCGGCATCGCGCTCCCAACGCGGACTGATCCCGTGGCAACCATCCGGCTTCTCCTCTCGTTCCGCCTGCAGTCACATGGGGAACGGCATCCCCTGCAGCCCCTTCAGGAAGCGGATCTCCCCTAGATGGTACTGGAGGTGCCCCGCGTAAAAGACCAGCAACTGACGCCCAAGACTCATATTCGGCCGCTCCGGGTCCGGGATCGTGTCGAGGTCGTCATCCGTCAGTCCATCGAACGCGCCCGAAAGGGCCTCCCCTACGGCGTTGGAGTATCCCAACAACGTTTCCAGGTCGGGCCCGAACTCCCCGACCTGTGCGGCATCGAAGCCGGTCCCGGAGTCCTCGGCCCCAACGCCGAACTGCTCGTGCCAGCTATCCCGGTTCCAGATCGTTGCCGCCTCCTGCGTCCTCGGCAGCGTGCGTGTCGCGGCGTTGTCCAGCATCCGCACGATGTGCCACGCCGTGAACGCGATCGTGTTCGCCTCCTCGGTCGGCCTGTACGCCAACTGGTCGCTCGTCAGACCGTTGAGCTCCCGTTGGAGATCGCGGTTCACTGGCTCGATGGCAAGCTTGAGTACTGCAACGCCGTTCATGCCAACCCCCATTTCCGAACAATGCCGGTAACGCCTCGTCTCACGGAGCGTACACTTCCTCGACCAGGTACGACCGCATCAACGACAGGTAGCCATCCTTCGTCATCGCAGGCCGCGACTGCGACACGACCCGATTCCCGGCCTCAGCCCCGTCCGCAAGAAGGTCGATGATCGTCGACCCCATCGCCTTCGCCGCCGTCAGAATGCCCAGGTCCCAGTCCGTCACCACGTAGTCGTTGCCGTGCCCCGTGCCCTCCGCGGCCCGCACGTTCGGGTGATACACCGGCATCACTGTGCTCAGGTCGCCCATGTCGGTCGAATGCGTCCGGTGCGGCGCCCTCGTCACGTTCTCCGCCCCAACCAGCGCCTCAGCGTTGGGACGATAGATCTCCTCCAGTGCTGGGTCGTTCTCGATCGGCAGATACCCCGGAAGCGTCGTAATGCGAGCCTCCGCGCCGATCGCCATCGCCCCAGCCTTCATCGCGCGGTCGAATTTCGCCACCGCATCTTGGACCGCGTCCAGCGTCCGGCCACGGATGAAACTCTCTAGGCGGACCTCCGCCGGCACGGCGCTCACCGCGTCACCGCCCTTCGTGATGATCGGGTGGATCCGCACCGTGTCCTCGTCGCGGAACGTCTCTCGTTGAGCGTGAACGGCCTGGATGGCCAGCATCGCCGCGTTCAGCGCGTTGATGCCGCGCCACGGCACCGCGCCGGCGTGAGCCGAACGCCCCGTGAACGTGACCATCTTCGCCACCATCCCGTTGCACGTCCCGGCCAACACCAGCTTTCCGTCCTCCGGCCGCGACGACGTGTGCGTAATCAGCGCCATATCGACGTCATCGAACTCGCCTAAGCGCAGCAGCTCCGCCTTGCCGGTCAGAAACTCCAGCTTCCCCTGCTCCCGCAACCCGTGGCGGTACTCGATCTGGATGTACTCCTCAGCCGGGATCGCGAACGGTACGATGCGCCCACTGAGTTCCTGGAGCACGCCGGGCGCTAGGAGCCCAGCCGTCGTCGCCAACATCATCCCAATCTGCGCATGGTGGCCACAGGCGTGGGCGGCCCCAGTCTCCGAATCTGCGTTTGGGTGGTCGGGAACCACCAACGAGTCCAACTCGCCCACAACCGCAACTGTCGGGCCGTTTCCAGCCGTCCCTCGAAGTTCCGCCTTCACCCCCGTGATCGCAAGCTCATCCCGGTAGGGGATCCCCAGCCCGCGGAACCATTCCGAGACGACCGCAGCGGTCCGCCGTTCTCGGAACCCCGCCTCGGGATGGTCGCCAATCGACTTACTGACCTGGATCAACTCGTCCCCGCGGCGGTCGATCTCCTCGGACATCATTCGTTTTAACTCGTCATGCGTTGGCGTCATGGAGGTCCCCTCGTCCGTCGTCCGGAGGCCGGTCAATCAAAAGGGCGCACGGTGACCGTGCGCCCTTCGCCGCGATCTGATTGTTGGGCCGTCAGGCCACACCTTCGTCGTAGTCCATGGCCGCCATGCCCGTCTCGACAAAGTGAGCGTACTCATCGTCAGAGTACCCGGCGACCTTCTTATACACGTACTCGTTGTCCTGACCCAGCAAGACCGCATGCCGCCGGATTTCGTTCGGCGTCTTCGACAGCTTCACCCCGAACGTCGGGTTCTGGTGCGTGCCCGCCTCTGGATGCGTCACCGTCTGGAAGAAACCCCGTTGCTTCACGTGTTCGTCGTTCAGGACGTCACGCTCGTTCAAGATTTTTCCGGCCGGGACCCCGACGTCCTGCAGCCTTTGGGCGATGTCGGTCGGGTCCTTGTCGGCCGTCCACTGCGAAATCACCGCTTCCAACTCGCTCCGGTTCTGCCACCGCTCTGAACCCACGCGGAAACGCGCGTCAGCCGCCAGTTCGGACATCCCCATGACCTCGCACAGGGAACGGAATTCTTCGTCGCTTCGGCACGTGATGGTGACCCAACGCTCGCGTTCGCCGCCCGGCCGGTCGGTGTCTTTGCACTTGAACGCTTGGTGCGGTGCGTAGTTCGGGTGGTAGTTCCCAAGCTGTGTGTGGACGCGGCCATTCATCGAATAGTCCATCACGAAATCGCCCAACAGGGGGACGAAGTTTTCCGCCGTCGGCGCCTCGATCATCACGCCCTTGCCGGTCTTGTTCCGGTACCGGACACCCATCACGAACGCCAACGCACCCCCAACGCCACCCGCCGCATCGCTTGGGACGCCGCTCGGACCGCGGGCCGCGTCCTCGTTCGGGTACGCCCGCAGGAGCGGATGCCCCGCCAGCGCCTCCATGTGGTTGCCCCACGTCCGGTAATTCTTATACGGGCCCTCGATCCCAAACGCCGGCATCCGGACCAACACCAGGTTCGGGTTGATCTTCGAGAGACGCTCCCACGTGATGCCGAGGCGCTCCATGCTGATCGCGACGTTGTTCTCGATCAGGCCATCAGAGTTCGCGACCAACCGCTCGAAGATCTCCTGCCCCTCCGGCACCGTCAGGTCCATCGTTACGGACTTTTTGTTCCGTCCGTGGGTGTTGAAGATCGCGTTCCGATTCCACGGCCGCTCGCCCGGCTCGTCATCCGGGTAGCCCATGGCTGCCGATCGCAGGGCGACCATCGCTTGAGGCGGACGCGCCATCGTGCCGCGGGTGCTCGTCGCAAAGTGTTTCGTCGACTCGATCCGGATGACCTCCGCCCCCCAATCAGCCAGGTGCATGGAGGCGTACGGCCCCGCCCATACAACCGTGATGTCCAGCACGCGAAGTCCCTCAAGCGGGAGCTTCTTTCGGCCGTTTTTTGATCCGTTGGTCGTCATCGCTCTCGATCCTCCTACCATTCGCCCCGTGGCGGCGGACAGGCTGTGCTTTAGATCGCCCCTTGTGCGCGCAGAAGCGAGATCGCCTCACCCTCGCGCCCCAGCTCAGCGAGAACCTCCGCCGTGTGTTGGCCCAGTAATGGGGCCGGCCGCCGCTCCGGCATCGGTTCGTTATCTCCCGTGTGGATGCGGAAGTGGTACCCGGGGTAGAGAAGAGCCCCGGTCGAGGGATGATCGATCGTCTGCCAGTACCCACGCGAGCCGAAACGTTCGTCGTTCACCAGATCTTCGATCGTGTTCATCGGAGCGCCGAGGACACCGAACTCCATGCACTTCTCTTGAACCTCGTTCTTGGTCCGCTCCAGCGTCCACGGGATCAGGAGCGCCTCGAATTCCTCTGCCGCTTCCGGACGGGAACGCGCTGCCACCGTGTTCCACTCCGGCATCTCGAGCAAATAGTCGGCTCCGATCATGCGCGCGATGCTCGGGAACATCACCGGGCCGCCAGTCATCATGAACTGACCATCTAGACAGGGAAAGACACCGCTCCCCAACCCCAACTGACCGGCAGCCCCCAGCCGCTCGGGCACCTTGTCGTTGTACTGGAAGCCCAGCAGGCGCAGCATCCGTGAGTCGATCGATTGCAGCATGATCTCGAACCCGCTGGCGTCGATGTACTCGCCCTCCCCGCTCAGGTCTGCATTGACCAGCGCCACCGCCGACGCCAGCGCGGACGCGTAACCCACGTGATAGCTCGTCATCCGGCCCGCCGTTTTCAGGGGTTCCAGTTCTGGGTCTCCGGAGCCCGACATGCTCCCACCCATCGCGTAGAGCGTCAGGTCCGTCGCTTCCCAATCGCGGTATGGACCCGTCTGCCCAAAGTTGCTGATCGACGTCATGACCAGTTTCGGATTGACCTCGCTCAACGTGTCATAGCCGAGCCCCAGCTCGTCCATGACCCCGGGCGCGAAGTTCTCGACAAGGATGTCCGCGCTTTTCACCAAGTCTCTAAGGATCGCCTTGCCGTCCTCGGTCCGGAGGTTGAGCGTCACGGAGCGCTTGTTCGTGTTCAGGAACAAAAAAAGGCCGCTCTTCTCCAAGTCTGGGGTGTCTTTGTGGAACGGCGGCATCCGCCGTGCGGGGTCGCCGGTGCTGGGTTCTTCAATTTTGACCACATCCGCCCCGTAGTCGGACAAGATGCGAGTGCAGAACGGCCCCGTGGTGTGCTCCGTCAGATCGACCACGCGGACGCCGTCCAACGGCATGAGCATGTGGCGCTACCCCCTGTGCGGACCATGCGCCCAAAATCGCGACGCGTGGCGGGCATTATGGCACCCCGGTAGCTACACGGTAAAGGAGCAGGCCGAGTGCCTACTGACCCCCAAAACCAACGCCTTACGGGACCTCCGGCGCAAAGTCCATCCCAATCTGTCCCTTGTTCTCAAGGTCCCGATACTCGTCGTCCGTGTACCCCAAGACCGTCTTGTACACGTACTCGTTGTCCTGGCCCAGCAACGGCGCGTGGCGCCGCGGGGTGTCGTTCGGCGTCCTAGCAGCCATCCAGGCCGGCCCGACGTGCCGGTACGTGCCAGCCTCCGGGTGTTCGGCCCACCGCCAAAAGCCCCGCTCATGGAGGTGCCTGTCTTCCAGCGCGTCCCGTTCGTTCATCACGGCGCCGGACGGGACGCCCGCCATCTGCAACCGTTCCAGCAGCCAGTGCGGCTGCTTGGACTCGGTCCACTGACTGATGATGACGTCCAACTCGTGCCTGTTCTCGTACCGGCTCTCCATGTCACTGAACCGCGGGTCCTGTTTTAGTCCGTCACGGTGCATCACGCCGCACAGCGCGTGCCACTGCTCCTCGTTCCAGACTCCGATCGTGACCCACCGGTCTTCTCCCTGACACCGATAGACGTTATGTGGTGCGTTGGTCCAATGTTCGTTCCCCACCTGAGTCCATACCCGGCCGTTCATCGAGTAGTCCATCACGTACTCGCCTAGGAGCGGAACGAAATTCTCCGCTGTCGGCGCCTCGATCATCAGCCCCTTGCCGGTCCTGCGCCGGTACCGGAGTCCAAGCGTGAACGCGAGCGCCGCGCCCACGCCGCCCGCCGCATCAGCGGGAACACCGCCCGCCGCGTACTCAGGGCTCAGATCGGGGTAGGCGCGGATCAGCGGGTGGCCCGCTAGTGCCTCCATGTGATTGCCCCACGTCCGGTAGTTCTTGTACGGCCCAGCCAGGCCGAACGCCGGCATCCGCACCATGATGAGCCTGGGATTGATCTTCGAGAGACGCTCCCAGGTGATTCCCCATCGCTCCATGCTCACCGGAACGTTGTTCTCGACCAACCCGTCCGACACCGCGACAAGCCGCTCGAACGCGTCCTGGCCTTCTGGGCTGGTCAGGTCGATCGTCACGGAACGCTTGTTCCGCCCATGAGCGTTGAACACCGCCGTCCGGTTCCACGGACGCGGTCCGGGATCGTTGTCCGGGTATCCCATACCCCCGGAGCGTGCCTGCGCTTCGACAACTTCCTTTGGAGGCCGCGCCATCTGGCCGCGTGTGGTCGCTGCGAAGTACTTGGTCGACTCGACACGGATGATCTCGGCGCCCCAGTCGCCGAGCTGCATCGTCGAATACGGGCCCGCCCACACCACCGTGATGTCGAGGATCCGGATCCCGTTCAACGGCAACCTGTCGCGCTGTGGGTGCTCGTTCGTAGTCATAATCGTGCCTCGGACCCGGTCAGATGACCTGTTCGTTGCGTAGCTCGTCGAGCGCCCCCGCCGACAACCCCAGGTCCTTAGAGAGCACCTCGTCCGTGTGTTCGCCCAGCAGCGGGGCTCGGCGCCGTTCCGGCATTGGCAACTCGCCACTGCCGTCCCCGTCCGGCCGGTGCAGAACGAAGTGGTACCCCGGATAGCGCACCGCGCCCGTCGTCGGATGCGTGATCTCTTGAAAATACTTGCGTTCCACGAAATTCTCGTCGTTCACGAGGTCCTCGATCGTGTTCAGTGGCCCGCCCAGCACGCTGTGCTTCTCCACTTCCACCCTGAGCTCGGCCTTCGTCCGTTCGAGCGTCCACGGCACCAGGTACGCCAGGAATTCGTCGATCCGGTCTGGGTTTGCACGGCCGGCCGGCGTCGCATACTCCGGTTGCTCGAGCAATTCGTCCATGCCGATCATCCGGATGATGTTGGGCAGGAACCGTGCCCCGCCGGTGATCAGAAAGTACCCGTCCTTGCACGGGTGCGCACCCGACGCCACCGCCGAGGCGCGTGTTGGACGGCTCGCAAGGCGCCCGTTGTGTTCATACCCCATCAGGCGGCCGAGGCGGCCGTCGATCGAATGCGTCGCGGTCTCGAAGACGCTGACGTCCAGATCCTCACCGTGCCCATCGAGCTCCACGGCCGTCAACGACAGAGACGTGGCAAGCGCAGCCACGTATCCAGCGTGGTAGTTCACCATCCTCCCCGCCGTCTTGACCGGTTCATGGTCCAGGTCGCCTGAGCCGATCATGTTCCCGCCCATGCCGTAGAGGTTGATCTCCATCCCGATGTAATCGCGGTATGGACCCGTCTGCCCGTAGTTCGAGATCGACGTCACTACCAGGCGCGGGTTGGCTGCTCGCAGAACCTCGGAACCCAGGCCGAGGGCGTCCATCGTGCCCGGCGCGAAGCTCTCGACCACTACATCCGCGGTCCGGGCCAACTCGAGTA
This sequence comes from Dehalococcoidia bacterium, assembly GCA_965247995.1. Classification (GTDB taxonomy): domain Bacteria; phylum Chloroflexota; class Dehalococcoidia; order UBA6926; family UBA6926; genus JASLZO01. Next base: position 1,036,491 of record OZ252041.1, on the reverse strand, counting down.
TCAATTCACGCCCTCGTTCGGTCTTCAAGTCCAACGTGACCGAGCGCTTGTTTGTGTTCAGGAACATGAACAGCCCGCTCCGCTCCAGTCCAGGTTCATCCTGGAAGAACGGCGGTAGCGAGCGCGCCGGGTCTCCTGTCTCCCGCCGCTCGATCTTGACCACGTCCGCGCCGTAATCACCCAAGACCCGCGTGCAGAACGGGCCCGCGGCCTGGTGCGTCAAGTCCAGCACCCGGACATCGTCCAGTGGCATGATGGTGGTCGGTTCGGTCATTCTTGGGGTCCTCCAGTCTTCACGGCACCGAAGGGTCGTAGTCCATCCCGATGTGACCCTCCTCCTCGAAGCGCTGGTACTCCGCATCGGTGAACCCCAGCAGCTCTCGGTACACATACTCGTTGTCTTCGCCCAACCGCGGCGCGTGCCTGCGTGGTGCTGCGTTTGGGGTATTGCTGGCCTTCCACAGTGTGTTCACGTGCTTGTAGGTGCCGGATTCCGGGTGGGTCAGCGGGTGCCAGAAATCGCGTTCATGCAGGTGCCGGTCCTCTAACGCGTCCTTCTCGTTCATCACGACGCCGGACGAGACGCCTACTTGCTGGAGCCGGTCCATCACCCAGTACGCCTGGTGGGTGCTCGTCCACTCAGTGATGAGCGTGTCCAACTCCCGCCGGTTCTCGTAGCGGGCCTCCATCGTCGCGAACGGCTCCGCCTCCGCGAGCCCGTTCATTCGCATGACGTCGCACAACGCTTGCCACTGATCTTCGTTCTCGACCGCGATCGTCACCCAAGCGTCCTCGCCCTGGCACCGGTAGACGTTGTGTGGCGCCAGGTACCAGTGGTCGTTTCCCATCTGCGTCCACACACGACCGTTCATCGTGTAGTCCATGATGAAATCGCCGAGCAGTGGGGTGAAGTTCTCCGCCGTCGCGTCCTCGATCAGCACCCCGTGCCCTACCTTCTTCCGCTGGCGTAGCCCGAGCATGAACGCGAAGGCGGCGCCGACCCCGGCCGCTGCGTCGGACGGCACGCCCTGCGCGGCGTACTCCGGCGTCAGGTCCGGGTACGCCCGGATCAACGGGTGCCCGGCCACCGCCTCCATGTGATTCCCCCACGTCCGGTAGTGCCGGTACGGGCCCGTCAGCCCGAACGCAGGCATCCGCACCATGATCGCGTTCGGGTTCACCGCCGACACGCGCTCCCACGTCACGCCGAGGCGCTCCATGCTCACGGGAACGTTGTTCTCAACGACGCCGTCCGAGATGCGAAGGAGCTTCTCGAAGACCTCCTGGCCCTCGGGCCGAGTCATGTCCACCGTCATTGCCTTCTTGTTCCGGCCGTGGTGGTTGAACACCGCGTACCGGTTCCACGGCCGTTCGCCCGCTTCCATGTCCGGATACCCAAGCGCAGCCTGCGCCAACACCATCTCTCGCGGCGGCCGCGCCATCATCCCTCGCGTCGTCGACGCGAAGTGCTGGAGCGACTCGATCCGGATCACCTCCGCGCCCCAATCCGCCAAGTGCATCGTCGAATAAGGGCCGGCCCACACGACTGTGAAATCAAGGATGCGAATCCCTTCGAGGGGCAGTCGTCCCTGATCGCCACTCCCGTTCGTCATTGCGGACCTTCCTTCCACACTGCCATGGCCGTTAGATCACGCCACCGGCGCGTAGCCGGGCCAGCTCCGCGTCCGGCAAGCCGAGATCCCCAGATAGGACCTCGTCCGTGTGTTCTCCCAACAACGGCGCGCGGCGCCGGGCCGGCATCGGCCCGCCGTCCCGTTCATCCCGATGAATCGTGAAATGAAACCCTGGGTACTTGATCGTGCCCGTTGTCGGATGATCGATCTCCTGAAAGAATCCCCGCGCTTCGAACCCGGGATCCTCCAGCAAGTCAGCGATCGTGTTGAGCGGTCCCCCCAGAATCCCGTGCTTCTCGCACTCGTCACGGATTTCGCGCTTTGTCCGTTCCAGCATCCACGGCACGAGATGCGCCGCGAACTCGTCGATGCGCTCCGGCTTCGACCGCTCTGCGACCGTCGACCACTCCGGTTGTTCCAGCATCCACTCGATATCCATCATCTTCATCACGAGGGGCAGGAAACGCGCCGTCCCGGTTAGGAGAAACCAGCCATCCTTGCATTGGAACACCCCGCTGGCGACCTGCGCCGAACGGCCCGGCCGGGTCCCGACCGTTCCGGTGTGCTGGTACGCCATCAACCGCCCCAGCCGTGAGTCGATCGAGTGCGTCGCGGTTTCGAACACACTGACGTCCAGGTGCTCGCCGACACCGTCTCGTACGAACTCGGTCATGTGCAGCGACATCGTGGTCGCGAGCGCCCCGACGTATCCGGCGTGGTAGAACACCATCCGTCCCGCCGTCTTCACCGGTTCATGATCGACATCACCGGATGCGATCATGTTGCCGCCCATGCCAAAGAGGTTGAGTTCCGTGCCGACGTAGTCCCGGTACGGACCCGTCTGCCCGTAGTTGCTGAGCGACGTCACGATGATGCGTGGGTTGAGCTCGCTCAACCGTTCGTAGCCCAAGCCCATCGCGTCCATCGCACCGGGAGCGAAATTCTCGACGACGACATCTGCTCCAGTAACGAGGCGACGCACCACGTCGCGGCCCTCCTCCGCCTCGAGGTCAATCGTCACGCTCCGTTTGTTCGTGTTTAGGAAGAGAAACAGGCCGCTCCGCTCCAGTCCCAGTTTGTCTCCCAGAAACGGCGGCATCCCGCGGGCGGGGTCTCCTGTACCGGGGCGCTCGATCTTGATGATGTCGGCCCCGTAGTCCCCAAGCATCCGCGTACAGAACGGCCCGATCGTTGTGTGCGTCAGGTCGATCACCCGCACGTCGTCAAGCGGCATGATCCCGGCGTTACCCGTCACCTTGCCACCCCCTTCTCGGATCCCTACTTACTGCACGTGCGGCGCATAGTCCATCCCGATATGCCCGTCTTCTTCGAACTGCCGATACTTCTCTTCAGAGAAGCCCAGCAACTCCTTGTACACGTATTCGTTGTCCTCGCCCAATCGGGGCGCCGCGCGCCAGTGCTTGCGGGGCAAACGCTCTGATCGCCACAGGGAACTCGTGTGGAGTCTGGGACCTCCCTCGATCTCCGGATGCTCCAACGGTTCCCAGAAACCGCGCTCCTGGAGATGCGGGTCCGTGAACGCGTCGGCCTCATTCATCACGACCCCGGCAGCCACACCGGCCTCCTGGAGCGCCCGCATCGCCTCGCGCGCATCCTGCTCCACCGTCCACGCCGTGATTTGTTCGTCCAATACGTCGTGGTTCTCACGCCGCCCGTCCACCGTGGCGAACCGCGGGTCTCGAGCGAGGTCGTCGCGGCCAATCGTCCCGCACAGTGCGCGCCACTCGTCATCGTCCTCAACGCTGATCGTCAACCACCGGTCGACGCCAGCACACGCGTAGACGCCCTGCGGTGCGAGCACCCGGTGGCGGTTCCCTTCGTGCTCTGGGAGCGTCCCGTTCATCGTGTAGTCGAGCAGAAAGTCTCCCAAATACGTGGCGAAGTTCTCCGCCGAGGCGATTTCGATGAAGATCCCTTTGTCGTTCTTGCGGGCGTACCGAAGACCCGATGCGAAGGCAAGTGCACCACCCGCCCCCCCGGCGGCATCCGCAACCAACGTGTTCCCCGTTACCGACGCGTCCTCACCCCGGTATCCCATCGTCGTGTAGTGGCCCACGTTCGCCGCCATATGACTGCCGAACATGCGGTAGTTCTTGTACGGCCCGTCGAGCCCAAACGCCGGCATCCTCAGCAGGACGAACTTCGGGTTCACCTTCGACACGCGCTCCCACGTCACGCCCACGCGTTCCATGCTCACGGGTACGTTGTTCTCGACCAACCCGTCCGAGATGCGGATGAGCTCGTCTAACACCTCCTGGCCCTCGGGCTTCGTCAGGTCGACGGTCATCGATTTCTTGTTCCGTGCGTGGTGGTTGAACGATGGACCGCGGTTCCAGGGTCGCTCCCCTGGGTCTCGGTTTGGAAAGCCGCCCATCCCGCCAGCCATGGCGGCCATCTCCTTGGTCGGCCTCACGACCTGGCCCCGTGTCGTGGCCTGGAAGTGTTGGGTCGATTCGATCCGGATGATCTCGGCGCCCCACTCTGCCATTAACTGGGTCGCGTACGGTCCGGCCCACACGACCGAGATATCCAGGATGCGGACACCATCCAGTGGCAGCGCCCGCCCGTTGAGGCTTACCGAGCTCATCGGACTGGAGCCGTTGACTGGGTCGCGGCGATCTCTCGGTCTGTCATGCCGAGTTCCCCTCCGAGTACCTCCGCGGTGTGCTCGCCGAGCAGCGGAGCGCGCCGCCGAGGCGGCATCCCCTCGTCGATGTGCAGCTTGAACGAGTACCCGGGATAGGCAATGGTTCCCGTCGTCGGATGGTCGATCTGATGGAAGAAGCCGCGCGCGTTCAGATGCCGGTCCCCCAGCACGTCCTCGAACGTATTCACCGGCCCACCCAACACGCCGTGCTCTTGGCACGCGTCCCGGATCTCCGCCTTGGTGCGCTCGAGCAACCACGGGATCAGGACTGCCGCGAACTCATCGATCCGGTCCGGTTTCGACCGCTCGGCAACGGTCGCCCACTCCGGCTGTCCCAGCAGTTCGCCCACGCCAACCATCTGCGCCAGCCTTGGAAACATCGCCGCGCCAGCCGTGATCATAAAATAGCCATCGGAGCACCCAAAAACTCCCGACCCGAGCGCCGACGCCGGCCACGGGCGTGACGAAACGTCGCCCGTGTACTGATGGCTCATCAGGTACGCCATCCGGCGGTCGATCGCCCCCATCCAGGTCTCGAACGCGCTCACGTCCAGGTGGTCACCCTCGCCAGAGAACTCGGCGCCCAAGAGCGCGATCGACGTCGCCGCTGCAGCGATCGCCCCAACGTGGAACGTCGGCACGTGACCCGACAAGTTGAGCGGTTCACGCTCCGGATGACCGGTGTTAATCATCGCGCCGCCCATCCCGTAGAAGGTGATGTCGGTCCCCTTCCAGTCTCGGTACGGGCCTGTTTGGCCGAAGTTGCTGATCGAAGTCATGACCAGTTTCGGGTTGAGGACGCTCAACGTCGCGTAGTCCAAGCCGAGTGAGGCCATCACTCGTGGGTTGAAGTTCTCCACCAACACGTCCGCGGCGGCTGCTAGACGCTTGAGCGTCTCGCGCCCCTCGGGCGACTTGAGATCGAGCGTTACGGACCGCTTGCTCGTGTTGAGAAAGAGGAATAGCCCACTGCGTTCCAGTCCAGACTCACCCTGAAAGAACGGAGGGATCAGCCGCGTCGGGTCGCCGACCTCCGGGCGCTCGATCTTCACGACGTCCGCGCCGTAGTCGGCAAGCAACCGCGTCGCAAACGGCCCAGCCGTGTACCACGTCAAGTCCAGAACGCGGACGCCAGAGAGTGGCAGCGGAACCGACATCCCGACCCGGTCTTCCCCCTACCCCAAGGTGGTCCGACGGGCCCCGCCCATCGGGAAGCTGCATTATGCCATCCGACGTAATCACCGTCGAAGCCAACTCCCAACCCGTCAAGGAATAGATTCGTCGTAGTCCATGCCGATGTGGCCGGACCGTTCGAACGCCGCGTACTGCGCATCGTCGAAACCGAGCAATTCCTTGTAGACGTACTCGTTGTCCTCGCCCAAACGCGGCGCAGCACGCTCCAACCGGTTCGGAGTTCTCTCTGCTTTCCACAAGACGCCCGGATACAGGTGTGTCCCGGCCTCAGGGTGGTGCAGTTCCTCCCAGTAACCGCGTTCAGCGAGTTGCGGGTCAGCAAACGCATCCGCCTCGTTCATCACCGCTCCAGCCCGAACGCCCTCCGCCTGCAACCGGCTCATCGTTTCGATCGCGTCAAGCTCGCTCGTCCACGATGCAACGATCTGGTCCAGCGCGTCGTGGTTCGCCCGCCGTCCTTCGAGAGAAACGAATCGTTGATCGGACGCCAACTCCGGCTGGCCCATCACGGCACAAAGCGCCGACCATTCACCGTCAGTCTCAACTGTGATGGCGATCCATCGGTCCTCCCCCGCGCACGGGTACACGCCTTGGGGGGCGGCGACCGGATCGCGGTTCGCAACGTAGTCGTGCAGCGTCCCGTTCATCGTGTAGTCCATCACGTATTCGCCTAAGTAGGTCGCGAAGTTTTCCGCCGTCGATAGCTCGAGCTGCAACCCTTTCCCAGTACGGCGTCGGTGACGGAGGCCCGCGGCAAAGGCGAGCGCGCCCGCGACACCCGCGGCAGGGTCGGCCGCCAAGCTCGTGCCGCTCGACGATGGGTCCGCACCGGTGTACCCGAAGATCGAGTAGTGCCCGACAACCGCCTCCATATGGCTCCCAAAAGTCCGATAACTCCGGTACGGGCCACTCAACCCAAACGCGGGCATCCGGACCATTACCAACTCGGGATTTACCTTCGAGAGGCGCTCCCAACTAATGCCCGCCCGCTCCATCGTGGCCACTGCGTTGTTCTCGATCAGGCCGTCCGAAATGCGGACCAGTTGCTCCAACACTTCCTGGCCATCGGGCCGCATCAGGTCGACCGTCATGCTCAGTTTATTGCGCGCGTGGACATTGAAGAGCGCCGCACGGTTCCATGGTCGCGCGCCTGGGTCGCCGTCTGGGAACCCGCTACTCTGGCCGGTCTGTTCGACCATCTGCTTGGTCGTTCGGGCAATCACTCCACGGGTCGTCGACGGGAAGAACTGTGTAGATTCCACGCGAATAACCTCGGCGCCCCATTCCGCCAACAGCTGCGTGGCGTACGGGCCGGCCCATACCACCGTGAAGTCCAGGATCCGGACGCCTTCCAACGGCAGCCGCTTTCGGCCGGGGTCCCGGGCGATTGGCGACGGCATCAGACCACACCCTCTGCGCGGAGGTGTCCCATCCCGGTCACGTCGACACCGAGCAGGTCGCCAAGGACCTCTTCGGTGTGCTCCCCCAACATCGGCGCCCGTCGCCGCGGCACGTCCGGTTGCGGGTGCTCCGATGCCTCGGCGGTGATCCGAAAACTGTAGCCCGGATACGTCACCGGTCCCGTCGTCGGGTGTTCGATGTCTTGGAAGAATCCCCGAGCAAGAAAATGCTCGTTCGTCACAAAGTCCTCGATCGTGTTGATGGGGCCTCCGTAGATCCCGTATTTGTCGACCTCGTCTCGGATCTCGGCGCGCGTCCGTTCGATCATCCAGCCGATCGTCATGGCGGCGAACTCGTCTGTCCGGTCCGGGTGCGACCGTGCCGCCGGCGTGGACCAGTCTGGGTCGTCGATCAAGTGCTCCGCGCCGATCATCCGCGCCATCGCGGGGAACCGTGGCGCGACCAGCGTGGTGAAGAAGAACCCATCCAGACATGGCCAGATTCCAGACCCGAGCATTTGGCCCACTGCGGGCCTCGTCGAGATGTTCCCGGTGTACTGGTGCCCGAGGAGGCTCGTCGTCCGTCGGTCGATTGCACCCATCCACGTCTCGAAGAAGTTGACGTCGATGTGATCACCCTCTCCGGTTTCCTCTGCCCCCAACAGCGCGATCGCCGTTGCGCCCGCGGCCGTAGCGCCAACGTGGTACGAGGGAATGCGGCCCGCCACCTTCAACGGCTCGCGGTCGGCGTGTCCCGTATTCAACATGGGGCCGGACATCGCGTACAACGTCAGGTCCGAGCCTCGCCAGTCCCGGTGCGGACCACTTTGGCCAAAATTGCTGATCGACGTCATCACCGCGCGCGGGTTCCGCGCACTGATCGCCGCGTAGTCAAGTCCCAGGCCAGGCAGAACGCGCGGGGCGAAGTTCTCCACGACGATGTCCGCTGCTTCCGCCAACCTGAGCGCGATATCCCGTCCCCGTTCGCCCTTCAGGTCGAGCGTGATCGACTTCTTGCCCGTGTTCAGAAACAGGAAGAGTCCGCTCCGCTCGAGTCCAGGCTCGTTCTTGTAGAACGGAGCCATGTGCCGAGTAGGGTCACCTGAGCCTGGCCGCTCCACCTTGATGACCTCAGCCCCGTAGTCCGCCAGCAACCTGGTCGCGAACGGCCCGGCGGCGTGCCACGTGAGGTCCAACACACGGACGCCCGCCAGTGGCAGCAGGTCGGTGGTCATCCGTCTATCGTCCGTCCGGGGCTGTGGGCATCGCCCGATTGTACGCGCGGCGTCCGGCCCGCGAGTCCCCGCCACAGATCGCATCGGAGATGGCTTCGACTACGATGGGCGGGCTTTGGAGAACCTCGTCTTCCTTCCCTTTGCAGGCTTCGTCGCCGGGACGCTCGGGGCGCTTATCGGCGCGGGAGGCGGGTTCATCCTCGTTCCCATCCTCTTGGTCCTCGCGCCTGATGAGCCGCCCGGCATCATCACGGGCGTCTCCCAAAGCGTCGTCCTGTCGACCTCTATTTCCGCCACCGCCGCATACATGCGGCAGCGCCGAATCGAATACCGCTGGGCAGCGCTCCTCGCCGTCACCGGTTTGGCTGGCATGGCCGTCGGCGCCCTCATCACGGAAAACCTGTCTCGTGAGCGGTTCCAGCTCGTCTTTGGCATCGCCGCGATCTGCGTGGCCATTTATTTGGTAGTCAGGCCCATCCGCGGGACCGGTGCCCGCTCACTCACCGAAGCCCACGCCATGCGTGTCCCCCTCAACCGTGCTCGCATCGGCCCCCTCGCCACCATCGGCTTCGCGACCAGCGCCCTGGGCGGGCTCTTGGGGCTTGGAGGCGGCATCGCTCTCACCCCAACCCTGGTCCAGGTGTTCATGTTCCCAGCACACATGGCCACTGCGACATCCCAGCTTGTCATCGCTCTCACCAGTCCAGCGGCAATCGCGGTCCACATCGCCCACGTGCCGCTAGTGGACGAAGTCGGCCCGATCGTGATGTTGTCCATTGGGGCCATCGCTGGAGCGCAGGTCGGCGCGCGGGTCTCCCGGAGGTTCACCGCCGCCTGGCTTGTACGTGTCCTCGCGCTCAGTCTCGGCGTCGCCGGCGCCCGGCTCATCCTCTCCTCGCTCTGACGGTGCACCGCCGCAGCACACGCCAACCCACATCCGCGGGCTATCATTCTGGCCACGTAGCAGACCGCAAGGGGTTCGCACCGATGCCCGATTACCAGTACATCAAAGTCCAGCGCGCCGAGGGCGTCGTCACCATTGCCTTCAACGTCCCCGAAGCGCTGAATCCGTGGCTCATCCCGCTCATGGAAGAGATGACGGTTGAGCTCGACCACGTCGCCGCCAATCCCGACGACCGCGCCGTGGTCTTTACGGGCGCCGGACGCGCCTTCTCCTCCGGTGGGGACGTCGGCCCCATGGCCGGACAGGGCGGAGGCCGGCCTGAGCCCCACTACATGAAACCCCGCCCGGACGGCAGCCGCGGGATGTGGAACGTCCCGACCATGTCCGCCGAAGAGCGTATGGAGAACCCCCTCCTCAACGGGAGGCGCATTCACATGCAGGTCTGGAACCTCGACAAACCCACAATCGCCGCCGTTAACGGTGTCGCCGCCGGCGCCGGGTGCGACCTCGCCATGGCATGCGACATTCGCCTGGCCTCCAACACCGCTCGGTTCATCCAGGTCTACGTCCGGCGGTCCCTCATCCCCCTGGATGGCGGCGCATTCTGGGCCCCGTACCTCCTCCCCCACGGCATGGCCATGGAAATGCTCCTCTCCGGCGAACCACTCGGCGTCGAGGACGCCTATCGAATCGGGCTCGTCAACCGCGTCTACGAACCCGATGAGCTCATGCCCGCCGCCCAGGCCCTCGGCGCGAAGTTGGCCCGGGGGCCCGCCGCCGCCCAACAACTCACAAAGCACATGGTCCGCAAGCTGCACACACAGCGCTATGAGGACCATTGGAAGCTCGTCGATAAGGCGGGCGCGTACGTCCGAGAGACCTTCGACTACGACGAGGGACTACGCTCCTTCATGGAGAAGCGTCCCCCAGAGTTCAAGGGCTTCTAGTGGTGGCCGGCCTACCGCTCCCTCGAGTCGCAGTCACGCTCGGTGACCCGGCAGGAATCGGGCCCGAGGTCGTCGCGAAGGCGCTCACACGCGAGCCGGACCTCGCGACCCGCTGCCAGCTCACCGTCGTGGGTCCGGAATCCAGCATCCGCGCCGCGCTCACCCAGTACGGCGGGTCTGCCGACATCGAAATTGAGCCCGTCCAAATGCCCGCCGCCTGGACACCGCCGCCGCCCGGCGTGCCCAATCCCGACGGTGGCCACGCCGCGGTACTCACCATGGAACACGCCATCCGGATGGCGATGAACACGACCATCGATGCGATCGCCACGGCGCCGATCAACAAAGAAGCGGTCCACATGGCCGGGTACGACGACATCGGCCACCAGGAGATCCTCGCGCGCATGACCGGCGTTCCCGAGATCGCGACCATGCTCATGGCCCGTCGGCTCCGCGCCGTTCACCTCACCACGCACGTCCCCTTCGCCGAGGCCGCCTCGCACGTTACGCGCGAGAATGTGTTGGCCCGACTCCGCCTCATCGACCGCTCGTTCCGTCAGTGGGGAGTCAGCCAACCCCGGATCGCCGTGGCCGCACTCAACCCACATGGTGGCGATGCCGGGCTGCTCGGACGCGAGGAACTGGACGCCCTGGGACCAGCAACCGCCGACGCGCGCGCCGAGGGCTTAGTTGTTGAGGGACCGGTCCCCGCTGACTCCGTCTACCTCCAAGCCGCCGACGGCCGGTTCGACGCAGTACTCGCGCTGTATCATGACCAAGGCCATATCGCAGTCAAAATGCATGACTTCCATGGGAGCGTGAGCGTGAACCTCGGCCTCCCCTTCGTCCGCACATCCGTCGATCACGGCACCGCCTACGACATCGCAGGCCAAGGCGTCGCCGAGCATCGGAGCATGGCCGAGGCGGTCCGGACCGCTGCTCAACTGGCCACCGGTCGGGGCTTCGCAGAGTCGCCCGCAATCGCGGACGCTGAGCCCGCCACCACAGGGAGATAAGCTCGTGTTCGCCATACCGACCGTCGTCGTCCTCTTCATCCTCGGACCGCTCCTCCTCGGCGGGTTCGTGGCTGCCGTCGTTATCCCTACACTCTGGCTGGCGCTGCGCAGCAAGATCCGTGACCCAGAGGGACTGCCGGGACAGCCGCCGCAGGACGAGTCCCCAGCGCCATGAAGACCGTCTACATCACCGAACAGGGCGGCCCAGACGTCCTCACGTTCGGTGACCGGCCCGATCCTGTCGCAGACGAGGACCAGGTCCTCGTACGGGTGCGGGCGGCCGCCGTCAACCGCTTCGACCTCAACGCCCGCTCCGGCGAGAACCGTGTCCAAGTCGCCATGCCCCGCATCCTCGGCGAGGACCTCGCCGGCGAGATCGCGGATGTCGGCGCATTCGCCGCCGAGCGCTTTGCCCCCGGCCAGCGAGTGCTCGTCGATCCCCGCATCCCCTGCTGGCGCTGCGTGCCGTGCCTCGAGGGCCGCGACGAAGACTGCGAGTACCGCGTCGACCTGGGAGTCCAGCTGGATGGCAGCTACGCTGAGATGGTCGCCGTCCCTTCACGAAACGTCTACCCGATTCCGGATTCGCTCTCCTTCGCTGAAGCCGCGGCTATCCCCGTCGCATTCAAGACCGCATGGCGCATGCTCGTCGTCAAGGCCCGCGTCCAGCCAGGCGAGACGGTCCTGATCCACGCCATCGGCAGCGGCGTCGGCAGTGCCGCGCTTCAGATCGCCAAGTTCTTCGGCTGCCACGTCATTGCCACCGCCGGGTCCGACTGGAAACTCGAGCGCGCAGCCACTGAGGGGGCCCAAGAAGGGCTCAGCTACACGGACAACGAGATGTGGCCCGACCTGGTGCTAGCGTTCACCGCCGAACGCGGCGTTGACGTCGTCATCGACAGCGTCGGGGAGAGCCTGTGGGAGGGGAGCTTTCGGAGCCTCGCACGGCAGGGCCGGTTCGTCACCTGCGGCGTCACCAGTGGACACCGCGTCTCCCTTCACTTGGGCCAGATGTTCGTCAACGGTACCCAGGTCATGGGCGTCGGCGGATTCCGCGCTCAGGAGTTTGCCACCGTCATGAAGCTCGTCGAGAACGGCATCCTCAAGGGCGTCGTCGCCCAAGAATTCCCACTACAGCAAGCAGCCGACGCCCACCGGCTCATGGAGTCCCGCGACTTCTACGGGAAAATCGTCCTCGTCCCTTAGGCCATTGCCCGGTCGGCGATCGCGCCAAGCCGGTTGACGTCCTCGTCGCTCAGCGACCACCCCATCGCACCAGCGTTCTCCCGTGCCTGCGCGGGCGTCTTCGCGCCGGGGATCGGTAACGCTCCTCGCTGGACCAACCACCGCAGCGCAACCTGCGCTGGTGACTTCCCACCGTGCGCAGCACCAACCTCCCTCAAGGCGTCCACCACCGGCGCAACCTGCCGAACGAGGTGGCGCATCCGCCATCCGCGATAACCGCGCGGCGCTGCTCCGGGCCGATACTTCCCGGTCAACAGCCCTTCCGCTAGTGGGCTGTACCCAATCACCGTGACGCCCAATTCGCTGCACACCTGCAACACGCCGTTCAGCTCGGGCCCTCGGTCCATCAGGTTGTACGCAACCTGGTTCGACGCCAAGGGAATACCCCGGACCGCCAGTGCCTCGTGCGTTCGTTGGACCTGGGTCGCGCTGTAGTTGGATACCCCAACCGCTCGGACGAGACCTGCCTCGAACGCTGCCGCGAGCCCGTCTGCCCACGGTTCGATGAACACCGGCGGGATCGGCCAATGGACCTGGTACAGATCGATCTCCTCGAGCCCGAGCCGCGCCACGCTGCGGCGCACCGCCCGTAGCAGGTTGTTCCGTGTACGTGGCCTCCAGGGGACCGGGAGATACTTGGACGCGACGACCGGCCGCTCCACACGATCACCGTCCCACATGACCTCTCGAACCAACCGTCCCAGGATCCGTTCCGACCGCCCGAACCCATACAGCTCTGCCGTGTCAAACAGCGTCGCCCCGGCACGGAGCGATTCTTCGAAGGCTCCGCGAACGTCCTTCAAGCCGTAGCTGCGCCCGTAACCCCAGTACCAACGGTCGCCCCACGACCACACCCCGACGCCGACGGACCCAACGCGAATCCCCGTCGCGCCGAGTTCGACCGTCTCCGCGCCTCCGAGGTTGGACCCGTCCGAGGTTGTCAGGTTATGGGCCTCCACCGGAGGTCAGGCTGTCGCGCCGCCCGCGCCTCGTCGATCCGCCGCACGGCGGTCGTGTGAGGAGCCGACGTCACGAGCTCAGGGTCACTCCGCGCTTCACGCGCGATCGCATTCATCGCCTCGGCAAACGCATCCAGCGTCTCCGGGCTCTCCGTCTCGGTCGGCTCGATCATCAGCGCTTCGTCGACGATCAATGGGAAATACACCGTCGGAGCGTAGAACCCATAGTCGAGAAGCCGCTTACAGATATCCCCTGCCTTCACGCCGTCCTGGCGTCGCTGCCGCGTCGCCCCGAACACCACCTCATGCATGCATGTGCGGTCGTAGGGAAGGTCATACGCATCCCGGAGCTTCGTGCGGAGGTAGTTCGCGTTCAGCACCGCGGCCCCGCTTACCTCGCGCAGGCCGTCAGCACCGTGCATCCGGAGGTACGTGTAGGCGCGGACCAGGACCCCAAAGTTTCCCCACGCCGACCCGATCCGGCCGATTGTCTCAGTTGGCTCCTCGAACCGGTACACAGGCTTCCTGGTGTCGGGATCCGTCGAACGCACGACCACCGGCGCCGGCAGGTGCGCCGCCAGGTGTTCCTTGACGCAGACGGGCCCCGCTCCCGGCCCGCCGCCGCCATGAGGTGTCGAGAACGTCTTGTGCACGTTGATATGCACGATGTCGAAACCCAGATCGCCCAGCTTGACCCGTCCCAGCAGCGCGTTGAGGTTCGCACCGTCCCCGTAGACCAGTCCGCCCGACTCGTGTACCAAGCGGCAGATTTCGGCAGTGTTCGGATCAAACAGCCCCAACGTCGTTGGCATGGTCAACATGATTCCGGCCACGCTGGGTCCCAGCAGTCCCTCGAGCGCGCGCAGGTCCACGTTCCCATCGGGCGCCGTCGGCACCGATACGAGGCTGAAACCGGCCATCGCCGCTGACGCGGGGTTCGTCCCGTGGGACGAATCCGGTGCCAATACCACCGTCCGTTCAGCGTCTCCGCGCTTCCGGTGGTATGCGCGGAATAGCAGCATCCCCGTCAACTCGCCGTGCGCGCCTGCAGAGGGCGCGAGGCTCGTCGCGTCCATCCCCACGATCTCCGCCAGCATCGACTGGAGCTCATCGCAGACCTCGAGCGCTCCCTGGACCGTGTCCTCCGGCTGGAACGGATGTATGCCGGCAAATCCCGGCATCCGCGCCACCTCTTCGTTCACCTTCGGGTTGTACTTCATCGTGCACGAGCCCAGTGGATAGAAGTTCGTATCCACCGAGTAGTTCTGCTGGCTGAGTCGCGTGAAATACCGGACCAGTTCCAACTCGCCCACCTCGGGCAGCGCAAGATCGGTCCGGACGATCGCCGCGCTTTCCGGCAACATCGTGCGCGGAACATCGACAGGCGGTACGGTCACGCCTCGTCGTCCCGGTCGGCTCAAGTCCATCAAGAGGGGGGACGTCCGATCAGTATCGGGAGCCGCGACCGCGACCGGTGCGTGTGGCCGGGGGTCGGAGCCGTCCGAGCCCCCCCGTGGCGTTGAGAGCGTGACCTGTGGGTCTACCTCGATCGCCCCCGGTCCGTCTACCCGTGCGCCGACGATGTCGGCTAGCGCCTCGACCAGCGCATCGATGTCCCGCCTGGACGCCGTCTCCGTGACACAGATCGACAGCGCGTCCTCCCGGGCGTCACCCGAAGCGAGCCCCGCCAGAATCCCGTAACGCGAGCGCACCTCGTCCAACACGTCCACAGCCGGTCTCGGGCAGTGGACGGTGAACTCCTTGAAGAATGGTCGTTCAGGTCCGCCTTCCCTGACGCGGTACCCCGGGATCTCCCCGATCCGCGCCGCCGCATAGTGTGCGTTGTGGTAGCAGGTCTCAGCGACCGCTCGCAGTCCCTCGGGCCCGAGCGCCCCAATATGGACCGCCAGCGCAATCGCCGCCAACGTCTCCGCCGTGCAGATGTTCGAGGTCGCCCGCTCCCGTCGGATGTGTTGTTCACGCGTCTGGAGCGTCAGCACGAACGCGGTCCGCCCCTCGGAATCGACCGAACGCCCGACGATCCTCCCCGGCAACTGCCGTAGGAACTCCTGGCGGCAGGCGAACAGCCCGACCCCGGGACCACCGAAACCGAGCGCGACGCCCAGGGGTTGCCCCTCCGCCACCACAATGTCTGCTCCATAGTCCCCTGGAGGCCGAAAGAGCCCCAGAGAGACCGGCTCCGTCATGACAACCAACAGTCCGCCAAGGTCGTGAATACGTTCCGCGACCGTGTCCGGAGGCGTCCACGGCCCCTGGAACGACGGCTGTTGGAGTATCACGCACGCCGTGTCCGGATCGGGCCCGTCCGCAATCGCAATACTCTGCGCGTCCAGGTACGTCGCCAATACCCGCCGGTACTCCGGAGACACTCCTGCGTCGAGCGCAACCCGTTGGCGCTTCGTCACGCGGCACGCCATCAGCGCCGCTTCTGCTAGACCGGATGCGCCGTCGTACATGCCCGTATTCGACACATCCATGCCCGTCAGCTGGCACACCGCGGACTGGTACTCGAACAGCGCCTGCAAGATTCCTTGGCTCGCCTCCGGCTGGTACGGCGTGTACGGCGTCAAGAACTCCCCGCGGCTGATCATCGCTCCAACGACGCTCGGCACGAAATGGTCCGCGAAACCCCCACCCAAGAACGACGGGCCAGAACGCACCGGCCGGTTCGTCGAGGCCAACTCCCCCATGCGCCCGAGCACCTCGAACTCCGTCAATGCCGCAGGGAGGTCAATCTGTGGATCTCGGTACTCGACCGGGACATCCACGAACAGGTCGTCGATCGTACGGACGCCGACGACGTCAAGCATGCGCTGTTGCTCAGCGTCCGTCGCTGGGACGAATGGGGCTGGCGACATCCGGTTACGAGTCGGCCGCTTCGCCGAGAAACGCGTCGTACCCGGCCTGCGTCAAGAGGCTGTCCAGTTCGCGCCGGTCATCCAAGCGCGCACGCACCATCCATCCGGAACCGTACGGCTCCGCATTGACGGCCTCGGGCTCATCCTCCAGCGCGGAATTCACCTCGGTGACCTCGCCGCTAACTGGGCTGAACAGGTCGGAAACCGACTTCACGGACTCGACCTCGCCGAACTTTTCATGTTGCGCGATCCGCGAGCCGACGTCTGGGAGTTCCACATACACGATGTCGCCAAGTTGCTCCTGTGCGTAGTCGGTGATTCCCACGGTCGCGATGCCTTCATCGTCCGTCGAGACCCATTCGTGTTCACGCGTGTATCGAAGCGTGCCTGGATCGAGCGTCATCTATCCCGCCCTCCGGTAGAACGGCGTCTCCACGACGTCCGCATTGACTCGCCGGCCCCGGATGTCAACTGCAATCGAAGTCCCCGGTTCCGTGAACGCGAGCGGAAGATATGCCAGTCCGATTCCCGTCCCCAATGTTGGCGACGGGCCTCCGCTCGTCACGGTGCCGATTTCATCGCCTTCCGCCGAGTCCACCACGGCATATCCGTGCCTCGGCGACGACCGGCCTTCCGCGACGAAGCCGACTAGCTGCTGCTTGAGCCCTGCGGCGTCTTGCGCGCGCAACGCGGGGCAGCCAACGAAGTCTTTGTCCAGATCAACGAACTGCCTCAAGCCGGCCTCCAAGGGGGTTGTCGTCGTGTCCATATCCTGTCCGTAGAGGAGCAGGCCAGCCTCCAGCCTGAGCGTGTCTCTCGCCCCCAATCCACACGGCGTCGCGCTCATCTCACCCACTAACCGGTCCCAGATTGACGGCGCGACCGAGGACTCGACGATCAGTTCGTAGCCATCCTCGCCGGTGTAGCCCGTCCTCGACACCATAGCGCCCGTGTCGCCAGGCACGCCGGTTCGGACCACCGCAAACCGTCGAAGGCCTTCGACTTCGGTCCCGCACAGCGAGCGCACTGCTGTCCCAGCGTCGGGTCCTTGAACGGCGATCATCGCCGTCGTGTCCCGCTGAGGCGTAACGGTGGCGCGGACCTTCGCGTGGTCTTGAAACCAGGGCACCACCCGGTCCCAGCTCGCCGCGTTGCACACCACCGTGTACTCCTCCTCGTCCAGACGGAGCGTCACGACATCGTCCAAGATCCCGCCGGTCTCTGAACAGATCAGTCCGTACCGCGCGCGGCCGACCCTGAGTCCCCCAATGTCGCTCGTGGTCAGGCTATCCAGGAACGCTCCAGCCTCCGGTCCTTCGACCGCGATCCGCCCCATGTGCGACACGTCGAAGATTCCAAGCCGCTCTCGCACCGCTCGGTGCTCCGCCAGCGTCCCAGTCGGGTACTGCACGGGCATCGCCCAGCCCGCAAAATCCACCATCCGACCGCCCGCGTCTACGTGACGTTCAAACAGGGGCGTGCGACGCAGTTCGGGCACGTTATTCCGCGGCTCCTGATCTTGGGCGAGAGGTCACCAGATAATACCGGACGGCCACTCCAGCAGTAAGCTGGACGAGGCACGGAAGCCGGTCGAAAGAACGGCCTCCAGGCCTCCAGAACGATGGCCAACCCCCGTATCCACACACAATCCTTCACCATCGACCAACTCGCCTCGGCCCTGGCTGGAGATGAGCACATCGATGCCGGCCGCATACCGACCTGGGTCCCCAGCGCTCAGGATTGGATCGCGCTCGTCGCGCAGCCTGTTCGCTTGGGCCGAATGCGAGCTCTTCACGATTCCACGTCCGAGTTCGATATCACCTACGTGCTCTTCGACTGGTCCACCGCGGGGTCGCCCCCGGAGGCGAACGCCAAGATCCTCCCATTCGCTCCCGACCCCTCCCCTGAGGAGTGTCACGCGAACGCTGCCGACCACTGGGAGTCGGTCGGTACTGCGTCAATCGCGGCGGTGATGAAGGCCTTTCCGGCATCCACCGTCCATGTCGCCCGTGCCTCGACCTTCGTGCACAACGCGGACTTCCGGACCGTCCTACGGTTCGCATTGCGGTCCCCGTCCCAGACCTTCGCCGCCATCGAGGGCGGGCAAGCCCCGGAGTCGACCATCACCTTCGCCGCTCCCGTGTGCCGGCAATGCGGCACGACCGCTGTTGACTACGAGTACATCGAAGGGTGGGATCGGATCCAGTCAGGGTGTGCGGCGTGTGGGCACCGCCAGGAAGCTGACATCCGCGAGCTCGACTACCGTGTCGACCGCCGCGTCCTTGATGCCGCCGTGTCCCTCGCGCAGCGCCCCGCGGCACGGTTTCTCACCTCGTCCGAGTACAACGGAGGCGCCCTCGTGTCCAGGACCGCTCGGTTGGCAGACCAATCAGGCGTCGAAGATGGGCTCGAAAGCGTCATGTATTCGGTAGCTCCGTTCGCGCTCATCGACCCCCCCGACGTCGACCTCGACATCGAAGAACTCGTCCTGGTGGCCACGCAGCTCGACGGTCGGGCCTAGCGATCGCCCAACGTCCCGCAGACCCTCTCGCACCGGCGGCGCGGCCCCGCATACACTGCCCTCAACCCGCTAACGTCGCCCGAGGTGCACCGCTCACGATGCCCGTTTCCGACCAAACCCTCGCCGAACTTTCGCTCTCCCACGCCGAATACGAAGCCATCGTCGAACGGCTCGACGGACGTGAGCCGAACGACGTGGAACTCGGCATGTTCGGCATCCTTTGGAGCGAGCACTGCGGCTACAAACACTCGCGTCTTCTCCTCCGCGAGTTCCCCACTGAGGCCCCGTGGGTGCTGATCGGACCCGGCGAGGAGAACGCCGGTGCCTTCTCCATCGGCGAAGGACTCGCCGTGGTCATGAAGATCGAATCCCACAACCACCCATCGGCGATCGAGCCCTACGAGGGCGCCGCCACGGGAGTCGGCGGCATCATCCGAGACATCTTCAGCATGGCTGCCCGCCCCATCGCGCTCCTGAACGCCCTCTTCTTCGGCCCGCCAGACCATCCTCGGAGCGCGCACCTGTTCCACGGCGTCGTCAGTGGTATCGGCGGCTACGGGAACTGCATCGGTATCCCGGATGTCGCGGGACAGGTCACCTTCGCCGATCCGTACGCCGGCAACCCGCTCGTGAACGCCATGTGTGTTGGCATAGCCGCGGAGGCCGATCTGGTCCTGGCCCACACCGGCGGGGAGGGCAATCTCCTGGTCCTCGTCGGCTCCGATACCGGGCGTGATGGCATCCACGGAGCCACGTTCGCCTCCGTCGACCTCACCGCCGAATCGGAACAACGCCGGCCCGCCGTCCAAGTCGGCAACCCATTCTTGGAGAAGTTGCTCTTGGAGGCCTGCCTAGAGGCAGCCGCCGCCGGGCTACTCGTCGGTATGCAGGACCTTGGCGCCGGGGGCATCACGAGCGCCGCCGTCGAGTGCGCCGATCGGGGCGGTACCGGGATCGAGATCGATGTCTCCAGGATGCCCCGCCGCGAAGAAGGCATGACGCCGTATGAGCTCATGCTCTCCGAGTCTCAGGAGCGCATGCTCCTCGTCGTAGACCCGGCACGCCTCGACGAGACCCGTGCGCTCTTCGACAAATGGGATCTCACCTGCGAAGTCATTGGACAGGTCACGACCTCCGGCAACGCCCGCGTCACGGACGGCCCGCTCGTCGTAGCCGATATCCCGATCTCCGCCCTGTCGTCCCCTCCCGCCTATCGTCTCAGCGGACAGGAAGACCCAGATACCGTACGGGCCCGCGAACACGACCTGTCCGGCCTCCCGGCAACCACCGATCTCGGCGCTGCCCTCCTCCGCCTGCTCGGCGCACCCACCATAGGCAGCAAGCTCCCCGTGTACCGCCAGTACGACCACCAGGTCGGCAACAACACCGTCGTCTCGCCCGGTCGTGGCGACGCGGGCGTGCTTCGGATCAAGGGGACCCGCCTCGGACTCGCCCTGACCGCCGACGTGAATCCCCGGTCGTGCTACTTGGACCCGTACCGCGGTGGCGCGCTCGCCGTCGCCGAGGCAGCCCGGAACCTCTCCTGCGTCGGCGCACGCCCCATGGCCATCACCGACTGCCTCAACTTCGGGAACCCGGAGCGGCCCGAAATCGCCCACCAAATGATCGAGACCGTCCGCGGCATAGCCGATGCCTGCCGCGCACTCGGCATCCCCGTCATCAGCGGCAACGTCAGCCTCTACAACGAGTCCGAGGACCGGGCGATCTTCCCCACCCCCGCCGTTGGAATGGCGGGTCTCCTCCAGGACGTCGAGGCACACGCGACGGCGGCGTTCCGTGAGGCTGGTGACGTCGTATACCTCGTCGGCGCCGAGCGCCCGGACCTGCCCGATGCCTCATTAGGCGCAACCGAGTTCCTCGAAGTGCAACACGGACTCGTCGCCGGCCGCCCGTTGCTGGACCTCGATGCCGAGGTGCACGTGCAGTCCTTCGTGCGCAGCGCCATCGAACGTCGTCTGGTGATCTCCGCGCACGATGTTTCGGACGGGGGCTTGGCCGTCGCGGTCGCCGAGAGCTGCATCCTCGGCGGCATCGGGGCCGAATTGGACCTCGACTCACCGGCCCGCGCGGACGCCGTCCTCTTCGGCGAGGCGCCCGCCCGGGTCGTCGTGTCCGTCAGTCCTGAGGACCTCGCAGCGTTCGAGACCGTAGCCACGGACACCGGCGTGCTGGTTTTGCGCATCGGTTCAGTCGGCGGGACCGCCCTCAGGATCCAACCGATGGCCATTGACCTCCCCATCACCCGGATCGCAGACGCCTGGTCCAACGCCGTCGAATAGGCCCGAGCACCACGTAATCGAACGGAGGCATCGAGCACCATTAGGTCCGATCATGACTCATCATCCATGAGTCAAGTAGACTAACTATGTGACCAAGCGGCTCCAAGTCCTCTTCGACGAGGACGAGTACCGAGAAATACAGACCGTTGCCCGACGCCACCGGGTCACGGTTGCCGAATGGGTACGTCAGGCGCTGCGTTCGGCGCGGGCCGACCAACCTGGCACCGTGGAGGCGAAGCTGCGGTCCATCGCCGACGCCTCGCGACATCAGTTCCCAACAGCTGACATCGAGGACATGCTCCGGGAGATCGAGGCCGGACAACGCCCCGCGTGATCTTCGTCGATTCCAACGTGCCCATGTATCTCGTAGGCGCGTCACATCCGAACAAAGATCGGGCCATGGCTGTCTTGACCCGGCTGGCGCGAGACGAGGAGCAGCTCGTGACCGACGTGGAGGTCTATCAGGAGATCCTGCATCGGTATACGGCTATTCAGCGGCTCGATGCCATCGGACCTGCGTTCGACAGCCTGGACGCGTGTATCGACGAAGTCCTGGGTTTCAGCATGTCGGAGGTCCACGCTGCGCGAGCGGTGATCGACTCGGTGGATGGCCTCTCGGCACGCGACGCGCTCCATGTTGCCGTGATGCGGAAGGCCGGGACGAATCGCATCCTGAGCTTCGACGTGGGATTCGATCGCTGCCCTGGAATCGACCGTTTGGGTTGATCCTTGGCGGCTCTTCGCCCCGTCGGAGAGCGGGTTTTCCACCGGCAGACACGAGATTCCGCAAAGCGCGAGCTTGAGTGAGTCCGCCGCCTGCCGTACCCTTGATCCCGCCGTCAGCACGGGACTGGCCCAGTTTTCCCCTGTTCGACGGTTTTTTGATGGGCGGCCAGGTGCGCACTACGCTCCTAGCAGCCCTCTCAAGAGCTAGCTGGACACGCCGCCTATAATCGAACGGGCGTTCGCAATGGACGGCGTAGTGAGTCAGTCAGGGAGGCCGGACACCAATGAAGATCGTTTTGATCGACGAAGTCGAAAATCTCGGGATCGCGGGCGACATCCGCGAGGTCAAAGACGGCTACGGCCGCAACTACCTCATCCCGAAAAACCTCGCCGTCCTAGCCACCAAGGATGAACTCGCCCGCGCCGAGTCGCGGCGCAAGGTCGAGGTCGAACGCCGCTCCCGCCTCAACTCCGAGGTCGAGGGCGTCGTCGGCGAACTCCGGGAAGACGCGATCGTCATGGAGGTCCGCGTCGGCCCAGCCGGCCGCCTCTACGGCAGCGTGACCGCCACTGACATCGCCGAAGCCGTCGGCGAACGCGTCGGGAAGGAACTCGACCGCCACGCTGTGGAACTCCCGCAGCCGATCCGGGAGGTCGGCGATCGTGAGGTCCGCGTCCGTCTCGCTCCGGACGTGTTCGCCAACCTCACCGTCTCCGTGCAACCCGAGGGTGGCCTCCCACCAACCGCTGACGTCGCCGCCGAGACTGACGAAGAACCAACCATCGAACAGGCGATCGCCGCTGAGGAACAGCGCTTGGCCGAGGAAACCGGCGAACAACCCGAGGACGCAGCCGCAACAGACGAATCCCAAGACGCGTCGATGGAAACCAGCGCTGTGAACGACGCCGCGTCCGCCGCGGAGACTACGTCCACGGATACCGACGGTCCGCCCGACGATGAGCCAGACGAGGAAAAGAACGAGGACTAACCGGCTGTCGGCGAGAAGGACGGCCGCCATTCTGTGTATACCGAACAGCTTCCACCACATGACGATGAAGCTGAGGAGGCCGTCCTCGGGTCGCTGCTGATCGACAGCGACGCCACGCCACGCGTTTCCTCGTTCCTAGAACCGGACGACTTCTTCCGTCAGAAACACGCCTGGGTCTACGGCGCCTGCCTGGAACTCTTCCGCCGAAACGAGCCGATCAACCAGATCTCCATCGCCGACGAGCTCTCCCGCCGACAACAGCTCGAAGAGACTGGCGGCCTGCCGTTCCTCAGCCACCTCATCGCCACCATCCCAACCTCGATCTACGCGGAGAACTACGGCCACGTCGTCCGCCGCCTAGCCATCATGCGTCGGCTCATCTCCGCGGGAGGCCGTATATCCGAAATCGGCTACCGAGCCGAGCTCGACGAGGAAGAAGCCCTCCGCGACGCCGAGGACCTGATCTACAAGATCCGCGCCAACCAGCAGTTGCGCGACCTCGTCTCGCTCCGGCAAGCCCTCGATACCTTCCTGGAGGATGACGTCCAACTCGGCGCCCAACGGGAGGCAGCCCTCTCCGGGTTCGCCGATCTCGATGCCATTCTCGGTGGACTCCAACCGTCCGATTTGTTGATCCTCGCTGCTCGCCCCGGAGGCGGAAAGAGCGCCATGGCCCTCAACCTGGCACGCTCGGTTGCCAGTCAGCGGCGGGCCGACGGCCGTTCCCGCGTCGTCGCCTTCTTCAGTATCGAAATGCCCACCGTCCAGGTCGTTGAGCGGTTGCTGGCCTCGGAGTCTTCAATCGGCACCCGACGCATCAGGGCTGGAGACTGGACCGACCGCGAAGAGGCCTTCATCATGCGCGCCGTCGGCGACCTCGCCGACCTCGAGCTCTATATCGACGACTCATCCCGCCTCTCCGTCGTGGAGATGCAGTCGAAGGCCCGCCGGCTCTACCTCGAACGGGGCCTCGACCTCGTCATCGTCGACTACCTCCAGATGATGGCCGGAGCCGGCGCCTTCGGCGGCAACCGCGTGCAGGAGATCTCCGAGATCACGCGGTCATTGAAGTCCCTCGCACGCGACCTCAACGTGCCAGTCTTGGCGCTCTCTCAGCTCTCCCGAGCCGTCGAACAACGCCCGAACCGCGAACCGCAACTCTCCGACCTCCGCGAGAGCGGGTCTATCGAGCAGGACGCCGACGTCGTCGCCTTCCTCTACCGCCCCGAGCTCTACTTCACCCCAGAGGAGTGGGAACGTCTGCACCCCGAGGAGGAGTACCCCCGCGGCCTCGCCGAGGTGATCGTCGCGAAGCACCGGAACGGGCCGGTCGGCCGCTTCTCCCTCGTGTTCCGCGATCAGATCACCAGCTTCCTTGATCTCCTCAAACCCACCGATGGCTCCGGCATCGGGTCGTTGTTTAACTAGGTCGGTCTCGGCGCTCGTGACCAGCCAACACCCATTCCCCGGGTTTCCGAGCCGGAGCGACGCGACCGCAATTCCCGCCGCCTTCTTCTCTGAAGTCCTTCCGGCGCTCCACGATCTTCTCGAACTGAAGACCGTCCTCGTCGCGATCCGCCGCATCAAGCGCCAAAAAGGTTCGGTCCGTTGGGTCTCGGACGCCGAACTCCGTGACGCTCCCGAACTCGCCGGAAACGCCCCGCAGTCAATCGACGCCGCGGCCGCATCGGCAACCGCTCGCGGCCTCTTGCTCCACCTACCGCTAGCCGAAAGCGGGACCGCACAGCGCTGCGCCTACTTCCTCAACGACCCCGAGGGCAGGAAGGCCATATCGCGCGTCCGAACCGGCGCGGTGGAGATCGCTGACGGAGCGACCGTCGCCGACCCCACACCGATCGCCACGCAGGGCGTGCCAGCCCCCCTCAATATCTTCAGGCTCTACGAGGACACCATCGGGACGATCCCCGGCGCCAGGATTGCGGAGGAATTGGCCGACGCCGAATCCGCCTTCCCCGACGATTGGATCGCCGACGCCTTCCGAGAAGCCGCAGCACAAAATGTCCGCCGCTGGGCCTACGTTCGGGCCATCCTGGCCCGGTGGCGCGAGGAAGGAAAGGAGGGACCGATCGATGGAACGACTGAGCGACGCGCTTCGAAAGGCCGATATCGTGCCGGTCGCTACGGACGCGTCGTCCGCTGGGACTGAACAAGACGCCAGCGATTCCGATACATCGGATCGCATCACTGATGACGCCGCTTGCACCATGTGCGGCGGCTCCGGCTGGGTCGGCCGGTCACTCACAATCGACCACCCCGACTTCGGGAAGCCCGTTCCTTGCACCTGCCGCCGCGAGGCGATCGAGCGCGAACGCCTCGATCGCCTCCAGCGCTATAGCAACCTCGGCCCGATGTTCGCATGCACCTTCGGGAACACCATCGCTTCCGGCATACGTCCCGAGCCAGAGAGTCGCGAAATGTTCGGTCGGGCCCTCGCCGCGGCCAAGGCCTTCAGCGCCCAACCCCACGGCTTGCTCGTCCTACTCGGCCCGTCTGGGTCCGGCAAGACCCACCTAGCGGCGGCTATCGCCAACCTTCGGCTGCAGGAGGACGGTAAGGCCCTCTTTATATTCGTTCCGGACTTCCTCGACCACTTGCGGTCCGCGTACGCGCCCGACTCCGACTTGGCCTACGACTCCCTCTTCCACCAGGTCCGCGAAGCGCCACTCTTGGTGCTCGACGACCTCGGCGCACAGGCGCCCACGCCCTGGGCCGAAGAAAAACTCTTTCAGGTGCTGAACCACCGCTTCACCGCCCGCCTCCCAACTGTAGTCACGCTCTCGGTCCCGCTCGACGCGGTCGACGCCCGTCTCCGGAGCCGCCTCGCCGATCCGGAGATCGCACGCGTCGTCGCCGTGGCCACCGAGGCCAAGCCGTCCGCCACCGGCGGCGCGCTCAACCTCCCGCGCTTCCAGGCCATGACGTTCGAGAGTTTCCAACCGAATCGCGCCGACCTCACGCCTGAACAGGCCCAAAACGTCGGGTCCGCCTATCGGGCCGCCCGCTTATTCGCCGCGAAACCGGACGGTTGGCTTGTCTTCATGGGCGACCATGGCGTCGGCAAGACCCACCTCGCCACCGCCGTCGCCAACGCGTGCGCCAGAAACGGCGCCAGGGTCTTGCTCGTCGTCGTGCCAGACCTCCTGGACCACCTCCGATTCACGTTCCAACCCGGCGGGACGGTCACATATGACGAGGCCTTCGAGGAGGTCAAGCGCGTCCCGCTCCTGGTCCTCGACGACCTCGGTGCGCACTCCACGTCACCCTGGGCACAAGAGAAGCTCTATCAGATCATCAACTACCGCTACAACGCCCAACTCCCGATGGTCGTCACGACCGACCTCCCGCTCGACGAACTCGAACGCACCGAGCCACGCATCGCCTCCCGCTTAGCCGACACGCGCTTCAGCGTTGTCCTCGGCATCGACGCCTCCGATTTCCGCATCGATCGCCCACCGTCGCCCCGGTACCAATCTTCACAGGCGCCTCGCGATTGGTAGAGTCCCTATATGACCTCCAGGCAGACCTCGGGTTGCGTCTTCTGCGAAATCATCGCCGGGCGTGAGCCAGCCGATATATGGCACCAGGACGACGAATACATCGTCTTCCGCAACCGGCTCCGGTGGCTTCCGATGATGCTGCTGATCGTTCCCAAGACCCATATGACGCAGGACGAACTGTGGTCCGACATGGGACGCGCCGCCAAACTTGCCGTCCAACTCGGTAACGAACACGCCTCGCGAGGCTTTCGGCTTCTCTCCAACTTCGGCCACGACGCTCTCCAGACGGTCCAGCACGGCCATCTCCATCTCCTCGGCGGCACCCAACTGGGTCTCTACGTCTGACCCCTCCCCCTGATACGATTCCCCCGCATTCCCGCCCCGGTGACACCGGGCGACCATAGGAGTTACACGCAATGACTTCCCAAACTCCCAACACCGTCGTCGGACAACCCGTCGCCCGAGTCGATGGTCCCGAAAAGACGACTGGCCGTGGCCGCTATGCGCTGGACACCAACCTACCCGGGCAGCTCTGGATGAAGATCCTACGCAGCCCCTTCCCCCACGCCCGCATCACGAGCGTCGACGCATCCAAGGCGCTCGAACTCCCAGGCGTCCACGCCGTCATTACCGGCAAGGACGTCGAGGGCATGAGGACCGGCGGCATGATCAAGGACGAACCTGTCCTCTGCTGGGATGAGGTCATGGTCGTCGGGGATCGAGTCGCTGCCGTCGCCGCCGACGACCCGGATATCGCCAGCACCGCTCTCCAACTCATAGACGTCGAGTACGAAGAGCTCCCCGCCATCCTCGACCCCGTGGAGTCGACCGCTCCCGGCGCCCCGACGCTCCACCCCGACTTCGGCAGCTACGGCATGATGATGCCCCTCCAGATCGACGGAAACCGTTACACGGGCGTCGACCACCAACGCGGCGACATCGAGCGCGGCTTCGCCGAGGCTGACCTCGTCGTCGAGCGCACCTACAAGACACCCCTCCTCCACCCAGCCTACCTGGAGCCCCACGGGTGCCTCGTCGACATCGCGGACGACGGCACAGTGCAGATTTGGGCCGCCAACGATTCCCCGAACGGCGCCCACGACGAGATCTCCCGACTCTTCGACCTCGACCCCACGAAGGTCAATATCAACTTCGCGTACGTCGGCGGGTCGTTCGGCGGAAAGTCGACCGGCATCTGCATCCCCGTCGCCTACCTCCTCGCCCAGAAGACCGGCCGGCCCGTCAAATGGCGCGCCGACTACGACGAGGAGTTCCAGAACATGACCATGCGCCACCCGGCGACCATGCGCGTCAAGACCGGCGTCAAGCACGACGGGACCATCACCGCCTGGGAGTCGGAGATCCATTTCGCCGGCGGCGCTTACGCCGCGTACGCGCCAATCCCAGCGATTGAGGGCATCCTCGAGATCGTCGGCCCGTACCGCATTCCCAACGTCAAGGTGATCTCTCACCAGGTCTACACCAACACCTCGCCCTGCACCTACGTGCGGTCACCCGGGCACGTCCAAGGACACTTCGCCGGCGAGTCTCAGATGGACGTCGTTGCCCGGGCCATCGGCATGGATCCTCTGGACTTCCGCCTCCGTAATGTCTTGGCGCCGAACGAGGGTGATTACCCCACCGGTGGGGAGTGGCAGAACGTCCGCGCGGAGGAGGCGTTGCGCCGCGCCGCGGAGGCCGCCGGGTACGACCAACCGAAGGCCCCTGGCGTCGGCCGTGGCATCGCGATCGGCTCCCACAGCCAGATCGGCGCCACCGCCCATGTCGAGGTGTCGGTCAAGGACGACGGGACCGTGGAAGCCGCACACCCGGTCTTCGACCCCGGCGTGGGCACCGCCACGATCATCGCTCAGATCGTCTCGCAAGAGCTGTCGGTCCCCATCGACCGCGTCAACGTGACCCATTGGTCCGCCGGTGGAAACAACAAGACCGCCGACATGGGTATCGCCGGGAGCCGAGGCGCCCGCATGTACAGCACCGCTGCCCACGGCGCGACCGTCAACGCCCGCGAGCGGCTCCAGCAACTCACCGCTGAGTTTATGGGGTGGCCCGAGGAACAGATCACCTTCGAGGACGGCTACGTCGTCAACGGCGCAACGCCTGCCGAACGCATCCCCCTCGAGGAGGTCGTCCGACGGTTCGGCCAACCGGTCGTCGCCCGCACCGATGAGGAACAGGGCTTCGACAGCCCGTGGACCGGCTATGGCGTCCACGTCGTCGACGTCAGCGTGGACCCGGACAGCGGCGAGGTCGACGTCCTCCGCTACACGGCCGTCCACGAGACCGGACGCGTCCTCAACCCAATTGGTTTCACCGGTCAGATCGAGGGTGGGCTCGTCCAATCGCTTGGGACCGCAGCGATGGAAGGACTCGCCCACGACGAGGGCGGTCGCGTAACCAACCTCTCCTTCGCCGACGTGAAAATTCCGACCATCCGTGACATCCCGGACCTGAATGTCGTCGTACTGGAATCCGACGACGGACACGGACCCTACAACGCCCGCGGTATCGGCGAGCATGCCAACAGCATGGCCGCGCCCGCGATCGCCAACGCCGTCGCAGACGCCGTCGGCGCCCGAATCGAGGAGATCCCGATCACGCCGGAGAAGGTCTACCGCGTAATGACAGGGACGGACGCGAGCTAGCCCACCCACGCACCGGCGCGGTTCGGTCTACGCGGCCGTTCGCCGGATCCGGACTGCGGTGGCCTTGAACTGAGCCGTGTGGCTTTGCGGGTCGTGCTCGTCGGTCGTCAGCACGTTGGTCAGCGCCTTGTCGGGGAAGCTGAAGCTCATGAACGCGATCCCCGCCGGGGATGTCTCCGTGATCTTCACCGGCAGACGGATCGCACCCCGCCGGGACGATACCTCTGCCTCGTCCCCGTCTTTCAATCGCAGATCGACCGCGTCCTCCAGGCTGATCTCCAGAACCTCCTCGGGCACCAGCGCGTTGAGTCGTTCGTCCCGTCGCGTCATCGTCCCCGTGTGGTACGTCGGCCGCCGTCGACCGGTCGTCAGCACGAACGGATATTCGTCGTCAGGCGGTTCCGCGGCGGGCACGTGTGGCGTCATCATGAACCGGCCGCGCCCGGACACGAACTCGTCCTTGTGAAGATACGGCGTCCCCGGATGATCCAACGTCGGACATGGCCACTGGATCCCGTGCCGCTCGATCCGCTCGTAGTTGATCCCCGCCACGATCGGCGTCAACCGCGCCGCCTCGTCCCACACGTCGGACGCGCTCGCGTACGACATCTGATAACCCATGCGGTTCGCCACGAGAAGAATCGCCTGCCAGTCCGCGAGCGCCTGACCAGGCGGGTCCACCGCCTTGCGTAACCGCTGCACCCGACGGTCCGTGTTCGCGTACGTCCCATCAACCTCAGCAAACGCCGCGGCCGGCAACACCACGTGTGCCAACTGCGCCGTCTCCGTCAGGAACAGGTCCTGCACCACGATCATGTCCAGCATGTCGAACGCCTGCTTCGTCTTCGTCGCGTTCGCGTCTGACACGATCGTGTTCTCTCCCATAACCCACAGACCCTTGATCCGCCCCTCCAGGATCTCCTCCACCGCCGCGACCTTCGTCAGTCCCGGGTTCGGGTCCAGGGTTACGCCCCACTCCTTCTCGAAGCGCGCCCGCGCCTCGTCGTCGCCGTGGCGCTGGTATCCCGGGAGGAACGCCGGCAGCGCTCCCATATCGCCAGCGCCTTGGACATTGTTTTGGCCGCGCAAAGGGTTCATCCCCGCGCTCGGGATCCCCAGGTTGCCAGTCAGCATCGTCAGGTTTGCAAGGGCCTGCACGTTGTAGACGCCGTGGACGTGTTCCGTAACGCCCAGCGTGTAGATAACCGCCGCGCGCTCGGCCGTCGCGTACTCACGGGCTGCAGCCACAATCTCTTCGCGCGGTAGGCCAGTGAATCGCTCCGCGTATTCCGGCGTGTAGGTCTTCAGGAACTCCCTGAGCTCCTCGAACCCTTCGGTCCGCGCCTCAACGAAGGTGTGGTCGTACAGGTCCTCTTCCACAATCACGTGCGCCATTGCGTTATAGAGCACGGTGTCCGACCCGATCTTGAGCGGCAGCCAACGGTGGGCGAACTCCGTCAAACCAATCTTCCGCGGGTCTGCGACGATCAGCTTCGCGCCTTTCGCTACGGCCCGTTTCACACGCAGCGCCAGGACCGGGTGCGTCTCCGTCGTGTTCGTCCCGGCAGCAAAAATCAGCGGCGCATCCTCTAACTCGTTCTGTGAGTTGCTCATCGCGCCCCGTCCGAACATGGCCATCAGCCCGGTGACCGAAGCGGCGTGTCAAGTGCGCGAACAGTTGTCGACGTTGTTCGTCCCGAGCACCGCGTGCGCGAACTTCTGCAGCATAAAATTGCTCTCGTTGGTCGACCGCGAGGACGACCACAGTGCAAACCCGCTGCCCCCGTACTGCTCCTTGATACGGCCAAACCCGGAGGCGATCACCGAGGCTGCCTCCTCCCACGATGCCTCTTGGAGCACGCCGTCGCGCCGCACGAGCGGCGTCGTCAGCCGGTCTGGACTGTGGATGAACCCGGTGCCGAACTGCCCTTTGACGCACAGCGCGCCCTCGCTCACCGGAGAGGACCAGTCCGGAGTGACCCCAACGACCTTCCCTTGCGACACGTTCAGCTCGATCCCGCAACCCGTTCCGCAGAACGGACAGATCGTCCGCACCTTCTCGATAGCCGTCATCGAATCGCCCCCTGCTCCGTCAGCAGATCGATCATCTTCCGGTCCAGCAACGCGCCGGTCGGGCACGTCTGCACACACTGCCCGCAGAAAGTGCACGGGCTGTCCATCAGCCCACCGTCGAACGACGTCGCTATAGCGCTCTCAAACCCGCGTCCCGCGGGCCCGATTGCATGAGCCTGTTCATGCTCGCCGCACACCCTAGTGCACCGGTAACAGAAAATGCACTGTCCGTAATCGCGCAGGATGAACGGGTTGGCATCGTCGACCTTCGGTCCGGAGCTCGGAGCGCCCTCGAATGCACCATGCTCCGCTCCGACCCGGTCCGCAAGCGAATGCAGGTCGCACGGACCGTGCATCTCGCACGATCGGCACGTCGTCCCGTCCAGCTCCGAAAGCGCTAGCTCGACGATCCCCTTACGCCACGCTGCGAGTTCCGCGTCTTCAGTCACAACCGTCATGCCCGGCTCCAGCTTCTGGGCACAGGCGGCGATGGGCAGCCGGCGCCCTTCCACCTTCACCACGCACACACGGCACGTCGCCGACGGTGTGACACGCTCGTCGTGGCACAGAATCGGGACGTCGACCCCGTTTCGAGCCGCCGCTTCGTAGATCGTCTCACCGGCAACGACGGCAATCTCTCTACCGTCCACCGTTGCCCGGGCGTCGTTCTCCGTCATGCGTCCCCTTGTCTTTGAGTCGCAAAACCTTCGCAGACCGCAGCTCTGCAGACCGATGCCATGTGCTCCTCCACCTCTTCCCGGAAGGACCGGAACAGACCGGTCACCACCAGCGGAGCAGCCTGACCAAGCCCGCAGGCCGACGTCGCAGCCATCAGCGTACCGATTTTGTTCATGCGCTGGAGCGCATCTCCCGGCAGGTCGCCGTGCCCCGTCAGCCCATCCAACAACTCCCGTAGCCGGACGGTGCCAATGCGGCAGGGGAAACACCGGCCGCAGCTTTCGTCTTCGTAGAAGCTCATCGCATTGCGCACGAACGCGACCGCGCAGCGCGAATCGTCCAGAACGACCACACCACCGGAACCAAGCGCGACGCCAAGGTCGCGGTTGCTCACGTTGTCCAGGCTGATACCGAGGTGCTCGGCGCCCAGGAGCCCACCGGATATGCCCCCAAGCGTGAACGCCTTGATGTTCCGGTCACTCGTCGGGCCGCCGGCATACTCTTCGATCAACTCGCTCGCCGTGATCCCTAACGGGAGCTCGAAGTTCCCGGGGCGTTTCACATCGCCGCTCACGGAGTACAGCTTCGTGCCAGCGTTGTCCCCCCGACCGAGGCCCCGGAACCAATCCGCGCCCTTCTCGAAGATCGGAGGGACGGCGCAGAACGATTCGACGTTGTTGATTACCGTCGGCCGCCCCCAGAGCCCATGAGTCGTCGGGAACGGCGGGCGTTCGCGCGGCCACGGCTTGATCCCCTCCAGCGAGTTCAAGAGAGATGTCTCCTCACCGCACACGTAGGACCCCGCTCCGCGCTTGATCCAGACGCGAAATGCACGTCCCGATCCCAGGACGGACGTCCCCAGGACGCCAGCTTCCTCCGCCTCCCGAATCGCGCCCAGCAGCGTCGCCTCAGCCTCCGGATATTCGAACCGAAGATAGATAATCCCGACGGTCGCGCCCGTCAGAGCACCCGCAATCGCCATGCCTTCAAGCAGCAGGTGTGGACTCAGGTGCAACAGCGGCCGGTCCTTGAACGTCCCGGGCTCACCTTCGTCTGCGTTGCAGACCACGTACTTGAGGTCGCCCGCCGCTTCGCGCACCGCCCGCCACTTCGCCGCGAGCGGGAACGCCGCCCCGCCGCGGCCGGTAAGCCCACTCGACGCCAGAGTCTCAAGGGCCGGCTCCATCCCGAGACTGCCGTCAACGACCCGAGACAGTTGCGCGTAGCCTCCCGACCGCCGGTAGGCATCCAGCCGACCGTCGCCGTCTTCTCGAAGATGTCGGAACAACGCCTCTTCGTGATCGACCGGTCGGGGGGTCGTGAAACCGCCGTCGCCTAGACCAACGCCGAAGACGCGACCGTCGAACGTCGGCACCGGTTGGTCGCATAGCCCAGGACAAGCCAAGTGATCTCCGCTCGTGGCCGGGTCCTCCCGTTGTCCGTTGTGTAAAGAACAGGTCGGGCCCGCGCAGACGGCGTTCGCCACCGGCTCAGCATCATCACCGACCGCGAAGTAGTGATAGAACGTCGCCGCGTCGTACAGGTCGACAAGCGGCAGACGCAGTGAGGTCGCCACCGATTCCAACCCTCCTCGCGTCAGTCGGCCGTCCGCTCGTCGGGCCTCATGTAATCGCGTCAGGGCCGGCGCTGGGTCGCTGGTCTCTTCCGGCGGTCTAAGGGGCAGCAGTGCCATCTCGCTCGCTTCCGCCGACACTATACGACCGCACCCCGGCGCTCCGAGGGCGCATGTCCTTCATGAATGCGATCGCGCCCTGCGCCGCAAGGTGCACCGCCAAAACAAGCGATAATCGCCTTTTCCCGAGCACCTCGTTCTCCAAAGAAAGAGTGACCATGACGTACCGCATAACCATCTCCACCCAGGAACACGGCACCATCCTCGACCAGGAGGTCGATGGCTTCGTCATGATTCGCAAGATGCTGTGCGAGCACAACGACCCTACCCACGAGCCCGAGGCTCGTATCGATTCCCGTGGCCTCAACGGATTCGAGCAGATGGGTCTTCTGGAGTGGGCCAAGGCATCGACCACCACCGATTGGATGGACGAACTCGGCGAGGGGCCCGGACTGATGGATGAACCCGGATAGGCTACGAGGTCCTGGCTCGACCCTTCCCAGAAACGGGACGTCGGCGGCGTCAAGGGTTCGTAACGCAGAGCGGACCGGTGCACAACCGAAAGTCGATCCCGGCTAGGTTGACACCCACTTTTCTGGCGGTGTATCGTCCACTCGGCTCTGAAACTGCCCGTTCTAGCTATGATTCGGGTGTCGGAGCGGTAAGCGGCGGGTCCTCCGACACCGCCGCATTGTTGTGTAACGGAGTTGAGCCAACATAAACGAGAGCGCGCGGAGGCGCCGGGTACGTGACTGAGGTCGACCCGCAGATCATCACCGCGTCCCAGTGGGACGAAATTACTTCTGCCCTGGTCTACTTTTGGCTGCTCGTCTTCTTCCTGGGCTCCTTCGCCGGCAACCTCCTGATCGCCCATTCCGTCATCCCGTCGCTCCACACGACCGGCCACATTGGCGACCGCGTCGTCCGCGTACGCCCGTTCTTCTACGTAATGACCGTGGTCTTTGCTTTGGCTGTCGTGTGGGCAGTCGTGCAGGTCGTGGACGCGACGGAGGTGCTACGCACCATCTATCCGAAGGTCTGGATCTAGGGGCGCGGCCGCAGTATGCGCAGGGGAATCCTCACCGCAGCCGCCCTCGTCGTCGTCCTCGGAGCGCTCGGAGCCGGCGTGGTGTTTGGCGGGCCAGTCGCGCTCAGGACGCTCTATCCGCTGCCCGAGAACGAGATCGTCTTCCCGCACCAGATCCACGTCGAAACGGTCGGCCTCGAGTGCGAGTTCTGTCACCGCACCGCGGAGATAAGCCGCGCCGCCACCGTTCCCGCCCTGGAGCAGTGCATGTTCTGCCACAAAGTCGTCTCCGTTGACCGGCCGCGGGTTGTCGTGATCCGCGCCGCGTGGGAGTCCGGCGAACCCCTCGACTGGGTCCGGGAACACCGCCTCCCCGACCACACACAATTCCGCCATGAACCGCACCTGACCGCCGGATTCGAGTGCTCGACCTGCCACGGCGACGTGGGAGCCGTAACCGGTCAAGTCGAGCAGGTGCGTGTGCTCGAAATGGGGGACTGTGTCGGATGCCATAAGGACAACAGCGCACCAACTCAGTGCGCCACGTGCCACACGTAATGGGTACCAACCGGGAGCGCCGCGACTAATGGACTTGACGCGTCGAGAGTTCCTTCGCGCTGCGGGCGCTGCTTCGGTCACCGGCGTTCTCTTCGCCGGCTGCGCAATCCCGGAACGGGAAATCATCAAACAGAGTCCCCGTGACCTCCCGGAAGACCTGGCTGGCGGACTCGAGGACTGGTACGCGACGGCCTGCGCCTTCTGCGGTGACGCTCACGGCATCATCGTCCGCGTCGTCGAGGGCCGTGCAAAAAAGATCGAAGGCAACCCAGACCACCCGGTGAACCGCGGCGGACTTATGGCCCGCTGCCTCATGGGTGTACAGTCGCACTACCACCCGGATCGCCTCAACGGCCCGCAGAGAGCCGATGGTTCCTCCGTAACGTGGGCCGCGGCCCTGAGCGAACTGACGACGGCCGTCACCGAGGCCGGGCCCGGACGGACCCTCATCATCACCGCCCCGCAGCGCGGCCACCTAGGCCACGTCATTCGAGAATTCGCCCGCGCCACTGGCGCACAACACGCGGTCCTCGAGCCGATCGAACAGGCAACAGTCCGCGCGGCCGTCAAAGATGTCTTCGACCAGTCGCGCATCCCGCACTTCGACATCGCGAACGCCAAGTCCGTGCTCTCCATCGGGGCGGATTTCCTCGAGTCCTGGCTCTCACCCGTCTCGTTCAGCAACGCCTACGGACGCTTCCGCCAGGGGAGTGACGAGCGCGGCACCCTCATTCATGCGGACTCTCGGTTCTCGATGACCGCCGCGAACGCCGACACGTGGCTGCCAGTCGCCCCCGGGCAGGAGGGCACCCTCGCGCTCTCGATCGCCTACGCCCTCATCGACGAGGGTTTGGTCAACCCTGGCGGCGTCACTGTGGATTCCCTCGGCAACGTCGCCCCTGAGACAGTCTCGGACGTCGTATCCGCAACGCCCGGCGTGATCACTGCCGAAAAGATTCGTGAGGTCGCCCACACGCTTGCGGACCACCAGCCGGCCCTCGTCATTGCCGGTGGGAACGCCGCTGCGCAATCCAATGGCCTGTTCAACGTTTCCGCCGCGCTGGCGCTCAATCAGTTGCTCGGTAGCGTCAATATCGAAGGCGGCGTCCGCTTCAACCCGGACCCGCCGTTGCCGAATCTCCAGGGTCTCACGGAGCCAGCAACGCTCGCCGAGTGGAAAGAGCTCACGCGCCGGATCGAAGCGAACGAGTTCGATCTCATCTTGGTCCATGGAGCGGACCCGGCCTATGCGTTGGAGTCCTTGAACTTCACCGATGTCTTCCGAAACAGGTCCGCCAAGATCATCAGCTTCGCGAACGTCATCGACGACACAGCCAGTTTCGCGGACCTTGTCCTTCCGGACAGTTCGTACCTTGAAGCCTGGGGAACCCACGTGCCGGACCCCGGCCCGGGCTATCCCGTCCTGACGATCCAACAACCTGTCGTTCCCGCGCTGATCGACCGGGACGGAAACGTCGTCCATGACTCGCGGCCCTTCGGCGACGTGCTCCTCTCCATTGCCGAGACGTTGGGGCACAACCTCGGCGCCGAATCCATGGAAGCGCTGGTCCGTCAGGAGCTCAACACCCTTTACAACGCAAGTTCCCCGACTTCATCTGTCCGCGGCGCAACCTTCGAGGCCTTCCGCGTCGGCGTGCTACAGCGCGGCGGCTGGTGGGACACCGGTGCGGTGGCATCCGGTGCCAACGGCCAGGCTCAGTTCCCTGCACGGACCGAGTCCCGCCCAGCCGGTCGGTCCGGCCCGGACACCTTTGCCCTCGTCCCATTCGCCACCATCGGCATCGGCGACGGCTCGTCGGCATTCCTGCCGTGGGGACAGTCGACGCCAGACCCCATCACCTCTGCGACATGGACGACGTGGGTCGAGATCAACACACAGGTCGCGCATGACCGGGGCCTCCAGGTCGGCGACGTCATCGAACTCCGGGGCCCGGCGGGTTCACTGGAGTTGCCCGTCTACCCCCACCCAGGCATCCCGCCGGGAGTGGTGTCCGTCCCGTTTGGACGCGGACACGGCTTCTCCGGCCGCTACGCCGCGGGCCAGGGGGCGAACGTCCTGGCCATCGTCGCCGACCAAGAGGTCGACGGCGTCGGAGCCGCCGCGTGGGCCTCCACGCGCGTAAGCATTGCCGGCACCGGCCGCCGCGTCCGCCTCCCTCGCATGGAGGGCGGGTTCACCGGCGCCCAACTCGAAGACGCACCACTCGTCCAGATCACGACCGGATAGTCGACACAACAGCGGAAAAGGACCGGAGCAAACATGGCAAACAAATGGGGAATGGCGGTCGACATCGACCGTTGCACGGGATGCCAAGCGTGCGTCATCGCATGTATGTCTGAGAACAACATCCCGATCAACATGGAGGAGCACTTCAACAATCGTCGTGCGATCTCCTGGATCCGCGTAGACCGCTACTGGGAGGGCGAGTACCCCAACGTCAAAGCCCGTTTCCTCCCCGTGCTTTGCCAACACTGCGGCAACGCCCCGTGCGAGCCCGTGTGCCCCGTCTATGCGACTTTCCACAACGACCAGGGCCTGAACGTCCAGGTCTACAACCGCTGCGTCGGTACCCGCTACTGTGCCAACAACTGCCCCTTCCACGCCCGGTTCTTCAACTACCGCAGGCCGGTGTGGCCGGAGACCTATAACAACTACCTGAACGAGGACGTCACCGTCCGCGACCGCGGCGTCATGGAGAAGTGCAGCTTCTGCGTCCAACGCATCAACCGCGCGACCCGTGAGGCGAAGCGCACCGGAAACGAGGAGTTCATCAACACGCTCCAGCCCGCCTGCGCGCAAGCCTGCCCCACGGATGCCCTTGTCTTCGGCAACCTCAACAACCCGAACAGCCAGGTCTCCGTCCTTTTCCAGAACGAACGCGAGTACACCCTCCAAGAGAGCTTGGGAACCGAGCCCAACATTCGTTACCTCAAGAAGGTCGACAACGAAGCATCCCCTGAGCCCGTCCACGCCTAGCGGCGCGCTCAAACGGAACGAGATCGAATCCGACACCAATGACCACAAACGGACATAGCGCGAATGGGAACGGCCACGCCGCTCCCCTGCCGCCGGCTACGCCCGAGGAACTGAACGAGGAGCTCATTCACGAGGTCCGTCGGGTCGGCCCGCGCATGCGGACCCTGCTCATCGTCCTCGGGCTCCTCTTTGTCTTGGCATTCGTCGGAGCCGGGATGCGCCTCGCCGGCGGGACCGACGACCACACCGCCTGGCGCTACTACGCCGTCGCGTATTTCTACGTGTTCTCGCTCACCGCTGGGATACCGCTCGCCAGTATTGGACTCCGTCTCGCCAGGGCGCAGTGGCGGAAGCCGACCAGCCGCCTCGCCGAGATGTTCCTCATCCTCGGGCCGGTCCACGTCCTGTTCTTCTTACCGCTGCTCGCTGGCGCACCGCCCATCGCGGGCACCGACCCTCCACACAACACGATGTGGATGGACTGGCAACTCGGACCGTGGCTGCCCGATCTCATCATGGTCACCACACTCGCCATCACCGGGCTCGGCCTCCTCTACGCATCTGCCCTCCCTGATCTCGCTGCCGTCCGTGACCGCGGGGCCGAAGGCGTCGCCAAGAATTGGGCGCGCCGCCTGGCCCGCGGCTGGAATGGCACCGAAGGCCAATGGCGAATGCAGAAGTCCGCGCTGGGAATCCTCGGCGCGTTCTACGTCGCGATGTACGCCATGACCCACTTCTCCTTCGCCACCGACTTCGCTGTCAGCATGGTGCCCGGATGGAAGGACCCGATCTTCCCGGCATTCCATGCCGTCTCGGGCCTCCAGATGGGGCTCGGACTCTACATCGTCACGATGTTCGTGTTGCGGAAGGTCCACGGATTGGGGCGCTACTACGAACGTGAGCAGTTCTGGGGCTACAGCCGGCTATTGCTCGCCCTCACCCTCTTTTGGTTCTACTTCTGGTGGAGCGCGTTCATCCTCTTCTGGTACGGGCGTCTTCCGAACGAACAGAGCATCATCGCCCTCCTGATCTTCGGCGATCCCGCAGAGCCCTCTCTGCTGGCCCGTCCGCAGTTCCTGATGTTCGCAGGCGCAATTGGACTGTCGTTCATCGTCCCCTTCCTGACCATCATGTGGAACCCGGTCCGGCGCAGCATCTTGGGCCCAACAATCGTCGGCCTCATCGTCATCGCCGGGGGATTCTTCGACCGGCTGCGCATCTACACCAATACCTGGTCGGTGGAGCAGGTCGGCGGCCACGGCCTCGAACACGTGCCTACGCTTGGAGCACCCGACATCTGGGACGTGGCGTTCTTCATCGGCCTCCTATCGGGCGTCTTCTTCATCCTCTTGCTCGCATCCCGGATCATCCCGATCGTCTCGTTGTGGGAGACCCGTGAAGCACTCATGTTGCGCGTCATCCGCCCATTCGGCATCGGGTACGCGCACGTCGTTGGAAAGCCAGACTAATGACACGGACCTGGGACAGGTAGGAACAGCATTGCGCGACCGCCCGGTGCTAACGGCGCCCCAGATCAACGACGAGCTCCTCTGGCCCGTCCTGACGCTGGAGCGACGGCACATCTTCGCGTTCCTCCCGCCGTTCCTCTTGGTCGCGGTGGGCGCAGTCGCCGTTACCGCGCTCATCTGGCAGGGCCTGTGGCTCACCGGACTGCAACGCCCCGCGTTCTGGGGCTTCTTCATCGTGAACTTCGTCTTCTGGATTGGTGTCAGTCACGCCGGGACCATGATCTCGTCGATCCTCCGGCTCACCCAAGCCGAGTGGAAACGGCCCATCACGCGTGCCGCAGAGGTCATGACCGTCTTCTCGCTGGTCACCGCGCTGATGCACCCCGTCATCCACGCCGGACGTCCGTGGCGGATCATTTACTGGCTGCTTCCGTACGACTTCTTCCGTGGTGTGTGGCCCGATATCCGGTCCCCATTGGTCTGGGACCCGGTCGCGATCACCACCTATCTCACCGGAAGCATCCTCTTCGTCTTCACCGCATTGGTGCCGGACTTCGCGATCATCCGCGACCACGCGGGTGGGTGGCGACGAAAGATCTACGGGTGGCTCGCACTCGGGTGGCGGGGCACTCCACGCCAGTGGCAGTTGCAGGGCATCTTCGGCATCTTGATGTCGGCCCTCATCCTCCCCGTCTTCGTCTCCGTCCACAGCATCGTGTCGTGGGACTTCGCCGTCTCCGTCGTGCCGGCGTGGCACGTTACCGTCTACGCCCCGTACTTCGTCATCGGCGCCGTCCACTCCGGTGTTTCCATGGTCCTCACGCTCATGGCCCTCATGCGCTGGATCTTCCGCCTCGAGAACTACATCTGGGAAGACCACTTCGACGCGGTCGGACGACTGCTCATCGTGATCGCGACCGCGTGGCTGTTCTTCTTCTTCCTCGACTTCACCTTCTCGTTCTTCACCCGCGAGGAGCAGGAGCTCGCCGTGATGGAACGTCGCCTCTTCCAATGGCCGTTCAATGCCATCACCATAATCATGGTGCTCACGTCATACGTGATCCCAATCCCCCTGTGGCTCAACCGGCGCGTCCGCCGCAACATTGCCTTGATGTTCTGGACCTCGATCCTCGTGAATATCGGCATGTGGCTCGAACGCTTCTTCCTGATCATCCCGGCCATCGAGCGGAAGCAGCAGTTGACGTTCCTGTGGAGCAATTACGTCCCCAGCCTCGTGGAGAGCACAATCGTCCTGGCCTCGTTCGGAATGGTGGCCATGCTGCTTGTCCTCTTCGCCAAGTTCTTCCCACTCGTCCCAGCTTGGGAACAGAAGGAGGGGCAGGCCTTCCGCCAGAACATCCAAATCGGGGAGGCGAGAGTGGAAGCCGTCATCAGAGAGACCGAAGAAGAAAGGGTCTGGTAGGAGCAACGCATGGCCAGACAAAGCGTTCTAGGCGTCTTCGCGGACGCCGACTCAGCAGCAGAAGGTGCGCGCCGGCTGCGCGCCGCCGGGTTCACCGGCGAGGACTATGACGTCCTGACCGGGAACCCGTACCCGGAGGGTGCCTTCGGTGACCACCCCAAGCGCAACAAGCTGTTCGTGTTCCCGCTCGCGGGCGGGTTCACGGGGTTCTCGCTCGCGCTCCTCTTCACCGCCGGCACCCAGGCCGCGTTCCCGCTGGTCACTGGCGGGAAGCCCATCCTAGCTATCCCAGCCATGATGATCATCATGTACGAGTTCACGCTCCTCTTCGCGATGATCTTCACGGTCCTCGGGGTCGTCTTCGAGAGCCGCCTCCCACGGTTCACTGGAGCCGGCCCCATCTACGACACGCGGATCACCCTCGGATATATCGGCCTCCTCGCCACCGTCGAAGAGGACCGAATCGCCGCCGCGCGTCAAGCCTTCCAAGATGGCGGCGCAGCGGACGTCGTAGGGGAGCCCGTAACGGCGTGAACGCGCTCCGAGCACACGCATCGCATTTGACACCGGTTCCGCTCCGGAGGTCGATCGCGCTGGCCATCGCCTTCGCCGGTATCGCCCTGCTGAGCGCCTGCTCCGTCGGCGCATATAAGGTCGACTACTTCCAAGAGATGCACTACTCGCCCGCCGTGCGCAGGCAAGAGCCACCCGTCATGAACGTCCCGGCCAGCGCCATTGCGTATCAGGGATTTGGGGTCGCCGAGATCTCCCTCGTCGCCGCACCGCCATACGACACCATGTCCCCGGAAGAGCTCATCGCGCTCGAGGCGAACGGCGTGGCAGACACGCCGGTCGTCCGCGAAACCGGCGCCATGCTCTTCGTGAGGAACTGCTCGATGTGTCACGGTGCGGAGGGGGACGGACAGGGAATTCCCCTGATCGTCTTCAGCTTCCCCGAAGACGCCCGCCCGGTGGACCTCACCGCTGACGTCACCACGGACAAGACCGATGGCGCCATCTTCAACTCCATTACCAATGGT
Source organism: Dehalococcoidia bacterium (assembly GCA_965247995.1). Classification (GTDB taxonomy): domain Bacteria; phylum Chloroflexota; class Dehalococcoidia; order UBA6926; family UBA6926; genus JASLZO01. The sequence continues at coordinate 994,791 of OZ252041.1, read as the reverse complement.
CAAGGAGTGGTCGCTGCGCCGGAAGGTTCGAGTTACCCGGAGGCCTGGGCCGCACTCACCAATATGCCCTCCTTCGAGAAACTCCTCACCCCGGAGGAGCGTTGGGCTATCGTCTGGCATATCAGGGGACTCCAAGACCAGTAACCGGCGAGCGCCAACGCTGTTTGGCGCCTCCACACAGCGCCTGACCTACACTCACCTTGACCATACCGGGGTGGGGGAGTGCGCGCGCAATGCCAGGTTTACTCGAAGGCATCAAGGTCCTTGAGGTCGCGAACTGGGTCGCCGCCCCTGCGGCATGCGCCATCCTCGCCGACCTCGGCGCGGACGTCGTCAAGATCGAGAACCCGGCCACCGGCGACCCCGTCCGAAGTATCGACGTCAGGCCAAACGGCATCATCGCCGACCCACCCAACCTCAACCCCTCGTTTGAACACCTCAACCGTGGGAAGAAGAGCCTCGGCATCGACCTCGGCAACCCGGACGCGCAGGCCATTGTGCGCAGGCTCGCCGGCGAGGCTGATGTCCTCGTCACCAACCTCGTGCCCGAACGCCAACAGCGGTACGGTCTTCGCTACGAGGACGTCCGCGACGCCAACCCCCGGCTGATCTACGTCTCGCTGACCGGCTACGGCGCCGAAGGCCCGGAACGCGACCGCCTCGGCTTCGACTACGCCGCCTTCTGGGCGCGCAGTGGCATCATGGCCTCAATAGGCGAACAGGACACGCCCCCTGTCCAACAGCGACCCGGGATGGGCGATCACGCAACGTCACTCGCCATCACCTCCGCCATCGGAATGTCCCTCTACGAACGCGAACGCTCGGGCCTCGGCCAGAAGATCGAGTGCTCGCTCCTCCACACCGCCATCTGGGTCCTGGGCATGGACGTCAGCGCCGCACTGGACCACGGACAACCCGTGCGCCGCCACTCTCGCTCCGGCGCGCCGAATCCTTTATCCAACTACTACCGCGCGGCCGATGACCGGTGGGTCCAACTCGTCATGTTCGACTCCCAGCGCTTCTGGCCCGGGTTTTGTCGCGCACTGGGGCTCGACGATCTGGTCGAGGACGAACGGTTCGCGTCGCAGGACCAACGCGCAGCCAACAGCCCGGAGCTCGTCTCCCTGGTTGCCGACCGTATCGTCAGTAAACCACGCGCAGAGCTTGCGCGACTCCTCGATGCCGAAAACTGCATCTGGGCGCCCGTGCAGACCGTCGATGAAATCACCGACGACCCCCAGGTCCGCGCGAATGGGTATCTGGCAGAGCTTCGCCACCCGGACGGCGGTCAGCCATTCGAGGTCATCGCTACGCCCGCGAAACTCAGCCGTACTCCGGCCCTCGCACGGACGCCTGCACCCACCCTCGGGCAACAGACCGAGGCCGAGTTACTGGATCTGGGCTATACCTGGGATGAGATCGGCGCGCTGAAACAAAAGGGCGCGATTACCTGACCGCACCGTCGCCGCCGAGGAATCCGTGGAACGCTTGGCTACGTTTCCTGATTGACCGACTTGGAGAACAGGGCCCCGACGTACACAATCGAATTGAAACCCACCACCACAGTGAATCCAATCAAGAACGCGGCGATCAGGTCGGACCCAAGCGACAGCGACCCGTACGCCGACCGCCTGATCAACGGCGTGCCGATCATGAACGCGGCCAGGATCACCACATCGATCACCAAGACAATCGCCTTCCCGCGGGCGCGGTGTGGAGCGATAGCGTCGTAGAGAGCTGTAAACACACCCATGAACGTGTCAAACCTCGCCGATTCCGAATGAGCGTTCCTATCTGGATTCTATCTGCGGCGCACGTCGCCGGTCAACGCCGGCCACCCCGGATCGTCGTCACGCTGGTTGCCGGGCTGCTCGCGCTGCTGCTCTCGGCCTGTGCCAGCAATCAACCGACCGCTGGACCATCGCCCGTAAGCAATGCGACCGAGACGGCCGGTCCGGACCGGGCCGTCAGCACTCCAGCTCCGGCCTCCTCATCTCCAATGGTCACTCCAGCTTCCGCCGAACAGTCTTCGCTTTCCGGACCCGCACTCACGCCAAGCGAACCGTCCGGCCCGCTCTCGCAGGATCAACTCGCCGCGGCGCTCGCTCAGATCCTGACCGACCCCGTCGAACCCTCCGATGACCCCGCTGCACCTGCCAACAGTCGGGGCCTCGCCACGATCGGGCGGAGCGGCGACATCAACCTCGCCCCATACGTCGTTGACATGATGGGCGTCACGCCGTACGGATTCTTCTACCGCCAGCACGCAGGCGACGTCCTCGGCCGGCTGACTGGCGAACCGTACGCCGAGGATTGGTTTACCTGGGTCCAGTGGATCGCAGCGCACCAGGAGCTCGAACCCGGACCCGCCTACCCTCGGTGGAAACGCGCCCTCCTCGCGTCCGTCGACCCTCGGTTCGTATCCTTCTTCTCCGACGGCGCCGCCCATACCATCCGGCTTGAGGAGATCGTGTGGGGCGGTGTCCCCGCGGTGGACGGTATCCCTCCACTCGACGACCCAAGATTCATCTCCGTTTCGGACGCCGACTACCTCGAACCCCACGAACCCGTCTTCGGCGTCTCCATCAACGGCGACTCCCGCGCCTACCCCCTTCGGATCATGAACTGGCACGAGATGTCCAACGACACCGTCGGCGGAGTCCCGGTCGCACTCGCCTACTGCACCCTCTGCAACTCCGCGATCCTCTTCGACCGACGTGTGGACGACCAGACCTTCACCTTTGGTTCCTCCGGCCTCCTGTACCGCTCTAACAAGCTCATGTTCGATTCCGCCACTCGTTCGCTCTGGAACCAGTTCACCGGTACGCCGGTCGTTGGCGAGCTGGTAGGTCAGGACATCCAGCTTCCGGTTCTCGCCGTCGTCAGGACCACCTGGGAGGAATGGCAGTTGGGGCATCCGGACACCAAGGTCCTCGATCTCGAAACCGGACACCCCCGCGCCTATCTCGAGCCGGGGACAGCGGGGGCGGTCTACGCCGAGTACTTCGCCAGCCCTTTCCTCATGTTCCCGACCTTCTTGCCTCACGCGTCGCAACCGCTACCGGCAAAGGCGGAGGTCTTCGTCCTCGCACTGAACGACGGGCCAGGCGACGCCCGTGCATACCCGTTGTTCATCGTCGACCAGCTCGGCGTCATCAACGACGCGGTCGGGGGCACGCCGGTCGTGGTCGTCCGAGACCAGGGCGGAGGAGTGCGTGCCTACGAAAGGCCAGAGAGGGTCGAATTCACCATCGGACCTATCGGTACGCGCCGCGGCGGCCTTGTGGACGGTGATGGAAACACCTGGGTCGCCGGAGAGACCGGACTGACCACGACTACACCTCGTGTGGACGCGCTCCCGCGGCTCCCGGGACACATCGCCTACTGGTTCGCCTTCGCGGCCTTCAGACCGGACGCGACGCTCTTCGGGATGCCTGCGCCATAAACCTCGACGCGGGCTACCGCCTTTCCCACCGTGGCGCAGTGGAGACCCGCACGCTAAGAGGCTCCGATCGGCCTCCGCCGCGCGTTAACACGAATGTAACGTTCGCGTAACGTTAGTGTCACGGGACGCGGCCTAACCTTCAGCGTCACCCGCTCGCGGGCGATGAGCGCTCTTATCGGAAATCGAGCCGACGGAGGTATGGGAATGATTGATACAGGAGATACCGCATGGATTCTGGTGTCTGCAGCACTCGTGCTGCTTATGACTCCGGGACTCGCCTTCTTCTACGGCGGGTTGGCGCGAGCCAAGAACGCGTCCGCCACTATTATGCACAGCTTCATGTCCATCGCCATCGTCAGCGTCGTCTGGGTGTTGTGGGGCTACACGCTGGCGTTCGGACCTGACGTCGGGAAGTTCATAGGGGACCTTTCCCACTTCGGGCTCAGCGGCGTCTCCGCCACTGAGTCAACGTTCGGTTACACGATCTCGGACCAGCTCTTCATGATGTTCCAGGGCATGTTCGCGATCATCACACCGGCCCTCATCACTGGGGCGTTCGCCGAACGGATGAAGTTCAGCGCCTACGTGATCTTCATCGTCGCCTGGGTCACCATCGTCTATGCGCCGGTTGCGCACTGGGTCTGGGGTGGCGGCTGGCTCGGCGAACTCGGAGCGTTGGACTTCGCCGGTGGCACCGTCGTCCACATCAATTCCGGCGTAGCGGCGCTCGCAGCAGCCCTCATCTTCGGCCGCCGCCTCGGCTTCGGTCGTGAACCCATGGAGCCGCACAACATTCCCTTCGTCGTGCTTGGCGCTGGCCTCCTCTGGTTCGGCTGGTTTGGGTTCAACGCTGGAAGCGCGCTCGCCGCGGATGGAACCGCCGTCAACGCGTTTGTCGTCACGAACACGGCCACGGGTGCTGGAGCGCTCGCTTGGGTTGGCATGTCATGGTTGTTCGCCAAGAAACCCAGCGTCGTCGGAGCGGCATCCGGTGCGGTTGCAGGTCTCGTCGCCATTACACCGGCCGCTGGGTTCGTTGGAGCCATGCCCGCGCTCATCATTGGACTCGGCGCTGGCATCATGTGTTACGGCGCAATGCGACTCGCCTCCCGCTTCCAGATCGACGACGCGCTAGCCGTCTGGGGTGTTCACGGCATCGGCGGCACCTGGGGCGCCCTTGCGACCGGTCTCTTCGTCGGTGTCGGCTTCGCCGGACTTGCCGAAGGAGTCACCAGGATCGAGCAGATCGGCTACCAGATCGTCGGCATCGGTGCGACCTGGATCTGGAGCTTCGTCCTCACCGCCGCAATCCTGCTGGCCCTCAAGTACACCATCGGCATCCGTGTTTCGCCAGAAGATGAAGAGACCGGGCTGGACATCTCCGAGCACGCTGAGCCCGCGTACAAGTTAAATTAGGCTTCGCCGGAAGAAAGGATTACCTGTCATGAAGAAAATCGAAGCCATCGTCCGGCCGGAGCGTCTGACCGCCGTCAAGGACGCTTTGGACGAAGCCGGATTCAGCGGGCTCAACACGGTTCAGGTGATGGGCCGTGGCGTCCAGCGCGGCATCGTTCACCAAGGCCGGGGTGGGGTTCCCGTCTCCGTCGACATGCTCCCCAAGACCAAGATCGAACTCGTCGTCGCAGACGGTGACGTCGAACGTGCCGTCGAGATCGTCGTCGAAGCCTCGCGCACGGGCGAAATCGGAGACGGGAAGATTTTCATCGTCCCGGTCGAAGACGCCGTCAGGGTGCGGACCGGCGAAAGAGGGGACAGCGTCATCTAAGCCAAACCAACAGCCGCCCTCGAAATCGGACAGCCCGCCCCATTCAACCTGGGGCGGGCTGTCCGTCTTCTATTTTGACGGTCAACCCGCCTCTGGCTATAGTTCTCCGCGCTGGTAACTCGTGCTCATACTGGGCACTGCACCGTCAGAATTCACCGGTTCAATCGCAAGGGAGCGCACTACTCCATGACCACCCCACAAGAACCCTTCGAGCGCATCGACGCCGCCAAGGCCAAGGACCTCGTTGACAGCGGGACCGTCGCCTTGATCGACGTCCGCGAGCAGAACGAATGGGACGAGGGCTACATAGACGGCGCTGAATTGATCTCCGTCAACGACATCCTCAGCATGAGCCGTATCGACGACATCCCCAAGGACCGTCCCATCGTCTTCTACTGCGCCGCGGGCGTGCGGTCCGCACTCGCCGCGGAGTTGGCAGCATCGGTCGGTGCACCTGGCCCCCTCTACAACCTCGAGGGAGGGATCGAGGCCTGGCGCTCCGCATCCTTCCCGGTCGCCCAGGACTGATTGGGCCGAGCACAACCGCCCCGAGTTTGAGGGGTCCGCGTTCGTGACGGTGCCTGACGGCGGACTCAAAGATGTCGTTGGCGTTGGCAATGCAATCGTCGACGTGCTCGCCCGTGCCGATGACGCCACCGTCCGTGCTCTCGGCATGGCCAAAGGCGCCATGACGTTGATCGACGCCGGTCAGGCCTCGTCCATCTACGCCTCCATGGGGCCGACGGTCGAGCGCTCCGGCGGGTCCGTGGCAAACACCATGGCCGGCATCGCCGGCCTCGGCGGGACCGGGTCGTTCATCGGCAGACTCCATGACGATGAGTTCGGCGCCGTCTTCCGCCACGACCTCTCCGCCATCGGCATCGCCATGGACTGCCCGCTCGCCCAACAAGGACCTCCGACCGCCCGGTGCCTGATCGTAGTCACGCCGGACGGCCAGCGCTCCATGGCCACGCACCTCGGCGCATGTGTGGAGCTCGGGCCGCAGGACGTAGATGACGCTGTCATTCAGCAGCATCAGGTGACTTACCTAGAAGGCTATCTGTGGGACCTCCCGCTCGCGAAGGAGGCCATGGTCCGCGCCGCAACACGCGCGCACGCAGCTGGACGTCAGGTCGCGCTGACGCTATCCGACCCATTCTGCGTCGCCCGACACCGTCAATCGTTCGTCGACCTCGTCCGCGACCACGTGGACATCCTCTTCGCCAACGAGCAGGAAATCGTCAGACTCTATGAGGTCGCGGACTTCGATGCGGCCCTCCAAGCAGTCCGACCGAACGCGTCGATTGCCGCGCTCACGCGCAGCGAAAAGGGTTCAGTTGTCGTTTCCGGAGACGAGGTCCACGTCATCGACGCGATCCCCATCCGGCACGTCGTCGATACCACGGGCGCCGGCGACCTCTACGCAGCCGGATTCCTCTTTGGCCTTACTCACCAGTACGACCTCGCCACCAGCGCCCGCATCGGCTCAATCGCCGCTGCCGAGATCATCTCCCACATCGGCGCGCGCCCCGACGCCGACCTCAACGCCTTGATAACTGAATCTCTCTAGATCGGCCGCACCGCCTACAATGGGACCACCGGTTCCACCGACCCGGCCCCCCAGCCTAGAAAGGACTACTCCTGCATGACCGTGTCCCAAATCGAGAGCGACGTCGCTGACCTCTCCCTCGCCCCAGAGGGCGTCAAGAAGACCGAGTGGGCAAGCCGTGAGATGCCGGTACTCCGCCTCATCCGTGAACAGTTCCGCCGGGACAAACCCCTCGCGGGTCAGCGCCTCTCGGCGTGCCTCCACGTCACCTCGGAGACCGCCAATCTCGCGATCACGCTGAAGGAGGGTGGCGCCGATGTCAGGCTCTGCGCCTCCAACCCACTCTCCACTCAGGACGAGGTCGCAGCCGCGCTGGTCGCCGAGTTCGGGATCCCCGTCTTCGCCGTCAAGGGCGAGGACACGGAGACCTACTACAAGCACCTCAACCAGGCCCTTGACCACAAACCGACCATGACCATGGACGACGGCGCAGACCTCGTCGCCGTGATCCACAGCGCTCGGCAAGACCTCGTCCAGAACATGCGGGCCGGCACGGAGGAGACCACCACTGGGGTCATCCGCCTCCGGAGCCTCGCCGAACAGGGCAAGCTCCTTTACCCGATCATCGCCGTCAACGACGCCGACACCAAACACCTCTTCGACAACCGATACGGCACCGGCCAGTCCACGCTGGACGGAATCACGCGAGCCACCAACATCCTGTGGGCTGGCAAGACCGTCGTCGTCATCGGCTACGGCTGGTGCGGCCGGGGTATCGCCATGCGTGCCCGCGGCATGGGCGCGCAGGTGGTTGTCTGCGAAATCGACCCCATCCGCGGCCTGGAGGCCCTGATGGACGGCAACCGCGTGATGCCGCTCGCGGAGGCCGCCCCCATCGGCGACATCTTCATCACCGTCACCGGCGACATCCACGCCATCGGTCGCACACACCTCGAACAACTGAAAGACGGCGCCGTCATCGCCAACTCCGGCCACTTCGACGTCGAAATCGACATCCCAGCACTCCAGGAATTGGCGTCCGGCGAGGACACCAAACCCAATATGCGCACCGTCCGTCCCTTCGTCGAGGAGTACACACTCAAAGACGGCCGCAAACTCTTCCTGCTCGCCGAGGGACGTCTGATCAACCTCGCAGCGGCGGACGGACACCCGTCGGCCGTCATGGACCTCTCCTTCGCGGACCAGGCTCTCGCCGCCAGGTACGTCGCCGGCCCGGACGGGGATGGCTTGTCCCGGAGCGTTCACACGCTCCCACACGACATCGACGAGGACGTCGCGCGCCTCAAGCTCCACTCGGTCGGGATCTCCATCGACACGCCGACCCCCGAGCAGGTCGCGTACCTCCGTTCATGGGAGATGGGCACCTGAGTCTCCAGACCAGTAATTCGGCCACCCGGGCCGTGCGTGCGAAGGCCCCCGACTTCGATCGAGATCAGACCGAACAGTGCTTCGCCTGCGGCCCGAACAACCCCGGCGGCCTCCGCCTCGAGTTTCAACTCATAGAGAATACCGACAATGATCACGTCTTCGCAGACTGGATACCCGATCCGGCAGTCCACCAGGGTTGGCCACACGCCGTCCACGGCGGTCTCGTCGCGACCCTCTTGGATGAAGCTGCGGCATACGTCGCGTACGTCCGTGATAAACGCGCCGCCACCGCCAAGCTGACCATCCGTTTCCACGGGCAAGCGGCTGTCGAAGACGCGCTCCGCGTGGACGCTTGGCTCACACGCGCGACCCGTCGCCTCCTGGAAGTCCACGCCTCGGTCACCAACCTCACGACCAATCAAACGGTCGCGGAAGCCGACGCGTCACTCATGATCTTGACTGACGCGCAGCGCCGCGAATTCGGCGTCCCCGGACCGTTAAAAAAAACCAACCCGTCCCGGGGGGACACGTAACCACGACAAGGAGCCCGCGCCAATGACCATGACGTTCCTCCGGTCCTCGTCCTATTTGCAGACCGCCGAATCGGTCACGGAGGGCCACCCGGATAAGCTCTGCGACCAGGTCTCGGATGCCGTCCTGGATGCCATCCTCACTGACGACCCGGAGGGCCGCGTCGCCTGCGAGGCGGCCACTACGACCGGACTCGTTGTCGTTCTCGGCGAGATCACGACCGAGACCTATGTCGACATCGGCAAGCTCGTTCGCGAAGTCGTCCGCGACGTCGGTTATACGGATGCCGACTACGGCTTCGATTACCAGACCTGCGGGGTCTTGGTGAGTATCAAAGAGCAATCAAGCGACATCGCAGCCGGCGTCGACCTCGCCTACGAGGTCCGCGGGGAAGGCGGCGAAGACGACATCCTCCGCCTCGGCGCGGGCGATCAGGGAATCATGATCGGATACGCCTGCAATGAGACCCCGGAACTCATGCCGCTGCCCATCTCGTTGTCACACAAACTGGCCCGCCGCCTCGCGGAGGTCCGCAAGGACGGCTCGCTTCCCTACCTCCGCCCCGACGGCAAATCGCAGGTCGTCGTCGAGTACAACCAGGGCAAACCCGTACGGCTCACCAATATCACCCTCGCCGCTCAGCACGACCCCGAGGTCAGCAACGAGGCGCTCGAGCGCGATCTGACCGAGCTCGTCATCCGGCCGACCGTTCCCCGCGCCCTCATCGATAGCAAGACGACCACCTACATCAATGCCAGCGGGCGGTTCGTCACCGGCGGGCCAATGGGCGACGCGGGACTCACCGGACGCAAGATTCTCGTCGATACCTACGGTGGCGGTTTCCGCCACGGCGGCGGAGCGTTCTCCGGCAAGGACCCCACCAAGGTCGATCGCTCCGGCGCCTACGCAGCCCGGTATGTCGCCAAGAACGTCGTCGCCGCTGGACTCGCCGACCGCTGTGAGATCCAGCTTGCCTACGTCATCGGCATGGCAACCCCCGTCTCGGTCGCCATCGAGACCTACGGCACCGGGAGTGTGGACGATGACGTCATCGAACGGCTCGTCCGACAGCACTTCGACCTCCGGCCCGGCGCCATCATTCACGACCTCAACCTCCGGCGACCTATCTATCGCCAAGTTGCGTCGTACGGACACTTCGGACGCGAGGACCTGGATGTGCCGTGGGAGGCAACCGACAAGGCGGACATCCTCCGACGGGATGCCGGGATCCGCGCGGTCCCGGACTCCGGCTCCGAAACCGGATAGCAGCGCGCCGTGTCGGAACCGCTGACGGCAGTCATCCTCGCCGGCGGTCAGGGAACGCGTCTCCGTCCCCTGACCGACAACCTGCCGAAACCCATGCTGCCGGTCGTGAACCGGCCGTTCCTCGACTACGTCATCGACCGGCTGCGCGACGTGGGTGTAACGAAGATCATCTTCGCCGTCGGGTACCAACCGGAACGACTCGTCAAACGCTACGGCCGGGGACAGTCCTTCGGCGTTGAGATCGATTACGTAATCGAGGACTCTCCCTTGGGCACCAGCGGCGCCGTCCGCGCCATCCTTCCCCAACTCACCGAGACCTTCATCGTCCTGAACGGCGATGTCGTCATGTCTGTCGATCTCCGGCCCATGATCGACCAGCACATCGAGCGCCGCGAGTTCGCCACCATCGCCATCCATGAAGAGGACGATCCTTCGCGCTTCGGCCTCGTTCAGATCGACGGCGAGGGCTACGTCATGCGCTTCCTTGAGAAACCCAAAGGCCCGCTCTTCCCAGCGAAGACCGTCAATTCCGGCCTCTATGTCCTCGAGCCAGAAGCGCTTCGCTTCGTCTCAGAGGGGCAACCCTCCATGTTCGAGGTCGATCTCTTCCCCAACATGCTGCGCATGAACATGCAGGTCCACAGCTATCGTTGGTCTGGGTACTTTCGGGATATCGGCACCCCGGAGAGTTACCTCGCGTTGAACCACGATTTCCTCACCGGCCAGGCCCCCGCTTGGCATACGCCGGAAACGGATGTCGTCCTCGGTCACGGGGTCGTCGTCGCCCCCACCGCCTCTCTCATCGGCCCAGCCGTCCTCGGCCCCGGATGCGTTATCAGCGACGGCGCCACGGTCGAAGCGTCGGTCCTCTGGGAAGGCGTTCAGGTCGGCCCGGGAGCCCGCGTCGAGAGCGCAGTCATCGGCGACGGGGTCTCGATAGACGCCGGTGCCCAAGTGGGCGCTGGCTCAGTCGTTACCTAACCCAGACCCGCCCTCGGGTCCTACGGAGCCAACCTCACCCGTAACACTCGCGGGATGCCCGCGAGGTCTAACTGGATGTCGACGTCCGCGCTCGGCCCGAACGCCGTCACCGCCAGGTCGACCACCGCATCCGCTTGCCCGTACCCCATCTCCATCAGCAACCCACCGCCCGGATTCAGCAGCGCCGGCGCACCCGCGACGATCTGGCGCGAAACACGCAGTCCATCGCGCCCACCAACGCGCGCGACCTCCGGCTCGTAGAGCGTGATCTCCGGCTGCAGCCGGGCGACGTTCTCCTCCGGCACGTACGGCGGGTTCGCCACGATCAGGTCCACCCGCTCCGCTGCCAACGGCTCCAACGAATCGCCGACGCGGAAATCGATCTGGCCTTCGACGCCGTGCCGCCCCGCGTTGAGTCGTGCGACGGCCACCGCATCGCCGGATATGTCCGTCGCGATGAAGCGGACCCCGGGCCAATCACGCGAATTGGCCGCGATCGACACCACGATGCATCCGGACCCTGTGCCGATATCCGCGATCGTCAGCGCGTCGGTGCGCTCACCGGATGCGTCCTCGCAGAACGCCAGGGCCTCCTCGACCAGCATCTCGGTCTCGGGCCTCGGAATCAACGCACGCCCGTCCACCGCGAACTTCAGCCCATAGAACTCTCGCTCCTCAATGATGTACGCCACCGGCTCGCGGCGTTCCCGCCGTTGCACCAGGATTTCGTACTGCTGTGCCTCTGGGGCCGAAACAGGATCGTCCAAGCGAACGAGCAAATCCGACGCTTCCCTGCCGATCACGTGCGCCAACAGCATTCGTGCCTCGAGGAGTGGTTCCTGTGATCCTGATCTCGCGATCCGGCGGCGCGCCTCATCGAGCACGTCACGAACGAACATTCGTGCGCTCGGGTCAACCATGGATCGGCGTCCGTCGGCAGCAGCCGTCAGGAGACGGCGGCTTGGTGCGCCCGCTCCGACAGGAGCCGCTCCTGCTCCGCGCCTGCCAGTCTCTCCAGCAGTTCATCCATCTTGCCGTCCAGGATGCGGTCCAACGAATGCAGGTTGCGGCTCAGTCGCCCATCGGTCACCCGGTTCTCCGGGAAGTTGTACGTCCGCACCTTCTCCGACCGTTCCCCACTCCCCACTTGTGACCGCCGGGTCGCCGCCAGCTCTTCTTCTTGCTTCCGAATCTCCATGTCGAGCAGGCGCGCGCGCAGGATCGCGAACGCCTTCACGCGGTTCTGCAGTTGCGACCGCTCGTCCTGACACGCCACCACAATGCCCGTCGGATGGTGCGTCAAGCGGATCGCCGTCGCGACCTTGTTCACGTTCTGGCCGCCCGCCCCGCCCGCGTGGAAGACATCGATCCGTACATCGTCGTCCTTTACGTCCACGTCGATCTCATCGGCCTCGGGCAACACCGCCACCGTGGCCGTCGACGTGTGGATCCGCCCAGACGCTTCCGTCGCGGGCACACGCTGCACACGGTGGACGCCGGACTCGAACTTCAGGTGAGCGTATGCCCCAGCACCCTTCAAGCCGAAAATGATCTCTTTGAACCCACCGATTCCCGTCTCGTTCGCGCTCAGCACGTCCGTCTTCCACCCCTGGGCCTGCGCAAACCGCGTATACATCCGGAACAAGTCGCCCGCGAACAACCCGGCTTCCTCACCGCCCGTCCCCGCCCGGACCTCGACGATGATGTCCCCGTCGTCCCTTGGGTCCTTGGGGAGCAGTGCCAACCGCAACGCCTGCTCGTGCTCGGCGACCGTTGATTCCAGCTCACGCGCTTCCTGGCTGGCCATCTCCCGCATCTCGGCGTCGTCGCTCGTTCGCAAGACCTCTTCGGCCCCCGCCAGGTCCTCGCACAGCTTCCGGTACTCCCGGTACCTGGCGACCGTCCCTTCAAGCGTCGACCGTTGACGGGCCAGCTTCTCCAGCTTCCCGTAGTCCGCCGCCACCTCGGGACGCGCCATCTCCGCCTCGAGCTCCTCGAACCGGTGCTCCAGCGCGTCCAACGGCTTCGTCATGTGGTCGGGCATCGTCGAGCTCATAGCCGGCTCAGTATACGGAGACCCCCCGGATGAGCGCCCTCAACCAGACCGCACGGCCCCCCATCGGCAAGACCTGGGGCTATCGTCCGGACTGACGCGGGTGGACCGGCCTGTCAGCCGATCTGGTGCGCCAACGCCACGATGCGCCGGACTCTCTCTGCGTCAACCGGGTTCTCGGTCACGCCGTCAACCTTGAGCGCAGTCCCCAGGATCGCCCCGTTCGAGAGCGGCAGCAGCTCGTTCAGGTTCGCCTCGCTCAGGCCGCTGCCGATCAACACCGGCCGGTCCGGGACCGCCTCGCGGACGCGCTGGAGGTCAGACACCTCCGCGGACACACCTGTCTCATCCCCACTCACGATCAGTCCGTCTGCCAATCCACGGTACGCCGCTGCGTGCGCCTCCAGCTCGATCGTCGTCCCAATCCCAATGGGCGCCGCGTGTTTGCTCAGCACATCCGCGAGCAACGAAACCTCGGCCCCCAGCGACCGACGCTCCCGCAACGCCTCGTACGCGTCGCTCGATATCACACCCTGGTCCGTCACCAGTGCCCCCGTCAGGAGGTTCGTCCGCACGAACTGTGCCCCGGTCACCACAGCCAACGCCAACGCCGAACGCGTGTCCGCCCGAAGGACGTTGATCCCGATCGCTGTCTCCGGAGCGGCGTCACGCACGGCGGCAATCGCCACCGCCATCGCCGCAACCGTCACCGCTTCGACCCGTCCCCGCGTGAACGGTGTGTCTCCGAAGTTCTCGATGATCATCCCGTCGATCCCTTCGTCGGCGAGGACCCCAGCATCTCGTGTCGCAGTTGCGATCACCGCCTCCATGCTCCCGCCCCACCGAGGGGACCCGGGCAGCGGCAACAGGTGCACCATCCCGATCAACGGACGGGCTGACCCAAACAACCTCGCAAACGGGTACATGGCCCCAGTCTATCCGCCGCCGTCGTTCTCGCGCCGGTTGCGGCGCCCCCGCCTCGGGTCTACGATGACTCTTTATTGGGCTATCTGACGGGTTCAGGGGGGACAGTCATGGCCGGATTACGCACACCTATGTCTGACATGCTCGGCATCGAGCATCCCGTCATCCTCGCGGGGATGTCGCTCGGCGCGGACGACCGAATGCCCAGCCCACCAAGGCTGGCCGCAGCCGTGACCAACGCGGGCGGCCTCGGCGTCATGGGTTGTGGATCCCGGAAACCGGAGACCATCGACTGGTGCATCCGCGAGTTCCGTAAGTTGAGTTCCGGTCCCTTCGGGATCGACCTCCTGCTCCCGGCGACCATGGCCGAGATGCAAGTCCAGACCAAGGCGCAGATGCGCACCCGCATCGAGAGCGAGTACCCAGAGCACGTCGCCTTCGTCCGCGGGCTCATGGAGAAGTACAACATCCCGGAGGTCGATCTCAAGGGCGATGAACCCGCGATGACCTCGGAACAACTGCACAAACAGTTCGACGTCGTCCTCGACCACAAAGTCCCGATCTTCGTCGCCGGCCTCGGCGACCCGTCTTGGGTCGTCCCGATGGCTCGCGATCAAGGGATGAAAGTGGGCGGAATGGTCGGCGCACCGCGCCACGCCGCCCGGCAGAAGGCGGCCGGTGTCGACTTCGTCGGCGCACAGGGGACCGAGGCCGGCGGGCACACCGGCAACATCGCCACGTTCCCGCTGGTCCCGCAGGTCGTCGACGCGATCGCGCCCATACCGGTCATGGCCGCCGGTGGCATCGGTTCCGGTCGGCAAGTCGCCGCGGCGCTCGCGCTCGGCGCGCAGGCCGTCTGGTGTGGGAGTGCGTTCCTTGTTTCGGAAGAGAACGATATCCCCGACCAGCACCAAGACCAAATCCTTGGCGGCCGCTCCGAGGACTTCACCACCAGCAAGTACGGCACGGGCAAGCAGGCCCGTGGCTACAAGAGCCCCATCAAGGAAGAGTGGGAGAAGTCGGGCCTCCAACCGCTTCCCATGCCCCTCCAAGGCATCCTGGTCGAACCCCTCAACGAGGGCGCTCGCCAGGCCGCGAATTGGGAGATCGACTCCGCATCTGGAGGCCAGGTCGGCGGCTTGCTCACCAAGAAGCGCCCCGCGCGGGAGATTCTGCTCGAGATGGTCGCCGAAGCGGAAGAGACCATCGCCGGAATGAAGAGCTTCGTCAGCTAGCACCCGCTGTTCCAAGCACCCACAACGCGCACGAAGGAGACGAACGAATGGCAAGCAAGCTACGCACACCGCTCTGCGATGAGCTGGGCATCGAGTACCCGATCATCCTCGCTGGCATGGCCGTCGGCGGAACGCAGGAAACGGCGCCCACCCCGATCAAGCTGGTCGCCGAGGTCTCGAAGGCCGGCGGCCTGGGGGTCTTAGGAGACAACTTCGCCACCGTCGAAGACCTCGACGTCGGCATCAAGGAACTCAAGCGCCAGATCGGCGACCTCCCGTACGGCGTCGACTTCCTCCTCCCGGCCACCCGAGCCGAGGTCACCGCGACCAGCAACCGGGAGTTGTACCAACAGGTCTCCAGCCAGTACCCCGGCCACGTCGCCGTCGTCCAGGAACTCATGGACGAACACAACCTCGGACCGGCCCAGATCAAAGAAGCAGAGCCCATGTCGACCGATCTTCTGAACAGGAAGATCGAGGTGATCTTGGACAACGACGTCCCGGTCTTTGCCGCGGCGACCGGCGAACCCCCCACTTGGTTCACCGAGCGGGGGCACGCGCAAGGGACGAAGTTCATCGGCATGTGTGGCGCTGTCCGTCACGCCGCGCGCCACGTCGCCGCTGACGTCGACATTATCACCGCACAGGGCACCGAGGCCGGTGGCCATACCGGCAACATCTCGACCTTTGTCCTGGTTCCGCAGATCGTGGATGCCGTGAAGCCCCGCCCAGTCCTCGCGGCCGGTGGTATCGGCAGTGGCCGCCACGTCGCCTCCGCCTTGGCCCTCGGCGCTCAAGGCGTGTGGGTCGGCACTGCGTTCCTGGTCGCAGAGGAGAACAACATCCCGGACGCGCACCAGGAGCAGATCCTCGGTGGCCGCTCGGATCAGTTCACACTGAGCAAGTTCTCGTCTGGGAAGCAGCAACGGAGCTTCCAGAACGTCATCAAGGAGAAGTGGTCATCCTCCGGGCTAGAGGCGCTCCCGATGCCGCTCCAGGGCCTCATCCAGGAGCCGTTCACCCGCGCCGCCCGCGAAGCCGGGCGTCTCGACTTGATCGGGAATCCCGCCGGCCAGATCGGCGGCATGCTGAGCGAACGCAAGCCGGCACGCGACATCCTCATGGGGATGGTTGACGAGGCCGAGGAGCGCATCGGCTACCTTCAAACGCACCTCAACTAGAGTCAACAGGCCGAACAAGAAAGCGCCCCCTCCGGCAATAGGCCGGAGGGGGCGCTTCTCCACTGCGATGCCCGGATCTTGCTACTTTCCCATCACCTGGAGCACGACCTCCCGCGTCCGCGGCGTCGTGTCGAAGTCCATCATCACCAAACGCTGCCACGTCCCCAACGTCATGCACTGGTCCACGAACGGCACAACCAGCGAGGGCCCCAACGTCGACGCCCGTACGTGCGCGTGGCCGTTATCCTCACCTGGTACCAGGTGGTGCCGATACGGAGCTTCGCGCGGCGCGAGTCGGTCCCAGAACTGCTCGTAGTCTTCCAACAGCCCCGGCTCCACCTCGATAATCGTCACGGCCGCTGTTGTGTGTTTGACGAATACCGTCACGGTCCCGGAGTCCAACCCTGTCTCCCGGACCTCGTCCGTTACCCGTTCCGTCAGATCGGTGAAGCCGCCTCGCCCATTGCTTTCGACGTGTAGTGTGCGCAACTCCACTGGCATGCTTCGCTCGACCTCCCTTCAATACCGATCCGGCGCGTGCCTATTGTGCCTTACGTCACAAACCTGGCGCCAGCGCCGCATTATTCCAGTCGATTTCGTCGATGTCGAACGCCGGCCCCTCCGTACACACCAACCGCGAGCCCTGGTCGGTCGCCACCGCGCAGCCATGGCAAATCCCGAACCCACACCCCATCCGGCTCTCCAACAGGAGAGTCGTCGGTGCGGTCAGCGTGCCCTCCAATCGCATGCGCGCCAACGCACGGAACATCCCCGTCGGACCGCACGCAATCACGCGGTCAACCCCCGCCTGTTCGTCGATCAACAAGTGCGTCACCGGGGCCCGCACCCCCGCCGACCCGTCGTCGGTCGCGGTCTTTTCGATAACCGCGCCGGGCAACAACCGTGACGGATACAGGCGCCACGCGTTCCGCGCACCCGCCAGCAGCGTCATCTTCCAATCCCGTTCAGCGCCCACATCGATCAACGATGTCACCGACGCAATACCAAGCCCCCCAGCGACAAATACCACCGTCGAACCCGGCTCATCCAGCTCGACCGGCGAACCTAACGGGCCGAACACGTCCAGAGACGCGCCCTCCGCGATCCCGGATAGGTGCCTGGTGCCGCCTCCGTGCGCTTGGAACAGCAACGAAACCCATGCTCCCGCAGGGTCGATTCCGTGCAGTGCCAGAGGGCGTCGCAAGAAAAAGGTCGGCACCGCCCGCTCCAGCGACGCGGTAACTTGCACCATCACGAACTGCCCCGGTGAGGAACTCCTTGCCAACTCGGGCGCGTACAGGCGGATCAGGAACAACTCCTGGGCGACTTCTTCCGCCTGGACGACCTCTGCCCGAAGCACCCGTGGCGCCGCCTGCGTCACGACTCAGCCAGCCCCGCCACGTACTCCTGCAACCGGCGGATCGTATAGCTGGACCCGTCGGACGGGCCGGCGCCGGCGCCCGCGAGCGCGTCCACTGCTACGCGAAAGGTGTCCAAGCTCGTGTAACACGGGATCCCCGCCTCGGTCGCCGCACGCCGGATTTCAAATCCGTCCCGCAGTGGCATCCGGTGTCCCGTCATCGTGTTCACCACGCCGTGGATCATTCCTCCACGGATCAGATCAACCGTCGTCGCGGGTCCACCGTCGCTCACCTTGCCGGGTACGCCGGCCAGTGGCACCCCCACCGCCTCCATGATCGCCGCCGTCCCTTCGGTCGCGTAGATCTGATACCCGTGCTCCGCCAGCTTTCGGACTATCGGCACCGCTTCCGGTTTGTCTCGGTCGGCAACGCTCACCAAGACCCCGCCTGACGCCGGCATCATCAGGCCCGCTGCTTGCAGCGCCTTGAACAGTGCCGGTGCGAGCGCCACGTCCACGCCCATCACCTCGCCCGTCGATTTCATCTCCGGCCCCAAATACGTATCCACTCCGACGAGTTTCGCCATCGACGACACTGGCGCCTTCACCGCCACTAGATCGCGTTTCGGCCACAACCCGCCGCTGTATCCCAGCTCCGCCAGCGTCCGGCCCCGCATGACCTTCGTCGCAAGGTTCACCAGCGGGACGCCGGTCACCTTCGAGATGAACGGCACCGTCCGGCTCGACCGCGCGTTCACTTCGAGCACATACACAGTCGACGAGGCCGTCCCGTCCTCCGCATCTCCTGGCATCACCACGTACTGGATATTCATCAGACCAACGATCCCCAACTCACGCCCCAGCCGGACCGTGTAGTCGACGATCGACGCCTCTTCCTCTGCCGCCAGCGACACGCCCGGGTACACCGCCATCGAGTCCCCGCTATGCACCCCGGCGCGTTCGATGTGCTCCATGATTCCCGGGATCAGTACGTCCGTGCCGTCGCTCACCGCATCGACCTCGACCTCTTTCCCCTCGATGTACTTGTCGACTTGGACCGGCCGCTTGCGCCCGAACTCTGTCGACGTCACCACGTACTGGGTCAACTCGGCGGGCGTATGGACGATCTCCATCGCCCGCCCGCCCAGGACGTAGCTCGGCCGCACCAGCACTGGGTAGCCGACTGCCTTCGCCACCGCGAGCGCGTCCTCGATCGACGTCACCCCAGCGCCCGGAGGCCGCGGGATCCCCATCTTCGTCACGAACTCGTCGAAGCGCTGCCGATTCTCGGCCCGGTCCACGCTGTCCGGCGTCGTCCCCAGGATGCGGAACCCGCGCCGGTTCAATGCGGCGATCAGATTGATCGCGGTCTGGCCGCCGAACTGCGCCGCCGTCGATGGCAACTCCACCTCCGGCTCCCCGTCCTCGCGTAACCCACCCTCGTTCTCAATGACG
Source organism: Dehalococcoidia bacterium (assembly GCA_965247995.1). Taxonomy (GTDB): domain Bacteria; phylum Chloroflexota; class Dehalococcoidia; order UBA6926; family UBA6926; genus JASLZO01. The sequence goes on along the minus strand of OZ252041.1, from coordinate 975,636 downwards.
CTCGCAACGCCCTCCTCATCCAACGGCTCGAAGTACAGTCGGTCCGACGTGTCGAAGTCCGTCGACACCGTCTCGGGGTTCGAGTTGATCATCACGCCCGCGATGCCCTCCTCGCGGAGCGCCCACGCCGCGTGGACCGAGCAGTAATCGAACTCGATCCCCTGGCCAATCCGGATCGGCCCGCTGCCGATCACCACTGCCGACGCCCGTCCCAGCGGCAACGCCTCATTCTCGTCCTCGTACGTGCTGTAGAAATACGGCGTCGCTGCCTCGAACTCGGCCGCGCACGTGTCCACCATCTTGTACACCGGCCGGATGCCCCATTCACGCCGTTGCTCGCGCACCTGCTCTGGCAACCGGTCCGCCAGCGTGCCGATCTGCGAATCGCCAAACCCCATCCGTTTCGCGTCTCGCAGCAAGCGTCGCGTCAACGGCTCCGATAGGAGTCGGCCCTCCATCGACACCAGGTTCGCCAGCCGGTGCAGGAACCACGGGTCCACCCCGGTTCGCGCCGAGATTGCTTCGGGCTCAACGCCACGCCGTACGGCGGCCAACAGTCCCCACAGCCGGACATCGTTCGGTTGCAACGGCAACGCGGCAAGCGCGTCTGCACCGTCAGCTGGCCCGTCCGCTCCGCTCCGCGTCCAGGCCGGGTCCTCCCATAACGTACCGCTTCCAGTGAGCTCGAGTGAACGGATCGCTTTCTGCAGCGACGCCTCAAAGGTCCGGTCGATCGCCATTACCTCGCCCGTCGCCTTCATCTGCGTCCCCAGGGAACGGTCCCCGGACGGGAACTTGTCGAACGGCCACCGCGGAATCTTGACCACGCAGTAGTCGAGCGCCGGCTCGAACGCTGCCGTCGTCTTCTCCGTTACCGCGTTGGGAATCTCGTCCAACCGGCGCCCGACCGCGATCTTCGCGGCCACACGCGCAATCGGGTATCCCGTCGCCTTCGACGCCAGTGCGGACGACCGGCTCACACGCGGGTTGACCTCGATCACGTAGTACTTCTGGTCTGCATACCCGGCGAACCGCCCACTCTCCGCCACCGTTGGGTGCGGCTCCAGCGCGAACTGCACGTTGCAGCCACCCTCGATCCCCAGCGCCCGGATGATCCGCAAGCTCGCCGACCGGAGCATCTGGTACTCCTTGTCCGTGAGCGTCTGGCTCGGCGCCGTCACGATGCTGTCCCCGGTGTGGACACCCATCGCATCCAGGTTCTCCATGTTGCAGACCGTGATGCACGTGTCGGCCCCGTCCCGCATCACCTCGTACTCGATTTCCTTCCACCCAATCAGGCTCTTCTCCAGCAACACCTGCCCAATGGGGCTGTACGCGATCCCCGTGGCCACCTGCGTCTCGACCTCGTCCCGCGTGTGTGCGATCCCACCGCCGGTACCGCCCAGCGTGTACGCGGGACGCACCACCAGCGGCAGCCCGAGCCGGTCGATCAAACGCACTGCTTGATCGACGTCCGTGATAATCTCGCTCTCGGGTACCGGTTCGCCGAGCTCCTGCAACATCTGCCGGAACAGCAATCGGTCTTCCGCCTTCCGGATCGTATCCAATGGGGTCCCGAGCAGCCGGACGCCGAACCGATCGAGTACCCCCGCCTCGGCAAGGTCGACCGCCAGGTTCAAACCAGTCTGCCCGCCGAGCGTCGGCAGTAGGCCGTCGGGTCGCTCGCGCTCGATGATCCGCGTCACCGACTCGACCGTCAGCGGCTCGATGTATACGGCGTCAGCGACGCCCTCGTCGGTCATGATCGTTGCGGGATTGGAGTTGACGAGGACGGATTCCACGCCTTCCTCACGCAGCGCCTTGCACGCCTGCGTCCCCGCGTAGTCGAACTCCGCGGCTTGGCCGATGACGATCGGCCCCGAACCGATCACCAAGACCTTCCTGGGCGCGTACGGCAGTGACGTCACAAACCGCCCCTCGCGGAACACAAGAACGCGCGAGGGGCGGTTTGCGCCCCCCGCGCGTCGTCGTTGTCCCAGAAACTAGGAGTTAGGCGAAGACGACCAATCCCCAGAAGACCGCCCACGCGCCCAGGAACAGTATCGGCACCAAGTTCCAGGCGAACTCTTCGCCCGGCAAGAGGCCCTGCTTCATCGGGGAGTTCCGCATGAAGTCCGCCAGGTCGGCGCGTAGCTCGGGATCGTCTTCCGACTCTTCTTGAGCCAGTTGCCGCGCCCGCTGCCGCTTGCCGCCGCGACGGGACAGGTTCATGTAGATCTCCATCCGCATGCCCAGCCCCTTCTCGATCTCTCGCTTGCGGTGCTGTACAACCTGCAGCGAGTTCAACATCTGCCGGAGCAAGCCCCACCAGATCACGATCAGCGCCCCTGCCAACACGGCGACGAACGTGACCAACTCCACTTGTATTGGGTTCGCATGCAGTCCCACCGGCAAGAAGGTCATGCCCAACATAGACAGACCAATCAGGACCAGGCCGGATAGCCAAATCCAGTGGTGGTGATGCGTCCAGAACGAATCGAGCAACTCGTACTCGATCAGTAACGCCTGACGCCGGTTCGGTTCCACGACCTGCAGCATCGTCTCCTCCTCTACTCCACGCCTTCGGTGCGACGACCCTCGTCGACCTCGGCGCCACTCGTTCAGGAGTGGATGCCCCAGTTCCCCATAACCCTGCCGACATTCTAGTCATATTTTTCAACCAGTTTCAAGAACTGATCGAAAAGATACTCGTTGTCCAACGGTCCGGGCGACGCCTCCGAGTGGTATTGGATCGTCAACATCGGGATCTCCTCGTGCGTCAGCCCTTCCACCGTTCCGTCGTTCAAGTTCAAGTGGCTCACCGCCAGGCCGCGCGGCAACGCCGTGTCTGCCACCGCATACCCGTGGTTCTGTGACGTGATGTGCACGCGGCCCGTCGCCAGCTCTTTGACGGGATGGTTCCCGCCCCGGTGTCCGAACTTCAGCTTGTACGTCTCCGCGCCAAGCGCCCGCGCGACTACCTGGTGTCCGAGACAGATCCCCATCACCGGGACCCGCCCCAGCATCTGCTTCGCCGTCTCCACGATGTAGTCCAGATGCACCGGGTCCCCTGGGCCCGGCGACAGCAGCACGCCGTCCGGCGTCAACGTCATGATCTCCTCGAACGACGTCCGGCTGGGAACCACCGTCACGCGATACCCGCGCCGCCGTAGGTGCCGCAGGATGTTGTACTTCAGACCCTCGTCCAGGACGACGATCCGGCCCGCAGCGCCGTCCTTTCCTCCATCGTCGTCCTCCCACCCGTATCGCTCGGGTGTGGACACTTCCGCCACAAAGTCCGTGCTGCCGTAGCTCGGCGCGCGTTGGAGACGTGCAAGGGCCTCCTGCGGCGAACCTTCGGAGCCGATCGCGCCCATCATCACCCCGGCGGTGCGCAACCGCCGGGTCAGCGCACGCGTGTCGATCCCATGGATCCCTGGTACCCCCGCCGTCCGCAGATACTCGTCCAGCGTCACGTCGGAGCCGCGGTTGCTGGGTGTCGCGCACCACTCACGCACCACGTAGCCGTGCACCCGCACCCGCTCCGACTCCGCGTCGTCATCGTAGATTCCGTAGTTCCCCTGCAGCGGGTACGTCGCGACCAGGATTTGGCCACTGTACGACGGGTCCGTCAGCATCTCCTGGTACCCCGCCATCGACGTGTTGAAGACGACCTCTCCCTGCGACTCGGCGACCGCCCCGAACGCGTATCCCTGATAGACGGTCCCGTCTTCGAGCACCAGGAACGCTTCCCGCGCCTCGTTCCCGCTCGTCATGACCTCACCTGTTCCAGCGCCGCGAGCGCGTCAGCCCCGTGCACGACCGACCCGCCAACGATCGTCGCCACCACCGCCCCACGCAGCGTGCAACCCGCCAGCGGCGTGTTCTTGCCCTTCGACGCGAACGCGTTCGGGTCCACCGTCCATTCAAGGTCTGGGTCGAAGATCACCAGATCGGGACCCGCCTCGGGTTGCATCGTCCCCAGTCCATTCCGGCCGCCCAACACGGAGGCCGGCCCGACCGTCATCCGCGCGATGAGTGTTTCCAGGTCGATGACGCCGGTGTGCACCAGCCGCGTCGTGAGCAGCCCGAACGCGGTCTCGATCCCTGAAATACCCGGCGCCGCTTCGCCGAACGGCACCGCCTTGTCCTCCCACGCGTGCGGGGCGTGGTCCGTCGCCACCGCGTCGATCACCCCGTCCCGCAGGCCGATAGCCAATGCCTCCGCGTCTTCGCGCCGCCGAATGGGAGGGTTCACCCGCAGACTCGTGTCGTACTCGGCCCCCGCAGGCCAATCGCTGCCCCGGTCCCCAAGTAACCACTCGTGAGATATCGCCAGGTGGTGGGGCATCGCCTCCGCCGTGACCCGGATGCCGCGCTCCTTAGCCCGCCTAACCAACTCCACCGTCCCAGCGGATGACACATGTGCCAGATGGAGTCGCCCCCCAGTCAGCGCAGCAAGCTCAATGTCCCTCGCTGCGATGCTCTCCTCCGCCACAGCCGGAGCGCCGGCCAGCCCGAGACGTTCGGACACCCATCCCTCGTGCGCCACCGCGCTCCCGAGAATCGCCGGGTCCTCGCAGTGCTGGATGATCGGTGCCAGGTCTCGCGTCATCGTCAACGCGTTCCGCATCACCTGCGGGTCCGCCACCGCGGAACCATCGTCGCTGAATCCCACGGCGCCAGCCTCTGCCAGTTCCTCGAAATCCGCGACTGCCTCGCCCCGACGCCCCACCGTGATCGTCGCAATCGGCAACACTCGAACGGCCGCCGTCTCTTCGGCGCGCCTCAACACCGATGCAACCAACCCCGGCTCGTCAATTGGCGGGTCGGTATTCGCCATCGCGCACACCGTCGTGAACCCGCCGCGGGCGGCGGCCTGCGTCCCCGTCGCAATCGTCTCTTTGTGTTCTTGGCCCGGTTCGCGGAGGTGGCAGTGCAGGTCCACGAAACCCGGACACAGCACGAGGCCCGACCCGTCGACGACCCCCGCATGCGACGAGATCTCCGGATCGCCATCGATCACGCGAACAACTCCACGCTCGATCCGCACGTCCCGTACTGCGTCCGTTCCCGTCGACGGATCGAGCACACGGATGCGTCTGATGACGAGCACCCCCGAAGTTTCGCGGAGGGTCACTCCCCGTCCTCCAGCGCGCGCCCGGCCATCGTCAGGAACAGCACTGCCATCCGGACTGCAACCCCGTGTTGCACCTGCCCCTGGACCAATGACCGCGGCCCCGCGGCAAGTTCGAATGTCACTTCCACACCCTCGTTGATCGGGCCCGGATGCATCAGTACCGCGTCCGGCGCAGCACGGCCGAATCGCTCCGCATCAATCCGATAGCTCCGGACATACGAGCGGACGCTGGGCAGCAACCCCTGGACGTGGCGCTCTCGTTGCAAGCGCAGCGCCATCACCGCGTCCGCGCCGTCCAGCGCTTCATCCAACCTTTCGATCACCTCCACGTCCCTGCCGGCTCGCTGGAATGCCTCCACTAGTTCGGAACTCATCAATGTCGGCGGCCCACAGAACACCACTTGCGCTCCTAGCGTCGTCAGCACCCACGCGTTCGACCGCGCAACCCGGCTGTGGACCACGTCCCCGACGATCGCAACGCGCTTCCCCCCGATTCCCGCATTCTCCGCGGTTCGCCACCGCGCGCGCAGCGTGTAAACATCCAGCAGCGCTTGTGTCGGGTGGGCGTGGCGCCCGTCGCCGGCGTTGATGACCGGCACGCCCGAATGCGACGCCGCAACGGCAGCCGCCCCAGACTCGGGATGCCGCAGCACTATCGCTCCGGCCCCCATCGCCTCCAGCGTGCGCACCGTATCGACCAGCGACTCTCCTTTCGCCACGCTGCTCGAAGACGCCGCGAGGTTCACCACATCTCCACTTAGCGCCTTCGCCGCCCACTCGAAGCTCGCTCTCGTCCGTGTGCTCGCCTCGTAGAACACCGTTGCCACTGTCCGACCTCGGAGCGTTGGCGCCTTCGGGATCTGGCGCGACAGCACCTCCTGCATCGCGTCCGCCGTCTCCATGACGATGCCGATCTCACCAGCGGTCAAGACGTCGACGTCCAACAGGTCCCGATGCGTCCACGCCCCGTCCCGCGCGACATCATCCCGACTCACTGCCGGCGGATCAGCCACCCGCGTTCCGACGCGCCGCGGTACCTGCGAGTCCCTCGTCGTTCGTGTCGTCGAAGCCATTGCTACTCCTCTGGCGCGATCACGACCGCATCGTCTCCGTCGACCTCAACCAACCGTACCTGCACCCGCTCTCCGGGTGCGGTCGGCACGTTCTTCCCCACATAGTCGGCGCGGATCGGCAACTCCCGGTGCCCGCGGTCGACCATCACGGCCAACTGCACCGCCCGTGGCCGGCCGAAGTCCATCAACGCGTCCATCGCCGCCCGAGCGCTTCGCCCCGTGTACAAAACATCGTCGACCAGCACCACCACACGCCCCGTGACGTCGCCGGGCAACTCCGAAGGCCGCAGACTCCGCGTCCGCGGCCACCCACTCGTCAGATCGTCCCGATAGAGCCCAATGTCCAAGCTCGCGACGGGAACGTCTTCATCCTCGAAGGTGCCGATCGCCCCCGCGATCCGGCACGCGAGCGGCACGCCCCGCGTGTGGACCCCGACAAGGAACAGACCTTCCGCGCCGTTGTTCTGTTCCGTGATCTCGTGCCCGATACGCATCAACGCGCGGCGCACCTGATCTGCGTCCAGCACCGTCCGTTCGCGGAGGGTCAAACAAAAACCTCGCCCGTGTTCGGCGAGGCCTACGTGATCCTGTCGTCAACCAGGGCCCGTTCCTTGCGTCTGGGTTCGCGTCCCACCGCGCCTTACCAGCCTCGCCGGACTGATTTAAAGGTGCTCTCCCAGCGGCCCGAGTGCGAGCCTATCCTACCCGTTCGCGAAGCCCCCGAACAAGGGGATTCTCTCGGTTTTCGGTACGAGAGCCGACCTCCGCAATCCGCGCCCGCCGCTCGCCTATGCCATAATCGCGCACCGGTCCGAGACACCTGCAGACCAACCTTGAGGGGTGCCGCGTGCCCGACTTCCTTCCACTCGACGGCATCCGCGTCCTCGACCTATCCCGCTACGCGGCCGGGCCTTTCTGCACGCGTATGCTCGCCGACTACGGCGCAGACGTCATCAAGGTCGAAGACCCCGCCGGCGGCGACCCTGCCCGCTCCCTCGGCCCCTTCCACCACGACGAACCACACCCGGAGAAGAGCGGCCTCTTCCTCTTCCTCAATACGAGCAAACGCTCCGTCACCATCGACATCAAGACCGAGCGCGGCAAGGATCTCATCAAGGCCCTCGCCCGCACGTCAGACGTCATCATCGAGGGCTTCCCGCCCGGCGTACTGGGCGCCCTCGGCCTCGGATACGAGACCCTCGCCGCCGAGAACCCGGACCTCGTCATGACGTCGATCACCAATTTCGGACAGGCCGGCCCGTACCGCGACTGGCAGGTAACCGATCTCACCCTATACGCCATGGCTGGGGACATGTGGGGGTCCGGCGACCCGGAACTCGAACCTGTCAAGACCGCCGGAAGGATGGCTACCTTCCACGTCGGGTACGCCGCCGCCCTCGCGACGAGCATCGCACTCCACTCCGCCGCCGCTCGCGGACGCGGACACTGGGTAGACCTCAGTGCCTACGAAGTGACCTCGCAGTCCATCGACTTCCGGCTCCTGCGCCTCATGGGCTACCAGTACACAAAGATGGTCGAGAAGCGCCTCTCCCCCGCCGCCTCCATGGGCCTCGGCAACGGCCTGTTCCCGTGCTCGGACGGCCTGTTCGCCTTCAACGTCCTCCCCACCGCCTTCCCCGCGTTCTTGAGAATGATCGGTCACGAAGACCTCCTACAGCAGCCCGAATGGGCCACCATCGAGGCGCGGGCCCGGCCCGAGGCCGCCGAGGAATTCGACATCCACCTCATTCCCTGGACCCTCGAACACACACGCAAGGAAGTCCAGCAGGCTGCCATGGAGCACGGCATCCTCGGAGCGCCCCTCAACACCATCGACGGCCTCCTCGAAGACGAACACTTCCGTGCGCGCGGCTTCTTCCAGACCATTGACCACCCCGCTACCGGGCCGCTCGAGTACCCCGGATACAACTTCGCCCTCCACACCGGCGACGGCCTGCCGATGCCGCCGCGGCGCCCAGCTCCAACGCTCGGACAGCACACAATCGAGGTCCTGACCGAGCTCGAGTACGACCGCGAGTCGATCGCCCGCCTCCGTTCCCAGGGCGTCATCTGACGAGGCTGCACGAACACTTATGACCACCGACCACTTCGATTCCGGCGCCGGCCTCCCGCTGGAAGGCATCCGGGTCCTCGATATCACCGTCGTCTGGGCCGGACCATACGGCACCATGCAACTCGCCGATTGGGGCGCGGAGGTCATCCGCATCGAATCCCTCCAGCACTTCGCCGCTACCACCCGTGGCATCGTCGCCCGCCCGCCCAAGGGCAGCCCTCTCGTCCTTTCGACCGGCGGCATGGGCTACCCGGACGACGAGCCCGGCGATCGCCCCTGGAACCGTGCGTCCTCATTCAACGCGCACGCACGCAACAAACGGTCTATGACCGTCGACATGACGCGCCCAGAGGGCCAGCAGGTCTTCGACGAACTGGTCCGCCAGTCCGACGGTGTCATAGAGAACAACGCTCCCGCCAACATGGAGCGCATCGGCGTCACGTGGGAACGGCTCTCCAAGCTCAACCCGGGCATCATCTTCGTCCGACAGCCGGCATTCGGGCTGGACGGCCCGTACAAGAACTACCGCACCTGGGGCAACCACATGGAAGCCCTGTCCGGCCACCCCCTGATTCGCGCCTACCCGGACGAGGACCCCACGCGCGGGCCGTCTGGTGTCCCTGCGGACGCCGCCGGCGGGATCGGCGGCGCGCTCGCCTTCATGATGGGACTCCGCTACCGCCAGAAGACCGGCAAGGGCATCCTTATTGAGCTCCCCAGCGCGCAGAACTTCGTCCCGTTCCTGGGCGAATTCATCATGGACTACACCATGAACGGCCGCGTTCACACCCAACTCGGCAACCAGGACCTCGCCATGGCCCCGCATCAGGCCTACCGATGCGCCGGCGACGAACGTTGGCTCACCATCGCCTGTCGCGATGACCGCGACTTCCGTGCCCTCTGCCAGGTCATGGGCAACCCAGACCTCGCCGACCACCCCGACTACCGCGACAGCGTCAGCCGCTGGAACAACCGGAAACAGCTCGACGGCATCATCCAAGAATGGACCCAGACCCAGGAGGCCCGTTCCGCAATGGAGCGCCTACAGGCCGCCGGCGTCCCCGCAGGGCAGGTCATGGACGAGGCAGATGCCTTCGCCGATCCCCACCACCGCGAACGTGGCTTCTGGCAGCCACTCACCCACCCGGAGATTCCGGAAGGCCCGATGGAACACGCGGGCGCCTTCTTCCGGCTCGATGGCCAACGCAACACCGTCCGTCGCGCCGCCCCGCGGCTCGGCGAGGACAACCAGTACGTCTACAAAGAGATCCTCGGCTTCACCGAAGACCAGTACCGCGAGTTCGAGGCCTCAGGCCACATCGGCATGGACTACGACCCGTCCGTCCCCTGACCCAACCCGTCAACCAGCTCCCGCAACCTCGCGTCACGCTACGTCAACGTCGGTCAGCGCGAAGTCCTCACCCTTGAAAAGAAGGGGCTCCCTCATGGCCTCCGCCAACGCATACGCGAAACAGTCGCCGTCAACAACACCGCCTGACGGCTCGGCGAGGATACGAGTACGTCTACCAAAAACTCTTCGGCTTCACCGAGGACCGACGGAGCGAGGGCCGGCGTCATGGTGGCCTAAAGCGTCAGACCGACGGTTTCCTCGCCAATGATCGTGGTCGTGATGCGCAGCGTGACCAACGAAAACACCGAGTAGGGGACAAACCCGAGGAACACAACCCACATCGCTCTTCCCGTCGACTCGTAATCGAGGGCGCAGCGGACGGCGACCACCATCGCAGCGATGCTCCAGACAAATACGACGAGGACGATCCACCCGCCGAAGGTCGACAAGCCGGGCAGGAAGGCCAGCGCGACGAGCACCACTGGCGCGCGCGCAAAGCCGAGTGTTCGGGAGAGCTCGCCCCAGTCGGCTTTGGTCTCGGGAGTCGCAAGCAGCCTAGTCCCGATAACGTAGGTGGAGTAGGCCCACACGACCCAGCCGCCCAAAGCGACGACGATACCCCACGACGAGCCCAACGATGCCGGTCGTGCCCAAAGCGCCGATGCCTCCGGCGATGCTGGACACAATGATGACGAAGGCCGCCGCCGGGGTCGCCGAGGTGTCAGCCGCAACCTCTTCGTAGATGTCCGCCCTCAAACCCGCAGCACCGACCATGCGCTCCAGGAACGAGCGCCCCTGTCGGCCGCTGCTTAGGCCGTTGTTCATCACTGTCATAGCCGCCCACCTTTTGGACCGGGGCGGGCCGCACCGCCGTGCGCGGGTTACTCAGCAGGCGTCGCCTCTGGAAGTTCGATACCCAGCGTCTCCGCACCGAATATCGCGGCGGTGATGCTCAGCACGATGATGATGAATATCAGGTAAGGGATGAACCCCAGTAACACGACGCCGACCGCCCTTCCCGTCGACTCGTAATCCAACGCCGTCCGCACCGCGATCACCATTGCTACGAGGCTCCAAACGCCCAAGACAAACGTGATCAGACCTCCGACCACGGCGATCCCGGGCACCGACGCCACTCCCGTCAGCAACACCGGCGCCCGCGCGAACCCCAACGTCCGTGCCAGTTGACCCCAGTCAGCGTGCGTCGCCGGTGTCGAAAGGATCCGGGTGCCGATGAAGTAGGTCACGTACGCCCAGATCACCCATCCGGCCAACCCGATGATGATGCCGGCTACAAGGCCCGCGACGCCCGTGGTCGCCAGCGCCCCGATCCCGCCGGAAATGCTCGCCACCACCACGATGCCTGCTGCCGCCGGGGTCGCCGACGTGTCGGCTTCCACCTCTTCATAGATGTACGGCCTCAACAGCGCCGCGCCAATCACGCGCTCCACGAAAGAGCGCCTCGGTGTCACGTCCCGCCCAGATTCTTGATCGTCGTTCATCATCGCTTCGCGCCCTCCAGACGTTCTCTACCGGATCACACCCGCCGCGCCGAGCTCCTCGATCTCCCGATCGGACATACCAAGAAGGCCCTGGAACACCATCGTGTTGTCGCGCCCTTTCTCCACCGGGCACCCACGGATCGGTGGACGGGGCTCGCCCATCAGCCGAAAACTCGGACCCGCCGCGGCCATCAGGCCATACATGTCGTGTTCCGTCTCCACGATGAATCCGCGCTCCCACAGGTGGCGGTCGTGGTACAGGTCCTCCGATGACATCACCGCCGCCGCCGGAACCCGCACGCGCTGGAGCAACCGCTCGACTTGCTTCGGCGTCATCGTACTCGTCCACTCGCCGATCCGTGCGTCCAAGTCCGGCTTCGCAGCTACGCGCCCCGCGAGTGTCGAGAACCGATCGTCGGCCGCCCAGCCAGGGTTATCCATCATCTCGACCAGCCGTGACCACTCGTCGTCGGACCGTACGGCGATCACGCACCACGCGTCGTGTCCCAGACACGGGTACACCTCGTGGGGCGCAAGGCGGTCGCTCAGATTCCCAATCGCCTCCGGCTTCCGGCCGTTGATCAAATAGTCCATGTACAGGACACCGAGCAGGTGCGCGGTCGCGTCCAGTTGCGACAGCTCGATGAACTGCCCCTCGCCCGTCCGGTCCCGGTGTGCCAGGCCGGCCATGATCCCCATCGAGCTGCAGATCGCCGCCACGTGGTCCGAGAACGCGGTCTTGATCCGGTGATCCAACGGCGATCCCGGATGGCCCCACAGGTACGTCAACCCCGCGGCCCCCTGGATCTGCTGCCCGTTGGTCCGGTAGTCCTTCAGCGGACCCGTCGCCCCCAGTCCCGGCATCGACACCATCACAATGTCCGGCTTCACCTTCTTCAAGTCGGCGTAGCCGATCCCCAACCGGTCCATCACGCTCGGCGAGAAGTTCTCGACTACCACGTCGCTCTGCGCGGCGAGCCGCTTGACCAGCGTCACCGCTGCCTCGGACTGGGTGTTGATCGTGATACTCAGCTTGTTCCGGTTGAAGTCCGGAAAGCTCGGCTGGCCTGGCCGCCGGTCCTCCGGCAAGTCCTCCGACTCGACCTTGATCACCTCCGCGCCCTGGTACCCCAGGAACATCGTCGCGATCGGCCCCGCGAACACGCGCGTGAAGTCCAGCACTCGTATCCCGTCCAGCGGCAGTTTTCCGTCTGGCGTCGGCGTCACCGCCGCCGCATCCTGCCGCGCTGTTTCGGCCTCGGATAAGACCTCGACTGTGTGTTCGCCCGACCGCGGCGCGGCCCTCCGTTGCTTCCACGGAGTCGCCGACATGCGCATCGGCGGCCCGGCAATCTCATGCGACCCCAGGCCCGGCGACTCGGCTGCCTCCATGAAGCCACGCTCGATCGCGTGCGGGTGTTCGACGAACTCCGCCGGCGACAACAATGGCGCTGCGTTCACCCGCATCGACTGCGCCCGCTCCACGAACGCGTCGCGTTCGATCGTCTGCAGATACTCCTTGATGTACTCGTCTACGACCTCCCGGTTCTCCTGCCGGAAGATCATGTCGTGCCACAGCGGGTCCGACAGGATCGGGTGGCCCTCCATCACGTCCACGGCGAGGTTCCGGAAGTGCGCCGCAAGGTACACGGACAGGTTCACCAAACCACCGTCCGCCGTCCGGTACGTGTTCACGCCACCGAACGCCGACGCCCCGCCTTCCCGCCGGCTGATGTCTCCAGTCAACGAGTAGCGGGATATATGCCCCGAGTGCGAATGGATGACCACTTCCTGCCGTGACACATCCACGTGCGCACCCTCGCCAGTACGGTCGTGACGCCTCAGCGCTACCAACGCCCCGAACGCCGCGTGCAAACACGCGATCTGTGACAGCAAGTCCGCGGGCGCCATCGCTGGCGGCATCTCGTCGTCTCCGTGGGCGTATATGAGGGTCCCCGCGGCTTGCGCAACGAGCTCTCCGCCCACGTACCCGCGCTTCGGCCCCGTCCGCCCGTACGCCGAGATCGACACATACACGAGTCCGGGGTTCGCTGCGCGCAGGTCGTCCGGACCCAGTCCAGCCGCCACCACGGAGTCGTCCTCCGAGTCCTCGACGACCACGTCCACGGTCGCAGCCAGCGCCCGGGCCCGTTCGCGGTCGTCGTCCTCCGTGAGGTCCAGCGCCACGCTCCGTTTGTTCCGGTTGAAGACGTTCCACGCCAACCCGCGGTCCGGCCCCGCTTCGTCACCGGCGAACGGCCCGATCTCCCGCGTCTCGCTCCCGCCGGGCGGCTCCACCAGCACCACGTCCGCCCCCATGTCCCCCAGCACCCGCCCGAACGTCTGCCCCAGATAGCCCGTCAGGTCCAAGACCCGCAGGTGTTCCAGTGCCCCACGATCCCCATCGCCGTTCGTCGTCATCTTCGTGTTGCTCCCTTACAGGGTCGACTTCGCCGAACAATGTCGGCAGCAATGCGTCCGCTTAATCCCGCCGCGACAGACCGTCGCCGGCCTTCGCCATCGCCAAAACGGCCCGCGAGCACTCCTCACCAAAGAACACCGGCATCCCCGCCTCGCGATACCGCCTCAACAACGGGTTGTCCGACGTCGACCCGCGGAAACCGCTGATCACAATCCGCTTCCCGCTCCGCTCCGGCAGCAACGCCAACCGCTCGAACAACTCCTCGTCGCGCTCCGACATCGCACCGTCGCCCCACGGCCCGCCCACCGACAGCGAGCCCGTGACGATCGTGTCCACGTCGTCCCGCGTCGCCAGCATCTCCAGCACGTCCAGGTGCATGCCGGGATCCGGGCCCGGCCCGCCCAGGTCCACCGGATTTCGCGCCGGCGGCGCGTGCGGCGGGATCACCTCTTGAATCCGCGCGCGCATCGCGTCGTCGAACTCCGGGACCGTCAGCCCCAGCGCATCGCACGCGTCCGCAATGATCACGCACTGCGCCCCAGCGCCGTTGATGATCGCCACGCCTGAGCCTGTTGAAGGCCCACCCGTCGCCACCGCGTCCGCCATCGTCAGCAGGTCTTCGCTCCCGTCCGCGCGGATGATCCCTGTTTGCTTACATACCGCATCGATCAACGTGTCCTCGACCGCCAACGACGCCGTGTGACTCCGCGTCGCCCTCGCCCCGGTCGCCGTCCGGCCTGGCTTGAACATCAACACCGGCTTCTCGCGCGTGACCGCTCTCGCCACTTCAAAGAACCGGCGCCCTTCGCCGCGGAACCCCTCCACGTACAGGCAGATCGCTGTCGTGTCCTCGTCCTGCGCCAAATATTCCAGATAGTCAGCCATCGAAAGGTCCGCCTGGTTCCCGATCGACAGACACGACCGCACCCCCACGCCCCGCGCGATCAGTTGCGTCCCCAGCCCCGCCGCGTACGATCCACTCTGCGACACGATCGACACGCCGCCAGCAACCGGCGACGTCGGCCACATGACGTTGAAATTCGTCGCAGCGGTGTAAATGCCCTGACAGTTCGGCCCCGCGAAGCGCAGCCCGCCGTCCTGGGCCGTCCGTACCGCCTGTTCCTGGAGTTCGAGCCCGTCGTCTCCCGCCTCTTCGAACCCGGCGGAGATCACGATCGCGGACTTCACCCCCGCCGCCACGCACTCCCTTATGATCTGCGGCACCAACACTGCGCGCACCACGATGATCGCCATGTCCACCTGTTCGGGGACATCCCCGATCATCGCGTACGCCTGCAGTCCCTGGATCTCGGTCTCGCGCGGGTGCACCGGGTACAACCGGCCCTCGAAACCCGTCCGCTTCGGGCGGTCCACCACCCATCCGCCCCATCGGCGCAGGTCGTTCGTAGCCCCAATGATCGCCACCGACTCCGGCCGGAACAACGGGTCCAACTGCTGCTTGATCGACCGTGTCGTCACGTCGCCATACCCCCATCGGTCCCTTGCTCGCGGGACCCGCGAAGTATATCTGGCCAATCCGCCAACCGGACCCGACGACCTCGACGCGCTCGGTTGCTAAGCTCGTCCCACACACACGCGCATCGAAATCAATTCAGCGTATCTCGGGGACGCACGCACATGGAGATCAGACGCATCGACAACATCGGCATCGGCGCCAACGACGTCGAACGCCTCGCCAGTTTCTACGAACAGACCCTCGGCCTCGAAGCCGAAGTCTCCGAGTGGGGCGCCACCGTCCACATCGGAAACGCCGACCTCTTCGTCTTCCCCACCAGCGAGAACCCCGCGTCGCGCCCCCGCACCACCGACCTCGAACACAACCCGCCCGGCATCGACCACATCGCCTTCGAGGTCGACGACATCGACGAGGCCTCCAGCGACCTCGAACGCCGCGGCGTCACGTTCCGCGGGCCCGTCGAGGGCGAGCCCGGCCAGTTCCGGTACCGCGGCTTCGCCGACCCCGAGGGCAACATGCTCTACATCGTCCAGCAAGGTTCCGGCGACTAGCTCCAAAACCGATGCCGTACCGAGACATCCGCGCGGAGGGCGATCGACTTATCAGCTCGGCGGAGTAGGCGGGTGCGGTTCTCTGACTCGCCCCGAGGATCCTGGGGCCCGTTGAGCCCCGAAGGCACACCCAACCGAGGTTGGCCGACATGGGCGCGGGTATCGGCGTGGATCGTCGCCATTGGTCGGGGCCTCGGTTTTCGCCTTTGTATCGGAAGAATGCCGGGGCATCGAGGATGAGGTTGGCGATGCAGGCTGCGCCTCCAGATCTCCGGGAGCGGTTCGGACACGCGCGTGATCGAGCTGCCGGATGGCCTCTGGGTGATGGAATATCGCGTCGACAACAATGCCGGCAACAATTTCATCGTCCGGATCGAAAGCCCATCCGGGGATACTTGGCCGCTAGTAACCGAGAGATCCGTCGCTTCGGCCAGATGGCGTGGCGGGCCGTTCCGAGTTGGGGGCCTGCTGCCGTGGATTGATCTGTCACTGAGGTCGGGGAAGGCCATCGTGGAAGTGAACGCCCACGGGGACTGGCAGCTACGCTTCCTTAGCTGCCATTGCATGATTTCAGTGAAGACGACGAGCAGGAGACAGGGGACTGATCCGTGGCGGCGTCGTGCGGACCGTCATTATCTCACCCGCTGTTCACATCTCCCGCCAGTGTGTGTTGTTGCACTCGCATCCGTCATTCCAAGACCGCGCCACGGGACGGGTGTCAGGGACGGGGATGAACTCTATCCCCCTCTCTGCCAAGAACTTGACCGGACCGCCCACGCCCCAATCTTGGTATGAGTACCAGCGACTGGGCTGATGGGCAAGAGCAGTTAGACAGGCGGCCAGGTAGGCGGATTGCTGAGGTGTCCGTTTGCTGGGCGGGAGGCTGGTGATCTCTTTGATGGCTTTGACTCCGCCCACATTCAGCTTACCCGAGTTGTTGGTGGTCATTTGTGGCTGTTTGGCAAGGCGATTGCCGCTCGCATTTGCTTCTCATCATAATCCCCATACTCTGTGACCACGGTGCTCCGTTCGGGCCCTCCAACTCGCCCCAATCTACAGGTCGCTCCCGCCACCGCGGCGACCATCCCCCCTGTTCTATGCGGTCCTCGATGAACTCCCCAGCCAATTCTTTGATCGGTGGATATTCGGACACGAGATAGGCCGCGATCTCCTCTCCGAGTGCATCCGTGTTGTCACGGACGTACTGCTCAGCGATTTCGTTGGCCGACAACCTTCCGGGTTCCACCAACGCGGAGATCATCACGAGGACGATCACGAAGACGAGTACACCAAGTGCGACCAAGACACCACGGTTTACGCGTTTATCCCCCTCCCGAGATTCGTCAGATATCCGTTCGGACATGTCGCCCGTCCTCCAGAAGCTAACCTCTAGTCATCGGCCCAGAACAATTCAGGGGGTCCCTGCGACCAGCGAAGGACAGTCACGCGCACCCGCAGACCCAGCGCACCCGTTCTTGGTTCCGAATCGCCATTCTAGGCCCGGGCGCGCGCAGTGATCGCTCGCCCGCCACCCGGTCCACCCGGCGTAGAATCGTCACCCACCAACGACCCCGGAGACCCCCATACCAATGCTCAACCAAGCCCACGAACACATCGTCCGCGAACTCAGCGAAAGCAGCCGCACGGACACCATCTTTGTCCTGACGGCCGTCGTCTTCAATCTCATCGTTCTGGCGATCAACTCGGCGGTATCCACCGCGGCGGTCGCAGAACCGGACTCCGGGTCCAGGGCCACGTTAGACCTCGTACTGGCCGTCTTCGTCGCCCTGACCGTGTTGCTGAACACCATCGCCGTCGCCGCACTCGTGCTGGGCAGGCGGACCCGCCGCGCACTGCTCGCCGGCCTCATCGCCATGTATCGCGACAACCAGGTCGACAAGTACTACGACCCGTCCCTCATGTCGAACTACGGCGTCCGCTACCTGCTCTTCACCGGCGTGATCGCCACACTCGCGATCACCGCGATCATCGTCCCCCTCATCATCCGTTTCACCGATTCATCGGTCTGAGCGGGCCGCCTGAATCCACGTACGAAAGGCGCGATTGGACCAACCAGCGTCCCACTCCGAGTGACGTGGTATCGTCAGTCACCAAAGCCCAAGCGATCACACGAAAGCGGTGACAGTCCATGGAGAAACACGACTACTCCTGCCCCAAGTGCAGCAGCACCGAGTACCGCTCAGGCGAGCTCCGGACCACCGGCTCCGGCGTATCTCGCTTTCTGAACATCCAGAACCAGAAGTACGCCACCGTGGCCTGCTCCGCCTGCGGCTACACGGAGCTCTACCGGCTCGACGGCAGCGGCTTCGGCAACGTCCTCGATATCTTCACCAACTGACCCGGCCCGCCAACCCCCGAAACGCGGCGGCGCCTGCGCCCGTCCCTAGCTCATGCTGAACGGCGGATAGCGGTCCGACCAGCCCGCGTACCACGCGCCCACCCGCACGGACCACCGCTGCACGCCGACCTGGAAGTCAAACAACCCGCGCGGGTACCGACCGGTTATCAACACCGCCCAATACCCGATGTACATCACGATCACCGAGGCAAGGCCCAAGAAGGTCAGTACGACCAAGTGGGGAATCAGCAGTAACCCCTTCAGATAGAACACAATCCCCAAGAGCGCCAAGAGCCGTGATGGCGACTCTGGGTACTCCACCTCAAATCGCACCGGATATTCGGTCTCGTTGGAACTCATCGTCTGCCACTCCTTTCGATATTTGCCTCGCTCCGGCCCCTCGAGATATCTACCTCCCAGGCCCCCCAATCGAACCGCCATCAGCCGCCCGGAACCCGTTCCGCACCACCTCAGCCGGGAACAACGACGGCACCTCGCCAGTAGACGCGAACATGTACAGCGCCGCCTTGTAGATCCCGTCTAGCGCCGCAAACACCAGCGCCAACGTTCCCACCGTCGCCACCGCGATCACCGCCCAGACCCCGATCCCAACCGAGCCCAGCATCTGGAACACCACGAACAGCCCTGCCAACGCCAACCCCGCCAATAGGAACACCACGAACGCCGCTAGGCGCAGGCCGAAGTTCCCCACGACCTGCTCCCCCCACGTCCGCCGAAACAGACTCAGCGACCCCCGGAAGGACTGCGTGAACCCGCGGCCCTCGATCACGATCAGCGGCACCACGAAGTACGTCACCATCGTCCACGCCGCGCCCAATATCGCCACCACGATCGACGACACCAACCCGAGCACGCCGCCCTGCCCACGGGCCCGGTTGCTCAACGCCTGCAGGATCAGTCCCACCACCGCAGACACCAGCGCCCACATGAAGATCGCGGGCAAGTGCTTCATCGCTCCGTTCAGCCCCGTCCGCACGTTCGGGTCGCCGCCCGCCAATCGATAGTGCGCCGCGTACACCAGCGCGCTGTTGAAGAAGATGATCACGAAGTACGACGCCAGGTAGAACGCGAATACCACCGCGTAATCGGTCGCCACCAGGGCTCCGGTCCCCAGCCGGTCAAACGCCCCGATCCCGAAGCTCACTCCCGCGAAAGTCGCGACCACCGCTGCGCCCGCCAAGAACGAGAGCAGCGGGAACACCACCAGCTCCTTGTCCACGGCCAACACGTGCAGACACACCTTCACCAACTGGAAGCTGCGACCAATTGATCCAAACACCGATGGTGCCTCCTTCGCGCGCTCGTACACTCGTGCGGCTTCCCACGCGCGTACCGAAACCCCGACGGGGCCGCGGCGCGGGTATGATACCGACGAAGTGCTCAACCGTGCTGTCGGTCGCGTTCAACACGCGGGTCAGTCCGCGGTCCAACGCCTGGAATCCTGGGCCCCCACCGCGGTTCTCGTCGACATGTTTCGCCGCTCCGGCAGCCACCAGATCGGCGACATGGCGGCCAGTGTTGCCTACTACGCCCTCTTTTCCCTCTTCCCCCTGCTGCTCGGCACAATCGCCATCCTCAGCATCGTCTTCGACCAGGCCCGCGTCGAACAGGAAATCCGCGCCATGACCGCTCAGTACCTCCCCGGCGCCGAGGACCTCATCAGTGAGAACATCGAGGGCGCGCTCCGTATCCCCGGCGCGCTCGGCGCCGTCGCCGCCATCGGTCTCGTCTGGTCCGCCAGCGCCGTATTCGGTGGCATCTCCCGTGTCCTCGACCGCGCGTGGAACGTCGACGAGACACACGCGTTCCATATCATCCGCTTCCGCTCGATCCTTATGGTCGTCGGTGTCGCCGCTTTGTTCAGCATATCCATCCTGAGCACCACGCTCCTGCGTACCGCCGAGGACATAACGGATATCACCCTTTTCGGCCTCGGAGACGTCCTCGCGTCGGGTGCGCGCACCGTCCTCCAGGGCACCTCGCTCGTCGGCTCCTTCCTGTTCCCGCTACTCCTCTTCCGCTTCGCCCCCAGCCAGCGGGCCCCCTGGCCCGAAGTCCTCGCCGGCGCTGCGCTCGTCGGCATCCTCTTCGAGGTCGCAAAGAACGGCTTCTTGATCTACCTCAGCCGCTTCGCCGATTTCGACCGCGTCTACGGGTCCCTCTCTCTGGTCATCGCACTCCTCCTTTGGACCTACATCTCCGCCCTCATCCTCATCCTCGGCGCAGAGTTCGGGGCCGCCTTCGGACGGTGGCGGAACGGCACGACGCAACGCGCCATCGCCGCCCGCAACCTCAGTCGCGGATAGAGGTACCCATGAGCCGCGTCACACGCCTCCTCCGCCCGCGTGCCGTCGCCATCGTGTGCGCCGTCTTCGGCGCTCCGCTGGCGCTCACCGCAATCGTGCTGGGCAACCCCCTCGTGGCCTTGGTCGCCGCCGCGTGTGCCGGCGGTTTCATCTACTTCATGGACCGCGCCCGGAACCAGGACCCCCCGCCTCGGTGACTTTGAACCAGCTTCGAATTCAGGTATAATCCCTTCGTGGATGCCCCCGAGCGCCGTGGTTTCATTGACTCGGTCGCAACCGGGTTTCAAATCACCCATCTCCATCTCCCATTTCTCCTTATACCGGTCTCCCTTGACCTCTTCCTTTGGCTCGGCCCCAAAGTCTCGGTCCGCCCCCTATTGGACGGCGTCTTCGGGTCTCCGACCACAGCCCTCGCCGACCTCGGCGCCAATGCCGGCGCACCGGCAGCCGAGCAGCTCACCACATCGCTCACCGGCTTCAATCTCATCAGCGTCCTAGCGCTCGTCATGCCCACGTCGCGACCCTTCATCATCGAATCAGCTCAGGAGTCCTCGGCCATCACTATCGCGACCTGGCCTATGGCGATCGCCCTCGTCCTCGTCTTCTTCGCCGCCGCGGTGCTCATCGGCGCGCTCTACCGCTCAACCGTCGTCCAGGGCGTCCTTCGACCGTCGGCATGGAGCGGCGATGACATCTACCGAACCTTCCTCGCCGCCGCGCCTCATTACGTGCGGCTCCTGCTGCTCGTCCTCGGCATCGCCACCGCCGGAATGGTCGTCGCCTCCCTCGTCACGAGTCTCTTCGAGGCCATCGTTCCCGGAGCCGGCGGACTCGTGATCGTGCTCCTCTCAGGCGTCGTCCTCTGGCTCGTTATCCTCTTCTTCCTCTCGGAGAGCGCCGTCTTCGTCTCCGGCTATGGCGCGCTCGCGTCGTTGCAGGCCAGCGCCCGCATCGTCCGGACCTACCTGTGGCCGTCCGTCGGCCTGTTCTTTCTCGTGCGTCTAATCGGCTTTGGCATGGGCATCATCTGGGGTCGAGTGGGGGATGCCTCACTGGTGACCATCGCCGCCATCGGCGGAAACGCCTACATCGCAACCGGGCTCACGCTCGCTGCGATGGTCTACTACCGCGACCGGATCGATTCGATGAGGTGGAACCCATGACGTCCCAATCCCCCCGCAAGGCCGGAAACAAGAACGGCGCCAAGGCCGCCGTCAATGGCAATCAGGCCGGGAACGCCGACTACACCGCCCGCGACATCACCGTCCTGGAAGGCCTCGAGGCCGTCCGCCGTCGCCCCGGCATGTACATCGGCAGTACCGACCAGCGCGGCCTCCATCACCTCGTTTATGAAATCGTCGACAACGCCGTCGACGAGGCGATGGCCGGCTTCTGCGACGCCGTCTTCGTCACCATCACTCCCAGCGGGACCGTTACCGTCCGCGACGACGGCCGCGGCATCCCCATCGACAAGCACCCCACAACGGGCCTCACCGGCGTCGAGACCGTCATGACCACCCTCCACGCTGGCGGCAAGTTCGGCGGCGGCACCTACAAAGTCTCCGGCGGCCTTCACGGCGTCGGCGCATCCGTCGTGAACGCCCTCTCGGAAATCCTGCGCGTGGAGGTCCACCGCGACGGTGTCGCCTACTCCCAGGAATACGAGCGCGGCGCGGCAACCACCTCACTCACAGAGCTCGGCCCCACCGAGGTCCACGGCACCGTCATCTCCTTCGATGCCGACCCCGAGATCTTCCCGGAGCGCGACTACGACTTCGCCACGCTCTCACAGCGCTTCCGCGAGATGGCATATCTCAACCCAAGACTCGAAATCGCGTTCGACGACGAGCGAACGGGCGACCAGACCACCTTCTACTTCGAAGGCGGCATCCGGTCTCTCGTCCAGCACATGAACGCCCAGCGGTCCGTCATCCCCGCCACACCGATCTACCTGGAGCGCGACATCGAGGGTACCCACGTCGAGGTCGCCATGCAGTACAACGATGGCTTCGCCGAGACCGTCCTCGGCTTCGCCAACTGCATCCACACCGTCGACGGCGGCACGCACCTCACCGGCATCCGGTCCGCGCTCACCCGCGCCATCAACGACTACGGCCGCCGGAGCAAACTCTTCAAGGACGACGACCCCAATCTCCAGGGCGAGGACGTTCGCGAGGGCATCACTGCCGTCGTCAGCGTCAAGCTCCCAGAGCCACAGTTCGAAGGCCAGACCAAAGGCAAGCTCGGCAACGCCGAGGTCAAAGGCCAGGTCGAGAGCCTCGTCGTCGACGGCCTCAGTGCGTACTTCGCAGAACACCCCACCGAAGCCAAGCGGATCGTCGAGAAGACCCTCACCTCCGCCCGCGCCCGCGAAGCCGCCCGCAAGGCCCGCGACCTCGTGATCCGGAAAGGCGCCCTCGACTCGACCTCCCTGCCGGGGAAGCTCGCCGACTGCTCCGACAAGAACCCCGACAACTGCGAGCTCTTCCTCGTCGAGGGTGACTCCGCGGGTGGCTCGGCCAAGATGGGCCGCGACCGCCGCTTCCAGGCCATCCTTCCTCTCCGCGGCAAGATCCTTAATGTCCAAAAGGCCCGCCTCGACAAGGTCTTCGACCACACCGAAATCCGCGCCATCGCCAGCGCCCTTGGTGTCGGCTTCGGCGGGACCGGCGCCAGCGCAAAGAGCGAGAACGGCAACGGTGTCGCCTCGGACTACGACGCTCCTCCCACCCTGGACGAAGAAGCCGACGACATGGACGGGCTCGATGTCTCCCGTCTCCGCTACAAGAAGATCATCATCATGACCGACGCCGACGTCGACGGCGCCCACATCCGCACGCTCCTCCTCACCCTCTTTTACCGCCACTTCCAGCCGCTCATCCGCCTCGGCCACGTCTATATCGCTCAACCGCCGTTGTTCAGCGTGCGCACCGGCCGCAACCGGAACGACATCAGTTGGCTCTACGGTGAAAACGAGCTCGAACGGAACCTCGAGGCTCAAGCTCTCAGCGGCCTCGTCGTCCGCGAGTCTTCCGAAAAGGACTCGGAGCTGCTGTACACAGAGGCCCAGATCAAGACCGTCTTGCCCACGCTGAAAAAGCTGGCCACGGCCATCCAGGACCTTGAGAACTACGGCTACCCCAGGCCCCTCCTTGTCGCCGCCGCCCACGCCCTGGAGGTCGGACGCAGCGGCCTCGACTCAGACCTCGCACGCAGCCAGCTCAAACAAGCCCTCCTCGCACGCGAGGTCCGCATCACCCTCGACGAGGGTGGTGACGACCCCCGCATCGTCATTCAGGACCCCGAAAGCGGCCGGTCCCTCAAGATCGACCGTGCCTTCCTCGCGCACGAAGCCGCCGAACGCATGATGGAACTCGCCACCGCCCTCCGAGATCACCTCTCGGTCGTCGGTACCGTCTTCAAGCGCGAGCGGGCCGTCAGCCGCCTCAACTCATTCCTCGACCTGCCCAGCCTCGTCAAGGACCAGTCCATGCGGGGTGTCACTATTCAGCGGTACAAGGGCCTCGGAGAGATGAACGCCGACCAGCTCTGGGACACCACCCTCGACCCCGAGAACCGCACCCTCCTCAAGGTCGAGATCGAGGACGCAATCAAGGCCTCCGAGATCTTCGAGGAGCTTATGGGCGAAGAGGTCGCGCCGCGGGCCAAATTCATCAAGGAGATGGCCCAGCAGGTCCAGAACCTCGACATCTAACATCCCGCCTCGCCGGCATACGCCTCCCCGCCCCAGCCAACAACGAGCGCGTATGCTCACGCCATGACCCAGCCAGGACCCGCCGCGCCGTTCCGCGCCGGGATCGTCGCCATACTCGGCCGCCCGAACGTCGGCAAATCGACGTTGCTCAACGTCCTGCTTGGGACCAAGCTCGCCGCCGTTAGCCCCAAACCGCAGACCAGCCGCCATCGGCTCCTCGGCGTCATGCACGGACCCAACTTCCAGCTCGGCCTCCTCGACACCCCCGGCTGGCCAGCATCGCCACGCACCGACGCCCTCGCGTCCGGTATGATGCGCCACGCCCGCGAGGCCCTCGATAGCGCCGACCTCGTCATTCTCATGGTCGAACCCCCAAAGCCCCCGGGGCAAGTCGAGCGTGACATCGTCAGAGAGATCGAGGTGACCGACCCTCCCGTGCCCGCGCTCGTCGCCATCAACAAGGTCGATACGGTCCGGAAGTCTGCCCTCCTCCCAGTCATCGAGGAGTACGTCAGCCTCCACCCGTTCCGAGACGTCATCCCGATCAGCGTCCTCCACGACGACGGCCTTGATCTCCTCATCGATCGCATCGTGGTCAGCCTCCCCGAGGCCGACCCCCTCTTCCCGCCCGACCAACTCACCGACCGGACCGAGCGCTTCATCGCCGCCGAGATCATCCGTGAGAAGGTGTTCGAACGCTTCGGCGACGAGGTGCCCTACGCCACCGCCGTCCGGATCGACGACTTCACCGAGGCGTCCTCCGAACGCGGAGGCAAAGACCTCATCGAGGCCACGGTATTCGTCGACCGGTCCTCCCAGAAGGCCATCCTCGTCGGCCGTGGAGGTCAGGCGATGAAGGACATCGGCTCCGCCGCCAGGCCGTTGATCGAGGCCACCCTCGGCCGGCCCGCCTACCTCACGCTATGGGTCAAGGTCCGCCGCGACTGGCGCCGCGACCAGCGCTTCATCAGGTCGCTCGAGGACCAGTAGCGCCGCCAGTCCCGTAGAGGCCGCGCGCCGCGATGTAGTCCGCGACAGCGTCCGGCACCAAGTACCGGACGCTCTCTCCCCGTTCTAACCGCGATCGTAGCTCCGACGAACTCACCTCGATCCGCGGTGCATCGCTGAGGACCACCGTTCGGTCCGACACCCCAGCCACACGGGCGTCCATGCCGCCGAGATCGATAGCCAGACCATCGACCCGGGGCATCACCGCAAGCCGGCACAGCTCGATCAGCTCCGACGGCCGGCTCCACAGGTGCAATTCGGCAAACGCGTCCTGGCCAAGAATGAAATACAACTCCGTGTCCCCGCCCAGCGTCGCGCGGAACGCCTTCAACGTGTCCACCGTGTACGACGGCCCCGGCCGCTGGACCTCCACATCCGACACGTCGAACGACTCGTTTCCTTCTATCGCGAGCCTGACCATCTCCAATCGGTCCGACGCCGACGCCACCTCCGCCCCGGCTTTCATCCACTGGATCCCCGCCGGGACGAACGTCACGCCATCCAGTCCAAGCGCGAGGCGTGCCTCCTCCGCGATCCGCAGGTGCCCCATGTGCACCGGGTCAAAGGTCCCCCCAAGGACTCCCCTCTTCGAGGACAGCCCCGCTACCTCCACGTGATCTCGGCGCTCCCGATCCGTACCGCGTCGCCCGGCTCCGCGCCGGCTGCTTCCAACGCCCGTACCGCGCCGATGCGACTCAGTTCTCGCCAGAGCTGCGCCGTCACGAACGAGTCCTCGAGGTTCGCTCCCGTAGCCAATCGTTCTATACGAGGGTCGGATAGACGCCAACCGCCTCCCCGCAGCCGGACAACCGTCGGGACCAGGTTCCTCGGCTGAGGCCGCAGCACCGCGACACGCGCCGGAGAGGCCTCCTTCGCCCGCCGCTGCCGCTCCTCCTCCCGCAACGTCGTAACCATCTGATACGCGGCTCGCATCACCTCCATCACGCCCTCGCCGGTCGCCGCGGACACGAAGCCGCCTAACTCGACCCCTGCAGCCGCGAACGCCGCCGTGATCTCCTCTCGGTTTTCCACGACCTCGGGGATATCCACCTTGTTGACGATCGCCAACTGCGGACGACTGTCCAGCCCTTCCCCGTAGAGCCGAAGCTCGTCGTTCACCGTCCGCCACGCGCCCACCGGATCCTCGCTGGCCCCATCGACCAAGTGGATCAGCATCGCCGTCCGCTCCACGTGCCGCAGGAACCGGTCTCCCAAGCCCCGCCCTTCGTGGGCCCCCTCGATCATCCCCGGGATGTCGGCCACAATCAGGTTTGCCCACCCGATGTTCACCACCCCCAGGTTTGGCTCCGTCGTCGTGAACGGGTACGCACCGATCCGAGGGGTCGCGCCCGACGCCGCCGCCAACAGACTCGACTTGCCAGCGTTCGGTAGGCCAGCGATTCCCACGTCCGCCAGCAGCTTCAACTCGAACGCTAGCTCCACTTCCTCGCCGTCGAGGCCAGCCTCCGCCAACCGCGGTGCTCGGTTCGTCGACGTCGCGAACCGTGTATTGCCGCGCCCACCGTCACCTCCCCGGCACACCAACACCGATGCGCCGACCTCTTCAAGGTCGACCATCTCTTCGCCGTCCTCGTGGGTCCACCTCAGGATCGTGCCTGCGGGTACACCGAGCACCAGACCAGCACCGCTCTTACCCGTCTTGTTCCTAGATCTGCCATCCTCGCCGTTCTTCGCCGTATACCGACCTCCGTGCCTGAATGCATCCAAGGTCACCTGGTCGTCGACGGCTTCCACCGTCAGGTCTCCTCCGCGGCCTCCATCGCCTCCATCTGGGCCCCCAAACGGGACATACTTCTCCCGCCGGAAGCTCACGACGCCCCGGCCTCCGCGGCCACTCCCAACCCGTATCACAACGCTATCAATCATTCATCTTTCCCAGACCTAGCTTAGTGAATGAGTTGTAGTCGTAGGTAGGTAGAGGAGTGGAGACACCGACCAATTGAACTGCAAGTACGAAGGGGAAAGTGTGGGGAGGAGGGAAGTCTATCGAGGGGAGTGGTCGGGGGCAGCGTTGGTGATAGAGGCGAGGTCCTCGTTCAGTGACGCGTCCGTTGTGGAAAGACGGTTCATCTTCTCGACACCGTGCCGTACGGTCGTGTGGTCACGGTTCCCGAGCAACCGGCCAATCTGCTGCAACGAGAGCTCTGTCTGGCTGCGCAACAAGTACATCGCGACGTGCCGGGCGTGGACGATCGTGCGCTCCCGGCTGGGACCGCCTAAGGCTGCTAGGGAGACCTGGAAGAACGACGCGGTTGCGTGGATCAACGCTGCGGGCGCATGTCCGTTCCCGTTCGCTGAAATGCGCTGCGGCTCGCCGGTCGTCAGCGCCCGCCCCGCTAGTTCCAGCGTCAGAGACTCCTCCATTAGCGTCGACATCGCGATAACGCGTGCCAGTTCGCCTTCCATATGCCGGACGCTCGCCGACCGGCGAGCCGCGATGAACCGGATCACGTCGTCAGGTACTGGCACCGGCGATCGCGACGCCTTGAACGCCAGGATCGCCTCGCGCGACTCCACGTCCGGCGTTGTCAGCGTCACCTCCAACCCCGACTCAAACCGCGCCGCCAGCTTCCGGTGAGTGAACGGCAAGTGGCCCAGGGGACGGTCGGCCGAGAGGACCACCTGCCGTGACTCCCGCAACAACGCCGCGCACGTGTTGAAGAAACTCTCCTCGCTGCGCTGCTTCCCACAGAGAAACTGAAGGTCGTCGATAATCAATACCTGTGCGGATCGGTACCTGCGTTCGAACCGGTTCGCCTGCTTCTCCCGCGCCGACGACACGAACTCGCTCACGAACTGCTCGCCCGTCGCCATGATCGTCCGGTCTTCTCGGGTTCGCGCCCGGTTCGCCACCGCGTTCAACAGGTGCGTCTTACCCAGACCAGATGGCCCTGAGACGAACAGTGGGTTGTAACTCCCGCCTGGGTTCTCGGCCACCGCGGTCGCCGCCGCATAGGCAAACTGGTTCGCCGACCCTGGGACGAAGGTCTCGAATGTCATCTCCGGGTTCGGCTGGAACGCAACTCGGCTCGCCGCCGCCGGTGTCCTCTCCGGGCCGGAACCCCCCCGACGAGAATGGTCCGTACCGGTTGGATAGGAAGGTTCCGCGCGAGGCTCGTCAACCACGCCGTTGGCCGGCCTCGGACCCTCCTCGATGATCGCGAACTGAAGCTCGATGTGCCGCCGCAGGAGGTCCGATAGCGTCCGCTCGATCAGGGATCGCATCCGCTTGTCCAACCAGTCCGCCACAAACGCCGTCGGCACACCAACCGTGAACGAACTCCCCGTTCGCTCATACCCGGCTGTGCCCCGGAACCACGTCTCGAACGCCACAGAGCTCACCTGGAGTTCGAGGATGCTGAGCGCGGCTTTCCATATCTCCGGCGCTGAATTCGTGGGCATAGCTCCACTGTCCCCCAGTCGCGGGCTTTCCAATTGATTGGAACAATGATCCCGGCGGGCCGCCCTCGTCACCCCCGGCTGAGGTGCCGACCCCACGAGTCAGGCTAGGACGGCGTCGATTCGCGCGTCAACTGCTGCAAGGCGCGGGACAATTGGTGCGAACGGCGCCGCATGTTCGCCCCCGGACAACCCCGTTGCAACACCCTCTTCATATCTCGATAATGCTCGGACTTTCGCCCTGTCCCCAAAGGTTTCCACCGATTAGAACTGATGAGCGGGCGGACCAACCGTCCACCGAAACGCCAGTGAGGTCCGTCTTCTTCGGCACGTCGTCGTTCGCCGTCCCCACCCTACGGACCCTCGCCCTCCGCAAATCGCCTCCAGTTGCCGTCTACACCCAACCCGACCAACCCGCCGGCCGCGGCCGCCGACTACGGTCCTCGCCCGTTAAGGACGCCGCCCAAGAGCTCGGGATTGACATCATCCAGCCACCGAGCTTGCGCCCACCAGAAGAAATGGAAAGGCTCCGGGCCTTCGAGCCGACCGTCCTTATCCTCGCCGCCTACGGCAAGATCCTCCCACAACCCGTCCTTCGCACCGCGCCGCGAGGAGGGCTGAACCTCCATCCATCGCTCCTTCCGAGGTACCGAGGGCCCTCGCCCGTCGCCACCGCCATCCTCGACGGCAGCGAAACCACCGGCGTCTCCGTCTTCGTCATGGACGCAGGCATGGACTCAGGCCCCGTCGTCGCCCAACGGGACCTGCCGATCGCGCCGGACGACACAACGCGGACGCTCACCGAACGACTCGCACACGAGGCTGCCGACCTGCTCCTCGAAGTCCTCGTGCCCTGGGTGCGTCAGACCCTACCGGCCGAGCCCCAAGATCCCGCCCTCGCCACCACTACGAAGCTCCTCTCGCGCGACCAAGCGATGCTCGACTTCTTGCTCCCAGCAGACGCCCTCGTTCGCAGAGTGCGGGCCTTCGATCCGTGGCCGGGGACGGTTACGACCCTCGATGGCCAACGACTCAACATCCGCGTGGCTCATGAAGAACCCCAAGGTGCGGGCGACGCAGAACCTGGCCACGTCGTCGAGCGCGAAACGGGCGAAATCGGCGTCGCCGCCGCCGGCGGTTCCTTGCTCGTGCTCGATCGGGTGCAAATCGCCGGCCGGCGACCCGTCACCGCTCAGGAATTCGCCCGCGGCCGCCAGGGGTTCGTGGGATCCGTGCTCCCGTCCTAGACCCGCGGCCTCACGGACTCGTTCTCACCTCGCCGCGAAGTACCGGCGCAGGGTTCGTGCCTCCAGGCGAAGGAGCACCCACAGCGCGGGTACCAGGGCCGGGACACCGACGATGCCAGCCCGGCTGAACGCCGCCTCGACCGTGTGCCGGACCGCCGTACGGTCCACGGTGATCGCCTCTAGAAGGTACGTGTGCGCAACCTCGACCATCACTGACGTCACCAGAAGTGTGACGGAAACCGGCGGTTCGAGCGCTGCAACCTGGATCGACTGCTCCCCCGAGCCAAGCGTCGAAAGCCGGTACCGGCTCCCAACGCCAATTGGGCCCGTATCCTCCCGCCGGGCACCACTGACCAACGGAGACCACGTCGCACCCGAGGTCACGTCCGCGATCGCCGCGAACACTGCGTCGAGCGGGCCTTCGACCTCGTGCTTGAGCCGGAACGTCACCACGCGTGCACGCCCGGAACTCGGTGGGCTCTCAGTCCAGCAGCTTCCCGGGGTTCAGGATTCCGGCCGGGTCGAGCGCGCGCTTCATCCGACGCACCAACTCGGTACCGCCGATACCGAGCTCACGCCCGTATGCACCCTTCATCCGCACGCCCACTCCGTGGCAATACTCCACCGTCCCGCCCTTCTCTAGCGCCAGGTCGATGAAACGGTCCGTGACCTCCCTCATCGCCTCCTGCCTCGCTTCTGACGGCTCACCGGAGTCCGTTGCCACGATCGAGAACATCTCAGGCTCTCCCCAGATCGCCACCTCATGGACGTCGAACCCTGCCGACTGGAACATCGAGACTCCCTGATACCGGAGGCTCAACACCTCCGAGATCGGTGCGGCCGTGTGGAGGTACGCCAGCGCCCCTCCCTGGGTGTCACGCCATGGATGCCGCTGCCCCCCTCCGCGCATCGAGGCGTACCGCTCCCCGGATGCGTGCCGCTCCTCCCAGAACCGCTGCGCCTCCTCTGGCCCCAGGTCGGTCCCCGAATACGCCGACACAATCTCCCACACCGTTCCTTCCAGCGCGTCGACCTCCATCGACGAAGACCCCTCCAAGCTCATATGAAGCTTCGAACGTCCCGGAGCGTCCGCCTCTATCGGCGGCCCGCCCTTTTCCGTCTGGTCCTCCTCAAAGAAATCAACCATCGCCGGGGTGATCCCCTCGGTGGCCATCCGACAGATCGCGAAAAACCCACTCGGGAAGCTCGGAAACTCCAGCGCGTAGTGTCTGCGCTCCTCAGGCTGCGGGAACAGACGGATCGTCGCCTCCGTGATGACGCCGAACACGCCGTCCGTTCCGATGAACAACCCCGTCATATCCAGCCCCGCACTCACGTTCCGCGGCAACGCCCGGGTCCGGACCACCTCGCCCGTTGGCAATACCACCTCCAGCGCAAGCACCTGTCTGCCCATCGGACCGTACTTCGCCGCCAGGTAGCCAACCCCGTTCGTCGAAATCGCCCCGCCCACCGATGCCACCGGCTGACTCCACGGGTCGTGCCCGACGAACAACCCGCCGATGTTCGCCACTGTGTCCAACTCGCCCAGGATTACCCCCGGCTGCACCCGCGCCCACCGGTTCTCCACGCTGACGTCCAAGACCTTGTCCATGCTCCCGAGGTCCAACACGATCCCCGCCCCGACCGACACCGCGCCGCCCATTACCCCCGTACCCGCTCCGTACGGCACCACGGCGACCCCAATACGCGTTGCCAACTTCATGACCTCGGACACGTGCGCCGTCGTGGCTGGACGGATCACTGCTAGCGGTCGTTGCGGCGGCGCGAGTCCCCACCGGTCATGCCGCACCGCGTCCCGCGA
Source organism: Dehalococcoidia bacterium (assembly GCA_965247995.1). Lineage (GTDB taxonomy): Bacteria > Chloroflexota > Dehalococcoidia > UBA6926 > UBA6926 > JASLZO01. Next base: position 944,148 of record OZ252041.1, on the reverse strand, counting down.
GTAATCGTCCAGAGTCTGATCGTCCGTGAGCACGCGGTCACGGCTAACGATCTGGTTCACCTCACCGAGAAACGCAGCGGAATCCATGCGATGACCATCCCCCCTATCTATGAAATCGCCGTCAAACTAGCACACCGTGCCCACAACAAGGACGCTGACCGCTGCTCTGTATTCGCCGGGATTCGGGCCAAAGGGATCGATCGTGAGTCTCGTGGCAGCGACCGACATGCAGACAACGCGACGCTCCCACCGAACGTCAGACAGCCGGAGGGCTGGAGCGCGTCAATTCCCGCAAGAATGCCGGCCTGATGCTCTTGTTCTATCTCCTGAAATTGGGAAAAACAAGACAGCACGGCAATCCCTTCGGTTCGTAGAAACCAATACGCGTGGGACGATGCCGCCTCGGTCCCAACACACGTGGTCGTGTCGGTGCCGATTCGGCTAGGATACAATTGCTGGAGTTCTCGACCAGACGTTAACCCCTAGCGGATCATGGCCATGATCGAAACATCTTGAAGAACAGAAGGAGAGAAGCGGTGTTGAGGTTCGCTGAAGAAATCATTCTGCTGTTGCTAGATGACGAAAATGGCACCTTCGCACGTGTGCCCAGTTGGTCGCTTGGCTATGCCCTCGCAGGGGGCATCCTGATGGACCTAGCGCTGGAGAACCGGATAGACACGGACCTCGAGAGCCTGGTTCTGCTGGACGCTACTCCGGTAGGTGATAGCCTGCTTGACCCGACGCTGGCAGAAATCGCCGCGGGAGAGAAGCACGACGCCCGCTACTGGGTACAGCAGACAGCTCAACGTGCGGATGCGATACGAGAAGAGGCCCTTTCACGGTTGGTTGCCAACGGCATTTTGGAACGTCGGGAGGACCGCTTCCTCTGGGTGTTCCAGACTAGGCGCTATCCGATGGTTCAAGGCGAGGCTGAGCGAGAGGTCAAACTCCGAATCATGGGCGTTCTGTTCAGCGACGAGATTCCTCATCCGCGGGACATGGTGATCATCTCCCTGGCCGATGCCTGCCGGATCTTCGAGGGACTGTTGTCCAGACGAGAACTCGCTAACGCGGCTCCCCGTATCGAGCAGGTGCGGAAGCTCGACGTGATCGGCCGAGCCGTATCACAAGCGATCCTAAACATCGAGATTTCGGTAGCCGCCGCGATGCAGGCGCGTCTCTACCGCTGACCACTTTCGGACGAAACTGCCTGTGAGTGAGGAATCGGCTTAAACAGTCCTGCCGGAAGGAGCGCTCGAGTGGGCTCCTCGACACGGTTCGGTCCGTAGCCCTTATGGATTCGGCGGCTTCCTCAACTCGTTTCTAGTGCCCGTAAACGAGGCACGGACCAGATGCGTTACCGGCTAATGAAGGAAAGTGCGGCGTCCTGATCGGAATGGACCTGAATGAAGTTTTCGAAACCGCTGATTTGGAATACTTCATGCACGGACTCGGACAGGGAACAAACCCCAAATGCCGCAGATTGTTCCTGCAACAGCCGGGCGATTACGAGCAGAGCCCTGAGACCGGCACTACTGATGTAAATGAGGTCTTTCAAATCTAACAATAGGGCGGAAACACTGTCGTCCAAGGTCGATTCGAGCGAACTCTGAAATGCCGGGGCGTTGGTGCCGTCTAAACGGCCTGATATCACAGCGACGGTCGCGCCAGTTTTGCGCTCGATTTGTACCTTCAGGTCGTTGGCATCAATTATCGTCCGCCCGGCTTCGGCTCCGTTGCGCTGACCGCCAGTTGTCATCTCACCTCTCCTAACAACGTTCTTCCAGGTGACTTCATGTGCCAGCACTCATTTTATGACCCTTCATGGGTGTTCGCCAGAGCGGATCAGTTTCAAACCCTGGCCAACACCGTGTTTGCTTAGAAAAGAGCTCTGGACCGGCGAGTGCCAACTGGCACAACACCACTGGCCGACCACCGTCGCGCTTTCGTCTAGGTGCCACAACGGGGCACGGTCGCAGTGAAGGCCTACGCGCTTGGCTTCGGGTCCAGAGGATTGATCGTGGGCAGTCCTTCGGACTCGGCGGCCATGGAGAGGCGAGAATCGGCGCACACAAACGTCACCGGCGGTGGGGCGCTACGCCGGATCGTCAAGCAGCCGGCGAGTTGGAGGGCGTCGTACGTCCGGAGTGGGTACAGGTCAAGGAGGCGGGCCGCTTGCTCGATCACAGAGGACGTCGTGGGCTGCGTGATGTAGATGGACGAGCCGTCCCGTTCGATCTGCAGCAGGATGCGGTCCGCCCACGGGCCGGGGATGTCGCCTTCACGTTCCCGGCGTCGGACGGCGGAGCGGATCTCCAGGAATGTGAGGTCCAACAGCGCTAGATGGTTTTCATCAGGGCTCTCGGTGAGTTCGAGGACCCGCGGCGTGCCAGCCTCTTCAATGTACAGCTTGATCAACGCACTGGTATCGAGGTAGAGACTCGCCATCGGCCGGACCGTCAGCGACGGTCGCCCAGGACCGTGTCCGAGATAACGCCTCCGCTGATAGGCGTTGGTGTGAACCGCGAGCGCCGTTCCCGGACCTCCGGCTGGAACCGCGGGTGCCGGTGATTGACGCGTATCGCCGTGGTCGGATACGCCGGTTGATCGGGGTTGTGGACCTTGCTCGTCAAGATCAAACCCGCGTCCGTGCAACGCTGCAGCAGCGAACGGATCGTCGAGGGATCGGCGGCCCAGCGATGGCCGCAGCTCGGAAGGACCTGATCACGGAACAGTTTCAGGCCAACAAACGGCAACTTAGCCTCGATGGCCTCGAGTTGCTCGATCAGCTGGCCGATGGCCTCCTCGTCCTCCAAATCGGGACCTGACTGCCGGGCAAGGTTCGGGATCGTCTCTGGGCGCCCGTCCTCATTGCGGCGGACTTCAGGGGCGACGAACGTCACGACCAACTCACAGGTATCAGGGTCAAAGTAGCTGGCAGCAGCATCCTCACGCACCTTCCTGTTGGCCTTGTCTACCCGGCGAATCGCCACCTGCGGGTGGCGATCACCCCGGACGAGGTGCCTCAACCCCTCGAGCTCCTCCGGCAAGGAGACCTTGGGCAGATTTGCCAGGCTGTCCTCAATCTCAACTTGGATGTCCCGTATCGTGAAAATCATAATCGTACCTTGTTACTTTCCATATATTTTATTGATAAATACATGATACGTCCGTCCGCTTGATCGTCAAGGGTTCAGCCTTCCGTTTCCCTACCCCGCGTTTCCGAATATCACCAACAGCACACCCAACACCACCAACACCGACCCGGCCGCCGTCCGCAGCGTGATCTGCTCGACCTGCCGCAGAAAGATCGCCGCCAGCCCCAACGTCAGTAACGGGCTGATGCCGATGATCGGCGAGATCACCACCACTGGCGCCCGCGCCAATGCGAAGAAGCTAAGGAACGCCCCGTTCGATGCCAACAACCCGGCGAGACACACCCACACGAGGCTGCGCTTCGGTGCTCGCAAGTCTCGGTTCAAAGACGGCAACGACGCGAGAAACAGTACCGTCCCACCCGCCACGAACGTGATCAACGAGCCGACCTGCGGTGGCGTCTCGCCGTCGACCAAGCTCTTCGTCAACGTCTGACCCGTCCCGTACGCCGCGATCGACAGGACCGACGCCAACACCCCCAGCGTCGCCGCCCGGCGCAAACGCGGGCGGGTCCGGTTCGACACGTCCTGACCGGCCACCGCCTCAGGGCTCCCGGCCCACGATCAACGCGATCCCTGCCGCCACCGCTACGATCCCAGCCGCCAGAGGCGCCGTCAGGGCTTCGCCCAGGAACACCACAGCCATCGCCGCCGCCACGATCGGCGTAGCCCCGCCGATCGCCGTCGCGCGCCCCACGCCGATCAACCCAACACTCGTGTAATACAGAAATCGGCCCGCGCCGAACGACAGCACGCCCACGAGCGTGAACCCCAGTACGGCCCGCAGCGTCAGATCGAGGAACGCCGACGCGTCAAGGATGAGCGCCACCACCAGGACGTAGATCAACCCGGACGCCACCGAAAGGAACGTCGCCGTCCGTGCACCAACCTGCTCGATGCCCAGCCGGATCAGGATCGACCCGACCGCCCACGAGACCGACGCCACCAGCGCGAACGCAATCGCGACCGTTGTATCACTCAAGGCCGGAGGGGCGTCCCGAGGTCAGCGAGGGGAACGCTATAACGAGACCAGCGCGCCTGCTGCGGCCAGCATCGACTCGAAGATAAACCTGCCGTCTTCGCCGCCCAGAATCGCTTCGCAGCACCGCTCCGGGTGCGGCATCATCCCAAGAACGTTGCGCTCCCGGTTTACGATCCCCGCAATGTTTCGGAGCGATCCGTTCGGACTGAACTCCGGCGCGATCACGCCCTCTGGGCTCGAGTACCGGAACAACACCTGGCCGTTGCGCTCCAGCTCCTCGACCGTCTCCGGGTCCGCAAAGTAGTTCCCGTCTCCGTGCGAGATCGGCATGCGTAGCACCTGACCTACCTCGCACACTGAGGTGAACCGCGAATCCGACGTCTCCACCCGGAGGTCCGTCCACTGACACCGATACTCCAGGTGCCCATTCCGCAGCAGCGCTCCTGGCAGCAGGCCCGCCTCGCAGAGGATCTGGAAGCCGTTGCAGATCCCGATCACCGTCCCGCCTTCCTTCGCCATGCGCTCCACCCCGCGCATCACCGGCGAGAACCGCGCGATAGCGCCGGGTCGGAGGTAGTCCCCGTACGAAAATCCACCCGGGACGATCGCCATGTCGTACGCGGAGAGGTCGTTCTCGTCCTTGTGCCACACGAAGTCCGCCGACACGCCGAACACGTTGGTAAGCACGTGATGACAGTCGCCATCGCTCCACGTCCCCGGAAAGACCAGAACTGCACACCGTGTCATGTGATGATTATTCCCGCCGCCGCGCCCGTTGTCACCCGCAGCCTCCAACCGAACCCGGGCGCAACGCCCCAAACCTCGCGGCGTATACTGCGCAGCGGTGCCCATGCCGGGGCCGCACGGGAGTGGATGGTTCCCGGTGGGGCTCACGGGCTTCAAACCCGATGGGAGGCGGCCTGCGTCGTCTCCGGTGGGTTCGACTCCCTCCCACTCCCGCCATAACTGACTGAAGTCCAAGGACAAGAGAGGATGTATTTCTACAACTCTCGGCAACGACGCCGACCGGGGTTCGGCCTAGCTGGCGTCCTCATCGCCGTCGGTGTCCTCGTTCTTCTCAACAACCTCGGGTTCCTGGACCTCGGATACATCTGGGGTCTACTGTGGCCGAGTGCCCTCGTCCTCATCGGCGTCGGAATGATGCGGGGACGACCTAGACCCTTCGGGCTGTTCTTGACGTTACTCGGCGGCGTGTTTCTTGCCGAGAACCTGAACGTACTCCCCGACTCCTGGGACCTCGGCCGCCTCTGGCCCGTCTTCCTCGTCGGGTTCGGGGTCTGGCTGCTCCAGCGCGGCCGCTCGGCTCGCGAGACCCGAGTCGGACTCTAGACGCCGCGCGAGAAACTGGAGCCGCGAATGCCGAAGCCGCCAGCTCGTCGGCTCAGTCCAGTCCGCGCTCCGCCTTCACCTCACGCACGGCCTGGGCGATCACCCGCATCTTGCCTTTCGCTTCCTCGACCGTCCGCGTCTTCAACCCACAGTCGGGATCAATGAACAGCCGGTCCGCGGGTACGACGTCAAGACCCCTCCGGATCCCCGCCTTCACCTCTTCCAGCGGCTCCAAGACGTGGCTGTGAACATCCACCACGCCCATCGACAACTGTTTCGTAAAGGGCTCCTTCCTGAACCGTTCCAACAGGTCGTACCCGGAATTCGCCATCTCCAGGTCGATGTTGTCCACTGGCAGCTCGAGCATCGCCGGGTAGATCGTCGAGAAGTCTCCGTAACAGATATGCGTCAGCGTTGTCGCCTTGAGCCCGTCCGTGACCACCTCGAATGCCCGCCGCGCAATCGCGAACTCCTCCGGCCTCACCGAGATCGCCGGCTCGTCGATCTGGATGTACTGGGCGCCGGCAGCCTCCAGGTCCACAGCCTCGGCGTGTATCGCCTCCGCTAGAGCCATCACAAACGCCTCGCGACTCCCGTAGTGCTCGTCGAACGACCAGTCACCGATCGTGTACGGGCCCGTCAGCATCCCCTTCACCGGCCGGTCCGTCAGGCTCTGCGCGTACTGCCACGACTCGACGGTGATCGGGTTCGGACGCCGGACCGCGCCAACCGCGATCGGCTTCTGGTAGTACCGGTTCCCGTACGACCGGACCGCCCCCCCAAGCTCGAACCCTTCCAGGTTCTCGGCGAAGTACGCCGCCATATCCCCGCGGTACATCTCGCCGTCCACCAAGATGTCGACCCCGATCTCCTCTTGGAAACGGATCCACTCCTCCGTGGCCTGTTGCTCCAACACCTGGAGCTCGCCTACCGGCATCGACCCCCGCGCCACCTCCGCCCGGGCCTTGGTGATGTAGTCCGGTTTCGGGAAACTCCCCACGGACGTCGTCAGCAGCGTCGTCCCCGCCATTAGCTCACGACCTCCCTCGCCTGGGCCGTCGCCTCCCCCAACCGCCGCAGCTTCGATTGCGCCCGGTCACGGGGCAGAAACTCCAGGCCGCAGGACGGGTTCACGTGGATCCGCTCCGCAGGCACGTACGCGGAAGCCCGCCGCACACCGGCCACAATCTCGTCCACCGTCTCCAGCTTCGTGTTCCGTGCGTCGACGATCCCGAGCCCAAGCTCCTTGTCCGAAGGGAACGCCTCAAGCGCCTCCCAATTCTCCGAGCCCATCCAGAAGTCCAGGCCGATCACGTCGAACGGCAATGCGAACAGCCGCTCCGAGTCCAGCCCTTTCACCCCGCCGAAGTAGGTGTAGAGCGCCGTCTTCGCGGAGACGCCCGACGTGAGCACACGCATCGCCTGCTCAAAGAGCGGTTGGTCCACCTCGTTCCCAGGCCGGACGATCGCCGGCTCGTCGAACTGGATCATGGCCGGGCCCAGCGCAGCCAGCGCTTTCGCCTCCTCGTTGAGTACCTCGGCCAGCGCGAACGTGAACTTCTGCAGGTCGCCGAAGTGTTCGTCTAACGAAAGCTTTGCCAGCGTGTACGGCCCGGTGATCACGGCCTTCACGGGACGGTCCGTGCGCGCCTTCGCGTACTCCACGTCTCGCGCCGCGATCGGGCCCGTCCATCGTGGCGCGGACCGCAACACCGGCTGCCGGTAGTACGTATTGGTATCGAACCACCGGATCAGTCCCGTGATCTCGAATCCCTCGATGCCGCGAGCCCAGTAGGTCTGCGCGTCGTCCCACCGCACTTGGCCATCGGTCACGACGTCAATGCCCGCCTCTGTCTGCTCGCGGAGCACCTCTTCCGTAAACATGTCCTCCGCTGCGCGCACGTCCTCAATGGACGTCTGCCCGCGGTCCAGTTGCGTCCATGCTCGCCGGACGCTCGCGCCTCCGGGCCCATACGCCACTCGCGGGTAATTCCCAACCGTTGTCGATAGCACGATCTGCTCTAACCCCTGATGTACTGGATGTCGCCCGGCCCGCGACCGAAAACCAACCCACTTGCGCGGCCGGCCAACGAACGAGAGAGAACCGCGATCGATGGTAGGTGTGCCCGCCAATCGGCGTCAATAAACCCCACGGTGGACTCCCCTCGCATCGCGTTCCGCCGATGAGGTCGACTCACCGACTGCTATGAACGATGGCGTTCAGTGCATTACGCTGAATGCGTATCGATCAGGGGGAAGAACAAAAACTGGGAGGAGTGCACCGTGCCTGATTACGCGAACCCCGAAGCCCTCGTTGAGGCCGGTTGGGTTGTCGACCACTTGAACGATCCAAGCGTCCGACTCGTCGAGGTCGATGTCGACACCACCTCGTACGACCAAGGACACATTCCGGGCGCCGTCGGCTGGAACTGGCAGACGCAACTCCAGCAAGGCGTCATCCGCGACCTTCTTGACAAAGCCGACTTGGAAAAACTCCTCGGCGACTCTGGCATCGACAACGACACCACCGTCGTCCTCTACGGCGACAACAACAACTGGTTCGCCGCGTGGGCGTACTGGCAACTCAAATACTACGGCCACGATGACGTCCGCCTCCTGGATGGCGGCCGGGTCAAGTGGCTCGCGGACGAGCGGCCCCTGACCACGGATGCGCCCAACGTGGCCGCCAAGTCATACCACGCCTCGGAACCAGACACAGACATTCGCGCCCTCCGCGACCACGTCGTCGCAAACCTCGGCACCGCCGCCCTCGTGGACGTGCGGTCCCCGCGAGAGTTCAGCGGCGAACTCCTCGCACCAGAGAACCTGCCACAGGAGGGTTCGCAGCGGGGCGGTCACATCCCTGGTGCTGCCAACATCGGTTGGGCGCAAGCGGTGAGAGAGGACGGGACCTTCAAGTCGGTCGACGAGCTCACCGAGATTTACGGCCCGCGGGGGGTCACCGCCGACAAAGAGGTCATCGCCTACTGCAGAATCGGCGAACGGGCCGCACACACTTGGTTTGTCCTCACCGAACTCCTCGGCTACCCGAACGTCCGGAACTACGACGGCTCGTGGACCGAGTGGGGCAGCAGCGTCGGCCTCCCCATCGAGCGCTAACGAACAGAGTCTCCCGCCTAAGGCATAATCCCCCATGAGGGCCGGATTTGTCCGGCCCTCATGGACGGTTCGGTTCATCGGTTCGGGGTGTGGCGCAGTTTGGTAGCGCGCTGCGTTCGGGACGCAGAGGCCCCCGGTTCAAATCCGGGCACCCCGACCACTACCGGCGGATTGGGTACGAGACGATACCAGGGACCGGCGGAATTCCGACCGATGCTCTGAGATTCTGCCCCGGCTAGGACGACTATGGGTCCGGCTCGAACACAAGTTCTGGCACGACGACCTCCCAGGTATCGCCGCGAAGACCCTCACGAAAACCAGAGGCCGACCGCTCCCGGTCCCAGGTAGCGATGGCGAGGACGGTGGCAAATGCACAGCGCATGCCATCGGGGGCTCTGAAATCATTAGCAAGCTGGCCGACGACTGTGCCGTTACGGTCCAAGAGCTCCCAACGGTTCGACCCGGGGCGTGCTTGGAGCAGATCGCCGGGAGAGAGTGCGGCGATGGCACGATGCGTCGGATGGTCGGGATCCCGGTAGCCGGCGAAGCTCAGGAAGGTGTCGCGCAGACTGAGCCGTCGATAGCGGCGTTCGAGTTCCGGTGGCGCTGTTGGCAGGCCCACTAGTCCCGGGCGATGCAGTACCGACGGGTTGTCCCGCAAGGGGCCCAGGAACGGGTGTGGCCCTGGAAGGCGCATGAGGGAGAGGGTCTGCCGTGCCCGGGTCATGGCAACGTAGTACAACCGGCGCGGCGCATCCTGGTCTTCATTAGAACCGACGCGGTCCCAGGCCCCGTCCAACACAACGACATGGTCGAACTCCAGGCCCTTGGCACGATGAGCGGTCGTCAGCAGTAGGCCGCGCTGGCGGCGACGCACCTCGCGTGTCCACTCGGCCAGCCATTCGATGAAGTAGTGGACTGGCGTTTCCGTGCCGCTCGTTTCCATCTCGTACTCAGCGATCGCTTCCTGGAGCAGTCCATTCCAAGGGCCTTCCGGTTCCCTAGCCAACCATTCACTGAGGTCCGCACTCGTCACCAGGTTGGAATCGCGCCCGCGTACCCAGCTCACCAGCGCCCGGGTCTCGCGCAGATGCCAGATACCCGAGAAATCCTCGTTCGCTATCTGCACCGGGATCTCTTCAAGCTCGCAGAGACTGCGTACAGGGTCGAGGTCGTTCCAGTCACGTGCCACGACCGCTCCAGAAGACCAGTTCCAGTCAGGTGTGAGACTGGACAACCGCTTCAGTTCGCCGACGACCGTCTGTGCTTGAGAGATGGGGTTGTCGCCGGCCGGCAGCACTTGGACTCGACCAGCGGTGACAGAGTCTCGTTCGGACCACGCGCCGCCGGGTGGTCGGTTCGCGCGGGTCCGGTCAATAGCGATCGGGTGCCCGGTCTTCATCCGGTGTCGGGCCGGTCCGGCCACCGCATTGGCCGCTGCGATGATATGGGCGGTGGACCGGTAGTTGTCGGTCAGGAAAGTTGGCTTGGCGCCGTAGTCGACTTCGAACCGGCGGATGAATTCCACGGACGAGCCATTGAACGCGTAGATGTTCTGGTCGTCGTCGCCCACCGCGAAGAGGCTGAGCTTGTCGTCTTCGTCGGAGAGGGTCCGGCCTGCGAGGGCGGAGATCAGCGCATATTGATCGGGGCCGATGTCCTGGTATTCGTCCACCAGTATCCAGCGGAAGCCCGCCAGCATTCGTGACCGAGACTCGTCCGTCTCCTCGGGTGGCAACCCTTCCCCGCGGAGCAGGGCTACCGCCTGCCGGAGCACTTCCTGAAAATCCCCTTGGTCAAGACGGTCACCGCGCCCGGAGAAACTGGCCCCGACTAGTCGCATGGCCAGTGCATGGCACGTAAGGACCATCACTCCGCGCGCGTCGTCGCCGATGAGTTCCGCGAGCCGACGGCGGATCTCGACGGCCGCGTGCCGGTTGTAGGCAAGCGCCAGGATGCCGCGTGGGTCCTCACGTTTCGCGCGTATCAGATAGGCGATGCGATGCACCAGCACCCGGGTCTTGCCGGACCCCGGGCCGGCAAGCACCAACACGTTCGTCTGGTCACGATCGTCCGCCACGATGCAGCCCTGGATAGGGTTGTTCAGGCTTTCCACGATGGTCCGCCACGACTCCAACGTCGTCTGCCGCGCAATCTCGGCGTCTCGATTCGGCAGCCAACGGTCCAGGAAGTCCGCTCGCCGAAGGCTGAAATAGTCCATCGCCAAACGCAGGGCGTCGGCCATGGCTCGCAGACCTCGCTGGACGTATTCCGCCATCACGTGGATGTGCAGCACCTGTTCGTCGTAATGGAGCTTGAGCGGCGCAAAGTCGGTCTGTGCGAAGCCGCGTTGCTCCTGTTTGAGCCGGATCGTCATGGCTGGGCGGAACACAGCCAGGCCTTTGTTCAGCCGAATGACTTCCTGTTCGTGCAGCCACAGCAGGGCGCGGTCCAGCAATTTCGCGGGCTCCCGGACTTCGCTCCGTAGGATCAAGTCAGACTCGATGGCCCTCGAGAGGTCGCCGAGCGTCGTCTCGGCCAGCAGGTCGGTTCCCCGGGTTCCGCTCGGGAGGCACGAAAGAAAATGGTCCAGCAGTCTCTTGGCTGCTGCCCGGCGCAGTTCCGCGGTCTTCTCCAAGAGTTCCCACTCGCGCTGCAACGTGACTTGGACGGTTTCTGTATCCCATCGCCGCACTCCGAGGCTTCCCCCACTGCCACCTTCGCCACGCCCGTCGGCGGCAAGGCTACGGACGATCCGCCACAGGCGTTCAGGCAGGGCATACGAATGACCCTCGTCCTTGAGCCGTTGGGTCAGGAGACGGAGATGCAGCGGGGAGGTCTCGCCCACGCCCATATCCGGAGCCATCTCTCGCAACAGGGTGATCAGGGAATGTTCTAATGCCGATGCCTCCTCGAAGCGTTTGCCCGAGGAGCGCTCTACTCCTGTGTGGACGAAAGCGGTCAAGGCGGTGTCGTTGTTGGCGATACCCAGGCGCTCTAGGTCGTAGAGCGCTCCTCGCACTTCCTCCGAGGTCAGGCCAGATGCGATCATCAATTCGTCGGTCGAGATGCCTTCGTCCGCATTCGCTTCAATCAGCTCAACCGCGATGGCCAGCAGTTGGTCGCGGTAGGCATCCCTTATCTGTGCTTTTTCAAGCTTCGCCCGGGCCTCGTCCACCGAATTCACCCGGAGGGAGGACGGGAATACCTGCACGCGGTTCTGCTCTCGGGTCACCAACACGGCCTCTTCCAACCAGGCGACTGCAGTTCGCATCCGGGTATCGTCGGTGACAGAATCTCGCCTGAATACGCTGTCTTCGTCCTCGCTGAGGATCTCCCCGGCAGTTGCTTCTACCTCACCGTTTAGGCGTTTCTTGCGGTCGAGGTTTCGCAGCGCTCTCAAGACGCCATGGATTTCTTGTCGGGTAAGCCGTGAGCGGGCCGACATGCCGAATTGGCGCTCGACGTCATCCTGGGTGTAGAGCAGCACACAGCGGGCCGCCCGCTGATCCCGCCCCGCGCGGCCCGCTTCCTGCAGGTAGTTCTCGAGAGAACCGGGGATATCTGCGTGGATTACCACCCGGACATCTGGCTTGTCGATGCCCATACCGAAGGCGTTGGTGGCGACGATGGCCCGCAGTTCACCGCGGACGAAGGTCTCCTGGACGTTCTTCTTGGTCTCCGGCGGCAGCCCCGCATGAAAGTGGTCCGCCTTCACTCCTTTGTCCCGTAGGAATCCGGCAAGCGCCTCAGTGTGCTGCCGCGTCGCGCAGTAGACGATTGCCCCGCCAGGTCTGTCCGGCGGCAAATCGGCCATGAGGACCTCGTGGATGTGGGCGAACTTCTCCGCGGTGCTCGTCTGCACCACCACGAAGTCCAGGTTGGTGCGCTGCGCACCACCGTCGAAGACCTTCAACTCGATGCTCAGCTCTCGCCGGAAGTAGTCGACGATTTCGGCCTTCACGTCGGGTTTGGCGGTCGCGGTCAGACAGAGCACAGGCGGGACCGGTCCATCCCCTGCTTTCTCGCGGATGAATCGCCCCACGTACCGATAATCCGGCCGGAAGTCGTGCCCCCAATGAGAGAGACAGTGGGCTTCGTCGAGGACCCACGCGCCAATCTCACGCTGGTCCAAGACGCGGCGCAAGGCGACACTGCGAAGCTGCTCCGGCGAGATGAGCAAGACGCTGGCATCCCCGAACCGCACCCGGTCCAGGGCATCGGCCCGCTCAGGCATCGACAGAAGGCCGTTGATGGTGACGCACGAACCGACGCCTTGGGCCTCCAGCCCCGCCACCTGGTCGGCCATGAGGGCGACCAGTGGAGAAATGACTACGGTTAGCGCACCGGTCTTGTCGTAGCGGGAAAGGGCCGGTATCTGGTAACAGAGCGACTTGCCGGTGCCTGTAGGCAGGATGCCGAGCACATGTTCCCTCGCCATTGCGGCCTCGACGATGGTTTGCTGCAAAGGCCGTCCAGCCTCATCCGCCGGTTCCGGCCGGAATTCGGAAAAACCGAACCACCGATTGAGTTCCTTGCGGGCATCGTGCCGTTCCCTGCACCACGCGCAGTCGGGTCGAGCGCACGCCGTGTCGCGCAGGCGCTGAACTACCTGCCCAGCCTTGGGGAACTGGTGCCGCACCCAGGGAGGCATGACCGAGTTCCCCCCGGCCACCGACAGCCACGCCAGCGCATAGGCCAGCGCCCAGCCATGCCGGACCGAATCGGCCATGACCTCACGGGCATGGGTCTTGCAGGAGTTGATGGCCAGGAGTGTGAGAATCACGTCACGAGCCTCGGCGTCCGACGGCCTTTGCGAGCGTCGCAGAGAAGCGAAGACCCGATCGAACCCCACGCCACCGTCCGTGGTAGTGAGCCAGTGCCAGGCTGTCAACAGGTCGGCCGGTGCGTTGACGAGGGCTTGTTGCTGGTTCTCGAAGACCTCCAGCGTCAGTCTGGCATCCAACTCCGGATCGTTGATGCGCCCGCGTTTGAGCTGCCCGTCCTGGTAGTGCTTGACCAGGTGGTGGTATGGATTTCGAGGAAAGGCGAGAGGATTCAGTCTCAGCGTGTCGACTGCTGGTAGTTGCAGCAACCGCAGATCGGGATTCGCGGCCTGCAAGTGGGGTAGATCGAAATCGATCAGGTTGTGGCCGAGCAGAAAGTCCGCGCCGTCGGCGAGACCGTCCAGCCTGTCCAGAGCAGCGGCCAAGCTGGTGCCGCCCGAAGGGAAGGTCAGGGACTGGTCAGTATCCGGCCGTACGCCCCCGAACTGGTGGATACGGCCGTCTTGGACGCCGACCTCAAGATCCAGTGAGAGGCAACGCATCAGGAGGTGGTCGCTCTTATCAGTCAGAGGGCACCCTCTTTGCTTGGTGCATGTCGCAGCCTTGTAGCCGACTCTCTCTGTTTTCGAGTGCTCTGACTACTAGGCTATCAAGATGATCCTTGGGTTGTTGGGAGAGCTATTCCTCGCGACGTGACGCCAGATCGCCGAAACAGCGTCGCCGCCTCAGCGTGGCGCGCACGCTGAGGCGTGAAGGGCTATTCGACAAGAAGACTCACGGAAGAAGTGGGTGGGGCCGGACAGAGCCCATGTGCTGCTGTGGGCCCGTGGGCGATCGCGGCGCCGCACGGACCACTACCTAGCCGAACGGAGCGGAGAGCTCTCTCTGCTACATCTCCGTCCGCTTCTCGCCGGAGAGATACGCCTCCGGCTCCTTCGAGAACGCGACGCGGCAACCCGGCCCGCAGAAGTAGTAGGTCTCCCCGTCGTGCTCGTGCGTACCTCCGTTCGGCCTCTTCACGTCCACCTGCATGTGGCACACAGGGTCCTCGGCCATCTCGGGCTTCCCACGCAAAAATCCCAGTAGCCTGACCATCCGTCTCCTCCTTCTTCTCAATCCCGCTGGTGACCGCGTTTCAGCGGCCAAAAGATAGATACGGACCTAGCTCCTGGCCCTGAACCCTCGCAGCCGCAGGGAGTTCGTGACCACGCTCACGCTCGACAATGCCATCGCCGCCCCGGCCAACATCGGGTTCAAGAACCCGTGCTCGCCGAGAATCGGCGTGAGGTTCGCCGGCACATTTCCGCCGTTGAACACCAGATAAAGCACACCCGCCGCGACTGGAATCAACGCCGTGTTGTATCCAAACGCCCAGAACAGGTTCTGCCAGATCGTCCGCACCGTCCGCCGCGACAGTTGCATAGCCGTCGCTACCCCGTTCAGATCGCCGCTGATCAACGTCACGTCCGACGCCTCGATCGCCACGTCGGTGCCCGTCCCGATCGCGATTCCCACGTCGGCCTGCGCTAGCGCCGGTGCATCGTTGATGCCGTCTCCCACCATCGCAACAACCCGCCCCTTCGCCTGCAGTGCCGAGATCTCCTCCGACTTCCCGTCGGGCAGCACCTCCGACCGGACACGCGTGATCCCGACCGCGCCTGCGATCGTCGCAGCCGTCGCCGCGTTGTCGCCCGTCAACATCACGACCTCTATCCCCATGCGTTGAACGCGCGCAATCGCCGCCGCAGACGTCGACTTCACTGGGTCCTGGATCGCCAACAGTCCCGCCAGGCTCCCGTCGATCGCCACATAGATGAGCGTCTTTCCCTCGTGAGTCAGCGCCTCGGCCTGCTCGACTCCCGCGTCCAAGGCCACGCTTCGCTGCTCCATCAGCAGGCGCGTGCCAATGAGCACCGATCGCTCTCCAACACGTGCAGCCACGCCATGACCCGGCAGCGCCTCGAACTCGAAGGAGTTCCCCACCGGCACCGCCCCTGCCCGCGCCCGGTCCAATACCGCTCCTGCCAGTGGATGCTCAGAGTCCCGCTCGGCGGCCGCCGCTGCCTCCAACACCGCGGTCTCCGTCCAAGACCCAAAGGTCACGACCTCCGTCACCGCCGGCTTCCCCTGGGTGATCGTGCCTGTCTTGTCCAGCACGACCGTGTCCACTTTGTGGGCGCGCTCCAACGCATCACCGCCACGGATCAGGATCCCGCTCTCCGCGCCCTTCCCCGTACCGACCATGATGGCCGTAGGGGTCGCCAATCCCAGCGCGCATGGGCACGCGATGATCAACACCGCGACCATGTTCAACGTCGCGAACGTGATCGCCGGGTCCGGTCCCACGGCCAGCCAGACGCCAAAGGTCGCCAGAGCGATCAAGACCACACCCGGGACGAAATACCCCGCAATCAAGTCCGCCAACCGCTGTATCGGGGCCTTCGACCCCTGCGCCTCCTCCACCAGCCGGACGATCTGCGACAACGCCGTGTCGCTCCCGACCTTCGTCGCGCGGAAGGAGAAGCGACCCGTTCGATTGATCGTCGCCCCAAAGACCTCCGCCTCGGGCTGCTTCTCTACCGGTAGGCTCTCGCCCGTCAACATCGACTCGTCCACCGCGGACATCCCATCGACCACAACCCCGTCGACCGGCACCTTCTCACCCGGCCGCACCGTAACCACGTCGCCCGGAAGGACCTGCTCGATCGGTAGCTCCATCTCAACGCCGTCGCGCACCACACGCGCCGAGCGCGCCTGCAGCCCTACGAGTTTCTTGATCGCGTCCGATGCACGTCCGCGTGCGCGAGCCTCCAAATACCGGCCCAACAGAATCAACGCAATGATGATGATCGCCGTGTCGTAATACACCACGGCCTCGCTGCCGGTCGACGCGAACACACCCGGGAAGAACGTCGCGGTCACGCTGTACATGAACGCCGCCGCGGTCCCGACTGCGACCAACGTGTTCATGTTCGCCGTCCGGTGGCGGAGGGCAGACCATGCGCCCGAATAGAACTGTGCCCCTGCCCAGAACTGGAGAGGCCCAGCTAGAGCCAGCATCACCATATGCAACGCTTGCGGCGCGACACGGTTCAGGCCCGCGACGCCGAGATCGTTCCCGAACCCCAGGCCAGCCAACACCAGCCAACCACCGAACGCCACGAGGAAGCGACGCCGTAGCGTTGCCGCTTCCTCGGCCTTCGCCAGCGCGTGCTGGTCGAACTCCTCCTCGACCCCCGCGACCGTGAATCCCATGCCGGTCACGACTGCGCGCAGGTCCCCGATCTCGACCGCCGCGCTGTAGAACTCGACCGACGCTGTGTCTCCCTCGACGGACGCCCACCGCACGCCGGGGAATGCGATGAATGCGCGCGCCAGGGTCTCTTCGTCCTCTAGACCGGAGAGGCCGGCAAGCTGAAGCGTCCGCTTCTCCGTCCGCGCCCCGTACCCGGCGTCCTTCACTGCCGCCGCCAACTGGTCCAGCGTGAGCGCCTCGTCGATTTCGACAACGGCCTTCTCGGTCGCCAGGTTGACGTGCGCGGCCTCCACCCCCGGCACGGCCGTGAGCGCGTGCTCGACGTGCATCACGCACGCCGCGCACGTCATGCCCTCGATGCTGAGCGCCACCCGCGTCCGGTCGGTGCCAGTCTCGGTCGTCGTCACGCCCTCACCTCCACCGCGGGCCGCCTGGCCCTCACCGCCCGCCCGCCGTGTTGTTCTTCGCGGCAAAGTCGAACAACTCCATCAACTCCCCGACGATCTGCTCTTCGTTGCCTGACTTGATCCCTTCCACCACGTGCGTGGCCATATGCCCCTCGAGGATCTTCGACTCCATCTTCTCCAACGCGCGTCGCACGGCGTGCGTCTGCTTCAGAATATCCACGCAGTAGCGGTCGTCCTCCACCATCTTCCGGATTCCCGCCAAGTGCCCCTCGATATAGCTCAGACGCCGTAGCGCGTCACCGCGCACCTCTGGTTCCACCGCGCACCCCCCCCCCTCGAATTCTCGGATAACCCAGACCCCCAGGGGAGGGGGTCAACCACAGACTACCCTCACCACCCTCCGTCGTCAATCAACGCTCCCGCCGAATCTCGGCTACGATCCCTTCTATGCGTATCGGCCTCATCTCCGACACCCGTGCCGCCGTCCCGGACGAGGTGCCCCCGCAGGCTCTTCGCGCCCTCGCAAGCGTGGACCTCATCCTCCATGGCGGCGGCATCAACACCCGTGCCATCCTCGACCTCCTCGACACCGTCGCCCCCGTCAAAGCCGCCGGACGGACAATCGGCGAACGCGCGGAAGGGCCGACGGCGTCACAGTCGGAGGGAGGCGGTGACGATCGAGTAGCGCCACAGCACCTGCTCGAACTGGAAGGCCATACCGTGGGGCTGGTGCACGAACTTTCGCTGGGTGGGCTCTCGGACGACGTGATGCCCGGGTTCATCGCGGCGAATCGCCGGCCGGGCCAGGACTTCAAGGAGAACGTGGATGTGTTCTTTGGCGCCTCCGTGGATATTGTTGTCTTCGGACGCACCCTCTACGCGCTGATCGAAGAGCACGACAGCGTGCTCTTCATCAACCCGGGCAGCCCGTCGTTTCCACGAAACCTCCGGCGTTTAGGCACGGTCGCTATTCTCGACCTCGGACCTGGACGCCGCGATGCGCGGCTCATCGACTTGGCTACATTGGACGATCGGTAGCGGCGACAGACGGCTCACGCCGCAACGAAGGACGTCGCACTAGGCCACCCCGGTTTCCGTTGCTCGCGCTGTTCAAACGACCCTTCTACGGCTGGTGGCTCGTCGGTGGCGCCGTCATGGCCCAGTTCGCCTCGATGTCCGTCAGTGCCACGGTCGTCGGTGTGTTCCTTGGGCCCGTGACCCAGGACCTCGGGTGGCAGGTCTGGCAATTCACGCTCGGAACGTCTCTCGCTGCCGCAGCCGGGGCCGTCTCGGGCATCGTCGCTGGAGGCATCGTCGACCGGCGCGGCCCGAGACTGCTTATGGCGATCGGCGTCGTCGTCACGGCCGTCTGTTTCACCGGCCTGAGCCTCCAGTCCGACCTCTGGATGTTCCTCACTTTGTATCTGATCGCGGGGTTCGTTGGGTACACACTCTTCGGCCCACTCATCGTCAATGCGACGCTGTCAAAGTGGTTCATCGTTCGGCGAGGTTGGGCCCTCGCCCTCGGGTCGGTCGGCGTATCGCTCGCCGGGATCACGGCTCCTGTCGCGGTCACGTTCATCGTGGATACCTGGGATTGGAGGACCGGTTATGCCGCCCTCGCCATCTTCGTCGTCATCGTCGTCACCCCAGTGGCGCTCATCATGCGCCGGACGCCGGAGGACCATGGACTCCTTCCGGATGGAAGACCCCAACCCACCGGATCCGGGCCCGGCGAAGGAACACCACCTCCCGAACCCCGTTCCTTCACCAGGGCGGAAGCCGTCAGGACCCGGGCTTTTTGGCTCCTCATAGGCGGCTTCGGGTTGAACCTGGTCGCCCTGACCGCCGTCCTCGTCCACGCCATCCCGTTCGTCACCGAGGCCGGCTTCTCCCGGACCATCGGCGCCATCGCCCTCTCGGTCAACGGGGTCGGGAACCTCTCATCCAAACCAGTCTGGGGCTACGCACTCCAGCGGCTCGAGACGAGAAGACTCGTGGTTGCTGCCTTCTCGACCTCGGCAGTCGGCGTCTCATTGATCGTTCTCGCCGGTGCGACTGGGCAGCAAGCGGTCCTGTTTCCCGGCTTCTTCCTGTACGGCTTCGGGTTCGGGGGGACCATCCCGATCAGCGAGTTCCTGTGGGCACGGTACTTCGGCAGGCGCCACATCGGCGCAATCCGCGGCATCGGCAATCCAATCTCGATACTGGGGTCAAGCGCCGGCCCCGTCCTCGTCGCCCTGTGGTTCGACCTGACTCATTCCTACGAGTTGGCATTCATCGCAATCATCGGGGCATACCTCTCCGGCGCGGCCGTCATCAGCATCTCTCGCCAACCGGTACGAACACAAGACCCATAGGCAGCGCTGTGCCACGCGGCGCCCTGTTCTTCCACGCCCTGCGCAGTCCGGCGCTACGGTAAGGTTCAGGCCATAACCCCATCCTGAATGAGGTCCTCCAGCCATGCTCAACACCGATGCACAGTCCCGCGTTCAGGCCATCCTTGACGACCGCGTCTCCTCCGGTCAGGAACGCGGACTCCAGGTTGCCGCCTACCTCAACGGCGGACTCGTCGTCGATGCCTGGGCGGGGATCGCCGACCCCGCGACTGGACGCCCGGTGGACGGCGACACCGTCTTCACCATCTTCTCCTCCACGAAGGCCGTCGCAGCCACCGCCGCCCATGTTCTCGCGGCCCGGGGGCGCATCGACTACGACACCCCGGTCGCTGACTACTGGCCCGAGTTCGGTGCAGAAGGCAAAGACCGGATCACTGTCCGGAATCTCCTCGCTCACATGACCGGCACGCCCCAACTCCCTGCCGGCACGACGCCCGACGACCTCACGGACTGGGACAGGATGTGCGCACGCATAGCTGCCCTCACGCCAATGTGGGAACCAGGCACCGTACCCGGCTACTCCTCCTTCGCCTGGGGCTGGATGGTCGGCGAGCTCGTCCGACGCGTCGACGGCCGGCCAATCGCCGAGTTCCTCCAAGATGAAATCTGCCTCCCGCTGGGCCTCGACACCCTCTTCATGGGCATCCCGCCCTCCGTCGAGCCACTCGTCGCCCCCCTAGAGGACGGCGGATGGGTCGAAACCCTCGAAGCCTCGCCGCCGGACGCGCCCCGCCGAGTAGTCCTGCCCCCGGCGCTTGGCACCCCTGAGGTGTTCAACCTCCCGGCCGTCCGCCGCGCCTCCATGCCCGCGATCGGAGGGATCGCCAACGCCCGCTCCCTCGCAGGTTTCTACGCCGCCCTTGCGCCTCCAGGGCCAGACTCCGGCCCGCGGTTGCTCTCGCCCGGAACACTCGACGCGGCGACCGCTTTGGTCACCGACGCCGAGGACGTCGTTCTTGGCACGCCTGCCCGCAAAGCGATGGGATACGTCCTCGGCGGTCCCAACGGTCCGTCGAGCGAACGCATCTCGTCCTTTGGGCACAGCGGCATCGGAGGCTGCATCGGGTTTGGCGACCCCGACTACCGATTCGCCTTCGCCCTCACCAAGAACCGCCTCACCGTCGCCCCACCGAAGGAAGCGCTGTCGCTCGCCGTCGCCCGCGAGGCGCGCACCGCGCTCGGCATCCCGGAGTCATAAGGGCCATGAGCCGTATCACCGCCGCCGATATCCACCCTCAGCGGGGAACTGTGGTCGCGGTGATCGCGGCCGCCTGCCTGATATCGCTCATCGCGTTCGGGGCACGGTCGAGCTTCGGTCTCTACCTCGAGCCCATGACGGTCGCGAACCAGTGGTCGCGTGAGACCTTCGCGCTTGCGATAGCCATCCAGAACCTCCTGTGGGGAGTCTGCGTACCGGTCGCCGGTGTGATCGCGGACCGCTACGGGCCCAGATTCGTCATCGCCCTTGGAGCCATCGTGTACGCCGCCGGCGTTGTTGGCATGGCGGCGTCGGACAGCGCCATCGCGCTCTACCTGACCGCCGGTATCCTCGTCGGCCTGGGCGTCGCGTTCACCTCGTTCTCAATCGCGCTCGCCGCCATCGCGCGTGTCGTCGGGCCGGAACGTCGCTCGCTGGCGCTCGGCTTCGGCACTGCGGCCGGTTCGCTCGGCCAAGTGGTCTTCTCGCCCGTTAGCCAGACCCTAATCTCGAACTACGGCTGGTTCGACGCGCTCGCCCTGACCTCGCTCGTTACGCTCGTCATCATCCCGCTTGCCTTCATGCTGCGAGGCGGAGGACGGGCGGTCGGCGAGCCGGAATCCAATCAGGCCCTCGGCGACGCCGTCACCGAGGCAATCAACCACCGCGGTTACCTCCTCCTCACGGTCGGATTCTTTGTGTGCGGGTTCCACGTCGCGTTCATCAGCGTCCACCTGCCTGCCTATGTCACCGATCTGGGCCTCTCCCCCCAGGTAGGCGCCTATGCGATCGCAATCGTCGGGTTCTTCAATATCCTTGGCACGCTCACGGCAGGCGCTATCGGTCAACAATTCAGCAAGAAGATGAGCCTCTCCGCCATCTACTTTGCCCGGGCGCTGGTGATCCTCGCCTTCCTCATGGCTCCGGTCAGCAACTTGTCGATATACCTATTCGCCGCATCAATCGGTCTGCTTTGGCTATCGACGGTCCCGCTCACCACCGGCATCGTCGCGCAGGTCTTCGGGATGAAGTTCATGGCGACGCTCTTCGGGATCGTCTTCCTCAGCCACCAACTCGGGAGCTTTTTCGGCGTATGGATGGGCGGAGTGCTCTACGACCGGACCGGTTCGTACGACCTCATGTGGGTCGCCGGCGTGTTCTTCGGTATCTTCGCGGCGATCGTCCATCTGCCCATCAACGAAAGACCCCTCCCGCGCCTCGCCGCTAGCCAGACCTGAGCACCGCCGCCGCCGGTTAACTCCCTCATTCCGGCGCCGCGACCAAAGGCTCGATAACGTCGGTGTCGGTGGACGCTCGGGCCACGTCGAGGTCGTACATGCGCTGCAGGTTCAACCAGAACTCGGGGGTCATCCCTAACGCTCGTCCGATCCGAAGCGCCGTGTCCGCCGTGATCGACCTACGGCAGTGGACGATGTCGTTGACGCGTATCGGAGGCACCCTGATCGTTTTCGCTAGCCGGTACTGGCTTATGCCCAGTTCTCCCAAGACCTCGGCCAGGTGCTTTCCGGGATGTATCGGTACGGCTTGAGTGGTCATGCCCTGCTCCTCAGTGATAGTCAACGATCTCAATCTCCGTGGCGCCCTGCTCCGTCCAACGGAAACACACGCGCCATTGATCGTTGATGCGGATGCTGAACTGGCCGACACGGTCACCACTCAGCGCTTCGAGCCGATGTGAAGGCGGCACTCGAAGGTCCGTTAACGCCGCCGCTGCAACCACCCGCTGCAACCGCATCCTGGCCCGCCGATGAATGTCTGGTGGCAACCGGCGGACCAACTGCCCATTGAAGATCTGCTCAGCGTCCCTGTCTCGGAACCGAGCCACGACAATCAATAGTAACGCATAGCATTAATAACGTCGAGAGTGCAGCTTCCCCACAAACAAAGGCCCCCCGGCGGGTTTCAGTCCCGCCGGGGGGCCATCTCTGAACGCAACCGAGCTTACGGCTGCTCCTTACCGAACACCACGTGACCGTTTGTCTGTGGCAGCACGCACCCCGCAACCCCGATGTTCGCCGGGACCGTTACCTGCCGGTCTCCCGCCGTCCCGCGGAGTTGCTCGATCGTGTCCGTGAAGATCGCCGTCCGCGTCCGCCCGGTTCCGCTGTTCCCGCCGCTCGACAGGAACGGGTGCGGCCCCTCGACACGGATGTCGCCCCTATAAAAATCAAGCGCCTCGCCTTCCTTCACACCGTGCCACCCGAACGCCTCCAGCCAGGTCTGCGTGAACAACGTGAACCCGTCGTATGGGTTGAAGATGTCCACGTCGGCCACCGAGATCCCGGCGCCCTCGAGCGTCTTCCGCGCCTCACTCCCGCACCACTCCTGGGCTTCGCTCAGCGTCTGCACCGAGCTGCGGTGAGCCGCTTGATGCTCAGCGTGGTTCCAGATGTAGATCGGCGCTTGCTTCATGTCGCGGGCCTTCTCGGCCGTCGTCAGCACGTAGCACCCCGCCGCGTTCACCGGCCGGTCGTTGTCGAACAGGTTCAACGGCGCGTTGATGTACCGGCCGTTCAGGTAGTCCTCCATCGTGAATGGCTCCGGCTCGTGCAACGTGTAGTACCCCCACGGCACCTTCAACCCGTTCCGCCGCAAATTCACCACCAGGTTCCCGACGTCGTCGTGGCTGCCACCGTAGCGGCGCGTGTACTCGTTGAACTGGTACGCGTACGTCGAACCGCCCGTAAAGCCCCAGATGTTCGTCCACTTCATTGGGCCCTTCGCGCGCGTATCCGTGTCCTGGTGGTACCGGCCCTCGACGTTGCCCGTCGGGTACAGCATCAACACCGTCGACGCTTCCCCTCGCGCAATCGCCTCCGCTGCATACCCCCACTCGATCCCGATCTGCCCGATCTCGTTGCTCGCGAACCGTAGTGTCGATGGGTCAATCCCAAGCCCGCGCGCTAGCCACTCAGCCGTCACCTTTGTGATCCCGTCCTCGGAGTCGTACGGCGGGTCGAAATACGGCCTCGTTGGACCCCATGTGTCCCCGAGCGGTCCAGGCGCGGACACAATGCCATCGATATCGGCGATCGTGATCCCCGCGTCCTCCATCGCCTGCTGCGCCGCCAGGACCGAGTACGCTCCCAGGCTCGTCTCAAAGTTGCCGCTCTCCCAGCGCCGGTCCACTTGCGAGTGGCCGACGCCGGCGACGGCTACCTTGCCCCGGGCATCCCAGACTCCCGCGCCCTCGCGGTCGCGCCGCCAACCAGTCAGTGTTGTTGTCGTCATCCCAAATACTCCCTTTGTAACTGCAACCGTTCGATGTTGGTGCGGAACTCGCTCGTTATGAAACCAGCTCCCACTCCGGGACCAGCCGGCCTGGTTCGACCTCTTCGAAGGTCAACGAGACCGCCGCGCCCACCGGGACGTCGCCCGTCGGCACGCCTGGCAGGTGCGAGTAGAACTTGATCTCCGGGTTCGAGGCAAGCTCCACTACCGCCGTGTTGAACGGTTGGTCCTCCTTCAACACCACGACTCGCGTGTCGTACTGGACGCACCAACCCTCAATGCGGCCCTTGCCCTCGACTTCTTTCCACTCCAAGTGATCGGATGACCCACACGCGGCGCACCGCGCCATCGGCGGCATCTGCATCCGGTCGCACGCCGTACAGTTCTGAAGGACCAGACGGCGCTCGTTTATCGCATCCCAAAACCCCTGATCCGTCTCGTCTGGGACTGGTACAGGCTTCGGCATCGCTACTCACCTACCCCCATTAAGTAATGTCCCATCGTGCGCTTGGCTTGGATGGCCGGTCAAGCTCTCGCGGCTATCCCATTCCCAAATGGACTTGACTCTCTACCTTGCGCGGTCACAGCTCCACGGCCGCGCACGCAGTCATGACGCTCCGATGCGGCGATCGCATTCCTCCCGAGAGGTAGGACTACACTTGGGCGGTCACCGCAAACAGTTATGTCGGTAGGGGGATTCACACCATGCCATCACTGCATACGCCGCTCTGCGACATCCTCGAGATCGAGCATCCGATCGTCCTCGCCGGTATGGGCGGCGGACGCGACGACTTCATGCCCAGCCCACCCCCGCTCGCCGCCGCCATCTCCAACGCCGGAGGCCTTGGCGTCATGGGGTGCGGCAGCCGGAAGCTCGAGACCATCGAACGGTGTATCCGCGAATTCCGAGAGCTCTCCAACAGGCCGCTCGGCATTGACCTCATCTTCCCGGCCACCCTAGCCGAAGCCAAAGCTCCGACCAAAGCCGAACAGCGCGAACTCATCAAGCGCGACTACCCCGAACACTGGCGGTTTGTGGAAAATCTTTACGACCAATTCGAAGTCCAGAAGATCAACCTCCCCACCGCACTCGAAGAGGAACCGCCTCAGTCTTGGGACCTCATCAAGAAGCAGGCCGAAGTCGTCTTCGATAACAACGTCCCGATCGTCGTCGCCGGACAGGGCGATCCCGCGCTGATCGCAGACCGGGCCCGTGACGTTGGCATGAAGCTCGGCGGCATGGTCGGCGCCGTTCGGCACGCCCGTCGCCAGAAAGCCGCTGGTGTGGACTTCGTCGTTGCCCAAGGCACCGAGGCCGGTGGGCACACCGGCAACATCGCCACCTTCCCGCTTGTCCCGCAGGTCGCCGACGAGGTCGCGCCGACTCCGGTTATGGCCGCCGGCGGCATCGCCTCCGGTCGCCACGTCGCCGCCGCCCTCGCGCTCGGTGCTCAGGCCGTCTGGGTCGGCACCGCATTCCTCGTCGCCGAGGAAAACCTCATCCGTGATGTCCACCAACAGCAGATCCTGGAGTCGCCATCCGAGCGCTTCATGGCCAGCAAATACCCCACCGGCAAGCAGTCGCGATCCATCGAAAGTCCTGTCAAACACGCGTGGGCCGAATCCGGGATCCCCGCTTTGATGATGCCCCTCCAAGGCATCCTTATGGAGCAGTTCGACCGCTCCGCCGAGGCCGCGGAGCGGTGGGACCTCATCACCGGTCCCGGCGGCCAGGCCGGCGGCATGCTCACCGAGCGCAGACCCGCCCGCGAAATCTTCGACCAGATGCTCGCGGAGGCCGAAGAGACCCTCGACCGCCTCCAGGCGTATCGGTGACTGACGCGTCCCAGCTCACGTCGACCGCGAATTCTCACAACCGCACCCGAACGAGGTCGTTTTGATCCGCCGACGTCACATCTCTGTGGCCTTGGCCGTCGTGGCCCTGATCGTACTGTTGGTGCTGGTCCTCGCCTGCGCACCGGCGTCGCCCGCCGATCCGGTCGGCCCGTCCCGCTTTGACAGTCTCCTGCTCGCCGCGCCGGATACCGAGCAGTCCCGAGCGTCGATCGTCGTGATAGACGTGGCCAGGATTCGTGAACAATTCAGCATCGGTGACCCCAGTGAATACGGGGACGTGGAGTCGTACTTAGACGCATTCGGAGAAGCTCGTGCCCCGGTCGCTGACCCCCCTTGGATCAGCGGATTCCGCTGGCTCGATGAATCGCAGGAGAGCGGCGCGCCGAACCGGAACGCGGCCGTCGGCTTCGATTTCCGGAACGTCGAACAGACCGCGCAGATCGGTCAAGAACCTCGCTACCTCTCCATCCTCAGGGGCACGTTCAGCCGCGAAGCCGTCTTCAACGCTATCGACTCCTGCGTCGCCTGTCCCGTCGCCCCTACCGTCGAGGAACAGAACGGCGTCCCGATCTACAAATGGGGAGCGGACTTCGCGACCAGCGGAGACCTCCAGCTCCAGTTGCCCCTCTTCGACCGATACGGGAGGGGAGGACGCCTCGCCATCGTCGGCGAGCTGCTTTTCTACGCTGTCTACGACGAAGGCATGCACGCCCTCGTCGACACGCTCACCCAACAACACCCCACGCTCGGCGACCGCGACGAATACACTCAATTGGGTTGGGCCATGGACGAGCTCGGCGCCTTCTCGTTCACGGCTACCAGCCGGACGCTATCGACGGACCCGGACGAGCTGGCCGAGCCTTTCCTCGGATCGTTTTTGTTTGTTGGCGACCCGGACGAGTGGCTCAAAGTCGTCGGCCAAGCCGACCCGTTGTTGCCGTACCAAGCCGTCGCGTACGGGACGGGACGCGACGAACAAGGTACCTTCGCCGCTCTCGCCCTCGCCCACGAACACACCGAGTCGGCCGTTGAGAACGTCGATCGGTTGCGACGGCGCATTTCGTCGACGACCGCGCTCACTGTGGATGAGCCGTGGGCTGACCTGCTCAACGCGCCCGAGGTCTGGGCCGAAGGCCCGGTCCTGCTCGCGAAGCTGCGCACCAACGGGACACGGCCCGCGAGCATAGCGATCGCGTCCGTGTTATACGGCGACCCCCTCCTCGTGCACGAATCAACCGCCGGCTAAAAGTCGGGCCGTGCGGCCCTCCCCCTCCGCGCCATGCCCCAAATACGCTTATCCGATTGTCTTCCAGTTGACACGCCAGAAAACCACCAAATATCCTCGCCAAGCTGGCCGCCTATGTGAAACAGTGGGGGTACGGTTGCCGGCCAGTGACTGTGGATCTGGTACCTATGGTGCCGCTCGAACCGGACTTGAAGGGGGAGGACAGACCGTATGCCGAGACCGATTACGCCGATACCGGACCCGGTGAGCAAACCGTTTTGGGACGCGTGCAACGAGCGTCGCCTCATCATTCAGCAGTGCAACGAGTGCGGACGGAAGCAGTTCCCACCGGAAGCGGTGTGCCGAAACTGCCGGTTCCCGTTCCACCTGACGTGGATCGAGACGAGCGGCCGCGGGAAGATCGTGGGGTACTCGATCACCTACGACTCGCGGATCGTGGCGTGGCACCCAAACCAGCCGTTCAACAACGCGATCGTGGCGTTAGAAGAAGACCCGGTGATCAACTTCCATTCGAACCTGCCGGGGGTCGCCGTAGACGAGGTCCCCGTGGGATCGACGGTAGAGGTGATCTGGGAGGAAGCGGACAACGGTCAGTTGATACCGGAGTGGCAGATCGTTTCCTGACGGCCGGCGCATACGAAACAACCGTTGACCGAACACGAAAGGAAATGAAGGAGTAACGACACCATGACAATGGCAATCAAAGAGAACGGCTGGGAGCGGAGCAGAGACCCAGTCGGCATCTGGGAGCATCGGGGCAAAGTCGCCCTCGTCGGACGGGGCCACTCGCCAACGGACCGTCGGTGGGACGGCGAGAACCTCGATACGTCTCTGGGCGCATACAGCCTCATCGCGGCCCGGAACGCTATGGAGGACGCGGGCATCACGATCGACGATGTCGATGCCGTTATCACCTCCGCCGGTGGTCAAGGCAATGGCGCACCGTTGAGCGACGTGTGGGGGCCGCGCCCGTACTTCGACGCGCCCTACGACTCAGAGGACGGCCTCACCAGCGTCACGGCCGAGTGGCTGACGAACCAGTTGGGCTTGAAGAACGTCAAATACACGCACAACCAGGGCGGCCCGATCTGGAACCTCATCGGCCTCGCGGCTCAGCTCGTTGGCGACGGGCGCGCGACGGTTGCGCTCGTGCCGTACCCCAACGGCAACCTCCCTGGCCGGTACCACCAGGCGCCGGGCAACGAGTCCCGCGGTCCCACCGTCTGGTCGGACACCTGGGGCTGGGGCCTCTCGGGCCAGGGCTTCACGTTCGACCAATACTGCAGGAAGTACGGCTCGAACCATGACCGCATGGCGCCGTTCGTCGTGCAGGAGCGGGCCAACGGCCTCAAGTGGCCTTCCAGCTACTACGCCCAGCACGAGCCCGGCGACTTCACCGTTGAGGACTACCTGAACGGCCGCATGATCGCCCGCGGCCTCAGCATCTTCGACTGCGACCGCCCCGTGCTCCACGCCAGCTGCTACGTGATCACGACCGCAGACCGTGCGAAGGACATGGCGCAAAAGCCGGTCTACGTCCTCGACCACACCGAGAGCGCCTTCCAGCCTCGCAGCCTCGTCCAGACCCTCGACGACACCGAGGAGTGGACCGACGTCCAGGCGCAGCGGGCCTACGCGGGCTCCGGCCTCAAGCCCGAAGACATCGACCTCTTCGCGCCATACGACGGGTTCGCAGTGTTCACTCAGTACTTCCTGGAAGCCTTCGGCTGGCACGGTGTGAAGCGCGGCGAGGCCCATGACTTCTACGCCGGGGACATCAGCCCCCAAGGGCCGCATCCACTCAATACAGGAGGCGGCAACATGGGCACTGGACGCATGCGCACGGTCTTCATCACCGACCTCATGGAGCAACTCCAAGGTAGGGCCGGCGAACGGCAGGTCAGTATCAAGGCTGAGACCGCCGTGACCATTGGCGTCCTGCCGGTTGCCGCCGGTGTCTTGGCGTTCAGCACCAGTCCCGACTAAACGGACAATCGGACGCTCAAACCCATACGGGGCCTCCATCACCGGAGGCCCCGTATTCGGTTATCCGGCTGCCTTTCAGTTGACACGCCCGAACGCCACCAAATATCCTCGCCAAGCTGGCCGCTTATGGGAAACGGTGGGGGTTGTGGCTGCCAGTTAACGATTTGTGAATCTGGCGCCTACGGCGCTGCGCGAACGGAAATGAAGGGGGAGGACAGACCGTATGCCGAGACCTATCACGCCGATACCGGACCCGGTGAGCAAACCGTTTTGGGACGCGTGCAACGAGCGTCGCCTCATCATTCAGCAGTGCAACGAGTGCGGACGGAAGCAGTTCCCACCGGAAGCGGTGTGCCGAAACTGCCGGTTCCCGTTCCACCTGACGTGGATCGAGACGAGCGGCCGCGGGAAGATCGTGGGGTACTCGATCACCTACGACTCGCGGATCGTGGCGTGGCACCCAAACCAGCCGTTCAACAACGCGATCGTGGCGTTAGAAGAAGACCCAGTGATCAACTTCCACTCGAACCTACCGGGGGTCGCCGTGGACGAGGTCCCTGTCGGGTCCACGGTGGAGGTGATCTGGGAGGAAGCGGACAACGGTCAGTTGATACCGGAGTGGCAGGTCGTTTCCTGACGACCGGCGCATGCGAAACAACCGTTGAACCGAACACGAATGGGGATGAAGGAGTAACAACACCATGACAATGGCAATCAAAGAGAACGGCTGGGAGCGGAGCAGAGACCCAGTCGGCATCTGGGAGCATCGGGGCAAAGTCGCCCTCGTCGGACGGGGCCACTCGCCAACGGACCGCCGGTGGGACGGCGAAAACCTCGATACGTCTCTGGGCGCATACAGCCTCATCGCGGCCCGCAACGCTATGGAGGATGCGGGCATCACGATCGACGATGTCGATGCCGTTATCACCTCCGCCGGTGGACAGCCCAACGGTATGCCGCTGAGCGACGTGTGGGGACCGCGTCCGTACTTCGACGCGCCCTACGACACTGAGGACGGCCTTACCAGCGTGACCGCTGAGTGGCTGACCAATCAGCTAGGCCTGAAGAACGTCAAATACACGCACAACCAGGGCGGCCCGATCTGGAACTTGATCGGCCTCGCGGCTCAACTCGTTGGCGACGGCAAGGCCAGCGTCGCGCTCGTCCCGTACCCCAACGGCAACCTCCCTGGCCGGTACCACCAGGCGCCGGGCAACGAGTCCCGCGGGCCGGCCGTTTGGTCGGACACCTGGGGCTGGGGCCTCTCGGGCCAGGGCTTCACGTTCGACCAGTACTGCCGGAAGTACGGCTCGAACCATGACCGCATGGCCCCCTTTGTCGTCCAGGAGCGGGAGAATGGTCTGCTGTGGCCCTCCAGCTACTACGCCCAGCACGAGCCCGGTGACTTCACCGTTGAGGACTACCTGAACGGCCGGATGATCGCCCGTGGACTCAGCATCTTCGACTGCGACCGCCCCGTGCTCCATGCCAGTTGCTACGTCGTCACGACGGCCGAGAAAGCCAAGGACATGGCGCAGAAGCCGGTCTACATCCTCGACCACACCGAGAGCATGTTCTCGCCTCGCAGCCTCGTGCAGACCCTCGACGACACCGAGGAGTGGACCGACGTCCAGGCGCAGCGCTCCTATGCGGGCTCCGGCCTCAAGCCCGAAGACATCGACCTCTTCGCGCCATACGACGGGTTCGCGGTGTTCACTCAGTACTTCCTGGAAGCCTTCGGTTGGCGCGGCGTCAAGCGCGGCGAGGCCCACGACTTCTACGCCGGCGACATCAGCCGCCAGGGTCCAAACCCGATCAACTCCGGTGGTGGCAACATGGGGACTGGACGCATGCGCACGGTCTTCATCACCGACCTCATGGAGCAACTCCAGGGTAGGGCTGGCGAACGGCAGGTCAGTATCAAAGCTGAGACCGCCGTGACCATCGGCGTGCTGCCGGTTACCGCGGGAGTCTTGGCGATGAGCACCAGTCCAGACTAGACTTAGTCGAACTCTCGAGCCGGGCGTGGCGATCCCTCGGCAGGGGCGCCGCGCCCGCGCTGCGTTATTTTGGAGGCAACAGAACGTTGGCGATCCTGTTGAGTTTCGATATCGATGGAACCCTGGAGCTAGGGGATCCCCCCGGCGGAGTCACCACCGAGATGGTCCGGAAAGCCCACGAAATGGGCTTCATTGTCGGCAGTTGCTCTGATAAACCCCTCAGCACCCAGCGTGCCATCTGGCAAGCGATGGAGATCGAACCTGCCTTCGTGTCCGCCAAGCACCAGCTTGGCGCCGTTAAGGCTCGGATCGAGGCCGATGAGTACTACCACATGGGCGACCGGGACACCGACTTCCAGGCCGCCAAGGACAACGACTTCGGCTTCTGGTGGCACTACGAGGCCGAGAATCAGCCCTGGCTTGAGATGCAACCCTAGCGAATTCGCTGCGGTTGGCTGACCCGTCCTACACACGCGCTGCAATCGCGCGGCGCCGTCCGGTCCGCATTCAAAGGCCTGCTATCAAGTGGCCAACCAAGGCCGTCCCGAGGCCGGGACCGGTGGTTTGAAAATGTCTTGCAAACCGGCGAGGACACCGGAACACCACCGCTCCTGGACCACCTCAGTCGCGCCTGAACGGAGATCGACGCGCTGAACGGTCGCCGCACAGGCCCCTACTTCGGCTACTACGTCGTCGCTGCGCTCTTCCTCGCCGAAATCGCGGTCACTGGCGTCAGTTTCTATTCCTTCAGCCTCTTTATCCGGGCGTGGCAGGCCGACGAGACTCTCGGGTGGTCCCTCACCCAGATCAACGCTGCCTTTATCGTCGGGCTCCCCCTCGCCTTCGCTAGCCCAATCCTCGGTCGCCTCGTCGACACCCGAGGACCCAAGCTCGTGATGCTCCTCGGCGTTCCGATGATCGCCCTCTCGTTCGCGCTCCGTGCCTTCATGACCGACATCTGGCACCTTTGGGCGCTTCAAGGCCTGCTGGTGCTCGGCCAGTCCGCCGCGTTCCTCGGCACCGGCAAACTCGTCGGCCTTTGGTTCCATCGTGACCGTGGCCGCGTCATGGGTATTGCACTTGCCGGCAATAACATGGGCGGCCTCACCATGGCCCCCTTGTCCGCCTATCTCCTGACCGTCATGGACTGGCGGCTCATGTTCGTCATCTACGGCGTCGGCCTCTTGGTCCTCAACTCCGCCGTGATCCTCCTCTGGATCCGCGACAAACCGGAGGACGTCGTCGATGAAGCCCGTCGTGTCGGGCGCGAAACCGAGGCTGCCGAAGCGCAACGACTGGCTGCCCTTGGGGCCCGCACTGGCGACGAGGCAACCGGTGCGTCGGGCCCTGCCCAAGACCTGGACGCCACCACCGACGTGACTCGATGGCAGGACGGCGTCCGTACCGCCGCGTTCTGGTTCATCGCCGCGACGTTCATGGCCGCCTTTACGTCCATCTTCGCCGTGCTGAACCAGCTGGGAAAGCACCTAGAGATCGTCGGCATCGACATCCAAGTTGCCGGCACCGCGCTCGGCCTCCTCGGGCTCTTCGGCTTGATCGGGAAAGTCGTCTTCGGCCTCATCGCCGAGAAGATCCCCGTCCGTCACGCCTTCGCCATCGTCAGCGTGATGCAGGTCGCCGGGATCTTGATCCTGCTCCTTGTCCACTCGAACGACCAGGTCTGGCTGCTCTGGCCCTTCGTCGCCGTCTACGGCGTCGGCTTTGGTGCCGTCGGCGCACTCATGCCACTGATGATCGCGGATACCTTCGGCATCACCGCCTACGGCACGATCTTCGGCGTCATGCAACTGCTGCTCAGGGTCGGTTCCGCTGGAATTCCCGTCGCCGTCGGCCTCTCAGTCGACCGCACCGGCGAGTACACCCTCGCCTTCCTCATCACAATCGTGGTCCTCGCGCTCGGCACCGCCGCCTCAATATTCGCGAAACGACCTGCCCCTATTACCGTGGTGACCGACCCGGAGCCGACCGCGCCAGCGTGAGCTAGCTGTTGTGCTCGGCCGGGGTCTCCTCGCTGATTCCTGCCACCCGCTCCCAGAACCCGCGAATGTCCTCCCAGTACCGAAGGATCACGCCGGGCACCACGCCGGACAGGTGCGGGATCAGGAATGGCAACAGCAAGGGTTCCCGCCCCAAAGCTTCGATCGTGAAGTACGGGATCCACGCGCTCACACCCGCGTAAATGAAGTAATTCCCAATCCGCCGGGTCCGTGCGACGTGGCTCCTTGGCGCACCGCGGCGCAACCACGCCCCCCCCAACACGCCGGTGAGGTGCATCGGCAAGAACACCAGGAACGGCGGATCACCGCCGAGTGCGCGTCCGATGATGAACGGCGCCCACGCCAAAACCCCTAGGACACTGAGGAGCGTTCCGACCTGACCGCGCGTCATTCAGGCCGGGCCCCGCCAGCGCTACGGGTCAGAGCAATCACGCGTGTACCCGCAGTTTCGGCAGATGATCTTGCACTTGATCTCTAGGGTCGCCCCACCGCACAGGTCGCACGGCTCCCCGATCGCCGTCGCCTGGCCCGTGCCTCGGGCCGGTTCGGACCAACGGGCCGTGCCGCTGACGGCGGACCCTCGCAGGAGTGGTTCGTTTGGTCGTTGCATCGGGGGGTCGGGAGCGGGACGCACGAAACCGCAGAGTGTGGACCGCGCGTAAGTATACTCAGGACTCGACCGCACCCATGCCGTTCCAAGCCGGAGGATCTCGATGGTCGGACCCGATCAATCCGCCGCCAACGACGACACCGACCTCGACGTTGACCCTGCCACAGGTGGGGACGGGCCGAACGAAGACACGGCACGCACTGGCCCCAACCGTATGCTCATCGGGATCATCGCCGGCGTTGTCTTGGCCGGGTTGGTCGGCCTGCTCGCCTTCGGACTGGCCAATCGCCAGCCGCTCACCGGGGAAAGCGGCTCCGAGCGCCCCGGCGACCCTGCTCCTTCCTTCTCACTCGCTGCACTCGACGGCGCCACAACCGTCAGTCTCAGCGACTACCTCGGCCGACCCGTCGTACTCAACTTCTGGGCCTCCTGGTGCACCCCGTGCCGCCTTGAGATGCCCCACTTCGTCGATGCCTTCTGGGCCTACGGCGCCGATGACGGCGTTGCGTTCATCGGTATCGACGTCCAGGACTCCACCCAGGATGCCCTCGATTTCGCCGAGACCTTCGACATTCCCGTGGACGAAGGGTTCGTCCTCGTCAGGGACCGCACCGGCAGCGCCACGGTTGCCTACGGCGTCTCCGGTCTTCCAGTCACCTTCTTCATCGACACGGAAGGCAACGTCGTTAGCCGCTACGTGGGCGTTGTCAACCGAGAAATCCTCGACCAGCGGATCGCCCTGATCTCCCCCTCCGTTGCGACCGCCCTCTTGGCCACGGAGGGCCGGCTCAGGGCTCCCTGACGGGTCGCGCCCTTCGCACTCGCCCGCGCATTACGTTGACACTGAATCCGCGCCCCAGGTAGCATCGCCTAGTTGGCGCCGAGCGTCCGTCCTACCTCGGACGGGTCCGTTCAATCGGTCGCTCGGTAGCCGCCAGGGGGAGGGGATCTAGTGACATCGACCGCCGCGTCGTCGTTTGCCCAAATTGTCCAAACCGCACGGGCCGAAGGCCGTCTCATCCTCACCGAAGAGGAATCGAAGGCCATCCTCAGTGCCCACGGCGTACCGGTTACCGAAACCCGCGTCGCCTCCACCGCAGATGAAGCGGCCTCACTTGCTGAGGCTATCGGCCTTCCGGCCGTCCTAAAAATCTCCTCAACCGAGATCACCCACAAAAGCGACGTCGGTGGCGTCCGACTCAACCTCGCGACGACCAACGACGTCCGCCGCGCGTACGACGACATCACCGCGGCCGTCGGGGCGAACTCCCCCGGCTCCTCAGTCCAGGGCGTCTCCGTTCAACCCATGGCTCCCGCCGGCGGCGTCGAAGTTATCGTTGGCATGACCCGCGACCAACAATTCGGCCCCGTCATCATGTTCGGGCTCGGCGGGATCGCCGTCGAAGTCTTGCAGGACGTCGCCTTCCGCATCACCCCACTCACCCACCGCGACGCCCACGAGATCGTCCGCGAGATCAAGGGGTTCAAGATGCTCACCGGTTTCCGGAACCTCTCGCCCGTGGACCTGGACGCGCTCGAGGATCTCATCCTCAAGGTGTCCGACTTCGCCGACAACACACCGGAGCTGGCGGAGATGGACCTGAACCCCGTCATGGCCTACAACGACGGGTCCCTCGCCGTCGACGCTCGCATCGTCCTGACAGCCGCCGAGTAGACAAAAGGCCCCGCCTGGCTCCGAGGAGAATCTCGCACATGGACGCTGACCGCAAAGCCAACCTTGACCGCGCTTTCAACCCTAAGGTCATCGCCGTGATCGGCGATAAGAAGATCTCCAACTACATGTGGCTCCGCAGCGTCCAGGAGGCCAAGGCCGACAAGGTCTACTCCGTCCAGATCGACGAGAACGAAATCCCCGGCATCGAGGAGCTCGGCTTCACCAACGTCAGGAGCCTCGCGGACATCCCCGAGCAGGTCGACTACGCCATCGTCGCCGTCCCTCGCCCCGTCGCCCCGCGCATCGTCGCCGACTGCATCGAGGCCAAAGTCGGCGCCGCCGCTCTCTTCACATCAGGATTCGCCGAGACCGGTGAAGAGATGGGCGTCCAGCTCCAAGACCGTATCGTCCAGATGACAACCGACGCCAACTTCAACCTCGTCGGCCCGAACTGCATGTGCCTCTACCACGCCGCTGCCGGCATCAAGAACAGCGCTGACCAATGGGTCGGTGAAGGCGGCAATATCGGGTTCATGTCGAACTCCGGGACCCACGCGACCGGGTTCGTCGTCCGCGCCCGCTACAACGGACTCTTTCCAAACAAGTCCGTCAGCATGGGGAACAGCATCTCGATCGACCAGGGTGACTGGCTCGAGTACCTCGGCGAAGACCCAGGCGTTGAATGCATCGGCATGTACGTCGAGGGCACCCGCGACGGACGCAAGTTCTTTAACGTGCTCCGCGACGTCGCCGCTCGCAAACCGGTCGTCATCTGGAAGGGCGGCCAGACCGCCGAGGGAGCACGCGCTGCCTCCTCCCATACCGGCCACCTCGCATCCGACATGGCCCTCTGGGACGCCATGATCCGACAGACCGGCGCAATCCGTGTAGACACCCAAGACGAGCTCATAGACGTGTTCAAGGCGCTGCAGATGATGAAACCCACCACCGGCGAGCGCATGGGCATCATCGCCCAGACCGGCGGACAGTCCGTCCTCGTTTCAGATGCCTTCGGCCGCGAGGGCCTGAAGGTCCCCGCCCTCACCGATGAGACCCACGAGAAGCTGGCGCCGATCGTCACTCTCGTCGGCGGTAGCTACAAGAATCCCCTCGATGTCTCGGGCTCCCTCACCAGCATCGAGCGCGCCAAGGACATGCTCAACGGCTTGCTCGAAGACCCCAACACCGACATCATCGCCATGGAGACCAGCATCGGCTTCATCCAACGACGCCTCGAACAGCAGGGCCAGGGCATCGACGAACTCATCGCCGGCCTCAAGGAATTCCAGGAAGCCTCCTCGAAGCCCTTCGCCGTCATCGCCACCTGGAACCAGGACGAAGGCGCGCTAGCCGACTTCCGGAAGCGCATCGCAGACGCCGGTATCGCCGTCTTCTCTACCTTCCCGGACGGCGCCCGCGCCATACGGCGCGTCAGGGACTACCACCGTGCCAGGCAGGCAGAGACGACCGCCGTTTAGCCGCCGCTCTTCGTCCCACGATCGGAGAGACCCTCGCCCATCGCCGGGGGGCCGGTAGGCTCGCCGCCACCGCTTGATCGCGCCGTGGTCCTCCTCCGCAACGGGCTCGTCTCGGGCAGCGTCAGGCCGATCACTCCTACTGTCACCGAGGCAGGTAACACCCAGAACAACGCTGCCTCCAGCGACCCTGTCGACTCCTGCAACACACCCACGAGCGGCGGCCCGAGCGAGGACCCCAACGGAGTCACCGTCCGCACCAGCCCCACGCCGATCGCCACCTCCCGGGGCGCCAGCCCTAGATCGAACGGGAACGTCAGGACCATCGGTACCACGATGGATGTCATGAACCCCAGCACCAATAGCAGCGGCGCCCACGCGATCGGCGTCGTTGACAGAATCCCCAAGTACACCACCGGCATCACGAATCCCGGAATGAAAATCAGCGGTTTCCGCCGGCCGATCCGGTTCGACAGGTAACCCGCCGAAAACGATCCGATCATCGCGCCAACCGAGAAGAACACGAAGATCCGTCCCACCTCGCCCAGCGTCAGGTCTCGGTACTCAACCCCAAACGTCGGGAAGAACGTGATGAAGCTCGCCCACGCAATCGCACCGCCGAACTGCGTGGAAGCAAGAAGGAACAAGATCGGCCGTCGCCGCAATACCATGAACGGCCGCCCATCATCTGAGTTCGACGGCACGTGCGCGCTCTCGCTGGACTCACCAGATTCCGGCGCGTGCCCGTAACCACGTTCCCGCCCGAACACTGTCCAAGCCACCGCGATCCCCAGGTACAGGAACCCGGTCACGATGTGGATCCCGCGCCAATCGTTCACCAACGGCAGGAGCAACGGCGTCCCCGCGATCGCCACGAACTGCCCAATGCCAAAGCTCCCGATCGTGATGCTGTTCACCGTCGCCACGCGGGCCCCCGTGAACCACTGCTGGATCAGAAGAATCTCCGCGGGAATCCGCATCACGGCCAGGTACATGAACGCCATCCGGGCCGCCAACAGCGTCACGTAACCAGGCGCAACCCCCTGCGCGAACGCCAACGCCGCCATCCCGAACGCCGCGATCACCGTCATGCGCTTCGGGCTGAACCGGGATAGCCAGATCGCTGCTGGTAACGACCCCGTTGCCATCGCCACGAAGAAAGTCGATCCCAACAAGCCGCCCTGGACCGACGAGAAACCCAGCGCTTCGCGCATCTCCGGGAGCAACATCCCGAGCGTGAAGATCATCACCGTCACCGCGCCGTCGAGCGCCCACAACACGCCCATCACGACCCAGCCGTAGGGACCCGCCGGCCCGCTCCGCTCGACCACCGCCCGCCCCGCGTCCATTTGTGCCACCGGCGCTCCTAGCCTTTGCGAAAGCCTACAGGTTTGCGCCCTCCCGTCCCCGAAAAACCGTAGCCGGTTCCTGTATCTTCAACAGGCGCTTAGCCCTTATCGCGGCTGACGGTCTCGTTACGATCGCGACCCTTCCGGGGGGTCGGTCTGGCTACTCGCGTCTCAAGACAGCGGGAGAGAATGCCCAGTTCGGTCTACGTTGCGGTCGGCGTCATAACGGCGCCGCAGTCGCGGACACGATCGGAGCGGGCGGGATCCTCGTCGTCGAGAGTCGCGGCCGCATCCGAGAGAACTGGGCCTATCCCGCCATTCTCGCCTTCGCCATCAGCCTCCTGTGGGCCTTCGACGTCTTCAGCGTGCTGGCGCTGGCTTCCAGGGCTTTCGCCCTCTTTTCGCCGCCCAGTGCGCAATCGCGTTGCTCACGACCGACCTCCGACCGCTCGCGATCGCACTGCTCCCGGTCTCAGCGTTCGCCGCAGTGGCCGCGGCCCTACTCTTCGTCGTCATCTTCGCCATTCCCGCGGAGACGGACGAAGAATTCCCTGTAATAAGGTGACGGGACACCTGTCCACCGGCCATACTGGAGACGGGTCTTCAAACGAGGGAGTAACGCGATGCCGGCATATGTGGTGTTGTACAAGTTCACCGACCAGGGCAGGAACAACATCAAAGCGACCGTGAACCGCGCTGCGGAGATCCGCGGCCAAAACGAGTCCCGCGGCTTCACCGTCATCGGCCATTACTGGACTCAAGGACAGTACGACCTCGTCACGATCGTCAACGCCCCCAGCGAGGAGTCCATGATGAGCGGGCTCTTCTCAATCGCCGAGGCCGGCAACGTCACCAGCGAGACCCTCCGCGCGTACACCGACGAAGAAATGTCCTCCATCCTCAACCAATAAACCACCCGCGCGTCTCCAGACCTACCTTCGTGCAAACACGATCAACCTCGCCCGCGGCCGGGCTCTCATTCCCGTCTTCGGTGTCTCTCCTTAACTAAGTGCTCGCCCAGGATGGTGGGCCCAGGCCCGCCTATGCCCCAATGCTCCAGCACCTCGCTGAAACAGGGCCAGACGAGGTCGCGCGTTCGTGGGAAGCCGCCACGCATCAGGTCGCCCGCGACTCGTTCACCTTCCTTCTCGACCCGTATGAATCGCGGCCAACTCCCGCCGATTGGTTGCCCAGGCTGATCCCTGAAGACCAGTGGCGGGTCATCGCCCGCGGGGTCGAGCAGCGCCTGCGCGCTATGAACCACCTCCTCCTTGATGTCTACTGCGGACAGCAGCAGATCGTCCCATCTGACGTCGTGTTCTCCTCACATCACTACCGGCCTGACTATGCCGGCCACCGTCCCACCCACGGCCTCTTCGTCCATATCTATGGCATCGACCTTGTCCACATGGGGAATGGCCGCTACGTCGTGCTGGAAGACAACCTCCGTATCCCGTCGGGAATCACGTACCAGGCCAAAACAACCGAGATCGCCGCGGACGCCCTCCCGCACATCACCGACCTCTACGACATCGTCCCGTTCGACCTCCGCCAGACCTATCTCGACCTGTTCTCGTCGCTTACTGACGCAGACGACCCGGTCTGCGTTCTCCTGACCGGTAGTAAATTCGGCGCCGCATTCTTCGAGCACCGCTATCTCTCTGATCTGCTCGGAATCCCGCTCGTCGAGGGCTCCGACCTCTACCGTGGTGTCGATGGCCGCATCTGGCTCCGTCTCGTCGACGGCGATACCCCCGTTGACCTCATCTACCGACGTGTCGAGGATCTCGAAATGTTCGTCCCCGGCCTCGCCGACGCGTACCGCGACGGCCAAGTCGTCCTCGTCAACGCCATGGGGACCGGCGCCGTCGACGACAAGCTCGTGTTCACCTGGATCCCGGACGTTATCCGCGCCTACCTCGGGGAAACCCCCATCTTGGAGCAGGCCGAAAGCTACAACCTCCTCGATGCAACGCAGCGCCGTCACGTCCTCTCCCGCCTCGAGGAATTGGTCGTGAAGACTCGTGACGGATACGGGGCCTCGGCGTCCACATCCTGCCCGATCTCGGCCCCTTGAACCGCGCACGCACAGACCGGGTGCTCGAGCTTCTCAGCCGCCTCCAGCAGGTGATCGAAGATCTCTGGTTCCAACGCGAACCGCTCTCCGAGCGCGAAATCTATGCCCGGTTCGCCCAACAGCAACAGCAGCAGTAGGTACCGGCCGCCGCGGGCTAGACCCTACCTCGCAACCCCAGGCGGAAGGAACAATGCTCCGCCGCCGGACCCAGGAAACGGCGACTACGGAGCCGTGTCCGGAGCGTCGTCCTCCTCAAGCACCCTCGCCATTTCCTGATCGGTGAACGCGCGCATCGACTGCGTCGTCACGTTCCCAGCCTTCGACACATCGACCAACCACGCCATGAACTCTTCGTCGCTCGGCGCGTCGATCACGGTCACCAAGTCGTACTTGCCCTGTGTCCAATACTGTCGCCAGAACTGGCCCAAGTTTGTGAAACCGTGAGCCTCGCTCTCTCGCCGCAGCCGCGCTGCACGCTCCACGGTCTGTTTGATGTTCCGGCGACCTTGGTCCGTGAACTGGTGGAGAACTACGTAGGCGGGCAAACTCCCCTCCGTGCGCCGCCATCGGTCCGTCCGGCGCTTCACTTCAATTGCACAGGCTACGAGCGTAGCACTCGGGCCGCTCCCGCCGGCTACACGTCAATCGAAACGTCGGACTCGTTCAGACCGCCCGGCTCGCCCGGCCGCTCGATCGAATTCAACGTCGTCACCAGCCGTGCCACCGTCGCCCGGTACCGCTCCGCCAAGACCGCAGCCGCATTTCGGTGGATGACCGACCCGATGCCCGGTTCCTGCGCCAGCAACCCACGGAGTTCGTCAATCGGGAACACCACCGCCTCAAGCTCAGATATCGCTCGGCCTCTGGTGATCAGACCGGCCCCGCCGATCAGCAACGCCAGCGGGAACGACTCCCCGGCTGTCAGGAGGCGCATGGTCACGCCCCCAAGCGTCGACTCGTCCGCGCTCAACGCCGCCCGCCCCGATAGGACTGCATAGAACGACGTCTCCAACAACGGCTCGTCCGGCCCCACCCGATGACGCACACCAAGCGCCGTCACGGTCGACAGCTCCTCGCGCGACAGACCCCGAAACACATCCACCGCGGACAATCGCTCGATCACATCGTCGGACAACTCGCCTCCGCCGCCAGAGCCCCCCGCCGGGTCGCCCCCTGTCGCCGCAATCTCGTCCTCCCCCTCCTCCCGTGGCTCCGCGACGACGTGGATCACGGAGATGCTGAAACGCCGCTCCGCCTGTGCGTGGACGTCCAACCGCAACCACCGCGAGATCCCCGGAGGGAACGTGCTCAAGACGATCGCCGCATACCCGTCCGGTTCCGCCGCCCGCAACGCGTCCTCGATAGCCAGCAGCGGCGCCGAATCCCCGACCATCGCCTCTCCGACCGTCAAGCCGGCTTCTGTGAACCGTCGCCGCGCAACCTCGGCGGCATCTTGCGCGATCCGCACCGAGTCCGCGTCCGGGTACCACGACGGCACTGCGTCCAGCATCGGGAACCCTGGCGCCATCGCCACCAGGTGTCCCGCGGACGTCGCCGGGACCAAGATGTCGAACTGCGCCTCCGCGTCGTCGCGTGCGATCCCCGTGGCCCGCTCCAGCAGCTCAGGGCTGTTCGCCGTTTGATGCGCGACCACCAGGTATCGGCTCATGCGGTCCCCTCCTCCGAGATGATCTGCTCGTCCCACTCTGGCGCTCGAAAACCCGGCTGTCGAGCACTCCCGCCACGTCCAACTGCCACGGTTGACATAGTGACCGTTCAGGCCGATAGTAGCCGTCTCGAAACCGCAGAGGCCGTCATCGGCCCCGCCGAACGGAGAGGGGGCATCGTCGTGAAAAGCATCCTCGCGATGAACGTACAACGAAAATTCCCTCTGCCTAGCCTCACCGCCGTGGCGTAGACACTCATTCCTGTTCGGGCTCGCGCGGTGAGGCGAACAACGGAGCCGGGGCTCTCTCGTCGAAGTGGACACCGTCCCACGCTCGTGCACGATGAGAACGTTCGGGTGTACGCCCGGCCTATAGACAGAGCCCAGCTACATCGAGTGCAATAAGAGGACCCCGGAGCGCCAAGCTGCGGGGTCCTTGATCGTCAGCCCGCGTGGATGCTAGGAGATGTGGAATGGCTCGCTACTTAGTCGTCGCTCACCTCACCGCCACCAGCCAAGAGCTGTTGAACAGATGCTTCCAGCTCGCCGTCGACGGCGAAGGCGACAGCACGTTCACCATCATCGTCCCTGCCACGCCGCTGAACGACATGCCCACCTGGAGCGAGAGCGACCGGCGCAAAAACGCGGACCAGCGCGCTACCGAATCTCGGGCCGCTTTCGAGGAACGAGGCCTCGTCGTCACCGACAGCCGTCGCGGCGACAGCTCCCCGATCCTCGCCATCGACGACGCTATCCGTGCGGAAGAAGAGAGTTACGACGGCATCGTCCTCAGCACACTCCCGCAAGAGTCTTCGCGGTGGCTCCGCCTCGACGTCCACATCCAGGCCGAGCAGCGCTTCGGGCTCCCCGTCATCCGCGTCATCTCGGAGGCGCCTCCGGTCCCGGCTGCCGCGACGCAACCGGGCACACCGGTTACTGCCACCGGGTCTTCTTCTCCCCGCCCGGTTCGCATCCTCATGCCCGTCGATGGTTCCGAGAACGACCGCAGGACCGCTGCACATGTCGCCGACCTCTTCGGCCCGTCCGAGGGGACCGAGGTCGTCGTGCTCCACGTCATGCACCGCTATGCGACCGGCGCCGGAGTCCCGCCCGTCCTCACCGGGTCCGGCCTCGTCGACGTTTCAGACTCCCTCGTCCCCCAGGGTGACGACGACGCCCAACGATGGATGCTCGAAACCGACGTCCAAGCGGAGGCCATATCCATCGCTGCCGCCGACCTCCTCCGCGGCTCCAGACTCCGCGTCGTCACGAGAGCCGTCTGGGGGAATCCCGCTGAGGCCATCGTCGAAGAGGCCGAGCGCGGAGAATACGACCTCATCGCCATGGGTAGCAGGGGCTCCGGTCGCATCGCTGGCCTGCTCGTGGGCAGCGTCAGCGACCGCGTCGCCCACCGCGCACCGATCCCGGTCATGGTCGTCCGCTGAGGCCTTTACGCCCTGGATCTACACCGAATGCGGGGCCTAAGAACGCAGTTCTGAGCCCTCCGTGACGGTGACGACGTGCTCGGGGCCCGTCCCTCATCGGGCGCGATGAGCGAGGTGGAATGAACCCGACCCTTGTCCTAATCGTCCTGCTCCTCGCCTCGTGGGTTGCCCTCGCCATCGCGGTCGTGGCCGCCGTCCAACTCAGCAAACGCCTCGACGACGAACGCTCACGCCGTCAGAGCCAGAGCACCCGCTACGGCCAGATGACCGAACAGTTCATGCCCCTGCTCGACGACTACCCGTGGGACCCACAGCGCTTCCGCTTCCTCGGATCGCCCATCGACGGCGTCCAGTTCGAAGACGACCGCGTCGTCCTCGTCGAGTTCAAGACCGGCAACAGCCAACTCACCGCCACGCAGCGCCGCATCCGCGACCTCGTCAACGAAGGCCAAGTCCACTTCGAGACCATCCGCATCCGCTAACCGCGCGTAGCAATGCACACAACCTCACGCAGCCTCAACGAACCGGGTTTCTGTCAGGAGTCAGGTTCTGGTGGCAGCGATTATTCCCTTAGAACCCCTTATGTGAGCCCGCGGGCCCGGGGACTTGATCGGATAGTATGCGGCGGTGATGAACCAAGTGAGCCGCTCGTTCGTTCTCTTCGCCATCTGGACAGTCGTCCTCGGGGCGTGTGGTCCGTCGGACGAAGAAATTCAACAGTTAGCTGATGAACGCATCACAGCCGCGCTCGCGGCGCGACCGACTGCAACGCCACAACCGACACCAACTCCAGTGACCCTCCCGACGCCGCTACCGACGCCAACCCCCGTCACGTTCCCACCCGCTCCTACGGCGCAACCGACGGCGACGCCGCGATCAACGTCAACACCGCAACCCACGGCAACGCCACGATCAACGTCAACACCGCAACCCACGGCAACGCCATGGCCTACCGCGACGCCGCAACCTACTGCAACTCCTCAGCCGGTTGCTGACTTCAACGCGGTCTACAACCGCGTGTGGCCTTCGGTCTTTTGGATCGAGACGCAGTCATGGGTCGGAACGGGCTGGCTCATAGAGCCCAACCTCATCGTGACCGCTGGTCACATCATCGACGGTGCAGCGACGGTCACCGTCCGCCAAGCAATAGACCAGTCATTCAGCGCAACGGTGTTGGCATCGGATTCGCAGTTGGATATCGCATTGCTGCGATTCGACCCTGCCCGAGCTGGCCTAAATACCGATGCCGCGCCTCTGCGGCTTGGAACCATTACGAAAGCGGAGATCGGCCAACCGTTGATGACCCTTGGGTACTCCGGCCTGGTATATGTTCAGGTGAACGGGACCGTTGGATCGGCTAATGC
Source organism: Dehalococcoidia bacterium (assembly GCA_965247995.1). Taxonomy (GTDB): domain Bacteria; phylum Chloroflexota; class Dehalococcoidia; order UBA6926; family UBA6926; genus JASLZO01. The sequence goes on along the minus strand of OZ252041.1, from coordinate 899,474 downwards.
AAGCGTCGGTGTCCTGTCGCAAATCATCGACTTCGGGGACTTCGGCAGGAATCTCGAATTGGATGCGGCCATTGATCCTGGCGACAGCGGCGGGCCCGTATTGAACTCAGCCGGTGAAGTCATCGGGATCGCCCAGAGCCAGTTGCAGGAACTCGACGACGGCAGCCGGTATGTAGGCACGTTCTATGCGCTACACGTGGATGAGGTCGTAGCCGCACTCCCGTCCCTAAAACTTCGCCGTTCGAGATGATTTGGTGGTACGGAGCGCGGTCTCCCTGGAGATGGTCTTTCCGCACGACCTGAGCATCGCGGCATATCTGTCCAGCGTTAGAACTCAACCAACTCCGTCGCGCATCTGATCCTCACACAGCTTCAGTCTTGACGGACCATCCGAAAAGGCACGTTTCGGGACCGTAGGGTATTGATGCGCCGTCTCGAACCCCAGCTCGCAGCGCCTCTCCGTCATCCCCCAAAACTGGTCGGGTTGCCCTGGATTTGAACCGGGGACCCCTGCACCCCATGCAGGTGCGCTTCCGGACTGCGCTACACCCCGACACGACCGCGACGACTGCGCACAACGTATATCCCCGCCGCGATCGCCGCCGTGCCAGCAGCCACAAGGATGATCCACCACGGATTGAATCCGCCATCGTCAACTGGCGCCACGATGGGGGGCGCCGGCGTCGGCGTCGGCGTCGCCGTGGGTGTCGACGTCGCCACCGGTTCAGGGAGTCCCTGGACTGGGTTGCTCAAGACGGCCTGTGTCTGCTTGCCGGGACCCTCGCCATCAGCGTAAGACGCCGTGACCCGCAGGTACGTGTCCGCGTCCAGGTCAACGGGCGTATAGGTGGAGGAAGACGCGCCGGCCGTATCTTGCCAGTTGGCGCGGTCTGAGGACGCGGCCCACTGCCACGAGATGTCGGACACCGAGCCGTCGAGATCGCTCAGGGAGGCGGCCAACGCAGCCCCGACCTTCGGTCGTTCTGAGGACACCGACACCGTCCCAGCCTCATCGACGTTGTTGACGTCGATGCTCACCTCAATGCGGTCGTCGATCGTGGAGTCGTGGTTGCCATAGGCATCCCTTCCGTCGTGGACGGAGACGACGACGGTGTACCTCGTAGGCCCGGATTCGTAGTCGAGCGTGGTCGCGGAGCCGACGGTGATCTGACCGGTGGAGCCGTCCAGGTCGAAGGAAGACGCGTCGATCCCTGACAGCGAGTAGGTCAGGGTATCGCCGTCCGGATCCGTCCCGGTGATGGCGTCTCCCACGTGGGTGCCCGCCGGCGTGTTCTCATCAATACTCAGTGTGACGTCGCCTTCGAACGATGGATCTCTTTGGGTGGTCTGCCGTTCCGTGGCCGCGTGTGCGGACTTGCCCGGGCCGTGTCCGTCCGTATAGGAGGCCGTTGCCTGGAGGTAGATGCCCACATCGTCTGCGACCGGAATATAGGAGTCTGAGTTGGCCCCGGAGATATCGCTCCAATTGGAACCGTCTGAGGACCTGGACCACTGCCAGGAGATGTCGGACACGGATCCGTCGAGATCGGTGACGGAAGCGGCCAGCGCGGTCCCGGCCTGCGGTTGTTCCGGGGACACCGACACCGTCCCGGCCTCATCGACGTTGTTGACGTCGATGTTCACTTCAATGCTGGCGTCGACCGCGGTGTCGTCGTTGCCGTAGGCGTCTCTGCCGTCGTGGACGGAGACGACGACCGTGTACCTGGCAGGTCCGGATTCGTAGTCGACCATGGTCTCGGAGGCAACGGTGATCTGACCGGTGGCGCTGTCTATGACGAAGGACGACGCCTCGGTCCCTGACAACGAGTAGGTCAGGATATCGCCGTCCGGGTCCGTCGCGGTGATGGCCTCTCCCACGAGGGTGCCTGGCGGTGTGTTCTCCTCAACGGTCAGTTCTGGCACGTCGCCTTCGAAGGACGGGTCTCTTTGGGCGGTCTGCCGTCCCATGACGACGTATGCGGACCTGCCCGTGCCATGAAGGTCCGTATAGGAGACCGTTGCCCGGAGGTAGATGCCCACATCGTCTGCGACCGGGGTGTAGGAGTCCGAGTTGGCCCCGGAGATATCGCTCCAGTTGGATCCATCTGAGGAGGCCCACTGCCAAGAGATGTCGGACACCGAGCCATCGGGATCGCTCACGGAGACGACCAGCGCGGTCCCGACCTGCGGTTGTTCGGCGGACACGGCCACCGTCCCGGCCTCATCGACGTTGGTTATCGTGATGGTCACGTCGACATCGTCGCTGGCGTTGCGGTCGTCGCTGACCCGGATCGTCACCTCGTAGACGGACTGGGTCTCAAAGTCCAGCGGCTCCTTCACAATCAACTGACCGGTGCTGCGGTCAATGCCGAAGGAAGACGCGTCGGTCCCTGACAGCGAATACGACAGCGTATCGCCGTTCGGATCTGTCGCGGTGAGGGCGCTGCCCACGGGCGTGCCCGGCGACAGGTTCTCATTGATGGTGAACGTGACGTTGTCACCGCCAATGAAGTAGGGAGTACGGTTGGGCGCCCGAGGAGTGGCGTTCAACGAGGGCGACCAATCGCCTGTGCCATACACGTTCACCGCGCGGATTTGGAACCGATACGTCAGGCGGTTGATCAGGTCTCTCACCGTGTGGGACGTCGTCGTCGCGCTGCTTCCGCGGATTGTGGTCGCCGGGCCGAAGTTGCCGTCACCGCTGGCCTGACGGTACTCGTACCGGGTGATGCCGGGGTCGTCTGGGTTGTCCCAGGCGAGCCGGACGCTGGAGTTTTGCGCGGTTGCGGTGAAGTTCGTCGGCGCATCTGGCGCGGGCATGGGTGTGGCCCGAGCGATGTTCGACGGCAGGCCTTCTCCATAGAAATCCACGGCGCGGACCTGGAAGGCGTACTCCACACCGTTGGTCAAGCCTCCCACGGTGGCGGACGTGGTCTCTGCTCCGGTGGCCAAAAAATCCCACTTCGGGATGTCCGACACGTAGACCGAACCGAAGCCATCGTTGCCCTCGGGTGCCCCGACCACGATGCTTTGGCCGTCCAGGGCGACGGAGTTTCCGAACTCGTCGGACTTCTCTACGACCCCTTCTTCGATGGGTAAGGTGAGCCTGCCTGACTCCGTTTTGTGGTCTTTGTTCGGGTCGTTGGCCCAGACGGCGCCTTCCGTCTCGGTGAACAGGTAAGCCGCACCTGAAAGGGCACCATCGTCATCATCAGGGTCGATATCGGCGGTGCGCGCCCCCACGACGATGGTGCTAGCCCTCACCGCAACGGAGGACCCGAATTCTTCGGACCCATCGCTGTCAGAAGCGGCGAGCTTGGCCGCCTCGCTCCACCCGCCGGAGGCCCGAATGAACACGTAAGCTGCCTCATTATTGGGCCCCCCGACCAACACGGTGTCACGTTCAGAGTCCACCTCATCAATGTGTACTGCTACGGAGTTCCCGAACTGGTCGCCATTGTTGGCGTCGGAGGCGGTGAGCTTGGCCGTCTCTGTCCTGTGGGTTTCCCCGGAGCCCGGGTCTTCGCCCCATACACGGTTTTCCGAATCCCAGATGAAGACGTAGGCCGCACCGCGAGTGCCGGCGTTTCCCCGCGCCCCAATCACGACGGTTTCACGGTGCACCGCAACCGAGTGACCGAAATAGTCGAACGTTGCGCCGCTGGTTGCCGTGAGTTTGACCGTCTGTGTTCTGTGGGTTCCTGAGCCCTCCAGAGCGTTGCCCCACACACCGCCGACCTTGGTGAAGACATAGGCCGCACCCGTCCTGTTCTCGTCTCCGCGGGCCCCAACCACGACCGTATCCCCATCCACTGATACGGAATACCCGAACCAGTCGTTCGCCACGCCGTCGGAGGCGATGAGCTTGACCGGCTCGCTCCACTCACCGGTAGCCGAATTCCTGGTGAATACATAGGCCGCACCGGCATCGACGAGGGTGTTGTTTTCGTCGTCGGTAAGGTCGTGCTGGTACGCGCCGACTACGATCGTATCCCCATCCCCATCCACCGCTACGGAGTACCCGAACCAGTCGTTCGCCGCGCCGTCGGAGCCGGCATTGAGCTCGATTGGGCCGCTCCACTCACCGGAGTCCGAGGCTCTGGTGAAGACATAGGCCGCACCGGCATTGGCGTTGCCGTTGATATCGTGCTCGGGCGCACCCACCACGGCGGTGCCATCGTCCACTGCTACCGATTCACCGAACTCTTCGTTCGTCGTGCCGTCGGAGGCCGTGAGCTCGGTCTGCTCAGTAGGCTGCAGTACCTGGTAGCCGGTTAGGGACGAATCGCGGGGGTCATCCCAACTGAGTGTTACCTGGGAATCGCCTGGTTTGGCGGACAGACCTTCGGTCTTGCTCGGCTTCGCACTCATGGGCGTCGCCGCGACGGTTTCGGCCGACGAACGTTTGGCGGCGTCGTTCACCGAACGCACCCGGAAGGCGTACTGCTGGTCGTTGGTCAGACTGCGCACCCGGTAGAAGTAGTAACGGGGGTCGTCGGACATGGTTAATTCTGTTGAAACGAAGTCGACCCACTTCGCGTTCGAGATGTTGATCGCGTAGGCCGAACCGCGACGACCGTCGTCCTGGGGCACGCCTGCTAGGAGGGTACCGTCGTCTCCCATCGCAACGGAGTATCCGAACCAGTCGTTCTCGTTGCGTTCGGGGGCGGCGAGATTGAACGTCTGGCTCCACACCCCTAACGTCCGGGCAAACACGTAGGCCGAACCGGAGCTAGGAGCAATATCATCGTCGCGTTCGTTCAGGTACGCCCCGACGACGGCGGTATTGCCGTCCACCGCAACGGATTTGCCGAACGCATCCTCCATGTCCCCATTGGAGGCGGTGAGCTTGACCGGCTGGCCCCACTTGCCAGAGTTCGAATCCCTGGTGAAGACGTAGGCCGCACCGGCGTCGGAGGTGCTGTTCGTGTCGTGCTTGTGCGCTCCGACCACGACGGTATCAGCGTCGATGGCCACCGAGACCCCGAATTCGTCGTTCGCCGCGCCGTCAGGGGCGGTGAATTTGGCCCCCTCAGTGTTGTCGGTCCAGCCCTTGGAGGGCTTGGTGAAGACGTAGGCGGCGCCGGAGTCGGCGACGTCGTCAGTAGTGTCTACGTCGTCATCATTGGCGTTTTCCAGGTGCGCTCCGACCACGACGGTATCAACGTCGATGGCCACCGAAATCCCGAACTCGTCGTTCTCAGCGCCGTCGGAGGCGGTGAGCTTCGCGGTCTCGGTGGCGTCGGCCCAGCCGTCGCTCCCGGGCTCGGTGAAGACGTAGGCTGCACCCTCATCGTCATCGGTGTCGCCGTCGCCGTCAGTGTGGTCGTCCAGGTGCGCTCCTACGACCACGGTTTCGCCGTGCACAGCCACGGAAATCCCGAACTCGTCGCTCGCCGCGCCGTCGGAGGCGGTGAGCGTGGCTGCTTGGTTCCACATCCCGTCGGCCTCGGTGAAGACATAGACTGCGCCTGTGTTGCTGTTGCTCCCTGGGGCTCCAACCACCACGCTGCCGCCGTCCACTGCCACGGAGATCCCGAACTTGTCGCCCGCCGCGCCGTCGGAGGCGGTGAGCGTGGCTGCTTGGTTCCACATCCCGTCGGCCTCGGTGAAGACATAGACCGCGCCGGCGTTGCTGTTGCTCCCCGGGGCCCCAACCACCGCAGTGTTGCCATCTATCGCTACCGAGTACCCGAACTCGTCGTTGGCCAAGCGGTCGTCGGCGGTCAGCGTGCTCTGGGCAAGCTGCAATAGCTGGTACTTGTCAATTAGCGGATCGTCCTCGCCGGACGGCACACTCCATTGGACCGTCGCCTGAGTGTCGCCGCCGGTAGCACCGACCCCAGTGGGCGCCCTTGGCTCCCCGACGATCGTCACGTCACGGGAGACCGAAGAGAGGCCTGAGAGCGTGCCGCTGTTGACGGCCCGGACGGCGAAGGTGTAGGTGTTTCCAGTAGTCAGGCCGGTGACCGTGTAGTAGACGGTGCCGGAATCGCTCCCGGAGATGTCGCTCCAACTGGAACCGCCGTTATCCGTGTACTGATAGCCGGTGACGGTCAGGCGCGCCCCGGCCGTATTCCACGTTAACTCCACCTGGCCGACGCCGGTCTGCTCGGCATTGAAGTTTGTCGGCCGCGCGGGGCGGGAACGAGCCGCTTCCGGGGTGGAGGTCACGGGGTCGGACGGTTCGCTCCCTACGACCACGTTCACGGCCCGGACCCGGAAGGTATAGGGGATCTCGTTGGTCAGACCGGTCACAATGTGGGACCTGGTCGTCCATGTGCCTCCGGTGACGTCGGTCCAATCGTCGCCGAAGTCGCCCCCGGTCTTCTGCTGGTATTGGAACCCGGTAGTCGACGTTTGCCCGCCGGAGTAACGCCAACTCAGCTCTACCTGCTCGTCGCCAGCATCGGCAGTGAGCGCGGTGGGTCTGTCCGGCGCTGCAGCTATTGTTACCGACCAAGGGTCGGAAGGAGCGCCGGAGAAGGCGCTGTTGACGGCGCGGACCGCGAAGGTGTACCTGGTGTCCACCACTAGATCGGAGACGGTGTAGGAGACGGTGGTGGAATGGCTCCCAGTGGCTTCTTTCCAAATTTCGTTTTCGCCGGCGTTGTCCGCGTACTCAAACCTGACGATGGTCAGGGGATCGGTGCTCGGCTCCCACGCCAAACGCACCTCGCGTGCGCCAACCTGCACCGCGGAGAAGTACCTGGGTTTCGCGGGGGCCGAGGCCGCGCTCGCCGGTTCCGCGGACACCTGATTAGACGGGCCGCTTGCGCCGCCGTCGTTCACCGCGCGGACCGCGAAGGTGTGCTCCGCGTCGTTGGTCAGGCCGGTCGCAAAGTGGGACCTGGTCTCTCCCGTGCTTCCGTCGATGTCGGCCCACACACGGATGTCATAAAGGTAGGCAGCGCCTGCGTCGTTGCTACCGTGCCAGTCCGCCCCCACCAGAATGGTGCCCCTGTCTACTGCTAAGGACCATCCGAATTGGTCGTCATCGCTGTCGCCAGGTCCAGGAAGCTTGGCATCCTCAGAACTGTCTACCCACCCCGCGCTGGGCTTGGTGAACACGTAGGCCGAACCCGCTTTATCCGTGCCCCCTCCGATATTGTCCAGATGCGCGCCAACTACTACTGTGTCGCCGTCCACCGATACCGAACGCCCGAACTCGTCGTTCGCCGCTCTGTCGGAGGCGGTGAGCTGGGCCGTCTCGGTCCCTGGGCTGTTGGCCCAGCCGGTATCGGGCTTGGTGAACACGTAGACCGAACCCCTATCGCCGTCGTCCCCGTAGGCCCCAACCACGATGGTGTCACCGTCGATTGCTACTGAATGCCCGAATCTGTCCCCTCTGTCGCTTTCACTGCGGACGTAGGTGGTGAGCTTGGCCACCTCAGTACCCGAGCTGTTGACCCAGCCGGTGGCGGGCTTGATGAACACGAAAGCCGAACCCGTACCAATATCGACTCCGCTCGCTCCAACCACGATGGTGTCACCGTCGATTGCTACCGACCTGCCGAAATTGTCGGAACCGCTACTCCCGCTGAGCTTGAGGGTCTCCGTGGTGTGGTCGAATTCAGCATCTGCATCGTCCGAATCCGTATCGTTGGCCCAGCCGCCGGAGGGCTCGTCAAAGACGTAGGCCGAGCCGGAACTGTCGCCATTGTCGTCGTCCAGGTACGCCCCGACCACGATGGTGTTACCGACCACCGCGACCGAATTCCCGAACTCGTCGTCAACCGCGCCGTCCGAGGCTAGGAACTTTGCCGTTTCCGTAGTGTTGGCCCAGCCGTCGGAGGGCTCACTGAATACGTATACCGCACCTGTACTGCTTGAGTGGTCGGGAGCGCCAACCACTATCGTGTCGCCATTCGAAGTGTCTTCATGCACGGCCACAGATAGGCCGAATCTATGCTGATCATTATCGTCATCACCATCATCATCAACCGGATCGCTGGCTCTGAGCCTGGCCACCCGGCTCCACGTGCCGGATGAGTCCCTGGTGAATACGAAGGCGGCACCGGAGTTTCGGGGGTTGTCCTCTCCGGGCATCCCGACAACGGCGGTGTCGCCGTCTATCGCTACGGCATACCCGAACTCATCGTCCGCTGTCGGACTGGCGGCCGGCAGCTCGGAGTGCTCCGCATGCTGCCATAGCTGGTAGCTGTTTATGGGCAGCGAGCTCTCGCCGGGATCGCCCCAGCTCAGCTCCACCTGGCTGTCGCCGGCCACAGCGGTGAGCCCGGTCGGCTCCGCTGGCTTCGGCTTGAACGGCATGGCCCTGAGGGGGTCCGAGGGCGGGCCGGCGGCCCCTTCCACCTTGTCCACCGCGCGGACCTGAAGGCTGTACTCGACCCGGTTGGTCAGACCGGCGACGGTGTGGGACGTGGTCGTCGCGTCGCTATTGGCAATGTCGGCCCACTCCGGGACTACCCACAGTTGGACGGCGCCTGAATCGGGGCCGCTGTTGTTGGACTTGTAGGCCCCAGCCAGGACGGTGTCGCCGGCCACCGCAACGGAGTACCCCAACCAGTCGCCCTTTCCACGGGAGGGCCCGGTGAGCTTCGTCTTCTGACTCCACCCGTTGGAATCCTGGGTGAAGACGTAGGCCGAACCGGCATTGTCGCCATTGTCGTCGTCCAGGTAGGCCCCGACCACGATGGTGTCCTCGTTATCGTCCACCGCCACGGCAATCCCGAATTCGTCTCCTCTCATAGCATCGGAGGCGATGAGCTTCGGGGTCTCAGTGCCGTCGGCCCAGCCGCCGCTCTCGGGCTTGATGAAGACGTAGGCCGCACCGGCGTTAGCCTTCTCGGTGCCGACGCCGACATCGTACTTGTGCGCACCAACCACGACGGTTTCGCCGTGCACAGCCACAGAGATTCCGAACTCGTCGTTCTCCGCGGCGTTATCGGCGGTGAGCTTGGCGGTCTCGGTGGCGTCAGCCCAGCCGCTCTCGGGCTTGGTAAAGACGTAGGCCGCACCGGAGTCAGCGATGTCGTCGGTGGTGTCTACGTCGTCGTCATTGGCGTTCTCCAGGTGTGCTCCTACGACCACGGTTTCGTCGTGCACCGCCACAGAGATTCCGAACTCGTCGCTCGCCGCTCCGTCGGAAGCAGTGAGCTTGGCGGCCTCGGTGGCGTCGGCCCAGTCGCCGCTCTCGGGCTTGGTGAAGACGTAGGCGGCGCCGGAGTCAGCGACGTCGTCGGTGATGTCTACGTCGTCGTCGTTGGCGTTTTCCAGGTGCGCTCCTACGACCACGGTGTCGTCGTGCACCGCCACGGAAATTCCGAACTCATCGTTCGCCGCGGCGTCGGAAGCCGTTAGCTTGGCCTTCTGGCCCCAGACACCGGAGACCTTGATGAAGACGTAGGCGGCGCCTTCGTCATTGTCTTGGTCGTCGGCGTCGTTTTGATGCGCTCCCACGACGATGGTGTCGCCTTCGATAGCGACAGAGATTCCGAATTCGTCGTTCGCCGCAGCGTCGGAAGCGGTGAGCTTGGCCGCCCAACTCCACGCAGCGGTAGACGAGCTTCTGGTAAAGACGTGGGCGGAACCGGAATCAGCGCCAGCGCCGTTGTCCTTATAGGCCCCGATCACGGCGGTGTTGCCGTCCACCGCGACGGAGATTCCGAACCCGTCGCCCCGCACCACCGGGTCGTCGGTGGACGCGGTAGTCAGCTTGCCGCCCTGAATAATCTGGAGCAGTTGGTACTTCTCTATAGTCGAATCTTCGGGGTCATCCCAACTCAGGTCCACCACGGTATCGCCCGCGGCCGCGGCGAAACCCGTGGGCCGGTCCGGTATCGCAAACGTGGGAGTACCTCGGGCGCGGGCCGAGGCCAAACCCGCGCCTGCGGCGTTCACACCCCGCACCTGGAAGGTGTGTTCCTCGTCATTGGTCAGGCCGGTGACGATGTGAGAGATGGTCTCATCGTCGCTATCGCGGATGTCGGTCCAACCCGGAATACGCAAAAAATAGGCCGCACCAGTATTGGCTTCGTTACTATCATCCGAATACGCACCAACCACGACGGTGTCGCCGCTGACCCCGACGGAATACCCATACCGGTCCCGCGCCGCGCCGTCGGAGGCGGTGAGCTTGTCCCTCTGGCGCCACCCACCGGAGGAGTCCTGGGTGAAGACGTAGGCCGAGCCAGATAGATCGCCGTGATCGTCGTCCTGGTATGCTCCGATCACGACGGTATCGCCCTCCACTGCGACGGAAATTCCGAACTCGTCGTCCGCCGCTCCATCATCGGCAGTGAGCTTGGCCTTCTGGCTCCACACGCCGGAGACCTTGGTGAATACGTAAGCGGCGCCGTTCCTGGTGTCGCCCTGACGCGCCCCGATCACGGCGGTGTCGCCGTCCACCGCCACGGAGATTCCGAACTCGTCGTTCGCCGCGCCGTCCGAGGCGATCAGCTTCGCCTTCTGGCTCCACACGCCGGAGACCTTGGTAAAGACGTAGGCCGAACCGGACTGGCTGCCGTTGTCGTCGTCCTGACGCGCCCCGATCACCGCGGTGTCGCCGTCCAACGCGACGGAGATTCCGAACTCGTCGTCCGCCGCGGCATCGGAAGCGATGAGCTTGGCGGTCTCGCTGCTGTCGGCCCAGCCGGTGAAGGGCTTGGTGAAGACGTAGGCTGCACCATCGTCGCTGTCGTTTTGGTGCGCTCCCACCAGGATGGTGTTGCCGTCGACGGCGACGGAGATTCCGAACTCGTCGCCCGCCGCAGCGCCGAAGGCGGTGAGCTTGGCTGTCTGAGTCATGTCGGCCCAGCCGCTGGCGGGCTTGGTGAAGACGTAGGCCGCGCCTTCGTCGTTGTCGTTGGAATCGGCGTCGTTTTGATGCGTCCCAACCACGATGGTGTCGCCGTCCACCGCCACCGAATACCCGAACTCGTCGTTCGCCGCGCCGTCATCGGCGGTGAGCTTGGCTAGCTGGCGCCACACGCCGGAGACCTTGGTAAAGACGTAGGCCGAACCAGCATTGCCGATGGTGTTGCTGTCGTCGTCAGTGTGGTCGTCTTGGTACGCCCCGATCACGGCGGTGTTGCCGTCCACCGCCACCGAATATCCGAATTCGTCGCCCCGGAGGCCGTCGCCGGCGGTCAGCTTGCTCGGGTCGATCTGGAAGTGCTGGTACTTGTCTATGGTCGAATCACCGGGATCGTCCCAACTCAGCCTTACCTGCTCGTCGCCCGCGTCCGCGTCCAAATTGCTGGGCGCCGCGGCCTGGGCTTCTAGAGTTACGGACTCGACGGCCGAGGCGTTTTGACCGTCACCGTTGACGGCGCCGACGGTGAAGGAGTATTCGATCCCGCCGACCAGACCGGTGATCGTGTGGGAGGCGGTGCTGGAATCGCTTCCTTCGATGCCGATCCAATCACCGAAGCCGCTACCATCGTTCTGTTTGTACTGATAACGCCTGACGGTCAGCGGTTCAGTGCTCGCGGTCCACGCCAAGAGCACCTGGCCGCCGCCGGTCTGGGTGGCGGTGAGGTCTGCGGGTTGGGAGGGGCCGAACGTCGCCGCCACCGCCTTCGCGTCCGTTTCGGACGCGTCGCCTGCGCCCGCCGCGTTCACCGCGCGGACCCGGAAGGTGTGCTTGACGTTGTTGCGCAGACCCCTGGCGATGTGAGAGATGGTCTCCGCTCCGCTGCCGGGGATGTCGGCCCACTCCGTACCGGTGCCGAACACGTAGGCCGAACCCTTATCGCTGTCGTCCCCGACCGCCCCAACCAACACGGTGTCGCCGTCCACCGCCACGAAGTTGCCGAACCGGTCGTTCTGACGGCGATCGTAGGCCGTGAGTGGGTCCGTACCTTCCCTATCGGTCCAGCCGCCGGTGGAGGGCTCGGTGAATACGTACACTGAACCACGGTCGCTGTCGTCTTGGTCCGCACCAACCACGACGGTGTTGCCGTCCACCGCGACGGAATACCCGAACTGGTCGTTCTCCGCGCGTTCGGAGGCGGTTAGCTTGGCGGTCTCGGTGTCGGTGGCCCAGCCGCCGGTGGCGGGCTTGATGAAGACGTACGCTGCACCGGAGTCGCTGACATCGTTGGTGTTGTCATCGGGGTCGTCGTAGTCGTGGTAGGGCGCACCAATTACAATCGTGTCTCCGTCCATGGCAACGGCTCGGCCGAACCGGTCGCCACTGGCGCGGTCGGAGGCGGTCAACGTGGGAGTTGCATTGCTGACACTGGTGTCATCCCAATCGTCCCAGACTCCGGTAGCGGCGCGCTTCGTGAACACATAAGCTGCACCTCTATCGCCGTTTTCTTCGAACGCTCCGACCACGACCGTGTCACCATGCAACGCTACGGAGCGACCGAACCGGTCGCCATCCGACTGGCCGCTCAGTGCGGCCGTCTCAGTCATGTCGGCCCAGCCGTTCGCAGGCTTGGTGAAGATGTAGGCTGAACCCCTGGCATTGTCGACGTTGGGGTCTGGATTGGTGTCTTTCTCGGGAGCCCCGACCACGATGGTGTCTTCGTGTACGGCCACCGACGTTCCGAACTCGTCGCCGGCCAGGGCGTCGGAGGCGGTGAGCTTGGCCGTCTCTACTCTGTGATCTCCTGAGACCGGAGCGTTGCCCCAGACGCCGCCGAACTTGGTGAAGACGTACGCCGCACCAGCATCAGTCTTTGTTCCGAGGTCGTCCTCGTACGCTCCAACGACGATGGTGTCACCATGCACTGCGACCGCATGCCCGAAGCCGGCATCCACCTTGGGATCGCTGGCGGTGAGCTTGCCCGCCTGGGTCCAGCCGCCGGCAACCCTGGTGAATACGTAGGCCGAACCGGATAGATTCTTGGTGTCGTCGTCCCCGAGGGCCCCAATCACCAGGGTGTCACCGTCCACGGCGACCGAAAACCCTAACTCGTCTCCGTCATCGCGGTCGCTGGAGATCAGCTTGGTGACGCTCTCAGGGAACTGGAAGATCTGATATTTGGCTATGGACGCATAAAAGGGGTCCTTCCAGGTCAGCCCCACCTGGGTGTCGCCCGCTTTGGCGGCGAGATCGGTCGGCGCTTTCGGTTCGGCGACGACAATCACGGACTCGGCGCCGGAGGAGACGCCATTGCTGGAGTTATTGACGGCGCGGACCCGGAAGGTGTACGTGACGTCCTGGGTCAGGCCAGTGAAGGAATGGGAGACGGTGCGGGAATCGCTCCCGGAGATGGTGGTCCAAGAGCCGTTGTTCTGTCTGAACTCGTAACCGGTGACGTTCAACGGGTTGGAACTCGCCTCCCACGTCAACTCCACTTGGCCGTCGCCGATCTGTCTGGCGGCAAAGCCTTCGGGTACGCCCGGGGCCGAAGACGCCTCCCCCGGCGTCGCGGGCTTCTCGACGGACGCATCGCTTCCTCCCGCGGCGTTCACGGCGCGGACCCGGAACGTGTAGGACGTGTCGTTGGTCAGGCCGGTCACGATATAGAAGGTGGTCCCGGACCTGCTCCCGGGAATGGAGGTCCAATCGTCGCTGAAGTCGCCCCCGGTCTTTTGCTGGTACTCGTACCCGGATATGGTGAAATCTGCGGGGCTTCTCCAGCCAAGCCACACCTGTTCGTCGCCCGCGACGGCGGTGAATGAGTCGGGCTTCGTCGGCTGTCCGATTATTGTTACGGACCTGGAGTCGGACTCAGTTGAACCGGCGCCGTTGACGGCGCGTATAGCGAAGGTGTACGCGGTGTCCTTGGTCAGGCCAGTGACGGTATGGGAATGGGTGCTGGAATCGCTCCCCGTGATGGCGTTCCAATCGCCACTATCTTGCTTGTACTCATAACCACTGACGGTCAGCGGGTAGCGGTGCGCGTCCCACGTCAACTCCACCTCACCGTCGCCAGTCTGCGCGGCGGAAAAGTTTAAGAGTTTGACCGGAACGTAGGAGGCCGCCTTCGGGGTCCCTGCCACGGAGACGGACGGATCGCTGGCTTCGGTGCCGTCCACCGCGCGCACCCGGAAGGTGTGGTCGATGTCGTTGGTCAGACCGGTCACGATGTAGGACGTGGTCGCCGCGTCACTATCGGCGATGTCTTCCCAGTCCACGATGTCGAACACGTAGGCCGCGCCTTCGCCGCTGTCCTTTCCCTCCGCTCCAACCACGACCGTGTCACCGTCTATTGCGACGGAAGAGCCGAAATCGTGGTTCGTGTTGCGGTCGGAGGCGGTGAGCTTGGCCGTCTCGGTATTGTCGGCCCAGCCGGTGGCGGGCTTGGTGAAGACGTAGGCCGCACCGAAATTGGTCTCGGTGGCGCTTTGGTCGACTCCGTCCGCCCCGACAACGACGATGTCACCGCTCACCGCTACGGAAATCCCAAACTGGCTGTCGTCTCGGGCATCGACCTCGCGGTCGGAGGCGGTGAGCTTGGCCGCCTGACTCCACCCGTTAGGACCTTCGATGAAAACGTAAGCCGAACCGGCATTGGTGAGGTCATTGGTGTTGTCGCCGTCGTCTTCGTTCGCGCCATCCCCGATCGCCCCGATCACGGCGGTGCCATCGTCGATCGCTACGGAAGCACCCAAAAAATCGTTGTCAGCGCCATCGCCGGCGGTGAGCTTTGTCGCGTCACCAGTATCGATATCTAAGTCGCCGGTCCAACCGTCGTCGGTCTCCGGCTTGGTAAACACGTACACCGCGCCTTTGCCGCCGTCTCTCCCGCTCGCCCCAATCAGAACGGTGTCATCGTCCACTGCCACGGAATGGCCGAAGTAGTCGTTCGCCGCAGCGTTGGAGGCGGTGAGCGTGGCCGTCAAATTGGCCTTGGCAGGGTCAGTCAAGGTGCCCCAGCCGCTCCAGCCGCCGGTGGGTTCGGTGAAGACGTAGGCCGAACCTTCGTTGCTGCCGTCGTGCCATGCCCCGGCCACGATGGTCCCAGTGCTATCGTCCACCGCCACGGAACGTCCGAACTCGTCGCCCGCAGCGACGCCGGCGGGGACGATCTTGGCCGTCAAAGCGGCCTTGGCAAGGTCATTCAGGGAGTCCCAGTCGCCCCAGCCGCCGGTGGGCTCGGTGAATACATAGACCGAGCCGGACTGCGAGCCGTTGTCATCGTCCCAGAACGCGCCTACGACCATAGTGTTACCGTCCAGCGCGACAGAAGTGCCGAAGTTATCATCCGCTCCGGCATCGCCGGCTTTGAGCTTCGCCGCCTGGCTCCAGTCGCCATTGGAATCACGGGTGAACACGAGAACTGCCCCGGAGTTGTTCTGAGTGTCGTCGTCCCCGGGCATCCCGACCACTGCCGCGTCGCCGGCCACCGCGACAGAATTCCCGAACTGATCGTCCAAATCGGTGTTGGCGGCAGTGAGCGTTGCCCTTTCGGCAATCTGCCAAAGCTGGTACTTGTCTATCGTCGAATCGTCGGGGTCCTCCCAGCTCAACCTCACCTGGGTGTCGCCGGCCTCGGTGGACAGCCCGGATGGCTGCTCCGGGGCGGCCTCACTCTGCGCAGACGTCGTCAACGGGATGGTGGACCCCGACAGCAAGGCCAAGACAGCGACCATCGCCGCGATGGCTAATCTCTGGGACCGGGAGCTAGACCGCATCGAAGATGTGCCGCCTCCTTAAGGCGTTCGTGGGCGGCGTGCGCCGCCCACGCTGACTTGACACCCGGTGCGCAGTACAACCGAGCTGCGCACGCAGCCTACTTACCCTACAACAATCCGAAGATCAGGAACAATCGATACATAATTCACTACCTGACAATTGAGAGATGCTAGGCTTGGTTAGTGATCCCATCTTTCAGTCCGGGACCATTTATAGACAGATACGTGGTGGCTTTTGCATCGGTTGACGACCCACACTTGGGGAATTAGTCAAGCTGCGTTGTGAAGTCTATACGGCGAAAGAATACAAATCACCTTGAGTGCAATGAAACAAGCGTATTGTGGCAATCTTCGTGCGTTTAATAAGAACACCTTTGGTGGATGTCCTGTATGTTTGATGTTACGAGGGCATCGCCCACGAAACAACGCTGGATCATACAGCTTCAACCAGCCGGTCTTGCCAGGACACTGGCAGCACGCCGCCGGAATGGCGCCTCCAGCTTCGTAGGAGTCGCGCGGGTGATGCTCGGCTACGAACGACCCGTACAGGCAAGCCTGCCTGGACATCGTCTCGACCCTTTAATCCCTCACCGGCTCGCTTGGCCCAGGCCCTGGTCCGCACCCAATCCCAAAACTGGTCGGGGTGCCCGGATTTGAACCGGGGACCCCCTGCACCCCATGCAGGTGCGCTTCCGGACTGCGCTACACCCCGACGGACCCCTCGTGCCGCCCGCCCCGCCACATGACGACGCGCCGACGCTCCGCATAATACACAGACAACGACCCTTCCCTACGCGGTCCAGCGCGATGCGAATACAACAACTCCACCCCTGGAACCAAGACCTCACTCCCGCCGATGCCGTCGAAATCCAGCGGCGCCTCGCTCCCCGCGTCGTCACGACCGGGACCCTCAGACCTCGCGCAGTCCGCACCGTCGCCGGCGTCGACCTCTCGCCACCGGACCCTGACACAGGCCTCGTCTGCGGCGCAGCTGTCGTCCTTACCTTCCCTGATCTCGAAGTCGCCGAGGTCGCCACGGCCGAAGACACCCCACAATTCCCCTACATCCCGGGCCTCCTCTCCTTCCGCGAGGCCCCGGTCCTCGGCAACGCCCTCGCCGAGCTGCAACGACCGCCGGACCTCCTCCTCGTCGACGGGCAGGGACTCGCCCCCCACCCACGACGCTTCGGACTTGCCTGCCACCTCGGCCTCATGACGGACATCCCAACCATCGGTTGCGCCAAGTCACGGCTCGTCGGCTCACACCAACCGCCCGATGCAGACCGCGGCTCCTGGAAACCCCTCGTCCACCATGGCCAGCGCATCGGCGCAGCCGTGCGGACCCGCCCAGCCGTCACCCCCATCTTTGTCTCCATAGGCCACCGCATCTCGCTGCCCAACGCCATCAAGTGGTCGCTCGCCTGCGCCCCCAAGTTCCGCGTCCCGCTTCCAACTCGCCTCGCTCACGTCGCCGCAGCGGGACACGATCTTGCAGACGTCCGTCGCTGACCCCGCAACTGCCAGCCGCCCGCGCGCGTATCTAATGAACGACCGACCTGGCTACCGTGAAGGCATGCGCAGCCGGCGTTTGGCATCTCTGGTCGTGCTCCTGGTGCTTGCCGCGGCATCGATGGCGCTCGCCTGTCGCGGGACCGTACCCGTGCCGACATCCACCGCGTCGCCGCCGGCTCGGCTGGACCTGACGCCGACGCCTCCCACGACCCACGTTGTTGTAACACCGCAGCCGCAGGCCCCAGCGCCTTTCGTCGTCCCGCCAGCCGCCTCGGGACCGACTCAGTCACCGACACCGACCCCCATCCCGACACCGACCGCCACACCCATCCCAGCGCCGCAACCCACGCTTGTCGTAGCCGGCCGCACCATCCGCTTGGAACTCGCGCGCACCCGTGACCAGCACACGATTGGACTCTCGGGCCGAGAACACCTCGATCAGGACGCCGGAATGCTGTTCATCTTCCCGGACGAGCGCGTCCGCACCTTCTGGATGCGCGACACGCTCATCCCGCTCGACCTCGTCTACCTCGATACGAGCGGGGTCGTCGTCAGCGTGCACACCATGCAACCGGAACCGGGCACGCCCGTGTCCTTGCTCCGCCGCTACCCCTCCGCTGGTCCCGCCCGGTACGCGCTCGAAGTCAACGCCGGACTCGCCAGCGAACTGGAAATCAAGATCAGCGACGTCATCGACCTGACCAACCTCGCCGGACCCGTCGCCGAGCCGACCGAGGACCTAAGCCGTGTAGGCGCTTAGCTCAAGAAGTCCTTCAGGCGGCGGCTCCGCGTCGGGTGCCGGAGCTTCCGCAACGCCTTCGCTTCGATCTGCCGGATCCGCTCTCGCGTCACGCTGAACTCTCGACCGACCTCTTCCAGCGTTCGGCTCCGTCCGTCTTCCAGTCCGAACCGCAGCTGCAGGACGCGGCGCTCCCGGGCGCTCAGCGTGTGCAGCACGTCGCTGATCTGCTCCTTCAATAGCTGGTACGAAGCCGCGTCCGCCGGCGCAAGCGCCGTCCGGTCCTCGATGAAGTCGCCGAGGTGGGAATCTTCCTCCTCGCCAATCGGCGTCTCCAGGCTCACCGGCTCCTGCGAAATCTTCAGGATCTCGCGGACCCGCTCCGGCGTGATCTCCATCTCGTTCGCGATCTCTTCGGTCGTCGGCTCCCGACCGAGGTCCTGCACCAACCGCCGGTTCTCGCGGAGCAACTTGTTGATCGTCTCGACCATATGCACCGGTATCCGGATCGTCCGCGCCTGGTCCGCGATCGACCGCGTAATCGCCTGCCGGATCCACCACGTCGCGTACGTCGAGAACTTGTACCCCTTCCGGTAGTCGAACTTCTCGACCGCCCGGATGAGCCCGATGTTGCCCTCCTGAATCAGGTCCAACAGCCCCATCCCGCGACCGATGTACTTCTTCGCCACGCTCACCACCAGCCGCAGGTTCGCCTCGATCAACTGGCGCTGCGCACGCTCCCCATCGCGCCGGATCTGTGCCAAATACGTCCAACACTCCCGCTCGACCGACCGCACCGATGCGGACAGGTCGGTCTCTTCCAGAAACTCCTGGATCCCGTGGATCCGGAGGTTCGGGTCCGTCGACTGCAGCACCGGAGTCGGCAGCAGCCACCGGTACAGCGACATGCGCGTGATCTCGCGCTCCACCTCTTCCTGCTCCCGCTGCAGCCGCTCAGCCCATTCCGCGGCCATCTCGTGGTGCATCTCCACGTCGATCAGCTTCGCGACCTCCGGGTCCTCCTTCATCAACAGGATGCTGATCGGCTCCTCCAGTTCCATCTGGAAGGTCAGCATGTCGCAGATGTCGCTGTACGGCGTCAACCGCTCCAGCAAGTGTGTCGCCAGGTCCGGAATGCGCGGCGGGCGGCCCGTCCGCTCATGGAAGCCTCGCTCCAACGTTTGAAGCTCCTTCCACCCCTCCGTCTGGCGCGCCAACGTCTTTTCCTGGCGAGCGTTCAGTAGGTCGACTCGGCCGATCTCCCGCAGGTACATCCGCACCGGATCGTCCATCGAGTCCGTGTCCGCCTCGAGCGCGGCCTCAGCCTCAGCCTCTTGCTCCAGCTTCCGCGCCTCCGCCCACTCCTCTTGAGTCGGCCAGTCCTGGGTCTCGCCACGGCGCGGCGCCAACTGCGGCAGCACGCCGATCAGGTCCGCTGCGGCTGCCGGGTCCAGCGTCACTACGCCGTCCTCCGTCACCCGCACCTGCCCCGCCTGTTGCGAGTCCTTATTGAAGTTCGTTACACCAGCCTGCCAGGACATACTTCCTCCTCGAACCTGATTGCGCGACCGAAGCCCCTGAGTCCGTCCTCGTAAATACTCGTGTCGTCAACGACGCTGCCGCCCCGGCGGGCTGCGCTGCAACCCGCGCAAATGCTCCGTGCGTTCGATGAATTGACGACGCGTCTCGTCGTCCAGCGGCACCGCGTCCTCGTCGTCCGCGGACTCGACCGTGCTGTCGGACTCGGTCACCGCGAGCGCCGCCTCTAATTCCTGCTCCCTGAGGTGCCGTTCCAGCAGGCGTCCCACCAGGTCCCCCAACGCGCGGCCCAGATCGCGACGCTCCAACGGCATCGTAAGCGCGTTTCGCAACCACTCCGCGTGAGACCCCACCAACGCTTCCGCTTCCTCCACCGCACCGCCCTCGGTCAACACCCGCCAAAGGTCCGCGTTCTGCGGGTCGTGGAAGCACTCCATCGGCAGCGCCGGGAGGTCCTCCTCTTCCCACACCGTCCACGCCTCGCTCGTCCGGGTCAGGACCAAGCCTAGGAGGTGCTCCTCGATCGGCTCCCCGCGCGGAGGGTCGATCGGTGCCGCCGAAGGTTGCGTCTCCGGGTCCGGCGCAGCGGCCACCTGTCGCGCCCGCCGCGGCCGTAGCCTTGTTGGGCGCCCCACCGCGGCTTCCAATGCGCTCCGCTCCACGCCAAGCGCTGTCGACAGTTTCGAATACGCAGTGTCCTGCTCGAACGGGTTCTCCAATGCGGATATCAGCGGGAAGATCCGGTCTGCCACCACAAGTTTTCCGGCGTTCGACGACGCGTCCTCACGCGATGCCTCCCACTGGATCAAATACTCCAGGATCGGCGTCGCCTCATCGACGCGCCGCTCCCATTCGTCACGGTCTCCCCGGATCACGTCGTCCGGGTCTCGCCCTTCCGGCAGCGAAATAATCCTCAGGTCGGGCGTCTCCTGCCGGATCGCCACCGGCCCGCTCCCCGGCACCCGCACGACCACCCGTTGGAACAGCCGCCATGCGCTCTCGAGGCTCCGTCGCGTCGCCTCCTCACCTGCGGCGTCCGGGTCCAACGCCAGCGCATACTGCCGCGCCGACCGCCGGACCAGGTTCACCTGCCGCTCTGTCAGCGACGTTCCCATCACCGCCACCACGTCCGTGAACCCCGCTTGGTGGGCCTGGATTACATCCATGTAACCCTCGACCAACACCACCCGTCCGCTCGACCGCACCGACTCCATCGCGAAGTCCAACCCATAGAGAATGCCGCTCTTGTCGAAGAGCGGCGTCTGGGGAGAGTTCAGATACTTCGGCTGCGTCCCGGCGTCCAACGCCCGCGCGCCGAAACCGACCGTCGTCCCACGCTGGTCCGTGATCGGGAACATCAACCGGCCTCGGAACCGGTCGACCGCCGGGGCCTCCTCGTCGTCGCGCTGGACCAGCACGCCGGCCGTCACCATGTCCTCTTCCGAGTGCCCCAGGTCTCGCAGGTGGTGCTTCAGCACCTCGCGCCCGTTCGGGCTCAACCCCAAATGGAAGCCCGTGATCGATGCCTCCGTGATCCCGCGTGACGTCAGGTACCATCGCGCCTCCTCGCCGGCGGGCGAGTACACCAAGATCCGGTGGAAGTAGTCGCGGGCCGCGTCCAGCAGCGTCCCCGCCCGTTCGCGCTGCTTCTCCGCCTCTTCGTCCCGCGCCCGTGGAGGCTCTACCGTCACACCCACGTGATCACCTAACCGTCGCAGCGCCTCGCCGAACGTCAGGTTCTCCTTCTTCTGGACGAAGGCAAACGCATCGCCGCCCGTCCCGCACTGCCCGAAACAGCGCCACGTCCCCGTCTCCGGGTACACCACAAAAGAGGGCGTCTTCTCCGTGTGGAATGGACATCGCGCCTTGAAGATCCTCCCCGCCTTCTGGAGCGGGAGGTATGACTCCACCAACTCGACAAGGTCGACGCGTGCCTTGACGTCGTCGACCACGGTCATCAGAGCGGTGCTCCTACCAACTCGAGCGTCGATGGCCGCCCGCTCCGGAGAGCCTCGGCGGTCCGTTCCGCAAACCGGTCCGTCATCCCGCTGAGGTAATCGGCGGCCCGCCGCTCGCCCGACGCACCCGGTTCCGCGTACCCAGGCGGGATCAGCCCTGGATCACTCGTGAACGCCTCCCACAACGCCCCGAGCGTCTCGATCGCCTCGGTCGCCGCTGGGTTCGGCCGCTCGTAAACGCGGTTGAACAAGAAGTCGCGGAGTTCCGACGCCGCCGCCCCGGCCGCCTCGCTCATGCGGATCGCCGGCTCGCCGTCGACCGCTCCGGACGCCGCCCACGAGGTCTCCACCACGTCGCCGATCAACGCGTTCAACCGCTCGGAGTGGCGTCGGCCCAGCACACGCTGCACCGACTCCGGCGCCTGTTCCTCAGTCAACACGCCAGCCCGAACGGCATCCAGAAGGTCATGGTTCACATACGCGATCGCGTCACTGAGCCGAACGACCTGGGCCTCCAGCGTCAGCCGGTCCTCGGTCTCGGGCGCTTCGTACAACTCGTGCCGGCCCTTCGAGTGGTGCGCCATCCCATGGCGGACCTCCCAAGTCAGGTTCAGACCGGCGCCGTCCTTCTCCAACCGCTCCACAATTCGGAGACTCTGCTCCGCGTGGCGGTATCCCCCGGTTAGGCGATCGTCCAAGAACGCCTCGCCCAGGTGTCCAAACGGCGTATGCCCCAGGTCGTGCCCAAGCGCGATAGCCTCGGTCAGGTCCTCGTTCAATCGGAGCGCCCGGCTGATCGACCGCGCGATCTGTGCCACCTCGATCGTGTGCGTCAGCCGCGTTACATAGTGGTCGCCCACCGGGCTGATGAACACCTGCGTCTTGTGCTTCAGCCGCCGGAACGCCTTCGAATGCACGATCCGGTCCCGGTCTCGCATGAACGCCGTCCGCATGAACGACGGATCCTCGGCGCGCTCCCGTCCGCGCGACGCCGCGCTTCGCTGCGCGTATGGGGAAAGGACGGAGTCCTCGACCTGTTCGAGGTGTGCGCGGATCCGGTGGTCTCCCGCCGTCATCTGGATCGCTTGCTCCAGACCCTCAGGTGCGGAGCCCCGTTTGCCGACAATTGACCGCTCTCGTCATCTTCACCGAGCACAAATAGAAAGACCCCCTGTCAAGGGGTGTTGTTGCTCAGATTACGAGCGCGCCGCCCACGTGTCAAACGTCCGCCCAACCCTGAACCACTCCGCTCGACAACCACCCGCCCCGGGACTAGCCTTCCTCCAGCCAACCCATACCCGCGGCGCTCCATCCCCAGAACGAGCAAAGGAGCCACCAACCGATGGACTTCCAATACACCGCCGAAGAACGAGCGTTCCGCGACGAAGCCATCGACTTCGTCAACGACAACTGGCGCGACAACGGTAAGGATGCCACCTCCCTCATCGTCGCCTCCTACGACGTCGACGACCCCGGCGAGCAGGACCGCATCCACGAGTTCATCCGGAAGCTCGCCGCCAAGGGCTGGTGGACCATGCACTGGCCGCGCGAATACGGCGGACAGGCCGCCTCCCTCAGCACCCAACTCGCCTACCGCGAGGCTATGGCATACGCTGGTGCGCCCGAGATCCTCGGCGGTGGCATGGTCGCACCCATGCTCATGCTCCACGGACAACAGTGGCAGAAGGATGAGTTCCTTCCCAAGATCGCCAACGGCGACATCTTCCACTGGTCACAGGGCTTCTCCGAGCCCAACGCGGGCTCCGACCTTGCCAACGTCCAGACCCGTGCCGTCGAGGACGGGGACGACTTCGTCCTCAACGGACAGAAGATCTGGAACAGCGAAGGCCGGTGGGCTGATTGGGGCCACTACCTCGTCCGCACCGACCCGGACCAGCCGAAGCATCGCGGTGTCTCCTACATGTTCGTCGACATGCAACAGCCCGGCATCACCATCCGTCCCCTCTACGACGGCCTAGGCCGCTGGCGCTGGAGCGAAATCTTCCTCGAGGACGTCCGCGTCCCCAAGCGCAACCTCATCGGCGAACTCAACCGCGGCTTCTACACCGCCATGACTACTCTCAGCTTCGAGCGCTCCCAGGTCGAGATCCCCGCGCGACTCATGGCCTTCATGGAGCAGTTCATCGCCGCGGCCCGGGCCCGCACCCGCCGCGGCGCACCCAACCTCCTCGCCGACCCCATCGCCCGGAACGTCATCGCCGACCTCCGCGTCCAGGTCGAGACCACACGCATGCTCTGCTACCGCGTCGCCTGGATGCAGACCCAAGGCATGGTCCCGGACAAAGAGGCCTCCATGGTCAAGCTCATGGGCGACGAGGTCGGGTTCACCGTCTACAACAAACTCGCCGGGCTCATGACGGACGACGCCCTCTACGTCCCGCGTTCGACCAGCCGCGCACCCCTCGGTGGCTTCCTCGGCGTCAACGCATGGCTCATCCGCGGACTCGCCATCGGTGGAGGCACCGACGAGGTCCAGCGCAACATCATTGCCCAGCGAGGACTCGACCTCCCCCGGTAACCGCACGCCGTCCGGTGCCTAACGACCAACCGCGGCGGTTCGTCGTCGTCGGATCGACCGGGTCCGGCAAGACCACCACCGCGCAACACCTCGCCCGCGCACTCGGCATCCCTCAAGTCGAATTGGATGCCTTGCACTGGGGACCGGACTGGACCCGGGCCGAGCCCGAAACCCTTCGCCGCCGGGTCGAGGACGCGGTGTCCGGAGACGCGTGGGTCGTCGACGGTAACTACTCCGCTGTCCAAGACATCGTGTGGCCCAGGGCAACCACACTAGTTTGGCTCGACCTTTCGTTCAAAGTCGTTGCCTGGCGCCTCTTCCGGCGCACCGTGCGCCGGCTCGTCACCCGCGAACGGCTCTGGAACGGCAACCGCGAGCCGCTCGCCCGCCACTTCTTCACCAAGGACTCCCTGTTCCTGTGGCTCCTCCAGACCTATTGGCAACGCCGCCGCACCATCCGTACAGCGCTCCAACAACCCCAAAACGCCCACCTCCACCTCGTCCACATCCGCTCACCCCGCGCCACCTGCCAGTGGCTCGCTTCCCTAAAGCCGCAGGACCCTGCCTGAAACATCCGCCGCCCCCGGAAATCGCGTGATTGCGCCACGACTCAGACTCGACACCAGTATCAAGCAAGTCGGAATAACCACCGTCCTTAGCAAAGGTTTGGGCCGGAAGTATGAATAGCGGCCAGGGGGACGGCACGAGCCTCACTGCCGTATCCCGTGAAGACGGTTCCCACCGCCGCCTCATACCCCCCCCGACCAGTACAGTGGACAACGTGCAACAAGTACGAGCCAACGTCACCAAGAAAAGACTCCTCGTCGCCGCCGCGGCGATCCCCGCGATCGCCATGGCTGCCGTCGTCGTCGCCGCCTTTCTCTTCGTCCACAACGCCAGCCAGCCTGGCGAGACGACCGCACGCTTCATCCCTTCGGATGCCGCCGTCTACGTTTCGATTAATCTCCGCCCCGGCATCGAACAGATGAGGCTCAGGAACGGAGTCTTCGCCACCGATGCCTTCGAAGAAGCACGGGACCAGGCTTTCGACGAGATCGACGACGGGATCGGAGTCCACTTTCGCGACGACGTCCTGCCGTGGCTCGGTGACGAAATCTCCTGGACGCTCCTCGATATCGATTCAGATCAGCCCGATTGGGTGTTGCTGGCCCACGTCCGAGACCACGCCGCCGCGCTCGACTTCGTCGAAGACCTTCTCGCGTTCTACGAGAACGAGGACGATACGGTATTCGAGACCGGCGCCGCCCGCGGGGCAGACATTTGGATCGCCGAGGATGGGTCCAGCGCGCTCGGCCTCACCGATCATTACCTCATCGTCTCGGGTGACGAGGATACGGTCCGGGACATGGTCCGCAACCTGGAGTCGCCCCCCGCGAGACCGCTCGCCGGCGACGAAGTCTTCATCGCCGCCCGTCAGTCCGTTCCGAGAGAACGGGTCATGTTCGCGTTCGCCCGGACTGGCCCCATCGTGGACGCTCTCGCCGTTCTCACAGACCCCCTCGGCGATCAACTCGGCGTGCTCGGCGACGTCGACGCCGGCGTGGGGGATTACGTTGCTGCATCCGCATCGTTCATCAGCCATGGCGTACGCGTCGATCTCGTCGCGCCGGACCCTTCGGAGACCTTCGTCCTCGATGACGACGGTGGACTGAAGTCACTCGGCGTCCTGCCGGAGGACACGCTGCTCCTGTTTGCTACGAGGGGAATCGGCGAGATCTGGGACGAGTTTGACCAGTCGTTCGCCGGCCTCGGTGAGATCGACCAGTTGCTGGAAGGCTTCGACGAACAGATCGGCATTGAGATCGACGACATCATCGAATCCCTGACCGGTGAGATCGCCGTCGCGGTGCTTCCCAGCGACCTCGAAGGAGTCTTCTTTGGTGGAGATTCCGAAGACGGACCGCCTACTCCGAGCATCAACGCCCTGCTGCTGGTCGGCGCTGCCGAAACCGAGGCCATCGAACGTGCCCTCGGCGGCCTCATGGTTCTCCTCGGGGTGCTTGGGTTCGACATCGACCGGAGCTCGCTCGGAGATTACGAAATAGTGTCCGCGAGGCCGGCTCAGCCCCGAGATTTCATCGGACTGGAACCTGGCTACATCATCGCCGAGGATTGGGTGACCGTCGGGACCACCCTCGAGAGCCTGGAAGCGTTCCACGAAACCGTATCCGGAACGGCGACTCCCCTCAGTTCGGCTTCGGAATTCGCCCGGATGACCAACTTGCTCTCCGGGCCGCTCCACTCGGTCGTCTTCGTAGACATTGCCGGTATCGCCGCGATGGTCGAAGACGCCCTCGACGACGGGACCCTGGAGGACTACAACCGCGACGCCCGGCCGTTCATCGAGCCCTTCAGCGCTTTCCTCATGGCCAGTTCAACCACGGACGACGCGGTCCGCTCCACGATGGTCCTAACGCTCCGCGACGAGCCGGCCGGCGAGTAACGACCCCCGCGTCAACCCCGACATCGCATCACATCAGATGCGGAGTGGGACCCGCCTCGCTACGAACTCGCCGGCCTAACCGCCAGCAGCACCTCGGTGTGCACCTCGTCCGTCACCTGCACGAAACGCAGGTTCGGCGCCGTCATCCCGAACTCCGCCCACTCGAACATCGTGCGCCCCACAATGAACACCACGTCCCCGTCGTGACGCGCCTCGATCTCGAACGCCACCGGCGCCTCAGCGCCCAGGATCGCCAACCGTCCC
The DNA here is from genome assembly GCA_965247995.1 of Dehalococcoidia bacterium. Taxonomy (GTDB): domain Bacteria; phylum Chloroflexota; class Dehalococcoidia; order UBA6926; family UBA6926; genus JASLZO01. The sequence goes on along the minus strand of OZ252041.1, from coordinate 872,904 downwards.
GTGATCTGCGTCGTCACATCGTCGCCCTCCAGGAAACCGTCGGGTAGGGGACCCGTGTCGTCCAACGTAAACGTTGCAGCCGGATCGTTCGGGAACATCTGGCCGCGCACGAATTGGTCCCGCCTCGGTTGATCGCTCACCATCGACTGCAGGTCGATCGTGATCACCGACGGTCGGCCGTCCAGGTGCACCTCGCCCGAGAGTCCTGTCGTCCGCATGACCGCGTCGTTCGGTAGCGACAAGCTGGCCAACTTCTCTTCGACAGTGAACGTCGCCTCCGACCCCTCCCCCACGACGAACGTCACGCCCTTCACGCCCCGCGCCGCCGTCGGTGCTTCGGTCGCCACAGCCCCTTCCGACGTCGGTGACGCATCAGCCGTTGACTCCTCCGTGTCGCCGGTTCCTCCGCTGCACGCGCCGGATACCAACACCGCTGCCGCCATCACCGCGAGCGCAAGGGCCAAAGCCCGAATCGCACCCCAACCTGTTCGGTTCGTTGTCTCCATTGCCGTTCCCCCTATCCCTGTTCACATTTTGAAGGTCTACGCGTCGCGGCTCAGGCCTGTCCCGTGCGCGGCGGCAGCTCCAACCGGCCGCTCTTTTCGTCACCTTGTCCGGCCAATCCGATCCCCACCGCGAGTGCTACGACGACCGACACGGCAAGCAACCGCCACGACCGCGAGAGAGATGTCCCATCGAGCCAGACCGTCAACACGCCGCTGATCACGAACACGACGGTCGCCAACGGCAGAGCAAAACGCAACAGGTGGTCCAACCACCGCTCGCCTGCCCACGACCCCGCGACAACCAGAAGGAAGCCGGCCGCCCAAACGACGCTGAACACCAAGACCCGCCGCTGGCTGCCGCGCACGACGCGCCACAACATACCCGCCGTCGCTCCCGCCAATAGAGCGCCCACAGTCACTGACCCGCTGTTCAGCAGAATGTCGTCCGGAGAACGCAACGGCAACGACAACAACGCCGCCACCACTGCCGCCACCGAACCGGCTATCGCCCCTGCGTTCACCGCCCGAGTTCGGCTCGCCGGCTGTCACACATCACGACGTGTGCATCCAAACGCCCGGAATCGCCTAACCTCGCGGGCCGGAAGATAATCCCAACGCCTCCCGTAACGATGCCACCAAGTCCCCGTCCTCGTCCGGCATCACCGTCCGCGGGTCCAAGACGACCCGGTCGTCCGCGATCCGCGCCACCACCGGCATCGACGCTCGCCGCAGCCGGCCCGCGAAACCCTCCGGCCCGCCCTCGCCGCACGCCGAAGCCCGAATGGACAACGCACGCGTCGGCAGCGTCTCGCCGGGCAGGCTCCCTCCGCCAATCGCCGATGTCGTATCCATGACTTCCAACCCCTCGACCCCGATCGCCGCAATCCAACCCTGCGCTCGCGTCCCGAGCTCCTCGGCGGTTGCCGAGATCATCCGCCACACCGGGATCTCTTCCTCGGCCTTGCCCCGCACATAAGAATTGAGCGTCGCCGTCAGTGCCGCCAGGTCCATCTTGTCGATCCGCACCGCCCGCGCCAACGGGTGTTGCTTCAGTCGGTCGACCAGGTCCTTCCGGCCCACCGCGATACCCGCCTGCGGCCCGCCGAGTAGCTTGTCCCCCGAGAACAACGCTAAGTCCGATCCGTCCGAAAGCGCGTCCGATACCGTTGGCTCCGGCGCCAGCCCGTACCGTGCCGTCTCCAGGAAGGCGCCTGACCCCAAATCGTTTAGCAGCAATACTCCTCGCTCGTGGGCGAGGGACGCCAAGTCCTGCGCCGCCGGCGTCTCGGTGAACCCCACCTGCGCGAAGTTGCTCCGGTGCACCCGGAGTATCGCCGCCGTCTCCGCTGTTAACGCCTCTGCATAGTCGTCCACATACGTCCGGTTCGTCGTCCCTACCTCGACCAGCCGCGCGCCGCTCTGCACCAGCACGTCCGGGATCCGGAACCGTCCCCCGATCTCGATCGACTCGCCACGCGAAACGATGACCTCTCGGCCATCCCCCGCCAGTGCCGCCAGGGCCAGCAGCACCGCCGACGCGTTGTTGTTCACGGCGACCGCCGCCTCCGCGCCGGTCAGCAGTTGCAGCAATGACTCTGGGTGCGTGTGACGTGAACCGCGTTCGCCGCGCTCCAGGTCGTACTCGAGGTCCGAATACCCCGCGCTCACCGCCACCGCCGCCTCGCGAGCGGCGTGGCTCAGCGGCGCACGGCCCAGGTTCGTGTGGATCACCACCCCCGCCGCGTTGATCACCCGTCGCGGACGCGGCGCAACGACCTGCTCCACCCGGTGCGAAACGTCCTCGATCAACGCATCCTGACTCGGCGCACCCGCGCCGCCCGCAATCGCGCGCCGCGCGTCGTCGAGTGCGTCCCGCGCCATCTCTGTCACGAGCGCCGGTCCCGCTGAACCCGCAAGCGTCGTCAACGGCGCCGCAGCCAGCAGCCGGTCAACGCTCGGCAGCTGCCGGTATGCGGATGTCGTGTCCGTTGCTGCCATCAGCCTTCCTCGAACGGGGCCGGGACTGCCCCGACGTCCGACCTATAATAGGCGTCTGCCACGAACGATTGAGGAGACAGCATGCACACCATTGGACTCACGGGGGGGATCGCGAGCGGCAAGAGCACCGTCTCTGAAGCCATGCAGGAACTCGGCGCGACCGTCCTCAATGCGGACTTGGTTGGGCACGAGGCCTACGAACCCGGTAAACCTGCCTACGACGAGATCATTAAGACCTGGGGTGACGACCTCGTTGACCCGGATACCAAGTTCATCGACCGGCGCAAGCTCGGCGGCATCGTCTTCGGGGATCCCACCGCCCTCCATACGCTCAACAACATAGTCTGGCCCCGTATCTATGATATGGTGGCCGAACGCTTCGACGCCTACCGCACGGACGCTGTGGATGTCGCCGTCCTCGAGGCAGCCGTCCTCGTCGAGGCCAACTGGATGCCACTCGTCGACGAGGTCTGGGTCACCGCAACCGCTGAGGAGGAAGCCTCCCGTAGGCTCCAGGCCCGCAACGACTTGACCGAAGAACAAGCCCTCGCTCGCATCCGGGCACAGATCACCAACCAGGAGCGGATGCAACACGCCGATGTCGTCATCGACACTAATCGCTCCATCCCGGAGGTCCACGAGCGTGTCCGAGAACTTTGGCACGCACGGGTCCATTCACTGACTCCACCAGGTTCCTAGAACCGAATCTCGCTCGCGCACCGGTCCCTTCCAGATATAAAGGCAGGCGTCCATCACATGACTACCGAACAGGTTGAAACCTATCGCGGCTACGAGATCGAGGAGTACACCATCGATGTGGAACCGTACTACCTCCCTGTCCGCGACGAGATCGAGGTCTTCACCGCTGCCTACCAGCAGAAGATCCCGGTCCTCCTGAAAGGCCCCACCGGTTGCGGCAAGACCCGCTTCATCGAGTACATGGCGTGGCGTCTCGGTCGCCCCATCCCCTCGGTCCACGGGACCAATAACGGCAGCGACGGCGATGCCCCAACCGGCAAGCCCCTCGTCACCATCGCCGCCCATGAGGACCTCACTGCCAGCGACCTCGTCGGCCGCTACCTCCTCGAAGGTGAAGAGACCAAGTGGATCGACGGACCCCTCACCCGTGCCGTCAAGACCGGCGCGATCTGCTACTTGGACGAGGTCGTGGAGGCCCGCAAGGACACCACCGTCCTCATCCACCCGCTCACCGACCACCGGCGCTTGCTCCCCATTGAGAAGCGTGGCCAAATCATCTCCGCTGCTGACGGCTTCCTGCTCGTCATCTCCTACAACCCCGGCTATCAGAGCGCGCTTAAAGACCTCAAGCAATCCACGCGCCAACGCTTTATCGCCATGGAGTTCAACTACCCCAATAAGGACATGGAGGCAGCGATCGTCCACCGGGAGAGCGGCGTCGACACCGATCGTGCTGACTCCCTTGCCCGTCTGGCGGAGAAGGTCCGCAATCTCAAGGAGCACGGTCTCCAGGAGGGTGTCAGCACCCGGCTGCTCATCTACGCTGCCCGCCTCATGAACGGCGGCATCGAACCGCGGCGCGCGTGCTCCGTCGCCATCGCCGAAGCCCTGACTGATGACCTCGCTGTCCAGCGCAGCATCAATGAGATCATCACCAGCATCTTCGAATAGCGCTCGGGTTCCCTCGTCCCGTGGTTGAAGAACGCCCGCTGATCGAACCCACCCGCCAGGAGCTCCTCGACCAGATCGGGGCCCTGCCGGCGGCCGTTGGACAGGCCTATCGTGACGCCTCCGTCGTCGCTCAACGGCGACTCTCCGACTCCGCCTACGACGCCTGGCTCGCGGACGGACTCACCATCGCACGGGCATCGTTCCGCGCGTGGGAGGCCACCGTCGAGTACTTCCGTGCCACCGTGGCCGTCCTCGATACTGTCGAGGCGGACGACCTCCCGGTCTGGACCACCGGCGGTAAAGACCTTTCCGGTTCGTCCGCTACGGTCTCCAGCGCGTACTTTCGTTCCAGCCCGCGGTTCCTAGCCGCCCAGACCTCCGTTCATCTCCCGGGTTGGGTCGAATCTGGCCGACGCCTCTACCACGGCACATGGAAATCCGGTGCCCTCGCTGCCCGCTTCTTTGAGCTCAGTCCCACCCTCCTGGACCACGTCCGCCTCACGGACGTCACCGCATTCGCCGCCTTCCTCGACCAGATCGCTCAGCACTCCAGCGAGCTTGCCGAGGAGTGCCTCAACATCGCTCCCGAGTGTTTCTCCTACGTGGACGGCGAGACCATCGACAGCTACCTCGGCCTCCTCAATCTCACCGCCGAACAGGGCTGGAAGTACGCCAAGGAGACCCAGCGCGCCGCAGCCGTCGCACTCCCGCGGATCGCCCGTGCTGAGCGCGGTCGTTTCCTCGACTTCGCCGGCGCCATGGCCCAGCAACGCGGCAAACGCTATCTCTCGCTGCTCGCCGAGGGCTCACGCGCGCTCGACGACTTGGACGTCCACCTCCACCACTCCACCCTCGACATGTTCGAAGTGCTCCTCGGCCTCTCTCAGGAAGCCGCGGTTGAATTCCTTCGTGCCACGCCGCCAGTCCTCCAGCGCGTCGACGCCGGTGCACTCAACCGCTGGTACCAGGAAGGCGTCCGCATCCTCGAACAGAACGACGCAGCCGGCATCGGCTTCTTCAAACTCGAGTCCGCCCGCGGCGAAGCGATCATCCAAGAACTCTCGGCCACCGTGAACCTCGAGGAGAGCGCGACCGTTCTCCAGATGTACGCCCGCGGCCTCGCGGGTAGCGAGATCCAACTCAGACCGACACCGGACCTCGCCCGCCGCACCCTCGGATGGGCCGGCGAAGCACGGCCAACCACGGACGGGCTCTCGATCTTTCTTCCCGATGAGATCGCACTCTTCGACTCCAAACCCGACAACTTCGGGTGGTACAAAGTGCTCACCACCCACCAGGCGGGCCACATCGAGTTCGGGAGCTTCCAGTTCTCCACCAGCCGCCCCTCAAGCGTCTTCCCTGCTACCAATCGGATCCTTGCTCGCCTCGCACCGGTGCTGACGCGCCCCTCCCCGAACGGGGACGACGCCGAAGACAAGAGCGAGATCCCCGGCCTCGACGCCGCCCTCTCGGACTTCGAGCGCTTCTTCGACACCTTCGAGGAACGTCAACTCGCCTCCGATATCTTCTCCGCCGTCGAGGGTTCGCGCGTCGATTTCCTTATCCGCAGCTTCTACGCCGGCCTCCGCAACGCGTACGACAAAGTACAGATGGCGGCGGTTCACGGACGGCCCGCCCCGCAAGACCTCCCGCTCCGGCAGGCCCTCGTTGAGCTCCTCGTGCGCATGACCCTCCTGGACTCGCCCTCCACGATCCCCGTGCCCATGGAGCTCCACGACACCGTCCAACGCGTCGCAGGAGTCCTCCTTCGCTTGCGCCACATCGACTCCACCGTCGAGGACTCAACCGAGGCCACGGCGCTTATCTACAAACTCCTCGTCGATGTGCCCAACCTGCCGCCCCAGGACGACTTCGACTGGCAGGAAGAGGACGTTGGTGAACTCGGCGCGGGCGCACCGGACCCGACAGCCGAGATCTCGGACGCCGACTCATCCACCGTCGGTGGCAACCAGTTCGTCCCCGGACAGGGCACCGAGCAGGACGTCCCGTACGAGCCCCCCGAAGAGGTCGACTACCGCGGTGACTTCAAACCCGAGCTCGTCCAGACCCTCGCCAACCTTCGCAAGGGCGGCCAGAAGACCGACGAGACCACTCAGGCGCCTCCCCTCACCGAGGAGATGATCCGCCAACTCCTCGAAAAGAGCGCCGAGATCGACCTCTCCAACGTCGTCGAAGGCGACATCGACGACCCGTCCGGGCTCTTCGTCTCCAGCCTCATGAGCGAGGCCATCGAGGGGCCGGACGCCGAGTTCCACGACGAGATGGGCGAGACGGGCTCCGGCAGAAAACCCCAGGAGTCCGAGAACCCACTCGACGACGAACCCCGCACCGCCCTCTACGACGAGTGGGACTTCCAAGCCCTCGACTACAAACCCCGCTGGTGCCGGATCCGCGAGACCGTCATCGCCGAGGGCAGTTCCGACTTCTACCGCCAGACCATTGAGCAGTACGCCAGCCTCATCAACGACGTCCGCCGGCAGTTCGAAATGATCATGCCGGAGACCTACCGCAAGGAAAAACACCTCCCCGACGGCGAGGAATACGACCTCGACTCCGTCATCGAGGCCATCGTCGAGCGCCGCTCCGGCACAACCCCCAACGAGAAGGTCTACTGGCGCAGGAACAAGACCGAGCGCGATGTCGCCGTCATCTTCCTCCTCGATATGAGCGCATCCACCGCCGAAGCCATCGAGGACAAACCCGCCGATGACGACGACGAGGGCGAGATCCCGGACGACCCGCGACAGTACCTCTTCTGGCTCCGCGCCCGCCGCGAGCAGGCCAAACGCAGCTACCGCCGCATCATCGACCTCGAGAAAGAGTCCACCGTCCTCCTCATTCGGGCTCTCGAGACGATCGGCGACACCTACGGCATCTACGGCTTCTCCGGCTACGGACGCGAAAACGTCGAGTACTACACCATCAAGGCGCTCGAAGAACCGATGTCGGACACCATCCAGCGCCGGATCGATGGCATTACGCCGCTCCACGCCACCCGCATGGGCCCCGCCATCCGCCACGGCACCGCCAAGCTCGACGAGATCAACGCCCGCACCAAGGTCCTCTTCCTCATCTCAGACGGCCGGCCCCAGGACCGCGGGTACAGCCGCGAAGGCGCAGAGAAGGAATACGCCGTCCAGGACACGCACATGGCGCTGCTCGAGGCCCGCTCGCACGGCATCATCCCCTTCTGCCTCACCGTAGATCGCTCCGGCCACGACTACATGAAAGAGATGTGCGGCGACCTCCCGTACGAGGTCCTCGCCGACATCAACAGCCTCCCAGAGCGCCTGCCCCACCTCTACCGCCGCCTCACCGTCTAGACTTTCGGCGGTTCCCGGCGGCAAATCCACTGCCACCCACGGTCCGACTCGAAGCGAACGGCCAGTGCTCTTTAGGGAGCGCGATTGCCGCGGTCCAAACTCCTCCTATCGCAACAAGACGCGACTACGCTCCTACCAATACGAGGGATTCCGCGATCTTGATGAGTACCTCGGGCGTTGATGAATGCGGCGGGATCGCCGACATCGAGACCAAGAACCCATCCAGTTCCAGGTCAAGACCAAGAACGTCGATTGGTTCAAACAGGAGCTCCTCGCCGTTCGGTCCAGTTGGACGCCGCTCCGGCGACCCCTCGGCGAGAGAAAACACCGGGTCACTTTGTCCTTGAATGAGGTATACAGAGCGGCCGGCGACCTCGATGCGCTCATGCGGGTTCACGATCTGTCCGAACGGAGGAAGCGGAGCGCCCGCGTGGACGCCCATGGTGATGATGTAGAGCCCTCCCTGCTTCCAGTTCCCACCGTCCAGGTTCCAAGTAGCTCCGGGAGGACCGGACACGAAAACAACCTTGGAGTCCCAATGAGGGCTGAGGTCCACGCTGATCAGCTCGTAGCCGGGCGGCATGAATGCCGGATACAGGACCGGAAACCCGAGTTGCGTGACCCTCGCCGGGACCGAAACCACGTCATCGCCCGCTGCTTCCGGCTCGTCGACGGCCGCCAAACCCCCTGAGCGAGCAGAACAACCCAAAATCGCCAAGAGGACAGCCAAAGCGGCCAACCCCGCTGATGCTGTCGACTTCATCATTGTCACCTGGCCTCGATGGCGGACTCCTTCGCGATCGTATACCAACGCGCTATAGGTCCCGCGTACCAGCGGCACCCCCGCCCGACCTCACGTCCGCAACCGCAACGCCGGTCCTTTCTCCGTCGTATGCAACGCGTACCGCAACGCGTCCATCAAATGGTCGTCTTCCTTCACCGGCCGGTCGACGAACCCCGCCCCGTCCCCGCCGGGACGCTGTTCCCACACGTACCCCTCGAGCTCGTTGATCCCGAACCGGCACGAACGGAACACCTTCAAGCGCCCCAACGCCAACAACGAATACACGGTGTCGATCCCTGCGCGCACGTCGTTATCCGCCGGCAGCACCGACAGCCGGTTCCGCCGCAGCTCCGCCATCTGCTGGGCCGCGCTCCGGTCCCCATACCACGTCAACTCGCGCCCGCCCAGCTTCGCCAACTGCGCCGCGTGCTCGTCCAGCGTCCGTTCCCGCTCGTAGTGCTCCCCATACCAGTAGTAGACGCCGTCCGGGTCACGCGCCAGAAACACCCCCGCGGTCGGGTTGTTGTACCCGAAATCGATCCCGCCCAACCGCCGCCAATCGCGTGGGATTTCGAACGGTTCCACGATGTGCTCCGACGAATCGAAGCAGTCGTACACCATCCCCTCTGGCCGCCCAAACTCCCCCCGGTACAACATTGCGAACCGCGATGCCGACATTGACCGCCGCGCCCGCTCCATCGCCACCGCCGGGAACCGCGGGTTCGCCGTCGATGGGAACTGGATCAGCGCGTAGTCCCGGTTCCCCTCCATCGCTGGGTCGTACACCTCCGTCTTCAGCCAACCCTTGTTGTATGGCGTCGTCGTAATCAGGATCCGTCCCTCCGCCAGCCCAACCCGCTGCAATGCCACCAGCCAGGCCCCCATCCGCATCAGACCGGCCTCGTCCAGCCAGACCCCCGCCACGTGGGCGCCCTGCAACGTCTCCGGGTTCCGTGCCGACACCACAAACACCGTCCCCAACCGGTGCCGCAGCACCCCCTTCGATCGAAGCCATACCTGGTGCGGGTCGAACAACCCCAGAAAGTCGACAAGCCCCAGCCGGTCCGCGGTGCCAGTCAAAAGGACCCGCTCGACCATGTCGTCCGTCGGCTCCGCCACGACCCACGTCCGGCCTGGGTTCCGCGTCATCTGCACCAACAACCACACCATCCCGGCGACCGTCTTACCGCCGCCCGTCCCGGCAATCGCCGCCGTGCAGAACGCATCGCTCGCCAGCAGCCGCCGTTGCCCCTCGTGGACCCGGATCCGGACCTTACGTGCCGTCGATGACGCCCCCACCGTCGTCCTCGACGAACTCGATGAACGCCCCTCCGGCGTCTCCCGGCTCGGCCGGCGCGTGCCGGCCGCCGCCCCCGCCGCTGTTGCTGCTTTCGCCATCGTCGGCATCCCTCCGCTCCAACCCCACGATCTCGACCTCTACCACTCCCGCCGGACCATGCTCAGCCGGCGGCCCGTCCGGACCACCGTCCTCTCGCTCTCCGATCACCCCGCGGTGCTCGAGTAACCAAATGAGCAGCCGGATGTTCCCACCCATTGCTAGCTCGAACGCCCGCTTCCGCAACATCGCCACGCTGTCGTTGGCCGCCGCGGCCACATACGTGTCGAACCCGGCAGACTTTGCCCAACGCATCGCCGTCGTCCGCGCGATCCCGGCGGCCGCGGCTGCTTCCGCGTGCGTCGCGCCGCGGGCGACCGCCCACACGAAGTCCTCGTACCGCTGTTCGTCGCGCTTCCCGACACCACGACGCCTCCTGCGCCCGCCTGCAGCAGGAGCGGGAGATTCGTCGGACGTCACGTCGCACCAGCCCCCGCGCCCTTACGGATTCGGGCCTCCCCACGGATTCGCGCCTTCCGGGCGTCCGAAAGCACCCGGTGCACCGTCCGGCGACTGACCTGGAACCGCGACGCCAACCCGTCGACCGTCAACCCCTCCGCCGCATAGACCCGCACAAGCTCCCGGTCCCGGATCACGCGCGCCTCCCGCCGCCAACCCATCGGGTCATCAAGCCGGCAACGCGGGAACGGGCACTCCAGCGAACGCTCGCATCCCCCACCGCACCCGTCGTCGCGGTACTCGGACCGCTCCGGCAGCGTGTCCAAACGCCGTCGGCTCCCCGTCCCCCGGCGGACCACGCTCGGTCCCTGTGTCTTGGTCGCCACGCTCGGTCCCTGTGTCTTGGTCGCCACGCTCACTCCCCCTGCGTTCAGTTAGCGAATTCGACACAGAACACTAGAACGAATGTGCTAATCCGTCAACGCCATCATGACGACGTGCCTCCCCACTCGCCTCTCTAAACGGTTCACGTCAACCCGGCCAGTGGGGCCGCCACAACGCACCATGCTGCTCTTACCTCCTCAATCCGTGTACAGTCGATTCAAACGCCGCGGTCGACGCGGCCGGACTACTCGAGGTGGAGTGTGCGCGGAACCGTCGTTGCAGTCGTCGTGGTCCTCTTTGGCCTCGTTGTCGCGTGCTCGGGCATCTCCCAGAACTTCAGACCGCTGCCCGCGTCCAACACCCTCTCCTTCCAGGCACGGCTCCTGCCCGGCGAGCCCGTCGCCGGCTCTCGCGATGTCCAGGTCTCATGGATTCCTCCCGACGACTCCGTCGACCTCATCGTCATCGAAGAGTCCCGGACCTCCGATCAAGGCCCGTGGGAGGAGATTGCCACCCTCCGGCCCGTAACCGGCACCCACCGCGAATCCGCCATCTACCGTCCCGGCCGCGCCTACTACTTCCGCGCGCTGCTCGTCCGGGGCAACGAAGAGGGCACCCCCACCGAGCCCGTCCGCGTCTGGGTCCCCTACGAGACCGCCAAACCCACCAACACCCCCAGACCGACGTCCACGCCAACCCCCACGCCGGATCCGACCGCCCCGACACCCGACCCAGCCGCCCCCACCCCTGGCCCAGTCATCCCAACGCCCGAACCGACCGCGGCGGCCCCTACACCTGCCCTGGAGTAGCCGCACCGGCGCACGCGCCTTACGCTCCCCCTGCCAACCAGGAGGCAGGGATCGGTCATACCCGCGTCCCGTAATTCTTGACACGCAACACCCCCCGCGCTATAGACAGTGCAGGGGGTAGAGATAGACGGTACCCGCGCGTGAAACGCCGGTGCCCGTCCGACAGACTCCCCCGGTCCCCGTTCCAGGTGGCGCTTCCACCCGAAGGGTTTTGACGCATGACGACGCAGAGACAGACATACTTGACCGCCGAAGGCCGCGAACGCCTCGAGGGCGAGCTCACGCAGCTCAAGTCCGTCCGTCGCCTCGAGGTCATGGACCGCCTCCATAAGGCCAAGGAGCTCGCCGGTACCGAGGAGAACTCCGACTTCGAAGATGCCCGCAACGAACAGGCCTTCGTTGAGGGCCGCATCCTCGAGATCGAAAACCTCCTCAAGAACACCGTCCTCATCGAAGAGGGCCACGCCCCCGGAGGCCGGATCCAAATCGGGTCCCGCTTCACGCTCCGGACCGATGACGGCGACGAGGACTCCTACACCGTCGTCGGTACCGCTGAGGCCGACGCCGCCCACGGCAAGATCTCCAATGAATCCCCCGTCGGACGCGCCGTCCTCGGCCACCGCAAGGGCGACAAGGTCCAGGTCCTCGCCCCTGCCGGCGTCATCACCTACTCCATCGTCAAAGTCGACTAAGCAGACCCCGGCCTCTCCCCAGGCAGGCGGGGTTTCGTCACACCGCTCCTACGCAAAGCCCAGCGTCTTCCCAACGGTTCCGCGTGTGTGAAAAACCGCACGCTTGACAACCCATAACCGATCCGTAAACTCTCCGGAACTCTCGTTGGCGTCGCGCCCCGAGAGTGCTGTATCGGACCGCGAACGGGCAGAAACGACCGAAACAGGAGGGTCAGCACCATGTGGGCATACATTTTCCGGCGCCTTATGTTCGGCGTGCCGACGCTGATCGGCGTCACAATCCTCGTCTTTATCGTCATGCGCATCGTCCCCGGCGATGTCGCGATGATGATTCTCAGCGGTGGTGAAGGCGGCGGCGTACCAAACCAGGAAGACTTGGCGAGGCTCCGAGAGAAGTTGGGCCTGAACGAGCCCCTCTACGTCCAGTACTTCGACTGGATGCGCGGGATCGTCACCTTCGACTTCGGAGCTCGCTCTTCTACAACGCCCCCATGAGCCAGCTTCTGCAACGCAAACTCCCTCTTAGCGCTCAGATCGGCGTGATGGGCATCGTCATCGGCTCGACGCTCGGCATCGCCGGCGGAGTCATCGCCGCCCTCAAGCAGGACACCTGGATCGACTACCTCATCCGGACGGTCGCCATTGCCGGCATCTCCATCCCCACCTTCTGGAGCGGAATGCTCGTCATCCTGTTCCTCATCCACATGTTCGACTGGATCCCGGAGCAGGGATACACGCCCGTGTGGGAGGACCCCATCAGGAACCTCGCGCAACTCATCTGGCCCACCATGGTCATCGCCGTCGGATTCCTCATGGGCACCCCGCTCAGGATGATGCGCGCCACCATGCTCGAGGTCTTGCGCGAGGACTACATCCGCACCGCCCGGGCAAAGGGGCTCCGCGAACGCGTCGTCCTCATCCGGCACTCCATGCGGAACGCTCTCATACCGGTCGTCACGCTGATCGGGATCTTCCTCCCCCTCACCGTGACCGGGCTCGTGGTCACCGAGCAGGTGTTCGGCCTCCCCGGAATCGGCCGCATGATGGTCGACGCCATCAACCAGCGTGACTACCCGGTTGTCCAGCTCGTCGTCACCCTCGTCGGGTTCATCGTCGTCCTGTCCAACCTCGGCGTCGACGTCCTCTACGGGATACTCGACCCCCGGATCCGCACGTAGCAACCACAAAAGCCCAGCACATCAACGGGGAATAACGGAACAGCCTCGATCGCTGGCGGCGGCAACAACGCCGTCGGCGATGAAGCCATCAACAGCCCCCGGGCCTCCGCCTGCCAGCCACAACCCAAGGGGAAACGAAAGGACAGCGCGATGAGGACCTACATCCTCCGCCGCCTCCTGCTCGCAGCGCTGACCCTCTTCGGCGTCACAATCCTCGTCTTTATCGTCATGCGCATCGTCCCAGGCGATTTGTCGCCGCCGATCCTCGCCGGCGGCGGTGTACCGAACCCCGACCACATAGCGAGGTTCCGAGAGCACCTAGGCCTGGACGAGCCCCTCTACGTCCAGTACTTCGACTGGGTGCGCGGGCTTCTCACCTTCGACTTCGGAAACTCGGTCTTCCACAACGATCCCATGAGCCAGTATCTGCAACGGAAACTCCCCCTCAGTGCGCAGATCGGTGTCTTGGGCATCGTCATCGGCTCGACGTTCGGCGTCGCCGCCGGCCTTATCGCCGCCCTCAAACGGGGCGCCTGGGTCGACTCTGTCATGCGCACTGTGGCCCTAGCTGGCGTCTCTGTCCCCACTTTCTGGGCCGGGATGCTTGTCATTCTTGTTCTCGTCCGCGAGTTCGGCTGGGATCCTACCGGTGAATACACCCGCCTCACGGAGGACCCCGTCAGGAACCTCACCCAGCTCATCTGGCCGGCCTTGGTGATCGGCACGGGCCTCCTCATGGGCGTGCCATTGCGGTTCGTCCGGACTGCCACACTCGAGGTCCTACGCGAGGACTACATCCGTACCGCCCGTGCGAGGGGGCTTCGCGACCGCGCAGTCCTCCTCCGCCATGCGTTGCCCAACATCCTGATCCCAGCCGTATCCTTGATCGCGGTCATGCTCCCTCTGACCGTCACGGCCCTCGTCGTCACCGAGCAGGCGTTCGGCCTCCCTGGCATCGGACGCATGCTCGTGGGTGCGATCAACCAACGCGACTACCCAGTCGTAGAGCTAACCGTAACGCTCATCGCCTTCGCAGTGGTCGTATCCAACGTCGGCGCGGACATCTTGGGCGCCGCGCTCGACCTCCAGGTCCGGTCAGCATCCCCAGACCCCGGCGCCCCGTTCCCCACTAGCACCCACCCGGACAACGCCACCCTCGCCGTCCCCGCGCGCATCACCGACTGACCATGAGTCACCTCGATGCCGCGATCATCCCCCTACCGTTCGCCCCGAATGATGAAGAGCAATCCGGCAACCAACAGGACCGCGTCGATGATCAATGGGAATCGTGCCTCCGGCAGACGGTTCAGGATCTGTTTCCCCAGGTATGACCCCGCGAACATCACGGAGCCTATCGCGACCCCGACCAGTCCGCTGTTCAGGTCTATGAGTGTGTAGCTGCCGTACACGCCCAACTTCGTGACGTGCATCAGCACCGTAGCCAGCGCTTCGGTTCCTATATACGCGCCTCGGACCAGGCCGTAGGCGAGGAAAAAGGGCGCCATGAACGGCCCGACCACCCCAACCAAGGCTGAGATAGCCCCGGAAGTTGCGCCGAGCGGAAGGAAACCTCGCAGGCCTATCCGGGATTCCCTGCCCCACGGACTATGCCGGTAGGCGACCATGAGCAGCAGAAATATTCCCAGCAGACGGACCAGAGCGCCGACGGGAGCAGTGGCAAACACGACGCCGCCTACCACCGCGGCAGGGACCGCGCCAAACCCGAACCACTTGACCACCGGAAAGGACAAATCCGTCCGGTTGAACCACACCCTGGAGAGGTTGCCCATCAACTGGGCGATGGTGAGAATCGGCACCGCGTCACGTATCCCGAAGGCCCACACCAGGACGGGGAGCATGATCGCAGCCCCCCCGAATCCAGCCACCGCCGCCAGCGTGGAGGCCGCAAGGGCAGCGCCCCCGACGATTACGATAGGGAGGATCTCTTCCAACGCTATTCCCCCGCACTTCTTGGACTTGCCCGGAGGTCTCGCAGTCTATATCGAGCCAGCGCTTCAAGACCTCGTTGTGGATCACCTGTTGCACGCGTGTCCTTTGTCAGCGACACATCGTCGACCGCACCGGACCACTCAGCCAAGCGCCCATCCCCAACCAACCCCGCTCGCGGTATAGCATTGACCCCATGACTTCCGCCGAGTCCTCGGAGAGCGAGCTCGTCCAGCAGCGGACCGCCAAGCTCGAACGCCTCCGCGCCCAGGGCATCGACCCGTACCCGCCCCGCTTCGACCGCACCCACACCGCCGCCGACATCCACCAGACCATGGCGGCTGGGCCTGCCGCGGCGGAAGGCACACACGTCGCCGTCGCTGGTAGGATCGTCGCCGTCCGTGGAATGGGCCGCCTCACCTTCATCGTCCTCCGCGACGGCACTGGCGAAGTCCAGGTCAGCCTCCGCCGCGACGAGCTCGGCGACCAACGCTATGCCCTCCTCAAAGAACTCGACCTCGGTGACTTCCTCGGCGTCGAAGGCCCGCTGTACCGCACCCGCACCGAAGAGGACACTGTCCAGGTCGCCACGTTCACTGTCCTCGCCAAGGCCGTCCGTCCCCCACCGGAGAAATGGCACGGCCTCCGCGACGTCGAACAGCGCTACCGGCAGCGCTACCTCGACCTCATCGCCAACGCCGAGGTCCGCGACATCTTCCGCAACCGTAGCCAGATCACCGCCGCCGTCCGCTCTTTCATGGATCAACGCGGGTTCCTGGAGGTCGAGACGCCCATACTCCTCCCACTCGCCGCCGGCGCTATGGCACGCCCCTTCGAGACCGAACACCGCGCTCTCAGCCGCCGCCTCTTCCTCCGCATCGCCACCGAGCTCCACCTCAAACGTCTGGTCGTCGGCGGCTTCGAGCGCGTCTACGAGATCGGCCGCATCTTCCGCAACGAGGGCATCGACGCCTCACACAACCCCGAGTTCACCACCCTCGAGAGCTACCAGGCCTACGCCGACTACCACGACGTCATGGAGATGGTCGAGCAGATGGTCTCCAGCGTCGCCGAACAGGTGACCGGCTCCATGATCGTGCCGAGCGGCGCGGACGGCCCGGACATCGACCTCACCCCCCCGTGGATCCGCCTATCGCTCATCGACGCCGTCCGCCGTTGGTCCGACGGCATCGACCTCCTCGACGACCGCTTCCGCACCGCCGACGGACTCCGACAGGCCATGCGCGACCGCAGCCTCACCCCAGCCGAAGGAACGTCCTGGCCTCAACTCGCCGACAAGCTCGTCTCCGACATCGTCGAACCCCAACTCCACCAGCCGACCTTCCTCACCGACTACCCCGTCGAGATGACCCCGCTCGCTAAGGCCGTCCCCGGCGAACCGCGCCTCGTCGAACGCTTCGAGGCCTTCGTCCGCGGCACAGAGATCGCCAACTCCTTCACCGAGCTCAACGACCCCATCGAACAGCGCGCCCGCCTCGAGACCCAAGAGCAGTCCCGCCGCGAATTCGGCGCTGACGATTTCGACCGCCTCGACGAAGACTTCCTCATAGCCATCGAACACGGCATGCCGCCCACTGGGGGCCTCGGCATCGGCATCGACCGCCTCGTCATGCTCCTCACCGGCCAGACCAACATCCGCGAAGTCGTCCTCTTCCCCCAACTCCGCTCCCTCGAATGAAGCCCCCCGTTCTCGCAAGACCGTTGAGCCCATCCGCTGCCATGAACGCGAAATTGTTGCGTGTGCTGACGGTGATCATTGTTGCCTGGGTCGGGTTTTCGTGGTTTGCGCTGCTCACATCTCCTATTGAAGAGTCGTATGTGCAGCGCATCCCGCTACTGGTCGTAATCGGTCTCGTCGGGGCTACCGTTGCAGCCTCTTTCTCCTGGTCAGCGAATGCTGCTTCGAGGAACCGGCATGGTCGTGCAGTTGCAACATCCCTGCCCGGCATCGCCAGCACAATCGGAGCGATTGTCCTCATGGTCTTCGTCGGCTGGGCCGGTGTGTTCGTCGTGCTTGGCGTAGCGGGATTGATCGCGCTCGCTGGCACGGTTAGTTCATCAACGAGTTGGATCGTGCAGCGCCTAATCCACGACTAACGCCTGGAGGGTTGTCCTCTTCCCCCAAGACTCCACCTCTCCAATAGCCGCTGCGGTTAACCCTCTGTCCAAATCCAACAGCGGTCCCCGGGCAAGAAGCCCGAGTCTCACGGACTGACCGCCTCCCCGATCCCACGCCGCTCAAAGCAAAGGTCCCGCGAACCACCGACTAGACGCCGCTCGCAACGTGCGACATTCTCGTCGCATGACACAACCCACACCCCAACTCGGTCCTGCCCGTGACCCGGCCCGCATGGCCGGCCTATTCCTCATCGCCACCGCGGTCACGACCGCGGCCGCCGTCGCCACCCGTGTCGCAGCAGACACCGACCAGCCGACACTCGCCGAATCGCTCGCAGCGATCGCCCAGAACCCGCCCCTCTACGAGGCCGCCGGCGCCGCCAGGTTCGCCTCCGGCCTCGCCCTCGCCGCAGCCGCGTGGTACCTCTCGAAGGTCGTGCCCCTCCGGCAACGCCAGCGAGCGCTCCTTGCGCCGGTCCTGTTCGCTGGCTCCGGTGCTGCCACCGCCATCTCGGGCGTGTGCGCGGTCGCGCTGGCGGTCTCCGTCATCGACCTCACCGCGCCCATCACCCCGGACTCGATGCAGGAGACACTCGCTTCCGTCCGAACGCTCACCGGCAAGATCGGGTTCGCCATGGCCGGACTGGGCGTCGTCGCCGTCGGGCTCCGCCAGCGCACGCTGCACGCTCCCATCCTGCGCAGGATCGCCATCCCATCAATCGCCACCGGCATCGCCATGCAGCTCATCTGGATCGACGCTGCCACCCTCATCCACCGCGTCACCGGGCCCGCCTTCTTCCTCTGGCTCCTCGCTCTCGGAATCGTGCTCTTCACCGGAAGGGTCGACCGGGACGCCGGTCCCGAAACTACGCGAGACGCGCCGGAGGGCCGCACTTAGGCCGCTTCTCAACTACACACGACGTCTCTTGGGCGGGGCGCTGTGATGGTCACTGCCGTCCCGTCATCCGCCACGTTGTCTGAGGAAGATGATCAGGTCGAGGTCGCCGACCGACAGCCCTAGTTGAGTCAAGCGTACGGCCGCCTCGGCGCGAAACTGTGTCCCGTGGTTCACGAAATGAGCGATCAATTCGCTCAACGGCTGCTCGTCAGGCTGATTGGCCAGATTCTTGTAGACGACGGACATCACAATCGTCTCGTCCGTTATGCCCGAGAAGAAGCGGAGCTGCTTCGCCTCCTCCTCACGCCACAACTCCGCAAGCGACTCGAATGTTGGGATCTCGACTTCTGCGATCAACCCCGACTTTCTGGCGTCGCTCAACGCTTCTGGTGGGGTCCTGCCTTCCCAGCGCGCCAGCCAAACAAGCTCCGCCACAAGAACATGGACCAGGGTTGCGTGGAGGCTGCCGAAACTGATGCCGTCAACAGTGGCCAAATACTCCCGCTCGGGCACTTGAGCAGCGCCGTCCAGGATTGCGTGATTCGCCCCACGGTTGTAATCGAACAGAAGCCGGAAATGGTCCGCGTTCATCGCGTACCTCGTTGCGGAGGTCGGCACAATGTATGCCCCCAACACAGTATGCGCCGCTAGCCCACGCAGCCCCGAGTAGTACCATGCACCCGGCTCTTAGCGCGGAGCATGAGCAGGACCAAACAAGTCCACCGCAACGGGGAGGACGCGATCCAATGACAATCCCAGTGCTCGCCAAGCACGGAATCCTGGAAGCCGTCGCCACCTTCACCCTGGTGTTCGTCGGCGCGGGCTCGATCATCGCCGCCAGCATGCCCGGCGTCGACATGCCCCTGATCGGCATCGCCCTCGCCCACGGCCTCGCCATCTTCGTCGGCGTCGCCGCCACCGGCCACATCACCGGCGGCCACATCAACCCCGCCGTCACCATCGGCTTCCTCGTCGCCCGCCGAATTACCATCGACCGAGCAGCCGTCTACATCGTCTCCCAGCTACTTGGCGCAACCATCGGCGCGCTAGCCTTGTTCCTCCTCACCAACGAGGCCGCCCGTGATGCGGCTTCGCTCGGTACACCCCTCCTGGGCGACGGCGTCGACCCCGTCACGGGCATCGCAATCGAGGCCGTTCTCACGTTCCTGCTCGTGTTCGTCATCTTCCAGGCGGCAGTCCACGCGAAAGGCCCGGCCATCGCTCCCCTCGCTATCGGGATGACCATCACCATCGACATCTTGATCGGAGGCCCGCTGACCGGCGCTGCTATGAACCCGGCGCGCGCCTTCGGCCCGGCTCTCGTCGGTGGCTACTTCAACAGCGATCACATCGTCTACTGGATCGGACCCATCCTCGGTGGCAGCGCCGCAGCTGGCCTAGCCCACTACGTCCTCCAACGGGGCGACGACCAAATACCGGACGCCTGATCGGCCCACTGGCGGGCCGTCCCTGTCAGCGCCCGCCGCCGCCCGTGTTGCCCGTGTAGTCACGCCGCGGGTGCCCGCCGTAGAGCTGCCGCGGCCGGACGATCCGCTGCTCGGTGTCCTGGACCGCCTCGTTCCACTGCGCCATCCACCCGCTCGTCCGCGGAATCGCGAACAACACTGGGAACATCTCGATCGGGAATCCCATCGCCTGATAAATGAGCCCGCTGTAGAAGTCCACATTCGGGTACAGCTTGCGGTCCATGAAGTACGGGTCCTCGAGCGCGATCCGCTCCAGCTCCAGCGCGATGTCCAGCAGCGGGTTCCGCCCCGTCACCTCGAACACCTGTTCCGCCATATCCTTCACGATCCGTGCCCGCGGGTCGTAGTTCTTGTACACCCGGTGCCCGAACCCCATCAGCCGGCCCGCGTCGCCTGACTTCACCTTGTTGATGAACGCCGGCACCGCGCCCACCGTGCCGATCTCCTGCAGCATCTTGATCACAGCCTCGTTCGCGCCCCCGTGTAGCGGGCCATACAGCGAACCGATCGCCCCCGCCAGCGACGAGTACGGATCGGACTGAGAGCTTGCGATCGCACGCATCGCGTTCGCGCTCGCGTTCTGCTCGTGGTCCGCGTGAAGGATGAACAGCACGTCCAAAGCCCGCTCGATCACCGGGTCCGGCCGGTACCGCGGTTCCGCCATCTTGAACAGCATGTTCAGGATGTTTCCCGTGTAGGAAAGCTCGTTGTCCGGCAGGTTGTACGGGAATCCCAGGATGTGCCGGTAGCAGAACGACGCCAGCGTGCCGACCTTCCCGATAGCCCTCACCGTCTGCGCATTCCGCGACTCCGGGTCGAAGATCTTCTTCGACTCCGGGTAGTAGGTCGACAGCGCCCCCACCGCGCTCACCAGCATCCCCATCGGGTGGGCGTCGTGCCGGAACCCGTCCATGAATTTCTTCAGGTCTTCCAGCACCATCGTCCGGTACTTGACGTCTTCCACCCACGACTCGAACTGCGCCGGGGTCGGAAGCTCCCCGTTGATCAACAGGTATGCAACTTCCATGTAGCTTGAACGTTCCGCCAACTGCTCGATCGGATACCCTCGATACTCGAGGATTCCCCGGTCGCCGTCGATGAACGTGATCGCGCTCCGCACCGTCGCCGTGTTCGTCAACGATGGGTCGTAGCTCAGCAGCCCAAAATCGTCGTCGGACGTCCGTATCTGTCGGAGACTCGCCGCCGGCACCGATCCATCGGTGATCGGGATCTCATACTGCTTGCCCGTACGATTGTCCGTAATCGACAGGGAGTCGGGGCTCATGTGACGGGTCTCCATTCGTACCGGCCGGAGTCGTTACTCCCTATCGTACGGGCCCATGCGCCGCGCGACAATAACCGAACATCCCAACCCATCCGACGGACACTGGATTCGCGGACGCCCTCAACCCCTGTCGATATCCCTCCTACCCCCAGGGGAGCGACCCTATATGACCTTCTCCAAGCGTCCCCGGCGCTGGCCTAGCTCACGGCAGCGGCAAACACGCTACGCGTACCGGCGTAACACCCCGACCACCCGGCCCTTGATCTGGACGTTGCGCGCGTCCGCGTAGATCGGGCCCATCGTCGTATTCTCCGGTTGGAGCCGCACCCGCGGACCGTCCGGATAGAAACGCTTCAACGTCGTCTCCTCGGAATCGACGAGCCAAGCGGCGACCATCTCCCCGCTCTCGGCGTACTCCTGCGCCTGCAGAATCACCACGTCGCCGTCGCGGATCAGCGCGTCGATCATCGAATCTCCCTTGACCTGGAGCGCGAAGAGGCGCTCGCTGTCGCGTGCGAGATCGGCATCGACTTCCACTGTGTCCTCTTCCTCCAGCACCGCCGGATCCGCCGGAAAGACCGGCAAGGGCTGACCCGCCGCGATCGTCCCCAACAGCGGGACTCGTGCCGTCCGCTGCCGACGGCCCACAAGCTCGATCCCCCGCGACACCTCGCGAGACCGCCTCAACAACCCCGCTCTCGTCAGCGCCCGCAGGTTGTAGTCCACGACACTCGTCGACGAGACCCCGCACCCGTGCTGGATATCCCGCACCGTCGGCGGGTACCCCCGCTCATCCATGAACTGCTCGATGAACTTCAGGATTTCCCGTTGTCGTGGTCTCAGACTGGTCATCGTGTGCCACCTCAGCTTTCGCTCGCGTGCCCGTTCTTCAGGCCCGCCGTTGAATAGCGAACCGATGTTCGCACCATCAGTAGCACAAATGAGCGACTTGCGTCAATCCAACCATGGCATGCACCACGCGGCGCGTCGTGCAAGTTAGCCGAACGGCGTTCCCCCGGAGCGTTGCCGCGACGCCACAACCGGACCCCTTCCCGGTCGTCCCGCTTCGGGTCGTCGCCGGCCTCTGAGGATCACATGCAAGATGGTCCCGACCACCAGACCCCCGCAACCCAGTGTCAACAGCGTGATGCTCGTGCCAGCCAGCCCGGCGGCGAATTCGTTCGTCACGGCACGCAGGAACTCCACCCACAGCTCGGTCCCCAGTTGCGCAACCGCCGACTCGCTCCCAATCAGTGCCTCGTCCAGCGCACTCTCCCACAAACTCGGGCCAATCGCGTCGTACACCGGCGACGCCAAGACCCACACCACCCCTGCGCCCATCACCAGCGGGACGCACGTCCACACCAGCCGGCTCCCCCAGTTCCGGCCCGCAAGTCCGCCGATCACGAGCACCAGCGCCGCCGCGATCCAGTCCAAGCGAGTGACCCATGGACCGATGCGAATCGGGGAGCGTTCACCGTCCGCGGTCGGTGCCTCCTCACCGACCACGTACCGTTCGATGTCCTTTTCATCAACGAGCGTCAACGCGCCAGCGACCCGAATATCGTTGAACCACTCACGGTCCTCCAGGTCGAAATTCTCTAGCAACGTTTCGTGCGAGACCGTGAACCCCTCCTGCGACCAAGCCCGGACGTCGTCCAACAACTCACTCGCTATCGGTCCGATCACTCCGCGAAAACGGGCGTCGTCGATGACCAATTCGTCCGGGACCAACGGCCCCAATGCAGAAGCCACCGCCGCGACCGGATCGAGCTCGCGGCCCGAGATGAACTCCTCGTAGCGGACACCCGGCTGGCGGCACATCGGGAGACCTTGACCCATCCCCGTCTCTTCCTCCAGGACGCACACAGGCAGCGCGGCGTATTCGGCCGCCAGAGCCTCTTCGACCCGTGGGGCCAATGCGTCGACGACCCAGGCTGTCCGGTCCCCGAGTTCGATGGTTACCTGCAGGCTGTCCGCGCGGCCCGTCGTGTAATCGGCGACACGGTCGATCGACGACCCGCGGATCTCGGCCAACCAATCCGGAGTCAACGTGTCCCGGACCGCTTCGAGGATCTCCACCGACGTAAACCCGACGCCGTCGACCACCGCGACTCGGTTATCCAGGTTCTCCGCCACCGCCGGCATCACGATCTCATCGACGATCAGGCGGTCCGTGTCCGCCTTCGCGAACACCTCCTTCATGACCTCAGCCAACGAATCGATCCGTTCCTCCAAGTCAATCGTTACCGCGAATCCATCCACTTCGTTGACCAGGTATGGTAGGGCGGCGTCCACCGTTTCGCCGATGCTCGCCTGCAGCCACTCTGCGGGGACGATCCGTCTCAAGAACGACGCCGCCTCGTCCTCCGTCAGGTCGATCGCCACCTCGCTGCCCGCGGTGCTCTGCACGATCCGCGTGGCGCCCCAACTGACGCCCTCGTCGTACAGCGGCAGGTAAACGGACGGGTTCTGCGCCTCGCGCTTCAGCGCCGCAGCGGCGGCCTCGATCCGGTCACGGATCGGAATCGCCACCTCCAGGGTGTCCGTCTCGCCGGAGGCGTACGGCAACAAGCCCTCGAGCGCACCCGCCACTCCATCTTCAACCCACTTCGGCGGGACCACCTCCCGCGCGACACGAACGATGTCGTCTTCAACGCGCGTGAAGTCGAATTCCGCCCCGCCCGGAGCGGGTTCAGAAATCTCCGTCACCGCCGCCGGCAGGATCTCCGTCAACGTCCGCTCGTATGCGTCGATTGCTTCGAGGCGGCCCGTCCAAAACGTCGCTTCGAGAAACGTCCGGTCCACCACCGCGACACCGGTCGCCCCAGCAATCAGCCCCATCGCTGCCGGGATCAGGAGCAGCGCCACCAGACGGCGTAGAAAGATCAAACGGTTTCCGTGCGACGTTGCGTTGGGGCAGGTGTAGGAGTCATCACGGTGAGTCTATGAATCGTTCCTTCCACGGACAAGGACGCCCCATGCGAAACACGCCACCCGGCCATTCCAAACCGGCTTCTCTGGAGTATCCTCGACCCGTCCCGAACCTCTGGAGAAACGCGCGACCCCCAATGGCCTTCGAAATCCGCCCCTTTCCAGACTTCTCCTGGTCGCACACCCGGCGCTCCACCTTCCAGGAGTGCCCCCGCAAGTACTACTACCAGTACTACAGCTCACACAACGGTTGGCTCGCCTCTGCCGACGACGCGACCCGGACCGTCTACCGCCTCAAACAGCTCACCACACTCCCGATCGAGATCGGCGGCGCGGTCCACGACGCCGCACGACACGCCATCCAGCGCGTCAGGGACGGCTTCCCCGAACCCTCCTTCGACGAGCTTCATGACCGCGTCCGCAGCGACCTCAACCACGCCTGGCTGCAGTCCAAGGAGCGACGTAATTGGGAGCGCCAACCCAACCGCTGGAAGATGTTCCACGACTCCTACTACGGCGAAGGCCTCTCACCCCTGCAGATAACCGAGGCCCGCGACCACGTTGTCCGCTGCCTCACCAACCTCCGCGTCAGCGAAAGCTACCGCCAAGCGCTCGCCGCTCCCGCCGTCGAAATCCGCCCTGAGCAACTGCAGGAACCCCTCGAGATCGCCACAGCCAAGGTCTTCGCGGTACCCGACCTCCACTACCGGCTCGGCGACGGCTCGTGGACCGTGACCGATTGGAAGACCGGCCTCTACGAAGAGCCGGATTGGGACCAAGTCGCCGTCTACGCGCTCTTTATTAAAGAACGCTACGGGGCCGAGACCGTGCGGGCGCGCGTCGAGTGGCTGAACAGCGGCAATGCCGCCGTCCACATCTTCTCCGCCGAGGACATCGATCAGACGGGACGTACCATCGCCGGCAGCGTGGCCGCTATGCGCACCTACCTCCGCGACGTCGAGAAGAACGAACCCCGCGACCGCGACTCCTTCCCGCTCCGGGACGACATCGCCGCCTGCCCCAACTGCTCCTTCTACGAGCTCTGCCGCGAAGAGATCACCGCCCGCCAACCAGACCGTCCCTTCTGACCACTCCTTCCCGCCACACCCCCTCCTCAACAGGAGCCGAGGCCACGTCTATTCAGCCGTGTACGTGTTTGGCGGGACCGCGTCGTGGAACAGGGAATACTCTGAGATCGGCGTGTCTTCGCCGCCGGTCCGGCCCCAGACGATGAGCGAGTAGACCCCCGGGCCGTGCTCCGCCAGCACGTGGCGCAAGTCGACGGTCACGGAGAAGAACTCGCCTCCGGCGATCCATTCTCGCGCCGTGATCCAAGGCACCGAGATGGGCCGGCTGACCAGCGTCTGGCTCGCGCGGTATGCCGCCCGCCAGAACTCGTGCGCCTCATCCGGAGAGCGTGGCGCAAGGGCGTCCGCCGGAACATCGTAAGGATCGGGACAGGCCCTGTATCGCTCGGTGAACTCGTCTTCTGGATAGAACCAATCCGGCGGCAGAGACGGGCGCAATGCGGCTACTAAACGACCGCTGTCATAGCAATAGGTCCTCGAGACTTGTCCCCTGGTGAGGGCGTGCGGCGGCGGATCGTAGTAGATCTGCACACCCAGGTCCTCGCCGTCGGCAAACACCACCCCGTTCTTTGATACTCCGGTTATCGTCAGAACCCCGTTTTTGATGGCGGGCAGCCGGTCATATTCGACGTAGTCGCCCTCGAAATGCTGGTTCGCCATGAGGTTGTAGGAATCCCATGCGAGGCCAATGTTGACGTTCCGGTACGACGGGTCCAGGATCGTCCGACGGTGACCCGGGCTGTCCATCCAGCCTTCCATCGTCTCGCGTATCTCCCGCTCGATGCTGCCCAAGGGCTGGTATCGGTCGGACCTCTTGATGCAGTAGTCGATCCCACTCACGTTCTCCCCGTTGGTCTGGTAACCACCGGCGAGGCTGTAGCGCATATACGGTTTGAGCCCGTCCATACCCCAGTGGGAGACAGAGCAGTTCTCCAGAGACGCCTCAACGTGTAGCTGCGCGGCAACGTTGTCGCCCAGCACAACCGGAGACAACCCAACCGCCGAACGCTCGGCGTTAATGAGTTCGAGCATGAAGCGCTTCTGTTCAACGAATCGCAGGTTTGGGGGTGGAATCGGCGAAGTCGGTGTGCCAGTAGGGGTGACGTTTGGTAGGTCTGGTGGTGGAACCGGCACAAGAGGTGTGCTAGCAGGGGTGTCCGTACCGGTGACGGCGGATGGAGCCACAGGCGTGGGCGACGCGGTCCGTTCCGAGCCTGTCGGCGGACCCGCAGCAACGCCTGGGCGCGGCGGTGTGGATGTTGCCATGGCCGTTGATGCAGAGCCCTTGAAACGGTCGGCCTCGGATTGCGGTGACCAGACGCTCCCAAACTCCTCGGTCAAGGCGATCTCCCCGTCGCACAATCGTCTCGCCCAGTCATCGCCGTACTGGACTGGCATAGGCGGGGAATCCTCTGCAGGGGGCGACCGGAGCACGAAGTCCAAGATGGTTTCTGTATCCCTTGGGCAGGTCATCACCAGACGGTAATCGTCGGTCGTCATCCGAAACGCGGACCCGAAGGGTGTGCCAGTCCCCCGGTGGTATACCGTGAGGATGCCGGTCAACAACACGGCCACGACAAGCAACCGGACGAACAACCACCAGAACAGGTTCCGGAAGGATCGGATCAACGCGACAAACGCAAGCGCCGGCAGACCGCTGAGGGCCTGGACCGCATCTGCGATCTCCCCGATCCAATGCGAACGCCGAATCGGTCCGTCGGCGGTTCTGGTGCCTGACGCCTAGCCACGCAAGTGCCACCGGTCTCGCACGAACCGCTCCCAATTCGACCGTCACGCGGGCCTGCGCACGCGCTCCCCGGTTCTCGGAACTCCAGCGCACGCTCTCCCACGGGCATCGCCCGCCATGATCTCACGATGTGCCACAAACGACCCATCACTCCGGCCCACCCGCTGCGGATCGGGAAAGACCACCCACCTACCACGCTCGAACGCCCCCTTCCTGACCGCGCTCCACCTTGCCCACTCCCGTATCCTGGCCCTCGGGCCCACCGTGGCATGCTATGACCGCCCTCGCCACCGCAATCAGCCAGGGAGTCACAACCAATGACCAAAGTCATCTTCGATACCGACCCCGGTGTCGACGACGCCCTCGCCCTCTTACTCGCCCTCCGGTCTCCCGAGATCGAACTCATCGGCATCACCACAGTCGCCGGTAACGCCCCGATCGAACTCACCACCGCGAACGCCCTGCGCCTCCTCGAAGCGCTGGATGTCAATGACATGCCCGTCGCCCGCGGCGCAGACCGGCCCCTGGTCCGAACGCTCACCCCTGCGCTTCACATCCACGGCGCGGACGGAATGGGTGAAACCAGCCTGCCCCAACCCTCCCGGCTCTCAACCATCGACGCCACCGCCGTCGAGTTCATCACCAGCACCGTCCGCGCCCACCCACCCGGCGACATCGTCCTCGCCGCGGTCGGCCCGTTAACCAACGTCGCCGCCGCGTTCCTGGCTGCCCCCGATCTCGCCGGACGTCTCGAAAACGTCGTCATCATGGGCGGCGCATTCGCCCTCACTCCCTACGGACACGGCAATGTGACATCCGTCTCCGAGTTCAATGTCTGGGCCGATCCGGAGGCCGCGGACATCGTCTTCCGCTCCGGCGCGCGAGTAACCGCCGTTGGCCTCGATGTCACCACGTCCCCCGGCTCGATACTCACCCCGGAACTCCACGCCCCGCTCACCCAGACGTCCGACCCCGCAGGCCGCCTCGCCGCCGAGGTGACCCGGTTCGGACTCGCCCGCCGCGACCGCGTGCAGCTACACGACCCCCTCACCATCGCAACGATCGCCCAACCGGGATTGATCGAGACGATCGACCTGCCGGTCGAAGTCGTCCTTTCCGAAGGCTCGACCCGCGGCCAGACCATCGCCGACCGGCGGCCAGCCGCAGAAGGCGGCGACCCTGCGGCCACGATCTCAATCGCCACCGCTGTCGCCGACCCCGACTTCAAGGACCTGTTCATCACAAGGCTGACGAACTCGGCCTCCTAGCACCCAACAATGGCCACCAATACCGGCGCCCCAGTCGTCGTCTGCGGCGCCATTAACTGGGACATCACGCTCTTCGCCGATCACCTCCCCGTGCCCGGTGAAGAGGTCACCGTCACGCAGGTCGCGCGAGTCCCCGGCGGCACCGGGGCCAACGTCGCCGTCGCCGCCGCGCGCCTGCTCGGCCCCGGTCAAGTCGGGTTCGTCGGTGCAATCGGAGACGACGATGTCGGGTCGACCCAGCGCGGACTCCTCGATCAGGAAGGCATCGTCACGGGCGGCCTCGTCGTCGTGCCCGGTATCGACTCCGGCCACGCGTTCATCACTGTCGACTCCCGTACCGGCCAGAACGTGATCGCCAGCGTCCTGGGTGCGAACACCGCGCTTGGGCCTCACCACGTCGAGGGTCCCGAGGCTCCTCGTTGGCTCGAGGGAGCACGCTTCTACGCCGTCACCGATCCGCCCCTCCCCGTCGCACGAGCGCTGCTGGCCCGCGCACGGACCGCCAACTCGGAGGTGTTCTGGGACCCAGGAGTCGCCATCGCCCAGGACTCCGAGGCCGTCATGGACATCGCCGCCGACGTCGACGTCCTCGTGCTAAACGAGATCGAGGCGCAGACCCTGTTCGGTGCCACCCCCAACCCCGCCGACTTGACTGCCCTGATCGCCCACCATGCGTGGCGCTGCGCCGTCGTCTTGAAGCTGGGCTCCCAGGGGGCCGTTGTCCTCGACCAGGGCGGCCGACGCATGACCCGCGTCCCTGTGCTACCCCTTGGCCTACTCGGCCTGACCGTCGACAACACCGTCGGCGGTGGAGATTCCTTCCTCGGTGCGCTTGTCGCCATGCGGACGCGTGGCCTCGATCTTCCCGACGCGGCCATCTGGGCATCGGCCGCCGCGGGCCTCAAAGTCTCACGGAGCGCCACCCGTGACAGCCCCACCTGGAAGGAACTCCAGGCTGCCTACGACACCTGGCGCGCCGCCGGCATCACCGCCCTAACCACCACCACGGTCCCATGACCGCTGGGGTGAAACCACACCAAGACCTCCCGCGTATCACCGGCATGATGACTACTTCTATGAACCTCCCCGCCAACCTTCTCCGGAACGCCGCCATTGCCATCACCGCGGCCATCATCCTCGCTGCAGCGGCGTGCGCTCCAGCCGCCGACTCATCGTCCGGGGATGCCTCAGATACCCGTCCCTCTTCGGCCCTCCAGTCGGACACCGCCGCCGATACGACCCTCCCTCAAGTAAGCGGCGACCCCACGCCAACACTCCCGGCGCCAGCGTCCCGTGACGACAGTGTGCTCATCGGCTCCGCCGCGCCTCCCATCGTCAGCCCCACCGGCTGGATCAACACCGAGCCCATCACCCTCTCCAGCCTCCAGGGCAACATCGTGCTCATCGACTTCTGGACCTACACCTGCGTCAACTGCCTCAGGACCCTTCCCTACATCAAGGAGTGGCACGACAAGTACGCGGACCAGGGCCTGGTCATCCTCGGCATCCACGCGCCGGAGTTCGTGTTCGAAAAGAACCTCGATAACGTCAGGGACGCCGTCGAGCGCCACGACCTCCAATACCCGATCATCCAAGACAATCAGATGGCCACCTGGAACGCCTACCGGAACCGGTTCTGGCCCGCCAAGTACCTCATCGACCACACCGGAATCATCCGATACACCCACTTCGGTGAGGGCGCATACGACGAGACGGAGCAGGTGATCCGGGACCTCCTCGCCGAATCAGGTTCATCCGTCGACCTGATCGCCTCGAGCAGGAACCAAGTGCCCGAGCTTGACCCCCTCGCTTTCCGCTCCAACGACACCGGCCAGACTCGCGAGCTCTACGCCGGGTACAGGCGGAACTTCTCCACTGCGGACCCGTACATCGGCAACAGCACCTACTACGTGATCCCCACTCCGGACACCATCACCACCTTCCGGGACCCGGGGGACCACCGCAACCACCACCTCTATCTCCAAGGCAGTTGGATAAATGGCGTGGAGAGCGTCACACATGGCCGCACCACCAAGAACTTCGAGGACTACGTCGCCCTCAGATTCAACGGCCGCAGCGCGAACGTCGTCATCGACTTCGACCAGGCCACCGGACCCTTCCCCATGCTCGTCACGCTGGACGATGCCCCAATCCCACAGGCACTATGGGGTGCGGACGTCGAGCTCGACCCGGAGGGACGCACCATCGTCACCATCGACTCCCCCCGGATGTACCGCCTCGTTGAAGCCCCCGAGTACGGTGGTCACGAACTGAAGCTCAGCGCCAACTCAGACCGCTTTAGCGTGTTCGCCTTCACCTTCGGCTCCTACGACACCGGCCCATGACCTACCTACGCCTCACACGGGCCCTCGTACGCGGGCTCGCGTTCGCGGCCGCCGTCATCATCGTCGCGGCTTGCTCCGTCTCGGTGACCACGACCACGTCCGACCCCGAGCCGCCCGTTCCCAAAGCTCCAGCGCCAACCATCGAGTCAATCGGCGGGTTGGAGGCCATCCTCGCCACCACCGATCTCGGCCCTGGCCCCAACCGCTTCTCGTTCCTCCTCCTCACACCCGAGTCGCTGATCACCGTCCCGGAAGTCTCGATCAACGCCTATCCCGTCGCGCCCGATGGGTCGATGGCCACCACGCCCGCGGATTCCGCCGCCGCTGGTTTCCACCTCTGGCCCTACGGCACCCGCGGGAACTACGTCGCCGAGCTCGACTTCCCGGAAACCGGCCAATGGGTCGTGCGTGCAGCCGTCGACGACCCTGACCTCGGCCAACTCGCCGTCGGGATCCCCGTCGCGATCGCGCCCAAGACCACCACGCCGTTCGTTGGCGACACCGCACCCCCAACCGCCAACAAGACCAGCGCCACGGTCGATTCCCTATCCATGCTCACCACCGGCTCGAATCCCGACCCCGCGCTCTACCAACTCACCGTCGACCAAGCCGTCACGAACGGCCTGCCCACCGTGCTCGTGTTCGCGTCCCCGTCCCTCTGCTCCAGCCCGACCTGCGGCCCGCAGGTGGAGACCGTCTCCTCCTTGGCGGTGGAGCACGCCGGGGCGGCGAACTTCATCCACATCGAGGTCTACGACAACCCCCACGAGATCCAGGGCGACCTCTCCCGGGGCCGCTACTCCCCGCCAGCCGTCGACTGGGGCCTCACCAACCTCCACGACTACCTCAACGAATCGTGGGTCTTCGTCCTCGAGCCCGGCGGCCGCATCGCCGCCCGCTTCGAGGGATACGCCTCTGCCGACGAGCTCATGCACGCGCTCTCATCCCTCCTCTCGGCCTGAAGCCCCCCGCGGACCCCTGCAACCCCCCTTACCTGTGACGCCGGGTTCAGGGTTTGCTACCATCCACGGTTGTGCGCCCCCGTCGGGGGCGCTGGTTCAATTGCTACTGGTTTAAGGGGGGTACACACCGGATGAATACAGCCGAATTCTTGATGATCTCCAATACGATCGCGCCCGAAAAAGAGGCGATCATTTTCGAGGACAAACGCCTTACCTACTCCGACCTCAACTCCCGGGCCAACCGCCTCGGGAACGCCCTCGCCGCATCGGGAGTCGGCAAGGGTGACCGCGTCGGCATCATGCAGGTCAACACCAACGAGGTCATCGAGACCTACTTCGCCTGCGCCAAACTGGGTGCGATCTTCGTCCCGCTCAGCTTCCGTGGCCGCGCCGAAGAGATCAGGCACATGGTGAACGCGTCCGAGTGCAAGGCCGTCATCGTCGGCGCCCGGTACCTCGGTCTCATCGACGAGCTCCGTCCCACCCTCGGAACGGTCGAACGCTATATCTCCCTCGAAGGGTCGGCCGACGGCTGGGAGGAGTTCGAATCGGTCATCGCCGGTGCCTCCGATGACGAGATCTTCACCGATGTCGACGACCAAGACACCACGATCCTGATGTTCACCGCCGGCACCACGGGCCTCCCAAAGGGCGTCATGCTCACCTACGACAGCGTCGGAAGCTACTCCCTTAATAACGTCACGCCCCTCGACCCCGACGACATCGAAAAGAACATCCTCACCGTCCCGCTCTACCACGTCGCCGGCATGCAGGCCGTCATCTCGGCCGTCTTCGGCGGGCGCACCGTCGTCGTCCAGCGCCAGTTCGACGCCGAGGGCTGGATGAAGCTCGTCCAAGACGAAAAGGTCTCCCGCGCCATGATGGTGCCGACCATGCTCAAGCTCCTGCTCGAGCACCCGGAGCGGCCCAACTACGACATCTCCAGCCTCGAGACCCTCACCTACGGTGCCGCGCCCATGCCAAAAGAGGTCATCAAGCGCGCCATCAACGACCTCCCCGGGACCCGCTTTATCAATGCCTTCGGACAGACCGAAGCGTCCGCGACTATCACCGCGCTCATGCCTGAAGACCACGTTCTCGAGGGCACGCCCGCGGAGATCGACAAGAAGCTCGACCGCCTCAGTTCCATCGGCAAGCCGCTCGCGGGCGTCGAGATCCGCATCGTCGATGAGGATGGCGACGAAGTCTCGACCAACGACACCGGTGAGATCGTCGCCCGTGGCTCGCAGCTCATGAAGGGCTACTGGCAGCAGGAGGCCGAGACCGCCCAGACCATCCGCAACGGCTGGCTGTTCACTGGCGACCTCGGCTACCGCGACGAGGAGGGCTACATCTTCCTCGCCGGCCGCGCCAAGGATTTCATCAAGCGCGCCGGCGAGATGATCTCCCCTGAAGAGGTCGAGCAGGTCCTCATGTCCCACCCCTCCGTCGACGAAGCCGCCATCATCGGCATCCCCGACGAGGAATGGGGCGAGCGGGTCCGCGCCATTGTCGTCCTCAAGAACAGCGCAGAGCCCGTCGCCGAGGACGAGTTGATCGAGTACAGCCGCAAGAGCCTCGCCAGCTTCAAGAAGCCGGAGTCGGTTATCTTCCGCAGCGAGCCTCTGCCGCGGAACCCCCTCGGCAAGGTCCTCAAGCGAGACCTCCGTCAGGAATATGACGAACCCATCGAGGACTAACCGCCAACGACCGGCGTAACACCGGCGCAAAGAGGGCCCCGCTCAACCGAGCGGGGCTTCTTTTGCCCACCTCCGCGCGGGCCGTCCAGTCCGCAAACGCCTTTTCGGAAAATCCTGAGTCGTCCAAACTCGAGGGGGCCACTTCGCCGTGTGGGTCTCGGCGAACTGACGAGTGACTTTCGTTTCGAGGAAGGACACGCCGCCGATGTCGACTACGCCGACTACCATTGAGAATGAAGCGAGGTTTGATGATGCCGATGCAGGACCCTCCACACCCTGGGCAGATCGTGAGGTCGGAGTGCCTAGGACCCCTGGGCTTGACCGTCACGCGGGCGGCGGCGGGTCTGGGGATCACACGTCAAGCCCTGTCCGACCTCGTGAATGCCAGAGCGGGCGTATCGGTGGACATGGCCTTCCGCCTCTCGAAAGCGTTCGGCTCTACACCAGAAACGTGGCTCCGCATGCAGATGGCGTACGACCTCTGGCAGGCCCGCGGCCGGGCCAGATCCCTCAAGGTCCAGGAGTTCGCCACACTCGGTCCCGTATGAACCTTCAGGTCAACGGTCGCCCTTGGCGTAGCCACTACCGACCGACGTAACCAACGTACCTGCAGAGGAGTTTCTCCTCAACGCGGCCCGCAGGCGTGGTTTTCCGTCCTTAGTGCTCGTCCCGTCGATGCGTCTGAGCTTCCTCGTTCAGTCGGTTCAGTTCGCTCTGGTGCCACGCAAGAACATCCGCATCGCCTCGCAACGGAGTCAGACCGGCGACGATCGCTCTCCAACCGTCCTCGGCGAGGCCAGAGCCCGCGAGCGCCACGATTTCCTGCTCGAGCGAGATCGTGGCGGACCTGATGTCGTCGTCAGGCCACTCGGCCGTTCGGACGACCACCGACTCTCCATCCAGAACGAAATCGAGTGGCGGACGATCGGCGGACTCTATCGCATTAGTCCACTTGGAGAACCTGGCCTGTACCGCCTCCTTCAAAGCTGGTGTCAGATCTATGAACATGGGACATCGTTTCCCAGCTGGAAGCTGATCGATCAGACGCGGAACCGCGCTGGTTTCGGAGACGATGCTGTGAATCGCTTGTAACTCTCGCGCATCACGCACGGATGGAGGCTCACCCAGGCGTGAGCGCGAAGACTCAACAGATACCTGCACCATGAGACGGTCCCGGCCCATCCCTCGGTACGTGAACGACATGTGTTTTATCGGTTGCGACGGCGCGCCGCCCCAACCCAGTCCGCGGAGTTGGAGGCCGACTGCCGGCCCGTCAAGCCCGAATACCCGGAACTCAGCCTCCGCTAGGACCGCTTTAAGGTCCAGAGCACCGTCGGGCCCCGCCGGAAACGACCGCCCCGGGCGACGCGCTCCATTTGGACGGTTCGGTCTTCGAGGAAACGACTGCGCCATCTCTCGCTCCCTTCGCCGCGGCGCCACGAACGAGCGGCCCGGCCGTTACCCGCTCGTCGTTCGTTGACAAGGGGGGTGGCCCCGCTTTCGAGACCACCCCCCTCAAACATTCGCGCATTCGCGCCAGGTCCACGCGATGCCGTCAAGCCCGGGCCTTATTCAGTTCAAGGCAACGCAGGCGCCAACGGCGTCGGCATCCGGTGGTTCGCTCCCTGCTCGTACGCGTACGCGAACTTGAGCAGCGTTGGCTCACTCCACGGGACCGAAATCAACTCCAGACCAACCGCATGGCCGTCCACGGTGTAGCCCGCCGGCACCGTGATCGCCGGGAAGCCAGACCACGCCGAAAGCTGGCAGTTGCTCCCCGACTGGAACTGCCCGATCGGCGCTGGAGGCGAGCTCAACGTCGGGTAGACCAGCGCGTCCAGGTCGAATTCTCCCATCGCGGAAAGTACCGCCGATTGGGTGTACGCCGTGCTCTGCCACAACGCATGGAGGTGGGCCGGCGTGTTCGTCCCGCCTGTCGGTGGGAACGGGAAGATCAGCGGCGCGCCCGAATCGATCTCCCGGAGTTCCTCGTACGTCACCGGCGCAAGGTCCCCGAGCCCCTTGATGTAGGCGTCCAGCGCGTCCCCGTTCTCGTAGTTCCAACGGCCCCAAGTACCGCCGCCCTGCGACACGATCGTGTCCGCGAACAGCAGGTTTACCGGGTCGACGATCGTCGCACCCATCGACTCCAACTCGGCGATCGCAGCGTTCATCACTGCCGTTACCTTGTCCGCCTCGTCCCCGGTCGCAAAGAACTTGCGGATCACTCCAATGCGTGCGCCTTCGAGCCCGTTCTCATCCAATGAGGCCGTGTAGGTCTCCGGTATCTGACCGGCTGCCGCCGCGGTGGCCGGGTCCGCCGGGTCGACGCCCGCGATCACGTCCAACAGGATCGCCGCGTCCCTCACCGTCCGCGACATCGGACCGACCGTGTCGGACGACGGAGCGTCGGGGATGATCCCCGCGTTGCTGTTCAACCCGTACGTCGGTCGCAGACCGACCAGCGAGCCGAACGCCGACGGGTTCCGTATGGAACCGCACGTGTCCGTCCCGATCCCAATCGTCCCGAAGTTCGCCGCGATGCTCACGCCCGTGCCAGCGCTCGACCCGGACGGGTTGACGCTCGTGTCGTACGCATTGCGCGTCTGTCCACCCAGACCGCTCGCGCCCCAGATCCCGCGCGCCATCTCGTCCAGGTTCGACTTCGCCAGGATGATCGCGCCGGCGCCCTTCATCTTCGCGACGATCGTCGCGTCATCCGGAGTCATCATCCCGTTCAAAGCCAGGTTCCCGCCCGTCGTGGGCATCCGGTCCGCCGTGTGCATCAGGTCCTTGATGATCACCGGGATGCAGTGCAGCGCCCCCCACTCGCTTCGTGGCAGGTTCGCGTTGTCCACCGCCTGCGCCAGCTTCAGCGCGTCCGGATTGATCGTGATGATCGAGTTGAACGCCGGCCCGGACTTGTCATACGTGCTGATGCGAAGCACATACGTCTTCACCAGCTCACGGCACGTGACGGTTCCCGCCTCCAACGCATCGTGGATCTCACCGATCGTCGTCTCAATGACGCTGAACGACTCGGCGTTCTGCGCCCCGACGCTCGGCAATGCCGACGCCAGACCCGCCGACGCGATCGCGCTACCGCCGGACTCGGTCTCTCCATTCGACGCCATGACCGGCCCAGACCCGTACCAGGCCCCTGAGGGCACGATCAGGCCGGAATCGGACCAGACCGGCCCCGAGAGCGGACCGTCCACCGGCCCAACGACACCGGAATCGGACCCTACCGGGACCGTCCGTGCCGCGGCCCCCGGCGCCGAGGCAAGGATGATGAGCAGTGCAGTCACGACAAGCGCCGCCGTCCATGGCAGCGCCCGAAGAGAACGCGGAATCAACGTGGTCGATTTCATTCCTGGGTTACCTCCATCGCTTCAATTTCGTTCGCCTGGATGCCAACAAACATGTGGACGGACGTGGCCTCGTCAACGGTGGCCCGTCGCGCTCCGCACGACTAGTGATCGACGCCCCCGGAACACGGACAGCGCCGGGTTCGTCGGGATTGGGGGCGGAACGTGCCGCGAAGACCGAGGCCCACGCACGCCGTGGCCACGCACGAGCCATCGCACGCGCTCACTGATCAGTCGCCACCCACCCCAAGGGCGCCAAAAGAGGGAACGGACCGGCATCGCCACTCGCGTGCCCAGGGATCCCTACCGCCCGCGCGAAGCCTAACGACCGTTCATTTGCCATGTCAATGAATCGGCCCGAGGCTAATCACACACACAAAATGCGAGAACGACCGCCCAAGAGCGGACCTCCTCACATGACGGGCTTCGCCCACCTGGGTGGCACGCTGTTTGGCAGCATCGACAAGAACTGGGGCCGCGCCCGCAAGATCATCTTCTGGACCCTCGCCGTCATCGCGGTCACGGCAGCCACCCTAACCGTCTTCGCGTTCATGGCCCGCCGAATGCTCGACGCCTGACCCCACGACCCGCTCGTGCCAGCATCTTCGAAGCGGTACGGACCTCACCCGATGCGGGCGATGATCGGTTTCGTGAGGTCCGAGAGCTTCACCACCTGTTGCCCCGTGTCTGTGAAGTTCGACGGGTCCAGCCACTCCAGAAACGCCTGCCGCAACGGCGGCCATTCTCTATCGATGGCGGCATACCACGCCGTATCGCGGTTCCGTCCTTTCACGACTCTGGCCTGACGAAAGATGCCCTCGTAAGACAGACCAAACCGCTGAGCAGCAGCACGGGACGCTGTATTCAGCGCGTCGCATTTCCATTCATATCGGTGGAACCCCAAATCGAAGGCGTGGTCCATCATCAAATACATCGCTTCGGTGCCAGCGGCCGTGCGTTGGAGCAAAGGTGAGTAATGGATGTGGCCGACTTCGATAGTGCCGTTGCTCTCGTCAATATCCAGATAACTGGCGACTCCCGCACGCCCACTTGAGGTGTCGGTGATCGCATAGAACAGCGGATCGGCACGCTGACTGCTCCGTTCGACCCAGTCCCGATACCGTTCGAACGTGTCGAACGGCCCATACGGAAGATACGTCCAATTCCGGCCGTCGGTGTCGAGCGCGTTCGCAGCGAACAATTCGGTCGCATGCATCTCCGGATCGAGGGCTACGACGCGGCAGAACCGCCCCGCCTTCGGTTCACGCACGGGACGACGCGTAGGTCTCCAATCCGGAACTGGGTCGCCGACAACTTGAACCACGAATCAACCTCACCAGGCAACAGGCAACGCAGGGCGTTGAACGATGGTGGACCCCACCGACCCTGGACACAGTATGACGCGCGGCCAGGTCGGTTGAGAGACGCCACACACCTTTGTAGATTCCGCGCAGCGGCGACCACCCTCAATCTGGATAGTACGGCGGCCCTAACGTGCGAACGAACTCCAAACTGTTCGCCATGCGCAGCAAAATCGCTTCCGTGATCGGTGGTCTCGACTGCCCCACGATCACGTAGTGGATGCCGTCCTTGTTCCACCAAACGGCAATGGCAGGTCCTTCGAGCAACTGCCTCTCCGGACTCCGAAGGTCCGCGATGTCCCTGTAGAGTCTGGTGCGGCTCCACGGGTCATCATCCGGATCCAAACCCAGGAAATTGCTCAGCTCCCCGCTGGTCCTTGCATCTCCTACCACTTCGCTGAGCACATCCTCGCCCAGCTCGCTGATGCCGTCATTGATCCCATCCACCACCGCCAGGCGAGTGGAACTGAATTTCGGATGGAACTCCTCGTCTGTTTGCCCGACGAACACGCATGCCAAGTTGTCGGAACCCTCAACCGGAATCGGGATTTCGCCTGTTTCCTGGTCGGAGCGGATGATCCGAGTGCCAATCTCGTTCACCAACCTATTCACGCCCTCAGCGGTCGCGCTCGGTCCGTCAATGCGTGCACAGAATCGTTGTTCAGACCACCGGAGCGGTACGCCATGCTGGTTCTGGAGCGAGACGTCGTAAGCGAATAACCACTATGGCACATCCGTTGGTATTCGCGGACCGTTCAACACCAGGGAGCTATAACCGGAGACAAACAGACATCGCCACGCGGTAGTCGCGATCACGACGATCCCCGCTACCACGATCAGTAGCAACCACCGCCGTCCCCGACCAACACGCAGCATCTCGGTGGCTCAAAGCCCCCTATGAGGACCCCAAGCCCAACACCACGCGCCGCGCAAGCGGCCCTCACGCCACCGCGGAACTCTTGTTATTCATGTAGTCCACCAACACGTACTCGCCCCGTCGTCCCGACCCTGGACGTGTCGATTGTCCAGTATTGCATCACCAATGCGTCAATTGGCCTGCATTGAATTTGTACCGCCAGTTCGAAACAAGGCCGGCGGGCGGACACGGACAGGTCAACGTCCTGGCGGTCACTGGACACCCTGGCGTAGAGGGCCGCCGGTGTGGGCGGTTGGTACTGCTTCTTCGTGCTGTCGTCCTCCTTCTTTCTTTGCTTTGTTCCGCCTGGTCCAGGCCGTTTCACGCCGAACATTAGCTACCTTCTACCCTCGTTGGTGTCGTGGATCTGTCATCCTCCCGCGGCGACATTCCTGCAGAACCCCATCAACGTATCGGTCACCACTGGCCTATCCTGCACCTATCTCCCCCAACTGACTCAGCGCAACTGTATCAGTTGGTAGGCTCATACCAACCCGATCCGAAGACAAGCCCGTCATGCTCCACTACCCAAGAGTGCTTTGTCCCTTCTTCACCCGTGACCGGATTCAAGTAGACATAGCTCACCCACATCCCTTCTTCGGTGGCGTCCGCCATGACTGCACCGAAGGCGTAGCCAGTAGAATCCACCCCGAGAGGGCCACGAATGCTCTGTCCTATGTTGTCGGAGGCGGTGGCGTGGGCGATGTTGACATCGCTCTCATCGATAATAAAGACGTACCACTCATCGTCCACACTCTCCATGGTGTTGTAGTAAGCAATGGTAGCGTCTCTACCCTCTTCGTCGTAGCGGTCAATGGCCTGCTGCACAAAAGCCTTTGTAAACGCTGGTGGGTCGGACTTTGAAGGAGCTATTGATTCGCTTCCCCCACAGGCGGCGGCCATGAAAACGGCGACGATGGCCAAGCCAACCAACAAGGGTATTAGATTGCCACTCTGTTTCACAGAATTCCTCCTACATGTTCAAATAGTCGATCCAACCTGCTACCCGTCCACCAACTCTATGCGGTCACCGTAACGGCGAAAGTCTGTGGAGTTGAACGTCAGTAGTCGATGCACTGCGACCTCTTCCCCGACCGCCTCTCCCCCTCGGAGCTCGGCAACATCCCGGAGGGTTGGGAGGTGAAGACGCCGGGGAATACTGCAGACGTTAGCGACGGCAAGAGGCCAGTGAAGCGGCTATCTGTTGGCGCGGATTCAGCGAACGTACCAGTCTGGGGTAGCAACGGTCCTATGGCCTTTACATCGGAGTCACTTGTGGGTCAACCAGCTGTCGTCACTGGACGAGTCGGAACGCTGGGATCCGTATTCCGACTTAACTCACCTTGTTGGCCATCAAGCAATACCCTGGTAGTGACACCGCGCTTTAGTCAACATCTAGAATTCCTTTTCCTTCTTATGCAGAGGATCAACTGCGACTCTTTGAATCGAGGATGGACATAGTCTCTGTTAACTCAAGGCGATCTTACCGCAGAGCGCCTAATATGGCCGAGTTCTAAAGTGCTGGAAAACTTCGGGCAATTGGCGAGAACTATTTACATCCTAGCAGACCAGACAGAGAGTGAGAACCTTAGTCTCGCAGCCATGCGTGATGCGTTGCTGCCGAGGCTGGTGTCGGGGGAGGTGGGAGTGAATTGGGTCGAGGACACGGTTTCGATAGACGTAAGTCAACTGGTATGGCACAACCCTAAGGATTAGCATGCAGCAATTCATGAACATCTCTTATTGTCCGATTTGGGGGCGCGACTTTGGCGCTCAGGGTCACGAATTTCTCGGCATTGGTAACCAAAGCGTAAATAGCTCCTATCGCGCCGGGGGTGGTTATCACATAACCGGTAACGCTGTAAGCGCGGCGGAGCGGTTGTCCACACGGGTGGGCCGCTGCTTGAGGAGTCAGCAGTAGCACTGATTCTACAGCGCCAACCGGAACCGCAAGATGAAAGTTCTTGATTTGGTCAAGTCTGGTAGCCTAAGGGAGACTGGTAGTTCAGACTTGGGCCTGGAATGAGTCAGCGGGATTATTGGGGCCCCAAGCCCGTTCCGATGCTGCACGGATCGGAGTCTCTGAGACGCCTGTGATCATTCGGCCTTTCCTTGCACAGATGTCGTTGAAGTGATTCACCTAGTTTGTATTCTCTCTTTGTAGGTGATCAAGTCCCCGGCAGGGGCTGAACCTTCTCCTCGAGCCACGAAAGAAGCTGTGCGAAGCGGAAGGAGTTGGTCTCGAAGAGCTCCATGAAGTGATCGTAGGCCTCGCGATTGTCGCAGTCGATGAAGCTGCTGTTCAGTCGGAGGAGGGTGTCGGTGACGGCGAGGGCGACCCGTTTGTTGCCGTCGACGAAAGGGTGGTTGTTGGCCAGGCTCTCCATCAAGGCCGCAGCCTCCTCCAACACCCCGTCGTAATAGGCCATCTGGGGGCGCAATAGGGCGGATTCCAACGCTCCCATGTCCCGCAGGCCCGCAGAGCCTCCGAACTGTCCTATCAGGTCGTGATGAATGGTGATGACATCTTCGACAGTCAGGAAGTTGCTGCTCACTGGGCCAACAGTTCATACAGTTTCCGGTTTCTTTCAAGACTCGCCGTGTAGTGGGCCATAACCTCGGGCCGGACCTTCTGCTGCACCCTAGCCTCGAGGTAGCTGCTTATGGCGTCTTCCAGCACGGCCTGGAAATGACGGCCCTCTTCGCGGGCGATCTCCCGCATAGCCGACAGCAGCTCCGGCGAGGCCTGGCTGGAGAACTTCTCTCTCGGCACGACCATGATGTATCTCCCCTCTAATGTGAGTCCATTATGGGGAATGACATCGAAACGTCAAGAACCATCTTGACGAACATGGTATTGGATGTCCTTGAAGAGCTGAGATACAAACTCTCGGTTGAGCTCCTCCAGAAACCGGAGACCAACAGACATCGTCAGACGACGATAGTGACGGGCGCAGCCCCCACCATTGCTAGAGCAATGTCCGGCGGCGCCCCCGACAGGACACCACCCGATTAGCGCGCCCACGGCCTAAGCCGGAACGCGCCGCGCAAGCGGCCCTCAGGCCACCGCCGAACTCTTGTTGTTCATGTAGTCAACCAACACGTACTCGCCCAACTTGTCCGGCGACGTGAAGAACGCCCGACCACGGTTCAACTTCGTCATCTGACGCACAAAGTTCACCAGGTAGTACGCCATCTCCAGCATGAACACGTTGATGACGATGCCCTCCTGCGTGCACCGCCGGACCTCTCGCAGCGTCTGGTCCAGCGTCCGCGGGCTCGGTGGATACGTGAAGTACGGCGCCCCACCTTCCAAATGCGCCGTCGGCTCCCCGTCCGTCACCATGATCACCTGCCGCGTCCCGAGCCGGTGCTTGTTCAGCAACTGCCGAGACAGCATCAACGCGTGCTGCATGTTCGTCCCCGGCGAGTACCCGCCCCACGTCGCTTTCACCAGGTCCTCGCCCTTCAACTCCCACGCGTAGTCCGCGAACCCCACCACGTACAGGTGGTCCCGCGGGTACTGCATCTTGATCAGCGTGTGCAGCGCCAACGCCACCTTCTTCGCCGCCTCGAAGCTCCCGCTGATCGCCATCGACCGGCTCTGGTCCAACAGAATCACCGTGCTGGCCTGCGTCAACTGCTCGTCCCGATAGATCTCGAAGTCCTCGGGCTGCAACCGCACCGGAGTCCCCGTCCCGCCGCGGAACACCGCGTTCTTCACCGTCCGTGTCAGATGGATGTTGAACGGGTCGCCGAACTCGTACGGCTTCGTGTCTTCCTCGGTCTTCTCGCCCAAGATCCCGTGCTTCGGCAACTCGTGCGCCCCCAACCGGTCCTCGCGCAGCTTGGAGAACAGGTCCTTCAGCGCCTTCTCCCCGATCTTCCGGATCCCCTTCGGCGTCAACTCGACCCGGTCCTTGTCGTTTGTCCGGATGTACCCGGCCTTCTCTAGCTCCTCTTGGAGACGCTTCAACCAGTCCAGGTCCCGCGCCGACTCGTCTCCGAGTAACTCCCGCAGCCGCTCCTCGTCGATCTGGTCCATATCCCCGCGACGCTCCGCGGACCGCATCTGCGCCTCCAGCTCGTCGATGCGTTGCAACTCCTCCATCAACCGCATCGCCTCGCCG
Organism: Dehalococcoidia bacterium; assembly: GCA_965247995.1. Classification (GTDB taxonomy): domain Bacteria; phylum Chloroflexota; class Dehalococcoidia; order UBA6926; family UBA6926; genus JASLZO01. Next base: position 830,189 of record OZ252041.1, on the reverse strand, counting down.
AACGACAGGTTCTCCTCGCCCGCGAACGGGTAGTTCTGCCGCATGTCCTCCATCGGCATCAGCGCGTTCATCATCGACGACAACTGGGCTAGCTCCTGCTGAAGCTCAGGGTCGCCCAGCGCTGCCTGCATCGTGTCTTGGAGCTGCTGACGCAGGTCCTCGGGCAGGCTGTCCACCATCGACTGCATCTGGGACATCTGGCTCGCCATCTGTTCGAGCAGCTCGTCCAGGTTCCGCGGTGGGTCGTCGCCGAACAGCGGCCCCCACTTCTGCATGAACTCGTCGAACTTCGGTTCCTGCCCCTGCATCCGGTCCTGCAGCATCTGGTTCAAATCCCGGAGCATCTCCTTCGTCGCGTTCATCTGCTCCGGCGTGATCCCCTGCATCTGCTGCATCATGTTCTGCATGTAGGAGTTCATCGCTTCTTGCCGAAGCGAGTCCAACAACTCCTTGAACTTCTCACGCGCCTCCGCGTCCATGAAGTCGTACTCGCCCAACTCCCGGATCGTCCCGCCCGGGTCGTCCGGCAGGCCTTCCATGAACTGCATCTTCCGTTCCGTCAGCCCGCGGAGCGCCTGGGCGGTCGAGGAGTCCATCGGCTGACCCTGTTGGCCGCGCTGCCCAGGTTGCTGCCCGGACGACGACGAGTCCTGTGCCCCATCAGCGTCCCCGTCTCCGGAGTCGTTGCGGTCGCGCTCCTGTGCCTCCCGTGCTTCCTTCGCACGTTGGAGCTCCTCTTCCAGGTCCTTGAGGAACTGCTCCAAGTCCTCCTGCGCGGACGCACGCGACGACTCAGTACCAGCGGCGGCGGACTGCTCTTGGCCTTCCGAGGACTGGTCGGCGGCGTCCGAGCCAGCTTCGCCGGCGGGCTGCGGAGGCGCGTTGTCCAACGCGTTCTGCGCCTCCCGGAGCCGCTCTTCGAGCGTGCCCGTCTCGAGGCCCTTGATCTCGTCGAGGGTCTCCTTGATCCCTTCCATCACGGAGTTCAAGTTGTACTGGTCTAGGTGTTGCTGACGCTGCTGCCGGAGCCGGTCCAACATCTGCCGCAGACCCTCGATGTTCCGGCCGTCCGGAGTCTCCAGGCCGCGCATCGCCAGCCGTCGCAACGCTCGCTGGAGGTCCCCCTGGCTCATCAGGTCGTCGCTGATGGCCTCCATGAGGTCCTCGGTCGTTGCCGGGAACGGGTCCTGGGTGTTATCCCAACGGCCGTAACGGAAGCTGACCATGGAGCGACCCCTTTACCTGGTCCGGTGCGTGCCTCTCACATTCCCCGGCACGCCGCTCATCGGCCGACCACTCCTCGGCCGCACATTGCGGGCCATGATACTCCAACGACCCTCATCGGCCCCGCCCCTAGTACGTCGCAGCCCGGATCCGTGACGCCCCCTGCTGGTTCGTCGCGCCGGACAGCGAGCCGGCCCCAAGCACCTGCATCGTCGCCAATGCGTCCGCGTACTCCGCCGTCGCTGCGACCACACGCTCCACCGGCTTCAGGTCCCACGAGGTGTCGCTCCCGCCGATCACCACCGCCGCGTCGACCTCCGGGTACGCAAAGATGTTCGCCGACTCGACCCGCCGGTCTCGGGCCATCTCGGCAACCAGCACCGTCGTCCGCACCCCGGCCCCCTCGCACAACCGTGCCGTCTGACCCATGTCGGCATGCGGCGCGCCGCCCCCGTAGCTCGTCAGGACCGCCGCGTCGGCCTCCAACACGTCGCTCGCCAGGTGCGCCGCGATCGCGCAGTTCCGGTGTCGTTCGTCGTCGAGCGACGCGGACGCCGTCGCGACCACGCCCACGAACGTCAACTCACCCAGCCGGTGGCGCCGCAGCAACTCGAGGATGATCGGGTGGTTCTGGTGAAAATACGTCTCGACCCCCAGGTTCCGGTACGAGCACACCACCGCGCCGTCGATCCATTCGTTGGGATGCAAGACGGTCGGCAGAAACCCGTGCGTCGAACTGCCATAGAGGATCGGCTCGTCCGGCTCGATATATCGGTGGTGCGCCAGCACCTGCCCGATGAACGCGACGCGAGGCCGTCCCGATGGGACCGACCCCAACCCGCCCGTCTCGAACGTCTCCACATCGTCCGGCGCGACCCCAATACCCACGCTCCCCAAGTACGTCGCTGCTCGCACCGACGCCAGCCTCGCCGCGTTCCGGATCGCGCTCTCGTCCACCCCGACCACCGGTACCGGCGTTACCACGACGTGCCAGAGGGCTCCGTACGGCGTCGCCGCCGACGCCTCCGCGCCAAGCTCCAACACCTGTGCGCCGGCGCTCGGGTCCGCAAGCGGGTCCACCACCGTCACCGCCGTCCCCGCCAGCACGTGCGTCGACCCGCTACCCGCGATCGCCATCAGCCCCAGCAACCCCGGGAAATCGCTGCCGGACCCCGGCTCCTTCGCCCGCGGCTCCACCACATCGAACACCGCCCCGGCCCGCGCCGGAACGTCCGGCGACAACACCTCCACCTGCACGTCCGCCAACCGCCGGTCCTGGAGCACCTGCTCGCGCAGCCCCGCCACGTCGACCCGCAGCACCCCGTCGCCGCCCAGCTCCGTCCGGCTCCCCTCCTCGATCCGCGTGACCCGGTGAATCAAGTGCGTGAGCTGCATGTTCGCTGCCTTCCCCTGCTGTTGGAACACGCAAGCATGTGCGTGCCAAGTGGCCCCCTGGGCGATCATGCGTAACATACATGCGCATCCCAAAGACCGGGCAGGACCAAGAATGGCCAGATTCCATCGCGACCCCCGATGAGGACCGCGATCGGATCGGATCGTTCACCAAGCACAACGAGAGGGCATGAACCTCAGCGCCTGGCTCCGGAAGGCCGCCCAAGACCGCCTTGAACAACGACAGCGCGCCGGACCCCTCGCATCGCTGGCCAATATCGAGGCGTTCTTCCGCCCCTACGATGCCCTACGCGGTCCTCGAACGCGAACCAGACTAGGCCCCCACCTACAGGTCATCGAAGCGCCACGGGCCTCCGGTGCGCACAACGCGTGATTTCGTCGACACCGCCGTGTTCGTAACGCGGCAGGACGGACATCACTCGGGCCGCGCCGCCGCATCCTCCGATCGAAATATGCGTCCGAGAGGCGATCTATCGCAGCGCCATGAGCAAGCGGATAGTGGCAGTGAGACCGATCTCGCTATTAAACGGATTCCCCTGAGGGTCCCCCGAGATGGTAGTTGCCGCGACTCGTATGACGCTTTCCGGCAGCCATACAGTGGCCTGCCATACGGAGAGATCGGCCCGGTAAGGCAGTGGCCGAGTGACGACCAGCAAGGTCCCCTCGAGCCCAGCTACTTCGGTTAGCCTACCTTCGGAAACGTCGCTTTCGCCGCGTGGCCGCTCCAAAAACGACAAGAGCCTCGAGCCATGTTCCGCCGTCCCGTAGGTGAAGCGGACGGGCCAGATGCAAACCGGCTCCGGTGCGCATGCGGCAACCTCCGTCAGCATCAGCGAAGGGAGTGCCGCCTCGTTCTGGGCCGGTGCACCAGACCTCAGCCCCAGCCAGAACACGGGAAAATCCAAAGACCTGACGTAATCCAGGTCCCCCTCCAGGGTGCTCGGTTTCGGAGCTTCCTCTACTCCAACGGACTCCGCCGTTTTGGACACCGTCGGAAGGTCCCAGCCGTGGATCTGGAGCGAGTAGTCGTTCCCATACCCCGTGTAGCGGAAATCGCCCGGGCTACCTGGTGCGTGGCGCATGGGGGCGTTGGTGAACGGGTTCGTAGGCCAGGCGAGCCCCAGGGCCTCCAGAGCATCCCCAACCGTCTCGGGCGTCAGCGCATCCGGGTAGCGGCCGTGTTGCCCCTCGTGATGCCGCAGCGCCTCGTTGAGCACCCCAAAGCCGCGTTGCGCTACCCTATTGAAGGCGTCAGCCCGCCGGGCATCCATGACGTCCGCGGGTGCCCGCAACTCTATGTCGTCACCGTAGCCCCAGAACCCGATCACATACTGTTCATCCGAGTCTGAAGAGACTGGACTGATCGCTAAACGACCGACCAGGCCCGTTTCCACGTCTATCCACAATCGGACCTTCAGGTCTCGCAGCTGCTGACGCATGTCCTCACCTGAATCCTGCACAACGGGTCTGATACTTGCGTTCTCGATGAGGTCTGGGTCAGCGCCGTAAGCTTCCAAGGCAGCCCGGAGCTCCTGCTTAGCCGAAGCTTCCAGGGCGATGGCCTCGCGGACGATGACGGTGACTCGTACGTCCCATTCGCTCCGCGGCTGACCTGGACGGTCGGCCCGTTCAGAGAAGCTCAGCTGGTAGGTTCCCTTGAACGCCTCCCACTGGGCGGAATCCTTCAGCAGGGAGCCGAACACCTCATAACCCAACTCCTCAAGCTCTCTGGCATCCGCCCCTTCCGGGTATGGGAACCCCAAGCCAATGCGGACGTACGGCTCCGGCGGAGGCGTCATGTCCAGGATCGCCTCGGCATCGAGGCCGACAGACACGATCAGGTGAGTGCGATCGTCAATGGCTTCCTCCCCGACGATCTCTGGAGCAGTGGCGAAACGGAGTGCGAACCGCGGGTCTGACGTAACGCCCAAGAAGACCGTAGCGGTCGAGTCCTGAGGCGACACGAGCCAACGAGTGCCGCCACCCGAGGAAAAGATAGCCTCGTCTGAGAGGAGCAGGTATCGGGGCCATTCGCCACTTATGTCTTGGAGGAGCGTGAGGCCGGGAACATAGGTGAATGCTGGTTCAGGATCCGATGGTGCGAGGGCTCCGCCGCCCCGGAACCGCTGCTGGTCCATCGCCTCTTGAGCATGAGCGAGCAGGTCCGTCGCGGATGGGGGACCGGCATCAGGCCTGTCCGTTGTCCCGCACGCGCAAAACAATGAACCGAACACGAGCACGACCATCACGGCCAGCAGTCTATTCACCCTTACGCTCCGAACTATTCGCGTTCAACATCGCGGGTCCACCAAACCACTCAGAATCATGGACCTTCGCTGGCGGTCCACGTTCCGCTCTCGCTCACAATGCACGATACGGACCGGAAGTCTACTCCCGGGTCGATCTACTCCCACCGGAACAGTCGTACGCTCGCGGCCACACACACCGCCGCGATCGCTCCCAAATAGACAAACGAGACCCAGATGGGCGTGGCTATAGTCGTCTCCACACCCCAGGTCGCGCCAAGCCAGAGGAACGTGAGCAGATCGTAGGCGTGCGTCATCGGCAGCCAGTCGCCCACACGTTGGAGCGCGTCGGGAAAGGTCTCCCTCGGGCCGAACGCGCCGCTCAGCACGAACATGGGCGCGAACACCGCAAGCCCCAGCCCCAACGCCGTTCGCGTACTGCGGGTCCGAGCAGTGATCGCGGTCCCCAAAGCGGCAAACGCCAGGTACGAAACCAACACCGCCAGCGCCACCATCGCTGCGTTGCCCGCGAAGCGTATGTCGAATACCAACCATCCCACCACGAGCATTAGGACCAGAGACACGACGATCACCGCCCCGCCCACCGCCAGCGGTGCGAGGATGAGCATGGAAGCCGGCATCGGCGTCACCCGGTAACGCCGGAACGTCCCGTGCTGGCGAAACTCCACCAGCGTCTGCGGCAACGCGATGATGCCGAATACCGCCGTCACCCAGGCGATGTTGCCGGCGAGCAGGACGTCCCTCACATGAAACAGCTCCACAATCCCCTCGTCCCTGTCCACCGGAATCTCGGTGCTGCCGACCGAGAACCCTAGGGCGAGGAACACCGCCAGAGGCAGTATCACCGACAGGAACATGGCGACCGGCTCGCGCAGCGCCAAGAGCAGTTCCGTGTAGACCAGCCTGCGAAGGGCTGTCGAGTTCATTCCCGCCCTCCTCGCGGGTCTTTATTCCCGACGGCAAGAAAGTAGATGTCGTCCAGGTTCGCAGGCCGCGCCTCGATCACCCCAGGTGAAATCCCCCTCTCGCTCAGAAAGTCAGAAACGTCGCGCACCACGTTGCCATCCCCATAGACATAGAAGGAGGCCTCCGTTCCGCGGACGCGCGTGGCGCCTGGTAGCGCCGCCAAATCGTCCTCTCCGACGGTCCCGAGCGCCGCTCGCGGCAGGACCACGCGCGCCGCCAACCCCGACTCCGCGATCAGGCGATCAGGCGGCCCAGACGTCACCACCCGGCCTTCGTTCATCAGCAGGACCGCGTCGCAGTATTCGTGCGCCTCTTCCAGGTAATGCGTCGTCGCCACGATCGTCTTGCCGCGGGCGTTCTGCCGCCTGACGTAGTCCCAGAACCGGAAGCGGGACTCCGGGTCGAGGCCGGTGGTCGGTTCGTCCAGGAACACGATCTCGGGGTCGCCCACCAGGGCCAGCGCGATGTTCACCCGCCGCTTCTGACCGCCCGAAAGCGAGCCATACGGTTTCGACAGACTCGCATCAAGCCCCAACTCATCGCTCAACTCCGACTGGTCGATGGACGTCCGGTAGAACGCAGCGAACAGGTTGAGCGCCTCTCGCGTCCTCATGCGCGGGGGAATCCCGATCTCCTGCAACTGCACTCCGATCTTGTGGACGAACCTCGCGCGGTCGGCTATCGGGTCCAGCCCGGCCACCTTGACGGAGCCGCCATCCGGCTCGCGCAACCCTTCGAGGCACTCGATAGCCGTGGTCTTGCCAGCCCCGTTGGGGCCGATGATGCAGAACACGCTGCCCCGCTCCACCTCGAAACTCACGTCGTCCAAGGCCACCACGTCGCCGTACACCTTCCGCAGCGATGCCACCTGCACCGCAAAGGCGTCAAGAGGTTCCATGCTCATGCCCTGCCCCCACCTCGATGACTCTCGAACTTTACGTTACAAACTACTTTGCGGTACAGTAACGGCAGGCGCAGGAACAGTCAACGAGTGGTTTCCGCGCCGGTGCTCATGCCACCACTGACATGACGACAAGGAGAAGCCCAATGGAAGCGTCGGACGCCGAGACGGGGGCGGGCACACCCGAAGAGGCCTGGCGCGACATCCACCAGACCATGGACCGGGCGCGGAGCTCCATGTACGTCGCCGGGACGGCGACGATAATGCTCCTTTGGGCCGCGATCGCCTCGCTGGGAGTCGTCTCCCAGTACGCCATCCTGACGCTGGCATCCGAATTCGCGGAGCGCAGCCCGTGGATTTTCGGGGTGCTCTGGGGCGTCCTGATGGTGCCGGGTATCGTGGGAAGCGGGTTCATCGGACACCGCGCCGGGAGGAAAATCGCAGCAGGCGACGCTGCTCGTAGCGCCGGTATTCGGGTGTTCCTCTACTGGCTCGTAGTGGTCGTAGCGACGTTCCTCATTCCGGCGGCCGCGGGGATGTGGAATACGGAAGATGGCGACGCCATTCCGGGCGTCGCCATCGGCATCGTGTCGCTCGGATACGTCCTGTTCGGCATCATGCACCGCCCGGTGTTGGCGGCGGTGGGCGCGGGGTTCGCGGCAGCGTTCTACATCCCCAATTACCTCGTGGACGGCTACGAGGCGATGTTGGTGGCGGCGGCATTGATGCTGGTAGTGGTGGTCCTGGGTGCGTGGTGGATACGCAAGAGCGGGGTCCATTGACCGACGAACCCATCGTTCTCAACGAGACCATCCACCAGCCCACCCGACTGCGGATCATGACCGTTCTGGTCTCCCAGCCCGAGGCGGACCGGCTCGCCTACGGGTTCATTCAGAAAACGCTCGACCTGACCGGCGGAAACCTCACCACCCATTTGGGAAAGCTCGAGGGCGCCGGCTATCTCGTCACCACGAAAGAGTTCCAGGATTCCAAGCCGCGCACGTGGGTACAGGCAACCGCGACGGGACGCCACGCCTTCGCCGACTACCTCGCCAACTTGGAGAAGGCGCTGAACTGGCCGCCGCGGCCATAGCTCGTCGCGAGACGCGGCGCCGCGTTTCCCTCATCACCGCCGGCGAGGGCTTTGGCAGGCTGAATGACCGCCATCGAAGAGACGGTCTGCCGTCGACGCACATCGCGGCAAGGTCCTGTCAACGCAACGGGTCGCCCAACGGATATTCAAAGAAATGTGATTGAATTGGCGCGAGGTGTCTGGCCGGTCAAATCATTCGACGAAAGGGATTAGCCCTTCATGAAACGACGGTACCTGGTCGTGTTCACCGTGATTAGCGCCATCGCGGCGTTAATGGCAGCGGCGTGTGGCGGAGACGAGATCGACAAGATAACTGTGGCCTATTTTCCTGAGTGGCCCACCGCCAACCAGATTGCACAGATCGAGAAGACCTACGACGAAGAGCTCGGCGTAGAGGTGGAGTGGCGCACGTTCTGGACCGGCATCGAAACAAACGAGGCGATTGCGGCGGGAGAAGTGCAGATCGTCTACGCGCAGGGCGTTGTCCCATGGGTCGTCGCAGTCTCCAATGGCCAGCGCGTGAAGTTGCTCGGAGTAGCGATCAGCTACTCCGAGGCGGACAACTGCATCGTGCACAACGACACCGGTATCACCCAGTCCAACGCGAAGGAGCTAGAGGGCAAGAAGGTCGCCACCACGATCGGCAACATGACGCACTACAAGCTTCTGCGCACGTTGGACTACCTGGAGGTGGATGCCGACAAGATTGACATCGTGGAGATGGACCCCCCAACCGCCGCCGCCGCGCTGGCTCGGGGTGAGGTCGCCATGGCGTGCGCATTTGGCGGCCCGCTGCAGCGCATGAGGGAGTTCGGTCACGAGCTCATGCCCGCGTCGGAGCAGGAGGCGATCGGCATTCGCGTGTTTGATGTGGTGGTGGCGACCGAAGAGTTCGTGGATGAGCATCCCGACCTGATGCGGAAGTTCATGGAGGTGACGGAGCAGTCGAGGATCACCTACGAGTCCGACCCCGACCGCTACACGGAATCTATCGCCCAGGCCGCTGGCATGGACGTGGAATCCGCACGGTCCTTACTGGACACGTTCACGTTTCTGTCAGCCGAGGAGCAGAAATCCGAGGAGTGGCTCGGAGGCGCCGTCCAGCAGTTCGCCAAAGACGTGGCGCAATACTTCGTAGAACAAGGGTTGATCGACCAGGCGCTCGACAGCTACGACTTCGCCATAGACGATAGTTTCCTGCCCTGACCGGCATAGCGGCCCAGGAATTCATCGCCGCGGATCACCTCACATCTCGCGCCTAGAACGCACTCGCTATCGGCGAAAAAACTCGCCGGCCGATGCCGCGGATAGAGCAAACTAGCGGTTGTCACGTCATACCTGCGTCACCTTCAGCGGAAAGTCGCCATCACCGGTCGCCTCTCTATAAGGACTTGCACCAACATGGGATACCGCCTTGTGCGGCTCTAAGCATCCTTCTGGAGTAAGTGCGACATGAATGCGAAACGTTTGAACCCGGTTCGGCTTCTCGGCATCGCGTTCGCCGGGACGGCGGTGCTCGTTGCGGTTGTTTGGGCTGGTGTCTACGCCACCAGGGCGGAAGTATCCGTGGAGGTCACTGCATCTGAGCCGGTCGAGTCCCCTACGAGCATGGTCCTGTACCGGCGAGCCGAATCGATAACTGAGTTGGTTGCAGAGGCGGATGTCGTTGTGATTGGGACCGTACTCGGCGCGGTCGGCATTCACAACACCGCCCGGCTGGAAAGTGACCCGTTTCAGGAGGACCCGCGCGTGTATTCCCGCGGCCGCTTGTACGAGATTCAGGTGAAACAGTACCTGCACGGCGCCGGGCCTCCCTTGTTGACCATCACGCAACACGAGGCGATAGGCAAGATACCGGAAGACGGCGACCCGGCTGAATGGCCCGTTCCGTCAGGAATCGAACCGATGGAGACGGGACAACGGTACCTCTGGTTCCTCAAGCAATCGGAATCGGATCCGCGCATATACTTCGGATTCGCGGAGCCATCCAGGTATGTGCTCACCGGGGATACCGCGGTTCCTTCTGGGAATTACGTAGACTCACGCGGGTCGTTTGACGACCTGTCCGAATCGGGCTTGGTCAGCAAGGTGCTCGCAGTCCGCGACTGATTCCGCCGCCGCACACCCACCAGACCACGGCCCGTTACCGGCCCTGACATACGCAGCCCGGATCGCGTCGGGTCCGTGGCGCGGCCATCCTTATATAGCGCAAAACGGTCGTTTTTCGTTGCCCGATAAGATACCCGCGCTAGGGATCTCGTCAGAAGTGTGCCAGCCGGGGAACGCCTCATTCACCACGGTCGTGGCGTTTGCTGAGTGCTGACCTCGAGTAGTGCCATAACCGCCACGACGTGGTTGAACGCCAGCGTCGCCGGCGAGAGCGGGCACGTGGGTCACAAGCGCGATCACTCTGGGCTCGTGTGCCACGGACAGGGTTAGTCCAACCGTGAACCTACGTAGGCGAGTAATGAATGTGGGAGCGCTATGGATTTGTTGGAACGGACCCGAAACCTGACTCAAACGGTTCTTGACCGCACATTTGGTGTTCCGCTTGGAAGGGCGCCGCCAGATGATTACGAAACCGATGAGGGAACCACACAGTTACCGCATTTGTGGAACTCTTTTCAATCCGCCGCGTTCCGCCAGGCACATCTACACCTGCGGTCCGTGAACGTACTCGTGAACGGGGAACATGCTGATATAGCGGGAACCCTTGTGATCACCCGCACGCTCTTTGAACTCTCCGCCGACCTGACCTACATAAACGGGGATCTTAACCGCCGCATGGTCGAATACTTAACCCACGGCGGATATATCGTCCCAGACCATACGTCCGCGGAAATGCGAAGCAAGATCGAAGGTGGTAAAACACCAATCCCTCCAAACAGGAGGTGGAAGCACCTCAATGACATATGTGATCAACTCGACGCAGCTGCTGGAAACGAAGTTTGGAGAGGCGGGTATCTGACGTTCTACAGATTGAGGTCAATGGCTGCTCACGGCGTGTTTTACGCCACCAGCGACGCGGTGCCTCCACAAGGCCCAACCCGGGATGACCGTGCGAAGATTCTCGTGTTCGCGATGGGAGCATTCTTTAGGATCGCGAAGGCGGTGGTAGCCGCTCAGGGCACCGATGCCATGCGCGGGTTGATGGATGAGTATCAACTGCTCGCCGCAGAGTTGTTTCAAACAATTGAAGAACGAGCGTCACTGATCCAGCCGGATGGGACCGCGGAACAGGACCTCGCGTGATGCTGACTCGGACGTGTGGTGCACGTGACCAGGGAAGTTCGCGAACCGAGGGGGGACGGGAGCTACTGAGCAGATGGCCAAAGCCCGCAAATAGGCGTGCCGCAAACGGTCGTTCCCGCCGGATGAGCCAGACCTAGAGCGTGACCCATCCCGCGGGCCGCGAACTGCTCGATAACCAGATACGATTTCTGTCTGTTGGTGCGCGCCCACCTCGGGTGCACCAATCAGCTTCGCTCACGTGGTCCCGCGCTCAACGGCGGGCGCGACATCTCGCCTAGGACGCCCGCCCTGCTACTCCGGACCACCACCGCCACCAGCCGCCAACCGCAACACCGCCTCGACCACCTCCTCCACACCCAACCCCTCGCTCTGAACGACGTGCGCGTCCGCTGCAGGCCGCAACGGCGAGTCCTCCCGCTCCATATCCCGCGCATCGCGAGCCCGGAGCTCCGTGAGCACCTCCTCGTAAGAGACGCCGCTGCCGCCCGCAGCCATCTCGGCGTGCCGCCGACGGGCCCGCTCCTCCGCGGGCCCGTCCAGGAAGATCTTCGTCGACGCGTCTCCCAACACCACCGTCCCGATATCCCGACCCACCATCACGATCTCGCCCCCGGTCTCGGACGCGATCGCCTGCTGCTTCGCCACCAGCACCGCCCGGACCCGCGGCCGGGCCGCCACCGCAGACGCAGCCGCTGACACAGCCAGATCGGTAAGCTCGGCCCCTAGGTCGGCCCCAGCCACGGAGATCGCCACCTCTCTACCCAACACCCGCACGTCTGTGTCCTGTGCCGCGGACTCCAACGCGTCGTCGTCGTCCATCGGCAGCCGGCGCTCGACCGCAACGTAGCCCACAGCCCGGTACATCAGTCCCGTGTCGAGGGACGCCCAGCCGAGCCGCTCCGCCACCAGCCGTCCGATCGTCGACTTCCCGGCAGCAACCGGGCCGTCGATCGCGATCGGCCCCCGGACCGCCTTGCGCGCAGTGGACATGCCGCATCTTCGCACGCCGTCGCCGCCAAGCTGGTTCCCTACCTGCCCCCGCTATAATCGGACCCATGAACGGCCTGGACTTGGTGCTGATCGCACTGCTCGTCATCCCGTCGTTTATGGGTTTCCGCAGTGGCCTGATCCGAATGGTCGCGAACCTCGGCGGCATGGTCGTCGGCATCATGCTCGCAGGCCAATTCGGCGACCGCGTCGCCGAATTGCTTGGTCAGGTCATCGATAGCGAGACGACCGCAAAAGTCCTCAGCTTCGTCCTCATCGTTGCCGTGACGCTGGTAGCTGCCACCACCATCGGCAGCCTCGTCCGGAAGGCCCTGACTTTCGTCTTCCTGGGTTGGGTCGACCGCGTTGCCGGCACCGCGCTTGGCCTCTTCATCGGGGCCTTGTTCGCCAGCGTGGTCGTCTTCATCGCGGACTACGTGCCCTTCGGCGGGGCCAACGACCTCGTTGCTGGGTCAGCCCTCGCTGGCTTCTTCCTCGACGCCATCTTCCCTCTGGCCGACGTGCTGCCGGGTAACCTGGAAGAACTCGCACGCCGCGTCGGGAACTCATAGGAGCGGAGTGAAAGGATGGTCAGCGATCTAGCGACGACCGGCGCAGATCTAGTCGCTCGCCGGAACGTGGCCCAAATCCTGAATTCCGCCGTCCTTGTCCTCAACGGCAACTACGAACCCCTGAACGTCACCCGCGTCCGCCGCGCTGTCCTTCTCTTGATCGTCGGCAAGGCCGAAATGGTCGAGAACGGCCGCGGCACCATCCAGTCCACGACCGAAGTCCTGGACATCCCCTCCGTCATCCGCCTCGCGACCTACGTCCGGCGACCCTTCGCGCCACGGCGGCTCACGCGCCGCGAGGTCTTCAACCGCGACCACCAGACCTGCCAGTACTGTGGCGAAACGGGCCGCGACCTCACCCTCGACCACGTCATGCCACGCTCGCGCGGCGGCGAGAACAGCTGGGAGAACGTCGTCTCGGCGTGCGTCCGGTGCAACCACCGCAAGGCCGGCAGGACCCCGTGGGAAGCGAACATGCGGCTCCTGCGCGAGCCGGGACCCCCTTCGCCAAACCCGTACTACCCGTTCTACCGATTCCTCAACATCCACGCGGAGTGGCGCAAATTCGTGCCCGGCGCCGAAGAACGCCTCGGGTCGTAGCGCCCCGTGCCTGCATCGGGACCCGTCAATCAAGGACCGCCGCCGCGCCCGGAAGGTGATCCCGCCGCGCACGTCGGCGACGAAAAAGCCCGCATCGCGTCGCTTGGACGCGTCCGCGAGGTCATCTTCGGCATGCAGGACGGCCTCATCAGCACCGCCATCCTCGTCTCCTCCGTCTACGGTGCCACCGCGGACAACGGCCTTACCATCATCGCCGGCCTCGCCGGCAGCCTCGGTGGGATGGTCTCCATGGCAGCCGGCGCCTTGCTGTCGTCGCGCGCTGAAAAGGAGTTCACCGAAGCTGAAATTCGCCGCGAGGTGGAACGCATCTCCGTCGATCCAATGCAGGAACGTGGCGACATGGCCGAAATCCTCCGCCGCGAGGGCCTCTCCGAGGATGACGCCCATTTCGTTGCGGACAAGCTTGCGGCGACTCCCAATGTCTTCGTGCGCACCATGATCGAAAAGGAACTCGGCCTCTCACCGGATGAGGCCACCGTCCCCTGGAAGGACGCCGCCGTCATGGGGGTCTCGTTCCTTGTCGGCGCTGCAGTCCCCGTCGTCCCTTACGCCGTCCTCGAGCAGGGCATCGTCGTTCCCGTGTCCCTCGTCGCCACCGGAGTCGCCCTCTTCGCAATGGGGGCCGGCAAGACCGCGCTCACGAAACGCAACCCCATGCTCTCGGGCTTCGAGGTCTTCGCAATCGGCCTCGTCACCGCCATTGCTGGCTACTTCCTCGGTACCGTCATCCCCACCCTCTTTGCAATCGAAACGTAAACACCCATAGGTTGGCCCAGACCACCCAGCCGCACCACGCCGGGGCGCCTTGACCGGTATATACTGACATCCGATTGGGCGCGTAGATATCGGTCCGGTTACGCCCAAGTACGAACAAAGGAGGAGCACGAGAACGCCATGACCTACATCATCGCTGAGCCTTGCATCGATCTGAAGGATGGCGCGTGCGTTGACGTATGCCCCGTCGACTGCATACATACCACCGACGAAGACAACATGTACTTCATCCACCCGGACGAGTGCATCGACTGCGCCGCGTGCGAACCCGTCTGCCCCGTGACTGCCATCTTCGAGGAGAGCGAGACCCCGGAAGAGTGGCGCCACTTCATCGACCTCAACAAGGAGTGGTTCGAGAAGTCCGCGTAACCGCCACAACCGACATCACGGAACCAACGGGCGGCCTTCGGGCCGCCCTTCTCGTTGCCCTCGCCAATACATTGACCGGTCGCTAGCCGGCCTTCTGGAACGAGACGAACACCTCGCGGTTCCCCTTCGGACCAGCGATCGCCGCCGGCGCAACTCCGCGGACGCGGAGCCCGAGCCCCATCCCCGCGAAACAGACCTTCGCGACCGAAGCTGCACGGACCCGTGGATCACGGACCACGCCGCCTGGCTCGATGTCCGCGCGTTCCGCCTCGAACTGCGGTTTCACCAGCGCAACGATCCGTCCCCCCGGCCTGACCGCGTCCGCGATCGGAGCGATGACGAGCGTAAGCGAGATGAACGAGACGTCTGCCGTCGCCAGATCGGCCGCCTCATCGATCGGGAGCCGTGTCCGAGCATTCACGCGCTCCAGCGACACCACCCGCGGGTCCTGCCGCAATGACCACGCCAACTGTCCGCGCCCAACGTCGATCGCATAGACACGGGACGCTCCCCGCTGCAGAAGGCAGTCGGTAAACCCTCCCGTCGACGCGCCCACGTCGATCGCCGTCATCCCCGCGGGGTCGATCCCGAAGGAATCGAGGGCGCCTGCGAGTTTCTCACCGCCCCGGCTGACGAACTGCGGCCCCTCTCGGACCGAAACCTCGAGCTCCGCCGACACCAGGGTCCCCGGCCTCGGCGTTCCCCGGACCGGGCCGCCGACGTCCACCACCCCCGCCAGGATCAATGCCTGGGCCTTCTCGCGCGTCGCCGCTAACCCTCGCGAAACCAGCAGCTCATCGAACCGGATGCGCCGCGCGTGGCCCTCTTCCCGTCGTTGACCGGTCACCGAGCCGTTCGTATGATCGGCGCGACCCCCTGAAGGAGGGACGATCGCGTGCGACAGGCACCGCCCGCCGGATCCACGAGCGTCCCGCCCGAGGCCATCCTCACGGCGTCGCTACCCCGTCCCGGACTGGTTCGGTCGTGGTTCCGGTTGCTCCGCCCCAAGCAGTGGGTCAAGAACGCCCTCCTCCTGCTTCCTCTCGCGTTCACCGTCGAGCTGGCCTGGGACCTCTCCGACCCCATGAGCGCTCTCGCGCACCTCCAGTCGGCTGCATTCGCCTTCCTCGCCTTCTGCGGCCTGGCCAGCGCCGGCTACATTATCAACGACCTCCGCGACATCGCTCGCGACCGCGCCCACCCGGAGAAACGGTTCCGGCCGCTCGCCGCCGGCCACGTCTCCACGCTCCCAGCATCCGTTGTCGCCGTCGTCCTCTTCACCCTCGGGATCGCCGGGATGTTCGCCATCAACACGCCGACGGGGTTCGTCGGGCTCGGCTACGTCGCCCTCACGATTGGCTACTCGGCGCTGCTGAAACACCTCTTGATCCTCGATATCCTCGCCGTCGCGGCCGGCTACGTCCTGCGCGTGTTCGCCGGCGCCGTGGCCATCGACGTCCCTATCTCACCGTGGCTCTATCTCTGCACCATCCTCGGCGCGCTCTTCATCGCCATCGCGAAACGCCGTTCAGAGGTCCAGATGCTCGAGACGGCCGGCCCAGACCACCGGCCGACGCTCGACCGCTATACCGTTCCACTCTTGGACCAGTTCAACGCAGTCGTCATGCCATCGACCCTCATGGCCTACGCCCTCTATACCTTCACCGCACCCAACCTACCCGACCAGATGATGATGACCATCCCATTCGTCATCTACGGCATCTTCCGATACCTCTACCTCTCCCATTCCCGCGGCCTCGGCGGCGCGCCCGAGGAGGTCCTCCTCAAGGACCCGCCGCTCCTCGTGACCGTCGGTGGCTGGATCATCACGTCGGTCGCCATCCTGATCGCGTTCCCTAGGACGTGAACGCGTGAGCACGAGACGCGGACCGGGCGGTGGCCGTGAGCGGCGTAGGGGCCACCGGCGCACGACCGGCGGAGAGTCACGTTCCGGCCCCGCCGAACGGCAGATCTCACCCACGATGAACCGCGTGTTGGTCGGTATGGGCGCCATCTTCGCTGTCGCCCTAACGCTCTTCGCGTTCGGCATCAGCGGCGTCGTCCTCCGGGTGGCTATCCCGATCGTGGCCGACGGAAACCTGCCCTTCCTAGCGGGTGGCGCGATCGTCGTTGCCCTAGCCGCAGCCGCCGTCTCTATCGCCGGGACGAACATAGTCCGCGGAATCCCTTTCCACATCTTCGGAGTCCTTGGCCCCTTCACCATCGGCAGTGCCATCGAGGTGTTCCAGGAATTCGCGGTCCTCGGCCCACTCATCTACCTGGCTACCTGGTGCTGGGCCTTCCTCGGCGACTCGGCCTTCCGCCTCCTCCAGTCCCGCCGGAAACCATCTACCGACCCCGAATAGCCACCCAACACGCGCCTCGCTCGCCTTGAGTGGGCCGCCAGCACCGCAGTATCATTGCCCGTAAGCCAAGGGGATTCAGGTGGGGAACGCGATCGCGGCCGCGTATCGAGTCAGCGTCATCGTCGAAGACTCACAACAGCGGCGCCTCTCACAACGATGGGTCCGTGAGCTCGTTCGAAGCGTCCTCGCTACCCAGAACGTGCCACAGCGCAGCCGGGTGGAGGTGCTGCTTGCCGGCGACGACACCGTTCAGCAATTGAACGCAGCGTACCTGTCCATGGACTCGACGACTGACGTCCTCTCGTTCCCCGCCGTCGACGGAGCCGACGACACCGGCTTCCCGGCGACAACGCGAGGGTGGAGCGACATCGGGCAAATCGCCGTCTCCATTCCACAGGCCACACGGCAGGCCCGCGAACTCCGCCACTCCCTCCAAGACGAGGCCGCACACCTGATCGTCCACGGCACGCTCCATCTGCTCGGCCACGACCACCAAGAGCCGGACGACGCCGCGGTCATGCGCCGCCTGGAAGAGTCGCTGCTCGCCGCGACAGGAACCCTTCCCGCACACGGCCTGCACGCAGGATCCGACGACGCCCACCATACCGGGCCCATCCAATGACCGGTCCGCAGCAAGTCCTGTACCGCAAATGGCGGCCTCAGCGCCTCGGGGAGGTCGTCGGCCAGGGTCCCATCATTCAAACGCTCCTCAACGCGCTCGAACGCGAACGCGTCGGCCACGCCTATCTCTTCTGCGGGCCGCGCGGCACCGGCAAGACCAGCACCGCACGCATCCTCGCCAAAGCCCTCAACTGCGGGAGGAACGACGGAAAGGGCGAACCCTGCGGCCAATGCAGCGCCTGCCGCGAGATCGCAGCGGGGTCGTACATGGACCTCTTCGAGATCGATGCCGCCACCAACCGAGGCATCGACGAAGTCCGCGACCTCCGCGAAAAGGTGGACTTCGTCCCTGCCGGCGGGCGCGCCAAGGTCTACATCATCGACGAAGTCCACATGATGACCACCCCCGCCTTCAACGCCCTCCTGAAGACGCTGGAGGAACCGCCCGCCCACGCGTACTTCATCCTCGCGACCACCGAGCCTCACCGCGTGCCCCTGACCATTGCTTCGCGCTGCCAGCGTTTCGACTTCCGCCGCATCGCGAACGAGGACGCCGCGGAAAACCTTCGATACATCGCCCAAGAGGAGGGGTTCAGCATCGACCCCGACGCCCTGGACGCCGTCGTCCGCGCGTCGAACGGCAGCCTCCGAGACGCATCCAACCTCCTCGAACAGGTCGTGCTCACCGCAGGCGCCCGCGCCACCATCGAGGACGCTCGCGAGATGCTCGGCCTCGGCGGCTCCACCCGCGCCCGCGGCCTCATCGAAGCGCTGCTGGTGCGCAACGACCTCGCCGAGGCGCTGTCCAGCCTCGGTCAACTCCAGGCGGACGGCATGGACATGAAGCAGGTCCATGTCGAGCTCATCGATGAGCTCCGCGCCCTATTGCTGGTAGGCGCAGGGGCCGAGCAGGTCCTCGACCTGCCGGACGACCAGCTCGAAGACATCCGCCGGATGTCCCGCGAGATCGACCTCGCACGGGTCCGCAACGCCCTCGCGACCGTCGCCCCGCTGTCCGTCCCGTCGGGTGGCTTCCCCCTGCCCATCGAAATCGCCTTCGCCGATATCTACCTCGACGCCATCGGTACCCAGACCACTGCACCGTCCACCACTGCCGACGTCGCCCCGCCCCCGGCCCCGCCCCAGTCAACGCCCCCTCGGGCGCCCCAACCAGAGGCGCGGCCACCGCGATCACAAAGACCCAGGGACCCAACTCCCGAGCCCCGATCGGACCCGGCCCCTCCGACGCCCGCGAACGCGGACGCCAGCGACACCGCAGCCCCCAGCCCACCGCCGCAGCTGGCCACGACGCGGGGTGTTCGCGAGCTGGAACAACCCTACGCGGCCGCCCCGGCCATGAACGCCAACGCCGCCTCCGGCCCCATCGACCTGGAGAGCATCCGCTCCCGTTGGAAAGAGATCGTCGACGGCCTCCGCGGCGTCGGCTCCAGCGGCAACCTCGACGCCTTTCTGCGCACCGCCTCCGAACCCATCGCCATCGAGGGCGATACCCTCGTCATCGGCTTCTACCACGACTTCCATAAGAGCAAGATCGAGGACATCAAATACCGCCGCCTCGTCGAAATGAGCTTCGCTCAGGCGCTCGGCAAACACTTCGAGATCCGGTGCGAACGCATCGAGCGCGGCACGCCGTCCGGTCATCTCGTCTCCGCCGCCATCCAACGCGGCGCGAAGCTCGTCGAACAGACCAACGGCGACCAACAGGACGACGACGGTCCACCGCCGGGCGACCCCAGCCCCGAGCCAACCGAAGCAGCGAGTTCGGAGGTCACACCGTGAACCGGAACATGATGCGGCAGATGCAGCAGATCCAGGGCAAGCTCGACAAGGCCAAGGAAGAGCTCGGCCGCAAGACCATCGAAGGCACCGCTGGCGGCGGAGCAGTCGCCGTCGTCGTCGATGGCCACCAGAACGTCATCGACATCCGCATCGCGCCCGAGGCGGTCGACCCGGACGACGTCGAAACGCTTCAGGACGTCGTGCTCGCCGCCGTCAACGACGCCATGGAGAAATCACAGGCTATGGCCGCCAAGCACCTCAACGCCGTCACCGGAGGGCTCGGCCTTCCCGGCATGTGACCTCCCCCGACTACCTTCCCCCCGTCGCACCTCTCGCCCGGGTCATCCAAGAGTTCAACCGGCTTCCAGGCATCGGACCCAGGACCGCGCAGAAGCTTGCGTACCACCTCATCCGGGCTCCCAAAGAGGATTCGCGTGCGCTGGCCGAGGCCATTCTCGAGATGGCGGAACAGATCCGCTTCTGCTCCCGCTGCCAGAACGTCACGCGCGACGACCCTTGTGCAATATGCGCCGACCGCGAGCGCGACCCCAGCACCCTCTGCATCGTCGAGGAACCCCTCGATGTCCTAGCCATCGAACGCAGCGGCGCATTCCGGGGGAGGTACCACGTCCTCCATGGCGTCCTATCCCCAATGGACGGCGTCGGCCCCGAACGTCTTCGCATCAAAGAGCTCCTCGAACGGCTCCGTACCGAGGACGGCTCCCCCGACCGCGGCAGCGACCAGCCACCCTTCCCAGAAATCATCGTCGCCACCAATCCCAGCCTCGAGGGCGAAGCCACCGCCATGTACCTCCGCGGTCTCCTCACCCCCCTCGGCGCGCGCGTCACCCGCCTCGCCCGCGGCCTCCCCTCCGGCAGCGACCTCGAATTCGCCGACATCGTCACTCTCACCCGCGCCCTCGAAGGCCGCCAGGAGTTCTAATCGACCGGGCCGGCAGTGGGTCGACTTACGAGATCGGGTATTTCGCGATCGCGCCGAAGTCCAATTCCACGATCCACTCGGCCCTCCCCCTCCCCCTCTCAAGTCGTATGAAACCCATCTCCTCCAACCGAGACACTTCCCTAGTAAAAGTACGGCTCGTCACGTCCTTATACGCGGTGCGAACATAACGAGAATTCACTAATTCGCTAAATTCGATCCTTCGCGACGGTATCTCGGAGAACGGGTCGAGAGGTTCCGTTTCACTGAGCAGATAGTCCAAGAGCTGATACTCTCGCTCATTCAATGCCCGTCTGCGCTCGCTAACGCGTATGTTGTAACTGGCGACTAGCATCTGCCGGTATAGCAACCGATTCATCTTGGTCTTAATGAAATTATTGATACCGGAGAGCTCATCTCCGAACCCTCGTATGCCGAACTCGATGAATGGCGTAACATCGAACGGATATCTGCGTCTGGATTCCTGAAGGACGGTGTAGTAGTTCGCCTGGTTTCTATAGAAAAAATTGGACAAACCGTAGAAACCATGCACGTTGTAGTCGCCCCGATACAGAATGCCGGCCTCTAAGAGCCGAGAGACTCTACCGTTGCCGTCTCCGAATGGGTGGATGGTCACTAAGAAAAAATGAGCTAACAGCGCTTGTGTGATGGGGTTTTCTTGGCGAAACCGCGTGCTGCGTGTGAACTCGACGAATCCTTCCATAATGCGAAGGAGTCCCTCATGCGGCGCGCCGGTGTGTACCCCGCCGGTGTCGAGCGAACCTACTCGCACGCGCGCAGTCCGTAGTTGACCGGGGATATTGTTGTGTTCGTCGGATTGTTCGGTAATCATGCGATGCATGGTGAATAGGTCACCGAGGTCAAATGGCTCGCCCCCAGGGGTGAAGCGCTGTTTGACCCACGCCTGCGCCCGATCTGCATTCTCGATTTGCAATTGCTCTCTGGTGAAGGCTCGATGTCCCGGCCGGTGGTCTTCGTCCGACAGCCTCAACTGGTCCGAGACCTGTTCCTCTGACAGGGGGTTCCCTTCCAGCGCGGTGGTCCCATGGACGGCCCGCATCCTATTCAAGCGGTCCAATTGGTCCCGCCATTCCGGTGCCAGGAAGAGGTTCGTGGCTGCCTCTCGGTAAGCTTGGATTGAGATAAGGTCCGGAATGAGACCCTCTGCGGCTAGCCTGTAAGCGAATTCGAAATCTCTCCAGAATGTCGTGGCATCCAACTCACCGCTCCTCTATGACGCGTTATTTGACACTATACTTGGCAGCATGCATAAATGGGAAAACCGCTAGTTCTCCTGCATCGTAGGCAGAGCGCATCCCAGCGGAACGCCTTCTCTGGCACGCTATTTGGCATGCAACTTGGCACGTTCGCCCAACGGTTCATTCACGCATCAGTCGCCCGCTAGACCGCGATGGCTTCCCTCTCCTCCTCTGACCGGCCCGCCGGCTATCAACGCTCCCCCTCCTCCCTCTCACGCGCATCCCTCTACCGCGTCGAGGCCATCGTCCTTCGCCACCGCGACCTCGGCGAAGCCGACCGCATCCTCACCCTCTTCACCCGCGAGCACGGTAAACTCCGCGCCAGCGTCCGCGGCGCCCGCAAGATCAAGAGCCGCATGGGTGGTCACGTCGAACCCCTCACCCACACCTCAATCCTCCTCGTCCGCGGCCGGTCCCTCGACACCGTTACCCAAGCGCAGTCAATCTCCGCGTTCCCACACGTCCGCGACGACCTTCTCGGCGCGACCCGCGGCCTCCACATGGCCGAACTAGTCGAACGCTTCTCGGAAGAGAACGAACCCAACGCCGCACTGTTCGCCCACCTCCTCGATGGCCTCACGAAGCTCAACGCCGGTGAAGACCCCGAGCTCATCGGGCGCGCGTTCGAGACCGGCGTCCTCGACCTCGAGGGCTACCGCCCCGTCCTCGATCAGTGCGTCTCCTGCAGCAGCCCCTTCGACCACAACGAACGCCTCTCGTTCGGCGCAGGGTGGGGTGGCGTCCTCTGCGAGTCCTGTGCTTCGGAGACCGGACCAGACCAAGTCGGCCTGCGCCCCATCTCGACCCTGGCCGTTGAAGGCCTACGCGTCATCCAGCGCCGTGGCTACCTCACCGACCCCGGTACCTGGGCGACCACCAATGGCACCGCAGACGAGATCGAACGCCTCCTCCGCTGGTACCTCCAGTCCGTCCTCGAACGCCCCCTCGAGACCGCCGCCTTCCTAGACGAACTCCGCAGTCCCCACACCCCAGGCGCCAGTTAGATCGCGACCCGCAATCGACGAACGCCAGCCCTCGTCACCCGGCTGCCAGCAGCGGCCTGACCCTCTCCTGGTTGACGAGAGCCCGGACACTACATTCTCAACCGTTCGAACCCTATTCGGCCCGGCTCAGTCTCATTCAACAGAAAAACGTCCGGGTTCGACAGCGCCTCCCACCCGTTGAAACCGAAGCCCGGGTCCAGCGAGTTCAACACCAAGGCCATCAGGTTCCCGTGCGTCGCCACCACCGGCAACCGAGAACGGCCGTCCAATAGTTCGTTCAACGCGGCCCAGGCGCGGTCCAACACCTCCCGACCAGACTCGCCGCCAGGAGCTCGCAAGTCCAAGTCCCGAAACGAGTCCCGGATCAGGTCCCGCCACCCATCGCCGGGGTCCGTTGCGAGCCTCCGCTCGTTCAGCCGAGGATCGACACGGATCGCCAATCCCAAGCGTTCCGCGAGCGGCCCGATGCTCTGCTGAGCCCTCGTGTAAGCGCTGCACGCAATCGCGTCGACTCGCATCTCCGACAGGAACTCAGCTAGCGACTCAGCTTGCCGGAGCCCCTCTTCCGTCAATGGCGCGTCCGACGTATGACCGGCCGACTGGCAGTGCCGCACGAGCAGCAGGTTTCGACCGCCCAAACCGCCGCGCTCCCAATCGCGCAACTCCTACCCCCGACGCCGCTCCCCCGGAGCCACCGTCCCAAAGCTCACCCGCTTCAACGCCCGGGCAATCACCACCTGCACCGGCAACAGCGCCACAAACAGCAGCACCCCGCCTAGCGCCAACATCCCCGGCGCCGGCGTGCCTTCGGAGAAGGTCCCGCCTCCCGCCTGCACCGAGCACGAGATCGCCAGCGTGAACAGCGCCACCATCTGGACCAGACCCGTCAGGAACCGGGCCCCCTGGAGCCCGATGATCGCCAACCCGCGTCCCCGGAACCGCTGAATCTCAGCGCGTGGCGGCTGCAGCGCGCCCTCCGTCTGACATTCCGGGCACCGGTACACCGCGTAAGTCAGTGGGCTCCCGCACGTATTGCACCGGTGCGCGGCGCCTTCCAGCCCCGTGATAATCACGCTGCACGTCGGACACCGCGGCGTGTGTTCATGCCCACACGTCCCGCACACCCACGTCCGCCGCTCAGTCGTCACGCCAACGCTCCCATCCTCACATCAACGCAGCCGAATAATCGTCCGCTCACTCCAATGCCCGCCAGCCTACCAGCCCTCCGAGGCTCCCCGTGGCTGAGTCCCATCCCAACCCGCGAAACCCTCAGTCCCGGTGACCAACGCACATCTACCGCATCGCCCAAGGGTTCACCACGTCGATGCCGCACCCCTCGAAGTCATCGACATCCCGCGTCGCCACCGCCGCACCTCGGGAACGAGCGATCGCCGCGATCTCGCAGTCGGCCTGATGGATCGGACGTCCAGCCGCACGTCGCCCCACCGCGATCACCGCGTAGGCGCGGGCCGCCTCGCTGTCGAAGGGTAGGACCCGGCCCGCAAACAGCGCCCCGAACGCGTGCGTCGCCGCGACCTCCAGGTCCCCTCGGCGCGCTCCCGCAGGCAGCAACGCGATTCCGGTGAGAATCTCCGCCTCCGTGACCGCTGTCACGAACAAATCGCTTGCCAACTGATCGTCCAACCACGAGACCACCTCGGACTGAGGGGTCCGGCGCATCAACTCCGAAACGACGTTAGTGTCGAGGACGATCATCCGGGGCGTCCGGGACTCATTCGAAGCGCGGGGGTTCACGCATCGGCCCCCGCGGCGGGATCTTCAACTCCACACCGCGAAGAGGCATGAACAAGGCGTGGACCGCCGTCCCGAGACCTTTCGCCGGTGCCACCTCCTCGTTGAGCGCCGACCTCAGGATGTCGCGGGCCTCCTCCTCCATCGAGCGGCCGTTCTCCGCTGCCCGAATGCGCAGCCTCCGCTTCACACTGTCTTCGATGTTCCGCACCATGATGTTCGCCACAACACATGTCTCCGCTTACAATGTATTCATTGAATACATTGTAAGCGTACGTCTGCCGCATCGAAAACCCCGACGTACCCCCAGCTCCCAGACCGAAGTCGCCGAACGACAATCGGCCAACCCCGGAAAGCCCAACGAACACGCACCTACACTCCCCACGCGTGGACGCGCAACCGCGCCTCGTCTACGCTACCCATCGCCATAAGAATCCATCCTCGGAAGCACACCTACGCACCCGACAAAAAGGGGGCAACAACAAACATGGCAACCCCAGACCCGCCAACCTCAACACCCGGCTCCCTCGTCGGACGCTCCGTCCCCCGGAAGGAAGACCGCAAACTCCTCCTCGGACACGGCGCCTTCGTCGAGGACATCGACGTCCCCGGCGTCCTCTGGGCCCACTTCATCCGCAGCCCACACGCCCACGCCCGCGTCCGTTCCATCGACGCCTCAGCCGCCCTCGCCGACCCACGAGTCCTTACTGTCATCGGCGGCCATGACGTCCACCCCCGATACCCCACGTACCCAACCGTCCCGCTCGCCAAATACGGCGGAGACCCCGCACCCTACGACCTGATCGCCGTCGACAAAGCGCGCCACGTCGGGGAAGTCGTTGCCGTCGTCGTTGCCGACGACCGCTACGCCGCGCGCGACGCCGCTGACCTCGTCATCGTCGACTACGAGATCCTGCCCGCCGTCGGCGACCCGGAACAGGCCGTCCGCGCCGACGCACCCCGGGTCCACGACGACCGCCCCAACGAGGTCATCACCTGGCGGCAGACCACCGGCGAAGTCACCCAGGCCTTCGAGGAAGCCGAGGTCATCATCCGCGACCACTTCGTGAACCAGCGGATCCACGCCGTGCCCATGGAACCCCGTGCCGCCATCGCCCAGTGGGAACCCGAACGCGAGATGGTCACCGTCTGGGCCACCACCCAGACCCCCCACGATCTCAAGGAGGTCCTCGCCGAGGTCCTCCGCCTGCCCGAGGACTCCGTCCGCGTCGTCGCTCCCGATGTCGGTGGTGGATTCGGCGCAAAGGCCCACGGTGACCCCGAATACGTCCTCCTCGCCATCGCCTCCCGGCAACTCGGCGGCCGCCCCCTCAAATGGGTCGCCACCCGCTCCGAAGACTTCCTCGGCATGCACCACGCCCGCGGCAAAGCCTCCTACATCGAGTACGCCGCGACGCGCGAGGGCGTCCTCACCGGCGTCCGCGTCCGCCACTACGCCGATCTCGGCGCATACCCCAAGGGCCCGGAGGCCAACCTCTCCATGACCTCCGCCATCATCTCCGTCGGCACCTATAAGGTCCCCGCCGCCGACATCGAGGTCCACGCGACCTATACCAACCGCACCCCGGATTCCCCATACCGCGGGGCCGGACGCCCCGAGGGCATCTTCCTCGTCGAACGCGCCGTCGACCTGCTCGCCAATGAGATCGGCATGGACCCCGCCGAGGTGCGCCGCCGCAACTTCATCCCCGCTGACGCTTTCCCCTATAAAACCGCGGGCGGCGACACCTACGACTCCGGCAATTACGAGGCCGCGCTCGACCTCGCCTTGAACATCTCCAACTACCCACAGCTCCGCGAACGCCAACAGCGCTTGCGCGGAGACGGACGCTACATGGGCATCGGACTCTCGTCGTGGGCCAAGACCGGCGGCGGTGGCCCCTCGCCACTCGACCCAGGCTCGAACCGCTACGAGTGGGGCCGTGTGCGCGTCGACCAGCACGGGTCTGTGACCATCTACACCGGCTCCTCGCCCCACGGGCAGGGCGGTGAAACGGCCTTCGCCCAGATCGTCGGCGACGTCCTCCAGGTCCCCGTCGACGACATCGAAGTCCTCCACGGCGACACCGGCGTCGTCACGTACGGCATGGGCACCTACGCCAGCCGCGCCCTCGTCGTCGGCGGGACCGCTGCCTACAACGCGGCACAGAAGGTCCTCGCCAAGATGCGCCGCCTCGCCGCCCACCTCCTAGACGTCGCTCCGGATGACATCGTCCTCCAGGGAGGACGGTTCTCCCAACGCGGCAACAACGACAGTAGTGCGCCGCACCTGTCCTTCACCGAGGTCGCGCAAGCCGCCTACATGGTGCTGGCCAGGCCCGAGACCGAGGAATACGGCCTCGACGAGTCCTCGTTCTACCAACCCTCAGGGCTTACCTACAACTCAGGGACCTATATCGCTGTTGTCGAGGTCGACACCGACACCGGCGACGTCGACCTCCAAACGTTCTACTGCGTCGACGACCAGGGCACCATCGTCAACCCCATGATCGTCGAAGGCCAAGTCCACGGCGGCGCAGCCCAGGGCATCGGCCCCGCGTTATATGAAAACATCGTCTATGACGCCGACCAGCAACTTCTGTCCGGCAGCCTCATGGACTACGCGCTCCCCACCGCCGACGGCATGCCAGAGTTCGTCACTGCCCAGATCGAAACCCCCTCGCCCCTCAACCCGCTCGGCGTCAAAGGAATGGGCGAAGGTCCCACCACCGGAGCGCCCCCGGCGGTCGTCAACGCCGTTGTCGACGCCCTGACCCCGCTCGGGGTTCGTCACATCGAGATGCCACTTACGCCGGAGCGCGTCTGGCGCGCGATCGAAGCCGCCCGCACCCGCCGCTAGCTCACCCGCCCTCAATCAGGTCATTCGATGAGCGCCGCCATCGGCGGAAACCCGCGCTCAAGGGCCAATTGATAGTCGGCTTCCGCTCGGAGCCATAGATAGGCTGGGGTTCCAAGCGTTCCCTCCAACTCAACCGCGGTCCGCGCCGTGATTGCCTTGCGCCCGTGGATGATTGCATTCACGGTATTGACGGGACGCCGCATCGAAGCAGCGAGTTGTCGTTGACTCATGCCTCGCGCCTCAAGCTCGTCGTTGAGCATCAGGCCCGGTGGAATGGCAATCCTCGGTTCAACACTCTCCCCAGTCGCCATAGTGCGCGCTCACCTCCTCGGTTCGTACCGTGTCCTGGTCCGGCCTTGTGACGATGAGCCGCCAACGCCCCGTCAGGTTCACCCCCATTGGCCCCGCCGTGACCCCCGGAAGTCACGCCGATCGTCGAACTGGCCACCTTCCGGAATCCCACGCACTGTCTGTACCGGGGGGGTCGACCGGTGTCAAGAACGGACCGGGCGGTCGAGCGCGGGTCGAACGGTTTATGGAAACCCGTTGACACCTCTCGGACGGTCGGCCATCGTCGGTGCGCCGAGCGATTACGATCCGGGGATACGCGAATGTCGCTCACAGCGACTGAGATGAGACCCTCTGATGGGTTCGACATCCGTCTCGGCCCGGTTGAGGACGTTCGTTCTCACCGCGAACACGCGCCCGCGCAGTTTTATCTGCCTCACTGGAGACCTCAGGCGCTGGCCATGGTCCATTGCTCTGGACACGCCGCAGGTTCATCGGACGGCCGTCACAGGGAACGCGCTCGGGCTTCTAGGGAGCCTGGTTCGGCGAATACGATGGCGATGGACGGTTAACGAAGTCGTCCGTCGTCCGTCTCCTGACAATACGGTCAGGGCGGGACGTCAGCGTCCGAATCGGTGCTCGTCGATCGCTGAGCGAGATCCCGGATATGATCGATGTCTTCAGACACCGACTCGCCGTATACGCGCGTCACTTTCTGCCCTTCCACGAGCCATCGGCGTTGGTCTGACAGCAACATGAACGACGAGCGACGATCGAGCGAAGCCGGCACATCTAAACGCTCATCAAACGCCTCGGGGAAGAGGACGTATTCTGCTCGCTCGTCAAGGGCCGAACGCAACGTACTCGCTAGCTGAGGAGCGTCGACCTCCTCGGCATGAACGCGATCGAGTTGTCGCGTTGGCTCCATATAAATCAATGAGATTGTGTTAGGTCCGGCACCCTTCAGGTATTCGATGACCGCGAACTCGGCCACCGCGAGCACTCGGTACGCGGTTTTGGACCCCTGTCGCGGATCGGGATCTGCTTCAATGATGAGGGTCCACACACCACCGGGTCGCCCTCGGACCACGACTGGAGCTTTCGATGCCAACTCAGAAACAGTGACCCAGCGTTCCAAACTGCCCTTCGTGATAACCCCTTCATAGAAGGTGTGTCGATTCATCCCAACGCCGAGCAACCAAATAGCTAACACGCCCACAATTATCATCGCCCCGGCAGCCGCCAACATGATCGTAATTTGATGACGGCGGAGTTGTGATTGCATCTGTCTTTGCGCCCAACTGACCCGTCTCTAAACTTCATGGATGATTGTCATAAATATAATTCATTCCGCTCAGATCATGCGATGTTGGAACGCGGAAACACCCACTAAATGTAGTTGCCGCCATCACGTTGGGATTGTTACCACTGTGATTGAGCCATCCAGCAGCGTGACCAAATCTCCGGGCCGAGAGACGGGAACTCCCTTCCACTTCGTGAGCCGGTCAGGTTCTTGCCCTAGTCGGCGTATGATCGCGCTCCGCGGGTCGCTGTCGAATGCCTTTCCGAGGTAAACTCAGACAACGTCGATGAGGGCGTCGTTGGCTGGGCCGAGAAAATGGAGATATGGGCCGATCACCAGGAAAGGCTACGACGCGAGCTCGATAACACGGCCCTACTTCGAGGGCGATCAACGGGTCTACGCCGTCGAGTATTACCCTGGAACGTTAGCTCGTGATGATGAGCTAGTGAGGTGCGCGGAATCGCTCGAACCTTACAAAGGCCAAAAATCATCAGAATAGCGTCCGGAGTATTCTGCTCAATGTTCCTGCTGGGAGCGTGTTCACCGCGCTCTCGTGCGGTGCCCCAACCGGGGCACCAGACCAATCCATGGGGGAGGAAAACCTGTTCCCTTCCCATTGGGTCGATGCATCCGAGACGCCCACCATTCTCGATCGGAAAAGAAGACCATGGGGATCGTTGCTTGGTCCAGCGCCAGCCAGATACCGCGTTGTCAGTCTGTCCGAAGCGCGGAACGCACTCCAGCCGCTTTTTGGGCCTGCCTACATGCCCGCAGGACTTCGGCTTCGCAGACTGGTGCTGGAGGAAATAAGCTTCGGCGGTGGGCCGTTCGAACCGTTCTCCGTGAAAATGACCTACGAAAGCGATGACGGTTGGCTCACCGCACTTGAGGTCGAACAACCTAGTTGCAAGACAATAGGAAAAACCCGGGTGGAGGGGCAGTCCGAGGCAGAGATCGAGTCCATGTTTTATCAGGAGTTGGCGGACCTCGAAAACCGCACGACGGACCTGAGGATCTCCCGCCGCCTGGCAAGTATCGTTGAGACAGTCGAAGGCGACACCTTACTGAACGTTGCGGTGGAGTCAGGAGGGGTCTGTTTCCGGGTCCCGAACCATTCACCCGTGAGTGTCGCGACAGTCATCAGGATGGCCGAGTCTTTGACGGCTACGAATGGGTCCTCGGCTTCTGACTAGGTCCGCGCCCGCGCTGATTTGCACCGCAGCTCACATCGCATGATCTGGCGACATAGGCGCGCGGAGCCTTCGTTGAAACCGAATAGCGGTCCGGTTCGGTGGCGGCCCACGTGTTGTCATTCGGACTCTGGCGTGGTCCACGTCCCCAACAGGAACGCCTAACTCACCCTCCCACCACCACGTTCCACTCCCGGATCCGCCACGACTTCACCAACCCGTTCTGAGCGTACGGGTCCCGGCTCACGAAGTCCCGCGCCGCCGAGTCATCGTCTCCTGTGAAGATCAGCGCCGCCCCGTCCACCGGGTTGTCCCAAGCGCCTGCCAACGCCAACTGGCCCTGCTCGTGTAACGTCTGCAACATCCCAAGGTGTTCGTCCCGGAACGGCGCCCGCTTCTCAACAACACCCTCGACATAGTCATAAAGCAACGCGTAGTACGCCATTCCGACACCCTCCTCACTGCTGGCCCGATCCGACTCTACTACGCCCAACCCCCTCGCACGCGGGTCTACAATCCCAGGGTCGTCGAACGATAAGGGGGTAGCACCATGCAACTCGTCTGGGTACACGGCTCCGCCGACACCGCCGATAGCTTCCACCACCAAACGCGCCACTTCCCCGGCTCCGACGCCGTCAACCTGCCCGGCCACCCAGCCGGAAACGGAAGGCCCAGCGGCAGCGCCGACGAGTACGCCGAATGGCTCCGCGGCTACATCACCGGCAAGGGCTACACGGATGTCGTGCTCTCCGGCCACTCCCTCGGCGGCGGCATCGTCCTCACCTACGCCCTGAAATACCCCGACCAGGTCAAAGCCGTCATCCCCCTCGGTTCCGGTCCCTACTTCCACATCGACCCCGCCCAGCAGGACGGCCTCCGGCGTGCCGCCAGCGGTGACAAGGCCGCCTACGACGAATGGCTGCGTCAACAGGCCCCGCGCGACGGCCTGCCCCCCGACCTAGCCGAAAAGGAACGCCAGGACCGCATCGCCATGGGCCCGGGAATGCTCTACCACGATTTGGACTGCTGCAGCCGGTACAACATCGCCGCCCGGCTGCCCGAAATCCAGGTCCCCGTCCTCGCCGTCGCCGCGACCGGCGATCCCTACTGCCCCCCGCCGGACTCGCACGTCCTCTCCGACAACATCCCAAACGCCAAGACCGTCGTCGTCGAAGGTCCCACCCACTGGCTTCAACTGGACCGTCCCGACCCCGTAAACCGCGCCATCGAGGAGTTCCTCGCTACGCTGTAACCCCCCAAAGAACGCCTACGGCGGAAACTCAGGGCTACTTGGTCCCGGACCGGGCCGCCTCTCTGATCACCGCGATCCGGTCCGCAACCGGTTCCGGTCGCCCGTACACCGCCGACCCGGCCACCAGCACGTCCGCGCCCGCACGCGCCGCCCGCCCCGCCGTCTGCTCGTTGATCCCCCCGTCCACCTCTAACTCCGCCGAGTAACCCCGCTCGTCGATCAGTGCCCGCAGCGTCGTCAGCTTCGGCTCGACCGCCTCGATATACCGCTGGGCCGCCCACCCCGGGTTCACGCTCATCACCAACGCCAGATCGATCTCGTCCAACAGCCCCTCGATCGGGCCTACCGGCGTGTCCGGCCGCACCGCCACGCCGACCTTCGCCCCCAGTGCCTTGATCGCCGCGACCGTCCCGGCCAGGTCCTCACATGCCTCGGCGTGAACCACCAACAGGTCCCCGCCAGCGTCGATGAACGCCGACGCCAACCGCACCGGCTCGTGGATCATCAGATGCACGTCCAACGGCACCGTACCCGCGTGCCGCTTGATCGCCTCCACCATGTGCGCGCCAAACGTGATCCGCGGCACGAACCGACCGTCCATCACGTCGACGTGGAGGTAGTCCGCCCCGCCGTCCACCGCCTCCGCTACCTGCTCTCCCATCCGACCGAAATCGGCCGACAGGATCGAAGGCGCGATCTTCGGCCCACGGGTCGCCTCAGACGCCACCCGGCCCGCCCTCGGTCTTCAAACGCTCACGCGCCTCGGCGACTGCCGCCGCCACCCGCTCCCGGTTCGTCCCGCCGAACGTGTCGCGCGCACCAATCGCGGTGTCCACGGTGATACCCAGCACGTCCTCCTCGAACAACGCCGACGCGCGCTGGTAATCGTCCAACGTCAGGCTGCTCAGGTCGCGACCCGCGGCCAGCGCGTCGTCCACCAGCGTCCGGACCGCCCCGTGCGCCTCCCGGAACGGCGCGCCCTTCTTCGCCAGATAGTCCGCGAGCTCCGTCGCCAGGATGAATCCCCCCGACGCCGCCTCGCGCATCCGGACCACGTCGAACTCCAGCCCCTCGACCATCCCGGCCACCGCCCCCAGGCTTGCCTGCAGCGTGTCGGCCGTGTCGAAGAGCCCCTCCTTGTCTTCTTGGAGGTCCCGGTTATACGCCAGCGGCAGCCCTTTGAGCACCGTCAGCGTCGCCATCAAATGGCCCGCCACCCGCCCCGATTTGCCCCGCACCAGCTCCGCCGCGTCCGGGTTCCGCTTCTGCGGCATGATGCTCGATCCGGACGCGTAGTCCGCGGCTACCGCCACGAACCCGAATTCCTCCGACGACCAGACCACGATCTCCTCGGCCAACCGCGACAGGTGCACCATCACCAGCGCCGCCGCCGACTCGAACTCCACGATGAAGTCGCGGTCCGAAACCGCGTCGATGCTGTTCCGACTCGGCCCGCCCGCGAACCCCAAGTCCCGCGCCAGCGCCTCCCGGTCGATCGGGTACGCCGTTCCTGCCAGCGCGGCGCTTCCCAGCGGCATCACGTCCGCCCGCCGGAGCGCATCTGCGAACCGGCCCGCATCCCGCGCCGCCGCCTCCTCGTGCGCCAACAGGTGGTGCGCCAGCAACACCGGCTGCGCCCGCTGGAGGTGCGTGTACCCTGGCATCACCGCATCTGCGTGCCGCGCGGCCTGCTCGACCAGCGCGCGCCGGTACTCCACGAGCCCACTCTGCGCATCAGCCACCGCGTCCTTCACGAACAGCCGGACGTCGACAGCCACCTGGTCGTTCCGCGACCGCCCCGTGTGCAGCTTCCCGCCCACCGGACCGACCAACTCGGTCAACCGCCGCTCGATGTTGAAGTGGATGTCCTCCAGCTCCGGCCGGAACGGGAATGTTCCCCCTTCCAGCTCCGCTGAGATCGCGTCCAGGCCTCCAACGACCTGCTCCACCTCCACGTCCGACAGCACACCCGCCCGTCCAAGAGCCCGCGCCCACGCCACCGACCCGCGGACGTCGTACGCCGCCAAACGGCGGTCAAACGCCAGCGAGGCGAAAAAAGCAGCCGGGTCAGAGCCCGGTGGTGGTTTGGTCATAGCTTTGCGTGCTCCCGTAAGAGCCTACCGCGAAGCCGCGCACAAAGCGCGCGCGAAACCGCTACTCGCCTACGCGGTCCGCGTCTCCCTGCACCTGCGCCTGCGTGCGTACCGGTAGCCCCCAGAGGTGGATGAACCCCGGCGACGCCGACTGATCGAACAGGTCGCCCGTCCCGTAAGTGGCAAGTTCCGTCGCATACAACGACGCGTCGCTCTGCCGCCCCACCACCATCGCCTGCCCCTTGTACAGCTTGACCCGCGCCGTCCCCGTCACGAAGCGCTGCGTGCTATCGACGAACGCCTGCAGGTCCTCCCGCAACCGGCTGAACCAGAGCCCGTCGTACACAAGCTGCGCGTACTCCCGCGCGATCACGTCCTTGAACCGGAGCTGGTCCTTCGTCAACACCAGGCCCTCGATCGCCCGGTGCCCTGCGATCAGCACCGTCGCCGCCGGCGCCTCGTAGATTTCCCGCGACTTGATCCCCACCAAACGGTCCTCGACGTGGTCGACCCGCCCGATCCCGTGCTCCCCGGCCACATGCGACAGGTGCTCGACTAGCGCCACCGGGCTCAACTCTTCACCGTCCACGGCGACCGGCACCCCTGCCTCGAACCGGATCTCGACGTACTGTGGCTCGTCCGGAGCGTCGTCCGGCGACTTCGTCCACTCGTACACGTCCGCCGGCGGCTCCGCCCACGGGTCTTCCAGCACCCCCGCCTCGATCGACCGTCCCCACAGGTTGTCGTCCGTCGAGTACGGCTTCGCCAGCGTGGAAGGCACTGGAATGCCGTGCCGCTCCGCATACGCGATCTCTTCCTCGCGCGTCATGCCCCACTCCCGTGCTGGCGCAACCACCTTCAGCGTCGGCGCAAGCGCCCCGATCGACACGTCGAAACGCACTTGATCGTTTCCCTTGCCCGTGCAGCCGTGCGCCACCGCGGTCGCGCCTTCTTCGCGTGCCGCGTCCACCATCAACCGCGCGATCAGCGGCCTCCCGAGTGCCGTCGCAAGCGGGTACACGCCCTGGTACAGCGCGTTCGCCTTCAGCGCCGGGTACGCGAACTCCCGCAGGAAGACATCCCGCGCGTCCGCCACGTACGCGTTCACCGCGCCCGCGTTCAACGCTCGCTGCCTGATCGATTCCAGGTCGTCAACGTTCCCCAGATCGGCCGTCAACGTCACCACGTCGTAGCCGTACTGCTCTTTGATCCACCGCACCGCGACCGACGTATCCAGTCCGCCGCTGTACGCCAACACCAGCTTCTCCGCCATGTTTACCCCCGCCTAGAAGGCCAATCCCGATTCTAACCTCGTCCTCGTCCCAGCGACCTCGTCACCGTCCCGAACGGCCGGATCCTTTCCTGGCACTATGATGAACACGACCAACGCCCCGGAAGACCGCGACCACCGGAACACTCCCCGTTCGCCGCCACGATGCGTTCGATCACCCCAACGCCACCACCTTCGACCGCATCATCCGCTGCCCCGGCCGTCCAGGCCCGCGGCCTGTGGAAGCGGTTCGGCGGCCGGACCGTCGTCCAAGACGTCTCCCTCTCCGCCAGCGCCGGCGAGATCATCGGACTCGTCGGCCCGAACGGCGCGGGCAAGACCACCACCATCCGTATGCTCCTCGACATCGTCCAACCGGACGCCGGCGAGGTCTCTGTCTTCGGCGCGCCCCTGTCCACGACCCCTGGCTCCCACGAGCGCATCGGATACCTCCCGGAGGAGCGCGGCCTCTACCGCAACCTCCATATCATTGCCAACCTTCTCTACCTCGCTGAGTTGAACGGCGTTTCTCGGGAACGTGCCTTGGCCCGGGCCGACGAACTGCTATCCCGCCTCGGCCTCGGGCCGCACCGGGACAAACGGGTGCGGGAGCTCAGCCGCGGCCTTGGCCAACTCGTGCAGTTCGCCGCGACGCTGGTCCACGAGCCCGCGTTCGTCATCCTCGACGAGCCTTTCAGCGGGCTCGACCCCGTGAACGTCCGCCTCATGAAGGACGTCGTCGCCGATCTCCGGACCCAAGGCGTCGCGCTGATCTTCTCCACCCATCAGATGACCGATGTCGAGGAACTCTGCGACCGCGTCCTGATGATCGACGAGGGCCGCGTCGTCCTCGACGGCCCCCTCTCCGACATCAAACGTCGCTTCGCTGGGAGCGAGCTCTTCATCGCCGCCGATCAGCCACCCGATGCCGTCGAAGGCGTGCTCGCGTCCCGGCGCGAGGGCACGGGATACGTCCTCCAACTCACCGACGGCCATGCGCCGGAGGACGTGCTGCGCGCGCTCCTCGACCGCGGCGCGAAGATCGACCGGTTCGAACTGGCGACGCCCAGCCTGGAGGAGATCTTCCTCCGCGTCGTCGAGGGCCGTGGCGGTGCGTAAAGTCTGGCTCGTCGCGCGGCACGAGTTCTCCGTCACCATCGGCCGCCTCAGCTACCGCATCTTCGCTGCGGCCGTCCCGGTGCTCGCCCTGGTCGCCCTCATCGCCATCGCCGTCTTCCAGGCCGTGAACGATGGCTCAGACGGCGGCCTCCCCGCCGAAGCGGACGTCCTCGTCTCCGAGTCCGTCTCCGTTGGCTACGTCGACCTCACGGCCGCCGCTGGCAACGGTGGCCCGCTCTTCGCGGGCTCCCGCGAGCAGGACGACGCCACCTTCACGCCCTTCCTGGACCAGGCGGCCGCAATGCGCGCCGCTCAGCAAGGGCGCATCTCCCGGCTCTTCGTCTTCCCTCCCGACTACCTGCAGACCGGGGTCGTCTTGGAGATCGAAGGGCCCGGGCTGTCGGATCGCGGCCAGACAAGCGAGTTGCGCGAGTTCATCGTCGAGAACCTGGTCGCCGCGCAGGTTAGCCCGGAGCGAGTCGAGCGCCTGGTCAGGCCCTACCTGCTCACTACCGTTCAGGTGGACGAATCGGGCGTGCCTACCACGAAGGATGAAGGCGCCGACGGTGCATTTACCACCAGCCTGTTCTTCATGGCGGCCGGCATGCTGCTGCTCGTCTCAATCTTCACCGCCTCCGGGTATCTCCTCCAGGGCCTCAGCGAGGAGAAGGAGAACCGCATCATGGAGGTGCTGCTGTCGACCATGAAGCCCGAGCACCTGATGTTCGGCAAGCTCATCGGGCTCGGCGCCGCGGGTCTGCTCCAGATGGCGGTCTGGTCGGCGGCCGGCATCGTGTTCGCGCTCGCAGTCGGCCTGTTATTCGTCGACTTCCCCGAGGGGATTCGGGTTGCGCCGGCGCCTGCGGACATCCTCATCGCGCTCGCCTACTTCTTCTTGGGGTATGCGTTCTTCGGGACCTTGCAAGCCGCCATCGGAGCGATCACCACCAACGCGCGGGAGGCCGGGAACATCACCGCTTTCGTCATGGTGCTCGCTGTCGCGCCGCTGTGGGTCCTGCCCGCCATCATCCAACAGCCCGCGGGCACCCTCGCTCGCGTCCTCAGCTTCGTCCCGTTCACCGCGCCGATAACGAGCCTTATCCGGCTCACCATGGGCGAGATGAGCGTCCTCGACCTAGCGCTTAGCCTCGGCGTCCTCGCACTCAGCGTCGCCCTCATCGTCTGGCTCACCACCAAACTCTTCCGCGCCTACTTGCTCATGTACGGCCAGCGCCCCCGCATCGGCGACCTTCTCCGCACCCTCCGCGGCGCCTGACCCACGGCCACCCACTACCTGCAGCCGAAACCCAACCTCCCTCTCGTCCGCCTTCACTCCGCCCTTCGCACCAGCAGTACCATAAAAGTGATACGCGTGCGTGTCGGTGAACGACACGGTCCGTGCTATTATCGGTGAGTGCCAGAGACAAGCAGACAGAGGAACATCCGACGGCTGGAAGCCGATGGCTGGTTGCTGCAGCGGCGCGGTGGGAACCACGATATCTACCGTCATCCCCACATCCAAGGGCGTATCGAAGTTCCGCGCCATCGGACCCTCACGCCAGGAGTGGCCCGTTCTATCGCACGAAAGGCCGGTTGGGAGGATTGGCAACAATGAGATACCCCGCACTGATCGATGGCCAGAAAGGCGCCTACGGTGTCGTGTTCCCCGATCTCGACGGGATCGTCGCCATGGGAAGCACCATCGACGAAGCTCTGGTCAACGCCGAGGAATCCCTGCAGGACTACGCAATTGAGGCAGAGCGGGACGACCTTCCGCTCGCTCCACCCACCGCCCTCGAGGATGTCGACGTCTCGCCCGGGTCTACCCTCACCTCGGTCCTTCTCGTCAGCGTCCAGAGGCCAAAGCCAGGCGTCCGGCTCAACCTCGTCCTCGATGCGGATGTCGTGGATGTCATCAGTTCCGAAGCAACACGTCGCGGGATGACCCGCAAGACCTACCTGGAACGCGTCGTGCGCATCGCGGCGAAGATGGGCGGCTAAGGAAGTCGCCAGGCGGGTGGATAGACGGATCCAATCACGGACAAACGCATCCGCCGTTCACCTTCGTGGTGCATCCGGGTCGTAGCGTGTCCCTCTCCGCAGCCGAAAACACTGTCCAGCAGCCGGACTCCTTGCCACTCTGCACGAGGGGAAAGCCATAAGAGGGACCGCGAAGCGCCCCCTCCTATGTACAAATCAAGGCGGGTGGGTGGGAGAACGACCCAAACACAACCGACGAAACGACGGCGCCGAACCCCCCAATCTTGACGCGCCAGGATTTCCGAATACCCTGCCTCTCAACACCGGACCCACCTGCACGGGAGACCCTTATGCGATCCTCAGCCACAACCGTCACCCAATACTTAGCCGAGCTGCCAGAAGACCGACGTGCCGAGATCCAACGGGTCCGAGACGTCATCCTCAAAAACCTGCCGGACGACTACCACGAGCTCATGCAGTACGGCATGATCGGCTACGCAGTCCCGCTGGAACGGTTCCCCGTCACCTACAACGGCGAACCCCTCGGCTACGTCGCCCTCGCCGCCCAGAAACGCTACTGCTCCCTCTACCTCAACAACGTCTACGGCGACCCCGAGACCGAGACCTGGTTCGCCGAACGCTTCCGCGCCAGCGGCAAGAAACTCGACATGGGCAAGTCCTGCGTCCACTTCAAACGCGCCGACGACCTTCCCCTCGACCTCATCGCCGAGACCATCGCCCGCACCCCAGCCGAAGACTTCATCGCCCTCTACGAAGCCGCCCGCGCCCGACCGCACCGCACCAGGAAACGGGATTAGCTCGGAGGTCCCCAACCCCGTTCGATCTCCTCACAACCTAGAAACCCGGAGAAAGTAGCCTTTGAGAATGCCGATTGAAATCACTGAAGAAATGCAACACATGCTGGGGTGTCGCGGCATTTCTCTTGAGTCGGGTTTCGTTGAGACTAAAGAGCCACGAACTACCGTATTCGTCTACAAAACGGACGTTGCTCCAGACCTTGTCCCACAGACTGGAAGCACAATTGTAAAGTTCTCCGAGAAACAACATGCGATTCCCAGAGCAAAGTACTTGAAACTGTCCACGCCCAAATACTATCGAGAGATTGAGAATGATTCTGCAAGTATTGGAGACGAGCTAGAAGCAACACATGAGGAAGATGTGAGGTCGTTTCTAGGCGAGCATGTGGCTGTGGAAGCCGCCAGTATTGCTTTGCCATCAGGAAGTGTTACGTTTCCAGCGAATGGGTTCCGGATGTTCTGCACGTCCCTAAAGCCGGTGTTGGCGAGCGAACTGGAGCGCATGCGGCGAAAATTTGAGGCCCAATGCGTGACCGAGATCGTAGACGCGTCTATATTTGCTGAAGAATTGGGGCCGGCTTTCGCTTCTTGCTCTTCGTGGTCTGACGTTCGTCTCAGTCCTATCGAAAAGTTGACCCGCTATATGCTGCCATCCGAGCCCGGTCAGAAGTTGGTTCAGGTATATCATGGTCCTGTCTCTTATTCGGACGATGCCCAAGGGTTGATTGAATCCTTTGATATCCATCATCGCCCGACAGCAGTGTCATTCCTGAAGCGTAGGAAATTCGCTTGGCAAAAAGAGTACCGGTTTATTCTGGGAATTGGCGGAGAACCAAGGGAGAGCGAGTTGTTTGTTCCCATCTCGCCGGAGCTTCGGAGACTCGGAGAGATCGAATGGGATGCCCCGGAGCGATGATCGGCGATCTTGTTGTAGTACTTGGGCGTGTAAGGCACCTGCTTGCGTGGTCTCACGAACCTATCCACATCTCGAACACGGTCGCTGCCCTCTTTCGCCCGCCCACGAACCGCCCACCTTAAGCCTCCCGCCCAAAGGAACCCCTCCCCCGTCCCAGTGGAGGAGTTGTGCGCTGTTCCCAAAGAATGACATACGCTACTTCGAGACCGACGGAGGGACTGCCCTAAGCGCTAGTTCCCCTTCGCGAGCTCTCGCCCCCTCGCCGAGGGAACGTTTTCCTCACTCGGCGCGTACTATCAAGTACGGGCCTACGCGACCGCAGCAGGACTTGGCCAGAGCGGTACGGGCCAATACGTAGGGACCAGCGGAATCACGCAGAGAATGAAACACACACTAGCCATCACCACTGTCGTCGCCGTCCTTGGGCTGTTAGCGATTGCCTGCAGTGCGCAGTCCACGCCGACTGACGATTCGCAGGGGACGCCGACGCCACCCTCTACGCCCGTCCCGCCCACACCCACGCCAGCTGCGTCCGTAGTCCCATCGGACGACCTCACGGACGCAAGAATCTCCATGCGCGAGAGCGGCGGAATGCTCGGCACCGTCCGGGTCCACGACGCCGATTCGACGCTGTTGAATTACGGCGCAACATTCAGTGCGATTGCCGGTCTTCAAGAGGCGAGAATAGAGTGTTCGGAGACCACCCTTCCGCTCGAAGACCAGAAACAACTCTGGCGAACGCTGTACGAAAACGATGTCTTCACGCTCGGGGATAACCATGAAATGCTGTCGGTTATTGCGGATGATTCCTTCTACGAAATAACCGTTGAACACGATGGGCAACGCAATGAGTTCTCCGTCTACGCACCTGGGACCCTGTCTGACCGTTTAGATGGGCGTTACCGCACCATCGTGAATGCCATGGGACGTTTGGCCAACCTGCGCCTTCCTGACCCGACCCCTGACGCCTGTCCTGACGATCAAGTGACGGACCCCACTCCGCAACCCACTCCCACGCCGGCGCCACTGGAGAAGCCCATATTCACCGATCTCTCCAACCTACGGATGACAGCCGGGCCTGTTGGCGACCCGGTGGTCAAGGAAATGCATCTCAGGTCAGACGGCTCGCCACCCCAATATTCCCTGGTGGTAACACTCCAGCCTGACATCGCCTGCACCTACCTTGAAGGATGGGCGCGGGACCAGAATAGATTCGGACTGATAATCAGTGAAGCAACGGGCTGCGACCCAGCCGACCAGGTAACTGAGTACGTTTTCCCATTGCCAGGAGTCGAGGCGAGTCAGGTAGTTCATGCCATGGCCAACACCATCGAAGAGTCACTGCGCGTCCCAGACCTGGCCTGTGAGGAATACCGCTACAGCACTTGCCCTGAAGGCTGCATACAAACCTGCACATCTACTAGCTGTATCACGGACGAAGGCGGCGGCGTGATGTGTACCACGGATTGCGATGGGCCTGGCAGTTGCAGGTGCCCCGAATAGCCGGTCGGTGTGCCTATCCAAATCCAGAAGTCAGAAAGTGAGACGCGCGAATAGCCCACCCCAAACCTCCCGCTCAAAGGAACTCTCCTCCCCGCCCCAGTGAGGGAGGAGAGAGCGGGCTCAGTTGACCGTGAACGCAGCGTACATCCCCAACTGGTAGTGCGTTGCAATATTGCAGAGGAGAACGTAAGAACCAGGCGGCAAGTCGAATGACGCGCTGAATCTCTCCCCCGGCTGGAGGTGAAGCTTGTGCTCTTCCGCGTGTTCCTCCGGAGACATCTCGCCCATGGCCATCCCACCCGAGGAATCATCATGTCCATCATCATCCTCGGACGTCTCGCCCATG
Source organism: Dehalococcoidia bacterium (assembly GCA_965247995.1). Taxonomy (GTDB): domain Bacteria; phylum Chloroflexota; class Dehalococcoidia; order UBA6926; family UBA6926; genus JASLZO01. The sequence continues at coordinate 789,049 of OZ252041.1, read as the reverse complement.
GCCATCTCACTCGAGGAATCGTCGTGTCCATCATCATCCTCGGACGTCTCGCCCATGGTCATCTCACCCGAGGACTCCTCGTGTCCATCGTCGTCGGACATCTCGCCCATCGCAGTGTCATCGATCGGATCGAAGACCTCGCCAACCGACAAGTCGGCTTGCGCATCAACGACGGGTAGGGCGCCGGGGGCGAGGTCCGTCTTGATGATCCATATGTCATGCTCAAGGGCGCCAGAGTTGATGCCGGTGATCTTCACGACCCCCGCCGGAGCAGCTCCTGCGTCCGGCTCCAAGGTGTACTCGCCAAGCCGCACCGCCACGTCATCAGAGGACACCACCTCCTCCCCGCCGCACGCGAGGATTCCCAAGGACACGATGGCCAACGCCAGACTTGCAAATAATGTGTTTCGCATCTCCACCTCTCCTTCGCAAAACGCTTCAGCCCGAGGTCGTCCTATCCTACTGCTATCTATTGCTTGGATTACCACGTTTAATTCGGAGGGACCAGACTCTTGGCTACGAGGTGCGACGGTTATGGCGGTAGTACAGCCAACTCCGGCCCACCAAACTGGACAGAATCAAGGACCTTCATCCTCAGGTTCAAACTCGTACTGTCAGGAAGTGCCCTGCGGCGTCAAGAATCGTCCATCGGAGCACAGATCGGTCCGCGTCTCCAAACGCCTTAGAGATGTGGAATGAGAGCTGTTTCAACCCCGGAGGGTCGAAAGTCACATGAAGACGTTAATCGCCACCATCATCACCGTGACCATGATCGGGTTGATGGCCGCGGCCTGCGAGTCGTCGTCGGATACACGACCAACTCCAGGCGAGTCGCCGACCATGCAACCGGCCCCGCCCGCGCACCGCGTCGAGATTGGGCTTGGCGCGTCCGTCGAACTGCCCGACCAGGGTATTGGAATCTCCTTCGACCGCGTGGTGGAGGATTCCCAATGTCGGCCGAACGTCGTCTGTATATGGGCCGGGCAGGTCGTGATCGAACTGACGGTGACTCAGGCTGACACAAGCGCGGTCGTTCGCCCGTTCCTTGAGCCGGGCTCCGGTGATGACCAAAGCCCGTGGGCCACAGTACCCAGTTCCCACCCCGGTTCGGAAGACATCTCAATCCGGCTGTTGAGCCTGGAGCTGTCTCCAGCTTCTGATGACGACAAAGGCGGGGTGCTGACGGCGGTGCTCGAAGGCATGGCCGACAGCGCGTAGCGTTCGGCCATGCCGTGGTAGCCACCGCCATCAGGGACCACGGCACTCGGTCCCCGGGTAGCGTCGACTCCGTCAAGGACCCCCGGCGGCATCAGCCGCAGTGCGTTCGCGCGCACCTGGTTCACCCAGCAATCCTATCCCCTCGATCCCCCCACACCCCTCAAAGCGGTTCTAGCGATTCCGCAATCCGCACCAACTCCTCGTCGTCGTAAACATCCGTGGGGAAAGGCCCAATCACCGTCACAAACCGTTCCTGAGGGAGATACAGCGTCAACGCGGCCGTGGGGTCCCAGGACCTCTCTTCGTCGGAGTCATCGGGCTCCACCTCGGCGCCGCGGAGAATGTAGCCACGCCGTCCCGCCACCTCAACCGATCGCACATATCGACTCGGGACCGTCGCGGGAATGACGGCCCCGGTTACCTGCAGGATCCTGACAATCGGCAGGGACACTCCTCGCTCGCTGTCGAAGCTCGCACTGTAGGTCAGCGACGTCTCGCTGCCACGCATGATCTGACTGGTTGCGAGGCTCAGATCGCCGGGAAGGTAGGTCGGGACCAACAACTCGCCGACCCGCTCCTTGATCATCTCAAGGCGGCCCGGACCCTCCTCTGGGAGCGGTTCGCCCGGCCATTCGATTTCCAGTGAGTCTGGTACGAGCGGGCGGATCATGATCGCAGTCCCAAGAGGGTCCAGGTCCTTCGCCTCACCCGGTTCTCGGGTGAAGAAATCACACGCGCAAGCGACCGGAACGAGAACAAAGACCAACAGAACGACGAATCGTACGAGCACCGCGGTCAAAGCCGCGTTCCAAGAACCCTCGAACCCCGCCCGGTCTCTCGGCAGAGCCGCCAGACGCTGCACCAGGAAGTGGAGCTAACTCCCGCCGCCCGCCACCGCCCGGATTGCCTCCTCCAAGATCGCCACCCCGCGGTCGATCTCCTCGTCCGTAACCACCAGCGGCGGCATCAGCCGCAGTGCGTTCGGCCGCACCCGGTTCACCAGCAGCCCGCGCTCCACGCACGCCGCCAGCACGTCCCCCGCGATCTCCTCGCGGAACTCGATTGCGTCCAGCAACCCCATCCCACGCACGTCCACCACCCCGTCCTGCCGGTCCGCGATCGCCTGCAAACGCGACCGCAGGTGCTGGCCGGCCGCCTTCGCCCGGCCCGGAATGTCCTCGTCCAACACCGTCTGCACCACCGTCCGCGCCGCGGCGCACGCCAGCGGGTTCCCCCCGAACGTCGAACCGTGGTCCCCAAACGTCAACGAGTCCGCCTTGTCCGTGACCAGGAACGCCCCGATCGGCACGCCCCCGCCCAGGCCCTTCGCAAGCGACATCACGTCTGGCTCCACGCCGAACGTCTCATACCCGAACAGCGTCCCCAGCCGCCCGATGCCGGTCTGGACCTCGTCGAACATCAACAGCAAATTGTTCGCGTCGCACCACTCGCGAACCTGCCGCAAGTAGTTGGGCGAAGGGACGTTCACGCCGCCCTCTCCTTGCACCGGCTCCAGCAACACCGCCGCCGTCCGCTCGTTCGTCGCCTCCACGATTGCGTCGATGCTGTCGAAGGGCACGTGCACGAACCCCGGCGTAAGCGGAGTGAACGCCTCCTGGTAATGCGGCTGTCCCGTCGCCGCGACCGTGCCCAACGTCCGCCCGTGGAACGAGTCGAGTGCCGTGATCACCTCGTACGCGCCGTCGTGGTGCAGCTTCCCGTACCGCCGCGCCACCTTGATCGCCCCCTCCACCGCCTCCGCGCCGCTGTTGCAGAAGAACACCCGGTCCATGCACGAGTTATCGATCAACAGCTGCGCCAACTCCACCTGCGGCACCGTGTAGAACGCATTGGAGACCTGGATCAGCGTCCGGGCCTGCTCCGCGATCGCGTCCGCCAACCCCGGGTGGGAATGCCCCAGCGTCGCCGTCGCCCATCCCCCAACGAAGTCCAGGTACTCCCGGCCCTGGTCGTCCCAGACCGTGCTGCCTTCTCCACGCACCAGCGTCACCGGCACCCGGCGCACCGTCTGCATGTAGTACTCGGACTCGGTTGCCTGCCAATCGGTCATCGTGCTCATAGTTTCGTGCCTGACTACCCGTTACAAAACGGCGTGTTTTTCCTTGATGGTCCAGTCACCCAAGGCTAGCACTTCGCCGATGCGGCTCCCGCTACGAACGATCATGAGGGGGGCGAACGCTCACGGCACCAGCCAACAGGATGCGGAGATTAGGCCCCGGATTCTCCGCACCGATTGAGGCGAAAGCCGCATGGCCGCCGCGATTGCGGTCCCCCAAGCGGAATTCGGCAGAACAAGCCGCCCTCGGCGGATGCCCCCCGCCTACCCGCTCACCGGAGTCGGCACCGGCGTCGGAATCACCGGCACCTCCGTCGGCCTCAGCGCCCGCAGCAGACGCTCGGACAGCGTGTCCAACTCTTCCTGCAGGTCCTCCAGCGAATCCTGGATACGCGAGAAGTCCGTCGCTACCTGTTCCGCCAACGTCGCGTCCGGGTCCGTCGGCTGGCCGCCACTCGCACCAGGTTGTCGCGACCCAGGCACATCCCCGCCCACCAGCGCCGCCAGCGACACGTCCAGTCGGTCTTCCATCACCGGGTCGCCGCCCTGCGCCGACAGAATCACCCGTGTGAGCTGCGGATAGGCCAGGGCTTCTGCCTGCAGATATAGCGGTTCCGCGTACAAAATCGAGTCTCCAATGGGAATCACCAGCAGGTTCCCCCGCAGCACCCGGGACCCCGCCGTGCTCCACAACGTGAACTGCTGTGAGATCACCGGGTCGATGTTGATCTGCGCTTCCACCTGCTGCACGCCGTCCACCTGCCGGTCCTTCGGGAACGTGAACGCAATCAGGTTCCCGTAGTTCGGCGGGTCGTTCCGAGCCGCCAGCCACCCCACCAGGTTCGGCTTGTTGGCAGGCGTGAACGGGAGGATCAACACGAACTCCTCCCGGTCCTCCTCCGGCAGCTTCATGATCACGTAGTACGGCTCCATCTGCTGCGAGTCTTCGAAGAAAAGCTCGCTCGGAATCTGCCACAGGTCCTCCTGGTTGTAGAACACCTGGGGCACCGTCATGTGGAACTTCAGATACTTCCTCGCCTGGATCAGGAAGAAGTCCTCCGGGTAGCGCACGTGCGAACGAATGCTCTCCGGCATCTCGTCAAATGGCTTGAATAGCTCCGGGAACACCTGCGCGTACGTGTTGATGATCCCGTCCTCCGGGTCCGTCACGTAGAGGTCAACCGAACCGTCGTACGCGTTGATCACCGCCTTCACGCTGTTGCGGACGTAGTTGAACCCCTCCGCCGTCGGCTCCGAGTACGGGAACTTGTCGCTGGTCGTGTACGCGTCCTGCACCCAGAACAACCCCTCGTCCACCGCGACGATGTACGGGTCTCGGTCGAGGTCTAAGAACGGGGCCAGGTGCTGGACCCGGTCTTGGATGTTCCGGTAGTACAGGATCTGGCTTTGCGAGTTCACCTCGCCCGTGATGAAGATGTTGATGTCGGCGAAACGCCACGCAAACAGCAGCCGCCTCAGGAACCCAGAGATCTTCACCCCAGGCCCTTCGCCGTACGGCCGGTACACCGGTTCGTCGTTCGTCGGGTGATCGAACTCCGCCGTCCGCGAGTTCACGATGACCCAGTCGTCGGTCGCCTCCCCGTAATAGATCTGTGGGGTGTCGACCCCCGGCGCACCCGGAATCGGCTCCGGTGGAATGTCCTTCACCAAGAACTCCGGCAGCCCCTCGCTCGTGAACTCCGTTACCGGGCTCATCGCCACACCGTACCCGTGCGTAAACTGCAACTTCCGGTTCACCCAGGTCTGCGCCCCAGGGTCTAGCTGGCTTTGCAACAGCTCCCGCACGCCAATCATCACCTGCCGGTAGTCCCCGTCGATCGTGTATCGGTCGATATCGATGTCGACGAACGCGTACTGCAGCCGGATGAACTGGATCTGGTTGTACACGTCCCGCAGCGGCCGGTGGTCCCACAGCCGGATGTTGTCGACCGTCCCCGGATTCTCGTCCAACAACTCCTGCGTGATCGCTCCCGTCGAGTCGAACTGCGTCTGCGCGATCCGGTCCAGCGCGAACCCGTTCCGTGTCCCCTCGATCGTCCGCTCGATGTACGGCTCCTCCAACGCGAATTCGCTTGGCGTCACCTGGAACCGTTGGATCAACCCCGGCGCCACCGCCGTTCCCAGCGTCAGCACCGCAAACCACACTCCCACGCCGACGATCGGGAGCATGTTGCTCCTTCGGTACGTATTCGCCGCCAGCAGCAGCGAAACGCCCACGCTCAACGCGATCAACAGGGTCAGCGCCGGGAGCCGGATCGAGACGTCCGTGTACCCCGCGCCAAACGCGGCGCCCTGGCTCGACAACATGATCTCGCGTGTGCTCATCCAGTAGCCGGCGGCCAGCAGCAGGAAAAGCACCGCACCCAACGCGCTGAGCTGCGACCGGAGTGCCGGGTTCACCGTGAACTGGTGTCCACCGATCGTGAAGTTGATCGCGTGGATGCCGAGGACCGCAAGCCCCGTCACCACGATCGCTCCCATCAGCCACCCCTGGACCGCCCGGAAGAATGGCAGCGAGAACACGTAGAACGACATGTCGTTGTCGTAGATCGGGTCCACGATGCCGAACGCCTCCGAGTTCACGAACCGCAGCGCCACTTCCCACTGTCCTGACGCCGCAGCCCCGAACACCAGCGCCAGCAGCACGGCTCCGGCGATGATCCCCACCGTCACCAACCGCCGGGCCCACTCCAGGGCCTCTGCCGGAATGTTCAGTGCCGCCTGCGGTGCCATCCCGTGCGGCGAGTACTTCGCCGCCAGGAAAACGTTTACCGAGAAGACCGCCAGGAAGACCGCAAACCCGATCACGAACAGCATCACCTTCGTGCTCAGGATCTTCGTGTAGACCGACAGGTACCCGAGGTCGTCGAACCAGAGCCAGTCGGTGAATATCCCCGAGAAGACGGCCCCGGCCACCCACAGCGCAACGATGACCCCGATCGGGATCGCCCATCGGAAGATCGGAATCCGCGGCGCCTGTGCCGAGGAGCCCTCTTCGAACTGGTCGATAAAACTCATGGTCTCCCCTTAGCCCAGTGCAGCGGGGCTCGCGTCCCGGGCAATCACCGTGCCAGCGTCGGTCTCGAGCGCCGCGATCAGGGCTCGCTCGCGCCGGCCATCCACGATCTGGGCCGCCCTCGCGTACCAGAGGGCAGAAAGGCACGCTTCGACCTTAGGGATCATACCCCCGCTGATCGTTCCCTGCTCGATCAGCCCGCGTACCTCGGCCCCTTCGAGCCTCGGAATCAGTTCCTGATCGGCGCCAAGGACCCCGGCAACGTCGGTCAGAAAGACGACCCGATCGGCCCGGACCGCCTCCGCCAACGCTCCCGCCACGCTGTCCGCGTTCACGTTCAAAATGCCCGCCTCCGGGCTGTCCTCTCGAGAGACCGGCGACACCACCGGGATCATCCCCGCCCCGGAGATCGCGTCCAGCAGCTCCGAGCGCACCTCCGCCACGTCGCCCACGCGGCCCAGCGCAGGGTCCCGGATCCGCGCGATCACCGTCGGCCCGTCGGAACCGGAGATCCCGGCCGCCGACCCACCGGCGCGCTGCAGCGCCGCAACCGTCCGCTTGTTCACCAGACCGCTCAGCACGGCCGTCACGACCTCCAGCGTCGCCTCATCGGTGACCCTGCGGCCCTCGACGAACTGCGTCTCGACGCCCGTCCGCTGGAGCCACTCCGTGATCGTCGGCCCGCCGCCGTGCACCACCACCACCCGTGTGCCAGCCCGGTGCAGCGCCACGATGTCCGCGAACGTCGTGTCCTCAGGGCCGAGCGCGCTCCCGCCGATCTTGACGACGATCGCCTGTGGATCAGGACCAGATCCGGAGCCGGAGGTGGCCATCCCCGGGTGCCTCCTACGACGTGTACGCGCTATTCAGACGGACGTATTCCTCGGTCAGGTCACACGTCCACGCCGTCGCCGTCGCGCTCCCAAGCCCGAGCTTCGTCAGGATCCGGACCTCCCGGTTGCTCATCGTCGCCACGGCAGCTTCCTTAAAGAAGGGGATCGGTTTCCCCTCGTCCAGCACGCAGATCTCGTTCACCCACAGCGCGAGCTTCGTCGGATCAATCTCTATGCCGCTGCGTCCCAACGCCGCGATCGCCCGGCCCCAGTTGGGGTCCCGCCCGTACACCGCCGCCTTGAGCAGCGTCGAGCCCGCCACCGTCCGCGCCGCCTGGCGCGCGTCCTGCTCCGTCAGCGCCCCCTCGATCACCACCTCGACCAGCGTCGTTGACCCCTCGCCGTCTGCCGCGATCGCCTTCGCCAGCGTCCGGCAAACGAACGACACCGCTTCCTGGAGCGCGTCCTCGCCGCTGCCGCCCGAGATCACAGGACCACCCGCCTCGCCGTTCGCGAAGAAGATCACCGAGTCGTTCGTCGACGTGTCCCCGTCAATCGTGATCATGTTGAAGCTGTCGTCTACCGCCCGCTTCAGCACCCGCGCCATGCATGCCTGGTCGGCCGGAGCGTCCGTTGTTACGAACGCCAGCATCGTCGCCATGTTCGGGTGGATCATCGCTGCGCCCTTGCAGACGCCCCCCACCGTCACCGCCCGTCCGTCCACCTGGAACGATACCGCAACCTCCTTCGGTTGCGTGTCCGTCGTCATCATCGCCCGCGCCAGTTCGTGTCCACCTGCGGCCGCGCGCAGCTCGATGCTCCCGATCCCACGCTCCACGACGCCCATCGGGAGCTCCACCCCAATCACGCCCGTGCTGCACACCAGCACGTCGCCCGGGTCCGCGCCGATCCTCTCCGCCGCGAGCCGCGCCATCTCCTTCGCGTCGATCAACCCCTGCTCGCCGACCGCTGCGTTCGCGATGCCGCTGTTCACCACCACCGCCTGCGCCTGCCCGGAACCCAGGTTGGCCCGCGACAGCGTCACCGGCGACGCCACGACCAGGTTCTGCGTGAACATCCCGGTCGCGGCGCACGCGTCGGTCGCTGCCAGGATCCCCAAGTCCAGGACGCCATCGCCAGGCTTCTTCAGCCCTGCATAGGTCGTTCCGGCCCGGAACCCTTTCGGCGTCGTGACCGTCCCGTCAGGTATCACTTCAAACGTCATCGCGTGGGGTCCTCAGGAGTAGGTACTCTATCTGTGCCGAACCGGCGCGTAGTATACGGCAACACACCGCCACAGAAGCCCGTTCGAGGAGACCGAACCATGACCGAAACGGCCGTCCCCACAACCCGCGTCGTCGGGCAGGGAGTGAAACGCGTCGATAGCCCGGAGCGCGTCACCGGCCAAGCCGTCTACGGCGCCGACCACCTGACCCCAGGCACCCTCTTCGGCAAGGTCGTCCGCAGCCCCCACGCCAACGCACGCATCCTCAGCATCGACACCCGCGGAGCCCTCCGCTATCCCGGCGTCCGCGCCGTCATCACCTCATACGACTTCCCGCACATCGAACACTCGATGCAGGCCGTCGGCGGCGAGATCACCATGACCCCGCGCGACCAACGCCGTATGCAAATGGCCGAGGACCGCGTCTTCTACCACGGCCAGGCCGTTGCCGCCGTCGCCGCCGATGACCTCAACGCCGCGGAAGCCGCGGCGGAACTCGTCAAAGTCATATACGACTCGATCGATCCGGTCGTCGACGTCGAAAAGGCCGTCCAACCCGGCTCGTCGTTGGTCCACGACGACCTCTACACCTGGGAGTTCGCCGGCGGACTCTCCGATAAGCCCAGCAACATCGCACGCCGCATCGAGCTCGACCGCGGCGATATCGAACAGGGCTTCGCCGAGGCCGACGTCATCATCGAGCACCGCTTCCGTGGCGGCACCGTCCACCAGGGCTACCTCGAGCCGCAGGCCTCCACCGTCGACATCGACGACCAGGGCCACCTCACCTGCTACACCTCCAGCCAGATCAACTTCAACCTCCGCGACACCCTCGCCACCATCCTCGACATGGCCAAGGACCAGGTCACCGTCGTCCCGCTCGAGATCGGCGGCGGCTTCGGCGGCAAGGCCGGACTCGGCATTGAGTTCGTCACCGCCTTGCTCGCCCTCAAAGCACAGCGCCCGGTGAAGCTCGTCCTCACCCGCGAAGAAGTCTTCCGCGCCACCGGCCCCACCTGCGCCCACGTCATCGACATCAAGGTCGGCGCAAAGACCGACGGCTCTCTGACCGCCTTCAAGGGCGCCTACCTCCTCGACACCGGCGCAATGACCGGCTTCACCCACTCCGCGACCGCCGCCATGACCGGCGCGTCCCACTACCACTTCCCGAACCTCCACATCGACGCCTACGACGTCGTCACCAACAAACCCGTCGCCATGGCCTACCGCGCCCCTAGCGGCCCCATCGGCAACTTACCCACCGAGGTCGTCATGGACGAGCTCGCCGAACGCGTCGGCATCGATCCCATCGACCTCCGCCTCAAGAACGTCACCGAGGACGGTGGGCTGCTCCCGAACGGACTCGCGATGCCCGTCTGGGGACTCAAGAAGATCCTCCGGGAAGCGCGCAACCACCCTGCGTGGACCGACCCGCTCCCCGACGGCCGCGGACGCGGCTTCGCCTCCGCCTATTGGGGCGGCGCAACCCTCACCTCCAACGCCGAGATCGTCGCCAACGCCGACGCCACCTTCTCCGTCATCACCGGCTCCGTCGACCTGACCGGCACCCGCACCACCATGGCTCAGATCGCCGCCGAAGAACTCGGCGTCACCATGGACCAGATCGTCATCGCCAGCGGCGACACCGACTCCGTCGGACACACCGACGGCTCGTTCGGCAGCCGCACCACCCTCACCACCGGCACCGCCGTCATGAACGCCGGGCGCGATGTCCTCGGCAAGCTGCGTGAACGCGCCGGTGACCTCCTCAACGTCCAGCCCCAATACCTCGACTACAACGACCAGGTCTTCGAAATGCGCGACAACCCCGACAAACGCATCGACCTCGCCGAGGTCTGTGAACGCTCCATCGGCGGCCCAAACGGCGAAGCCCTGAAGGGCGCCGGCAACAGCACCGGCCTGCCCGGCGCGCCCACCGCCGCCGCCTCCATCGCCGAAGTCGCCGTCGACCCCGAGACCGGACGCCCCGAAATACTCCGCTTCACCATGTTCCAGGACCCCGGGAACGCCATCAACCCCATGGCCGTCGAGGGCCAGATGCAGGGCGGCGCGGGGCAGGGCATCGGCTGGGCGCTCTGGGAGGTCTACGACATCGACCAGACCACTGGCGTCGTCCGAAACGCCAACTTCCTCGACTACCGCATCCCCACCACGCTCGACGTCCCCATGATCGACACCGAGATCGTCTCCACGCCCAACCCCAGCGGTCCCTACGGCGCGCGCGGTGTCGGCGAAATCCCCCTCGTCACCCCCGTCGCCGCAGTCGCCAACGCCATCTACCACGCCACCGGCGTCCGCATCTACCAGACTCCGCTCACCCCCGAGCGCGTCTTCTGGGCTCTCCGCCAAGCCGACTCCGAGGACGGCCCCGCCTCCGACTGACCACCCCAACCGACGCACCGTCTTCGTCCGCCCCTGACCGTTTCGGCGCGCGGGCGACGTCATCGGAACCCCGCGTCCCAACGCCGAGGGGGGTCGCAGACGCCCCTCGTAATACAACTCTCGGGCGGGGCAGGTGGGAGACAAAGGCCAAACACAAACGACGCCGCGTTGTCGCCAGACCGCCCCCCGCACTCACCTAACCCATAACTGGCCGCTCCGACGGGCCAACCTCAACGTCACTCGTCCAGCCGCAACGCCTCCGCCGGGTAGATCCGCGACGCCTGCAGCGCCGGCAACCACGTCGTCAACAGCGCCGCCCCGTACGCCACCACCACCACCAGCACAACCGTCGTCCACGGCACCTGATAGCTCACACCTTCGAACCCCTCGCCGATCTCGTTGATGATGCTCGCCGACAGCCCAAACCCAAGCCCCAGGCCGACCGCGATCCCCAACAGCGCAATGAACGACGACTCGATCAGGAACGACAACTGCACCATCCCACGCCGGAAACCAATCGCCCGCAACACCCCAATCTGCACCCGCCGTTCGACCACCGAACGCGCCGCAATCACCCCCAGCGCCGCGATCCCAACGATCAACCCCAGCCCCATGAACCCCTGGATCAACTGGTTGAACGCCAAGTTCACCGCCGTCGTGTCCCGGATCGTCTTCTCCAACGAGTTCGCTCGCAGTCCGTTCTCCACGAACTCGTCCTCCAGCGCTGTAACCACCTCGCTCGCCCGCGACGGGTCCCGTAACACCATCTGATACCCCAGCAACGGCAAGTCGAACGACGACACTTGCTGCAGCGTCTCGCGGCCCGTAATCACCGTATTCGCGAAGAACGCCTCATCCTCGATGATCCCGATCACCCGCAGCCGCGCCGTCTGCTCCTCGGCCGAATCGAAGACCTCCACATACACTTCCGGCAGGACCGCGTCGTCCCGCTTGAACCCCTCCAGCCGGAAGTCCACGCCGGGCCCGAACGCGAACTCGTCCGTCGACGGCACCATCAGCGCGTTCACCACCACCACGTCCCGCTCGTCCACCAGCGCCCGCCACACGTCCCGGTCCTCGGCGTACCGCTCGTCCTTCAAGCTGAACCCGTAGGTCACCGAGTTCGCGTACGCCTCATCGATGCTTGTGACGAACCAGTCCTGCAGTTCATGTTCCGTATCCACCTGACGGATACGCACCGGCAGTCCACCCGTCCCGCCAATCGCTTCGAACTCGTCCAGCGCCACAACACCCGACTCCGCGATCCGTCCCTCGATATCGTCGATCGGGTTCGTGAAACTCACGTTCGCCGCCACATCGAACCCGCCGGACAACCGCCGCGTGTCGTCGAACGCCGCCGAGAACGCGGACGTAATGAACCCGATCACCGTCAGCGTGAACACCACCAGCGAGAACATCGCCAGCGTCATCCCCGTCCGGAACCGGCTCGCCATCGGGTACGCGATCGCCGTCCGCATGATCGGAGACAGCGTCGGGCCCCGTCCGATCAGCGACAACACCCGCACGATGTACGGCGAGTTGTAGATCACCACCCAGACCGCGCCGATCACCAACATCGTCCCCGACAAGATGAACAGCTCGATCCCTTCGTCGAACTTCGGCAACCCCAACCGCTCCCAGTCCCACGAACCGATCCACAGGACCACCAGGAGCACCCCAGCCGCCGTGTAGGCGACGCGCTCCGGCAGACGAACGGCGTGCTTCAACACCAGCGGCACGCCCACCACGACGAGCGAGAGCCCCATCAAGAAGAACGACAACTGCTCCTGCGCAATGCCACCGCGCACCAGTTGAAGACCGAACAACACCATCAGATAACCCGCGAAAAACGTGGCCCATGCCAACCTGAGCACCGCCATCGGCGTAGTGAGCAGCCACAAGCGCAACGTCCGCAACACCCGCAAGCGCCGCAGCGCCCGACCACCGTCCGCCAACGAAACGAACAGCGCTTTCCACGCACCGCGCAGCCGCCGCTCCTGTCCCGGCGGCTCCGGGATGTCACGTACCGCCCGGACGATGTTCAGCACACTCACCTGGAGCGCGGACAGCACCACAACCACATAGGTCACCACCATCCCCAGCGTGTACGAGAGCACCAGGCTCTGCCACCGGAACGAGAACACGATCTCGAAATCAAAGTCGTCCAGCGCGCCAAGCGCCGCCGCCATGATCCGCACCATGATCAGCCCGACCACGAGCCCCAGCACGCTCCCCACCGCCGCCGCGGCCAAGGAGTAGATCGCTCCCTCGAACGTGAACAACCGCACCAATTGACCGCGCTGCGCACCCACCGCACGCGCGATGCCGAGTTCGCGCCGCCGCTCGGCCGCCAACATGACGAAGATCAGCGCGATCAGCAGGATCCCTGCGATGATCGAGAACGTCCCAAAGAGCAAGAAGATGCTCGCAAACGCCCCGCCCGCCTCGTCCGCATCTTCGAGGACATCGCTCTTGACGTCGTCGACGTCCAGCCCCAGTTCCTCCGCGAGGTCCTCCAGGGCCGCGACCACCGCCGGCGTGTGCTCCGCCCCCTCGAGCGTTCCCCCCGTATTGGAAACGTAGATGCCGTTGATCCGTCCAGGCTCGCCCAGCATCTCTTGGAGGTCGCCTAGGCGCATCACTGCCGAGGACAGGTCGAACCCGTTGCCGCCTTCCTCGATCACCCCAGCGACGGTGACCACCGCGGGCGTCTCCGTGAAGAACAACGCCACCTCATCGCCGACGGACGCTCTGAGTTCATCGGCCGCGTCGGCGCTCAAGTACGCCTCGCGCGCTCCCAACGCGTCCAACGCAAGCGTCCGCCCACTGTCGTCCGCGTACTCGTCGAAACCGGCCATCTGCGACGCATCGAAACCCTGCACGCCCAACCTCGGCTCGCTCCGCTGCGACTCCGCCGCAACCGCCGGGACCGTCAGGTTGATGACTGGTGTGACCCCATCCACCGGCGCATCGCTCAGTGCGTCACGGACCCTTCCCGCCGTTTCGACCGGGATGAAACTCCTGCGACCGGACGCATCGCGCTCCGTCGAGGAGATCACCTCGTCCATCTGACCGATCTGCGTCAGCGCCTGGACCCGGATCGAATACGCCAACGTATCGCCTGTTGCGAACGACGCCGAGAACAACAGCGTCGCCAGCATCAGCCCCAGCACGATCAGGGCCGTCTGCGCGCGTCGCCTCGGGATGTTCCGCACCGCCATCTTCAAGACCACCGGGTTGCGCACCGCGGCGTACACCGTCAGGACCGCCGCGATCGCGAACACGATCGTCAACCAGCCAGTCAACGTGCCAATATCGATGCCGAAAAGCGTCTCCATCGGCTACGCCTGCCGGCCGTTCACGGACTGCTGTTCGTCGCTCTCGATCAGGCCGTCCCGCATCTGGATGATCCGTTGTGCCCGCGAACCCACCGTCGGATCGTGTGTGACCAGAACGAACGTCTGGCGCTGCTCCTCGTTCATCTGGCACAGCAGGTCCATGATCAGCGTGCTCGTCTCCGTATCCAACGCGCCCGTCGGCTCGTCGGCCCACACGATCGCCGGTGCGTTTACCAGCGCCCGCGCGATCGTCACCCGCTGCTGCTGTCCCCCGGACATCTCCGCCGGCCGCTTGTTGGCCTGGTCCGTCAGGTCCACCAACTCGAGCACCTCGAGCGCTCGCGCCCGGGCCTTGGACTGGCTCTGGCCCGCCAGCAGCAGCGGAAGCTCCACGTTCTCAGCTCCGGTCAGCACCGGCAGCAGGTTGTACGACTGGAACACGAACCCCATGTTCAACGCCCGGTACCGCGTCCGCTCCCGGTCCGACATCGCGTGGATCGACACCCCGTCGATCATCACCTCGCCACTCGTCACGTCGTCGATCCCCGAGAACGTGTTCAGTAGCGTCGTCTTCCCGGACCCGGACGGCCCCATCACCGCCACCATCTCACCCTGCTCGATGGTCAAGTCCACCCCTTGCATCGCGTGCACTTCGATCTCGCCCGTGTGGTACGTCTTCACCACACCCTTCGCCTCGATAATTGCACTCACTAGTTACCGCCTCACATGTACTCGGAACCCCGTCCTTATCACGTCGCCCCGCTGCCTTGCCTGAGGCACCCAAGGCGGCCCCGCGCTCGCCGCCGCGAAGCGCAACGACGAAAGCTCGATATCTACATTACTCACAATTCTGGACGCGCACACCACACGCTCTCCGGTTCACATAACCACGAGATTATGCCTGCCTTCCCGCGCCTAACATCCGTGTTGAATGCGAACGTCTCGTTCCCAAATACACTTAACGTAACGGGAATGTAACCGTGTCGCGCATCCTCTTCGTCAGTGAGTCCCGAAACGACCTCGAACTGCGGTGCTCTCGATGACAGGCTTCAAAAGCTCTCCACCAACTCACCGAAGTCTCCCAGCGGTACGACCTCGCAATCGCTCCGGGATTGACAAGTAGCATCGCCGTAGACCACGGCCTTGGCGAAAATATCTGGGGCCACCGCACTCGGGCCCCGCGCATCGCAGAAGGAGGAGAGGTTCGCCGCTCGCCTCACTAGGGTGCTGCACACATTGCAAGGAACACCTTCAGATTGCATGCGCCCCCGCTACCCGCCACCACCAACACCCGCCAACGCCTCCAACTCCGACAGATCAACCCCGCACCCCGTCAAGTCGTTCAGCATGTCCAGCCCAATGTCACCGCGCTCCAACCGCGACACCACCCCAGCCTCTTGGAGGCAGATCATCTGCTCCGGGGTCAGGCTGCCAAACGCCTCCTCCCCGGTACCTCCACCTCCCGGCGCCGGCACCGGCATCGCCCCGCTGATCCCGCTCAGGTCCACCCCACATACCGCCAACGTGCCTAACAAGTTGAGCGGAAGGGCTTCGCCTCCACCGATGAACCCCGAGAACCCCTCGCCCCCCAGCTCACGGTCCAAGCACTCGACCTGATCGATCGTCAGCGCCAGTTCATCCCCCACTTCGCCCGCCAGTCTCGCGTCCACCGCCGCCCGCTCCTCATCGTTCAGACAGAACAGCGCTCCTAATAACGCGTCCAGCGATGCCCCAGACACCCCGGACAGGTCCACCAACAGTTCGTCCGTCGACAACCCCTCGATGCTGTCCACGAAGTCCGACGGCGTCAGGTCCGCGAACTCCACCTCCATGCAGTCCAGCGTCTCCGTCGACAACGACTCCAGAGTCGTTTCGTTGATCAGACTGCCCGCCACGAACCGCCCAGCGGTCACTCCGGTGATGCACCCCAGCAGCAGGTCCCCCTCGGCGCTCGCAATCGGCGAACCCTGAGCGATCTCGTCGAACCGCACCGTCCCCACGACCTGCACCAGGCAGTTCCGCTCAAAGGGCGGGATCGACGCGAAGAACGCCAGCGGGTCCTCCTCCAAGATCGCCGTGATCGGCCGGAACGTATCGACGGCCGGCATCATCGCAGTCGGCGTCGGCTCTATCGGCGTTGGCTCAGGCTCGTCGTCTCCACCTCCGCAGGCCCCGATCAGCAACGCCAACCCGGCGGCCACCAACAACACCGCCGCCATCACCCCGAAAGCTGAGCCCCGCGTTCGCGTTCCAATCACCCGCTGCCTCCTACTGCCACTCCAAGCCTGAGCATTCACGCCCCATTATCGTGCGTCGCCCAACGCACTGCACCTCCCCAATCGACCCCGAATGCGCGGGGTGCGCAAGGGGGAGCAGTCCCCCTCGCTCTTTCAAATGAAATGGGTGCCGTCCCCGCAGCCCGCACGCCTGCCATCCCATTCGCTACCATGCCTCCCGCCACCTCTTCGGCGAAAGACCGTCCCTCCATGCCCTCCATCTTCGACCTTCACGTCCACACCAACCGAGGCAGCCCCGACTCGTCCCTCGAACCGGCCGACCTCGTCGCCGAAGCCAAACGCATCGGACTGAACGGCCTCGCCGTCACCGAACACAACGGCTGGGCCAGACACGACTTCGAGACCTTCGCCGACACCGTCGACGACCTGGTCCTTGTTCGAGCCCTCGAGGTCTACACCCCCGTCGGCCACGTCCTCGCCTTCGGCCTCGACGCCCACATCCCCTCCCTCCATGACGGCCTCAACGCCGTCAAACGCCTCCGCGCCGAAGCCGACCGCCAGGGCGCCGTCCTCGTCCTCGCCCACCCCTTCCGCTTCCTCTTCAACCCCGCCGGCCTCTTCACCCAGAACACCCTCTTCCCCGACCCCAAGACCGTCCCTGCCACCCCGGAACAGGCCGCCGAGCACCCCGTCTTCCCGCTCGTTCACGAAGTCGAAGTCGTTAACGGCGGCGGCACCCAGCGCGAGAACCAGTTCGCCCACGACGTCGTCACCGCGCTCGGCAAGATCGGCACCGGCGGAAGCGACGCCCACTCAGCCGCCGGCCTCGGCAAAGGCACCACCGTCTTCACCGCCGACATCCGCCACGAGCGCGACCTCATCGACGCCCTCCGCTCAGGCGAATTCCACCCCATCGAAAACTTCCACGTCGGCCGCCCAACGCCCTACCCACGAACCGCCGAGGCAACAGAACACCGCGACCCCACCGCGCCTAGCTTCCCCACGCCTCAGCCACAGCATCTACCGTCCGAGACCACCTGCTGACCTAGCTCCACATCCCGTCGCTCCGCGCACGAGGTCGCATGGGCTCGCATTCCACGATGGCGCCGCACGATCCTCAACGAGGAGCACGAAGGGGCGCTTGACCCCCTCGCTTCATGTGCAAGCGGTGAGCGAGTTGGAGCTAGCGGCCGTCCCCGGACCGATGTCCGATCGAGCAAAGGATCGGCCCGCGCAAATCCCGACGAACGGGCTGTGCGCTGAATCCTAGGGGCCGACTCCAGGAGCCGGATAGTAGCGCAGCGGCCCGCGGCGCATTTTCAATCGCCGCACCACCATGGCCACGTATGGCGACCATCATCACCGTCGCCAACCCAAACGAGTCGTCCATCCCACAACCTGGCCGAATGGCTTCACGCAGAGGTTGAGATCGAGGCCGAACCCATTACCCGCACACCGCGGCCCAGCGAACGGTCAGCTACAAAACGACCTCACGCCGCTGCCGCGTGGCTTGTCCGTCGCCTCCGAATCGTAACAGCCGCTAACGTGACGCCAACCCCCGCCAGAATCGCCAGAAGCACCGCCACTGCCGACCACCCGCCGCTATTGCTCCCGCTGCTCTCGACCGCATCTCCTCCGGCAGCCAGCGCGGCATCAGCCGTCGTCGACGACTCAGACACCGCCGCTACGAACTGTCTCGCGTTGTCAACTGCGGACCCACCCCCGCCCGCACTCGTCCCCTCCGCCTCTCCAGTTGCTGCCGGAGCATCGGAGCCGGGCTGCGCCTGCGCGTCACTCGCCGACGCCGACGCCGACGGTATCTTCGTAATGCGGATTCCAGAGATTCCTCCAGTCACTGCGTCTGGCCCCGCTGGCGCGGGGCTTGTAAAAGCTAAACCACGCGGTTCGCTCGGTGATTGTGCCACGATGCCCACCGCGTCCACCGGAATGCCAAGTTTCGGCAACAGCGTCGGCAAAGCGTTGGCCGCTCGTTGGGCGTTCGGTGTCCAGATTCGTATCGTCTCGCGGACCTTCGAAAGATCGACTGGATCCATCGGTTGCAACTCTGTGAGTGGGTAGATGACTTTGTCTGGGTACCCCCCCCCCTTTGTTGGAATTGATAGCCGCGCCCGTGATCCCAACCGTGTTGCCAGCTGACACCGAGAACCGGTTCAGCACCACCGCCCACCGCCACAGCTCCTCCAGGCTGTACTTCACAGGAATCACCACCAGCCGGGCGCCATCGCCGAAATCCCACTCGGCGATGATCGCGGCACGCGCCCGCTCAACCGCTTCTTCATCAATCGGAGTCGGCTTTGACCTGTGCGTATAACGTGGCGCCCGAGCTGTGCCACCCAGCGATGCCCGCCGCTGGTTGCCGGTGGAATGCCCGGCATGTTGTGCCGCTTCCGCCCAGAAGTGACCGCTGTTCGCTGCAATCGAACGCAGGGAAGTTCTCTACGTCCACGTCGGACACGTCAAACACCCGCGTCGCACTGTCCCGGTTACCCACCCCGTCTCCGCTGTAACTTCCCGGGTCCGCCGGCCAGAGCTGCGTCCATGACCCCCATCCGCCCCACGTGAAGCGCGCCTCTGCACCCCCCGTCCGCAGGTCGATCACGTCATACGGCAGCTCGTAGGGCATCACATCGCCGCTTAGGAACGTATGCTCGACGATGCATGCCAACCACGTCGCCGGTGGCGCAGACAGGGCAGCTCCCAGCACTGGGTTTCTCCCGCACACGTGCCGCTCGAAGTCGTAGGTTGGCGTATTCGGGTTCGCATTCGCGTACTCCCCCCCCCGCTCCTCTAACGCTTCCTCTAGCCCCGCGTACGTGCTGCTCTTTCCCACTGCAGCGTGGTGGTCAATATAGATGTACAGTTTTCCCTCCCCGTCGTCGTACATCCCCTCCATCGTCAGGACCCCGTCCCGTTCGGCCTCCGCCAGCGCGTAGCACTGCAGCGGGT
This sequence comes from Dehalococcoidia bacterium, assembly GCA_965247995.1. Lineage (GTDB taxonomy): Bacteria > Chloroflexota > Dehalococcoidia > UBA6926 > UBA6926 > JASLZO01. The sequence goes on along the minus strand of OZ252041.1, from coordinate 769,714 downwards.
CGGCGCTCAGAACTCCGCCCCAGCAATCATCTGGCCCAGATCCCGAGATCGATGTGTCGCGGCCGACGTCGGGCGTCTGCGCGAACGACGATGGAACACCAGCCGTCACTTGGAATACCACCGCCAGCCCCAAGAACACCGCCGACGCCACCAGCACCCGCAGCCAGCGGCGTCCGCCTTCGTTCATCGTCGTCGTGATCATCATGATCACCGCCCATCCCCATCACCATGCCCGCCGTGCCGCCGTCGCACCACTAAACCCGTTATCGCCCCAGTGTACGAACGGGAGACAACCCTGACTGTTGCTGGGGCGTTCGTGTTACTGCCCTCGCTCCCGCTCCCGCATGTCGCTTTCACTGTTGCGCTGCACAGACTCCACACCTCCCACCTCCCTTGCGCGTGGAACCCGTACGTCCCAATCGCACGGGTTGACCCAGATGGACGAGCGTGCTGCGCCGAGTCCGCAGCGATGTCGGCCCGGCCGGACCGAAACGATCGCAATCCTTACGGAATCCCAACCAGGCGCGACGTCGAAGCTGAGACTTGGCGCGTGCCCCGTGCACGCTCTCGCTCAAATCAGAACGCCTCGACGAACGGACCCACCGCGTCTCAGCGGCCTCCGTAACCGAAACCTGTCGAGTCGCTCGACTTGGAGAGGTTGCTACGCCGCAGCCTGACCCCGCCTTCGTCGCCGAGACCGCACTGTCACAAAGGCCAAGCCGCTAAGGATTAGCAGCCCAGCACCGCCGGCGCTCCCTGCCGCAATCCAGATCGCACTCCCAGTCCCATCCGTTGACGCATCCAGGCTGCGCGTATTGGACACACTGCCTTCGTTGGTGTCTGGGATGGAAATCCCCGTCCAATCTCTGTACTGTCCAATCACGCCCACGGCATCTACCGGGATGCCCAACTGGCCCAGCAAGTCCGGTAACGCGTCTGCGACGCGCTGGGCGTCGTAGGCGCCAACCTCGATTGTCTCCCGGTAGTCTCTACGGTCCAGGGACTGTACCCGGGGCCTGAGGTCCGGCAGCGGGAATAGCGTGACTTCGTATCAGTCGAGGTTTAAGCCGACCCGCGCAGTCCGAATTCCGATCGTATTCGCCGCCGAGGTCGCGAAGCGGTTCAGGATCACCGACCACTTCCACAGCTCCCCGTAGTCGTACTTCACGGGAATGAAGATCGTGCTGTCGCCGCCGTCTCCTCCCTCTCCGTATCGCCGAATGAACTCAGCCCGTAACGCTGCTTCGGCGTCCGCAACGGTGTCCGGTGTGGCCTTCACTTGGATAAACAGTGGGTTGTGTGGTCCCACCGCATGCCATCCTGCGATGCCGAAACCCGCAAACTCCTGCGATTGGTCGCACGGTTCCGAGTTGGCATTCGGGCTGCTGCAGTCGACATCTGGGATATTCGTCAAATCGACACGCGAGACATCGGTGGTAATCCACGCGGCCACCACCGCGGCCACAACGAACACGCCGACCGCGATCAGCGGTGTCTTCCACACCTTGGCGTTCCAGGGCCGCAGCGACTCGACACAGAGTCCGCGCATCACGCTTCCTGAGCCACCGCCGACGCGACGCTCACGCGCCACGTTCTGCACGGTGCGTGCCAGACGCTCGTTCGGCGGGGAGCTTCACTAGAGGCCCCAGTCTACTTAGGACCGAGCATCCAATCTCAAACGACCGCCAGCCCAGCAGCGGAACGATCCTAGCAGCAACCCAGCACGAACAACGATTGGCGGATCTCGCCCGACGACCCCCAACAACCCCGACTACACAGCAGCCAAAGGCGCGTCCAACTCCAGTAACCCGGCCATCCGGTCCCGGTGGTGTGTCACGTCGCCCAAATACCCCTGCAGCGTCCGCGCCTTCTGCGTGTAGTACGGCAACCCATACCCCATATCAACGCCCAACCCCGCATGCACGTGGTGTGCACCCTCGGCAGCACGGACATACCCGTCGCTCACAATCGCCTTCGCCATCGAGATCGCCCCAGCCGCGTCCGCGCGCCCCTCGTCGATCTTCCACAGCGCCTCGAACGTCGACCACCGCGTCGACTCCTCGATGTTGGCCATCTCCACCAGGTAGTTCTGCACGTGCTGCAGCGTTCCGATCGCCACACCGAACGCGATCCGGGTCTGGCTCCGCTCGATGCTCATCTCGAACACCCGCCGGCACCCGCCGAGCATGTACGCGGACAGCGCAATCGTCCCCGCGTCCAGCGCCTTCTCGATCGACGCCCATGCCCCGCCCGCCGGCCCGACCAGCGCCGAACCCGCTACCCGGACGTTCCGGAACGTGATCTCGGCCATCGTGTCGCCCAGCCATCCGCTCAACGTGCGAATCGTCACGCCCGGCGCCTCGCGGTCGACCAACGCCGCCGTCAACCCAGCGCCGCCCTCGCCCGCTGCGCTCCGGCCCACCACCAACATCTGGTCCGCGATATGAGCGTCCGGCACGAACATCTTCGTCCCGTTCAGGACGTAGTCGGACCCCTGTTCACTGATCGACAACGCGATCTTGTCCGGCGACCAACCGTAGTCCGACTCCGTAAACGCGAACGCTAAGATCCGCTCGCCCCGAGCCACCACCGGCAGTAAAGAAGTCTTCTGCTCCTCAGTCCCGCCCTCCAAAATCGCCGTCGCGCACATCACCGACGACGACAACAGCGGACCACAACACAACCCAGCGCCCAACTCTTCGAACAGCACTCCCAGGGTCGTGAAGTCCGAGCCCTGGCCCCCGTACGCGGCCGGGATAATCATCCCCGTCCAGCCCAGGTTGCTCATTTGCTGCCAGATGTCCGGTGCGAACCCCGTCGGCGAGTCGAACAGCTCGCGCACGCGCTCCTTAGGTAACTCCCGCCCAATGAAGTCCTGGACGGTCTGTTTCAACAAACTCTGTTCGGTCGTGAGAGATAGGTCCATCGCCCACGCCCCTTACCGAGACCCGACCGTCGCCGGTGTCGGCGCAGCCCGTTCCCGCGTCCGGCTCACGCCCATGCGACGGGCCATGATCACTTTCTGCACTTCCACCGTACCGCCGGGGTGTGCCGCGGCCAGGCTCTCACGCTGGTGCAACTCCAGCTCGCCCTTGAACGCCGCCGCTTCGTCCGTGAAGTCCAGCATCGCGTGCGGACCCATCACCTCGCGGATTGCGTCCGCAATCCGGATCCCCGACTCCTTCCGCCACAACGCCTGCTGCGACCCGTGGTATGTCATCTCTTGCTTCGTCTCGACCATCCAGTGGTTCCGCGTCGCGAAGAGCCGGAAAATATCCTTCTCTATAAAGGCTTGCGCCACCAACTGACGCACGTGCGGGTCGGAACCCTTGCCGTTCCGCCGGACCCACTCGATCAGCGCCGCCACAGCCTTGTCCTCCGGTGGAGGCCCGCCGCCGCCCCCGTGCTCGATCTCCAGCGCCGTCTGCGACACCTGCCATCCTTGCGTCTCGCCGCCAAGCATCATCGTGCCCGGCACCCGAACGTCCTCCAGGTACACCTGCCGTTTCCCGTGTCCCACCAGGAGGTCCAGCGTCTGGATCGTGATCCCAGGCGTCGCACCGGGAATCAAGAACGCGCCGATGTTGTGATGCCGTGGCGCGTCCGGGTCCGTCACCGCCAGCGTGAACAGGTGAGATGTCCCAAGAAACTCCTCGTCCGGCAGCTTCGTCTCCGGGTCTACATACCCGGAATCGCCGCCCACGAAGACCTTCTCGCCAGAAATCACCCAATCGTCGCCGTCCCGGACTGCCCGTGTCTTCAGGCCTGCCAGGTCTGACCCCGCATCGGGCTCGGTGAACAACTGCCACCCGAGCAACTCCCCACGGAGCCGCCGCGGCAGCAACTCCCGCTTCTGCTCTTCCGTTCCCCATACATATAAAGGAGCGATGTCGAACGGGTTGTCGTAGATCAGCCCCTCGCCGCCACCGCCTGTCACCTCACGGAGTTCCTCCGCGATCACCACGGCCAGCGCACCGGACAGACCGCCGCCGCCGTACTCAGTTGGGTACGTCGGATGCAGCCAACCCTTCTCGCCCATCTCCTCTCGGAACCGCTTCAAGCGACGCCACGACTCGGCCGGCGTGTGCTTGTAGTCCTGGCCCCGGTTCAGGTCTTTCGGCCAGTTGTCCGCCAACCAGGCCCGGACCTCCTGCCGAAACTGCTGCTGCTCGACGGTGTAGTGATACTCAAAGTCCATGTGACCTTCCCTCACCTATCGCCAACGCGGCCCCGAATTGCCGCGCCCCGCGCGGCATTGCACATTACGGTAACACGCCCTCGCCTCGTCCCTGCGCTCACTGCAAAGGACGGCCCCACGACCTGCACCCCTTCGCTCCACTACGACTATGAAAGCGCCTCGAACCTGCTGGGCCGTTTACTCCATCACGAGCAAATGCTACTGTACGTCGCGGTTTTGCTTCGGAACACAATCGAGATTGTGTGCACGCCGGAGCCTGTCGTTTTGGAGGGGTAGGAGGCAGTTCGCCAATGGATTTTGAATTCTCCGTAGAAGATCGCGCCCTTCGGTCCGAGGCCATCGAGTTCACGCGCCAGAACTGGGGTCGCGACCAGTTCGACACCGCGATCCTCATCAACTGGCACCACACGGACCCCGAAGCCGAAGAGGCGACGACCGGCTTCGCCAAGAAGCTCGTTCAGAAGAAGTGGTACACCATGCACTGGCCCACCGAGCACGGTGGCGGCGGCGCAAACATCACCACACAGCTCGCCTATCGCGAGGCAATGGCCTACGCCGGCGCACCCGCCTCACTGGGCGGTGGCCTCGTCGCACCGGTCCTCATGGTCACCGCGCCCAAGTGGATGCAGGATGAGTTCCTCCCACGCATCGCCAGCGCCGACCTCGAGTTCTCCCAGGGCTTCAGCGAGCCCGACGCCGGTTCCGACCTCGCATCCCTTAAAACGCGCGCCGTCCGCGACGGAGACGACTACATCCTCAACGGACAGAAGATCTGGGGCACCTACCGGAACGACTGGATTCATATCCTCGTCCGCACCGACCAGGACGCTCCCAAACACCGCGGCATCACCTACCTGTTGGCTCCCCTAAAGGACGACAAAGGTGAATACCTCCCCGGCATCAACGTCCGCGGCATCCCGGATGCCCTCGGTCGCCACCGCTGGGACGAACTGTTCATGGAGGACGTTCGTGTCCCCGCCCGATACATCATCGGCGAGGAGAACCGCGGCTGGTACGCCGCCATGACCACCCTCAGCTTCGAGCGGTCCAATATCCAGGGACCTGCCAGCCTCCTCCGCGTGCTGGAGGACTACCAGAACTTCACGCAGACCATGAAACGCCGCGTCGGCTCCAGCCCCTTCGACTCCGCGAGCTTCCGGTCTGAAGTCGCCAACCTGCGAATCGAGGTCGAGGCCCTGCGAATGCTCTCGTACCGCGTTGCTTGGATGCAGAACCAAGGGCTCATCCCGCAGAAGGAAGCCTCCATGACCAAGCTCTGGGGCGACCAGCAGACACAACGCGTCTACAAGACCCTCTCCCGCGGCCTCGAGGACTACGGCAACCTGCTTCCCTACAACAAGTACCCTGCGCCACTCGGTGGGTTCCTCAACAACCGCGCGTTCAGCTCCGTGACCCTCAGCATTGCCGGTGGCACCACGGAGGTGCAGCGCGGCATCATCGCCACGCGCGGCTTGGAGTTGCCCAGGTAACGCCGCCCTCCTCCAAATGAGCGGCACGCCCACACCACACACCGACCACCGGGAGAAACGCAATGGATTTCCAGTTTTCGACGGCGGACCAGGTACTCCGTGAAGAGGCCCGGGATTTCGTCCGCCGAGAATGGAAGAATCCCGGCGTTGATCTGACCGGCGGCCTCGCCGGGTGGCACGGCGACGAGAACGAACGCGCCCACGGCCACGAGTTGATGACCGGCTTCGCCAAGAAGCTCGTCGACCAGGGCTGGTACACCATGCACTGGCCCCAGGAGTACGGCGGCAAGGCCGCCTCGATCGAGACCCAGGTGGCCTACCGAGAGGTCATGGCCTATGAGGACGCTCCCGCGTCCCTCGGTGGCGGCCTCGTGGCCCCCGTCCTCATGGTCCACGGCACAGACTGGCAGAAGGAACAATTCCTTCCCCGCATCGCCAACGCCGACCTCGAGTTCTCACAGGGCTTCAGCGAACCCGACGCCGGCTCCGATCTCGCCAGCCTCACGACCCGCGCCGTCCGCGACGGCGATGACTACGTCCTCACCGGACAGAAGATCTGGGGCACCTACCGGAACGAGTGGATCCATATCCTCGTCCGGACCGACCCGGAGGCGCCCAAGCACCGCGGTATCACCTACCTCCTGGGACAGCTTCGCGAAGACAACGGCGAGCTCGCACCCGGCATCACCATTCGCCCAATCCCGGACGGGCTCGGCAACCATCGCTGGGACGAACTCTTCCTAGAAGGTTTCCGCGTCCCCGCCCGCAACATTATCGGCGAAGAGAACCGCGGCTGGTACGCCGCCATGACCACCCTCAGCTTCGAACGCTCCAACATCGGCCGCCCGGCCCTCCTCCTGCGCACGCTCGAGGAGTTCCTCGACTGGTCGAACATGGTGCGCCGAGCCGGTGGCGACGCACCCGCCGACCGGGACGAGATCCGCAATCGCCTGGCCGACTGGCGTGTCCAGGTCGAGGCCCTGCGAATGGTGTGCTACCGTGTCGCCTGGATGCAGAGTCAGGGGCTCGTCCCACAGAAGGAGTCGTCCATGGTGAAAGCCCTCGGCGACACCCTCTTCCAAGAGATGTACCGCGGCATGGCCACCATCATGGACGGCTACGGCACGCTCCTGCCCACCAACACTGGCTTCAAGCTCCCAGTCGACAACTTCCTGCCAGTACGCGGCTGGCAGAGCATCGGTGTCAGCATCGGTGGCGGAACACGCGAGATCCAAAAGAACATCATCGCCCAGCGCGGGCTTGGATTGCCGCGCTAGGAACAACCACGCACAGGACGAAAGACGCCGGATCGTATCAGGGAAGACACTGCAAGGAGGTAGGGGAAATGGACTTAGGGCTTACTGAAGACCAGGAAATGTTGAGGTCAATGGCGCGCGAGTTCCTCGAGCAGGAGACCCCGCGAACGTTCGTCCGCGACATGGAAGAGGACGACAACGGGTTCACCCAGGACCTGTGGCAGAAGATCGCCCAGGTCGGATGGCTCGGCCTCGTGATCCCGGAGGAGCACGGCGGGACCGGCCAGAACCTGGTCGACCTCGGCATCCTCATCGAAGAGACCGGCCATGGCTTGCTGCCAGGTCCCTTCTTCAACACCGCGTTCGTCACGCTCGCGTTGCTTGACGCCGGCACCGACGCCCAGAAGCAGGAGTACCTGCCCCGAATCGCCAGCGGAAACCTGATCGCCACCCCAGCGCTCCTCGAGCCGTACTCCCGGCTGGACGCCCAGGGCATCCAACTGGAGGCCAGGAAGTCCGGCGACAACTACGTCCTCAACGGCACCAAGCTGTTCGTCGAGAACGCGCACGTCGCTGACACCTTCCTCGTCGCTGCCCGCACCCGCCGGGGCCGCAACCCAGAAAACGGCGTCAGCCTCTTCCTTGTCGACGCCCACGCCGCCGGCGTCACCGTCGACAAGCTGAAGACCATCGCCAGCGACAACCAGTGCGAGGTCGTCCTGCGCAACGTCCAGGTCTCGCCCGACAACGTCGTCGGCGAGGTCAGCAAGGGCTGGGACACCCTCAAGCTCCTCATCCAGAAGGGTGCAGCGCTTCGTTCCTGCCAGATGGTCGGCGCGCTACAGGAAGTCCTGGACATGACCGTCGAGTACGTCAAGAACCGCGTGCAGTTCGGGCGCCCGATCGGCAGCTTCCAGGCCATCCAGCACTACTGTGCCAACATGGCCACCGACGTCGACGGCTCCCGGTTCATTACCTACCAGGCCATCTGGCGGCTGTCTGAAGACCTGCCGTCGGACCTCGAGGTATCCGCCGCCAAGGCGTGGGTCAGCGACTCGGCTGCTCGCGTGAGCGCCACCGCGCACCAGTGCCACGGCGCGATCGGGTTCACCCAGGAACACGACCTGCAGCTCTTCACCCGCCGCCTGAAGGCGTGGGAAGTCTCCTTCGGCGACGGCGACTACCACCGCGAGCGCGTCGCCAGGGCGATGAAGATCTAAACCTCTTCACCGCACAAGTAGGTCCGATTCGGGGCCGGCTCCCACAGGAGCCGGCCCCGATGCTTGTTGGGATCGCATTGCCTCGGTACATTTTGGGAACGTAGTATTATGGCTCAATGTTAGGAGACTCACCAACGCCCAGTGCGCATCATCTCCAAGAGAGCCCTGATCGAGTGTTGGGAGCGACATGCTGACGCCAAACAACCACTCGAGGCGTGGTACAAGTCGGTGGTCGAACAGTCCTGGACTACCCCTACGAGCGTCCTCGCACTCTGGCCTCGCGCCAGCGTCGTTGGCGACGACCGCCTAGTCTTCCGGATCAAGGGCAACCACTACCGCCTCGTCGTGAGGGTCAACTACCAAGCCGGGATCGTCTACATCCGGTTCGTCGACACACACGCGGAATACAACCGCGTTAACGCCGGGGAGGTGTAATCGTGGTTGACGTCAAGCCGCTCCGTACGGAGGAAGACTACGCGGCCGCGCTCGCGCGCATCGATCAGATCTTCCATGCGGAGAGCGGCGCCGCTGAGGCCGACGAGCTCGATGTTCTTACGGACCTCGTTGAGCTCTACGAGGACAAGCACTTCCCCGTCGGACTCCCCAGCCCCATCGCCGCCATCGAGTTCCGCATGGACCAGGCTGGCCTGAAACCCCGCGACCTCGTCCCCTTCATCGGGAGCCGCGCCAAGGTCTCGGAGGTGCTCGCCGGCAAGCGCCCCATCACCATGTCCATGGCCCGCGCGCTTCACGAACACCTGGGCATCCCCGCCGATGTCTTGATCCAGACGCCGGGCGCATCGTTGGACGACAGCGCCGTCGAGGACATCGACTGGGGCCGGTTCCCCATCAAAGAGATGGCCAAACGAGGGTGGATCCCCGACGTGCCCAAGCTGGCCAGCCGCGCAGAAGAGCTGCTCAGTGGTCTGTTTCAGCGCGCCGGTGGACCGAACGTCGCGGCTCCTGCCCTCTACCGGAAGAACGACCAACGTCGTATGAATGCCAAGACCGACGCGTACGCGCTCACGGCCTGGTGCTGGCGCGTGCTCGCCGTGGCCAACGAACACCCTTTGAGCGCGGTCTACGAACCCGGCACGGTGACGCCCGGTTTCCTCCAGCAGGTGGCGCGGCTCAGCCCCTCCGAGGACGGCCCGTGGCGCGCGAAGCAGTTCCTCGCCGAGCACGCCATTGCCCTCGAAGTCGAGCACCACCTTCCCAGGACCCACCTCGACGGCGCCGCCCTGTCGTTCATCGATGGTCACCCGGTTATCGGCCTCACCCTGCGGTACGACCGCATCGACCACTTCTGGTTCTCCCTGTTGCACGAACTCGTCCACGTCGGCTTCCACCTGGACAAGGACGGCAGCGGTGACGATTGGTTCGTCGACGACCTCAACCTCCAAAGCCAAGAGGACCGTCAGGAGGCCGAGGCCGATAGCCGGGCCCGAGAGGCCCTCATCCCGCAGGACGTGTGGGAGACCAGCGGCGTCCAGGATGACCCGACCCCCATGCTCGTCATCGCCCTTGCCCACCAGCTCGCGGTCCACCCCGCCATCGTCGCCGGCAGAGTCCGCTACGAGCGCGACAACTACCGCCTACTTTCCCAGTTCGTCGGCACAGGCCAAGTCCGCAAGCACTTCGAGCCCCCGGTCGCCTGATGCCCCCCCGACTCACACCGATGGCCATCTCATCTACGACTTCGATGACACCCTCGGCCCCGACAACGTGCAGGAACACCAGTCGAGCCCCAATGTTTGCCAAGCCGCGAGACGCTCTGTTTGCCAGAGGCGGTCGTGGTTAGGAGAGCAGTACCCCGTAAAGAGGAATAGGTATTCGCGCATGAGCAGCCTTACGTCAGCTGACAAACACTATCTGGAAAAGATCCTGGACATGGTCGGAGGCTACGTTCTCGAATTCGATAACGGCAAATTTGAAGAGCTCTTTAAGCGCCACGGTTTGGATATTCACGGCCATAAATATCGGACCTATGGGACCTCTAAGGCCAAAAAACTCCGCGCGTTTTGGGAATCAGAATCTGACGAACTTGTTGGAGCTGTTCTGTCCGAAACGCTTGACGTATACGAGGCGGTTTGCGAGTCGAGCGGCAGAGAATTGAATACCAGCCTCCTCGCGAAGTCCCGTCAGATCGTTGCTAGGCTGTCCAGACCATCCCGCTGCGGCACTACGTCGACGGTCGAGAATCTCCTAAACGAGGATTTCAAAGTACCGAATGTTCATCTCTTACCCGTCACGCCCGCGGTGGCCGAAATCATCGAAGACCGCTTGAAAGAAGCTCATGAGGCTTTGGCCGTAAGAGCTCACCTATCGGTAATCTTCCTATGTGGCAGTGTGTTGGAGGGTGTCCTGCTCGGGGCGGCTCAACGTGATCCCGAGAGGTTCAATCGTTCACCGGCTAGCCCCAAATCGCGTGACCGCAAGGTAAAACAATTTCCTGAGTGGTCGTTGGCGGAATTCATCGATGTAGCTTCTGACATCGGCCTCCTGAAACCAGATGTCCAGCGGTTCAGCCATGGGCTACGAGTTTTCAGGAACTATATACACCCTTACGAGCAGGTGGTCTCGAACTTCAAGCCCGATGAACACACTGCCAAACTCTGCTTCCAGGTGCTGAAAGCGGCGCTTGCAGATGTGGCCGGGGATCGGTAGCCGTTGTGCTGATTCCGACATCTAACTCCAAGCCCAACGAGCTACCCCGTTTGTCCAGGTTTTCCTATCCCGCTAGCACCAATGTGAAGTCCCTGGCCTCGTTCGCCTACACAGTCTGCAGGTCGACGCTCTCCAGCTTCCTGATCGCTTTATTGACTGGTTCCCACCTCTCCACGTCGACCGCCCAAACCCGCCATTGCCATCAAATAACCTCGTATGCGTTGTGCCTCCGCCTTCGGTAGCGGTGCGTCTTCGTCCAGCGCGGCAGGTATGCCATCGAACAACGGGCCTTCGATGGGGTTGCCGTCGCTCTCATAAGCACGTTGCGCTGGGCCGAGCAGCAATGCCAAACAACCCTTGCAGCAACAGGGGTCGGTCTGGCAACGGCAGGGTCGGGTCGGGCTCGCCTCATAAAAGGAACAGGCGTCTCGATGACCGCTAAAGAGGGACGCCGCGCTCATCTCGCCGCAGTTAGCGCATGACCTCGCGCCACGCGCAGGCCGTACGAACCAATGTGGGCAGCCTCGAGCTTCCCGAGGACTCATACCTTGAGACGATCCTTCCACGAGGGGAGCTGGATAGCGATGCTCGTTGAGGGCCCGGTCGTAACGATCACCCAACACTGCCCATGTCCGGTACGTGTGCAACTCGGAGTGCACGGCTTGCGTGTCCTCGGAGTTCTGCTTGGTCGTTCCCGCATAAAGGTGCGCCGGCTGGACGCAAAACGGTCGATGGCACAGATGCAGTACAAATAAACCGGAGTCAACTGGCTTACCGCGAGTCTGTTCATAGGCCACGACGTGAGCACCCTTGTTTCGCAGCCTGCCGTACCCACTCCGATCGAGCCCCCAACGCCAGGCCAGGCATGGTTCAGCTAGGGGTGTCGGCAAGTTGAACGGGAGAGGTACCGCTACGTGGTCCCCCTTGTTCAAGCCCGGAAGGTTCGAACTACGCCGGTTGCGCGGTTGCCACTGGAAGAAGTGGTCTAACCACCAGTCGCGTTCGCCCCTCCAATCCCTCCGCATATCGCTTCTCCCGCCTCTTCCCCCCGCGCCATCTATCGGGCCTCCAATCAACACAACAGTGCTCTTAGTTTAGCACATGCGTGCTTATCTCCTCCCAACTCACGTCACAAAGGCAACGCGATCGTCTGCCCCGTCTGCGCGCTCCGCGTCACCGCCTCCGTGAACTCCATGTACGCCACGCCGTCCTCGAACGTCGTGTACCGCACCGGCTCCACCCCACGGATCGCGTTGATGAACTCCTCCTCCACCCGCCATTCACCCCGCTTCTCCTCCGGAATCTCAATCTCCGACAACCCCTCGTCGCCCCGCCGGCCCCCGGATAAGCGCATCCCGCTCACCTCCAGCCGCAACGTCCCCTCCGTCCCGAAGAGATAGACTTCCCCGGGCGGACCGAACCCCGCGACTGCGCTCAACGACACGTTCACCTGGCCCCCCCGTGCTAACTGGTACACGACGTCGACGTGGTCTGGGACCGTCACCGTCCGGGGCCGCCCGTCCGCCCCAGTCCGCTGCCGGACCGTAATCGACGTCATCGCCGTCACGTCGGACGCCGGACCCAACCACCGCAACAATCCCTCGTACCAGATCCCTAGACCCAGAATGTTGTACCCGCTCAAGTTCCGGTCCTGCCGCCAGTGCAGCGGCCCGCCGAAGTCTGGGAACCCCACGTTCCCCACCCCCGACCCCAGAATCCGCGCGTCCACCGCCGTCACCGACCCCAGGTAACCCTCCGCGATCAGGTCCTCGATCGTCCGGTCAACTCGGAACGTGTACGGCGATGGCACCACCTGCGCCACCAAACTCGGGTTCCGCAACGACGTGTCCAGCATCGCCCGCGCCTCCGACGCGTCCATCGCCATCCGCGCCTCCACCAGCACATGCTTTCCTTCCTCCAGCGCCTCGATCGTCGCCGGCGCATGGAGATATGGCCACGTCCCGATGCATACCGCGTCTATGTCGGGATCTTCTATGAGGGAACGCCAATCATCGAACACGGTCGGAATCCCAAACTCCTCCGCCGCCCGTTGCCCCGACTCCAGAGAGCGGTTCGCCACCGCCACCACCTCAACACCCTCGATTGCCTGCAGCTTCGGGATGTGGTGCAAACGGCTGTTCGCCCCCGCGCCAATGATCCCAACGTTGATCCGGTCTCCCTGCGATGTCGTCGTCATGGTCAGCTTGCTCCTGCCAATGTCGCGTTCCCCAAGAATGTTCGTCCGGCCGCCGGCCCGCCTCGCGGGTCCAGCCCGACCACAAAAACCTTGCCTGCTGCTCGATTGCGGCCTGACCTCTGGAGTCAATCAGGGCTGCAACAAGGAGCGCAAGGGTTGTTCGCATCGCATGTAGAATACGCCGATACAAATCGCTCCCCTGCAAGGTTCCCAAAATTCCTACGGTCAGACCTCAGAGCCCCGGTTCTTGGATGGCGCGGCTTGCTGTTCAACCGCCTTACCTGTCGCTGTCCGATCAACCGCCCACGAGTACCGAGCTACGCCTCGGAGTTAGGAGCGTCATGAGAGACAAATCGAGAACGACCGCCCAATGGTTCAGGGAATACCGACGCTACTTCTTCATAGGAGGCATCTCCGGAATACTCAGCGGTGCCTTAAGCAGCTACATGACCGATCAAGTGCCGGTTGCGTTTGTGCTGATCGGCGCTGTCATCGTCGGCATAGTTGTCGGGGGCATCTCCGGAATACTTGGTCTTGCGTACGGTTACCTGCTCGAACGCCGTGGCAAGAAAGCGCAGTGAGTGGCACGGTGGGTACTGCCGGTGGAACAGGAGGTGAAATAGCCCCAAGCCCACCACTCCCAGCGGCAAGCCACCCCCCATGAGTACGTCGGTTCGTGGTGCCTAGTGAGTATCAAGTAAGTTTCCCCGCTATCCACCCGCGCCGCGCACGACCGTCTCTCAAGCCGAATCTGACCCGATCACCACCCTCGCCGTCCGGTCCACGAACTCGCGCACCAACGCCGCGTTGCCGGACACAAAACTCCCGCTATCCGGCGTGGCTGGTTGCCCGCCGGCGTCGATCACCTCGCCGCCCGCCTCCCGCACCATCAGCAGACCGGCCGCCACGTCCCACGGCTTCAGCGACAGATGGAAGTGAAGGTCGAACCAACCCGCCGCCACGTACGCCATCCCCAACGCTCCGGATCCCAGAATGCGCACGCGTTGCACCGGCAATAGGGCTTGGACGACCCGGAACGACGCGTCGACCAGATCGTCCCCGTACGGCAGGTCCATCCCCAACACCCCGTCCGTAATCGCCTCCAGCTCGCCCGCGCGCATCCACTCGCCGTTCACCTGCGCGCCGAGCCCCTCCACCGCCGCAAACAAATCGCCACGCACCGGGTCGAACGTCACCCCCAGCACCGGTGCACCCTCCGGCCCAATCAACGCCAGGGTCGTCGCGAAGTGCGGGATCCCGCGCGCGAAGTTCGCCGTGCCATCGATCGGATCGATGATCCACGCGTACCCGCCATCTGTTGGGGTCGTCCCGCCCGTCTCCTCGCCCACGATCGCGAACTCCGGGTACTCGCGTTCGAGCGTCGCAATGACCTCGCGTTCAACGCGCAGGTCTACGTCAGTAACGTAATTGCCTCGTCCCTTGCGCTCGACCGCCATCGCGCCGCGAAACGCCGATCGCACCGTCTCGCCGGCCGCACGCACAACCTCTTCGGCGACCTCCGCCGCCGATCGGCCCGACGCCGACTCCGGCGGCGTGACCCGGCCCCTACCGGAAGAAGCCGATGCGATCCCGGACCTCTTCGATCACCTCGCGCGCCACCGACCGCGCCCTCGCATCCCCAGCGCTCAGCACCTCGTCCACGACCTGCGGCCGGGCCTCGAACTCCCGCCGCCGCTCACGCAGCGGTTCCAGGTACGCGTTGACGTTCGAGGCCAGGCTCTGCTTGTCCTCCACACACCCGATCGTCGCCGCCTGGCACCGCTCGTTCACCTCGTTCCGCCACGCCTCGGGCGAGAACAGCGCGTGCAGCGCGAACACGTTGCACACCCACGGCCGGCCCGGGTCAGTCCGGTACCGCCGCTGCGGGTCCGTCACCATGCTCATCACCCGCTCTGCGGTCTCCTCTGGCGTCGCCGCCAGTTCGATGTGGTTGTTCGTGCTCTTGCTCATCTTGCTCTCCCCGTCCAGGCCCCGGATCATCGGCGCCTCGGAGAGCAGGGACTGCGGCTCGGGGAACACCGGCCCAAACCGCTCGTTGAAGCGCCGCGAGATCTCCCGCGCCAGCTCCACGTGCGGTACCTGGTCTTGCCCCACCGGCACTGTGTCCGCCTTGTACATGATGATGTCCGCCGTCTGGAGCACCGGGTAGCCAACCAACCCGTAGTTCATCCCCTGCGGATGCAACCGCATCTGTTCCTTGAACGACGGCACCCGTTGCACCCACCCCATCGGCGTGATCATCGACAGATATGTGTGGAGCTCCATCACCTCCGGGATGTGCGACTGCACGAACAGCGTGCTCTTCTCCGGATCGAGCCCCGCCGCCAGCCAGTCCAGCACCATCTCCCGCGTGTTCTGGCTAATCCCGTGGGAGTCCTCCTCCGTCGTCAGCGCGTGGACGTCCGCCACGAAGTAGAAGCAATCGTACGAGTCCTGCAGCGTCACCCAGTTCTGCATCGCGCCAAAGTAGTTGCCCAAGTGCAGCCGGCCGGTCGGGCGCGCGCCAGAAAGCACGCGTCCCTTCTTGTCGCCTACGTCCGGTCCGGTGACCACAGGGTGCTGATCGGGAGAAGTAATGTCGGGCGTCATACGAAGAAACGTGCCAGTCTAAGGAAAGTCTTACCCCTATCTTACGCGCTAGGGGTCCGGAACGGCTGGCGTGCGGTCCCCGCCACCGGGACCACGGGAGAATCCCCACCAGCCCCTGCTTCGAAGGGCGCCTCAGCGCGAAGACAAGACCGCCAACGCCGTCCGGTCGAAGCCCCACCCAGATTGACATATCAATAGGTTGATTCATAGACTCACGGAAATCGAGACGGGCAGGAGAGCCCAGAACATCACCATGAATTGGAGCAATACGGTCTAATGGAACAGCAGCAGAAACGATCGGTCATCCAGAATGTAAAGAACCACTTGAGCAAATCGATCATTGCCGGTCTGCTGATCCTCTTTCCGATCGCAATTACCTACGTCTTGATTCTATGGATTTTCAACAACATCGATGGGCTCTTACAACCTGCACTCCAGGAGATGGTCGGGCGGACGATCCCTGGGCTGGGCGTGGCCACGTTGTTGCTGATCGTCTATCTGCTCGGCCTCATTTGGACCAAACAGATTGGCCGTCGCGCAATTCGCAAACTCCAGCACTACTTGCTCAGCATCCCCGTAATCGGCGCCGTGTATGGTCCCGCGCGCAAGCTCATCGAGTCGTTCGCGGGAGATGGCGCGGCCGGGTTCAAGCGGGTCGTTGTCGTCGAGTACCCGAAACAAGATACGTGGATGGTTGGTTTTCTCACCGGGGTGTCTACTGTGACCCCAGGAACGGTGATGGGAGTCGTCTATTTGCCGACTGCACCAACGCCTAATTCAGGCTGGGTGGCCATGATCCCTATCCAGCACATATACGACACGACAATGTCTGTTCAACAAGCCATGTCTATGGTGCTGTCAGGCGGCATATCTTCGCCGCCGCGGATCGACCTCGACGCGATAGATTCCCAGGAGGCGATTACCTTGGTTGAACGAGGTGGCGTGTCACCGGAGCAAGCGTGAACCCGGAGTCAGGAATGTTCGATCACCCACCAACACAGCCGGCAACCGCACGGGAAAGTCGAAGAACCGTCCTCTGCCACTGTTGAGGTTGCACAGAAATGGCAGGCGGAGGTGGCCCAAGAAGCACTTGCCAATCGAAATCCTAATTCAATAGATGGGCGTCCGCTCGCCCCGCCGCTTCAGCGCCGGGCTACCCGACCTCGAAGAGCCAGGAGTGCCAGCGTGAAGCTGACAACGCCCACTCCGGCAATGGACAAGAGGCCCTTGGCAAGTGCGTCCAAATCCCAGCCGACCGTGAGGATAGACCGCAGCGCACCGAGCAGGGAGGTGACAGGGTCGTAGCTCGCGACGGTCGCCATCCAGTCGGTCATCGCTTCTAACGGAACGAACACCGGCGTCAAGAACACGAACAGGAAGAAGAGGATGAAGCTCGTGTTCACCGCTGCGGGGTTCCCGGTCTTGAGGAGGATGGCATACCGGAAAAGTACTGCGGCCTAGACGATGTACGTTTCCACGATCTCCGGCATACTCATGCGAGTCCGCTGTCAGCAGCCGGAGTTCCGATCCACGTGGTGCAGGCACGACTAGGGCACGCCTGCATTCAGACGACGGTCGACACCCAAGGCCACGTCATGCCAGCATCGGATGATGAGGCGGGAGAGGTGTTGGAACGGCGGCTCGCGAGTTGATCCGTTAGCAGAATGTTTGCAGTGGAGCGGTGCGGCGGGCCGATTTAGATACGGGCCAGCGTAGCTCAGACGGTAGAGCAGCGGTTTCGTAAACCGCAGGTCATCGGTTCGAGTCCGATCGCTGGCTCCATCTCACAACAACAACGCGCGATCGGGACCCGGACCCGTCCAACAAGCTCCGATCCCAGCCTCACCTCGCCCGCGTGCGCTCCCAGAGCTCAGCTACCGCGGCAGACCAAGACCCCGCTGCGCGATGATGTTCTTCTGGACCTCGTTCGTCCCGCCGTAGATCGTCACCACCAGGTGCGAGTAGCCGCGCCAGTTGAGGATCCCGTCCGCCGGGGATGGAACCCGATTGCCCGGCATCAGCCCGCCGTACTCCTTCAGGCCCCACGAGAGCCGCTTGTACACCTTCTGGTCGAGCGAGTCCCCCCAAAGCTTCGTCATCGACGCTTCCTTCTGGGGAATCTCACCGTTGCTCTGCATCCATGCCACGCGGTAGGAGAGCGTACGCAACGTCTCGATCTCGACGCGCAGGTCAGCGATTTCGTTCCGAAACACAGGACTGTCGAGCGGACTCTGCAGGCCGCGCCGCTTCAAGCGGCGACTGTATTCGATGTAGTCCTCGATGATCCGTGTCAACGTCGCCGATGCCTCGATGTTCGACCGCTCGAACGAAAGCGTCGTCATGGCCGCGTACCAGCCGCGGTTCTCCTCGCCGATGATGTTTCGCGCCGGGACCCGGTAATTGTCCATGAACAACTCGTCCCACCGGTGACGGCCCAACGCATCCGGGATGGCTCTCACGGTGACGCCCGGGAAGTAGGCGCCGTCCTCGTCCTTCAGTTGAGCGAGCAGATAGCTGATCCCGCGGTGCTTCGGCGCTTCCGGATCGGTACGGACCAGGATGTGCATCCACTTGTTCCGATAGGTGCCCCAGATCTTCTGGCCGTTCAGGACGTAGTCGTCGCCGTCGCGCACAGCCCGTGTCTGAAGACCGGCCAAGTCCGAACCCGCGTTGGGTTCGCTGAAACCCTGGGAGAACTCGATGTCCGCGTTCGCGATCGGAGGAAGAAACTCCTTCTTTTGCCAGTCCTGGCCAATAACCATCAGCACCGGAGCGACAAGCCCGCCACCGACTGCCTGAGGAGCACCCGCGTAGGCCATTGCTTCCCGATACGCGAGTTGGGTGCCGATATTGACGCCCTGCCCGCCGTGCTCCTCGGGCCAGTGCATCGTCCACCAACCCTTGTTGACGAGCTTCTTCCGGAAAGCACGCGTGATCACGTCCGCCTCTTCGGTAACGTGGTCCCAACTGATGCTTCCGTGGTCGAAGGGACCGGGATCCCACTCCTTGGCTACGAATTCGGCGACCTCACGTTTCAAGGCCTCGTCGGAGGCGGTGAACTGGTAATCCATCGTGTGCTCCTCTTGCCGTCGTCCTCGGTCCCGTCCGCCCAGCAGCGGTCCGCACCAAGCATAGCGTGGCGCCGCGTTAGGTCACCGGCCTCCCTGGATTGCCTCTGATGGCGAAATACACCCCCGTGAGGAGAAAAGTCGCGCCAACGACGGTAGCGAGGGACGGCGCCTCTCCCAAGACCAACCACGCAAGGGCCGACGCACCAACGGGTTCACCCATGATCGCGATCGCGACCCCCGTGGCGGACACGTGGCCCAGGACCCAGTTCAGCGACGTGTGGCCGATCGCTTGCGGGATGAGTGCGATGAGCACCAGCCACAACAGGGTCTCGCCCTCGAAGCCGGTTAGCTGAAGCCCGACTCCGAACGACGCAACGAGAGCGGCAACAACCAACGCCATGGCTGCCACCGGATAGGCGATTCCGGCGTACGTGAGGGTGGGAAACCCAGCACGGACGCGCCGCCCGACCATCAGATACCCGGCGACTGCGACCGCGCCGCCGAACGCCAACACATCGCCCAACAACTCCCTCCCGCCGAGCGTGAGGTCGCCAACGGCGATTAAACCGCCTCCGATCAGGCCAAAGGCGATTCCGACAACTTCCTGGCGCGTCACCCGCTCCTTGAGCAGGAGCCACGAACCAACGGCCACCAGAAGCGGACTGCTGGTGACCAGCACCACGGAACTGGCCACGGACGTGTACTTGAGGGACCCGATCCACAGGCCAAAATGGACTGCGAGCAACAGTCCAGATCCAGCCATCAGCGCGACATCTTTGTAACCAAGTGTCAGAGACGGAGATCGTGGACTCGCCAAGACCGCGATGGGCCCAATCACTGCGGAAGCAATCGCCATCCGATACGCGGCGATGGCGAGCGTCGGTGCGTCGTCGGCCAGGCGGATCATCACACCGGCGGTCGAGACCGCGGCGACGCCCAGGACGAGCACCCAGGAAACGGGGATACGAGGGCGCATGGAGGGAGCGCCGGGGTTCAGCCAGCCCGCTGGCCGGACAGAGTGTTCGTTAGAGCCGGAAGATCAAGCGCAGAAGGCGGAGTGGCGCGGTTATTGCGACTCGCAGCAGTCGAAGCGGGAGCGCGATCCCAGCCTTGGTCAAGCGCAGTGGGAATGTGACCACGGACCGCAGCAACCACTTCAGCGTGCCGAGCAGAAACGCGATCGCGCGGATTGGAAATGCGAGAACGGCACGGGCCAACCGCAACGGCGCAAACAGGAGCCATCTAAGGGCCCGGACCGGCCACAACACCAGATTTAGGACCAGCATTTTCGCGATTTCGCCTCGACTTCGAGCCTAGCACAGGATGGGCCGGGTCCTTGGCCGCACACCTCTTATGCCCAAGCCTGACCGGGCCCGCGCGGATAGCTACGATATCGACATGCGGATCGCGATATTCGGAGCGGGCGCAGTAGGTGGCTACTTCGGGGGTCGGCTCGCGGAGACGATGGCCCACGAAGTGATCTTCATCGCGCGTGGGGATCACCTGGAAGCGATCCGTAACAACGGGTTGCGTCTCGAAAGTCTGAAGGGTGACGCGCTAGTCCACCCGGTCGTCGCGACCGATGATCCGTCCGGACCCGGCCCCGTCGACGTGGTGCTCGTAGGCGTCAAAGCGTGGCAGTTACCCGAAGCGGGGCGAATGATGCGGCCCTTGATCGACGATGCGACCTTGGTCGTGCCGCTCCAGAACGGCGTCGAAGCTGCCACGGAGCTTGCGGAAGAAGTTGGCCCCGGGAGGGTTGTGGGCGGAATGTGCCGGATCTTCAGCACCGTTGCTGAGCCGGGTGTAATCCGCCATACCGGAAATGAGCCGTACATGGCGGTCGGTGAGCTGGACAACCGGGATACGCAGCGAATCCAACGTTTGCGAGACACCTTCGACGTCTCGCCAGGATTCCGAGTCGAGATCGCGCCGGATATCCTGGCAGCCGTCTGGGAGAAGTTTCTCTTCGTGACGCCGGTCGGCGAAGTCGGTTCCGTCACTGGGGCTCCCCTCGGTGTGATCTGCTCGGTTCCCGAGACGCGGTCGATGTTGGAGCAGGCGATGGCAGAGGTAGCGGCAGTAGCGCGGGCCCGCGGCGTACAACTGGGAGACGATGCCGTCGAGCGTGCCTTGGATTATGCGGAAGCGTCGCCCGCGAACGCCACCTTATCGATGCAGCGCGATCTCACGGAAGGCCGGAGGTCCGAACTCGACGCGCAGACCGGGGCGGTCGTGCGTTTGGGGCGCGCGTCACACGTTCCAACACCGTTGCACGAGGTGCTCTACGCAAGTTTGCTGCCGGTGGAACTCCGCGCCCGGGGCGGACTCACATTCCCCTCTCCCGGTTAAGGACGTAGCGCCCCGATATACTTGGTGGCAGGGCGGTCGCCTGCGTGCAGCAAGGCGACCGCGCTTGTTGCTTGCTTGATCTTGTTCGAACAGCGATGGGTTATACGCGA
The DNA here is from genome assembly GCA_965247995.1 of Dehalococcoidia bacterium. Taxonomy (GTDB): domain Bacteria; phylum Chloroflexota; class Dehalococcoidia; order UBA6926; family UBA6926; genus JASLZO01. Next base: position 748,543 of record OZ252041.1, on the reverse strand, counting down.
GGTGCCGTGAGCAGACTGGTCGACCGCCTTCAACGCGTATCCGATGGCGCGCCACAACCCATGGGGTTTGCGCCCGCCGCCCGACCGGAACGAGCGCCGCCGCTGGTCCTGATCGCGTACATCTCGAAGCCCAGCGACAAGATCACATCCGCGGCCGTGGAGAACGGCGCGGAGTTCGTGGTCGTCCCCTTCGGGGCATCAGGTCGAACGAAACCCAGCTCTCCAGCCGGGATCGGAGAGGCTCCCTGGGGCATCAGGGCGGGTGTCCTCTCCGAAACGGCGCACGGCCAACTGAAGGAAGCTGGCTGTGATTTCGTAGTCGTCGACGCCACGGAAACGCCGGTGCGCCTCTTGGGAGATGAGGACGTGTCGGTAGTCGCAACCGTCCCGGCAGGCACTGAAGACAGAGTGCTGCGCGCGGTTGACTGCTTGCCGTGCGACGTGGTCTGGGTTGATGCAGCACCAGGTGAAACGCTGACGTTGGGCGCAATGGTCGAGTATTCGGCTATCGCCACGGGCGTCGGGCAAAACCTGCTGGTCCCCGCATCCGCGAGTTGGGGAAAGGGAGAATTGGAACAGTTGCGAGACGCAGGGTTCGCGGGGATCGTCGTGACGGTTGGGACGGTCGATGAAGCGCGGGCCCTCAAGGACGTCCTGGAGGCCATCCGGCAAGTCCCGAACCGCAGCCGCCGGCGAGACGAACGAATCGGCGCAAGGGTGCCCCAGCTGTCCGTCCGGCCGGAGGTCGGGCCCCCACCACCGACGGAGCCCGATTTCGACCCGGATGAGGATGACGACGACGATTACTGATCCGACGGGCCAGCCATGAACGTCTTCTTCGATGTCGATTACACGCTCATCTCGTACGAGGGGGCGCTGCGACCACACGTACGAGAGGTGTTCCAAGCGCTCGTGGACGACGGACACCAAATCTACATCTGGTCCGGCGTCGGCCTTCGCCATCGAGTGATACAACACCACGGCTTATCTCAGTTTGTGAGCGGCGTCTACGTCAAACCCTTGGAGGACCACCACCGCAGCTTGGCCAGGCTCGGCGTCGAAGTCGAACCGGAATTCGTCATCGACGATCACCGGGAGGTGGTGGATGCGTTCGGAGGAATGCACATCCTCCCGTACTCGTATCCGTCATCGCACGACACCGAGATGCTGCGCGCGTACGCCCTCATAAAGCGCGCCGCCGGCGGGCAGCCAGGTCGGAACGGCGAGGAACCGTAGACCCTAATTCCTGATCGTCGACGGCCCTATCCCTCGCTTTGGTAGGGCGGTTACTCAGCCTCAACATCACTCGGAGCATGCCCCCGAGAATGGCCATGTCCAACACGCTCTCCCTCTGTTCTAAGAGGGATGAAAAACCCCGAATGCCAAGTTCATAATCGGAAGGATTCGGACTAATACGCTCTAGGACTTCGGATACCAGTTCGAAAGCAGTATCGGAGGACGAAGCTCTCAACCGTTTCGCGATCCGGATATCATCGGATATCGAAGTCGGATGATAGATCTTAAACAATCAGAGCGAAAGCAGGGACATGCACCGGCGCAAGATACTCTTGACGCAGATTAGATCAGTCTCGTTCTGGGTTAGCTTTGGCAGTGGGACGTTGTCTGTTTGGCAGATGCTGGTCTCAGCCGAACCCCAGAAGGTCATCGGCGCGATAACACTTCACCCGCTGTTTTTCTCTTGGATAGCTCTTATCTCCGTGCCATTTGTGGGTTGGTCGGTTGTATGGGCAATCTACTCGTCGATTCGCGACAAAAGAGCACACGACAACCAAATGATGGTTGAAGACGTCGAGCAAGTGTATCAACAGTTTCTTAATACTATGCCCTGGCCTGGACATTACCCGGCTGAGAACGAGGGCATCGTCCTCGTCTCATCTGCGAATTTGTTGCGCAACCGCCTCCTCAAACTGGGTTACGAAGTGCCTGACGAGGGATGGACTGCGGATGATCAGTCATTGGAGCAATGTTTCGAACTCTTCCGTAGCGTACGCATGGATTTGGCGTGAGTAACCATCCCCCTCATCTTGACAATCGTGCGCTAACTGGAGGCATGTCGATGGACCGGGACCATAAGTATCGGGAGATGGCTGCCCGGGGTAAGTACCAGATGCTGTATAATTATATGTGCCGCCTCGAAACTTGGGGGTGGAGGACCACACTCCGCGAGCTCGAGTCCATAATCGGTTTCGAATTGTCCGCCTCCGCACGTCTTCACCGGTTCTGGTGTGCCAATCAAGGGAGCGGCAGCGGCCACAGTTAGGCCGTTTGCATGGACCGCTGCCGGGTGGGAGACGGCCGATGTCAATATGGATGCCGAGACGCTGTCGCTCAGGCGGAAACCCCAGGTGGCTGTTCACGGGCTCGACCTTGACCAGGCCTGGCCCGAAAGCGTGAGCCTCCGGCGAGAGGACGTCTACTAAGGATCGCTTTATGCCGCGAAGTTTCGGTAGGAAGACACCAGATTCGCGACGCCAACATCGTTGCAACCATGCTCGCGCATTGAGAGCGCAGGCTGCTGACGTTCAATACGGCGGACTTTCGCCGTAACGGCGATCGCATTGAGGCCGTTTGCGATTAGCGTGATTGTGGATTCTATTCTGACCCGGAAGAACAGCTGTGTAATGAAGGGGTGTCGCATCAGTAGGATAAGCGAGATGGAAACAGCACACCGGAGCGTTTCGAGATGGTCGCACCCATGAACAAAAAAAACTTCGAAACTTGGTTGTTTAGTATGGTGATGTTTATCGTTATAATGTCGATCACCACCGCGCTGCTAGAGGAGGCCACAGAAGAAGCCCCCTCCGGAGTGGTAGGTTTTTCCGCTGCGCTGATCGCACTATGCACGGCGGCCATGGTTTTCACAGAACCCCGGAGACTTGGATCGTTAGCGTTGCGAATGCGGAGGTTGTGCATTGGGCTTGGCGCGATGGCCGGTGCCTACTTATGGCTCGCGGATGAAGCTAATGTCCATCCCAAGGACCCGGAATTGTTTGGCGCAATGTCCCTAGTTTTGATTGCAGCTGCACTAGTGACAGGTACGATACCGCTGCTTACTGGCACATTTACATCGGAATCAATCGATCGGTCGATCAGTGAAGAAGCTGAGGAATAATGGGACCACGGCCTCGGTGTAACCGTACTGCTGACTAGCTCCCGAACGGTCTAGCTCCCGCGTTCACACCCTCGCGGACCGTCGGTCCCCCCGCCGAGACTCAATCTCGAGAATCTCCACCGTTCGGTCCACGGCAGAGTCGAGGTCGTTGTCCTCGTTCACGATCCGATAATCGAACGAATCCACCCGCCGCATTTCTTCCCTCGCCGCGCTCAGGCGCCGTTCGATGTCGTCGTCCCCAACTCCACCACGAGCGCGCAACCGCGCTTCTAATGAGTCAATCGACGGCGGCGCCACGAAGATCGTGACCGCGGTCGGCTCGACACGCCGGATGTTGTCGACGCCCTGGATGTCCGTTCGGACCACGACGGAGTTGCCACGCTGCAGCGCCTCGCGGACCTGCGTCTTGGGCACCCCGTAGCGGTTGCCGTAGACCTCTGCCCACTCGAGCAATTCGTCCTCGTCAGCCATCCTTGAGAACGCATCGTCCGAGACGAAGTAGTAATCGACCGCATGGCGCTCTCCGGGACGCGGTTTGCGTGTCGTTGCGGTAATCGCCGCGGTTATTGGAAGCCCGCGCAGGACAAGAGCATCGACGATCGAGTCTTTGCCAACAGCCGACGGCCCAGAAACGACGACAAGGAGCGTTCTCGGGCCCATTGGGCCGGTCAGTAAGAGACGTTCCCGTCCAACGGCAGTCCGGAGGCGCGCGTAGAGGTAAGCCTGCTCGCGACGGTCTCGGGGTTGATGGCTGCCAGGACGACGTGGCCGCTGTCCATCACGAGCACGGCTTTCGTGCGGCGCCCGTTTGTCATGTCAATGACCGCGGAGCGGTTCCGGCCTTCTTGGATCAATCGTTTCGTAGGCGCGGCGCTGGGAGCGACGACGGCCAGAACACGGTTCATCGCTAAGTGGTTGCCGAACCCCATGTGTAGGAGTTCCGGACCTCCCTGGACCATTCACACGCCTCCAAGAGCAGCTCGGTTAGACCCGTGCCAATCGTCAGGTCGGGCGCGTTACATCACCGCCCATCCGCTCGAGAGTTTCCCAGAAGGTTGGGTACGATACCCCGACCGCTTCGGAACCGTCGACAACGGTCGTACCACTAGCGAGAAGCCCAGCTACCCCCAAGGTCATCGCCAAGCGATGGTCCCCACCGCTCCGGACGGCCCCACCTGCCAATTTCTGGCGCCCGTAGACTAGCATGCCGTCTGGCCGCTCCTCAAGGCGCGCACCAAGGCGCGTCAATTGCTCGACGGTCGTGGCGATCCGGTCGCTCTCTTTGACCCGGAGTTCTTGCGCGTCGCGTATCACCGTCGTCCCCACTGCTTGGGTTGCCGCGAGCGCAAGGATGGGAAGCTCATCGATCAGGCGTGGAATAAGTGAGCCTCCGATATCGACAGCTTGGAGGTCACTGGACTCGACGGTGATGTCCGCGATCGGTTCATCAACGCCTTCTTGAATATCGCCGACTCGGACCCGAGCCCCCATCTGGCGGAGGACGTCAAGGATCCCCGTTCGCGTCGGGTTCACGCCGACGCCCCGTATCGTGATGCGCGCGTTCGGATGCGTCGCTCCGGCTATTAACCATGGGGCTGCGCTGCTGATATCGGCTGGTACCGTCACGTCCGTTGCCCGTAGCGCGCCGGTTGGCGTAATGCGGATGCGTCCGCGGTTCGAGCTGATCGACGCACCCATCGCACGGAGCATCCGTTCGGTGTGGTCCCGCGAGGGCGATGACTCCTCAATGACGGACGCGCCATCGGCTGACAACGCGGCGAGGAGCAGCGCTGACTTCACTTGGGCGCTGGCAACCGGCATCTCGTAATCGATCCCGTGGAGGCGGCCGCCCTTGACCGCCAACGGGGCCAATGTCGAGTCCGCTCGGCCCCAGATCGTCGCGCCCATTCGCCCCAACGGCTCGGTGATACGGCCCATTGGTCGGCGGCGCAACGATCGGTCTCCCGTTAGGACTGCGGTCATGTCTGCCCCAGCGAGGAGGCCGAGGAGAAAGCGCATCGTCGTGCCGCTGTTCCGCGCGTCGAGGACCCGGTCAGGCTCGTTCAGACCGTCGATTCCGCCCGACTCAAACGACAGCGTCGACGTCACGCCGTTGGGCTCCCTCTGGTCGGTGACGCGCAGCCCGAGTGCGCGGATGCATGCGAGCGTTGCGAGCGTGTCCGCCCCACGCGGGAAGTTCGTAACGGTCGCGCGGCCGACGGCCGCAGCGTTCAGGATCAGCGAGCGGTGCGCAATCGACTTATCGCCGGGAGGGGTAACCTCGAACTCGAGCCTGCTCGGCGATGTCGTGGTTGCTCGCATGAAGCTCTCGCCGGTGTTCCGAGCCGACCCTAAGATCCGCGTTCGCGCCGGCGTTCGATCTCTTGCTCGCGTCTCGAGATGTCGCGACCAAGCCCAGCCAGCCGCTCTCCGCCCATCGTGCTCATAATGTTCTCCGACGATGTCGGGAGTTCGTCGTAGGCCTTCTGCGCCTCGGTTTCGACGACCTTCCCCCGGAGCCAGGCGTCGCGCGCATCGAATGCCTGCTTGAGCCGGTCCATCAGGGGTTCGCCGCCCCGCTCGATCAAGCGCCGAAAGCCGTTCAGGTCCTCTTGGTACTGATCCATCCATCGGAGCACAGACTCGCGGTTCGTGCTGAAAATGCCGTGGTGCATGGCCGGTGAACCGGATGCGAGCCGGGATAGGTCCCGGAAGCTCCCTGCTGCCAACCCGGCCATCTCTCGCCAGCTCGGTGAGCTTGATGCGGACAACATGAGCGTGATCGATAGTGCGATCGGAAGGTGACTGACGGCAGCGACGAGACCGTCGTGCTCGTCAGGGTCCATGAAGTAGTGCTTCGCCCCCAGCAGAGACACCAAATCGACGACCGTCTTCACCGCGCTGCTGGCCGCTTGTGCCAACGGAATCACTGCGTACGTTGCGCCCTCGAACATCCCGCTTTGCGCGCCGTCGACGCCAGGGGTCTCGACACCAGCCATCGGGTGTCCGCCGATGAACTCCACGTTCCGGGGAAGCAACTCCTCCGCCCATGCCAACACGTCGGCCTTGGTCGATGCTGTGTCGGTAACGATCGCACCCGGCGACAACGCGGGCCCAATGGCTCCCATGACCTCCTTCATTGCCGTCACCGGAATTGCAAGGAACACGATTGCCGCGTCCTCGACCGCGCCGGGGAGGCTATACGACACCGAATCGACCGCGCCGCGCTTGCGGGCCAACCCCGCGGTCGATGGCTCGATGTCGTGCCCGACGATCTCAATATCCGGGAGCTTGGCTCGAAGGTCTATCCCGATCGAAGCCCCAATCTGTCCGAGGCCGATGATGGCGATACGGCGCGCGTCAGACTCCCCGTTTTCTCGGTTCATCAGGGCTTCCCTCCGTTGATGCCACCACTGTACGTGGTCATCTCTTCACGTCACACCAGGATACGGAACAGGAAATCGATCGGTGGGAACAAGACCGTCCGCAAGATGCCAATCCGAAGGAAGATGTCCGCCATGATGATGCCCATGAGCACCATCGGGCCGTATCTCTCGGTCCGAGCGAGCGTCCGAGCAAGCCCTGCAGGGGCGAAACCGATCGCTACTTTGGACCCGTCGAGTGGTGCAAGGGGGATCAGGTTGAAGCACCCTAGAAGCAGGTTGTAGAAGATCAAATGCGTGGCGAGCAGGCCGAGCCACGATCCTAGTCCACTGACGTCAGGCCGAAATAAATTTGGCTCGATTTCGAGACTGAAGATGCGCACCAGCAAGGCGACGACGACCGCGACCGTAAAGTTCGCGCCTGGACCACCCAACGACACGAGTCCCATCGAGAGGCGGCCGCCTCGCAGAAACGCCGGATTTACGGGAACGGGCTTGCCCCAACCGAACCCCGCAGCGAGGAACAACAGGCTTCCGGCCGGGTCCAGGTGCCGTCTGGGATCAAGGGAGATCCTTCCCAACCGCTCCGCCGTACGGTCTCCCAACCGTTTGGCGATCAACGCATGGCTCGCTTCGTGGAACGTAAGCGCCACGAGCAGCGCCGTCACGAACGCGAACGCGACCAGGATCAGCAGCCTCGGGTTGTTGCCGAGGTCCGCGAGCAGAAAGAGCATCGAAGGCCATTATCGCCGGTGCGATCGTGAAGCGTGCGACGTTCCGCGCGAATCAGCGCTGTTCGGGTCGGCAGGTTGACTACACTCGCCGAGACGCAGGACCACCGCTCAAACTGCAAAAGCCGGCGCGTGGCGGAAGTAGACAGCGTGTCAGCGGATCTACCCGAAATCCTGTTCTTGTGCGCGCAGCACGTTGGGCGTTCCCAGATGGCAGCCGCATTCGCACCAGCCGCGGGCGGCGATTGGGTCAGGGTCGAGTCCGCCGGCTCGGAGCCGGCTCAAACGGTGCATGGTGTGGTCGCCGAGGTGATGGCAGAACGGGGTATCGACATATCCGACGCCGTCCCAACGCGACTCAGCATCGAGATGCTGGAGTCAGCGGATGCCGTGGTGACCATGGGATGCGTTGATGCTTGCCCTGTGGTTCTGGGACGCCGTTACATCGATTGGGCTCTGGACGACCCGGCCGGTCGGCCGGTCTCAGAGGTGCGCGCGATTCGGGACGAGATCGAGTCGTTGGTCAAAGACCTCATCCGCGAATTGGGAGTCGGTCCGGAACAAACGCCAGAAACCCCTACCGATGGCCAGTCCTTCGAACGGGCCGTAACTAGTTAGGGGCGATCCCCCACTTCTCTTCCTTCTCGCGGACAAGCCTGCGTGTCGTGTTGATGACGTCGGGCGACACGCTCACTGACGTAATACCCCATTCGACCAGCTTCTCCGTAAGCTCCGGGAAGAAACTCGGCGCCTGACCACAGATCGAGCAGGTGATGCCTCGCCGCCTCGCGGTCGTGACGATCAGCTCGAGAGCCTTCATGACGGCGGGGTTCTGCTCATCGAAGTCGTTCGCGAGTATCGCGCTGTCACGGTCCACACCGAGCACCAACTGCGTCAGGTCATTCGACCCAATCGAAATGCCGTCAATGCCCACATCAATGAACTCGTCCAGCAGAAGCACGTTCGCCGGGATCTCGGCCATCATCCACAGCTTGAAGTCGTCCTCCCCGCGCCGCAAACCGTACTGCTCAATGAGGGTCTTCGTGTGCCGAAGTTCCTCGACAGTCCGGACGAACGGGACCATGACCTGCAAGTTCTTGTGATCTTGCCGGACCCGTTTGACCGCTTCGATCTCTAGCGCGAAAAGGTCCGGCTCCTTAACGTACCGGCCCGCGCCTCGGTACCCGATCATCGGGTTTTCTTCCTCGGGTTCGAACTGGTCCCCGCCTCGGAGGTTGCGGTACTCATTGGTCTTGAAGTCGGTCGTCCGGTAGATCACCGGGCGGGGGTCGAACGCGGCCGCGAACTTCTCTAGACCCTCCGCGAGCCGGTCGACGAACACGTGCCCACGGCCCTCGTTGACCATCAGGCGCGGGTGTTCGCCGATGCGGGCGACGATGAACTCCGCACGGAGCAACCCCACGCCGTCGACGTTCCGCTTGGCGATGACGTCCGCGAGGTCCGGCTCGGCCAGATTCACATAGATGTTCGTACGAGTACGGAGTCGCTCCGACTCCTCTTCGTCCTCCGACCGCTGACCGGCCCCGTCGACTTCACCCTCGTATACCGCCCCAGTCGAGCCGTCGACCGTAATGATCTGGCCGGTTGCGAGGTCCCGCGTGGCAGTCTCCGTGCCGACCACACAAGGGATGCCCAGTTCTCGGCTGATAATTGCGGCGTGCGCAGTCCGGCCGCCCTGATCGGTCACGATGGCGGCGGCTCGCTTCATCGCCGGAACGTAATCCGGAGTAGTCATTTCCGTAACGAGTATGTCCCCGTCATGGACGACCCCGAGTTGTCCGACATCCAGCACGATCTTGACCGGACCGACGGCGCTCCCGGGGCTGGCGGGCGATCCGGCAAGCAACAACGAGTTGACGCCCTGATCGACCTCGAGCCCGGCTGTCTGTCCAACCGAATCGCTGAGCGTCGTGACCGCCCGAGTTTGAACGCAGTACAGCCGGCCGTTCTCAAAGGCCCACTCGACGTCCTGCGGATGGCTGTAGGTCTCCTCGAGCCGGAGGCCCAACTTGACGACCTCGCCGATCTGGTCGTCGGTGAGCTTCAAGGCGGCGCTGTGCTCACTTGCCACCGTTTCGCGGATGTTGAGGTCGTCCGTCCTGGTGGCATCGACGTTGCGTACCAGCTTCCAACTTTGCGGGACGAGCTTCTTTTCGAGGATCTCCCCCCGCTCTTTGTCGATCAAATAGGTGTCGGGCGTAATCTCGCCGGACACGACCGACTCGCCGAGGCCATAGGCGGCCTCCACCAACACCTTCGTCCGGTCGCTGCGCGTCGGTTCGGCCGTGAACATCACGCCGGCAACGTCGGCCTGCACCATGCGTTGCACGGGGACGGCAATGCCGACACCGAGCTGGTCGAAGTGCTGTTCCTCCCGATAGAAGATGGCGCGCGCCTCAAACAGACTGGCCCAACACCCCTTCACGGTCTCGAGGACCGCCTCGATGCCTTGCACATTGAGGTAGGTCCGTTGCTGACCTGCAAACGAGGCGTCAGGAAGGTCCTCCGCGGTAGCCGATGACCGGACCGCCACGAGCCCGCTGCCGAGGCGCTCGTAGGACTCCGTGATCTCTCGAGCGAGGGCTCGGGACATCGGAGACCCCGTGATCGTGCGTTGTGCGCGCTCCGCCGCGGAGGCCAGCACGTCGGCGTCGTGGACGTTCAGGCCATCGAAAATGCGGTGGAGCACATTGATCAAACCGGATTCGACCAGGAAGCGCCGGTAGCTCGTGACCGTCACGATAAACCCCGGCGGCACTGGCACACCGTGGCGCGTCATCTCGCCCAGGTTGGCGCCCTTCCCACCTACGAGACCCACGTCGCCCACGCTGACGTCGGCGAACCAGAGGATACTCGCGCTATCGCGATCCCTCCCTGCGACGTCGTCGGAGCTGGCTACCCCACTGGCCATCCCGGCACCTCCGTCATGGGCACACCCACAGACCACGACGAGGTCAAACGGTAACCTCTGACCGAGCGGATCTGTGGCGCCGGATTATAGCATCGGGTCCCGATGGTCTGACCGACCACTCATAGCGTGATCCGATGGCAGGGTCCCAACGATGGGAACGCGAACGCCGTCTCAACACGAGATGACAAGCCGACTGGAGTCGCGCAACAAACCCATTTATCATTTCTATACGACTGACGGTCACCAAGGGGTCGATCGGGGGGTCGCCGATAGCTCAGGGCGGGTTCAAGGCAGATGACGACACGAATCTCCTACAACGAGCGGGTCGAGGTGTTTTCGGTCGAAGGTGAGCGGTTGGGCACTGCTCTCGTCGTGGGTAACGTGCGCCGAACGCTCGTCCGGGGCAACGAACCCGAGGGATGGCGCCTGGAGGCTCAGCTATCCGACGCTGACTTCGACCGCACCTTGGTCGGCGATGTGCCGGTCGAGTTGCGACTAGGAGACGGGTCCGTCGGGTTCGTCACCGCGATGCCAACCGACCGGTACGCGGCACGCACGCGCTCCGGTTGGTCTGTACGAGTAGTCGGCAACCGGGTGTCGTTGGACCCCGACGAAAAATGACCCGGCGCCGTGGTAGCGGCGTGCTGAAGTAGACCTCGGCCCGAGTATCATCGGGCCCCACAAAGACTCCGCTGCTCCATTACGGTCGCGGTCGAAATCGGACCCGGTGGCTTTCGCGGTCACCTACAGGCGTGCAAGTCGTCTCACCAAGGCGGCGCGGCGACGTGAATGAGGCAATGAGATGACGCAGACGACCAAGACGATCGACCTCCGCAGCGACACCGTGACGCATCCAACGGCCGAGATGCGACGTGCAATGGCGGAAGCCGAGGTGGGCGACGACGGCTGGGGCGATGACCCGACCGTCAACCGCCTCGAGGCACGGGCTGCGGAACTGATGGGCAAGGAAGCGGCGCTCTTCGTCGCGAGTGGCACGATGGGGAACCTGGTGTCCCTCCTGGCGCACGGCGCCCGCGGAGACGAGGTCATCGTCGGTGATGAAAGCCACATCCTCCATCACGAACTCGGCGGCGCGTCGGTGCTGGGAGGACTGGTCCTGCGTCAGCTCCCGACCGAGGAAGATGGCACGCTGGATTTGGACCGCGTCGAGTCGGTCATCCGTCCCGTTGGACCTGGGTTTCCCCAGACACGGCTCATTTGTCTGGAGAACACCCACAACCGGCGCTCGGGCCGCGCGATCGGTCGGCGATACATGGGCGAAGCAGCGTCGCTGGCTGCCTCCTACGGCGTCGGCATACACCTGGACGGAGCGCGCCTGTTCAACGCCGCGATCGCCCTGGACCTGGACGTGAAAGAACTCGCTGCGGACGCCGACTCGCTCTCGTTTTGCCTGTCGAAAGGACTGAGTTGCCCAGTGGGATCGGTGGTCGTCGGGTCCACCGATTTCATTCGAAAAGCCCGCATCGCCCGACGCATGGTCGGAGGCGGGATGCGGCAAGCCGGTGTGCTCGCCGCATCGGGGCTCGTGGCGCTCGACACCATGATCGGCCGGCTCCGAGACGACCATGACAACGCGCGCCGGCTCGCCAAAGGTCTCACCGCAATCCCGGGCGTCGATCTCAACCCGGAAACGGTGGAGACCAATATCGTCATCTTCCGGGTGGCCGGAGACGCCGTCGACCTCGCTGCCCGATTCGAAGAAGCCGGGCTCCGCGTGTCGCGCCTGGACGGCCGGACGCTCCGAATGGTCACCCATTACGGAATCGAAGAGGCTGACATCGACCGTGCCCTCGATATCTCAGCCAGCGTGCTGAGGTCGGCGGCAACGGTTGGGACCTAACCGCCGGGAAGCCCTAGCCCCGCCTGACCGCCGGAAACTGACGAGAACACGCTGCCTCGATCGGCGCGTGCAAAGGGACTTGTGCAATGAGAACACATGTCCTATTCTGCTGCCGTCGCAATCTCTGGTGACCGGCCGCGTGAAGCGGGTTGGCAAGCAACAGGGGGAGACCATGGCGCTCGCACGGGTGAAGAGCTGCGCAACCGTGGGACTGGAGGGGGCCATCGTGGAGGTCGAGGTCGACATCTCGCCTGGCCTCCCAGCGTTCCACATCGTCGGATTGCCGGACGCTGCGGTCCGCGAGGCCACCGAGCGGGTACGCGCCGCGATCCGGAACTCCGGATACGAATTCCCGCTGCGGCGGATCACCGTCTCACTCGCTCCGGCCGACCTCAAGAAGGAGGGGCCGGCGTACGACCTACCGATTGCGGCGGGGATCCTGATCGGCACCGGCCAGGCAGGCGAGACGGGATCGATCGACGCCGTCGCGATGTTGGGTGAACTGTCGCTCGAGGGCCAAGTCCGCCATACGCATGGGGTGCTGCCGATGGTGGCGCTCGCACACCAGGCGGGGCTGAGCGCCGCCATGGTCCCCGCGGTCGACGCGCCAGAGGCGGCGCTCGTGGAAGGCATCGAGGTGCAGCCGGTAGGGACCCTGACTGACCTCGTGGACCACCTCCGTGGGGACCGGCTGTTGGAGACCTACTTCCCCATGGAGCTACCGAGCGAAACGAACAACACCTCGGGCGAAGGAATGGACCTCGGGTTCGTCAAGGGCCAGGAGCACGTGAAACGCGCGATGGAGGTCGCGGCGGCCGGAGGTCACAACCTCGTGATGATGGGTCCTCCAGGCGCGGGCAAGACGCTCCTCGCACGCTGCCTGCCGACGATCCTGCCAACCATGGACCGTGCCGAGTCGCTCGATGTCACGAAGATCTACAGCATCGCCGGCTTACTGCCGTCTGAGATGCCGCTGATCGCAGCTCGCCCATTCCGGTCGCCCCACTACACGGTGTCGAACGCCGGCCTGGTCGGTGGCGGCCAGTGGCCGCGGCCCGGGGAGGTGACGCTGGCGCACCGCGGCGTTCTGTTCCTCGACGAGATGCCGGAGTTCGGGCACCAAGTGCTCGAAGTGCTGCGTCAGCCCCTAGAAGACAAGTCCGTAACGATCAGCAGGGCGCAAGGGTCGTTGACCTTCCCGGCGAGTTTCATGCTCGTCGGGGCGATGAACCCGTGTCCCTGCGGCTACTACGGCGACCCGGTCAAGCAGTGCTCGTGCACGCCATCGCAGATCTCCCGGTACCAACGCCGCATCAGCGGGCCGCTGCTGGACCGGATCGACATCTTCGTCGATGTGCCACGGGTGGAGTACGAAAAGCTAACGGACGACCGTCTCGGGGAGGAGTCCGCCTCAGTCCGGAACCGCGTCGAGAGCGCACGACAGGCACAACGGCAACGGTTCAAAGCGTCGTCCGCATCGTTCACAAACGCGGACATGGGACCGATCGAAGTGAGAGAGCACTGTCGGTTGGACGCCGGTGCGCAGGGGTTGCTGCGGTCCGCCATGGACTCGCTGCACCTGAGTGCACGGGGGTTCCACCGCGTTCTCAAGCTTGCGCGGACTGTCGCGGACATGGAGCAGGCCAGCGAGGTCCGTGTGAACCACCTAGCGGAAGCGCTCCAGTACCGGCCTCGCGAGTTGGCGGCCTAGTTCGAATACCGCCGAGGTCGACGGGAGCACCGCCCGGCGCGCCGAATGGCGCCAGGCGGTCTGCCTCATCGGTCGCCGCGGGCAGCCGTTACCGAGGGTTCGACTCGGTCGTCTCCCAGTCGTACTCGCCGAACGCCGGGCGGTACTTCTTGTCCATGAACTGTTCGATGGCGCGCGTCGTGCCGCCGGTCCCGCGAGTGTCGGCGGCGCGCCCGGCCTGTCCGGATAGCGCCATGATGAGCGCGCCCTGGTGCTCGCGGTCCACCTTCAGCGAGAGACGCACCCCGAGCTTCGTGGACTGCAGCGCCTCGGGTGCCTTCTTCTTCAAGTTCTCGGCGATCTCGTCGACCTTCGCCCTCAACTGGTCCTTGGGGACCGCAAACGTGACGAAGCGCATGTCGGCGGCCTGCTTCCCCGTGATGTTCTCGCCCGTGAGCGCCATCCAGAGGAGGTCGCGGAACGGCATCATCTCGGGAATGTCGAACAGCAGGTTCCCGCCTGGCGCGATGCCCCAGTTGATCTCGGGCAGGCCGAGCAACGCTTCCTCGTCCGCCACCGCGATGTCGCACGCGCAAAGCGCGCTGAACGCGGCGCCGAACACGTAACCGTTGACCATGGCGATCGTCGGCTTCGGCATGTACCGCAGCGTGCGGTTCCAATCGTTGCCGGCCTCGCCGGCGTCAGCCATGGCCCGCGGGTTCTTCCAGCCCTCGTAGAAGAACTGCTTCAGGTCCATGCCCGCGATCCACGAGCCAGACGAGCCCGTAAGCACCACCACGCGCGTGTCTCTGTCCGCGGCCAAGTCCTTCAGCGCGTCCCGCATGTCGAAGTGGAACTGCGGGTTCATCGCGTTCCGGGCCTCCGGCCGGTTGAACGTGATGGTCGAGACCTCGTCTACGGTCTCAATGAGCAACGTGTCGTACTGTCGATCGATCATGTCGTCGTCCCCCTTTCGGATGGCCGCTTCAGACGGTCATTCGGTGAGGCATCGTATTCGGCGCGCAATGGACGGTCAAACTTGACATCAACCTGCGTTATGGCGTAGCCTCAGGCGACGGAGCGGGTGATTTCGGGTTGTGTCGCCTCGTTCTGTTTTTGTTATCTCCCTTGCGGTAGCTGATAGATCAGTTGCTGCGCGTGGTGGGGCATCACCCAACTACCTTCGTGCCTCGTGTTCCATTTGTGCCATCCGTAACCCAGACAAAGGGCAAGACCCGACTGGATTGAATGGCTAGTTACGTTTTTGTCACCGGCGGTGTGGTGAGTTCGATCGGCAAGGGCATCACCGCCGCCGCCATCGGCCGGCTGTTGAAGAGCCGGGGCATCACCGTCTCCGTCCAAAAGCTGGACCCGTATCTCAACGTCGACCCCGGGACCATGTCCCCGTACCAACATGGAGAGGTGTTCGTTACCACGGACGGCGCGGAGACCGACCTCGACCTCGGGCACTACGAGCGGTTCATCGATAGCGATCTCACGCAATCGTCGAACGTCACGGCGGGGCAGGTCTACACGTCGGTGATCGCGCGCGAACGGCGCGGCGATTTCCTGGGCGGCACGATTCAGGTCGTCCCGCACGTCACCAACGCCATTAAGTCCCGCATCACCAAGAACGCCGAGGAGTCCGGGGCGCAGGTCGTCATCGTCGAGGTCGGCGGGACCGTCGGTGACATCGAGAGCCTGCCGTTCCTGGAGGCCATACGCCAAGTCCGCAACGACGTCGGACGTGAGGACGCGGTCTTCGTCCACGTCACCTATCTGCCATACATTGTCACCAGCGGCGAGTTGAAGACCAAACCCACGCAGCACAGCGTGCGTGAGCTTCGGAGCATCGGTATCCAGCCGGACGTCATCGCTGCGCGCAGCGACCACCCGGTGGACGAGGAGATCATCCAGAAGCTGTCGCTCTTCTGCGACGTGGAGCCGCGGGCTGTGGTCCCGCTCCCCAACGTTGACACCATCTATCGAATGCCGGTGTATCTCGAGGACACAGGGCTCGACGCCTTCCTGGTCGAACGTCTCGGACTCGAGGCTGCCGGCCCGGCGGACCTCGCGGACTGGCGAGACCTGGTGCGGCGCATCGAGGCGCCCAAGCCGTCGCTGTCTGTGGCGATCGTCGGGAAGTACGTCGAGTTGCGGGACTCCTACCTCTCCGTGAAAGAAGCGCTCCACCACGCCGGACTCGCCAAGGACGTCAACGTCGATATCGAGTGGGTGCCGGCGGAGGAGCTCGAGCAGAGTGGGTGGGAACGGTACCTGGAGCGCGCGCACGGGATCGTCGTCCCGGGCGGCTTCGGATCTCGCGGCATCGAGGGCATGGTCCGCGCCGCACAGTACGCCCGAGAACGGGAGTTGCCGTACCTCGGCCTCTGCTTGGGGATGCAGGTGATGGTCATCGAGTACGCACGCCACGTGTTGGGCATGATCGGCGCGAACTCGACCGAGTTCGACCTCGAAGCGCCGTATCCCGTCATCCACATCATGGAAGACCAGGAGAACGTCGAAGCGATGGGCGGGACGATGCGCCTGGGCGCATACCCGTGCGACCTGGTCCCCGGTACGAGGTCGCACGCTGCGTACGGTGTCGATTCCGTCAGCGAGCGTCACCGCCATCGGTTCGAGTTCAACAATCGGTTCAAGCAGAAGTTCGAGGACGCGGGCCTCATTGCGAGCGGCTTCTATAAGGAGAAGGACCTGGTCGAGATCTGCGAGGTCCGAGGCCACCCCTTCATGCTGGGGAGCCAGTTTCACCCGGAGTTCCAGTCACGGCCGACACGGCCTCACCCGCTGTTCCGCGAGTTTGTGGCCGCCTCGACGGTGGTCCTCCGAGAGGGCGAGCAGCCGCCGTTGCTCCCGGACGGGACGCCGGTCCCAACACCAAGACAACAACAGGAAGATCCGCTGACGAACGGGACGGAAGGACCTGCCCACTAACTACCGGGCGGGTACTAGGGAGAACACGTTGACTGAGAGCACTGAACGAGACACCAGGGACATCGAGGCGCCGGCCGGGCCGGTCCCGGCGAACGGAAGCGACAACTGGGAGCCCATGGAGCCGCCCGTCGTCGGCGAGCCGGCACAGCAGTCGATGCTGGACGAGCCGGGGACCGGCAACGGCGCAGTCCGAGATGACGGCTTCGCGGGCGATCCCGGACGGTCAGGGGGCCGGGTCCAACGCCGCCGGCAGCCCGGTGGCCGACGAGGTCAACGGCCCGCCAACCGCCAAGCGGCCCCCGCGTACGGCCCACCGGGCCCCGGCCCGATGCCAGCCGACGACGGCGAGTTTCCGCCCGTGGGCACGGCACAGGACGGCCAACGCGGCCCGCTGCCGCCGTTGGACCCACAGGACCAGGTGACCAGCATCCCGGACCTCGAGAAGAAGGGCCGCGACGCGCTGGTCGAACACGCCGTCCGCTTGGACATCCAACAGGCCTCCTTCCTGCGGCCGGACGACCTCGTGCACCGCATCGTGCAGGCTCACGGTGAGCGCCGCGGTGACGTGATGGCCAGCGGCACGCTCGAGATCACCAACGACGGCTACGGGTTCCTGCGCCACCCCAACCTCCACCGCAGCATCAACGACGTCTACGTTTCGCAGTCGCAGATCAGGCGCTTCGGGTTGCGGACTGGCGACTTCGTCGCTGGGCAGATCCGCTCGCCCAAGAGCGGCGAGAAGTTCTACGGCCTCCTCCGCGTCGACACCGTCAACGACCAGGAGCCGGAGGTCGCACGCGGCCGGCCGCCGTTCGACCAACTCACCGCGCTCTTCCCGGACGAGCTCTTCGACCTGGAGACCTCCCAGGGGAACCTGTCCATGCGGCTGCTTAATCTCGTCGCGCCGTTGGGGAAGGGACAGCGCGGGCTCATCGTCTCGCCGCCGAAGGCGGGCAAGACCATCCTCCTGCATCAGATCGCGGCCGCCCTGACGATGAACTACCCGGACACACACGTGATCGCCGCCCTCATCGGCGAACGGCCGGAGGAAGTCACGGACTGGGAGCGCACCGTCACCGGCGTGGAGGTCGTCGCGTCGACCTTCGACGAGCCGGTCGAGGAGCACACCCGCGTTGCGGAGATCGCACAGGAGCGCGCCAAGCGCCTGGTCGAAGCCGGCCAGCACGTCGTCATCCTGCTCGACTCGATCACCCGGCTGACGCGCGCGTACAACCTCGCCGCGCCGTCGAGCGGCAAGACGCTGTCCGGCGGCATGGACCCGGTGGCCCTGTACCCGCCCAAGCACTTCTTCGGAGCGGCGCGCAATACAGAGGAAGGCGGGACGCTGACCATCATCGCGACCTGCCTCGTCGACACCGGCTCCCGCATGGACGAGGTGATCTATGAGGAGTTCAAGGGCACCGGCAACATGGAGGTCCACCTGGACCGCCGGTTGGCGGAGCGGCGGACCTACCCCGCAATCGAGATCCTCAAGTCCGGCACGCGGCGGGACGAGCGGCTCTACGACGAGACCACCTATAAGGGGATCGTCACGCTCCGGCGGATGCTGGCCATGCTCTCGAGCAGCCAGATGGACTCGGCCGAGGCGACGGAGCAGATCCTGACCCGGCTGTCGAAGACCAAGAACAACGCCGAGTTCCTCGCGACGCTGTCGAAGGGGATCTGAGTTCCGGCCACGCGGGCCGGGCCGTTACACGGTTTTGGATCAATTTGAGAATTAGTTCGAAAAATGGGTTGACATGGCCAATCGGCGTGCCTATAGTCCCGAGCATGCCTAGACCTGTGTACCGCACAGGTGTGTCTGCGGTGTGAGCAGCATCGCGCATGAGTGGCCAATTGGCAGGGTCCTGCCGATTGACGCTTGTCGTGATAGGCATCACTATGTACGCGCGGGAGAAAGTGGAAGGGTTTCGTGACCGGTTGCATGTTGTTTTGGAGCGAGACCTGCACCACCCGAGTCTTCTTAGTTAGCGGGAGGAGGGCGTGATGCGTGAGCGCGAGTTCTCGGCCTGTCGGAGTCCTACGGGAGCTTCGGCTGCGAACGGGTCGGGCCCTTTGACACTCCCCGGATCTAGAGGCTTCCGCCGGTGCCTAACCGGCGAGACCAGAAACGAATACCCGAAGGGGGACGCAAGTGAAGCGTAAAGTTTCGGCAATCCTAATCATCTCGGCCCTGCTGCTGTCGTTGGTGCCGATGGGCATCGGCGCGGCGGCGGAGGGAGAGGTCAAGCTGGTGACCCCGGCGGAGTTGGCCAATCCGGACCAGAGCGGCACCCAGTCGCTGTTCACGGCGCTCGATGACGTCGAATACGTCTCTACGGTCGTCGACCCTGCGAACATGGCGGGCACCTTCGGGACGCTCTACGTCGTCATTGAAGACAACGACTCAAGCGCGAACGTTTATTCGACGGCGACGCAGACCACGAACGTCGGGACTCTGACCGGCAGCACAACTGATATCTCGGTTGATCACCCAATCGTTGACCGGAACCGAGACGGCGATTTGGACGACGACGATATCGATCTTGAAGTAAATGACGTGAAGCAGTTCGCCGGCATTGTGGCTATCGACCCGACCGGGTCGGTCAGAATCAACCACGACATTGTCAACGACAACGACGAAGTCAAGATCACTTACGCAAGGTCGGTTCAGGACAGCCTGATCGACGGCGACGGTGACTCCCGCGTAAGCGTGTCGAGCGGCCAGGACAACATCCTGGTCGTCGCGAGTGAGGCGAACATCGCCGACATCGACACCGGCGGTGACGGTGGCGTCGACGCGGGCGAAACGTTAGTTGACACCGCAGGGTCCACTGACTCGGGCCTCTTCCTTGGCGCATTCGGGCTGATCGCGGGGGATTGGAAGGAAGTCCTCGATACCTGGATCGACCAAACGATTGTCACCGACAACGATGTCGCGGACGCGGTCGAAGACCGCGTGAACGGTGGCGCGGCGGTGGGTCGGGTGGTACGGAATGAGGATCACGATGCAGATTTGGCGAGCGCAACGGGCCTCGTTATCACCTCCACCCTCGACCTTGACTTAGATGACACCGAAGGGAACCCACTGAACGTCGGTGATGAGGTCTCGGACCGGAACGGCGACGGAGTCGTAGACGGGCGCGACCTGATCGTCACGTTCACCGACGCCAGCGGCAGCAGGCGTGGGTTGTCGATCGCATCCGTGACCCTGGTAGGGACCACCGTCACTGTGACCTTGAGGGCGTCCGATCAGGCCGTATCTCCTAACGACGCGATCGAAACAACGAACGATGAGTTGAAGATCAGCTACGCGACCACGGTGGACGTCCATGTCTTACTAGGAGCCGGCACAGACGCCGATCCAGGAGTGATCCGCGATGACGCGACCATCTCAACCGACGCGGACGGGGACAGCTTCCTTACGTATCCCGAGGATCGGACCCAGGCGCTCGCGTTCGATGACCTCGAGCGGACGCTGAAGGCGGACGGAACGGACGCGACGAACGAACCCGCGTCCTTGATCGCATTCCTGAACGACCAGTTCGATGCCCTGTACGGGGACACACAGGATGAGGGCGCAATCGCCGCTACTGCGTTCATCAACCGGCTCCTCGGCGTGGAGGACGGAAGCGACGTCGAGGTCCGGTACCGCGACCCCGGGCAGGGGACGCAGCGCGTCTCGGCGACCGCGGACCTCGTCGCGCCGGCGATCTCCATCACGGACCCCGCGAACGGCTCGTTCACCCCGAACGACCGCTTCGACGGCCGATTCTCGGTGACGGACACCGGGTCGGGGATCCCCGAGGATGCCGAGGAAGAGAACGTCCATGGGGAGACGCTGTACCTCGCGACTGGCCTAACCCTCGAGGACGGAGAAGGGGGTGAAGTTGACCTGGACACCGTACGCCCCGGGTCGGTGGGCGCCAGCGAGGACGACGACGTCAATGACGGATTCGAGTACGACCTCGAGATCGACGTCCGGGGAGAGGCACGGACTCAGGAGGACGAGGACGAGAACTTGGTCGTGAGGATCACGATCACCGCGTACGACATCGCTGGGAACCAGAGCTCGAAGTCGACGACATTCACCGTCGACGTGACCGACCCCGAGTTGCTCGGCGCGCTGACCGGTTGGGGCGTAGTGTTGGACGACGCCGCCGACCAGACGGCGGCCGACGACGAGGATGGCGCCTACGTCCTGACCGAGAACCAGGACGACTGGCTGGTGCTGATCTTCGACGGGCCGATCGACGGCGATGCGCTCACAGAGAATGACGTCAACATCGGTGGCCACTCCGTCGAGAACATCGTCTGGCTCAACAACGCAGGCCGCGAGCGGATCAGCATCGGAGCGGACGACGAGGACGGGACGATCGGTGATCTGGACTTCAACTCGAAGACCAGCAGCGGTACACAGGCCGAAGACGACGTGACGGACGATAATGGCGGCGGCATGGACCTCGTGTTCGATGCGCTCGGTCAGGACGCGCGGCATTTGCTCTTCGTCCAGATCGCGGCAGATGACCCGTTGGCGACCGATGCCGAGCCGAGCATCGACATCGACGGTGATGACCTCATGGACCTTGCTGGGAACGCCGCCGACGACGACCACGAAGCTGATGCGGAGGACCGGCTCTGGCCCGCATTTACGGTGACGGTGTCGCCGACGCTAAGCAACGATGCGCTTGGTGTGACGATCGCGGCGTCCGAGGACCTCGACCGGCGGCCGACGGTCCAGTTGGAGCTCGTCGACGACACCCAAAGGTTGACGGTCGTCGACGCGGGCGAGAACTTGTGGACGGTCGACACCGACATCGATTCCCTGAACCTCAACGACAAGGGCCAAGACGATGGTGTGTACACGGTCCGCGTCAGTGGCGAGGACGAGAACGGGAACGATGGCAGCGACGCCAGTAAGAAGTGGGAGCTCGACACCGTAGCCAACGGTGGCGGCGACCCGCTCCGGACCGGGTTCACGGAGGCGGATGGTTTCGCGGCGGACCACCTAGTAGAGGTCGAAACGGACGAAGTGGTCTTCATCTCCTTCGAGTTCCCAGGTGAGGCGAACGAGTATGGGGCGGATCGCGGCGAGGACTCCGAGAACGGGATCTCCGTGACCGGCCTGTCGCTCGAGACGCTCGACCCGGACGACTCGGCGGTGGTGATGAGCACGACGACCGTGGAGTTGGGCGCGGCACAGACGTCGAACAGCGTCAAGTACGTGGTGGCATTGAGCAACGTCGTGCAGAGCGACTACAACCTGGTGATCGAGTTCGCGGACGTCGTCGGGAACACCAGGGAGTTCAAGTTCCGGTTTGACGTCATCGCCCAACAGCCGAAGACAATTGCAATCCAGCCGGGTTGGAACCTGATCTCGGTGCCGGGCATTCCACAGGACAGCTCGATTGCGAGCGTCTTGAGCGGGACGTCGGTGACGCAGGTCTGGAGCTTCAACAACGAGACGAAGATCTGGGAGTTCGCCCGGACGGCTGCCGACGGTAGCTGGGAAGGCACCCTGCTTCAGATGAGCGATGGCCGTGCGTACTTCGTCCGCAGCTCGACGTTCGATCCTGCGAAGGTGCTGTTGACCCGGTTCACGCCGCAACGCACGCCGCCGCAGTACACCGTGCAGGCAGGCTGGAACGGCATCGGCTACACGCCTGGTGGTGGCGAGACGTGGATCAGGGTTAGCTCCTACCTTGCGCCTCTTGGCAACAGCTGGGCAGTGGTCCGCTGGTGGAACCCCGTGGGACTCCGCTACGAGTCCGCGTGGCCAACCGGCGACACCACCGCAGGGTTCATCCGAGAGATGATCGAAACAACGAGAATGGTGACGGACGACGAAGGGAACATAACGACCACCGTTACCGTTACCCCTGGTGCGGCGATCGTGGAAGCGGGTAAGGGCTACATGCTCTACACCACCAGTGACGGGACGCTCGCCGGATAACCATCCGCCGGATGCATAACGCGACCGACTGAAGGTCAAAGAAGCGCCCCCACCAACCAGGTGGGGGCGCTTTCTATTGGCCGCGGTAACGGTGCTCGCTCTCGCACTCAACGGGGAGGACCGGGTCCAGTGCGACGCTCGGGACGAATGAGTGTGGGCCGGAGCCGACGGTCGGGCGCGGGATCTGGAAGACTGATGCTGCCGAAGTGCCCACACCGGGTTGCCCTTCGGTGGATGGTGAGAACTCCGGTCACGGACCACCCGGGAGCGTTCCAACTCCAGTTGGAAACCGCCGGGCGAATCACACTTTCGGGCTCAGAGTGTGAATTGCCCCTCCGATGAGGCGGGTTTGGCTCTGGCTACGGGAGCGGACCGGTCGCCGCGAGCACGAGTTGGTGCCCGTTGCGGCTCACAGGGTGGGGAATGAGCGACGCTCTTTGAGGGGTCCGGGGTCGGCCAGCGAACCTGCGTGCTTGGCGCTCGGTCGTGCCGTCTCCGTGGGACTGACCTACGAAGGGTCGCTCGGTACGGAGGTGATGACGAGACGAATGATCGCGCCGGTCCAGGAGGCTGGACGCCAGGTCGCCGAGGGATAAAGGGCGCGGATATAGCGACCCGAACGTAAAGTCCCGGGGAAGGGGCGTGGAGGCGGGCGGCCTCAGGGATTTGGGCTTAGTTGGAGCCGGAGTCGGAGGAGGCGATAGTGTCGTGGTCCGGGTTCGGGGGTCCGAGCTCCGAGAGCAGGACGAAGATCCCGATCACGACGAGGACGGTGAAGACGAGGACGCGGGCCTGGCGATTCCTGGGCATGGTGCGCGTGTTCTCGCTAGCCGCCAGCGATGGCGGGGACGATCACGATCTCGTCGCCGTCGCTCAGGCCGGTGTCGAGGCCCCGGATGTAGTGGACGTCGTTGCCGTTCAGGAAGATCGAAATGAAAGGGTGGATGTTGCCGCTGTCCTCGTCCAGGACGCGGTCCCGGAGGCCGGGGAAGCGCTTGTCGAGGGCGTCGATCGCCTCAGCGAGCGTCCCGGTTGGGACGTCGAGGTGGTCTGCTCCGTCGGTGATGCGGCGGAGGGCGGTGGGGACTTTGAGTGAGGCGACCATGCTGCTTTCGTGTGGTGTCGTGCGGTGAGGTGCGTGGGTCGGGTCTAGCAGTCCAGGGCTGTGTTCAGAAGGTGTCCACAAATGCACCTTTATGCTTCATTTAACGGTCATTATACCGCTGGCGCTGGGGGGTGAGTCGGCCGGTCCAGGGGGGTGCCAGTGGTGGTTGACGTGATGCCGCGGAACAAGGCCCTGGCCCGGTTGACCCAGTTGCGTGTGCCACGCGGGGTTGACGTCAGGCCGTTTGGGATCCGGGCTGATGCGGCGGGTCCGGTTGGTGTGCCAGTGGTGGTTGACGTGACGCCGCGAGGCCTGGGTGATGTTGCCGACCCGTTGTGTGACGCGGCGCGGGCTTGATCGGACCCGTCGGGCTGGATGGGGAGCGGTAGCCCAGGTAGGTGGGTGTGCCAGTATGGGATTGACGCCGCTCGCCGGGTGCGGTGGTGGTGGTGGCTGGCTGCGTTAGCGGCCGCCGAGGGCGTCCTTGACGCGGTCGAAGAAGCCGCGGTCTCGGGCTGCTGCCTCGCTGAGCTCGTCGGAGTCCGGGAGGGTAGCGGCGAGCTGTTCCAGGACCGCGCGCTGTTCTGGGGAGAGGTGGTCCGGGACGACGACGGAGACGACGACGGCGATGTCGCCGCGGCCCCGGACGCCGTGGACGTCCGGGACGCCGCGGCTCCGAATGCGGATGGTGTGGCCGGGTTGGACTCCCGCGGGAATGCGGACGCGTTCGTCGTCGCCCTCCAACGCGGTGACGGTGGCCTCGGTGCCAAGGGCAGCCTGGGCGATGTTGATGGGGAGCTCGTAGACGAGGTCGAGGTCGTCGCGCTCGAAGCGGGGGTGTTCGGCGATGTTGAGGTCGACGTAGAGGTCACCGGGTGGTCCGCCGTTCGCGCCGGCTTCGCCCTCGCCGCCGAGTCGGATGCGGTTGCCGTCGGCGACGCCGGCGGGGACGTTGACGACGACCTTGCGCAGGAGGGAGACGTGCTTCGCGCCTCTGCACTCGCCGCATGGCCGGTCGATGATGGTGCCCTCGCCGCGGCAACGGCTGCAGGGGGTGATGTTGACGTATTGGCCGAAGAGGCTCTGCTGGCTGCGGCGGACCTCGCCGGCGCCCTTGCAGAGGGTGCAGACGACGGGCGAGGAGCCGGGGGCCGCGCCACTGCCGCGGCAGGTGGAGCACTGCTCGGAGCGGGGGAACTCGACCTCGGTCTCGGTGCCGAGGACAGCTTCGTGGAAGGCGAGGTCGACCTCTATACGGAGGTCGTCGCCGCGGCGGGCGGAGGAGCGTGTGCGTCCGCGTGCGCCACTGCCGCCCATGCCGCCGAAGAAGGCGTCGAAGATGTCGCCGAAGCCGCCCGTGAAGCCGGCCGCGCCGTCGAAGCCGCGGCCCATGCCGCCGCCGTTGAGTCCGGCGTGTCCGTACTGGTCGTAGACGGTGCGTTTCTCGGGGTCACGAAGGACCTCGTAGGCCTCGTTGACCTCTTTGAAGCGGTCCTCGGCGTCTGAGGCCTTGTTGCGGTCGGGGTGGAAGTCGAAGGCGAGCTTGCGGAAGGCCTTTTTGACGTCCTCGCCGGTCGCGCCGCGTGGGACGCCGAGCACGTCGTAGTAGTCGCGTTTTGTGGTCATGGTGGTGGGGCCGAGGGGGTGCGTGGGCGGCGGCCTAGTGCGCTAGGGCAGCCTATTCGATTCCCTCGTAGCAAGTATAGCTGCGGGCGTTCGGGGTCAGTGGTCGGTGGGTTGGTGTCGGTCACCGGCGAGCCACTCGGTAAGGAGGCGTTGGTCGTCGAGGAGCATGGCGGCGGCGGCGTCCGGGTCGAGGTGTCCTTCCTGGACGCTGCGGAGGAGTTGTCCGACGTGTCCATCGGCGCTGGCGGCGCGCCGGACACGGGCGTGGATCTCTTCGCGGATGGAGCGGGCGAGTTCGCGGCTGCGCTGCTCGCGGCGGGTGGCTTCGAGGTGGCCGGACTCGGTGGAGACGCGGAGGTGGTTGGCGATGGCGTCCGCGAGTTCGGCGATGCCGATGCCGCGGTGGGCCTGGGAGAGGAGGACGGGGACCTCCCACCACTCGGTGGAGCGGGTGCCGAGGTGGACGTTGAGTTCGAGGTCGGCGGCCATGCGCTTGGCGCCGGTACGGTCGGCCTTGTTGACGACGAAGATGTCGGCGATTTCGAAGAGGCCGGCCTTCATGGTCTGGATGGCGTCGCCGGCCTCCGGGACGACGACGACGACGACGGTGTCGACGGCGTCCATGACGTCGAGCTCGGTCTGGCCGACGCCGGCGGTCTCGAGGAGGACGATGTCGGTGCCAGCGGCGTCGAGGAGTTTGAGGGTGCGGGGGGCGACGGCGGAGAGGCCGCCGGACGCGCCGCGGGTGGCCATGCTGCGGATGAAGACGCCGGGGTCAAGGTAGTGGTCACGCATGCGGACGCGGTCGCCGAGGATAGCGCCGCCACTGAAGGGGCTTGAGGGGTCGACGCCGATGACGGCGACGGTGCGGTCCTGCTTGCGGTAGTAGGCGGTGAGGGCCTCGACGAGGGTGCTTTTGCCTGCGCCGGGTGGGCCGGTGATGCCGACGCGGTGTGTGCGGCCGAGGGCGGGGCGGACGCGCTCCATGATCTCGGGCACGGCGGGGTCACCGCGTTCGACGAGGCTGATGACGCGTGGGAGGGCGTTGGTGTCGCCGCTGAGGAGGCGGGAAATGAGGTCTTCGGTTTTGGATGGGAGTGGCGGCATGGTGCTTCTATTCTGACGGACGGTGAGTCGGGGGGGTAGTGGGTGGAGATCGAGGCCGGACCTGCGTTCTTCGGACCTGATGGCGTGCCTGTCCATCGGGGGGCTGCTCTGGGCCCTGTCGTTTGAGGGCCGACCGTACCGGTTTGATTAGATAGGGGAGACGGTTGATCCGAACCCACGCTACCGGCGATTCAGATGCGGGGGTTGATCCTTGATGACGGGATCGAACGCACCGATCCATGAATTGAACGAAACCTCGATGTTGAAACCCAGCATCGCGACGAATGGACTCAGAGCCGTATGAGCTTCCCGCCGACGCTGCGGGTGATCCTCTCCGAGTGCGCAACCCTAACGGTGGGTGTCGGGAGAATGATCCGGCCGTTCGGATAGTCGAAGCAATTCCGCCGTTCGCTTGATCGCCGCCAACGACCAATTCTTCGCCTCCGCACCCCACAAGTAGAAGCAGCCTAATCCGTACTGTTTGATGGCGAAGATGTTCGCCTCGCTTCCCTTTCCACGGTGGTATTGATCGTGTCCAATCACGGTCCAGCCATTCTCTGCGGCCGTGGGCATCCATTCGTCGTCGAGTGTGCCTGGTTCGAAATGGCTTTCGTGGTATTGAACTTGGTGAGGGAAGTTCAACCGCCGCAGGTTTAATACGTTCCGGGGAATCGTCACACCGACGCTCCTGTCGAAGAACAGGATCACTACGCAGCGATCTCAATGCCCTCGAAACGCAATCCAGCAGCGATCTCATCGTGATCTAGCCTTGGAAACTCCTCCTTGATTTCCGAAATCTCCTCCCCAGCGCGCATCCGACCTCGGAGAATCCACGTCGCAATGCCGTTGACGGTGGGTGCGCCGAAAGCAACACGAGGGTCGATCGAGACGGGAGAGTCGCGCCCCGCCGCATGCCATCTAAGCGCCAACTCGTACTCCTCGTCGTAGTCGAACTCGTACAATTTGTGTGCCATGAGGTCGTTCCACCCCAGCTGCCCCCCAGCATCTGTAACGATCAAATCCCTAGTGTCGAGGTCGGGCATAGCTTGGGCTAGTTCCATAAGTAGGTGGTATCCATCGGTCTTGAATTGGTATTCGACGAAGGGGTATTCAGAGTTGAATGTTTGAGCCATGTATGCCCTTGCCTGTCGGATCGTTCCCAATCCGATCTTTGGCGTGGTCCGGCGAATGGCGGCGACGACAGCCGCCTCGATCAATTCGAGATATGAAAGCGGTCGCCGAAACTCACGTTCGGGGAGGGGCGGCTCGTCGCCGGATGCTCGTGGGCGGTGCCAAGATGACAAAAGCTGGGGTGAAATCCCTACATACCGTGCTGCGTCAGAGATGCGGTAGCACGGGAGGTACAGTCGACGATGCCAGGGGGCAGTTTTGCGACGGGCGATATTGACCATCGATACGCTCCTCCTTACATAAGCGTTTCAAGCTACATCTTCATATTGGGGCTCGGCAACCCGCCATGACACGGTGGGGCGCCACCCCGGGCGAAACCCCGGCGCTGGACTTCATGAGTTCCATAGCAGCACCATGGATCGATCGCATTTCGAATTCGATCCTACATCCGATCCCGAATCCATGGTTCTGCGCGGTGTTCTTTCTGGCCTGCTCCCGCTAGGGCGGGTGAGCGGTTAGGCGCAGAGGGTGTTGGCGTAGCCGGTGGTGAAGGGGCCGGTTGGGCCGGAGCGTCTGTCGTAAGTGTGGCGCTGTTGGCAGCCGATGTCGGCGCCGAGGACGGAGACGGTGACGGCGGGGACTTTGGACGTGACTTCGATGGCGCGAAGGTCCTCGTCCGGCGGGAGGATGAGGCCGATGTCGCCGGACTTCATCTTCTGTTTGCGGGTCTGTGAGAGGCGGCTACGTCCGCCAGCCGACTCGTCCTGGCGGTAGACGCGGCTGGTCTGGCTGCCTTGATAGAGGCCGTTGACGCCCCAGGTCTTGTGGTCGTGGATGGGGAGCTTGACCTTCGGGGCGATCGCGGTCGCGACGATGGAGACGTTGCGGTCCGAGGAGCGGTAAAGGAGGTACTGGGAGTAGCCGCGGGGGTCAGTGACTTCGCGGAAACTCGCATCGAGAAAGTCCTCCATGAGGAGGTGTTGGAGCGGCTGGACGAGTACGCGCAGCCGCTGGGCGGGCTCGGTGGCGCGCTCGAGGACGCCCTGAATGTTGCGGAGGAACTCGGTGAAGGCGCGGTGGGTGACGAACAGGTCCGTCGTCACCGATGGGCCTGCCCTACTGGTCCCGGGTCCCGGCGCAACGGCTCAGACTTCCCGGTACTCGCCCTCGACGGTCTCGCCGTCCTCGGCGCCATCGGCGTCGCCGGTCTCTGCGGGGTCCTGACCGAAGGGGGACTCCCCTGACGCGCCGTCCGCGCCGTCTGCGCCAGCGGTCTGGTAGATGGCTGCGCCGATCTCCTGGGCCTCGACCGAGAGCTGTTGAACGAGGTCGTTCAGGCGCTCCTTGGGAGCGTTCTGTTCGAGGGCCTCGCGGAGCTCCTTGACGCGCGCCTCGACGCGGGTCTTGAGGTCTTCCGGGACCTTGTCGGCGTTGTCGGCGATGGTCTTCTCGGTGGCGTAGGCGAGGGAGTCGGCGTTGTTGCGGAGCTCGACCTCTTCGCGTTTGGCGGCGTCTTCCGTGGCGTAGCGTTCCGCCTGCTCGCGCATTTGTTCGATCTCGTCCTGTGTGAGGCCGCTGCCGGCTTGGATGACGATGCGCTGTTCGCGGTTGGTGGCCCTGTCGGTGGCGCTGACGTTGAGGATGCCGTTGGCGTCGATGTCGAAGGTAACTTCGATCTGGGGCAGACCGCGGGGCGAAGGAGGGATGCCGTCGAGGATGAACTTGCCGAGTGACTTGTTGTCGTTGGACATGGCGCGTTCGCCCTGGAGGACGTGGATCTCGACGCTGGACTGGCCATCGGCGGCGGTCGAGAAGACCTGGCTCTTGGAGGTCGGGATGGTGGTGTTGCGCGGGATGACGGGCGTGGCGACGCTGCCGAGGGTTTCGATGCCGAGGGTGAGGGGCGTGACGTCAAGGAGGAGGACTTCCTGGACGTCGCCGGTGAGGACGCCGGCCTGGATGGCTGCGCCAACGGCGACGGCCTCGTCCGGGTTGACGGACTTGTTTGGCTCCTTGCCGAAGATCTCGCGCACTTTCTCCTGGATGCGCGGCATGCGGGTCTGACCGCCGACGAGGATGACCTCGCTGATGTCGCTCTGGCTGACGCCGGCGTCCTCGATGGCTTGACGGCACGGGCCTTCGGCGCGGTCGACGAGCCCGGCGGTGAGCTGCTCGAGCGTGGCGCGGGTCAGGGTCTGGGTCAGGTGCTTGGGTCCGCTGGCGTCCGCGGTGATGAACGGGAGGCTGATCTCGGTCTGTGCGACGGTCGAGAGCTCTTGCTTGGCGCGTTCGGCCGACTCGCGGAGGCGCTGCATGGCGGTGCGGTCCTGCTTGAGGTCGATGGTCTCTTGTTTGCGGAACTCGTCGATGAGCCAACCGACGATGGCCATGTCGAAGTCGTCACCGCCGAGGTGGGTGTCGCCGGCCGTCGAACGCACCTGGAAGGTGCCCTCGCCGATTTCGAGGATGGAGAGATCGAAGGTGCCGCCCCCGAGGTCGAAGACGGCGACGATCTCCTCGCCCTTCTTGTCGAGGCCGTAGGCGAGGGCCGAGGCGGTGGGCTCATTGATGATGCGCAGGACGTTGAGTCCGGCGATGGTGCCGGCGTCCTTGGTGGCCTGGCGTTGGGAGTCGTTGAAGTAGGCGGGGACGGTGATGACGGCGTCCGTGACGGTGTCGCCGAGGTACGCCTCCGCGTCACTCTTGAGCTTCTGGAGGATGAGCGCGGAGACCTCCGGAGGGCTGAGGTCCTTGTCGTCCAGGGTGACCTGGACATCGCCGTTGGCAGCCTCCGAGACCTTGTACGGGAGGAGTGTGATGTCCTGCTGCACCTCTGGGTCGGAGAACTTGCGACCAATGAAGCGCTTGACGCTGAAGATGGTGTTCTCCGGGTTTGTGACGCCCTGCCGCTTGGCGACGAGGCCGACGAGGCGTTCACCGCCCTTGTTGACGGCGGCGGTGGAGGGTGTGATGCGGTTGCCCTCAGCGGTGGGGATGACGACGCCGTCGCCTCCCTCCATGACGGCTGCAACGCTGTTGGTTGTGCCGAGGTCGATACCGATGGCCTTTGCCATGCGTTTCCTACTCCCTGGTGTCGGTGTGCTGATGGTCGCCGGATGAATCCGGCCCGGTGGTTGGTTCGGTCTCTGGTTGGTCGTCGTTTTCCGAGACGACCCCGTTGCCCACCTGAACGAGGCTGGGGCGCAGGACGCGGTCGTACAGTTGGTACCCCCTCTGGACGACCTGGATGACCTGACCCTCTGGTCCATCGGCTTGGGCGATGGCTTCGTGGACGCTGGGGTCGAACTCCTTGCCTTCGGCTTCGATCTCGGTGACGCCGCTGGCCTCGAGCATGGCGAGCATCTTGCGGTGGATGATGACGACGCCCTCGATCCAGGTGAGTCGGGTGAGATTGAACGGGAGGGCGTTCAGGGCGCGTTCCAGGTCGTCGGTGATCGAGAGGATCTGACCGAGGGTCGACGCGCTGCCGTACCGGAAGGCGTCGGTGCGCTCCTGGTCGGCGCGGCGCTTGTAGTTGGAGTAGTCGGCCTGCGCGCGCTGCCATCCATTGAAGTTGCTTTCGGCGCGTGTGCGCTGGAACTCGAGGAGGGCTTCCCAGTCCTCGACGGTGCGGTCTTCAGGCGCTTTGTCGCGGGCTTCACTGTGGCGTGCGGTGTCGCCGTCGTTGGGTTGAGCGGCGTGTTCCTGCTCGTCCGGCCGATTTTCGGGCGTGGTGGTCATTTCTTGTCACTGTCGCTGTCGGGGTGGGTCTGCGGTTGTGGTGATGCGTGGTCGATCCTGGGGGCGTCGTGCATCGTGCCGTGTGTGCGCTCGACGACGATTTCTGAGAGGACATTGGCGACGTAGCGGACGGACGGGATGGCGTGGGAGTAGGGCATGCGGGTGGGGCCAATGACGGCGATGGTGCCGCGTCCCGTGGCGGGTTCGCCGTAGGTCGCGACGACCGCGCCGTAGGGATGGAGGAACGCTTCTCCGTGCTCGCGGCCGATGACGACGCGGACGTCGCCGATGGGGAGGTCGGAGGGTTGGAGGGCGGATACGAGGGTGCCCGCATCCAGGGCTTCCAGGAGGCCACGGATGGGGGCGCTGTCCTCGAACTCTGGTTGGTTCATGACCTGGCTGAAGCCGTAGACGAACGGGCCTTCGCCGACGGTCTGGTCGGCGCGGTCCATCAGTTCGAGGGCGATGTCCATGATGATGGGTCCCAGGTCGTCCGGGTTTCCACGTGCGACGTCTTGGCGCACCTGGTCCGGGGAGTGGCCGGTGTAGGCGGCGGAGAGTGCACGCCCGAGGCGTTGGAGCTCTTCTGGCGAAACGGATGCCGGAAGGTCGAACGCGGCGCGTTGGACGCGGCCGCCATCGAGGACCTCGACGAGGACGATGCGGGTATCGGTCAGCGGGACCAAGTCGATGGCGAGCAGGCGGCTGGCGTGCGACCGGACCGGCGTAATGACGGCCAAGGCGGACGACATCTGGGCGAGCATGGCGCCGGCGAGCCGGACCCAGCCGACTTCGTCGAGTTCGACCTGGTGGAACTGGTGGCGGATGGTGTGGCGCTGGGTCTCGGAGAGCTCGCGCCGTCCGACGAGGGCCTCGACGTAGTAACGGTAGCCGCTCTCGGTAGGGACGACGCCGGCGGAGGTATGTGGGCGGAAGACGAGTCCCCATTCCTCGAGCTCGGCCAACTCATTGCGGACGGTGGCGGAACTCACCGGGAGCTCGTCCTGCTTGACGAGGTTGGCAGAACTGATAGGGCTAGCCGCTTCCACGTAGTGTTCGACGACCCGGCGGAAGAGGTCTGCTTGGCGCGTCGTCAGCGTGGTCATAGTGGTGTTAGCAGTCTCAGCCCGAGAGTGCTAATGCGTAGGTGCAAGCCTACTGCCAGCCCCTACTGGTGTCAAGGTGGAAGGGCGTCGTGAGGGGGGCGCACCGGTGCGTTCGTTGACCGCCTGGAAGGGCGGTTGATACAGTGAACGGGCTGTGGATATCACCTATTTTGGCGGGTCAACGTTTATGCTCAGGGGCCGCGAGGCCACGGTGATAACGGACCCCCAGCGTGCGTCTGCAGGCTCGCGAGGAGTTGCCCCTGAAATCGCGACCGTGAGTTGCGCCGAGGACGGGGCTCTGGGGACCGAGACCGACGATGGCGCTGCGATTCGAACGATCACGCGGCCGGGCGAGTACGAAATCTCGGGTGTCCTGGTCCGGGGTGTACGGCCGGCGAACCCCCCTGCGAACCACCGGACGGTCTGCTATCTGATCACGCTCGACGGCGTGAACGTTTGTCACCTCGGCCACCTGGGCCAAGCGCTGTCGGGAGCCGATGTCGGAGAGCTCAGCGCGGCGGACGTGGTGTTCGTGCCGGTAAGCGGTCAGGGGACGTTGTCGCCGGGCGTTGCGTCCGAGGTTTTGGCGTCGCTCTCGCCGCGTCTTGTGATCCCGATGTCGTATCCGATGGCAGCGCCGGGGCAACAGATGCAGTTGGAGGCTGGGGCGGCTGAGCAGCGTGGCGCGGGCGATATTGCGCCGTTCCTGCGAGAGGTGGGCGCGACGCAAGTGGAGCCGCAGGGGCGCCTCTCCGTGACGCCGAACAACATGCCCGCCGAACGGGAGATCATGGTCCTGGAGCCGCGGTAGGATCGTTCACCACTCCTCGAAACGGATGGCGTCGATGGGGACGCCGAGGCCGATGAGCGCTCGCGCGAGGTCCGTCGGCATTCCCGGGGGGCCGCAGAGGTAGTAGGTGGTTCCCTGGGGTCTGTCGAGATCCTGGAGTAGCTGTTGGCCGATTCGGCCACGCCGGCCTTCCCACGGTTCCCGATCGGTCCCGGTGATCGTGAACACGTTGGTCAGCCGCGGGTCCTGCTCCGCGGTCCTTTCCAATTCCTCGCGGAAGACGAGCTCCGACGGCGTCGTGGCGGAGTACACGAGGGTGACGCGTACGGGGTCCGTTGTCTGGTGGAGGTGGCGGACCATGCTCATGAGCGGGTTGACGCCGATGCCGCCTGCGATGAGGAAGACGGACGGGCCGGGATCCGGAGGAAGGAAAAATGCGCCACCGGGGCCGACGACTTCGAAGCGGTCGCCGATGGCGGCGTGGTCACGGAGCTCTGCTGCGGCGCGACCGCCACCGAGGCGCTTGATGGCCAGCTCAATCATCCCGCGTTCCGCTTCCTGGGGCGTGGAGACGATGGTGAACCCACCGACGGTGGGTGCGCCGACCGTGGGGCTGGTCACGTGGAGGTCGATCCACTGTCCGGGGAGGAAACGCATGGATGGGGGATCAATGGCGAGACGGAAGGACGTGACAGTGGGGGTCAGCGCGGTCAACTCGACGATGGTCGCCGTATGGCGGGTCGCGTCCGGGCCGGGGGTGTTTCCGTGGATCATGGTGTTCGATGGTGGTCGGGAGCCGACGCGGCCGTACGTGGGTGGCTCCATCCTGGGTGCGTGTCGATTAGGGGTACCATTTGGGTAGCAACGGACGATCGGTGGGCAAGGGGGTAACGATGTCGACCGAACAGCGTGAGCATACCTGGCAGGACCTGGAGGCGGCGGTTGGGCGGGACTTCTCGGGGGGTGTAACGCGGGCGGGTGCGGACCCGGCGGAGCGGGGGGCGATCCGCAAATTCTGCGAGGCGCTGGAGATGGACTGTCCGCTGTACCACGACGACGAAGTCGCGCGGCGGTACGGGCACCCGACGATCCCGGCGCCGGTGAGCATGATCAACTCAACATTGGCGGCGCCGCCGATCTGGAAGCCGGGTGACTCGACCCGTTGGCCGGACGCGAACCGGAACACGGTGACGGACACGCTGGGGAACGCGGGCGGAATCCCGCTGCCGGTACCGCCGACGACGGCCGGGTTTGCGACGGACATCGAGATCGAGTATCCGCGTCAGGTGTACGTCGGCGATCAACTGACGGCCGGCGGCCAAACGTTGGTGTCTGTGAACGTGCGCGAGACGAGCGTTGGGTACGGCGCGTTCTTCGTGAACGAGGGTTGGCTGCGGAACCAGCACGGCGACCTGGTCGCGACGACGAGGAACGGGCTTTATCGGTACATCCCGCACCCGGACGGGACGCGGCAACCGGCTGGGCGGGCTGGCGCGGTCGAGCGGACGGTGCCTTCGGCAGTGGCGAGCACTGCTGACTGGGACCGGCAGCGGACCTTTGACGAGATCAACGAAGGGGACGCGGTGCCGCCGGTGGTGACGAACATCACGGTGCAGCGGCTCGTGATCGAGGCTGGGGCGAACCGGGACTTTACGCCGATCCACCACAACACGGAGATCGCGCAGGGCCAAGGCGCTCCGGAGATGTATGCGAACAACGTGTTCATCCAGGGGATGTGGGAGCGCACGGTGCGCGAGTTCATCGGACTGGCTGGAACGATTCGCAAGGTCGGGCCGTTCCGGATGCGGATCTTCAATCCCGTTGGTGAACAGGTTGTCACGCAAGGGACAGTCGTGCGGAAGTGGCAGGCTGACGGGGAGAACTTCGTCGAACTCGAAATACGGAGCGAGCATTCGGGCGGGGTCAGCGTTGGCCCCGGACCGGTGGTGGTGACTGTTCCGTCGAAGGGGGCGTAAGCGCCGGAGGCACGATAACGGCGGTGGTTGTGTCAGGTGAGGGGAGGGGTCCTCGGCCGCCGCTGAGCTACCGGATCGCGAACGGGTTCATGGCGGGTGTGTTCCGGCTCGCGACGCGACGGCGCGTCGATGGGGTGGAGCATGTGCCCACGTCGGGGCCGTTGTTGGTGGTGTCGAACCACATCCATGCGATAGATCCGCCGCTGATCAACGTGAGCATCCCGGACCGACAGGTGCTGTTCCTGGCGAAGCGGGAGTTGATCGAGCGTACGCGATGGTGGCAACGGTGGTGCTACCTGCACTACGGGCTGATCCCTCTGGACCGGGCACGGCTGGACCGTCGGGCGATGGGCCGGGCGTTGGGGCACCTGGAGGCCGGTGGGACGGTGGGGTTGTTTCCGGAGGGAACGCGGAGCCGCACGGGAGCGCTCCAGGCGCCGCTGGCGGGTTCGGCGTATCTGGCATTAGCTGCGGAGGGGACGCCGATTCTCCCTGTTGGTATCCACGGGATCGCTGGAGCGCGGGTCACGCCGTGGACGCTGATGCGGCGACCTGTGGTGTCGGTCCGTATCGGGGAGCCGTTTGTGCTGCCGGCGGGCGGGTCGGCGACGGACCGTGAGACGCTGCGCGACGCGGCGGACGTGATCATGCGGCGGATCGCGGAGCTGTTGCCGGAGGAGGTGCGTGGGGCGTTCGCGTGATCGGATAGGCGCGTGGGTGGTGGCGGTATTCGTAGAATAGGCTCAGATTCGGAACGAGGGGCACACGTTTGATGACGACGCTTCGAGACCAGTTGACGGAAGATCAGAAGACGGCGATGCGAGCGCGAGACCAAGTGCGTTTGGAGGCGATCCGCATGGTGCGGAGCGCGCTGCAGAACGCGGAGAAGGCGAAGGGCGAGGACCTGTCGGACACAGAGGCGTCGGAGGTGCTGGCGCGCGAGGTCCGTCAACGGCGCGAGGCGATCGAGGAGGCGCAGAAGGCGGGTCGTCCCGAGATTACCGAGAAGGAAGAGGCGGGCTTGGCGGTGGTGATGGCATACCTGCCGGAGCAGCTCTCCCGCGATGCAATCGCGGACGAGGCGCGGAAGGTGATCGCGGACCTTGGAGCCAAGGGGCCGGGAGACCGCGGCCGTGTGATGGGGAAGCTGATGCCCACGGTGCGCGGGAAGGCGGACGGCCGCGAGGTGTCCGCCGTGGTCGAGGAGTTGTTGACGCAGTAGTCGGTCCCGCGGTTGCCGGGCCGGTTTTCTTAGGCGGGGTCGCTCGGGGCGGTTTCGGCCGGGGCCGACGGCCGCCAGTTGTGGCCTTCCTCTGTATGCAGGTGGCAGGCGACTGAATGCGACGCACCACTCTGATCGTTCACGACGACGGTAGCGGGATCGATGACGTTGCAGAGTCCGGCCATGAACGCCGGACAGCGCGGGTGGAAGCGGCAGCCCGCCGGGACGTTCGCTGGGCTGGGCGGTTCGCCTGGGAGGACGTCGCGCTCGGCGAGGCGGTTGGCGGGGTCGGGTTCCGGCACGGCGGCGAGCAGGCCCTGCGTGTATGGGTGGAGCGGCTGCTCGATCAACTGGGCGGTCGGGCCTTCTTCCACGATGCGTCCGAGGTACATGACGGCGGTGCGCGGGGCGAAGTGGCGTGCGGTGGCGATGTCGTGGGTGATGTAGAGGTAGGCGACGCCGTGGCGTTCTTGGAGATCGTTTAGCAAGGCGAGGATCTCAGCCCTGCTGGAGGCGTCGATCATGGAGACGGGTTCGTCGGCGAGGATGTATTCGGGCGTGAGGACGAGGGCCCGTGCGATCCCGACGCGCTGGCGCTGCCCGCCCGAGAGGGTATGGGGGTAGCGGTCCAGCAAATCGCTGGCTGGGCGGAGGCGGACTTCGTCGAGCGCCCATTCGACGCGATCGAGGCGGTCGCGGCGGTTTCCGAGGTTGTGGATGACGAGGGGTTCCTCCACGATTTGTCTGATGGTCATGAAGGAGTCGAGGGCGGTAAACGGGTCCTGGAAGACGCCCTGGGCACGCCTTCGGAACTCCTTGAGGCGCGAGTCGGGGAGGTCGGTTATGTCTTGACCGTCGAAGTGGACGCGCCCGCCGGTGGGTTCGAGGAGTCTGAGAGTGATGCGTCCGAGGGTCGTCTTTCCCGACCCTGATTCGCCGACGATGGCGAGGGTCTCGCCACGAGCGAGGTCGACATCGACCCCGTCGAGTGCGCGGACGATGGTGGTGCGGAAGAGACGTGCACGGGCGCGGAAGTGCATCTCAGCGCCTTCGAGCTTGAGGAGTGGTCGTCTGGCGGGCGTGGTCGTCATGAGGTGGGCGTCCCGGTTTTCTGGTCGAGCAGCCAACATGCAGCGGACGCGTCGCCGTCGATGGCTGGCATCGGAGGCGGGGTGGATTCACGGCACCGGTCGAAGGCGAATGGGCAGCGTGGGTGGAATCGGCATCCCGTTGGGGGGTTGGTGAGATCGGGGGGCGCGCCCTGGATGAACTCGAGTGGGTCGTCAGAGCGCAACCTGGGGATGGCGGCGAGGAGTTTCTGGGTGTACGGGTGCGCGGGCCTGGTGAGGACGTCTTCGGAAGAACCGATCTCGACGAACTCGCCGGCATACATGACGGCGATGTTGTCGGCCAGGTCGCTGGCGAGTGCGATGTCGTGCGTGATGAAGAGCGACGACAGCCCCAGGTCGAGTTTAAGGCGTTTAAAGAGGTTCATGATCTGGGCTTGGACGCCGACGTCGAGCGCGGACGTTGGCTCGTCGAGGATGACGAGGCTGGGCTCCATGACAAGCGCGGTGGCGATGACGGCGCGCTGTTTCATGCCGCCGCTGAGCTCGTGGGGGTAGCGGTCGAAGGTCTCTGGGGGAAGCTTGACGAGTGCGAGGTAGTCACGCGCGACGGCGTATGCGGCCCTCTTGGACATTCCAGCGCGGGCGGTGAGGGGTTCGGCGACCTGGGGTCCGACCTTGAACACGGGGTTCATCGACTCGGTCGCGCCCTGGAAGACCATGGAAACCTGTCGCCAGCGGACGCGTTCGCGGAACCGCGTGTCATCGAGGTCCATGAGCGGTTCGCCGTTGAGTGTGACTGAGCCGTCGTACGCGGCGACGTTTCGTGGGAGCAGGCGGAGGAGAGCCAACGCGAGGCTGGTCTTGCCGGACCCGGACTCGCCGACGATGGCGAGTGTTTCGCCTCGCTTCAGGCTGAACGAGACGCCATCGACGGCGCGGACGACGCCCCGCTCGCCGGCATAGTGGAGGCGAAGGTCGGCGATCTCGAGGAGGGTGACGCCGGTTGTGGTGGGCGCAGTCACGCTGCCCTGCCCCGCAACCGTGGATTCAGGACGGGTTCGAGCGCGAGGGCGAGCAGGACGAAGGCCATGGCGGTGATGACGATCAAGATCCCGGGCGGGAGGATCCACCACCAATATCCGACGTAGATTGCGCCGGTGCGGAACCCCTGTTCGAGGATCTGCCCCCATGTGGGAAGGGAGGGATCACCGAGGCCGAGGAAGCTGAGGCCAGCCTCCGCCAGTATGGCGGCAGGGGTGAAGAAGATCATCTGGGCAATGATGAACGGGGCCATTTGGAAGAAGACGTGGCGGAACATGATGCGCCACCGGGACGCTCCGAGCGCCCGGGTGGCCTCGACGAGCTGGCCGGAGCGGACTTGGAGGACCATGGAGCGGAGGATGATCGTCAATCCGGGCCATCCGAAGAGGACCAGGATGGCCATGACGAGCCACAGCTTCTGGCCGAGGATAAAGATGAGGAAGATCAGGATCGGCAACAGGGGAATGTTCGTGAGGATGTCCGACGCCCGCTGGATCGTGATGTCGGTCTTGCCGCCGGTGAACCCACTGAGGATGCCGAAGAAGGTGCCGATGGTCGTGGCGCCGACGCTGGTAAGAATGCCGATGAGCAGGGCGACGGGGAAGCCGAACAGGAGGCCGGTGGCGAGGTTGCGCCCCTGTGAGTCGGTGCCCATCAGCCCGTAGACGCCGCCGCCGGCCACGAACTTCACGGACGTCACAGTGTCGCGTGGGTTGGCGGTGGTGATGCGCACGGTCGCGGTGTAGTCGCCCTCTAACACTCGCAGGCCCTCGACGCCCGATGCGAGGGGTCCCAGCGTGCCGAACACGACCTCTTCGAGCCGCCCGCGGATGGCGCTCTCACTAACGTCGATGCCGAACTGGTCGACCGCGAATTGGACGGCAGCCTGGAAGGCTGCTGCGTCGCCGCTGAGGAAGGTGCGTTGCGGGGCGTCCGCGAAGCGGGTAGCCGGCGCGGTCTCGTCGGGCCTGATGCCGCGGACGACCTGTTGGACGAGCCTCACGGTCGCGCCATCCGGCCTGGTGATGGACATCGTCACGGTAGGGGGCCGGTCGTAAAAAGACATCGACCCGAGGGAGAGGGAGAGGAAAGTCGGGGCCGTGTCGGCGTGGTAGGTGAACGGGAACTCGTACGTGCGCGTGGCGAACCGTTCCTGGCTGAACACGGATGTCGGGATGTCGGTTTCGAAGACGCGGTGGCGGGGCGGCGTCGACCCGTCGACGAGCGCGGTCCAAACGGGAGGCACGGCTTTGGGGTTGTCGGCCCAGACGACGGGGTTGTTCCACGACCTGAGCCCGAAGTCGAGCGGGAAGAAGAACGGTACGGCTACTGAAATGGCCACGAGGATGGCGAGGAGCGAGATGCCGGCCTTCCCGGTGCCGGAGGCGAGGACTACGCGGACTGCGTCGCTGAATCTCATGAGCGGGTCGTGTACCGGATGCGGGGATCGAGTACGACGTAGAGGACTTCCAGGATGAACCGGGCGGCGACGTAGAGCAGGGTGAAGATGAAGGTCAGGGCGACGATGACGCCTTCGTCGGCGGTGGTGATGGCGTCGAAGTAGAGGCGGCCCATGCCGGGCCAGTTGAAGACGGTCTCGGTGAGAATCGCGCCGCCGAGGGAGGCGGTGAGTCCGAGGATGATGTTTGTGGCGATAGGGGGCGCGGCGACCCGGAGGATGTGGCGGCGCATGATCGTGCCTTCCGGGAGGCCGCGGGCTCGGGCCGCGGTGACGAAGAACTCCTGGGCGGTGTTCAGCAGCATGGTCCGGACGACGTAAGTCCACGCGCCGACGGAGACGATGACGAGCGTGATGATGGGGAGCATGGCGTGCCAGAGGAGGTCGAGCATTCGTGTGAAGCCGCCGGTAGGCGGTGGGTTGCTGTAGAGGCCCTGAGCGGGGAAGAGTCCGAACTGGAACGAGAAGACGAAGATCATGAGGATTCCGGCCCACCACGCAGGCAAGGCGTTGGATGCTGCTCCCATGTAGGAGGCCATCCTGTCCCGGCGGGTCCCGATGATGGTCGAGAGTTTCGCGCCCAGCAGCAGTCCGAGCGTCGCGGTGATACTCATGGAAGTGGTGATGAGCAGCATGCTGTAGGGGACGCGTTCCAGGACGATGTCGATGACGCGTGAGGAGCCGTCGAACGACTTGAGGTTTCGGGCGGAGCCAAGGTCGAGGGTGAGGACGCGGCGGACCATGGAAGGGAGCCGCGTGTACCAGGCGCGGTC
The DNA here is from genome assembly GCA_965247995.1 of Dehalococcoidia bacterium. Taxonomy (GTDB): domain Bacteria; phylum Chloroflexota; class Dehalococcoidia; order UBA6926; family UBA6926; genus JASLZO01. The sequence continues at coordinate 707,758 of OZ252041.1, read as the reverse complement.
GAGACCGTAGAACTCCTCGAGATCGAGTTTTCGTTCCTCGAGGACTTCTTCGAGGCGAGCCGGGTCGCGGATGGTCTGGGCGAGGGCCTGCCGGCTGCCGCGCATTTCCTCCTGGACGATGGCGGTCAGCATCTTGTCGGAGAAGCCGGTTGCACCTAACGTGACGACGACGAGCGTGAGGACGGCGAAGAGGACGGCGATGAGGCTGATGGCCCGAACACCGAGGGTCGTCGCGAGCGCCACTATCGTTTCCTCAGCTTTCTCTGCCAATCCGCAGGCGGCGAGGTTGAGCCGCAGTCCGCCTTCGCTTGAGGGCAAGGATACTGAACCTAGCTAACCGGGCTTTGGTCGTGGTCGTGGAAAGGCGGCATGGATATCCTTTCCGGGGGGTGGTCTGTGGGTCGTGGAACCGTGTTGAAGCTGACGGTCGTGTGGGCGCTAGCGGGGTTGCTGTGCGTGTCCGCGGCAGCGTGCATGGGGACGAGAGAGCACGGCGTGCAGACGACGGAGAGTGGCAACAGTTGGGGCGACGCTGACGGCTACCACGGGTTGCTGCTGGAGCCACTGGAGCCCGCTCCGGACTTCACGATGGAGGACCAGCGTGGCGACCCGTTTCGTGTGTCGGACCGGGGCGGGAAGGCGCTGTTGATGTTCTTCGGGTATACGCACTGTCCGGACATCTGTCTGATCACGCTTGCGGACTACGTCCAGGTGCGGGACCTCCTGGGTGGTCTGGCTGAGGAGGTCGAGTTTGCGTTCATCACGGTCGACCCAGAGCGCGATACGCCGGGTGTGGTGGGCGAGTACGTGGGGCGGTTCGATACGTCGTTCTATGGGCTGAGGGGGAGCGACGAGGTGCTGGAGGACACGAAGTCGGCGTACGGGATCTTCGCGGAGGCGTCAGAGGGAGCCGGCGGGCCGGACCACGACGACGGTGGCTATCTGGTCGGGCACACGGACCATAGCTTCTTGATTGACGGAGAGGGCCGGTTGGCGGTGCTGTTCCGGTCGGGCACGCCCGCGGCGGAGATGGCGGCCGATATCGAGCGCCTGCTTGGCTGACGACGGCGGTAGCTGGCAGGAGCGGAGGGATTCGAACCCCCGACCGGCGGTTTTGGAGACCGCTGCTCTTCCAGGCTGAGCTACGCTCCTGCGTTCCTCACGGGTACACGTAGAGTACCGCCGTCCGAAGCGTCTGACGAGGTCGGAGGACTAGCGCTCTCTCTGAGCATCGTTAAACCGCGTTGGCCCGGTTAAGGCGTTACTTGGCGTCCTTGAGGTAGACGTGTTGGTACCGGGAGAGGGGTCCGTAGGCGTAGAGGTAGTTGGGGGCAAACATGTACCCACCAACCCGCGGCTGCATGCTACCGATCCGCGATCCATAGCCGATGAGGTGCTTGCCGTGGTCCCGAAGGATGATCTCGGCGACGTCCCAGGCCCGCTGCTTCCTCAACTCTGGATCGATCGTGCCTGACATCTTGTCGATCAACCGGTCCGATTCGACTGTGGAGTAGCGGTTGTAGTTGCGGTCTGAGCCAGTGTGCTCGTAGAGCACGATGTCCGGGTCGAGACCCGCAACCCAGAAGTTGTGGATGCTGACGTCGAAGTCACCGTCACTCCACGCCTGGTAAGCGCGGGCGCTCTCGAGGAGAATTGGGTCGACGTTGAAGCCGGATTTCTCCAATTCCTCCTGGATGACCACAGCAGTAGCAGCGTTCGATGGAACGTTCCAGACGGTGAACGGAATGGTCAACTGACCCTCTCGGAAGCCTTGATCGGCGAGGATCTGGCGGGCCTTGTCCTTGTTGCCCGCTGGGTCGGAGAAGTCGTAGCCGGGAATTGTTGCCAGGAGGTCATCCGGCATGTCCCATGCGCTGCCGGGGTAGAACGGTCCTGCGATGGGCGGGGTCATCCACCCGTCAGCTGAGATCTCCCCAATTCTGGTGCGGTCCATGGCGTACGAGATGGCGTCCTTGATGGGCTGGGTGTTCCACGGCGGCCGCTGGTGATGGGTCATGACGGCCTGGAAACCGGCGTCGAAGGAGCGGCCAAAAAAGACGCAGTCAGTGCACTCACGGAGCATGGTGTCCGCGCGGCCTCCGTTGATGCCGGGGTAGATGTCCAATCTGCCAGCGCGGAAGGCTGCGTCGTTCGACGCATTCGTCCCGAAGGCGTAGTGGATCTGGTCGACGTACGGGAACGGCTGGTCCCAGTAGTCGTCCTTGCGCTCGAAAGTGTAGCTCTCACCGGGTAGCCACTGGCCGAACGAGAAGGGGCCGGTGCCGACTTCGGCTGGCTGCTGACGCATCAGGTCGGTGTTGTTCTCGTAGATGTGCTTGGGCCGCATGTAGTGGTAGGGCATGGACATAACTTCGACGAACGCAGCCTTGGGGCGATCGTGGTTAACGACGAGCGTGAAGTCGTCGGTGCACACGAAGCCTTCGCTCACGTTGGCCTTCACGGTGTGGAACGCAAGGGCCCGTGGGCTGTGGTGCAGGCCTTCACCGGTGCGGATGGAGTCGAACGACCACTTGGCGTCGGAGCACGTGAACGGCGTGCCGTCGGACCAGAAGACGCCGTCACGGAGGTTGAAGGTCCACTGCAAGCCGTCCTCGGAGACGCTCCACGATGTCGCGAGGTCTGGATGGATCTCGAAGAATGTGAGGTTCGAGTAGTCCTCAAAGGTGCCCCAGGTGCGCGTTTGGAGAATCATGTTGTGGATGGGGTGGCCCATGGAGAACGCTACGCCTGATGCCTCTTCCCAGGAGCTGAAAGTCGGGCCTTCGCTGGTGTAGGAGACATTCAGTACGCCGCCGTAGACTGCGTGTGGGTCGAGCGGTATACCGCTTACAGAGCTGGGCGTCGCGTTGATCTGGGTGGACGTGTAGCGGGACGTGGTGTCGGCGAGCAGCTCGGCCACACGGTCGGATAACGCCGGTACGTCCGACCTGACTCCTGGCGTTCCATCACCGAAGAGTTCACGCTCGATGCGGTCAAACCTCTGGTCCAAGCGAGCGTCGAGGGTACTCAGCCTGGCCTTGATTCCTGGCGTTCCATCACCGAAGAGTTCACGGTCGATGCGGTCCAGCCTCTGGTCCAAGCGAGCGTCGAGGGTACTCAGTCTGGTCTTGATTCCTAGCGTTCCATCACCGAACAGTTCACGGTCGATGCGGTCCAGCCTCTGGTCCAAGCGAGCGTTGAGGTCACTCAGTCCGGTCTTGATTCCTGACGTTCCGTCACCGAAGAGTTCGCGCTCGATGCGGTCCAGCCTCTGGTCCAAGCGAGCGTTGAGGTCACTCAGTCCGGTCTTGATTCCCGGCGTTCCATCGCCGAAGAGTTCACGCTCGATGCGGGTAAATCGCTCACCCCACTCAGTATCACGGTCATCCCATTTTTCATCTATCTGGTCAAGGTGTTCTGCGATGCGTCCCAACTGCATGGCTGTCGCCGTCGCGCTGCCAGTGTCCTGGTCTTGGGCGGGAGGCGCTACATGACACGAGCGCGACGACCGCGCCCACGGACAAACCGATGGCTCGTTTCGACCATCGATGATTCCTCATCCAGTCCCCCTATCTTGACTCAGTCCGCCAACGTGAGGCTGTGTCTGGGTTCATCGATGTCAATGTGTGGCACCCTCGCAGCGCGTCACGATGATCCACGGAATCAGTCAGCCAGCCGACGGCGGATCCCGGGACCATCGCCCTTCCGTACCGAGCGATGATCCTGCGTCCCGAACGCGTACGGGCAGGGTACCGGGCGTTGGAGGCATCTGACTAGGGAGAAGTGTCTCAGTTGCCCGGTCCTCGATGAGATGGGTCGGCGTCAATGCCTCGCGATCTGAGGTTCCAAGAAGTTGGCGTGCCGACGAACCGGGGCTGAGGGGAATTGAGGGGAAAGCAAGAGGCCGGTCCTCTGTTTGGAGGACCGGCCTCTTTGTGTCGCTCAAACGCGTTGTGGCGTTGAGGGTCGGGCTATGCGCCAGCGTCCGTCAGGTAGACGTGCTGGTACCGGAAGACGGGTCCGTAGCCGTAGAGGTAGTTGAGGGCAAACATGTACCCACCAACGTTCGGCTGGATGCCGCCGATCCGGGAGCCGTAGCCAAGCAGGTGCTTGCCGTGGTCGCGGAGGATGATCTCAGCGACGTCCCAGGCCTTCTGCTTCCGCACCTCGGGGTCGACAGTACCCGACATTTCGTCGATCAACCGGTCGGTCTCGGCCTTGGAGTAGCGGTTGTAGTTGCGGTCAGAGCCGGTGTAGAAGTGCTCGTAGAGCACGATGTCCGGGTCAAGTCCGGCAACCCAGAATCCGTGGATTCCGACATCGAAGTCACCGTCGCTCCAGGCCTGGTAGGCGCGAGCAGTCTCGAGGAGGTTCGGCTCGACATTGAAGCCGACGGCCTCGAGCTGTTCCTGGACGACGACGGCGGTTGCAGCGATCGACGCAACATTCCAGACGGTCAGCGGAACCGTGAGCTCACCGTCTTGGTAACCGGCGTCAGCCAGGACCTGGCGGGCCATTGCCTTGTTGCCCTCGGGGTCGGAGAAGTCGTAGCCGGGGATGCCGGCCAGGAGGTCATCCGGCATGTCCCATGCGCCGCCAGGGTAGAAGGGGCCAGCGGTGGGTGGCGTCATCCAACCGTCCGCCGCGACCTGTCCGATGGTGGCGCGGTCCATGGCGTAGGAGATGGCGTCCTTGATCGCCGGTGTGTTCCACGGTGGGCGTGCGTGGTGGGTCATGACGGCCTGGAAACCGGAGTCGAAGGAGCGGCCGAAGAAGATGCATTGTTCACACTCACGGAGGAGTGTGTCCGCGCGGCCTCCGTTGATGCCCGGGTGGACGTCAAGCCGACCGCCACGGAATGCTGCATCCATCGAAGAGTTGGTGCCGAACGTGCCTTTGATCCCGTTGAGGTATGGGAAGGGCTGGTCCCAGTAGTCGGCGCGCCGCTCCCAGGTGTAGCTCTCGCCGGGTAGCCAATCGACCAAGCGGAAGGGGCCGGTGCCGACCTCAGGCGCGTCCTGTCGCATGGCGTCGGTGTTGCCCTCGTAGATGTGCTTGGGGCGCATCACGTGGTAGGGCATGGAGATGACTTCGAGGAACGCGGCCTTTGGCCGATCGTGGTTGACGATCAGCGTGAGGTCGTCAGCGCACACGAAGCCCTCGTCGACGCTCTCCTTCACGGTGTTGAAAGCTAAGGCGCGCGGGCTGCGGTTGAGACCTTCGCCGGTGCGGATGGAGTCGTAGGACCACTTGGCATCGGCGCAGGTGAACGGGGTGCCGTCTGACCATTGGACGCCGTCACGGATCCTGAAGGTCCACTGCAAACCATCTTCGGAGACCTCCCAGGTTTCGGCGAGGTCCGGGTGGATCTCGAAGAACGCGAGGTTGTTGTAGTCCTCGAAGGTCCCCCAGGTACGCGGCTGCAGCAGCATGTTGTGGGACGGGTGAACGGCATATGGCGCGACGCCACCGGCCTCTTCCCATGTGCTGAAGGTCGGTCCTTCGCGCGTGTATGCGGTGGTAAGGACGCCACCGTACACGGCGTTCGGGTCCAAGGGTTTGCCGCTGACGGACTTGGGAGTCTCGTCCATCGTCGTAGTGGTGTCGTTCGACGTTGAGCCCGTCGAGGATGAACCAGTCGAAGACGGGCCGGTAGTGGTCGTCGAACCGGTCGGTGTCGTGGTGTCGGTACGGCCGGCTGGTGTGGTGTCGGTCTGGTTCGGCGCCGCCGAAGACGGAACGTTCAGCGCTGGCGGAGGACCGGTAGTGGTGTCGCCGGAGTCGCCGTTGCCGTCTTCCTCAGCAGGAGCACACCCCGCCAGTACGACGGCGGCACCCACCGCCGCTCCGAATAAGAATCTTGACCATCGATGCTTCATAGACACTCTCCCTCTTTGCTCTCTACTCCGCCTGATGTGATGGGATGAATGGGCGCACTATCGAGAGGAATGGGACACATGTCAACCCTCGTAATTCGAGGGAAGGGAACAAAGGACACTTATGACAAAACAATAACTACTATCGTTGCAGAAGCTGGTGCTTTTGGTGACACAAGATAGAGAACCGGCCCTCCGTTTCGGAGGGCCGGTTCTCTTTTGGTCGGGTCGGTCTGAACCGCCGAGAACTATCCGACGTCCGTCAGGTACACGTGAGCGTAGCGGTGCCACGGGCCATACCCGTAGAGGTAGTTGATGGCGAACATGTATCCCCCAACTTCTGGGCGGATGCTGGCCATGCTGGAACCGTACGCGATGATGTGCTTGCCGTGGTCGCGGAGGATGACTTCAGCGACGTCCCAGGCGCGCTGCTTCCTTAGTTCAGGATCGACCGTGCCCGACATTTCGTCGATCAACCGGTCCGATTCGACTGTGGAGTAGCGGTTGTAGTTGCGGTCCGAACCGGTGTAGAAGTGTTCGTAGAGCACGATATCGGGGTCAAGTCCGGCAACCCAGAAGCCGTGGAGTCCGACGTCGAAGTCGCCATCACTCCATGCCTGGTAGGCGCGAGCGCTCTCGAGGAGGATTGGATCGACGTTGAAGCCAGATTTCTCCAATTCCTCCTGGATGACCACAGCAGTGGAAGCGTTCGATGGGACGTTCCAGACGGTGAACGGAATGGTCAACTCGCCCTCTTGGAAGCCCTGGTCGGCGAGGATCTGCCGGGCCTTGACCTTGTTGGCCTCTGGGTCGGAGAAGTCATAGCCGGGGATGGTAGCCAAGAGGTCATCCGGCATGTCCCAGGCCCCGCCGGGGTAGAACGGTCCTGCGGTAGGCGCGACATACCACCCGTCGTGAGCGACGAGCCCGATGTGGGCGCGGTCCATGGCGTAGGAGATTGCGTCCTTGATGGGCTGGGTGTTCCACGGCGGCCGGGCGTGGTGGGTCATGAGGGCGGTGAAGCCGGACCACAAACTCCGGTCGAAGAAGACGCAGTCGCTGCACTCACGGAGCATGGTGTCACCGCGTCCGCCGCTCAGGCCCGTCCGAATGTCCAAGCGGCCAGCTCGGTGGGCAGCGTCGTGCGAGGCGTCCGTGCCGAAGACCCCTTTAATGCCGTTGAGGTAGGGGAACGGCTGGTCCCAGTAGTTTGGGTCGCGCTCCCAGGTGTAACTCTCACCGGGACGCCATTGGACCAACGTGAACGGTCCGGTGCCGACCTCGGGCGCATCTTGACGCATCTTGTCGGTGTCGTTCTCGTAGACGTGCTTCGGCCGCATGACGTGATACGGCATCGAGATGACCTCGAGGAACGCTGCCTTTGGGCGATCGTGGTTGATGACCATAGTCAGGTTATCTACACAGACGATGCCCTCATCGATGTCTCCCTTGACCGTGTTGAATGCCAATGCTCGCGGGCTTCGGTTGAGGCCGTCACCCGTCCGGATGCGATCCAGGGACCATTTGGCATCGGCACAGGTAAACGGTGTGCCGTCGGACCAGGAGACGCCGTCGCGGAATTTGAAGGTCCAAACGAGGCCATCCTCGGAGACCTCCCAATCGGTGGCGAGGTCCGGGTGGACCTCGAAGAAGACGAGGTTCTTGTAGTCATCTTGGGTGCCCCACGTGCGCGTCTGGAGAATCATGTTGTGGGACGGGTGAACGGCGTATGGCGCGACGCCACCGGCCTCTTCCCAGGTGCTGAAGGTTGGACCTTCGCGCGTGTAGGCGGTGGTCAACACCCCGCCGTACACCGCGTCCGGGTCGAGCGGTTTTCCGCTCACGGACTTCGGGGCCTCATCCTTCGTCATGGTGTCCGTGGACGTCGACCCGGTTGACGTCGAGCCAGTCGACGTTGAGCCAGAGCCCGTGGACGTTGAACTCGTGCTGGTCGAGCCCGTGGAAGTACTGGTCGAGGTATCAGCGCGGCCGGCAGGCGTGGTGTCCGTCTGGTTTGGCGCGGCCGATGATGGGACGTTTAGCGCGGGCGGTGGACCGGATGTGGTCGTATCGCCTGATCCGCCGGCGTCTTCATCCTCAGCGGGAGCACAGGCCACGAGCGCGACGACGGCGCCCACCGCAAGGCCAAAGACCAACTTGGACCATTTGTGTTTCATGAGCCAAATCCCCCTTGTTCTGACTCGGCAATTGCAACGCCACTATGTCCGACCGGTAGCCGGGTGTCAACTTCTCTGGTACCACGAGGTTCCGGCGGCGCGAAGAGGACGTTCAAGAAACGGATGAGAGGGCCCGCGGGGACTGGGGATTTTGGGACGTCAGAGGGTGGGTGGAGTCAATACCCGGGTACCGGCGGTGAAGATCCGTCCGACCCAGCGGGCGGGCTGACCGTTTAGGAGACCATCGACGTGGAAGGTGATGGTGATGAGGTCCCCGATGCCGCGGTCGACGTCGAAGCTCTCGGCCAGGCTGCTGAGTGCGACGGCGTCTAGGCGCCACTGGACCGTGCGATCGACGACCGGCAGGTTGGATTCGACGAGCACGGTCCCGGGGATGGAGACGCTGACAAATGCCGTCTCGGCGTCGGCTCCGGCGGGGAGTTGCGCCTCGAAGGTTGCCTCCTTGACGTTGTGACAGAGCCACGACGATGGTGAGACTTTCTGGAGGTCCGTGGTGACGGAGAGCGGCAGGGTGTTGTTGTCGGTGGCGACGAAGCGGTAGGTGGACAGGTCCGGCGAGAGGATACCGCCAGTAGGGAACGGGGGTCCCACAGGGCCAGGACTGGTTGGTCCGTCATGGGTGAGGTGAACCTCGACGGTCCAGACGCCGGGTTCGTCGATCACAAAGTCTTGTTCGGCGCGGTAGAAGAAGCCGATGGGGTTGGCGCGGCCTTCGAAGTGGCGTTGGGCACCGGACGGGGCGGTGACGGTGTACTGGAGGAGGCTGGGGAGCGTTGGGGCGACGGGGCCGGCCATCCGGAAGGACTCACCTACCTGCAAGACAGAGCTGGGGCGGACGCCGATGGGAAGGAAGAACTGGTCCACCTCCCGACCGTGGACGCTGAAGAGCGGTCCTCCGTCCGGGCCGCCGGCGGCGCCGCGGAAGGGCGGGAAGACACGCGCGCCGAGGGAGTCATCGTCTGGGGTCAGCACCCAAAGGGAGCCGTGGGCAGCATAAGCAGCCTCGCCGGTCTTCCGGTCGTGGATGACGGCAGCGGTATAGAGGAACTTGTAGTCGGTAGGGAGGTCGCCCTCCGGGCCGACGCCGGTCTGGAGGTAGTAGGGGTCGTCGAAGAGCCAGTAGGTGTCGACGACTTCGGAGCCTTGAATGAGCTCGCGGACGCGGACGTCGGGGCGCTGGGCGGAGCTATAGAGGTAGGCCCACAGGCTGATCTCGTCCGGGTGCGTGCCGGGGAGGCCCGAGGCGGCGTCCGCGTAGGTGACGAGGGGCATCTGGCCGATGGCGATCTGGTCTTGAACGGAGAGGCCGTCGAAGAGGGGAACGGCGAAGCTGAGCGCCTGTTGCGCCGCGGCGCTTGCGAGACGAGAGTCCGCGGCCAGGACCTGAACCCCTCCACGGAAGGCAATGGCGTTGTCGTTGCGGTCCTCCGTGACGCCCCACTGGATGTCTCCGTTCGCGAATGGGGGCCACATGAGGCCATCGCCAACGATGTTGTAGCCGGAGTCGGTGCCGTAGAGGTCGATAGGGGGATCGAAGTCGGGGCGGAAGAACCACTGGCGTTGGGTGCCGATGGCGCGTCTTCCGTGGGCGGCGATTTCTGAGTCCAGCGGGAATATAACGCTTCCGGTCCGGAGGCGACCGACCCACAGGCGGCCTTCCGGGTCCTGGTAGCGCGCCTCGACGTCGATCCGGTATTCGCCGGGGGTCTCGAAAGCGAGGACTTCAGTGCCGGCGTCCCAGCGTCCGTGGTCGGTCGCAGTCCCGTGGAATCGCTGGACGCGGCGGGTCCCGTCGGGTCCCACGTGGAGGGCGGAGAATTCGACTGAAGCCGGCATTGCGGGCCAGATCTGGGCAGTGAGCGGGACTTGGTTGCCGGTTTGGAAGGGGGTTCCCGGTAGGAATCCCAAACCGAGTTTGAGCGGTTGTCCGACCGTGATGCGGTATTCGCCTGAGAGGTCGTAAGTGACGCCGTCCATGTCGGTCAAGGCTCCGTCCAACACGATCCGGTAGTCACCGTCGACTGGGAACTGGTACGCGAATGCTTCACGTGGGGCTCCGATGCGGACGAGGCCGGAGGGATAACCGCCGCTTGAGATTTCGTTGGCGGAGTAGCAGGCTGGCGGCCGGGGGACGCGGAACTCAAGGTGGGAGAGTGGCGCGGGTCCGAGGGTAGCTGTTCGTCCGTCGGGCCGGTGGACGCGAACGGTCAGGGAGCTCGTCGGGAAGTCGAACGTGGTGGGGGGTAGTGCCGCTGGACGGCGGCTGACCGCGCCGAGCATGGGGAGGTACGGGACCAGGTCATAGGTCCACGCTCGATCGTCCGCGTCGGCACGGGGGATAACAGGATCGTGTCTGATGGCGATGCGTCCGCTGACGTCGAACCAGTTCTCCTGGCTGGTCGGCTTGACGCCGCCACGGCTGCCCTCGTCGAGGACATCCGCAAATAGTGTGGCGGCGAGTTGTGGAGCCTGGACTTCGCCTACGAGGACGTTCCGAACGGGCGCTTCGCAGCAGAGGCCGATGCCTGCGAATTCGCCGTCGACTTGGAACCGGTCGTTCAGGGAGAGCTCGGCGGTCAAGCGGTAGAGGCCGTCGCCCCAGGAAGCCGGCATGGTGATCTCGCCGGCGATATCGGCGAGCCACGTTCCTTCGTCGTTGACCCTCCAATGGACGTCGAGCGTCTTGCTGATGCTTCGGGTGACGACTTGATCCAGGACGGAGCGTTCGATGGGGAGTCCGGTGGGGGTGAGGAAGGAGGAGACGAACTCGGCGCCGTACCCGACTTGGCGGCCGTTGGCGTCGATTAGTATGGTGGCGAGGAGTTCCATCGTGCCATCTGGCGGGTCCACCCACGGGGCGTATGGCAGGACGATTGTTCCTTCGAACGGCACGGTCTCGCCCTTTCGGAGCTCGTCAGATATGAGGGAGGTCGTGAGTATCCAGGGGGCGCCCTCAGGGCCGTCCTCCATCCGTCCGGCTCCGATGGTGTATGGGAACGGTCGTGGCGGGGTGGGTACGAGGACGCCAGAGTCGCCGGGGGCGAAGCCGATTCCGACGAAGACATGGCTGCCTGGGAGGGCGTCGACGGTGGCGTCGAACTCTCCGGCGGGTCCGGCGACGATGCGCGCGATGCGGCCCAGTTGTTGATCAAACACGACGAGGTTGCTTCCGGGCGGGACGGTCCCTGGTTGGCCGATGACAGTCGCCTGGCCGACGTACTGGCCGGGCTTGAGGTCAACGGCGATCTGGGACCCGGCCGGGAGGTCGATCTGGTGGGAGGCCCATTGTTGCCCATTCGGGCTGGCGGGAAGTCCGGGCGTGGGGGGTTGGGAAACCATCGCGACGGTATCGCCGCTGCGCGCGTCATGGGGTACGGCCTGAGCCGGGGCGGCAGTCGAGTCTGCGGCAGTGGCACGGGTGATCGGCGTCGCAGGACTCGCTGGGACGCTTGGAGCGGAGGGGTCCGCGCGGGTGCACGAGGCAGCCGCCCAGACCAGGATCAGGGCCGCATACAGGAGCCGTGACCCTACGCGCACCATCGCGAGGGAGTATACCGCCGACTTGTCTTCCCGCTGCAAATCATGGATGTGGGCCGGCCCTTCCATCCGGAGGGGCCGGCCCACTCAAGCCGGAACTGTGTCTACGACTCCGAGCTAGTCAGTGAAGTAGACGTGCTCGTAGCGGTACCACGGGCCGTAGCCGTAGAGGTAATTGATGGCGTACATGTACCCGCCGATGTTGGGTTGCATGCCACCGATTCTGGAACCGTTACCGATGATGTGCTTGCCGTGGTCACGGAGGATGATCTCGGCGACGTCCCAGGCCTTCTGCTTCCTCAGCTCGGGGTCGACGGTGCCGGACATCTCATCGATGAGGCGATCGGTTTCGACCTTGGAGTAGCGGTTGTAGTTGCGGTCCGAGCCAGTGTAGAAGTGCTCGTAGAGCACGATGTCCGGGTCGAGACCGGCAACCCAGAAGCCGTGAATGCCGGTGTCGAAGTCACCGTCGCTCCAGGCCTGGTAGGCGCGAGCAGTCTCGAGGAGGTTGGGCTCGACGTTGAAGCCGACGGCTTCCAGCTCCTCCTGGATAACGACGGCAGTTGCTGCGATCCCGGGGACATTCCAAACGGTGAACGGGACGACGAGTTCACCCTCGGCATAGCCAGCGTCGGCGAGGATCTGGCGTGCCTTGGCCTTGTTGCCTTCGGGGTCACTGAAGTCGTAGCCGGGGATTGTGGCCAAGACATCATCCGGCATGTCCCACGGGGCACCCGGGTAGAACGGGCCTGCGGTGGGCGCAGACATCCAGCCGTCTGCGGAGATCTGACCGATCCGCATGCGGTCCATGGCGTACGACATGGCGTCCTTAATCGCCGGCGTATTCCACGGCGGACGCTGGTGGTGGGTCATGAAGGCCTGGAAGCCGGAGTCGAAGGTGCGTCCGAAGAACACACACTGGTCACACTCACGGAGGAGCGTATCGGCACGACCACCGTTGATGCCAGGGTAGATGTCGAGGCGGCCAGCGCGGAAGGCGGCGTCGTTGGAGGCGTTGGTCCCGAAGACGTAGTGAATTTGGTCGACGTACGGGAACGGCTGGTTCCAGTAGTCGTCCTTCCGCTCGAAAGTGTAGCTCTCGCCCGGGAGCCATTGGCCCAACGAGAACGGGCCGGTGCCGACTTGGGCCGGCTGCTCACGCATGGGATCGGTGTTGCCCTCGTAGATGTGCTTGGGCCGCATGTAGTGGTACGGCATGGACATGACTTCGAGGAAGGCAGCCTTCGGGCGGTCGTGGTTGACGACGAGCGTGAGATCGTCGGCGCACACGAAGCCGTCGTTCAGGTCGGCCTTCACGGTGTTGAAGGCGAGGGCACGCGGGCTGCGGTTCAGTCCTTCACCGGTGCGGATGGAGTCGAATGACCACTTGGCGTCGGTGCAGGTGAACGACATTCCGTCGGACCATACGATGCCGTCGCGAATCCTGAATATCCACTCCAGGCCGTTCTCGGAGACCTCCCATTCATGGGCGAGGTCCGGGTAGATCTCGAAGAACGCGAGGTTGGCGTAGTCGTCGAAGGTGCCCCAGGTCCGCGGTTGGGCCAGCATGTTGTGGATGGGGTGACCCATGGAGAAGGCGACGCCGTCGGTCGCTTCCCAGGTGTTGAAGCTCGGACCTTCCTGCGTGTACGCAAGCTGCAGGACTCCACCGTAGGCGGCGTCTGGCTCCAGGCGCTTGCCACTGATTGAAGTTGGGCGCTCGTATTCGGAATTGAAGCGTCTGTCCGCTGTCGGCGTTGGAGTCGGACGTGCCGGACGTTGGTCGGGGGGCGTGGGCCCTGGCATCGCCGCGGGAACGCCGATCCAGATAGCAACTGCGGCTGCGGACCCGACGGCGAGGCCGAGGGCCGCCTTTAGCCATCCGGATCGTTTCGAGGGTTGGATACGGACCCCTCCTTGGGTTCGTTTCGCCGTGCAATGACGTACGTATGCTCCCGAGACATAACAGTGTCAATCCCTAGCGATGCGAGGTTCGGTCCGTGGAAGAGGTGTGCCACCAAGCGCCTGCGCGGCGGCACACAACAGAAGAGGCCGGTCCTCCTAACAGAGGACCGGCCTCTTTGGGTCTCAGTCGTGTCTACGTGTTTACGAGACGACTATCCGGCGTCCGTGAGGTAGACGTGCTGGTAGCGGTACCACGGGCCGTAGCCGTAGAGGTAGTTGATGGCGAACATGTAGCCACCGACCTCTGGCTGGACTGCGGCCATGCTGGAACCGTAGCCGATGATGTGCTTGCCGTGGTCGCGCATGATGACCTCTGCCACGTCCCAAGCCCGCTGCTTCCTGAGTTCAGGATCAGTGGTCCCCGACATCTCGTCGATCAAGCGGTCACTCTCGGCGGTCGAGTAGCGGTTGTAGTTCCGGTCAGACCCTGTGTAGAAGTGCTCGTAGAGGACGATGTCCGGGTCCAATCCCGCAACCCAGAAGCTGTGGAGTCCGACATCGAAGTCACCGTCACTCCAGGCTTGGTAGGCGCGCGCGGTCTCTAAGAGATTTGGCTCGACGCTGAAGCCGACGGCCTCCAACTCTTCTTGGATGACGATGGCAGTGGCGGCGACGGTCGTGACATTCCAGATGGTGAACGGGATTGTCAACTCATTGGGTCCGTAGCCTCGGTCGGCGAGGATCTGGCGAGCCTTGTCCTTGTTCCCGTCGGGGTCGGAGAAGTCGTACCCGGGGATATCGGCCAGTACGTCGTCCGGCATGTCGAAGGCACCACCGGGGTAGAAGGGGCCCGCGGTTGGTGCGGTCATCCAGCCGTCCGCCGAGATGAGTCCGATGCGGGTTCGGTCCATGGCGTAGGAGATGGCGTCCTTGATCGGCTGGGTGTTCCAGGGCGGTCGGGCGTGGTGGGTCATGACTGCGTTGAAGCCGGACCACGTGCTCCGATCGAAGAAGACGCACTGGGTGCATTCACGGAGGATGGTGTCCGCGCGACCGCCGGTTAGGCCGGTGTTGATGTGGATGCGTCCTGCACGCGTCGCGGCGTCGATCGACGTGTTGGTCCCAAGCGTGTATTCAATGCCGTCCAAGTACGGGTGGGGCTGGTCCCAGTAGTCGGCGTTTCGCTCCCAGATGTACTTCTCGCCGGGGAGCCAATCAACGAACGAGAAGGGGCCCGTGCCAACGCTTGCTGGCTGATCGCGCATGAGGTCGAAGTTGTCTTCGTAGATGTGCTTCGGCCGCATGTAGTGGTACGGCATGGACATGACTTCAAGGAACGCAGCCTTCGGCCGGTCGTGGTTCACGATCAGCGTGAGGTCATCGGCGCAGACGAAACCGTCGTCAACGGACTCCTTGACGGTATTGAACGCGAGGGCACGCGGGCTGCGGTTTAGGCCCTCAGCGGTTCGAATGGTGTCAAACGACCACTTGGCGTCCGTACAGGTGAACGGAGTGCCGTCGGACCAAGAGACGCCGTCGCGGAGGTTGAAGACCCACTGGAGGCCGTCTTCAGAGACCTCCCAACCGGTGGCCAGGTCAGGGTGGACCTCGAAGAACACGAGGTTCCGGTAGTCGTCTTGGGTGCCCCACGTGCGTGTCTGGGCGATCATGTTGTGGGCCGGGTGACCCTGCGAGAAGGCGACCCCTGCGGCCTCTTCCCACGAGCTGAAGGTCGGACCTTCACGGGTATAGCCTAGCTGGAGCACGCCACCGTAGACGGCGTCAGGGTCCAGCGGCTTGCCGCTGACGGAGGTCGACGCCTCCTCCATTGGCTTTTCCGTTGTTGGCGTTTCTGGTGTCCCGGGCGCTGGCGACGTTGTATCGGTTGGCGTCTCGGTGGTACCACCCGGCGTCGTGTCGGTCTGGTTTGGCGCTGCGGATGACGGGATGTTCATCGCCGGCGGTGGGCCAGTTGTGGTGTCTCCGGTGTCCCCACCCTCGTCTTCCTCGGCGGGCGCACAGGCTGCCAGTACGACGGTTGCTCCGACCGCGAGGCCGAATGCAAGCCGTAGCCATCGATGTTTCATGTTTGGTGCTCCTCTACCCCTATTTCACCGAATACAGGTAGCAAAACTATCTCGCGACGATATTGGCGTGTCAACCCTCGGGTAACGAGGGAGAGAACGGTCTAGTGGCGAGTTCGCCGTGCGATGGGGGGCGGGGTCAGGGAATCAGCGAATGCGGCGGCCTTCTTCGGTCCGTTCGCTGTATTCGAGGAGTCCGGTAGCGCCGTCGGTAACGCGCCAGATGCCACTGCCGACGTAAGTGACTTCCCAGATGCCCATTCGGAGGTTGGTCATGACGGTGGACACGGCATTCGGGGGTTTGAACTCGGCTTCGACCATCAGGGTGACGTTGTCGATGGTCACGTAGTGTTTCCGGAGCTCGGTGAGCCGCTCGCGCTGACTCGGGTTCAGCCGACCTTGGCGCTCCAGTGCATTGAGGTCGTAGAGCTCAGAGTCGTAGCGTTGTCGCTCGCTGAGAACCCAGTCCCATTCCTCATAGAGGCGGGCGAAGTACACCTGCATGGCGGCGTCCAGTGGGACGATGGCGCTGCCGGTTGGCGGCTCTTCCACGATGGGCCATTCGCGGTCCTCGATCCGTTGGAAGCTGGCTTGGCTTATTGTGGGCGTGGGGTTGGACCGAGGAGAGCCAGGCCTGCGAAGCGGAGTCGGCTGGAGGACTACCTCCGGCATAGCCGTAGGTGATGCTAGAGGAGCCTGGGTTGCGGCGGCCGATCGCGGTCCCGTTGGAGCCGAGGCCGATGCGCACGCGTGGGCGGCACCTGCACCGGCGATGACCAGTGCGATGAGAGAAGCGCGCAGGACTGGGCGTCTCACGGTGGGTCCTGGCATGCTCTTTGCTGAGGACCCACCTGATCCCTCTTATGACGGTGGCTCGCCGTCCGGAGGCCAGGACCCTAATCCGGCGGCCTGATAGACGGCACTGAGCCGTGCGTACCCTTCGCCACCGGTCTCTTCGAGCACGCGCCGTCGCTCCGGTTCGGTTTGCCAGAGCACCTCAGCAGGGACGCCGGCGACGAACGAGTCGGGCGGGATGATCGAATGCGGCGCGACGGCGGTGCCGGCGGCTGCCACGGAGAAGTCGCCGATCTCGACGCCTTCCGAAATGGTGGCGTTGTTCCCGACGAGGCAGTGGCTGCCGACGCGACGGCCGTGGATGGTGGCCGCGTGGCCGATGGTGGTGTTTTCGCCGATCTCGAGGTCGCCGTCCGTGTAGATGACAGCGTTGTCCTGGACGTTGGTTTTCGCGCTTATGGTGATCTTGCCGGTGTCACCGCGAACGACGGCGCCGGGGAAGATGGTCACTTGGTCGCCGATTTCGACATCGCCGACGACGTACGCAGCTTCGCTGACCCAGGCTTTGGGGCTGATCTTGGGGGTCTTCCCGTCGAGCGAACGGATCACGTTGGTGCTCCCTTGGTCGTTGTTGTTGGGGTCGTTGGGCGGGTGTTGCCGGTGGAGGTCGACCCGGGCAGCGAGCTGGTGGGCTTGGACCGTCAGCAGTTGTTGAATGCGCTGGTCGATGCGGCCGGTGACGACACCGGGGACTCCGGAGACGACCGAATAGGCGGGGATCACGGCCCTGGGCAGTACGACGGCGCGAGGCTCGACGAAGCACCACTCCCCGACCATTGCGGCCTCGAGGACGGTGGCGTTGTCGCCGATACGCGTGTTCCGGCCTGCGGCCATTCCATGCACCATGGCGGCGACGCCGATGACGGCGCCTTCGCCGATGTCGGTGACGCGCGAGACGGCGCCGACTCCACCGCCGTGAACGACGGCGCGGTCCAGAACCGCGGCGTCGCGGCCGACGATGATGCGGCCGTATTCGGCGCGAAGGATGGCGCCGGGCCAGATGCT
Organism: Dehalococcoidia bacterium; assembly: GCA_965247995.1. Taxonomy (GTDB): domain Bacteria; phylum Chloroflexota; class Dehalococcoidia; order UBA6926; family UBA6926; genus JASLZO01. Next base: position 690,298 of record OZ252041.1, on the reverse strand, counting down.
TGCGCCCTCGCGGACCTCTATATCGCCCATCAGGTAGGCGTTGTCCGCGATCCACGCGGACGGGTGGACGGCGGGTGCGCGGCCTTGGACCTCTCGGATGTTCTGCATGGGCGCCATTATGGCTGGTTGGCGGTCCCGATGCCGGGTGCTTGCACGCCCTATGATTCGGGGACGCCGACAACCGAGGCATATGGGGGGTGGGACGTGAGCTCAATTGTGATCCGCGATACGACGATCGTGACCGGGGACCCGGGAAGGCGGGTGCTCTACAACGCGGCGATTGCCGTGGGGGAGGATGGTCAGATTGGCGAGCTAGGACCGACCGAGCAGATCGTTGCGGCCCATCCGGGAGCGGAGATGGTCGACGGGCGCGCGAAGGCGGTGTTCCCGGGCTTCTTCAACTGCCATACGCACCTGGGTGCGACCTTGAGCAGAGGCGTCCAGGAGGACTTTGCGTTTCCGACGACTCTTCGATTCCCGCGCCCCATCAACTCGTACCTTTCGACCGAAGAACTACAAGTCATGGCGACGCTGGGGGCCATCGAAGGGATCCGGAGCGGGACGACGACGTTCTTCGAGCTCGGAACGGACGTGTCTTCGTACATCGATCCGGTGCTCGGGACCGGGGCCCGGTTCGTGTTGGGAGAGATGATCCGCGATGTGAACTACAACGTGATCGTGTCCGGATCGCCCCTGCGATCGTCCCGAGACTTTACGGACAGCCTAGGAGAGGAAGGGATCGCGAAGGCGATCGACCTGTTCGAGTCGTATCACGGATCGAACGACGGCCGGGTCACGGTCTACTTCTCGCCGACGACTGCTGACTCCGTTTCACCACGGATCCTGCGGCGCTCGCGGGAGCTGGCGGAGGAGCGGGACGTTGGGTACACGATCCATCTGTCACAGAGCCATCAGGAGGTTGCGGGAGTGTCGGCGGCATGGGGGGTGCGTCCGGCGCACTATCTGAACGCCCATGACTTCTTGGGACCGAGGCTGGTCGCGGCGCACTGCCGGTATCTGGACGAGTCGGAGGTGCGAGTGATGGGCCGTGCCCGGGCCGGGGTGTCGAATAACCCGGCGATCGCGGCACGGCGGGGCGCTGCCGCGCCGGCAATGGACCTAGTGGAGGCTGGGGCCGTGCTGGGCATCGGGACCGACAACATGGCGGAGGACATGGTTGAGGCGATGCGGACTGGCCTGTTCGTGGAGCGTGTGCGCACGAACGATGAGATGCGCCCGCATCCGGACGACGTGTTCGAGTGGGCGACGCTTGGCGGAGCGCGCATCATGGGGATGGACGACCTGGCAGGCTCGTTGGAGGTTGGCAAACAGGCTGACCTGTTCATGATCGACCTGCGGAAGGCACACTTGGTCCCGACGCTGCATACGGTCTCCGACTTCGTGCACAACGGGCAGGCATCGGATGTCGAGTCTGTGATGGTTGCCGGGCGGTTCATCATGCGCGACGACAGCTTGACGATGGTGGACGAGGCAGACGTGCTCCGGCGGGCCGAAGCGATAGCGCACCGGGCGTGGGCGCAGCTGACGGGGGAGTACCCCGACGTGGCGTTCCCGGTCCGGTTGGCGGATGGGCCAGTAGTCACCTAAGAAGAGGACCCAGGGCTCCGGTCGAGGTCCGTAGGGCCCGCCGCGAGCTTTCGACCGATGCGCCATCCACGACCGCTACCGACCGGCAAGTTGCCGCCCGATCTGCTGGCGGAGCTTCTGGGGCAGATCGACGTTCGTGACGCACGCGTCATCGTTGGCGCTGCGCCCGGAGAAGACGCTGCGGTCATCGATACGGGCGGCGACCGCCTGCTGGTCGCGGCGACGGACCCGGTGACGTTCGCGACGGATCGCCTCGGTTGGTACGTCGTCCATGTGAACGCGAACGACATTGTGGTGACGGGAGCGACGCCGAAGTGGTTGATGGCGACGGTGTTGTTGCCCCCGGGCGGGACGGACGAGGCCGTTCGGACGGTGTTCGACCAGATGCTGGCGGCCTGTCGGGAACTGGGGGTCACGCTGGTCGGGGGCCATACTGAGGTGACGTATGGGCTTGAGCGTGCGATCGGGATCGGGGCGATGCTCGGCGAGGTCGAGCGGGGCCGCGAGGTCCGGACATCGGGCGTCCGGCCGGGCGACGCGATCGTCGCAACCAAGTACGCGGGAATCGAGGGCACGGCGGTGCTTGCGCGAGAAGTCGAGGACCACCTCTTAGAGGAGGGGGTGCAGCCCGCGGTGGTCGCTCGCGCCCAGAAATTCCTGGACGACCCGGGTATCAGTGTCTTGAAGGAAGCGACGATTGCGTCCGAAACGGTGCAGGTGCACGCGATGCACGACCCTACGGAGGGCGGGTTGGCGACCGGGTTGCGGGAGCTGGCTGACGCGTCTGAGACGGGGTTGGAGATCGACGAGGCCGCGATCTCGTACGCAGCCGAGACGGAAGCCGTGTGCGGGGCCTTGGGGATTAATCCGTTTGGGTTGATCGCGTCCGGCACGCTGCTCGCTGCGGTCGACGCGTCGGAATCGGGTCTGCTCATCCAGGCACTGAGCCGCGCGGGGATACGGGCAGCCATGATTGGCCGTGCGACCGATCGGAGCGGTGGGCTCCGACTCCGGACGCGAGCGGGCGACACGGTAGAACTCCCGACGTTCGAACGCGACGAGCTCGCTCGCTACTTCGGCGGATGAGCGGACGGCCCGAGTTTCCGACCACCGCGGTCGTGTTGGCTGGCGGGAGAGCGAGCCGGCTGGGTCGTGACAAGGCGCTGGAGGAGGTCGGTGGGAGCCCGTTGCTGGCGCGCGTGGTTGCCGCGGTGAGCGTCATCAGTGGGGATATCGTCATTGTCGGGGACAACGATGCGAGCCGGCGGGCGGTGACTCTGCCGGTTGCTGGCGTGCGGTGGACACAGGATCGCTATGGAGGGGAACGGGGACCGCTGGCTGGACTGCACGCCGGATTGTCGGAGGCCACACACGACTTGGTGGTCGCGGTCGCGTGCGATATGCCGTTCCTGAACCCGCTGGTCCTGGCGTCGCTCGTTCAGGCGGCCGGACGCGGGGCAAACGAGGCGGTCGTCCCGCGGATCGACGGGCGGCCGCAGCCGTTGCACTCCGTCTATAGGAAAGAACCGGTGGGCGAGCGAGCGGCGGAACTCCTGGAAGAAAGCGATAGAGCCCCAGGGATTCAGGACCTGCTGCGCCGACTGCGTGCGGAATACGTGGACCAGGAGCAGATCGCGCTGCTCGACTCGGAGCTACGGTCGTTCCGCAGTGTGGACACCGAGGTGGACTTGGCCGAGGCGAGGAGGTTGGCCGGCGGAGCGGGCTGAACACCCGGCCCCCGTTCGGTCATGACGACTCGGGCGAGGGGCTACCAGTCGATACGGTGGGCTCCGGAGTAGACGTTGAACGAACCGGGGCGGGTGAACCCGACGAGGGTCATGTTGAAGTCGCGGGCGAGCTCGACAGCGAGACTTGACGGCGCACCCACAGCCACGACGACCGGGATGGCGGCGACGAGCGCCTTTTGCATGAGCTCGAAGCTGGAACGCCCGCTGAGGACGAGCGTCCGTTCGCTCGCGGGAAGCGCCGCCTGGAGCACCTGGGCACCAATGACCTTGTCGACGGCATTGTGGCGGCCGACGTCCTCCCGAACGATCAGCGGGTTGCCTTCTCGGTCGAAGAGGCCCGCGGCGTGGAGGCCTCCGGTTTTGTCGAAGAGCGACTGAGCCTGGCGGAGCCGGTCAGGGAGCGACTCGACCAGTTCGGGGGACACCGTGGCTCCGGTATTGGGGAGCACTGGGCACCCGCGGACGTGGATGGCGTCCAGGCTAGCTTTGCCACAGACGCCGCACGAGGACGTGGTGTAGAAGTGGCGCGCGAGGCGGTCCGAGTCGAACGCGACCCAGGGCATAAGGGTGACGTTGACGATGTTGTATTCCTGCTCGACGTCTACGTCGGTGCAGTAGGCGATGGTCTGGACGGCGTCGACGGCGGGAATGACGCCCTCCGTATAGAGGAACCCGGCTGCGAGCTCGAAGTCGTGGCCGGGGGTGCGCATGGTTACGGAGACACTTTCGGTGGCTTCGGTTTCGGCTCCGTCGGGGTCAGGCCGGTGGTGGATGACGCGGATCTCCATTGGCTCTTCTGTGGCGAGGAGGTCCTGATCCACGAGTGGGGCCGACCCGCTGCGGTGGCGGTGGATCTCAATGGACGAAGCGGGGCCAGGCCTGGGGCGCTCCGGATGTGGGGCGCTCGTGGCCGTTTCCGTTGCTTGATGGTCTTGGGTCGGTGGGCGTTGCATGGCGTCCTTCCGACTGGATTCTAGCTGGGTCGGAGGTCAGCAGGCCCGAAGTGGTGTTAGGACCGGGCGGTGAGCCATTGGTGGACGGCGTCGCGGTTGGCGTCTAGCCAGCGGCGGTTGAGTTCGATGCGCTCGAGGGATTGCTGGATAGTGCGGGTGGCGGAGGGGACGGGGTGGTCGGTGAAGAAGCGTTCGACGTCCTCCTTGGCCTCGGTGGTGGCGAACGCGCCAGGGATGCTGACGAGGCGCATGACGGCGAACCCGCCGCCTCCGTAGCGGCGATTGAACTCGTCCCAGTTGTCCTTGAGGTAGTCCCAGGCGGCGCGGCGGCCGCGGGGGTTGGCGGCGATGCCGATGAGGAGCCTGGGCGAATCCTGGCTGCGGACCTCGTCGGAGAGGACGAGGCCGAGGGCACGGTCGATGAGAGCAGGGTCCTGAAAACGCGTCAGGGCGAGCTGGAAGCGGACCATCTCCTCCTGGAACGTCGCATCCCGAGCCATGCGCCGGACGATCTCAAAAGTCTCGGTGTCTCCACCCTCCGCGGCGAGGGAATAGACGACGCCCCGGATGTCGGGCCGGAGCGTGGACTCGTCCTGGAGGTACGCGCCGAAGCGGCGGGAGGCCTCTTCGAGAACGGCGGTCTCGCCGAACCCGCCGGCCTGGCCGAGCACGGTGGAGCGGAGCAGCGTTCGAAGGTGGGGCTCCGCTCCAGTGGGGTCCCATCCAACTGAGGAGACGACCTTCTCGGTGAGGGAGCGGGCCCAGGCGCGATAGGCATCGATGAAGGGTTCGTCCGAAAGAAGCGACTCGATGCCGCCAAGGTGGCCGGCGAGGGCGGCCCAGACGCTGTAGTCCTCGTCCGCGTCATAGGCAGAGGCGAGGTCGAGGAACTGGGTGGCGGGCACGAGGCGGGCGCGGGCGAGCGCGTAGGTGTCATCCAAGAGCCCGAGGCGGTCGGACGGGGAGAGTTGGCCGCGGCGCACGCCGTTGGTCAGGTGGGTCAACTCGTCGCCCTGGTACTGGACACGATAAAAGCCGGTGGCGCCAGCGTTCACCTTGATCCATCCGTCGGCTGGGGAACCGGGAATGGCGGTCTCGGCGGAACGGTCGGTCATCATCAGCCTAGCGGCGTTGCCGTCGGTCTCGTGGCCGAAGCGGACGGGAACGTGCCAGAGGGTCTGGTCCTGGTTGGGGCCGGAGTAGAGGAAACGTTGCTGGGTGACGCTGGTACTGACGGCATCGTCAGAGCGCGATAGCTCCGCGGTGAGGACGGGGAAGCCGACCTGCTGGATCCAGGAGTCCATCATGGCGGGGATGTCTTGGCCGGACGCAGTGGCCATGGCGCTCCAGAGGTCAGCGCCCTCGGCATTCCCATACGCGTGGCGCTGCATGTAGTCGCGGAGCCCGGTGCGGAATGCGTCCTCGCCGAGGTACTCCTCCAGCATTCGTAAGATCGATGCGCCCTTGCTATAGCTGATTGCGTCGAAGAGCTGACTCACTTCGGCCGGATGGTTGACGTCCTGCGCGATGGGATGAGAGTTCTCGAGGCCGTCAAGGTTGAGGCCTGCAATCGTGTCCATCGTGATGAACTGGGTCCACTCTTCCCACTCGGGTTCGAGGACGTCCACGGCTTTGGTGGCCATCCAGGAGGCGAAACTCTCGTTGAGCCAGAGGTCGTTCCACCACTTCATGGTGACGAGGTCACCGAACCACATGTGGGCCATCTCATGGGCGATGATCTCGGCGATGCGCTGCCTGGTGCCGGGCGATGAGCTGGCAGGGTCAAAGAGGAGCGCGATCTCCCGGTAAGTGACGCCGCCCCAGTTCTCCATTGCGCCGGCGGCGAAGTCGGGGATGGCGAGGTGGTCGAGCTTCTCCAGGGGGTAGGGAATGCCGAAGTAGTCGTTGTAGTACTCGAGGAGCCTCACGGAGACTTCCAATGCGTACCTGCCCTGCTCGGCGTGGCCGGCGGTGGTCCAAACGCGGACAAGGGTGCCGTTGTCACCGACGGCTTCGATCGACTCGAGGTCGGCGACGGTGTACATCAGGAGATAGGTCGACATCCGCGGAGTGGGTCTGAACTCGACGATGTCGTAGCCGTTGTGGGACGAGGACGGGGCACGGCGTTCGATGGGGGTATTGGAGACCGCCTCGAGTTCGGACGGGACGACGAGGGTGGAGCGGAAGGTGGCCTTTATGGCGGGTTCGTCCCAGCAGGGGAAGCAGCGGCGCGCGTCCGTGGCCTCGAACTGGGTGGTTGCCATCCGGCGCGTGCTGCCGTCGATGGCCTGGTAGGTCGAGAGGTAAAAGCCATGGAGTTGGTCGTTGAGGATTCCGGTGAAGGTGAGCGAGAGACGGCCCGTGCCCGGTGCGATTGGTTCGCCGCCGAAGCGGAGCGCCACGGTCTCGGCGCTCTCGTCGTAGTCGATCGCTGAGGACTCACGCGGGGAGGCTGACCCGCCGGCGGTGTAGCTGGCCGAGCCGACCTCAAGCTCGATGGCGTTGAGGACGATCTCGCTGACCGGCATGGCGATCTCGAGATCGATGCCGACCTTTCCGACGAAGGTCGTCGCTTCGAGGTCTGGGGTCAAGGTGACGTCGTAGTGGGTCGGGCGGGCTGAGGACGGAAGGAGTGTGGTAGCAGCGGGGGATCCCGTCGAAGACATAGAGGACGTTCCTTTCCCAATCTAGGGGTGGGTTGTGAGGCACGTGCGGCTGGCCCGACAGGCAATTCTGGATGTCGTGCGAGGCCTTCCCGCGAGTGGTAATCCAGCTTATGAAGGGGGGCGTTTGCTGGCAAGGATGGTATCCAGGTCAGGTCAGGACGTTGGCGTGGTAGAGCTCCTCGATGTCTGCGACGGTGAGGCCAAGGAGGTCTTGGAGGACAGGAACGGTGTACTGGTTGAGGAGCGGCGCTGGTCCGGCGGGTGCGATTGGGTCGCTGCCGAAGCGCCACGGGAGGCTTGGGTATCGGCGGGGACCGACGGTCGGGTGGTCGACAGTGAGGACTGACCCACGAGCGTCCAGGTGAAGATCGGCGGCGACTTCGGCGGGATCGAGGCATGGGGATGCGGGGACGCCGGCGTTGTTGAGCCGCTGGGCTGCTTCGTCGTTCGAGCGCGCAGCGGTCCACTCGGCTATGGCCGAATCCAAATCCGCCTCTCGTGCTTTGCGGCCTTCCGCGGAGCCGAGGCTGGCGTCGGCCAGCCATTGTTCCCGGCCGATGGTGTGGCACAGGGCGCGCCACTCGTCTTCCGTCCGGACTGCGATGGCGACCCAGCAGTCATCGCCCGCGCTTGGATAGATGTTGTGCGGAGCGAAGCGCGGGTGGTGGCTGCCGTCGCGGACTGGCGGCGTGGCGCCGATGGCGGCAGCGAGTTGCGGTTCGAGGGTGAGGGTCATCAACGCCTCGGTCATGGCGAAGTCGACGAAGACGCCTTTGCCGGTCTGTTCGCGGAGCCGGAGCGCGGCCAGCGCCGCCCACGTGGCGCAGGTGCCGCTGAAGGGGTCTGGGAAGAACGAGCCGAGGAGCCTGGGCCCTCCCTGCGAGTAGCCCGTTACGTCGGCGAGGCCGCTGAAGGCGTTGATGACGCTGTGGAGGCCGGCGTAGTCCTTGAGCGGCCCACCGCGGCCCCAAGCACCGACGGAGAGGTAGATAAGGCCTGGGTTGAGGGGGCTTAGGTCGGCGTAGCTGAGGCCCCAGCGGTCCATCATGCCGGTCGAGTAGTTCTCGATCACGATATCGCTCTTGGCGGCGAGTTTGCGGGCGATGTCGCGCGCCTCTTCAGTCCGCATGTTGAGTGGGACGCCCTTCTTCCCCTGAGCGAGAACGTTGAACGCGGCGGAACGGTTCGGTCCGGGGATGCCGTCTGCACCGACGGCGCCGGCGCGGAAGTCTGCGGGGTTGAGCCGGCTTTCGATGAGGATGACCTCGGCCCCGAGTGCGGCGAGCCACCGCCCGGCGAACGGGGCGGCGATGTACTGCCCGAAGTCGAGGACACGGACGCCCTTGAGGGGCAGGTCGCCGGGGTCTTGGGCCGCGGTTGCTGGACCGTTCCCGCTTGGTCGGGTGGGTGCGCCTTCCGGTTGAGAGAGAACGAAGGGGACGCCTGGGACGGGAACGGTCGTTCCGCCGACATCTGCCGAACGGAAGTAGCCGCGCGAGGCGGGCTGGTCCGACGTGGCCGCTTCCGCGAGGGTGGTAGCCCAGTGTGAGCCGATCCCGCGGGCTTGGAGGTCCTCCGTGAGTTCCTTTCCGGAGAGCGTGGACGTCCATGAGACGACGAGCGGCATCAGGGCGTCCCAGTTTGCGGAGCGGTCTTCCCTGGCATCGAACGCGCCGGAGGTGGCCCATTCTGGTCTGCCCATAGCGTCGACGAGTGCGTCCCAGTGGGACTGGCTGGTTGCACCGATGACGACCCAGCCGTCGCGGCATGGGAGATAGCAGTTGGTCCCGGGGAATTCGCGTCCGCGTGGGTCGACGCGGCGGGTGTACTGAGACCGGTTGACGGGGTCGTAGTTGAGAGAGACGAGAGCATCGAGCTCGGAGACGTGTACGTCACGGCCCTCGGCATCCCCGAAGGCGAGGGCAGAGAGGGCGGCGACGACGGCGACGGTGCCGCCAGCGATGCTCGCGGCGGAGACGCCGGTTGGCGCGAGCGGCGGTTCGGCGGCGTGGTCCCGGACCCAATCGGGCATGCCCGGGGATGTCCATGCCATTCCCGATTTGGCCCAGAGGGTGAGATCGCTGGAGGGGTCGTTCGCCGCGGGCCCGTCAGGTCCGTAAGGGGAGATGGAGACGGTGGTCATGCCGGGGATCCGTGCGCGGAGGCGATCCCACTCGGCTGGAAGCGACCGCTTGAGCCCAAGGTCCTCGATGAGGAGCGTGGGTTGTATGTCCGCCAAAGCTTCCAGGGCTTCGGTGCCGGTGCCGATGGAGGCTGCGTTGGGCACGGTCAAGGCGGCGGCCAGTCCGGCGGGCCACAAAGGGCGCGGGTTCGTCACCGGGTAAGCGGTAGGAAACGTATCGGTGTCGATTGTGGAGATGCGAGCGCCCATCTCGGCGAGCTTCCGGACCGCATATGCGCCGGACAGGGAACCGGTTGCGGCCGCGACGGAGACACCGGCGAGAACGCCGAGATCTGCGCGTCCGTGAGTGGCGGTGGTCTGGGATACGGTCATGTTGACCTCGCCTGAGTCGTTCCGGGCTATTCTCTCGGCCCGACCCGTCGCCGCGCTCCTGCTCGGGGAACGCGGCAACGGGTGTGGAGTTGATTAGCTGATGTTGTGACGGAGTTCGCCGATGGTCTCTTCGGCCCCGTTGATGAGGTCGTTGAAGATGTCGACGGCGGGGCGACGCTCCGAGACCATGCCGCCGATCTGGCCGGAGGGGATCTCGTCCAGGTCGCTGCGGCCGGAGAGGCGGATGGCCTCCGAAAGGCGCTCGCGCAGGATGCCCTGGAGGGGCATAGGGAGCACTGAAAGGCCGGAGTTCGCCCAGGCCTCGCGGAGGGGGCCGGCGTAGGCGCGCTGCTGCTTGCCGGAGCCGTACTTGCTGAGCGTGAACTGTTCCGAGCGAGCTCCGACGATCTGGTCCTTCTGGGAATCCGGGCTGTTGCCCTCCTCAGCGACCAGGAAGGCAGTGCCGACCCAGACGCCCTGCGCGCCGAGAGCGAGGGCCGCGGCGACGTGTCTGCCGGAGCCGATTCCGCCCGCGGCAAGGACAGGGCGCGGCGCGACGGCGTCAACGACCTGTGGAACGAGGACGAAGGTGGCGATGTTCCCGGTGTGCCCGCCGGCTTCGGTGCCCTGGGCGGTGATGATGTCGACATCAGCGGCGACGTGGCGCGCGGCGTGTCGGATCGCGCCGGCCATACCGATCACCTTCATGCCCTGGGCGTGGGCGCGCTCGGTCATGATGGCTGGGTCGCCGAGGGCCGCGGCGAAGATGGGCACCTTGTTGTCGAAGACGACTTCCAGCTTCTCCCTGATTTGCGCCACTGAGAGGGGTTTCTTCTCTGGGACGTCGACGTCAGGGAGATTGAAGTCGCGGAGGAGCTGGTCGACGAAGGCGACGTGTTGCGGGTAGTCGCGCCCGATTTCGACGTAGATCTCCCGGTTAGTGTGTGCGCCGACCTCGGCAAGAGTGGCGGGGAGTAAGAAGTCGACGCCGAAGGGCTTGTCGCCGACGAGCGACTTGACAGCCCTGATGCCCTGGTCGAGTTCGTCGAGGTTGTTGAAGTTATCTCCGAGGACGCCGACGCCGCCCAAGTTGGTGATGGCGGCGACGAGTTTGACGGGCGTCGGGGCCTTTGCTTGCCCTTCACCCCCACTGGACATCCCCGCAAGAAATATCGGGTAGTCGACGCCCAACTCATCGGACAGCGGTGTATGCAGCGTTCCAGCCATGACCCTTCCCCCCAACAAACGATTCAAGCGATCCGGTCTTTTGGACGCTGATAGTAGGGACTCCGAGGGGTTGCTATGTCAAGAGCGGAACCCGTTCAGTGGTCGTTTTCGGCCAGCGGGACGAACACGATGCGACGGTCGTCGCCCCAGGAGCGTGTCAGGTGGCCGCGCCCGGTGCGGTCCTCGGCGAGGAGGACGTCGCCGGGGCCGAAGCTGCGGACATCGCCGCTTCCGACCTCGATCTCTGTGTGGCCGTTCAGGTAGAGGAGGTACTGCCGGCGCGGCGCGGTGTGCCAGTCGATCGAGGACTCGCCGGAACCGCCGATGAAGACGACCTCCGCCGCGGCCTGGCGCGGGGCGTCCTGGAGGCCACCGGGGCCAAAGAGGTTTTCGATGTCCTCCATGTGTGATTCGCCGTCTTCGCCTGAGTAGAGCCGGACCTGTTGCATTGGTGACCCCCTATTGGTGTTTGTGTCATTGTCTCGCACTCTGGGGTTGACTACGCTCGGCGTGATGCGGCCAATTGAACCGCCTGGGGGTGGGTGACGATGAACGACGTGAATTCGGTGTTGGGGCCGGTGGACTCGTCGGAGCTGGGGTTCACCCTGTGCCACGAGCATGTGGTGGTGTCGTCGGCGGGGATCCACCAGACGTACCCGGAGTTATTCGACCGTCAAGCGATCTTGGAGGAGGGTGTGCGGCGTTTGGCGGAGGCGAGAGCGGAGGGTGTCACGACGATGATCGACATGACCACGATGGAGCTTGGGCGCGACATCCGGCTGCTGGAGGAGGTGTCGCGACGGTCGGGCGTGCAGATCGTTGCGACGACGGGGACCTACGTGGACATTCCGCGGTACATGTGGTTCGCGGACCCGGACCGGTGGGCGGACGTGTACGTCCGCGAGATCGAGGAGGGGATCGAGGGGACGGGCATCAAGGCGGGGGTGATCAAGGTCGCCAACGACGCGGTCGAACCGGAGCTGAAGGAGGTCTCGGTGATCCGAGCGGCGGGGCGGGCGCACCTACGGACCGGCGTGCCGATCTCGACGCACACGCATCCAACGGAACGATCGGGCGAGTATCAGGTACGAATCCTTCAGGAAGAGGGCGTCGACATGAGCCGCGTGTGCATCGGACATTCGAACGACACGACGGACCTGGATTACCTGCGTGGCCTGCTGGCGAGCGGCGTGTACCTGGGGATGGACTCGTACCCGTGGCACGGTCGCCCGCCGACGTGGCAGGAGCGCAATGTCGTCTTGAAGGCGCTCATTGACGAGGGCTACGCGGACCGGCTGATGCTCTCCCACGACTGGGGGATCAAGGCGCCGCCCGACGACTCGTGGGGCTCGAATACAAAACAGCACGCGGAGCGGAACCCGGATGGGTACGTGTTCATCACGCGGCGGGTGTTACCGGCCCTGCGCGAAGCGGGCGTCTCGGATGAAGCGATCAACCAGATCATGGTGGAGAACCCACAGCGCTTTTTTGAGCGGTAGCGGGGTGGCGTCCGCCATATACTGACGGCGAAGGCGACGCCTTCCGGCGTGCCGCAACGGCAAGCCATCTGGAAGGAGCGAGCTGACGGCCACAATGTCCACGTTCCGCGTTGCGTTGGCGCAGATGAACCCGACGGTCGGTGACCTAGACGGGAACGTGCGGGCGATTGTGGAGCGGACCAGGGAGGCGGTCGATGCGGGCGCGGACCTGATCGCGTTTCCGGAGCTCTGCATCACCGGATACCCGCCGGAGGACCTGCTGCTGAAGCCGGCGTTCATCGAGCGTGCGCGCGAGGCGCTGGAGGCGGTGGTTGCCGGTTCGGCTGGGATCACCGTTGTTGTCGGATTCCCGGAAGCGGACGGTGGGCGGTTGTACAACGCTGCGGCGGTGGTACACGACGGCCGGTTGGTGGACGTCTACCGGAAGATCCACCTGCCGAACTACGCGGTCTTCGACGAGGAACGGTACTTCACGACCGGCGATCGGTGCCCGGTTTACGGACTGGGCGGCGCATTCTTCGGCGTGAACGTGTGCGAGGACATCTGGTCCGAGGCGGGGCCGACGGACGTCCAGGCGGCGTCGGGCGCCAGCCTGATTGTGAATATCAACGGGTCGCCGTATCACCGGCTGAAGCGCGACGAGCGGCACGAGATGCTGTCGGCCCGCTCACGGGACAACGGCGTCGCTATCTGTTACGTGAACATGGTTGGCGGGCAAGACGAGCTCGTGTTCGACGGCGGGAGCGTAGTCTTCGGCCCGGACGGGTCGCTGCTGGCGGAAAGCCCGCTATTCGAGGAGGACCTCTTACTCGTCGACGTGGATGTCCAGCGAAGGGGCGAGGAACCGCCCAGGAACACGGCGAGTCCATCCGTCCCTAGGTACGGCCCGTGGGCGGTCCCCGACCGGGTTCAAATCCCGGGTGTTGCGGAGGGGCTGGCTGGCCGGTCTCCGCTGCCGGAACGCGCCTCGCCGCAGCGGTTGGAACCGGCGGAAGAGGTGTACCGGGCGCTGGTGCTGGGGACGCGGGACTACGTGCGCAAGAGCAGGTTCCAGAAGGTGGTGATCGGGCTCTCGGGCGGGATCGATTCGGCGCTGACGGCGGTGATCGCGGCGGACGCGCTGGGGCCGGAGAACGTGTTGGGGGTGTCGATGCCTTCCGCGTATTCGTCGGAGGGGAGCGTCACGGACTCGGCTGCGTTATCGGAGAACCTCGGCATCGCGTTCCGGACGATTCCCATCGGGGCGACGGTGGAGTCGTTCAGAGATGCACTGGTGGAGGTGTTCGCGGGCACTGACGAGGGTGTGGCGGAGGAGAACATCCAGGCGCGGACGCGGGGCAACCTGTTGATGGCGATTGCCAACAAGTTCGGATGGATGGTGCTGGCGACGGGGAACAAGAGCGAGTACGCGACCGGCTACGCGACGCTGTACGGCGACATGGCGGGCGGGTTCGCGGTGATCAAGGACGTGCCGAAGACGTTGGTGTACGAGGTCTGCCGTTTCCGGAACGATGAGGCCGGCCACGATCTGATCCCACGCGAGATTATGGAGAAGGCACCTTCGGCGGAACTACGACCCGATCAGTTGGATACGGACTCGCTCCCGCCATATGCGGAGTTGGACCCGGTGTTGGAGGAGTACGTCGAGCGGGACCGGTCACCGGCGAACCTGCTGGCGATGGGTTTCGACGCGGGGGTGATCGACCGGGTGGTGCGGCTGGTGGACCGGAGCGAGTACAAGCGGCGGCAGGCGCCGCCAGGGGTGCGGATCACGCCGCGGGCGTTTGGGAAGGACCGGCGGTTGCCGATTGTGAACCAGTTCGATCCGTATTCGGCGAAGGACGCTCTGGTAGACTGACGTTGTCCCTCTCGAACGGATTGGGGGACGCGGTCCCGTGTGGGCGGTTGCTGCTGGGGAATCGTCTAACGGTAGGACGACAGACTCTGAATCTGTTAGTCAAGGTTCGAATCCTTGTTCCCCAGCCAACTTTTTGATGAACCAGGCCGGTTCCGTCTGTTCAGGCGACGTCCGCCGAGATCACCGGGTCCGACTCGCATTGCCGGTGTGACTCTGCTGCAAAGCCACCGATGACGACGCCAGAGCCTCGCGTCGGGAGCAAGCCCGTGGGCGACCGCGTGTACACACGGGACTTCATGCTGCTGTTCCTTCTCGAGTTCACGGTGTTCGTCGTGTTCTACATGCTGCTGCCGACGGTACCGCTGTACATCGTGGACATCGGCGGGACGCAGGCGACGGTGGGCTGGGTCATTGGGATTGCCGGGCCGTTGGCCGCGCTTGGGGTGCCGCTCTACGGGTTGGGTGTGGACCGTTGGAGCCGGAAGGGGATGGTCCTCGTAGGGCTGGCAGCGAACGTTGCGGGCGCCTTGATGCTGATCCCGATCAAGATCGCGGTGTTGGTGCTGGTGCCGGCTCTCGTGCGCCGAGCGGGATCTGGGGCGCTGGGGAGCGCGACGCGGACGATGGTGCTGGACGTGGTGCCGGCGTCGCGGCGCGGGGAAGCGATGACGAACTTCGCGACGTCGCACAACCTGGCGATCGCGTTCGGACCGTTGGTGGGCGTCGCGCTGTACAAAGGGCCGGGGCCGGAGGCGCTGTTCGTGACCTGTGCGGTGGTGATGGGAGCGGCGTCATTGTTCCTGTTCCCCGTGCGATCGATGCCGGTGGGCGGGGCGTCCGGCACGGGGACCGGGGCAGCGTTGTCGGGGGACCAACCTCGGCGGTCGTGGTTGCGACGTTTGAGAGAGGCATCGTTCGTCCCGGAGGTTGCGGTGCCGGCGGCAGTGACGTTCCTGCTATCCGCGGCGTATTTGGCGACGACGACGTTCGTTTCGATCTTGGGCGAGGAACGCGACGTCGAGGGATATACGACGTTCTTCGTTGCGTATGCGGTCGTGGTGGTCGCTGGCCGGTTGGTGACGGGACGTCTGTCTGACAAGTGGGGGCGGGCGGTGATCCTGTTGCCGTCGTTGCTGCTCGCAATGGGGTGCATGGGAGCGCTGGCGTACGCGGACTCTGTTGCGATGTTTGTGCTGGCGGCGGTCATGTTGGGGCTTGGGTTTGGCACCGGACAACCGATGCTGCAGGCGATCGCGGCGGACTGGTCGCCGCCCGAGAAACACGGACGTGCGATGGCGATGATGACCGGAGCGTTCTCGTTCGGGGCGTCGGCGGGGACGGTGTTCGTGGGCGAGGTCAGCACGCGGTTCGACTTCACGTCCGCGTTCCTTGGGCTGGGCGTAATGGTGGGAGCGGCGTTCGTGATCGCGGTCTGGTCGTTCCGGCGGCCGCCGTCCGTGACCGGACGAACGGCGTAGAATCTTCCCACTCCGCGGGCGTAGTCAGGCAGTTGGGGGGTCCCCGTGACTGGACGTGATTCGGCAGCCGATTCTGGTGTCCTGGAGGGCGTCCGTGTCCTCGATCTGACCGGATATCTGACGCAGATGTGTGCGCGTGTGTTGGGCGACCTGGGGGCGGACGTTGTGAAGATCGAGCCGCCAGGAGGCGACCCGGCGCGCCGGCTTGGTCCGTTCGCAGGCGGGACCGCGGACCCCGAGCGGAGCCTGCGGTTCATCCACGCGAACCGGAGCAAACGGAGCGCAGTGGTAGACCTGACGTCGGTAGAGGGCCAGGAGCAGTTGCGCGCGCTCGCGCGGCACGCGGATGTGATCGTCGAGGATTTCACGCCCGGGTACTTGGACGGTCTAGGGCTTGGGTACGAGGCGTTGCGTGCGTCGAACGCCGGGCTGGTCTTTGCGTCGGTGACGCCGTTCGGTCAGACAGGTCCCCGCGCGAACTCGCGGGGCGGGGAGATTATCGCCGAGGCGGCGGGTGGAATGATGTTCGCGAACGGCGACGATAACGCGCCGCCGGTCATGGCGCCGTTCGAACTAACGTCGCAGATGGCGGCGGTCCATGCCGCATACGGCGTATTGCTGGCGCTACGGGCGCGGCGGGCTACGGGAGGCCTGGGGCAGCGTGTGGACGTGTCACGGCAGGAGATCGTGCTCTGGCTGCAAAACAGCTACATATCGCGCTACGCGTACCAGGGCGATATCTCGCGGCGCGAGGGCGCCCATACGGCGTTCGGCGCCGTGAACACCTATCCGACGGCTGACGGCGCGTACGTGAACGTCTCGGTCTACGGGTCCGAGCACTTCGCCCGGTTGGCGAACACGGTGATGGAGCATCCGGTCCTGTCCGAGCCAGTCTGGTTGGACCGGACGGTGCGGCGCGAGAACCGCGAGATCATCGACGAGCTGATCACGGAGTACGCGCAGACGGTGGAGCGGGACGACTTCGTGGAGCGAGGCCAGGGGGGCGGTATTCCGATCGTCCCGTTGTTGAGGCTGGAGGAGTTCGCCGAGCACCCGCAGGTGGCGGCGCGCGGTTATCTGGTCGAGGCGGACCACCCGGTTATCGGCCGGCACCGCATTGCTGGGCCACCGGTGCGGTTCGGAGCGGCAACGAAGTGGCGGGACCGGAAGGCTGCGCCGCTGGTTGGTGAGCACACTGCGGAAGTCATCCAGGAGTGGAGCGACGGGCGGAAGACGGGGACGACTGCGTCTCCGCGGTCGGCGGCCTCGAACGGGCGAGCTTCGACGGGCGCGCCGAGGACCCCTCTCGAGGGTGTGCGCGTCGTGGATTTCACGCGAGCACACGCGGGGTTCATCGCGACGATGTTCCTGGGGTTCTTCGGGGCGGAGATCGTGAAGATCGAATCGGATGGTCTCGAAGACCCGCGATCGCCCGGTCAGACGAACTACGAGGACATGAACCGGAACAAGCTGAGTTGCACGATCGACGTGCGGACCCCCGACGGGCGGGAGGCGCTGCTCGAGCTCGTGCGCCGGAGCGACGCGGTGGTCGAGCACTTCCGGCCTGGGGTGATGGACAACCTGGGGTTGGACTACGAGACGCTGAAGTCGGTGAAGCCGGACATCATCATGCTGTCGATGCCGGGGATGGGGTCCGAGGGGCCCATTCGCGGTTATCGGTCATACGGCCAGCAGGTGATGGGGATGACTGGCCTGACGCACCTGTGGGGGCACCCGGGTGGGGCGCTGAACGCTCGGATCAAGATGCCGTTCCCGGATTACGTGGCGGCGCTCCTTGGCGCTACTGCCGTGGTTGCCGCGCTCGAACACCGGGAGAAGACGGGCGAGGGGCAGGCGATCGAGATCGCGCAACTGGAGGGCCAGGCACACTTCTTGGGCCCGGCGATCCTGGATTACACCGTCAACGGGACGAAGCCGGCGCCGCAGGGGAACTTCAGCGATACGCATGCGCCACACGACGTCTACCCGTGCGTTGGGGTGGATGCGTGGTGCGCTATTGCTGTCGAGGACCAGGAACAGTGGCAGGCGTTGGTTGGCGCGATCGGGGACCCGGGTTGGGCGTCCGTGGAGCGGTTCGCAACGCTCGAGGGCCGCGTGGCCAACAAGGGTGACCTCGACGCGAACCTGAGCGAATGGACGCGTGACCTCACTCCACGCCAGGTCGAGCGAGCGCTCCAGCGCGTTGGCGTGCCGGCGGCTGCGGTGGCGACGGCAGAGGACTTGTACCACGATCCGCACTTGCGGAGCCGACTTGAGGGAATCGTGGCGATCGACCATCCGGACTCCGGTGTGATTGAGCACCAAGGGATCAACGTGAACCTCTCGCTGACGCCGGGGACCGCGACGCACCCCGCCCCCGGAAAGGGGCAACACAACGCGTACATATTCCAGGAGCTGTTATCGCTCGGTGACGCGCGGGAGCGAGAGCTGGTGGAGAGCGGAGCGCTCCGTTAGGTGAGGGCGGCCCGGTCCTGTTCGCGTGACTGACCGCCGATCCGACCCGCGGTACGTGTTGAGCGTGCTGGGCCCGGACCGGCCGGGGATCGTGTCGAAGGTTTCTCGAGCGATGACGGACGCGGGTTGCAACATCGAGGACTCCACGATGCGGTTGCTGGACGGCGCGTTCTCCGTGGCGGCGATCGTGCGCGTGCCTCCGGGAACGGAGAACGCGTTCCGGACGGCGCTGGTTGGTATCACGGCGACGCAGGGGTTGCGGATACAGGTGGACCCCTATCCTGAGGATGACGAGGGGTTGCGGAGGGTGGTCGAGGGCGACCGCTATACGCTGACCGTCGAAGGGGCGGACCGGCCTGGCATCGTCGCTGCGGTGGCGGAGGTGCTGGCCCGTGAGTCGATCAACCTGGTGGATCTTTCGATACGAGTTATCGATGGCACGCCGCCCGCTTGCGTGATGGCGGGTGACGTGGTCGCGCCGGGATCCGCGGACATAGACGGCGTGCGATCCCGCCTTGCCGACCTGGGCCCGACTATTAGCTGTTCGATCGAGTTGACGGCGCACGGACCCGTGCAGACCGACGGGACGGTGTGATGTGATGGTCTTTCCGTCTCTGAGTGACCTGAGACGCCGATGGCCGGCGCTCGTGTCCGGACGTTGAACGAATGCGCGTTATCACGACGATCGAGGAGTTCCGTCGAGCCCACGCCGAACTGGGAGGCGCTTCGCTTGGATTCGTACCGACGATGGGGTATCTCCATGAGGGGCATATCGAATTGGTGCGACGCGCACGAGGTGAGAACGACGTGGTGGCAGCGTCGATCTTCGTGAACCCCCTCCAGTTCGCTCCGACGGACGACTTCGCATCGTACCCGCGGGACTTCGAGCGCGACTGCCGGTTGCTCGATGAGACCGGGTGTGACCTGGTGTTGTATCCCGACGTTTCGGAGATGTACCCGTCGGGCGACGGCCGGGTGGAGACGACGATTTCGCCGGGCCGGTTGGAGACTGTGCTGGAGGGGACCGCGCGGCCCGGGTTCTTCGCGGGTGTGGCGACGGTGGTGGCGAAGCTGTTCAACATCGTCCAACCGGACCGGGCGTACTTTGGTCAGAAAGACGGGCAACAGGTCGTGGTGATCCAGCAACTAGTCCGGGACCTAGACTTTCCGGTCGAGGTGGTCGTCGTGCCGACGGTGCGGGAGGCGGATGGGCTGGCGATGTCGAGCCGGAACGTGTACTTGAACCCAGAACAACGCATGGCTGCGGGTGTTCTCTACCGCGCGCTCTCCGTAGCCGTGGAGCGATTCAAGGCGGGAGAGCGGCGAGCAGGCGCTCTGCGCGATGTGATGTTGGAGACGCTGGGGAGGGAGCCGTTGGCGGACGTGGACTACGCGTCCGTTGCGGACCACGGGACGCTGGAGGAACTCTCTGGTCTCATTGAGCGGGACGCGATGGCATCGCTCGCGGTCCGCATCGGGCCCGCCCGACTGATCGACAACGTGGTGTTGACGGTCGCCGGCGGGTCTTCGTAGTCGTCGGGGTGGCGCCACCAATGGAGTGGGCTGAGTTCGACGGGGCGGTGGCTGCACTCGGCATGCGCAATGAGCGGTCGGCTACCGCACTGGCGCAGAGCGGGGCGAGCCTGTTGCACCGGGCGTTGGGTGAGATGTTCCTCGGGGAGCCCGAGAACCTCCGCCGTGTCGCGTGGAGCATCGCAGAGGCCCGTCCGACGGTAGTAGCGATCCGGAACGTTGGTGTGGCGGCGTTCATCACCGCGAAGGAAGCGCGTATAGGCGACCGGATGGCCGCGGCTACGCGGTCAACACTCCGACTGACCCGGTTGCTGGAGGCGACGCCGCAGTCGCTGGGGCGCAGGGCACAACCCCTGATGCGGGACCGCGTGGTCACCGGTGGGTACTCGCTGGGGGTCCATGCGGCGATCGTGGCGGCTGCCGAGCGGCTGAAGGCGGTGTGGGTTGTCGATGGCATCGATGGGAGCACCGACCTGGCGCAGCGGCTCTCGGAGGACGGCGTCGAAGCCGAGCTGGTCGCCGAGGGGGACGCTGCGTCCGAGGCGCTGCGGGCGGCCGAGGTGGTGTTGCTGGGGTGCCATGCGCTGTTGGCGGATGGATCGGTTATCGCGCAGCGCGGTTCTGCCGCGTTGTCGAGAGCGGCGGCGGAGCGTTCGACGCCGGTCCAGGTGTTGGCGGACACGCTGAAACTCGCGCCGTGGTTGCCCCGAGCGGCGTCGGAGGACACCACGTGGGAGGTCGTGCCGCCAACCCTGATCGAGCACGTTGCGACCGAGGACGGAATCCGCCGGCCCCATCAGTTGCTCGCTGCGGCACGGGACCTGTCGTTCCGTTGGCGTTCGATGGAGGCGACGCAGGCGATCTGACGCCCCGAGGGACCCGATTACGAGAGGGCACACGACCCTCCCGCAGTCCGGGAGCGCTTGAGGATCAATCCCTGGGGGGAGTCGGTGGACGCGCTGGAGTTATTTTCCCTTCCAGTTCGGCGTCCGTCGTTCGGCGAAGGCAGCCGGACCTTCGAGGGCGTCCTCAGTGTTGCTGACTTGTCCAGACAGGCCTTCGGCGAACCGGTAAGAATATTCCGGCGGCATGTTGACGCCAACGTAGTTGATCTGCTTGATCGCTTGGACGGCGAGGGGAGCGCAGAGCTTGACCTCCTCGGCGATGGCGAGAGCACGCTCCATCAGTGACTCGCGGTCGGGGTGGACGCTATGGACGAGGCCGATGCGGTGGGCGTCGGCGGAGTTGATGCGGCTGCCGGTGAGCAGGATGTAGAGGGCCTCGCCCATGGGCACCATGCGGATGAGGTGGTGGAGTCCGTATCCGGGCGAGATGCTCCAACGGGGTTCCGGCAGGCCGAACTGTGACTGTTCGGTGGCGATGCGGATGTCGCACTGCATAGCGAGCTCGAGGCCGCCGGCGACGCAGTAGCCGTCGACTGCGGCGATGATGGGCTTCCAGACTCCCATCTCCGGGATGTAACGAGAGTCCTCGCCTCCGGCGAACGCGCTCTCCCCGCTCTGCTGACGCTCGTTGACTTCTTTGAGGTCTGCGCCGGCGGAGAACGCTCTGCCACCCGCGCCAGTAACGATGGCGACGAGCATGTCAGGGTCATCCCGGAAGTCGCGAAAGGCCTCATTCAGGCCTCGGCCGACCTCGGAGCTGAGGGCATTCATGGCCTCCGGGCGGTTGAGCGTGATTCGGGCGATCCGGTCGCTCTTTTCGTACAGGACCATTTGTGTGGATATCGTCATTTTTCTCCCCCCAAGGAACCGGTTCGAATGTACAGCAGGTGTAGCACCGGCGAATGAGGGGTGTCAAACGTGTGACGGGCAGTGGCGGAGTGGTTGCTATGATCACCGCGCGACTCATCCGACCCGACGATACGTGAGCTAGGAGCACACCCATGACTGGTCGACCTCAAGGCGACATCCCGCCGCGCGATTTCCCCGACGAGCCGATGGTGCTCTATGAGGCGAACGAGGGGATCGCGCTGGTCACGATCAACCGTTCCGAAGTGCTGAATGCGATCAACCGCGAGGTGACGACACTCCTCTTGGAGTCGTTCGCGCGGGCGGAGGCGGATGACGAAGTGCGCGCGGTGATCTTGACGGGACGCGGACGGGCGTTCTCCGCGGGTGGGGACCTGAACGAGTCGTCGGCGGCGATCCTGGCCAACGCAGAGACCACGGACGCTGGTGAACAGAGCGCGGGCGGTGGTGGTGGAGGTGGCGGAACGCCGGGTTCAGCCCACCAGGCGATCTGGGACCTCTCGAAACCGGTGATCGCGGCGGTGAAGGGATACGCGGTTGGGCTGGCGTGTGAGTTGGCGGGGGTCTGCGACTTTACGGTGGCGGCGGAGGACGCGAAGTTCGGGGAGATCCAGGTCCGTCACGGCTACGGTCCGCCGTTCTTAATAACCCCGTATTTGACGACGATCAAGCGCGCGAAAGAGATCCTGTTGTTGGGCGAGCTAATGGACGCAGAGGAAGCGAGGCTTGTGGGGCTGGTGAATCGCGTGGTTCCCGCGGCGAAGGTGTTGGAAGCGGCCCAGGAAATGGCGAAGAAACTAGCATCGTTGCCGCACCAGACGGTGCGGATGAACAAGGCGCTGATTAACCGGACGTATGAGTTGCGGGGGTTCAGTGCCGGGGTGAATTACCGGGACGACGAGATGTTCATGGAGCTGTGGACGGGATCGCAACGGGACGAGGAAACGCTGTCACGGTTGCGGGTGCTCCAGGAGCGGGGGTGGAACGCGTTCCGGAACGAGCGAGACGCGGCGTACCGGCAGGAACGGGAGTAGCGGGGCGGAACGTCCGAGGTGTGTTGAGACGCGGTTTGCATGTTGCAGTGGAGCACGTATACTGGAAACCGTAGTACGTATACAGTCAAGGTCAGATCCTGATGAAGAAGAAGCTCACTATCACGGTTGACGCTGAAGTCGTGCCGGCAGCGAAGCGATATGCGCGCTCGCACGGCGTATCGCTTTCGTCCGTCATCGAGCGAGCGCTGAGAGCGGTAACTGAAGGCGATGGGCCGTCGTTTGCGTCCCGGTGGAGGGGCAAGCTGCAAGCCGCGGAACGAGATGACCCGCGGTATGAGGCGTTGGCGCGAAAGCACTTCTGATGCTTCTCGACACTAACGTCCTCATCGACGTCGCATTGGACCGGGATCCCCATTCGGGCCCGGCCTCCGAGCTCCTCAACCAGCTCGAGATAGGGCGTGCGCGGGCGTTCGTTGCCTGGCACACCATCTCGAACTTCTACTATCTCGTGTCGCCGTCGCGCGGAGACGCAGACGTTCGGGATTTCATAACCGACCTGACGCGCTTTGTGGAGGTCGCGGCGACTGGTACGGAAGCCCTGCGTTACGCGGCGGCGCTGCCGGTGGACGATTTTGAGGACGCGATGCAGGTGGCTGCGGCACGCGCGTGCGGTGCGGATTCCATCGTGACGAGGAACGCGAAGGACTTTCAGCGGTCGCCAATCCGTGCGATCAGTCCTGCTGAGGCGTTGGCAGAGTTGCGGTAAGGCGGGCGGCGGGTCTGCATGTCGTGCCCCGTTAGTCCCGGACAAAGAGATCGGAGCCGACGCGTTTGGGCTGGCTCCGATGGTTTTTCGGGGGTGCGAAGGGACTACGCGCTGTCGTCAGCGATGGGTCTCCATTTGACGAGGGTCCAGTCGTCGGTGACGTCGTCGAACACGGCTTCGACTCGTTGATTGACCTCGAGTGTGTTTGCCAGGAGGTCTTCCTGGGAGATGTCGATGACGTTGCCGACGATTCGCGTGCCTTCATCGACTTCGATAAGGGCGTGGACGTACGGCGCTTCTTCCGAGAACGCGGGGATCGATGACTGGTAGACGGTGGTGAAGGAGTAGACGCGTCCTTTTCCGCTAACCCGTTGCCAGACGAGTCGGTCTTGGGGCGCCCAACAGATGGGGCAGACCTCGCGGGGATAGAAGAAGTACCCGTTGTGGTTGAGGCAGTACTGCATCCACAACTCGTGCTTCTTCGCCCCGTCCCAGAAGGGTTTGGAGACCTCCGGGTTCATGGCGGGGCGCGGAAGTGGTTTCTTGTACTCGGTCGTCATCGTTCGTCCCCTGGTGTGTCGATGTTGCTGAAGTTCCCTTGGTGGTGGTCTACAGCGCGTTCTCGGACCCGAGAACAAGAGTAGTCATGCTACTCGCGGTGCCGCCTCAACCGTTGACCAGACAGAGGTCGTTGCGCTCGACCTGACGGACGCCGGCCTTGCCCATGATCTGTCTGGCACCTTCGATGACGTGCCGGAAGCCCCCGGCGAGCCCGGGTTGGCCGCCGGAGAGTTGGCCTCCATCGGTGTTGACGGGGAAGCTGCCCTTATAGGTGGTATCCGTGGAGGCGAAGAAGGGGCCGATCTCACCCTTGGGGACGATTCCGGCATCTTCGAGGCACATGGAGACGAGGATGGTGTAGCAGTCGTAGAACTCGGCGAACTGGATGTCGCGGGGCGTGTAGCCCGACATGGCGAACGCGACGGGGGCGGAGCGTGCGACCGGGGAGGTCGTGAACTCGGGCTTGGGGTAGGCGCCGAAGTCGTCAAGCGCGGTACCGGCACCGAGGACGTAGACCGGATTGGTCAAGCTCGCCTTCGCACGTTCGGCGGTCGTGACGATAGCCGCGGCAGCGCCGCCGCATGGCATGACGCATTCGAGGAGCCGCAGCGGGTAGTTGACGTACCGGGAGTCCAGGACGTCCTGGTGCGTGATGGGTTGACCCTGGAATGCGGAGTGCGGGTTCTCGAGGGCGTTGAAGCGCTGGTTCGAGGCGACGTGGGCCAACTGGTCTTGGGTCGTCCCGTATTGGTCCATGTGCTTCTTGTAGATCATGGCGTAGCCGGTGTTGGCGCCGGCCGCCGGGCCATACGGGAACTCGAACTCGCTGCCGGGTCCGCCGAAGCCCTCGCCACCGCCGCCGAGAGCGGGGTTTCGCGCGACGCCCATGACGACGAGGACGTAGTTGGCGAGGCCGTTCATGACGGCCATGGCAGCGATGGAGATGCCGGTCGCGCCGCTTGCGCCCATCATGCTGGAGCCGGTGCCGAACCGGACGTTCTTCAAGCCGAGGTATTCGGTCACGAAGGCGGGATAGGTGGGGCCGCCCTCGGTGACGATGCCGTCGACATCCTCTTTCCGGATGTGCGCGTCCTGGATAGCAATTCGGGTGGCGTCACCGAGTAACCCGGCCATCGACCGTCCTGGCGTGCTGCGCTGTGTTGGAAGCTCGCCGATCCCGATGATCGCCGCTTGGCCGCGTAGGCTCACGATCTCAACCTCCTGCTCGATCCGGCTCTGCCGGTACCAGCCTTAGCTATCGATTCGTCGCCACTTGACGAGGGTCCACTCGTCGGTGACGTCTTCGAACACGGCTTCGACACGCTGGTTCAGTTGTAGGGCGTTGTCTGCGATTTCCTCGGGCGAGAGCCCGATGACGTTCCCAACGATACGAGCGCCAGCGTCGAGCTCGATGAGTGCGTTGATGAAGGGCGCATCTTCCGCGAATGCGGGGACGCCTGGTTGATACACGGTCGTGTAGGAGTGGACCCGACCCATCGGCTCCACGCGTTGCCAGATCAGCCGTTCTTGGGGGGCGAGGCATTCGGGGCAGACCTCGCGGGGGTAGAAGAAATGGCCGTTGTGGTTGAGGCAGTACGGAAGCCACAACTCGTGCTTCTTCGTACCCTCCCAGAAAGGTCTGGAGGTGTCCGGGTTCAGCGTCGGCCGGGGGAGAGGTTTTTTGTATTCAGACGTCATTGGCTAATCCTCAATGTGGATGTTGCTTGACGGTCTCTAGAGTGCGTTCTCGGACCCAAGAACTAGCGTGCACATGGTGCTCGCTGAACCGCCTCAACCGTTGACCAGACAGAGGTCGTTGCGGGCGACCTGGCGGACTCCGGCGCGGCCCATGATTTGGCGGGCGCCCTCAATGACATGGCGGAACCCGCCGGCGAGATTCGGTTGGCCGCTGGACAGTTGCCCTCCATCGGTGTTGATGGGGAAGCTGCCCTTGTAGGTGGTATCCGTCGACGCGAA
Source organism: Dehalococcoidia bacterium (assembly GCA_965247995.1). GTDB lineage: Bacteria > Chloroflexota > Dehalococcoidia > UBA6926 > UBA6926 > JASLZO01. The sequence continues at coordinate 664,667 of OZ252041.1, read as the reverse complement.
GAACGGACCGATCTCACCTTTAGGGACCAAGCCCGCGTCCTCGAGGCACATGGAGATGAGGATGGTGTAGCAGTCGTAGAACTCGGCGAACTGGATGTCGCGGGGGGTGTACCCCGAGATCTCGAACGCGGTCGGGGCGGAACGCGCCACGGGGGTTTCGGTGATGACCGGCCGCTGCCAGGCGGTCGCGGGGTCGGTGCCGAGGCCGGCGCCCAGGATGTAGACGGGCGGGTGGTGGCTGGACTTCGCCCTGTCGGCAGAGGTGACGACAAGCGCTGCTGCGCCACCACACGGCATCACGCACTCCAGGAGGCGGAGCGGGTAGTTCACATAGCGCGACGCGAGGACATCGTCGACGGTGATGGGTTGGCCCTTGAAGGCCGAATTGGGGTTCTCGAGGGTGTTAAAACGCTGGTTGGCGGCGACGTGGGCCAGTTGCTCCTGGGTGGTCCCATAGAGCTCCATGTGTTTCTTGTACATCATGGCGTAGCCGGTGCCGGCGCCGGCAGCGTTGCCGACGGTGGCATCCAACTCGGTGGCGATGCCGGTAGGGCCGCCGCCCTCCTCGGGGATGGCGGGGTTGCGGGAGAAACCGATAACGACCAGGACGTTGTTGGCCATTCCATTCTGAACGGCCATGGCTGCGAGGGTCGTGGCGGTTGCGCCGCTTGCGCCCATCATGCTGGCGCCGGACGAGAACCTGGGCCTGATGCCGAGGTACTCGGAAACCAACCCCGGGTACATGGTCCCGCCCTCGGTGATGAGTCCGTCGATGTCCTCCTTACGGAGGTGTGCATCGTGGACGGCGATCCGGGCAGCGTCGCCCATGAGTCCTAGAGCGGAACGTCCCGGGTTCGCGCGCTCTGTCGGCAACTCGGCAATACCGATAATCGCCGCGGCTCCCCGCAAGCTCATGTGAAACCTCCCACCACGAGCGCATTTGAGATGAAGCTGATCAGGCGCTCAAATCCGCTTGAACGTATCATTCAGAGGCCTCAGGGTCAATGGATGCACTCCATGCGCGCTGAGAATGCGGCCGGTACCCCCCCCTATACGGGATTCTCCGTATAATCGGCAAGAATCTCTACTGGCAGGTGTTGCGGCAAGAATGATCGAAGCGAAGGAACTCACGAAGTTCTATGGCGATTACCCTGCCATTGAAGAGGTCAGCTTCCGGGCGGAGCCCGGTGAGGTCGTCGGATTCCTTGGCCCGAACGGGGCGGGGAAGACGACGACAATGCGGATCCTGACTGGGTTTACTCCCCCTACCTCAGGGACCGCAACGGTGGCGGGCCACGACGTCCAGACGGAGTCGCTCGAGGCACGCCGTGCCGTCGGGTACCTGCCGGAGACGGTGCCGCTCTACACGGACATGACGGTCCGCGAGTATTTGGCATACATGGGTGCGTTGCGCGGCATGGCGAAGGCCCGTATTCGGTCGCGAACGGACGACATGTTCGACCTCTGTCAACTTGAGGAGTACTCCGACACGCTGATTGGCAAGTTATCGAAGGGGTTTCGGCAACGGGTGGGGATCGCGCAGGCTTTGCTGCACGAGCCGCCGGTGTTGGTGCTCGATGAACCGACGATCGGCATCGATCCGCGGCAGGTGGTCGAGACACGGCAGATCATTCGTGAGTTGGGCGGCGACCATACGGTGTTTCTGTCGTCGCACATTCTGGGCGAGGTGAGCCAGGTCTGCGATCGCGTGCTGATCATCCATGAGGGACGGATCGTGGCCATGGACAAGGCGGAGAACCTGTCCGAGTCGCTTGGCGGGACCACGCGGATCATTTTGGAGGTCCGCGGCGGGACCGAAGACGAAGTCACGCGCGTGTTGGCGAGCGTGCCAGGTGTTGACGCCGTGTCCGCGGAGGAATCGAGCGGCCAACTGCAGTTCGTCGTGGAGTGTGAGCCGACGCAGGACCTGCGCGCAGAGTTGTCGCGCCGCGTGATCGAGCGCGGGTGGGGTTTGGTGGACATCCACACGGCGGGGTTGTCGCTCGAGGAGATCTTCCTGCGGTTGACGGCGCGGGAGGCCGCCGAAGCGGACGTGAGCGGGGACGCTCCGGCCGATGGGTCTGCATCCGCATGAACCTCCGAAGCATCCAAACGGTCTGGGCGAAAGAGGTCCGGACCTACTTCGGCTCTCCGATCGCCTATGTGATTGCCGCGATCTTTGTGGGATTGACCGGGTTTTCGTTCGCGCTGAGCGTCGAGGGGCGGTTCCCTGAGGCGACGGTGCGCGGGTTCCTGTTCGGTCCGACTGGCGCGTTCTTTTTGGTAATCCTGATGACTCCTGCGCTGACGATGCGTCTGTTCGCCGAGGAGCAGAAGCTCGGAACGATGGAGCTCCTCTTCACTGCGCCGGTCCGCGATACCGAGGTGGTCCTCGGGAAGTACCTCGCGGCGTTCACGATCATGCTGGGGATGTTCGGCTTGACGCTGTACTTCCCGTTGTTGCTGCTGTGGTTTGGTGATCCTGAAATCCTTCCGATGTTGACCGCGTACGCGGGCCTCGTGCTCCTGGGCGCTGTGTCGGTGGCCGTGGGGTTGTTGGGGTCTTCGTTCACGGCGAACCAGATTGTGGCGGCGGTGGTATCGCTGGCGCTTCTCCTGCTGCTGTGGCTGGCGAGCTTCGCGGCGACGCTGGGTGGCCCGGAATCGGCGTGGGTCGCTTTCGTCCGGTTCCTTTCGCTGAACGACCACCTGCGGGACCTGACGTTCGGCATCATCGATTCACGAGACGTCGTGTACTTCCTCTCGTTAACGGCGTTCTTCTTGTTCATCACCTCACGCGTCGTGGAGATGAGACGCTGGCGGTAGCGAATTGATTTCCAGGCTGCGCAGCGAGGGCGCCGTGCTCCAGGACGTCGGGCTGGCGCTGGCGCTGGTTGGCGTGTTGGCGCTAATTGGTGGCGCGGCGATCTACGGCGTCATCCCGGAGCTCCGGGGATGGGCACTCGGTTTGCTATGGGCAAGCTTGGGGTCGTTCCTCGGCTTCCTGGTGCTGGCCCGAGGGCTGATCGCCGGCTTCGTCACAACGCGGCAAGGGAGGTATGGCGTCAATACGGCGGTGATGGTGGTTGCGTTCGTGACGATCTTGGCGCTGGTGAACTTCTTGAGCACGAGCGTGAACTTCCGGAACGACGTGACCGCGGCGAACCGGTTCACATTGGAGGAACAGACGCGGACGGTCCTGGACGAGCTGGAGGAGCCGGTGGAGACGTTCGCGTTCTTCACGACGGACGATCCGGCGGCGGCAATAGCCGAAGGCCTGCTGAGGGAATATGCGCTTCGGAGCGACAAGTTCTCCTATCGGTTCGTCGACCCTGAAACGGAGCCTGCGACCGCAAGCCGGTTCCAGATCGACCAGAACGGGGTCATCGTGTTCGCGTCGGGAGACCGGGTGACGCGGACGGTTGATTTATCAGAGCAAGCGTTCACAGGGACGTTATTGCGTGCGTCCGGCCGAGGATTGAAGACCGTCTGCTTCCTGTCGGGTCACGGTGAGCGCAGCATCCTGGGGACGACCGATTTCGGGGTCAGCCTGGCGGCGCAGGCATTGGAGCGCGAACTCTACGTGGTGCGCGATTTTGGCCTGCAGACGTCCGGCGGGGTGCCGGCTGAGTGCGCGGTTGTCATTGTGGTCGGGCCGGATAACGATATTTCGGACGAGGACAGTGTGCTGTTGCGGCAGTACCTTGGGGGCGGCGGGAACGCGCTGTTCGCGATGGGCCCGGATACGCCGGAATCGTGGACGAACATCCTTGACGAGATTGGGATTGTGGCGGGCGGCGGCACCGTGGTGGACCCTGCGAGCTTCGCGAGACCCGACCCCGCAACGCCGCTGATCCAGCAGGAGGACTACAACCCGGAGCACCCGATAACAATCCCGTTGGTGGAGCGCTCCGTCTCGACGTTCTTTCCGCTGACCACCCAGATGGCACCGGCGCCGGCGGACGAGCAGGTGACTGGCGCCCTGGTGGCGCCGCTGATCCGAACGACCCAACTGAGCTGGCTGGATACCGAGCTGACGGATGCAACCACGGCGTCGTTCGACCAATCCACGGATCTGCACGGTCCGATATGGCTTGCCAGTGTCGCGGAACTCCCAACGGTCGCCGGTGTGAGCAGAATCGTGGCGATTGGGAGCAGCATCTTCGTGGGCAACCAGGCGTTGGCCCAGTTGGGAAACGCCGATCTGTTCGTGAACTCGGTCAACTGGGCGACCGGACAGGAGAGCCTGATCACGATTCGTCCGAAGCTGAAAGCGCCGCGCATCTTCATCATCACGCAGCGGCAATGGAATTGGATCCTGTACTCCAGCGTCGGAGTGCTCCCGATCCTGGTGAGCCTGGTCGGCGCGTGGACGTGGTGGCGACGCCGATGACTTCGATCGGAGCGACCGTCACGTGAGCTTCCGCGTCACCGGGGTGCTGATCCTAATCGTGGTGTTACTGGGCGGATATGCCGCGTTCAGGCCGCAGGTGGAAGAGGATGACTCGCTGGCCGAGCGGCCATGGTTCTATATCGTCGAGGACACCGAGATCAACAAGCTGGATGCGGAGTACTACGGGGACGAAGCGGTGTTCATTCGCGATCCGAACCGGAAGTGGCACATCGGTTCGCTTGAGGGACCGCAAGTGGGAGGAGCCTTCGCGGGGACTCCATTCTTGGCGGCCGGAGCCCGGTCGCCTCGCATCATCACCCAGGACCCATCGGACGCGGAGTTGGTGACATACGGACTGGTCGATCCGAACATCAAGCTGCGTGTTTACATGGAAGATGGCCAGAATTGGCGGGTTCTGATCGGCGCGTTGACCCCCGATCGGGTGAACAACTATGCGCAGGTGGAGGGGTTCGATGACGTTTACCTGCTGGACCGGACGTGGGGCGAGCATATGGCCCGGTTGATCACGGATACGCCCCTTGGGCCAAGTGCGGAGAGCTCCGCCGGGACCGAACTTGAGGCGCCGCTGGCCAGCGACCAGTGATGATCCGTCCGGTACCGTCGTGTCGAAGTGCGCTGGGGCGATGAATGGTAGCGCCTGTCTGGAGGTTTGGGGGTCCGATGTTCTGTGTGACGTGGTTCCGGTAACCGAGTGATGACGTCGGTGGGACGAGACCCGGGATCTGTCATCTGGTCAGTGGGTTGGGATTTTGCCTTGGGCGAGACGCCAGAGGAGATCGACCCAAACACGCTGATCGTGCGCGCAATCGACGCGGTAGAACAGGCGGCACCGCAACACTCACGAGCGGCGCGGAGCGTGTTTGGCAACGTGATGGTCTTCATGCTGCCGCTCGCCGTGCGGACGGCAACCCGTTGGTTCCTGGGTACCGCGGCACGACTGAACCGAGCGCTGGCACGGGAGGCGGCAACGACGCTGCTCAAGAGCACGCTCTCGATCAGATCGACGCTGAGCGCGACGAACGAGACACTTGCGGCGTCCCAATCCGTTCCGGAAGCCGGTCCAACCGCTGGAGCGATTGGAGGCGACATCGATGTGGCCATGCGGCGGATTGCCACGGACTATATGGAGAATGTGGTGGGACCGCTGTTGTACTTCACTCTCGCAGGGGTCCCGGGCGCGCTCGCGTATCGGACGTCTCGCCACCTGCGGGACCGGTGGGGTGGGGGGCGCTCGAACGACGACCCGTTGAAGCGCGCTGCAGCGCGGGGATTCGCCATTGCAAACTTCGTCCCGTCGTTCGTGTCGGGCGTACTGCTCTCGTGGACAGCGCGGTGGACGGAGAGCCGGGGCCGCGAAGCCTGGGCGACGGCGCGGCAGGAGAACGACACGCGTGGATGGACGGAACCGAACTGGCCGACCGCGGCGTTGGCGGGCGCGCTGGACGTGCGAATCGTGGATACGGACACCGGGAAGGACACGGTAAACCCTGCCGGAAAAGTTCTGGGGACCGATGATCTCAAGCGCGCACGCCGGCTGTTTGTGGTCGCGACAGGAGCCGCATTGGCTGCAACGGTGATACTCACGAGTTTGCGGCCGCGCGGGCGGCGCTAACCCCGAACTTCCCGTCAATCGTTTCTGGGGTCTAGTCGTGTAACAGACGGGGCTGTTGTTCCTCTTCGTGTTGTTGCGGGAGCCTGAAGTTCGTCACTCCGACGCCAATGAGGCGAAACTCCCGGTCGGGTGCGAGTTCGGCGTCGAGGAGTCGGGCAGCGACATCACGGATCACGGCTGGGTCGTCCGTCGGGACATCGAGCGTGTCCTGGCGGGTGAAGGTGGTGAAGTCGGCGAGACGCAGCTTGACCCGGACGGTTCGGCCGAGGAGGCCGCGTCGCCGCAGGTACTGGGCAATCTCGGTCGCGAGTTCGGCCATTCGTTCGTGGAGGGTTGTGGCGTCTCCGATATCGGAAGCGAACGTGCGCTCCGAGCTGACCGATTTCCGGGTGCGGTCGGTGGAGACTCTTGAGCCATCGATCCCGAGTGCGCGATCCCGCAGCTCCAGCCCCCGGTTCCCGAGGACGCGCCGGAGGTCATCGATGTCGCAGGCGACGAGGTCTCCGATCTTTGTGATACCGGCGTTCTTGAGGGTTTCGCCGGTCTTAGGTCCGACTCCGCTGATCAAGCCGACGTCCAGAGGGGCGAGGAATTCACGTTCTGCGCCTGGAGGGACGACGGTGAGGCCGTCCGGTTTGCCGACCTGGGAGGCGACCTTGGCAACGGTCTTCGAGACGCCACCGCCGATGGTGATGGCGAGGCCTGTCTCCGACCGTACGCGGGCCTTAATGCCGCTGGCCACGGAGCGGGCAGATGGGTAGTCCGGGACGACAACGGTGAGGTCAAGGAAGGCTTCATCTAGCGAGAGCGGTTCGACCGTCGATGTGACGTCCGAGAAGATGTCCATGACGACACGGGAGAGTTCGCGGTATCTGGCGAAGCGCGCGTCGACGCGGATGATCTGCGGGCTTGCCTGTAGCGCGGTCTTCATTGGCATGGCGGAGTGAACACCGAACTTCCGCGCTTCGTAGGAGGCCGCGGCGACGACGCCTCGTGATTCGGGGCGACCGCCTACGACGACGGGTTTCCCGCGAAGCGAGGGTTCATCCAACTGCTCTACCGACGCGTAGAAGGCGTCGAGGTCGGCGTGGAGGATGTAGCGCCAGTTTGCATCTCCGCCGGGGTCGGACACGCAACGATTGTATGACGGCGATTGCTGGGTGAGCGAGTTGGAACTGGCGTTCCGAGGGCGGCTACCGGAGGACGTCGTGCTCGAAGTGGCTATCTGTCGCGTGCCCTCGGGTGGGCGCGGCGGGCGATGGAGGCGGCGATGACGCCGGCGGCCACACCGTTGTCGATATTGACGACGGCGATACCCAACGAGCACGCCTGCAGCATGGTGGTCAGTGCGCCGACGCCCTGGCCGCCGAACCCGGTGCCGGTTGATGTGGGGACTCCGACGATTGGGATGTCGATGAGCCCGGCAAGTACCGGCGCGAGCCCGGCTTCCTGTCCGGCAACAACGACGACGGCATCCGGCTGGGTTTCGGCGATTGCTCGGACAACGGGGAAGAGCCGATGGAGGCCCGAAACGCCGACGTCCGGATAGAGGGCGGTGGATACGCCGAGTGTCTCAGCGATCACTTGGACCTGGCGAGCGACGGGGATGTCGGAGGTGCCGGCGGTGACTACGGAAACGGTTCCGACGAGTGTTTGCGCCTGAGTTCCCAGTTTTCTCCAGACAATGAGTCCAGCCTGTTGATCGAAGTCCAGCGCGCCGTCGGGTGAGCGCGTCCGGATCGCGCTGAGGTGGTCGACCGTCGCGCCGGAGAGGATGACGAGGTCCTCGGTCTCCAGCAGCGACGCGGCCATCTCGACCGCCTGTTCGACGGGTTTCCCGGCGCACCGGATGATCTCGGGGCGACCCAGGCGTCGGATGCGGCCGGCGTCGAGATTGGCGATGCCTTCCAGTTGGGTGATTGCGAACAGTCCCAGACGCTGTTCCGCGTCCTTGGGGGAGAGCGAGCCATCCGCGACGGACTGGAGGATATCTCGCATGGTGGTGAGCCCCTTGGTCACGAGCCGATCCGATTGGAGAGCCCGGTGCTCGGCGTGTGTGCGGGGAGGGAGTCCGGCGTTCAGGAAGCTGGGACGGGTTCGGGCTCGTTCGGTCCGTCGAGGATCTCTAGCAAGTGGTCGCCCTCGAGGGTCTCTTCCTCGATGAGGCGCTTCGCTAATTGGTCCAGCTTGGGCCGGTGCTCGTTGAGGATTCGTACGGCCTCTTCCCAGGCATCATTGACGATCGTGCTGACTTCCCCGTCGATTTCATCGGCGGTGCGGTCGCCGTAGTTGCGCTGTTCGCCGAGTTCCCTGCCCAGGAACACCATTTCCTCACGCTTGCCGAGGGTGAGCGGTCCGAGCTTGTTGCTCATGCCGTAGACGGTGACCATGCGGCGGGCGATGTTGGTGATCTGCTCGATGTCGTTTGAGGCACCGGTGGAGATGTCGTTGAAGACGATGTGTTCCGCGGCGCGGCCGCCAAGGGCGGCGGTGATGCTGTCGATGAGCTGGGTCCTGGTGCGGAGCATCGTTTCCTCTTTCGGGAGGAAGCGCGTGTAGCCGCCCATCATCCCGCGGGAGATGATGGTGACCTTTTGGACTGGGTCGCCGTGCTCCGTATGGTGGCCGACGAGGGCGTGACCGCCCTCGTGGTAGGCGGTGACCTCTTTCTCGTGTTTGGTGATGAGCCTGCTCTTGCGTTCAGGTCCGGCGACGACGCGGTCGACGGCCTCAGCTGCTTCGGAGTACCCGATGAGCTTCTTGCCGCGACGTGCGGAGAGGATGGCGGCCTCATTGATGAGGTTTGCGAGGTCGGCGCCGCTGAAACCGGGTGTCTGCTTGCCGAGCAGTTCCATGTCGAAGTCGTCGTCGAGTGGCTTCCCGCGCGAATGGACTTCCAAGATGGCCTTCCGTCCGCGGACGTCGGGGAGGTCGATGGTGACTCTGCGGTCGAACCGGCCAGGACGGAGGAGGGCCGGGTCGAGGATGTCGGGCCGGTTGGTCGCTGCGACGACGATGACGTTAGTCGAACTATTGAAGCCGTCCATCTCGACGAGGATCTGGTTCAGGGTCTGCTCTCGCTCGTCGTGGCCGCCGCCCAGTCCGGCGCCGCGGTGCCGTCCGACGGCATCGATTTCATCGACGAACACGATGGCAGGGGCGTTGCGCCTCGCCTGTTCGAAGAGGTCTCGCACACGGCTGGCGCCGACTCCAACGAACATCTCGACGAACTCTGAACCGCTGATCGAAAAGAAGGGGACGCCGGCTTCTCCTGCAACGGCGCGTGCGAGGAGGGTCTTTCCCCCACCGGGGGGGCCAACGAGGAGCACGCCGCTGGGGATGCGGGCGCCGAGGCTTGCGAACCGCTCTGGGTACTTGAGGAACTCGACGATCTCTTCGAGTTCAATCTTCGCCTCCTCGACGCCGGCAACGTCGGAGAAGGTGACGGACGGGCGGTTCCCCATGAACATGCGGGCACGACTGCGGCCGAAGTTGAGGGCTTGATTGCCGCCGCCCTGCGCTTGGCGCATGAAGAACAAGAGGATCGCGCCGAAGAAGAGCAGCGGCAGGAATTGGATAAGGATGCCGAAGAAGTTGCCGAAGCGGCTCCCGCCGGTGGGTTCTACGTCGACCTTGCCGGATCCCTCGCCCACGACGATACCGGCATCGGTGAGGATCGTGACGATGGAGGTGCCGGACTCCTTGTGGACATTAAAGGTCCGGCCGTCGAGCGTGCTGACCGTGAGGGAATCGCCGCTGACCTTGACCTTCTCGATTGCGCCGGCTCTCGCCTGTTCGACGAGCCAGCCCAACGACTGTGACCCGTCCCCGCTCGGGGACTGAAGCAACGTGAACAGGATGGCAACGACCGCCACGAATACCAAGAGGTAGACAAAGCTATTCCGGAAGATTTTGGGGTTCATTCCACCCACACAGTCCCGCCCCCTGATCGAACGCCGCGCCACGAAATGGGCCGGTCCCGGCGCGGAAGCCATCTACTACCGCTGGCTAGTATACTCGCACGCTGCGTACGAATGAGCATCCACGTTCGACACCGGTGGCGTCCTCCGTTCGCTGACCCCTGTTGCATGCTCTCGCCATGAGTCCACGGGAGAGTCGGCGGCATCTGGGATTCATCGGGATCGCAGCGTTCGGGACGGCCCCAGCGATCGTGCTGACGGTGTTCCGGCTCTCGGGCAACGAGGTCGAACTCTCGGATGGCGTCTCGTCGGCGTTGTACGGGGTCGGCATTCTCTCGGCGGCGTTCCTGCTGACGTGGGCGGCGGAAGCGGCGGAACGCGATATCTCACACGCGCTAGCGCTGTCCTCGATCGCGGTGATCACGGTGCTGCCGGAGTACGCGGTGGATTTCACGCTGGTGTGGAAGGCTGGCAGCGATCCCCAATACGCCTCATTCGCGGTGGCGAACATGACTGGGGCGAACCGGCTCTTGATCGGTTTCGCGTGGCCGTTGGTGGTGCTGTTGATCTGGGCGCGACGACGCCAGCGTGGGGTGCGCTTGGAGCGGAACCAGTACGTGGAGCTGGGATTCTTGGCTGCAGCGACTCTCTACGCGTTCACGCTGCCGCTCAAAGGGCACATCGATCTGATCGATGCCGTCGTACTGATTGGCCTATTCGTGGCGTACATGTGGTTCAACGCGCGAGCCGAGGTGCATGAACCAGAGCTGATCGGGCCAAGCGCGCTCATCGGGCGCCTGGGGCCTGGGGTGCGCCGGATCGTGGTGTTGGTGACCTTCGTGTTTTCGGCCGCGGTGATCTTCACGGCTGCGGAGCCTTTTGCCGAGGGACTGATCGCAACTGGTCAGACGATTGGGTTGGACGAGTTCCTGCTGATCCAATGGGTCGCGCCGCTGGCGTCCGAGGCACCGGAGATCCTGGTCGCCAGCATCTTTGCGGTGCGCGGCGATGGAGCGTCGGCGCTGGGGATGCTGATCTCAGCGAAGGTGAATCAGTGGACGCTGTTGGTGGGGAGCCTGCCCGTCGTGTACGCGGTGTCCACGGGGAGCACGTCCGCGTTGCCGCTCGATGCGCGACAGACGGAAGAGGTACTTCTGACGGCGGCACAGTCGTTCTTTGCGGTGGTGATGCTGGTGACGCTGTTCCTGGGAACCCGGGGCGCGGTGGTCCTGCTGGTCCTTTTCTTGACGCAACTGGTGGTGCCCGAGACGGCGTTCCGACTCGCGTTTTCGGGGCTCTACATGGTGCTCGCGGTTGGGATGGCGGCCTTCGTTGGGCAGCGGCGACGGGAGATGCTCGCCCTGCCGAGGCGGACGCTCGAGGCGGGAGGCCTCTTGGGTGGGTTGTCAGATGGCCACGGCCAGACCGGGGACGCGCGCGAGGGTGATCCCTAGCCCGCATCCGGGACGGGGTTTTCGTCTTCGCGTTCGGGCCGTGGGAACGCGGCGCGCGTGTCGCGCCATTGAACGCCGTGGGCGCGCATCATGTCTCGGGTGTTGGACCGGGCGATAGAGCGCAGGACGCCGGACAGTGCAGATGGTGTCCGGCTGGACCGGGCCCTTGGGGCATCAACGACGACGCGGGGCTCCGGGTCAAGCAGGCCCCACATGCGCGGGAGCTCGGAGCGGCGGATCAGCGCCTTCGGGGCCATGATGTAGTTGAAATCGGCGATCCGCGTGTACTTGGGGTCACGGAATTTGGTGCTGAACGCCGCCGCGTGGTCCGCGTGGCGTTCGATCCGGCGCTCGAGGAGGGCCACGTCCAAGGTGGCCTGGTGGTCGTCCGGAGCGCGTTCGGCGATTTCGCGGGCGACATCGGCGAGACGCTGGAGGGTCCGTTCACGCTGGACGAGGCGGTCGCTGTCGTCTGCGTCGTGGTCGTCTCTTCGGAAGTCGGAGCGGGAGGCTTTGACTTCCACGACGTAGAGTTGGCGGTCCTTGTCGACTCCGGCGACGTCGGCGATGCGGCCGCCCGGCCCTTCGAGCGAGACCTCGAATCCGATGGCGCGACACCCTGTCGTGTTGTAGAGCCACTCCCACGCGGCCCATTTGAGGCGGTAGGTCTGTTCGGTCTCGTTGGCGCGTTGGAATGGCATGGTGGGGTATTGTTTCCGCACGAATGTTCGGAACGCAGATTGTAACGCAGGGTGGTGTCGGAGCCTCTGGATGGGCCGGGGTGGGGTGCCGTAGTCGGTTGACCCTCCCAGGTCGACCGTTTAGGTTGACGCCGAAATGAGCGACCTTCCGTACTGGGTGGCATTCCACAAAGCGAGTGGGATGGGGCGCGCGCGCTTTGGGGCGCTTGAGGCGCACTTCGGCTCGTTGGAGGACGCGTGGCGGGCGAGCGAGGCGGAGTTCCATGCAGCAGGCCTGGACGACCGGACGGTGCAGGCAATCGTGACGACCCAGGGGTCGACGAACCCGAGCGAGGAGGTCGACCGTCTGGTCCGGCACCGGGTGAAGGCGTACACGTGGCATGACCTCGGCTATCCGGAACGGTTGAAGGAGATCTACGACCTGCCGCCGGTGCTGTACGTGAAGGGGGCGTTGGCGGAGGAGGATGACCTCTCGCTCGCGGTGGTAGGGACGCGGCGGGCGACGGCGTACGGGCGCGAGGTGACGCAGGACCTGGTGTGGGAGTTGGCGAAGAGCGACGTGACGACGGTCAGCGGCCTTGCGAAGGGGATCGACGCGGTCGCGCACCACACCGCCATACGCGCGGGGGGACGGACGGTCGCGGTGCTGGCGTGTGGGCTGGACATGGTGTACCCGGCGGAAAACGTGCCGCTGGCGCGGGACATCGTCGAGAACGGCGCGCTGATCAGCGATTACCCGATTGGGACCCGTCCGCGGGCGGAGTTCTTCCCGCGGCGGAACCGCATCATGAGCGGGATCAGTCTGGGCACGCTGGTTGTGGAAGGGGACCAGAAGAGCGGGGCGCTCATTACGGCGCGACAGGCGTTGGAGCAGAACCGAGAGGTGTTCGCGGTACCGGGGAGCATCCTGGCTCGCACGAGCAACGGGCCCAACCATCTCATCCAGCGCGGCGAGGCGAAGCCGGTACTGGAGGTCGACGACATTTTGGAGGAGTTCAACCTGAGCCGCGCGACGGCGCAGTTGGCGTTGCCGGAGCCGCCAGCGGGCGCGGACCAGGGCCAGAACATTGTGTTGCGCCTGGTGAGCCAAGCCCCGCAACACATCGACGAGATCTATCGACAATCTGGCCTCTCCATGCCGGAGGTGTCCAGCACGCTGGCGATGTTGGAGGTCCAGGACCTGGTGCACCAAGTAGGTGGGATGCACTACGTGCTGACGCGCGAAGCGAAGCCGGCGTATCAATCGGACGAATAGGTCCGAAAGGGAGCTTATTGAACCGCTGCGATGGCGGTGCATTAGGATGCTCGCGGCCCTGGTGCGGTGGGTCCGGCACTTGACCGCTGGTGGCGTTTCAAGTAGTCATTGGGGCGGTTCGCGCCCGGCCCACCTCGAGCGCCGCGACGGAAGTCGGTCCTGCCGACGAGCGCAGGAACGGAGCAGGCGGCGGGTTTTCGGTGGTAGCGCGACGCCCGATCGATGCGCAGGGCATGCGGGCAGCGGGTACGGCGTGCCGACGATGCGGCTGGAATCTGCGGAGTGAGCACACGAGCGCGGGAGGCGGACCCAGGTCGGATGCCGGGTCCGTGTCAATAGAGCGAAGGAGCATCAACGAGTGACGACGAAGCGCGGGAAGAGTGAGAAGCGAACGGGCACGACAGGGCGGCGCACGACCAGGAAGGCGGCAACTGGTGGTTCGACCCGGGGCTCGGCTTCGGGACGGTCGCAGCCGAGAAACGCGGGCGGCACGAACCCGAACGCGCGGAACGTCGTGGTGGTTGAGTCGCCGGCGAAGGCGCGGACGTTGGGGCGCATCCTGGGGAGCGAATACAACGTGATGGCGTCGCTGGGCCATGTGCGCGATCTGCCCGATGGCCAGTTGGGCGTGGACATCGAACACGACTTCGCGCCGATCTACGAAAACCGGAAGGACAAGTCCAAGGTCTTGAAGGACCTCCGGGACGCAAGCAAGAAGGCGGACGCGGTGTGGCTGGCCACCGACCCGGACCGGGAGGGCGAGGCGATTTCCTGGCACCTGATGGCGGCGGCGGGGATAAGCCCGGAGAAGGCCCGGCGGGTGGTGTTCCACGAGATCACGGCGGACGCGATCCGTCACGCGTTCGAGGACCCACGGGATATCGATGAAAACCTGGTCGACGCGCAACAGGCACGCCGCGTGTTGGACCGGCTGGTGGGGTACCAGCTGAGCCCGTTGCTGTGGCAGAAGGTGCGTCGCGGGCTGTCGGCAGGGCGTGTGCAGTCGGCGGCTGTGCGAATCGTGGTGGACCGAGAGCGGGAACGGGACGCGTTCACTTCACGCGAGTACTGGACGATCGGGGCGGACTTGGAGAGCCGTGGGATCGACGCGACGCCGTTCCCGGCCGAGCTCCAGAACCTGACCGGAGAGCGGGGGAAGATCGAGATCCCCGATCAAGCGATGGCGGACGGCTTGGTCGCCGATCTGCAGCCCGCGGCGTATCGGGTGTCGGACGTCAGGAAACGCGAGACGCGACGGAGGCCGGCAGCGCCGTTCCGGACGTCGACAATGCAACAGGAGGCGTCACGGAAGCTGCGCTTCACCGCGCGGCGGACGATGACCGTGGCACAGCAGCTCTATGAAGGTCTGCCGGTGGCCGGCGGCGACCCTGTCGGCCTGATCACCTACATGCGGACCGACTCGACCGCGATGGCGCGGGAAGCCGTGCAAGAGGCGCGGCAGGTGATCGAGTCGCGGTTCGGCGTCGAATCGGTCCCGGCGTCTGCCCGGGCCTACCAAACAACCGTGCAGGGGGCACAGGAGGCGCACGAAGCGATCCGGCCGACCTCATTCGCACGTAGCCCGGAATCGGTGCGCGACTCGCTGAACCGGGAACAATTCAACTTGTATCAACTGATTTGGCAACGGGCGATTGCGTCGCAGATGGCGGACGCGCGGTTCGACCAGACGTCGGTCGACATTGAGGCGAACCGAACTCCGAGTGGGCGGATGTACTTGCTGCGCGCGACGGGTTCGATCATGATGTTTGCGGGGTTCCTTGCGGTGTACCGGGAGGGTTTGGACGAACCCGAAGAGGACTCCGACGAGGGGCGCCTGCTCCCGAGTCTGACGACGGGACAGGACCTGAACTTGCGCGAGATCACACCGGCCCAGCACTTCACGCAGCCGCCGCCGCGCTATACGGAAGCGACGCTGATCCGGGCGATGGAGGAACGGGGAATCGGGCGGCCGAGCACGTACGCGCCGATCATCGCGACGATCCAGGACCGCGGATATGTGGACAAGGACGGGGACCGGTTGAAGCCATTGAAGCTGGGGTCGGCGGTTACCGATCTCTTGATGGGGTTCTTCCCTCAAGTCGTGGACCTGGCCTTCACGTCCGAGATGGAGGGCGAACTGGACGAGGTTGCGCGGGGGGAGCGGGAGTGGGTGCCGTTGCTGCGGGACTTCTACCAGCCATTTGACGAGCGTCTGCAGGTGGCGAAGGTCGAGGCCCCGAGGGTCCGGAACATTGACGAGGACTCTGACGAGCTGTGCCCCGAGTGCGAGAAGCCGATGGTGATCAAACGGGGCCGGTTTGGCCCGTTCCTTTCGTGCTCGAACTTCCCCGAGTGTAAGGGCACGAAGCGGATCCAGGAGAAGGTAGATGCCCAGTGCCCGGAGTGTGGCGGAGATATGGTGCAACGCCGGTCGTCGAAGTCGGGCCGGCCGTTCTATGGGTGCTCGAACTACCCCACGTGCTCGTTCTTGGTGAACGACAAGCCGCTGCCACACGCGTGCCCCCAATGTGGCGGGTTGACGGTGGTGCAGGGGCGTGAGAACGCCAAGTGCCTGGACGCGAAGGAGTGCGGTTGGCAGGACACGCTGGCGGAGTTGGAGCGCGAACAGGTGGGCGAACCAGCGTTGGCGGAAGTCTAAAACCCCGAGCGTGACCTTTGGCGGGCACCAGTAGCGACGGTACTAGCACCGACGTAAGCGGCCACCGCTGGGCACGCGAGCGCGACCGGTTCCTGCGGTATCTGGAGAACGAGCGCGCCGCTTCCCCATACACGGTGCGGAACTACCGTGGAGACGTAGACGCGTTCCTGTCGTTCGTCGCTGGGCGCGACGTGGAAGCGCTGGACCGGGTGGGCCGCGACGACGTCCACGAGTGGGTGTATGTGCTGGTGCAGTCACGCGCGGCGAAGACGGCGATCGCGCGGAGGCTCTCCGCCGTTCGCAGTTTCTGGCGGTTCCTGGCGCGCGAAGGCGTGATTGACCGGCCGGAAGTCGTGACGCGCGTGCCGTCGCCGAAGCTTGGCCGACGGCTGCCTGATTTCCTCACGCAGCGGGACGCCGAGCGGCTGATCGAGGGGCCAAGCCAACCACGACCAGCGGCTCGGGAAGGACCAAAGACCCCGGCGCAGGCGGAGCAATCGGCGGCTCTGGCGCTCAGAGACGCGGCGCTGCTGGAGTTGACGTACGGATCGGGACTTCGCGTTGCCGAATTGGCGTCGCTCGATCTCGACGGTGTGGACCTGACGCGGCGCATCGCTCGCGTGTGGGGGAAGCGCTCGAAGCAGCGGGAGGTCGTGTTCGGCGAGCCGTGTCGGGACGCGTTGGAGGTCTATTTGCGGGAGGCACGGCCCCGACTGCTGGCCAACGCGCGGAGCCGCACAGGAGCGGAGGCGATGTTTCTCAACGCCCGGGGAGCCCGACTCACGACTCGGGGGATCGAGCTGCTTCTGAAGAAGTGGGCGAAGGTGGCCGATCTGCCACCGACGGTGCACCCGCACACGCTCCGGCACTCGTTCGCGACGCACCTGCTGGACGGCGGGGCTGACCTGCGGGCGGTCCAGGAGATGCTGGGGCATGCGTCCGTGCAAACGACGGAGATCTACACGCACGTGACGCAGGCGCAGATGGCGAGCGTGTACGCGCGGGCGCACCCCGGGATGGAACGGGACGCGGGGGACGATTCCGAGGACGCTGCCGGGGAGTGATCCGCGGGCCCTGGTGCTACGGACCGCCGATTCCTGAATTGGGGACTCGGGTCGTCTTGGGTTGA
This sequence comes from Dehalococcoidia bacterium, assembly GCA_965247995.1. Taxonomy (GTDB): domain Bacteria; phylum Chloroflexota; class Dehalococcoidia; order UBA6926; family UBA6926; genus JASLZO01. The sequence continues at coordinate 647,523 of OZ252041.1, read as the reverse complement.
CCGCACGCGGATCCAGAGGTTGCGTAGCGGGTTGCTCACGGGAAGCGTCAAAGCGGTATCATCTGGACTTGGTACGGCGCGCCGTGGCCTAGAGCGCGGTACCGCGTGGACGCGGGTGCAACAGGCATCGCGTCCACGGCACGGGGTAGATACGAGGGCATGGCACAAGGAGGCTACGAGTGGCAACGACAACCGAGTATCGCGTGGTCGGACAACCTGTTCCGCGCGTGGACGCGGAGGAGCGTGTGCGGGGCAAGGCGGTGTACGCGCCAGACCTGACGCTCCCCGGGTCGCTTCATTGCAAGATCCTGCGGAGCCCGTACGCGCACGCACGGATTACCAAGCTGGACACCTCCCGCGCCGAGGCGTATCCGGGGGTTAAGGGTGTTGTCACCTACAGCGACCTGCCGCCGTTGGAAACTTCCGGTGGTGAGGTTGGCGGCGAAGTCACCCTCGATGCCCGATACCTGCGGCAATTTCTTCTCGCAGAAAACCGGGTGCTGTTCCACGGCCACCCGATCGTCGCAGTGGCGGCTACGGACCCGCACGTCGCTGAGGAAGCGCTCGATCTGATCGACATCGAGTACGAGCCGCTTCCGCCGGTGGTGGGGATCGAGGACGCGATCAAGCCCGGTGCGCCGATCATCCACCCGGAGCTTCGCACGCGCAGTGTCGGCGGCCGGGGCGACGAGCCGACGAATCTTTCCGTGCACATGAACCTGGCGCGCGGCGACCTTGAGAAGGGCTACGCAGAGGCGGATGTAACGCTGGAGCAGGAGTACCGGGTGGGCATGGTCCACCAGGGGTACATCGAGCCGCAGGCCTGCAGCGTCGAGGTCGACGCGTCCGGCCAGATGACGATCTACACAACGACGCAGTCGCACTTCAGCACGAAGATGCAGAACGCGTCGATCCTTCAGGTGCCGCAGAACAAGATCAAGGTGGTCCCGCTGGAGATTGGCGGCGGTTTCGGCGGGAAGGGCTTTACGGTCCCTGAGCTGCCGACGGCACTCTTGGCGGTGAAGACGGGCCGGCCAGTGAAGACGGTCCTGACGCGGGATGAGGTCTTCCGGGCAACGGGCCCTGCACCGGACGCGTACTGCTGGATCAAGTTGGGCGCGAAGCGCAACGGCGAGATTACGGCATTCGAGGCGCGGTTCTACCTGGACGCGGGTTGCTTGCCGGGGTCGGCGCTCTACGTGAACAACATTCTCGTGGCGGGTCTTTCGCCGTACAAGTTGCCGAACTTCAACGCCGACGGCTACGACGTCATTACGAACAAACCGCGGTCGCAGGCGTACCGTGCGCCGGGGCTGCCGGAGGGCGCGTTCGCGATCGAGACAGCCATCGATGAGCTGTCCGAGAAGTTGGGGTTGGACCCGATCGACGTCCGCATCGCGAACGTCACGGAAGACGGCGCGCCGATGAGCGATGGGATGGCGCTGCCGGTGACGCGGTTCCGCCAGATTCTTGAAGACGTGAAGAAGCACCCGGCGTGGTCGAGCCCGGTCCCGGAGGGACGTGGCCGTGGAGTTGCGATCGGCATGCGGCGCGAAGGCGGCGGCACGTCCAGCGCGTCGATCATGCTGAACGGGGACGCCACGTTCAGCGTGGTGATCGGTTCGGTCGATCTGACCGGCGTCCGCACGAGCCTTGGACAGATCGCGGCCGAGTTGTTGGGCGTCGATCTCGAGGACATCTCGATTGACATGGGCGACACGGACTCAGTGGGCTACACGGACGGTTCGTGGGGCAGCCGGGTTACGTACGTGACGGGTCAAGCGGTGTCGAATGCCGCGCGAGACCTGATCCAGCAGTTGAAGGAGCTGGCGGCCCAGCGGTTCCGCGCCAATGCCAAGGACGTCGAATACAACGACAGGGTGTTCACGCTGACGGACAACACCGAGCAATCGGTGACGCTGCGTGAGCTGGCCGGGGGCAACACCGGCGCCGGGGTCGGGGCCATTGTGGGAACGGGGGTGGCGACGGGCGTACGGCCGGTCACGAGCACTGGCGTCCAGGTGGGCGAGGTCGAGGTAGACCCTGGGACTGGCAGCGTGCGCATCGCGAAGTACACGGCCTTCCAGGACCCAGGCCGGGCCATCAACCCGATCGAGGTGCAGGGCCAGATCCAGGGCGCGGTGGCGCAAGGGGTCGGTTGGGCTCTGTGGGAGAACTACGAGTGGGACGACGAGGGGGTGTTGCGGAACGCGAACTTCCTTGACTACCGGATGCCGACGGCGCTGGACCTGCCGATGATCGAAGCGGTATTCGTCGGCGGTCCGGCCCCGGAGAACGAGTTCGGGATCCGCGGTGTTGGCGAGGTACCGATCATCCCGCCGCTGGCCGTGGTTGGGAACGCGTTCAAGCGCGCAACCGGCGTGCGGGTCCGCGAGATCCCGCTCAACCCTGAGCGCGTTTTCTGGGCGCTCTCACAGGAGGGAACCTAGCGGAACGGTAAGTTCTTGCGTGGCGTCGCCTCAGTGATTGCAGGCGATTGGACGGGGCTCCCCGCTGTACACGGGGAGCCCCGATTCTCATCCCGCAGCGGCTTGCCAGCTAGAACCGCCTGTTTATAATGGGGCCCCGCTGAAGGTGGTGGGGTTCGGCGCTGGAGTTCACTGCTCCGGCTTCCATACGCCGAGGTGGTGGAATCGGTAGACACGCTGTCTTGAGGGGGCAGTGGGCGAAAGCTCGTAGGAGTTCAAATCTCCTCCTCGGCACCAGAAGACAACCAACCAGTCAGCACAGTCCGATAGGGTCAGCAGCGAGGCGACGTAGCCAAGTGGTTTAAGGCGGGGGACTGCAAATCCCCTACTCGTGGGTTCGAATCCCGCCGTCGCCTCCAGGTCTTCTACCGCCTGGGCTCTCGGCCAAAGGGCGAATTCCAGGACAGCTAGAACGTTCTACACAAACTTAAGGAGACCCGTGACGGTGGTTGGCCCTCAGTTGGACCATCGGAAACGCCGGTTGGTCACATTCGATCTAGACGGGACACTTATTCCAGGCACTAGTACTACGCTTTTCTTGGCCGAGCAGCTTGGGCATCTCGATCGTGTCATCGAATACGAGCGGAGATACAGGGAAGGCGAGATCAGCAATGAGACCGTCGCGCTCGAAACGGGAGCTTTGCTTGAAGGCGTCTCTATGTCAAACGTTGAATCGCTATTCCGAAAAATTCCCAAGATCGCGAACATTGACGAAACTGTGGCGATTCTAAAGCAACGTGGTTACGTGGTTATCCTCGGGTCCATTACGTGGAAATTCTTTGTTCAGATATTCGCGCAAACGTATGGATTCGCTGATTGCTGTGGAACAGGAATGGAAAGCGTGAATGGGATACTGACCGGGCGGGTCACAGACTATTGCACAGAACGTGACAAATTGTCGTTCTTCCGCAAGTGGCGAAAGCAATTATCGATTCGCCGTAGCGACACGATTGCAGTGGGAGACTCGCGCTCCGATCATCTGGTTTTTTCGGAGTCGAGTGTGGCCATTGCACTCAACGCCGACCATGCGACGCGTTCCATAGCAACGCATACTGTTGAGAGTAATGACCTGATGGATATCATTCCTCATTTTCCATGAATCTGGGCTCAATTTCGAGCTAAGGCGGCTACGGGCCAATGATCTGCTGACCTCGTCAGTCATACCTTTCTCTTTGTGTTCGAGATTCCCGCTCGGGTGACCGGCCCCTTAACGGACCCAACGCCGGACGATCGTGGCAAACAACAGGGCAGTGAAACACTGCCGTAGTGGCGCGCGATCTTAGCGGACTCGCCGAAAGACCCGCTGTGCGAATTGTGCACCGGGTGGTGAAAGAACCAGGAGTCGACGCAACGGAGCTGACAGATCCTGCACGCAATCTCAGTGAGAGCGTCGCTTCGTCTTCTTCACGCATTGAGCATTTCTCGTGGGACGCGAATGATCGCAAAAATGAGTTCGTTGGGACTACGAGGAACGAGTTGACGATTAGGGGTCTAATTTGGTGGTCTCTCCAATCAGAACGACCTCTCCTGCACTTCGATGCGATGGCAGAGCACTATGATGACGCCCCTACCGTGGGGCGGTCAGCACAAACACCGGTGTGCGGAGCGTCGGAGTATTAGTCTGTTCTTGCTGATCCGTTCAGAGCGTGTGACCTGGCTGAGGGCCGGCGCATCGCGATTGCCGTCAGCACGCCGAGTGTATTCAGCACGATCAGAGCCGCGAACGCCATCGAATATGAGCCGGTAGTATCGGCGATGACTCCCGTCATAACGGGCGCTGCCATCGTGAGGCCTACCTGGACCGAGCCAACCATTCCCCGGATCGAGGCGTACGCGGTCCGCCCGAAGTACGAGGCCGGTAGCGCGCCGCTCAGCGGTCGGAGCCCGCCGAATCCCGTTCCGAAGATGGCCGCGTAGAAGGCCAGGTGCCAGAGCTGGGTTGCCACGACGAGTACCGCGAGCCCAACGGTCTGGAGCAGCAACGACACGATCACCAACAGGCGCAAGTCGAACCGGTCGCCGAGCCAACCGAACACAAGGCGGCCGGGAATGCTCAACATCGTCATCGCGCCGAGCACGGCCGCGGCGGCTGCGGGTTCGTGACCAGATTCGATCAGGAAGGGAATCTGGTGAAGCCCGATGGCCGGCGTGACCATGAACCCCAGACTCAACGTCAACGTGAGGAACCAGAACGCTTGGGTACGGAGCGCCGCATGAAGCCCGAAATCGGGCTCGGTTGGAGTCACTGGTGTGTTCCCTTCGCGTGCTGCCGACGTGCTTTCTGGCGTGTCGCCGTCCGGCAACAGGCCGTATCGCTCTGGTCGATGCCGGAGCAGCAGCGCTAGGGGCGTTCCCAGGACCCAGATGAGGACTCCGGCGGCAAAAGCCGTCCATTGCCACCCCCATAGTGTTACGGCGGCTACGATCAACAGGGGCCAGACGATTCCTCCGGGACCCCAACCCGTCGCGGCTATTCCTAGTGCAGTACTCCGCTTGCGAACGAACCAATTCGCGACCGCCGCGATCGGCGCGAGGCCGATCCCTCCTATCGCGTACGCCGCTCCCATGAAGAGGACGAAGATAGCGTAGAGCCCCACGAGTGAGTTGGTGACGCTCAACAGCACGAACCCGAGTCCAAGAGAAACCGTCGCATAGAGCTGTGGGGCGCGTGGCCCGTTGCGGTCGATCAGCCGCCCGGCGAACGGACCGGCGAGCCCACCCACGAGCGTCGCGAGCGAGATCGCGATCGAGATCTCTCCGCGTGTCCAGCCGGTATCGTCGCGAATCGGCGTGAAAAGCGCGCCGAGCCCGTAGAGAAATATCGACCCGTGCAGGAACGTCGCCCCCGTCGCTGAGAAAACGATCCACCACCCGAAGAACACCCGTGGGTTTCTGAGCGTTGGCGCTTGAGGAAGCTGCGATCCGGACTGGTGCGTCACGACTCCATATTGCCCCTATGCGGTGCGCCGAAACAAACCCTTGTCGGCGAAGCGCCGTGATCGACACCGAGGCGGACGGACTCAAGGGTCATCGTAAAGCGAGGAGACCTCATCGCTCCGCGCGTCGCACGCGAAGAGGGTTTTTTTCGATACCGGATTGTGGAGGCTGTGTGGGCAAGGGCGAACCGTGCTCGCCCTCTACGTTGGCCTGTGTTCACGACCAACGATCGAGGCCCAGCGGGCATCAGGCCAGTGGTCACACCATGAGGGATGGGAGGGACTCTCGGAGCCATGCTCGGAGGTGGCGTTGTGGGACGTTGCCGAAGAGGGCGGAGGTCGCGGTCATGTCGGGCGCGGGGATGTCGATTTGGGCGGCGACTTCTTCGCGGGCGAGGCGCATGGCTAGGGGGCGGTCACCGGCTGCTTCTGCTTCGGTACGGAGGCGGGTGAGCCGCTCGACCGGGGCGTAGTTGACCATGGGTGCAGCGCCGACGGCATTGCCGATGGCGCTCCAGACTCCGTTACGGGTGGGGGTTTCCGGGCCGCCGATATCGAAGGTGCGGCCCCAGGTCTGAGAGTGGGCATGGGCTCTGAAGGCGAATTCCGCAAGCTCGTCGGTGAAGACGTAGACGGCGGGGAGCGATGGTGGGCCGAACTGTTGAACCAGGACGCCGTCGCGGGCGAAGCCGGCCATGGCGGGGAAGGGTTGGCCGTCTTCGGGGTCGACGATGCCACCCGGCCTCAGGACGGTGAATGGGAGGCCGGAGGCGGCGAGGTAGCGTTCGTCGCGTACGCGGGCGGGGTAGACGGGCATGAAGTCCCAGCGTTCGTCGGCCATGCGGGAGGTGAGCAGGACCATGTGTTGGACGCCGTTGGCGACGGCAGCGTCCACGAGGTGTTTAGCGGGGCCGGGGGCGGTGGCAACGACCCAATCGGCGTCCCGGGTGGCGCGAACGAGAGAATCATGGTCCGCGACGTCTCCCCAGACGAACTCGATGGATCCGTCGGCGGTGGGCAGGCCGTCCGGGGGAGTCGTGTGTAGGAGGGCTCGCACGGTCGCACCGGTTTCGGCCAGGCGCGACACGGCGTGCTTCCCAGTGCGGCCGGTGGCACCAGTGATGAGATACCGGCCGGTGGTCAGGTCGCCCGTTGTTCTGAGCGAGACTCCACTCATAGGAGGAGGCTACACGACTGCGCCCTGGGTCTCGTGGGGCGTTGACCCGCAACTGGGCAGCCGCAGGGGTTTGGAGGTCTTGGTTTCCCTACATGGACATGGACTCGAAGACTTCGATTACGCAGCCCGCGGCCCAACCGAGGTGAGGGTGACCGCGGAGGAGCGCGAGCGCCCCGTCGATGTTGTCGGCCTGGAGGATGGAGTATCCGGAGATGGTGGGGTCGCCGGGTGTATCGCCTTCGCCGGTGATCTTGACGGCGTTGCCGAGCGGTGATCCGAGTTCGACGAGGCTGTCCCCGGCGCTCTCCGCCCACTGGGTCCAGGGCTCCATGCCCTTCTGGATCTCTTCCGTGGTGAGGTGTTGCATTGCTTCCATTGCTGATGTCGGTGCTCGGTAGATGACGATGAAGTTTGCCATATTCTCCTTATGCTTCGTTCATAAACAGTCCAGGATTGGTCCGATTATTGCTGCTCCATATCGTGCCTGGTTCTGCCCACGAAAACCATTCTATCTTAGCAAATGATTGGTACTTTTGAATGACCGGGAGGAGATCCCAGGGAGGGTTGAGAAAGGGTCTTATCACGACCAGCGTACAGTGCTGGGCAGCGGTTGTGGTATGGTACCCATAAAGCAACGGTACGTCGCGACAGACGGCATTAGATACATGGAGAGTGGAGGGGGAGGTTCGGATGCCTAATCCAGTGATCCATTTCGAGATATCTGGTAAGGATCCTGTGGCGTTGCAGCAGTACTATCGGGACCTGTTTGCGTGGGGGGTGACTGCAGCATCAGCGGAAGACACGTATGGGCTTGTAAGCGCCGAAGAGCAGGGCGCCGGGATCGGCGGAGGCATCGGCTCGGTGATGGAAGGGGCGGAACCGTACGTGACTTTCTATGTAGAGGTCGAGGACATTCAGGCGTCGCTCGATAGGGCGGCGGAGCTCGGTGGCGAGGTTCTTGTGCCAGTCAGCGAGGTCCCGGGCATGGTGACGTTCGCGATGTTCAAGGACCCGGAGGGGAACGCGATCGGCCTGGCGGCCTCTGAGACGCCGGCTGCGGCGGAGTAGCAGCGTTTTCGTACGCTCTGGCGTGGGCTCGCCCGTTCGCGGATCCGTGCAGACCTTCTGACGGTGCTTCGTGCCCGGCGGCCACGGTGGTTTCCCGGCGCGAACCATGTCAGCGTTGGGCGGCCGAACGCTAGAGGGCCACGCATCTGGGGTCGGTGTATCGACTACTCGGCCATCGAAACGCACGCACTCCGCCACTGGAGCCGCACCACGCCCTGGCCTCCAGAGTTGTTCGCAACCCGTGTGACGACGCCATAGATCACTCGGTCGAGCCCTGGGCGGGGAGTAACGATTTGGCTACGCCCTCCGCCCTATAATGCGGATCGGGCTGGTGCGGCCCGTTTGGGGGGATTGTGCCAACGATCGAGACGGGGCCTGGTGAGCACCTCTTCTATCAGAGTCCGCATGCACTTGGGGAACGGACGCCTGGGGCGCGGGTGGTGTTCATCCACGGGACGGGCGTGGACCGGCGATTGTTCGACGAGCAACTCCGGTTCTTCAGCGCGGCGCAGACACCGATCTCGATCGATCTGCCGGGACACGGTCAGAGTCCCGGGGACGCTCTCGAAGACGTGGTGGAGTACCGGATAGTCGTCAAGGCGTTCGTCGACGCGGTTCGTTTGGCGCCGGTGATCCTGTGCGGGCATGCGCTGGGAGCGGCGATCGCGTTGGACTATGCGGTGAGCTACCCCCGCGAGGTTGAAGGGCTGGTGTTGATGGACTTCGGCCGGACGTTCCCGGGGGCCGCCGATTCGGCGGCCGACATGCTGGCCGACCCGGAGGGATACCGTGCGCGCAACGGACGGCGGGGCCTGCGCGAGGAGGCGAGCGCGCTTGCGGTGGAGCGGGTGACATCGGCACGGTCGAGCACGCCGGCGACGACGATGATCCGCGATCTGGTGGCCGCAGCGAAGTGGGATGCATCGGTGCGACTGCCGCTGTTGCGGGTACCGACGTTGTTGGTGTACGGAGAACACGACCCGCTGTCGAGTCAGTCGCCGGACCTGCTCGACGCGATCCCGCATGCGTCGCTCGACCCGATTCCGCTGTCGCGGCACTTCCCGCATGTCGAGGCGCCGGACATCTTCAACGATTCACTCAACCGGTTCATAAATGCCGTCACGGACCTGACGCCGGTGACGGGCGGCGAGTAGCAGGACTGAGGGCTGACGCAAGGGAGGCAGGGAACGATGGACTTTCGATTCTCGGCGGTTGACGAGGCGTTCCGTGAAGAGGTGCGCGACTTTGTGGCGAGGGAGTGGGACGCGAACCGCTACCACGTGAACGACGTGTCGAACGCGTCGTGGGACTTGGACAACCCTGATGCGCTCGAAGCGTCGGACGCGTTCGCGAAGAAGCTCGTTGACAAGGGCTGGTACACGATGCACTGGCCGCGGGAGTACGGCGGGCAAGATGCGCCGTTGGAGCGGATGTTGGTGTATCGGGAGGAGATGGCGTACCGAGGCGCGCCCGGGACGGGAGCGCAGAGCGGGGACGCGATCATCCTGCATGGGACACCTTGGCAGAAGGAGACGTGGCTGCCGCAGATTGCCAACGCGGAGATGCCGATCGCCTTGGGGCTCTCGGAGCCCGGGAACGGTTCGGACTTGGGCGGCGTGACGACGCGGGCAGTGCGTGACGGCGATGACTATGTGATAAACGGTCAGAAGATGTGGACGTCGACAGCGCACCATTCGAAATGGATCCGGATGCTAGTGCGAACGGACACAGATGCGCCGAAGCACCGAGGCCTGTCCATCTTCTACTTGCCGCTCGATTCTCCGGGGATCTCGATCAGGCCGCTATACGACATGGCTGGGCGGCGGCGGTGGAGCGAGGAGTTCTTCGACAATGTACGCGTGCCAGTGCAGAACATGTTGGGCGAGGTGAACCGGGGTTGGTACGTGATGGCGGCGTCGCTGACGTCGGAGCGGGTGGAGATCGGCTCGCCCGCGGCGTTGCTGCGGGAATGGGAGCGGTTCGTAGACTTCGCGCGGTCCTACCGTTCGAACGGCGGCCACGCCTTGGATGACCCGATGGCGAGGAACCGGGTCGCCGATCTGCGGGTGAAGTTGGCGGTGTTCCGGGCGATCTGTTATCAGGGCGTTTGGGAGAGCAATCTAGGCGATGACGTGAGTAGGATTGCTTCGATCTCGCGGGTCCTGTCCGGGGAACTGGTGCAGGAGCTGTGGCGCGGGTTCGCCGGGATCATCGGCGAGGCGGCGTTGGTGTCGCCGCATAGCTGGCACGATGCGCCGATGGACGGGTTCATCGGGGTCAATGCGTTGATGAGCACGGGGCGGACGTTTGGTCACGGGACGAAGGAGATCCAACGGAACATCGTGGCGCAGCGGGGCTTGGGTCTGCCGCGGTAGGAAACGGCAGCACAACGCCGGAGGCCGTGGGGTGGTGCGGCTGGCGCGCCGAGTTGTGGATCTCTGGGCGTTGGCTCCTAGGGCCTACGTCAATGGGCCCCAGAAGGTGCGTGTGCGTTTCTTGTTGCGCTGCGCGTTCCTGCGTCACAGGAGGCGTGCATTCGCGGCCTGTCGTTTCGTAAATCCAATGGCTTGCCGGTAGCGACTTCGATGTCGGAAGGGCGCGAGTTGAACGGTAGTCTGCCCCGCGAAACGGGGAGCGCGCTGGAGGGGCAGTGACGCGAGGGCCGGCCGCGACTTTCGGCATGGCCCTTGTGTTCGTTACGGTTTTCCTGTTGGCATCGTGTGGAGACGACGCGCCATCCGTGTCTGCGACCGAGACGCCGGGCAGAGTTGTCGGGGGACCCACGGACTCCGAACCGGCTCCGGCACCGACGACCGTGCCCTCCGGTGAGCCGGTTGCCGTTCCATCTGCGTGGTCGTCGGCGGTGGCGGTGTCGCCGACCGGAGCGGTTGCGATGGCGGTCAATCCAGACAGCAGATCGGTGACGCTCGTGGATGCCGCGCGATTGGAAGTGATCGCGGAGATCGAGGTCGGCATCGATCCCCGCACTGTCGCGTTCGATCCAAGTGGAACGACGGCATTTGTGGCGAACCGAGGGTCGGGGACGGTGACGAGAGTCGACGTGGCCTCAGGGGTTGCGGACACGGAGTGGCGTGTGGGCGCGGCGCCGTACGGCGTGATCGTGTCCGAAGACGCGGTCTACGTGAGCCACCTCACGGAGGATTCCGTGACGGTGTTGGACCCAGAGACGGGGGACGTGCTCAACCGCGTGGAGATGGGTGCGTTCCCCGCTGGGTTGGCGCTGACGGGCGGCGTCAAACCGTGGCTGCTGGTAACGCACTTGTTTTCGGCCGAACTGACGGCGATCGATGTCGCAACGCGGGAGATCGCGTGGGTGGTGTCCAGCGGAGTTGGCGCGAACCTGTCGCAGTCGGTTGTGGTGACGCCCGACGGGAAGACGGCGTACATGCCGCAGACGCGGTCTCGGTCCGACAACCCGGCGCTGGTCTTTGACAACACGGTGATGCCGATCGTGAGCGCAGTCGACTTGGAGAACGCCGCCGTGAGCCGCACGGGCCGGATCACGCTGGACACGGCGGACCGGCCGGTGAACATGCCGTTTGGGGCGGCGTTCGGGCGCGGAGGGCGCACGTTGTTCGTGGCGAACGCGGGGAGCAACGACGTGTCGGTGATCGACCTAGAGACAGGGCGCGGTACCGCTCACGTCCAGGTGGGGTCGAATCCACGCGGCATCGCGTCGGCGCAAGACGGGTCGCGCATCTTCGTGAACAACGTGTTGGACGGGACGCTGTCGGTGATCGATGCGCGTTCCATGCGCGTGGAGCGGACAATTGTGTTGACGCAGTTGGACCTGCCCGAGCCGATCTTAGAGGGGAAGCGGATATTCAATAGCTCATCGGAGCCGGCGCTATCCCGAGATCAGTGGGTCTCGTGCGCGAGCTGCCATTTTGACGGGATGCACGACGGGCGGACATGGTCGGGTTTCCCCGACGGGACGCGGAACACGCCATCGTTGCTTGGGGTGCGCGATACGCTGCCGACGCACTGGTCGGGGAACCGTGACGAGTTACAAGATTCGGAGGTCACGATCCGGATGATCCAGGGCGGGCGGGGGCTCGTTGACGGGGAGGCATTCGATCCGTTGGGTCCGCCACACGCCGGGTTGTCTGAGAGGCTCGATGCGCTGGCGGCGTACCTCACGACGCTGGAGCCGTGGTACGCGATTCGAACCGATGAAGGCGCGGCCGCCGCGGAGCGGGGAGCGCTTATCTTCGAGCGTTTGGGATGCGCGGTGTGCCACCCCGGCCCGTTGTACACGGACGTTTCGTTGCACGACGTCGGGACGGGGGACGCGGCGTCGGGACCGGGCGGTCAGGAGCGCAGGATGAGTTGGTTCGACACGCCGAGTCTGCGCGGTGTGCGCTTGACGGCACCGTACTTCCACGACGGGCGGGCACCGACGTTGTGGGCGGCGCTGGCTGGTGAAGCGGGGGAACACGCGGTCGCCGAGACGGCGTTGGAAGCCGAGATGGCGGCGTTGATCGCGTTCCTGCGGTCGCTGTGACGACGATGCGTGTCCTGGTGATGTCGATAGCGTTTTGCGCCCTGGTGCTGGCCTGCTTGTCTTCGGCCGGCGAGGGTGATTCTCCTTCGGCGGACACTGCCACGGGTACGGATAATACCGAGGGGGGGAAGATCTTTGTGGCGAACTGTGCGGTGTGCCATGGAGCAGAGGGACGCGGTGAGCCGGATTGGCATATCGTGAAGGCCGACGGCACATTGCCCGCGCCTCCGCTCAATGGGGATGGGCACACCTGGCACCATTCAGACGGCTTCCTCTATCGCATGGTAAGTCGAGGCGGAGCGATCTTGGAGAGCCCGGTCGTGCCCGATTTCCGCAGCGGCATGCCGGCGTTTGGGGACCAACTGAATCACGACGAACTCATCGCGGTGCTCACGTATGTGAAAGGGCTGTGGGCTGGGAAGACCAGCCGGGGATTCTCGATTGAGGAATCGCAGGGGCTCGTAAGCGAGTCGGACCCGTTTCCTGAGCGCGGTGCGTAGCAACCGACCCGGTGTCCAGTCGCGGGGTCTAAGGTTCGAGGCGCTCCCCACCGGGTAACGGTTGGATGCACTCGGGCACGTCGTTCCGGACGGAGTTGACGACGGTCGAGATCGCGAAAGCTTGCATGCGATCGGCCGGGTACGGGGCGAAGAGGTCGGTGACCACGGCGGGGTCTGTGATCGTGGCGTCGATCCATCGTGGTTCGTCTTCCGGGCGGAGGATGACGGGCATGCGGTCGTGGATGCGGCGGACGAGCGCGTTGGCCTCGGTGGTGAGGATCGAGCACGTCCGGAGCGCGTCTCCGGTCTCAGGAGAGCACCACTGGTCCCAGACGCCGGCGAATCCGAAGGGCGAACCGTCGTCGACGACGAAGCGGAAGGGGTACCGGGCCTTGCCGTCTTTTTTCCACTCATAGAACCCGTCGGCAACAATGATGCAGCGGCGGCGTTGGATGGGGGACCGGAACGCGTGGTTGCCTGCGGCGGTCTCGGACCGGGCGTTGATCAGCCTGGCGGCGCCCCGGGTGCCCTCGGCGTCGTGCGGGACGAGGCCCCATCGGAGCATTTCGGCGTGTGGCTCCTGTAAGCCGGACCCGCGGTCGCCCTCATTGATGACGGCGAGGACGGGGTCCGTGGGGGCGATGTTGAAGCGGGCTTGGTACGCGAGGTCCTCGTTGCGGATGGGGAACCGAGCCCAGAGGTCGCCGAGGGTAGACGTGATGCTGTAACGGCCGCACATGGTGATGGTGATGTTTGGACTGACCCAGCTTATCCGCGGACGGGACGAGAGGTACGGTCAGGCTAGTGCAGGCTCCGGTTTCGGCGGTCCGATCTCTGGCCGTTTCATGGTGAGGATGAGGGCGATGACGACAACGAGTGGGATGAAGAGGACTGTGATGGCGGTGTCGTAGGTGTGGTAGCGGTCGAACATCCAGCCGACGAAGAGCGGTGAGAGGATGCCGCCGCCCGCGGCGAGGCCCATTTGGAGGCCCATGAGGCGTCCAAATATGCTGCGGCCCCAGAACTCGCCCTGAAGCGCGAGACGGCTCGGAGTCGTGGCACCCCATCCGGTGCCATGGATGAGGGCGTACGGGAGTGCTTCCGCGAAGCTATCGGCGGTGATGAAGAAAAACACACCGATCAACTGGAGCACGACGGACCCCGCGAAGACGATGCGCTTGTCCATCTTGTCGGCGAGGAAGCCGCCGCCGATCCGACCGGGGATGCTCCCGAGGCCCCAGAGGAGGATCACGGCGCCGGCAGCCGCGGCCGTAAGGCCTTGAGTCTTGAGGGCGGGGATCTGGAAGATGACAAGAGCGGAGAACCCTGCGCTCTGGAGCGAGGTGGCGATCACATATTGCCAATAACTCCGCATGCGGAGGACCTGTCGTACGTTGAAGGTGGCCTCGGGTCGTGAGGCGGGAGCGCCCGATTGCAGGGCTGAGTCAGTGTCATCGGAATCTTCGGGCGGCGGGTCCCCGTCGGGGAGGAGGCCTAGGTCCTCAGGCTTCTTCCTAAAGACCAGCGAGAGTGGGATGCCGATCACCCACATGCCGACGCCGACCGCACGGAGCGTCGCACGCCAGTCGTACTCCTCGATGGACCACACAAGGCCAGGGACGATGAAGGTCGAGAGTGCAGGTCCGAGGAACACGATGCCGAGCGCCCGACCGCGGTACCGGATGAACCAGTTGGAGACACCGGTGCTGATGACGAGGAAGCTCCCCGCGCCGAGACCGACCGCGAGGAAGAGGTAGGCGGCGTAGAACTGTGGGATCGTGGTGGCCAGGGAGACGAGGAAGAAGCCGAGTCCCGCGATTAAGAAGCCGGTGATGAGGATCAGCCGCGGACCGATGCGGTCGATCAAGTATCCAATGATGGGACCCATGATGCCGGATTCGAGGCGCTGGACCGAGATGGCGCCGGCTACGACGGCGCGGCTGCCGCCCAGCGCTTCGGCGATGGGATCGACGAAGGCGGTGAAGCCGTAGAAACCGACGCCGGTGGTGTAGGTCATCATCCCGAAGCCAGAGGCGACGATGTACCAGCCCCGGAAAATCCTCGGGCGGCGCGCAGTCGTCGCTGCGACGGCTGTTGGGTCACCGGGTTCGGCGGTGTCCACCATGCGTTCCGCTCCTGCGTCTCCGTACGAGAACGGTCCCGCAGACCTGAACCACGAAACCCGTCCCAGGTTGCTGGAGTCTGGTTTGAGGGCAGGAAAGTGTCAAGTAGCTGCGCCGCGCCGGGGCACCAGCAGTCCGGCGGGTCACGATTTGGAGACCAGCGCGAGAATCGTCCCGAGCCGAAGGCGAGCGTCAGTTGGCGCGGTACGTCACGAGAGGGCGAGCTTGCGGGCGGTGGTGACGAAACCGGTGTGGGCGACCATACGATGGGCCGGACGCATGGTCATGGGGCCGGAGTCCCAGGTACGGAAGATGATCTCGAACTGCTCGATCATGCCGAACGCGCCGGATTCGTCGAGCGCCCGAGCGATCCGGTGGAGCTGGATGGTGGTGGGCACGAAACAGGCGAAGATGCCGCCAGGACGGAGCGCGGAATTCGCGTTGGAGATCGCGTTCCACGGTTCAGGGACGTCGAGCACGATGCGGTCGACGTCGCGGTCGACGATGGGTTCGTAGAGGTCGCCGATGCGGGTTTCGAGGCGGGCGGCCACTTCCGGCGGCGCGAACGCGCGGACGTTCTCCAAGGCTTTCTCGGAGAACTGGGGTCGGACATCGTAGGAGATGACCTTGCCCCGTTCGCCGACGGCGCGGAGTAGAGCCAGCGCAAGGGCACCGGATCCGGTGCCGCCTTCGACGACCGTCGCTCCCGGGTAGATGTCCGCGTAGGTGATGATCGCGCCCAAGTCCTTTGGGTAGATGGGCGTGGCGGAGCGCGACATAGAGAGAATGAAGTCGGCAAGGGTGGGACGGAGGGCGCGGAAGGCGCCGCCACCAGCAGTCTTCAGGTCGCTGCCATCGAGCGCGCCGATGATGTCCGCGTGCGGAAGGACGCCCATGTGGCTATGGAGGACTGCGCCCTCCGCCAACGTGATCAGTCGGCGTCTGTCCTTGCGGTCGATCAGGAGGACGAGATCACCCGGGCGAAAGCGTGCGGGGTGGTTGGTCGAGGGTTGGTCCATTGCGGTCGTTTAACGCGGTAGATGAGCGGGGAATGAAAACGCCGCCCGGAGCACCATGATCTTGGTGCGCGGACGGCGTTCGGTCGCTAAAGAGCCTCGGCAGCGACCTATTTTCCGCAGAGGACTGCTCCCCCAGTATCGTCAGCGCTGAAGCGTTTCACTTCCGTGTTCGGGATGGGAACGGGTGGGTCCACATCGCTAGAGCCACCGAGGCATCGCTGGAGAGTATACCGCAGCTGATGCTCGCGGAAGAGCATCAGACGGAGGTTTTTCTTCGTCGCGATTCGGAGGCCAAGCGGACGTCGTAGCCATGGGATTCGGGATGACCGACGATGAAGTCCACGGGTGGGCCGGAGTGTGCCCGTTTGAACGCCTCACTCTGAATCCAGGCGTTCTGTGCGTCCTTGGACTCCCACTGGGTGACGATTAGGTACTCATCGTGGTCCTCATCAGCGTCCAGTCTCCACATCTGGAAGCTGACAAAGCCATCTTCATGTTCTATCCCTCCCTGTTGGGAGAAACGCTTCTCCAGCTCCGGTCCCGTGCCCTTCTCCACTCTGATCCGGTTCGTTCCGACATACATGCTCCCACCTCACTTATGTTTCGTTGACTCGCATTGCGGTCCCGAAGGACCGCGAATTGAGTAGGCTGGTCGTTCTTGGACGTCTTAGATCCCCCTTAGGAACTCGAGGATGGCCTCGCGATACGCCTCTGGGGTTTCGATGTTGATGAAGTGTCCGCCGTCGGGAAGGATCACGAGTTTCGATTGCGGGATGGCCCGGTTCATGCGGACGTGGCCTCCTGGGGGCGTCAGCCGATCCTCGTTTCCGCAGATGACTAGGACAGGGCATTTGATCTCGGGCAGCCGGGGGGCCAACGGGTTTTCGAAGAGTTCTGGGCCAGAGATCCTTGCGCCCTCGGCGACAACGAACGACGCGTTTCGCTCGGCGGACTCACGGGCCTGATGTTCGATGACTTCCGGGTGCGCCTCCATGAATTTGGAGCTCCACGACCGAGACGGGTCCCGTGGCGTCGGGGACAGCCCGTTCTTGCGGATGTCCTCGATCTGGGCGGTCCACCCGGACATGTACTCCTCTTTAATTTCGGCTGAGCTGTCCTGGACAATGAGCGAGCGCGCCTGGTCCGGATAACTCAAAACAAACTCCTGAGCCACTAGGCCCCCGAGCGAGTGACCGTGAACGTGTGCTGCGGGGATGTTGAGCGCCTTCAGCAAGCCGGAGAGGTCTGCTGCGTGGGTGAAGCGTGTGTAGACGCCTTCCGCGAACTCGGGCCGGTCAGACTCGCCGTATCCCCGCATGTCCCACAAGAGCACCTGAAAGTCCTGGGTGAACGCCGGCACGTGCGGTTCGTAGGCGATTCCCTGGCCTCCGAGGCCATGGGTCATCACGAGGGTGGGTTTCGTCGCGTCGCCGTAGAGGTTGTAGTGGATGGCTAGTCCTGCATCGTTGACTACTGCCTTGGGCATCAGGTTCCCTCCTGTGTCATCGATCGGCCGGGGGCCGTTACGAGCGGCTCGATATGGAGTCTTTCAGCGACTTGGTGGAGGCTCTCGATCACGTCGGGATGCAATGGGATGCCATGCCGGAGCCTGTCAGTAGCGTGTGTGGCCTCGATGTCCCCTGGGACCAGGACTTGGTCGACTCCGGGGATAGGTGGGGTCTCCCGGAGGGCGTTCGTGTAGAGCGCCATTGATTCTGCAAAGGCCTTCGCATCCCAAAACGCGTCGACCTTCCAAGCGCCGAAGAAATGGCTCGACCGGAACGAACCAGAGGGTCCCGCCTGTGCGAGGCCGGGGCCCATACCGGAGAGGACTCCGGTAAGGATTTCGACGACCATTGCCAGGCCGTACCCCTTGTAACTGGAGTGTTCGATGTTGCTGCCGAGTGGAAGGAGGCGCCTACCGTTTGGTGGGCGGGCGGTTTGCCGCTGCGGTTGAAGGTCCTCGTCGACGGCCCATCCCTCAGGCGGGGTCTTGCCTTCCCGCTCGTAGGTCTCGAACTTACCAGCTGAGACCACGGACGTGGCGGCGTCGAAGATAAACGGTGGGCCGTCCGCGACCGGCACCGCAACAGCGATTGGGTTCGACCCGAGCCGCGGTTCCCGTCCGCCGGCTGGCAGGACGATGGGGTTGGTGTTGGTCATACAGATCCCGATCATGTCGTGCTCGATGGCACGCGAGGCATGGACACCGGCGGCGCCCATGTGCCTACTGTTCGCAACGGTCACGAAACCGGCTCCGGCCTCAGCGGCCTTCGCGATCGCCAGGTCCATGGCGTGGGCACCGATCGCGATGCCGAGGCCGTTGGCTCCATCGACCCGGGCGGTCGCGGCGGTTTCCTGGACGATACGCCACTCAGGACCCGGCGCAGTCATCTTGGACTCGAGGCTCTGAAGGTAGACGCGATCGAGGCGAGCGACGCCATGGGACTCGATGCCGCGGAGATCGGCATCAATGAGCGTGTTCGCCGCATGGCGAGCGTCGTCAGCGGAAACCCCAACGCGCTGGAATGCCGACTCAGCGAACGCGCGAAGAGCCGATTCGGGCACTCGGACTGTTTCGACTGCTGTCGCTGTCATGCGAGGCTCGCGGGCCGATCAGACGGGGCTCGCCTCCCGGACCCGCGTGGCCATGGTCTGATCGATCTCGACGGGCCACGACCGTTTCAGCGGGTCGGAGACGTTAATGCTGAACCGACCGATGCCCTCGATTTCGATCGTCCCGGTCTCGCCATCCTGAAGAGGGCCGATGCCTTGGTGGTTCGTGCCCAGGGCGATGACATCACCCGGAAGGAGGGTCATCACGGTGGATGCCCATTCGATGAGCTCGGGAATGGTGTGCTCGAGGTCGCTGGTGCGGTAGTCGTGGCGCGGCTGGTCTCCGACCCAGTACCGGATTCCCAGGTCATGGGGATCGGCGATTTCGTCGGCGGTGGCGATGCACGGTCCCATCGGCGCACAAGTGTCGAACGACTTGGTGATCATGGTCATGCCGGGGTTCCGGCCGACCCCGCCGCGGGGGGAGACATCCATGATTGCGGTGTAGCCAAAGATGTGGTCCATCGCGTCCGCCTGGCTGACTTCCGTCGCGGTCTTCCCGATCACGACACCCAGTTCAGCCTCGTGGTGACAGATGGTGAATTCAGTCTTCGGGAGTACGACGGTGTCGCCTGGGCCGATGACGGCCTCGGGTGACTTGAGGAACATGTCGATCGGGAACGATGGCCGGTCCTGTCCCTCTTTGTAGTTGCCGAAGCAGCAAATCAGCTTCCGCGGCCGAGGCACGGGCGCACGGAGCCGGACCGAGCCAGCGGGTGTCTGGGGACCCGAACGCTCGAGGTCCTCGAGCTGGCCGCGGATGGAGTCGTAGTTTTCGATCAAGCCGAACATGACGTCCGACGGATAGAGACCACGGTACTGGTCGCCGACGGACGAGACGTCAATGATCTGGTCATCGACCAACAGACCGGGCCGAAAGTCATCTCCAAACAGAACGAGCTTCACGGAGAACCCTCCTAACCCACCAACCTTTTCGGTTGGCGCTCCTACCCCACGACCCTGATGCCGCATTGTGTCACGCGGTGGAAACGAGGGTCAACGAGGGGGCGTGTCAGTCGGTGAGTTCGAGGGACGCCTCAATGAGGATTGGCGAGAGTCCGACGTTGCTGACGCGGAGTTGGTAGGTGATCGGCCCACTCGGGGCGAGGTCGAACGGAAGGACGGTGGAGTACGACCGGGACGGTCCGCCCGGTGGGAGGGTATCGGTGACGCGGTCCGCGTCCTCCGGGTACGGCTCGAGATTCAGCATGCCCTCTGCGTGGAGGTACAGACGGACTCGACTGCCATCATGGGTCGGGACCTCAATCCAACTCTGTCGCCGAGCGAGGGACGAGTGAACGATGCTCGCCTGCGGTTGCCGTGTGCCGTCGGCGAGGGTCGTCGGGATCCCCAACCGAACGGCGAGCCGCCTGCCGGCTGTGTTCGGAGGAACGGCGGTGCGCCTCTCGAACTCGCCGATAAGCTCCTCCCCCGATTGGCCGGTGCCCGAGATGCTCGCCCGCGCCACGATCCGCTCGGGGTCGGGAGTTTGGGTTGGGGTTGGTTCCGGGGTCGGAGTCGCGGGATCGAGTGAGAAGTCACCGGGCACGGGGGTTGGGGGGACCGGTGTGGGGAGTGCTGCCGGCGACTCTTGAGGTTGAGGAGTCGTCGCAGCTATGGGAACGCACGCTGCCGTGACGAGTGACGCGACGGCGATCGTGACTATTCTGAGCCGCATGACGCGGCGGGGGGCGGTGTCTTGGAGCCCGATCACCGAGGGATGTTGACGGGTCTCACCCACAGGCGCGACGCCACTTCGTAGCCGAGCGTTACCGAGGAACCGTCGACGACCTGGAGATCCAAGACCCCGCGGTGACGGGCGGCGTCTGAGACACGAATCTCCCGCCCGGGCAGGACGCCCGCTTCTACCAGGAACGTGAGCAGATCGTGGTCCTCTTCGGGAATGCGGTCGACGACGAAAGGAATCCCCGGTTCGGCGACATCCAGAGGGACCGCTTCCGCCGTGCCGGCTTGGTACCCGCTGCCAGGGATGGGCCTCCCAAAGGGGCAGGTCGTTGGGTTGCCCAGCCTCTCGATGATCTTGAGGAGCAGTTCTGGGGAGATGGCGTGTTCTAGGCGGTGGGCCTCCACGTGGGCGTCCGCAAGGCTCACGCCGAGCATATCGACGACGAGCCGCTCGGCGAGGCGGTGGCGGCGGACCATGTCTTCCGCAAGGATCTGACCGCGTGTTGTGAGTCGGACTTCCTTGTTGGATGAGGTCTCGACGAGGTCCTCGCGCTCCATTCGGCGGACCATGCCGGTGACAGTGGGGAGGGATTTGCCGAGGCCCTCGCTTTCCGGGACGCGCTTCCGGAGGTAGTCGGCGAGGTGGCCGAGGGAGGGGCGAATCCCTTCCTCATCCAATATGAACAACGCCAGGAGGTAGTTCTCCGCGACCGACGAGACCCTGTCGCCTGCGGAGGAGGCGTCGTGGGCACGCGTTTGGCGCCGGCCCGGCGTAGGTTTCTGGGTAGCCATGAGAGGGACGATAGACCGGCCAATCCCGTCGGTCAATTGGCGAGATGCGCGTCCGGCGGGGACCACTAGATGTAGGGGGCGGGTTGTCCAATGGCGGACATATTGTGGCTTTCTTGACCCGATGCCGAAGCCGCGCGCATACTCGCTGAACTCTTTGTCTGAGCAGAACTGGAATCGGCAGGTCGTAGCATGAAAGTCACTGTTTCCCAAGAGAACTTGAACCGCGGACTCGCGACCGTGAGCAGAGCGGTCGCCACTCGGTCCACGCTCCCCATCACGACGCACGTGCTGATGCAGACGGACGAATCCCGTCTCCGGCTGGTGGCGACCAACTTGGAGATCGTCATCTCTGCGTGGATCGCGGCGAAGGTGGACGCCGAGGGTGCGGTCACGGTGCCGGCGCGGCTCCTGAACGAGTTCGTCTCTTCTCTTCAGCCGGACACGATTGAGCTGGAGCTAGACCGCGCGACGCGGCAACTCGATGTCGCGTCTGGACGGGTGAAGGCACGGCTGAGCGGCCAAGATGCAGACGACTTTCCGCCGATCCCGCAGCTGGGGGAAGGAATCACAATCGAGCTCGACCCCGATCAACTGCGGACGAGCATCGAGCGGGTCGCGTTCGCGGCGGCGACGGACGACGCGAGGCCGGTGCTGACCGGCGTGCATACGTCGATTGACGGGGAGACCCTGACGTTCGCGGCGGCAGACGGTTTCCGGTTGGCTGTGCAGACCGTACGACTGAGTGCCGCGGCCTCCGATAAGGTCGACGTGATCATTCCTGCGCGGGCCCTGCGGGAGTTGGACCGGATGTTGGTGGACCAAGCAGACAAGGTCGTGATGACGATCAATCCGCAACGGAGTCAGGTGCTGTTCCGGTTGAACGGTGCGGAGTTGATATCGCAACTCGTGCAGGGGACGTTCCCGAACTACCGGCAGCTGATCCCCGAGAGCGCGACGACCAAGGCCGTTGCGGACGTCGCGGAGTTCCTGCGTGCGACGCGGACCGCGGCGGTCTTCGCCCGTGACGGGAACAACATCGTGCGCCTCTATCTGGAACCCGGTGAGAACGAGATGGCTGGGGTGGTGCGCCTGGAGTCCCGTTCGGAGGAAGTAGGCGGGGGTGAGGGGACGATCGATGCCTTGGTCGAAGGGCCACAGGGGCAGATCGCCTTCAACAGCCGGTATCTCCAAGACATTTTGGGCGTCTTGGCGCGCAACCGCGTGACGTTAGAGACGACGGGCCCATCGAGTCCCGGGACCTTCCGACCCGTGGAAGACGAGGATTACCTCCACGTCGTCATGCCGATGTTCGTCCAGTGGTGAGCGCCGACCGCTAGTAGGGACTGGGCGACGGGACCCGCGGGCCGCCGACTGGAGTCTGGTCGGTTACTCGCGTGGTTGAGCGGCGGCTTCTGGAACCTGACTCTGGATGGTCATGGTGTGGACCCTCTTGAGGCTGGGCGACACGGCTATTGCCACGATGGAGAGGACGACCGTCGCAATGCCAGTGACTGCCGTGGCGTAGGCGGTGCCGAACGATTCGGCCATTACGCCGAGTAGGAAGATCCCGATCGGGGCAGTTCCCCAGAGCATGGACCGGACCGCAGTGACGCGTCCGCGGACCTCTTCGTCGACGACCATCTGGATCAACGCGCTGTTCGCAGTGAGCACCAACTGGAAGGTGAACCCGGCAGCGAGCGCGAAGACGAGCGACACGGCGAGCACCTCGGAGAGGGCGAACGCGGTGACGAAGACGCCGAGGCCGATTGCGCCGAAGATGACGTAGTCGCGCATGGCTCGGGGCCCGTTGAACGCGGCGACGAGGAGCGAGGCGGCAATGGCGCCCACTCCGCCCGTCGTGCCGACCAACGACAAGCCTTGGACGCCAGCGTCCAGAATGTCGCGCGCGAACACGGCGATCACCGCTTCATAAGGCGACCCGAAGATCACGACCACGAGCATCAGTACGAGCAGCCCGAAGATCGTCGAGTTGCCGCGGATGTAGCGTGCGCCTTCGACGAGGTCGTTCCAGACGGCGGCGACGCTTTGGGGAGACCCGCTGAGTGACGTTTGGTAGGTCCGAACGGGCAAGAAGATCACGACCGAGATGGCGGAAATGAAGGCAGCGAAGAAGAACGCCCCGCTCATCCCTGACGCCCAGAGGGCCCATCCCGCGATGGCGGGTCCAAGCACCGCCCCGCCGCTGAACATCGTCGATGAGAGCGCGACGCCGTTTGCGATGTAATCGCGTTCGACGATGTTGGGCACGATCGCCTGGCGTGCTGGGATGGAAACGGCGAAGGCTGAACCTGCTACGACGGAGAGTGCGGTCAAGTTCCAGATGTTGATCTCGCCGATGAGCACGAGGACTGCGATGACGAGCAAAGTTACGGCGTTTACGAGTTCGCCGCCGATCAGTACGGCCTTGCGGCTGACGCGGTCGGCGAGGACCCCGCCTGGGATCGAGAAGACGAGCGATGGGACCTCTCCGGAGGCAGCGACGGCGGCGACAGCGAACGGCGAATCCGTCAGGTCGAGGGCCAACCATCCCCGCACGATGAACAGCATGAAGTGGGACAGGATCGCGAGGACCGAGGCGATCCAGTAGAGGGAGAAGTCGGGCGACTTGAAGGCCCGGAACGGCCCGCGTGCGAAGGCGGAGAGCAAGGACCTGGTCATCGGGCGGGTTCCGGGGCCGGCACGTATTGAATTGTGGTGGTTGTCCGAATGCTCATGTGTACGTGTGCTTCAAAACCCGAATGCTAGGAGCCGTTCAAGCGCCGCAGTGAACGGCTCGCGCGGGAACCCCAGGTCAGGTTATCGGTTTGAGCCGAGGTCGTGGCGCCGCTATGGCACCTCAGTATTGTTCGGAACTGATGATGGGTCCGCCGCCTCGGGATGCACTGGTTGCTCTTGTCCCGTATCTGACGGTTGCCGGTCACGGGCGCGTGGAGGAAGATATTCGGAGCGATCGAAGCGAGGGAGTCGAAGAAGGGGGTACTCGTTATGGCGACGGCGTCAGAATCCGAGCTTGATTGGACAGCGACGAGGGATTTCGTCGGGAAGGATATTCTGCTCGAACCGAAGGCTGGAATCGAGCCCGTTGAACGGAGCGCAATCCGCCGGCAGTTGGAAGTCCTCGAGATGGACTGCCCTCTCCACTACGACGACGCGGTGGCCCGGCAACACGGGTACGACGGGGTGTTCGCGCCGGCGCACATGGTGCAGACCTTCCAAGTGTCGTCGTTGTGGGAACCGGGGTTGCCGTCGATCTGGACGACGGACGACAAGCATTTCACGGTGTCAGGGACCGGACGGGCGGGGGCCGTCGAGCAGGTGCCGACGCCTGGGACCGCGGGGTTCGTCACGGACCTAGAAGTGGAGTTCCTGAAGCCGCTGTACGTCGGCGAGCGCGTGACGCAGGTCACCCAGACGCTGCTGGACGTCAATCCCCGGAAGACTCGTGTAGGAGACGGGGCGTTCACGACGTACGAGTCGTTCTACGAGAACGAGGGCGGCGAGCGTGTGGCCCGACAGAAGATGACGAGCTACACGTACATTCCCAACGCGCCTGAGGGGGGCGACGGCGCCGGTCAGCCGGCCGGGGACGGTGCGGGTCAAGCGACGCGAACGATCGTCTCGAAGGCAAACACTCCGCCCGACTGGAGCGCACAGCGGTATTGGGACGACGTCAACGAAGGCGACGACGTTGGCGAGGTCCAGTTCCCGCTGACGATCCAGCGGATGGTGATGGCGGCGGGGGCGAACCGGGATTTCAACGCGATCCACCACAGCACCTACGCGGCACAGGCCGGTGGCGCGCCCGACATGTACGCGATGAACTACTTCCATCACGGTATGTGGGAGCGGTTGGTCCGTGAGTACATCGGTCTGGCCGGGGGGATCAAGCAGATTGGTCCGTTCCGGATGCGGATATTCAGCCCCGTGGGCGACACCGTGGTCGTGCGCGGGAAGGTGGTCCGCAAGTACCGCGAGGCGAACGAGGCGCTGGTGGAGCTCGAGTTGCAGTCGCTGCTGGCTACGAGCGGGAATGTGTCGGTCGGTCCGGGCCCGGTTACGGTGATCTTGCCGACGCGCTGATTTTGTCGAGCTGGTCGGGCCCCGGTCCGTTACGACGCGCCGGGGCCCGACTCAGTCTTTGGACTCCCGTTCGGAGAGGACGACGTAGTCCGACCGGTACCACGTGTTCGGGCGGGTCGTGGAGTTACGGACCGCTGGGTCTGTGGCGCATTCGTCGCAGATTTCGCTCCAGCTTTCCTTCGCCCGCGCGCACCCAGGGCATTCGTTGATGCTGCCGTCCCGCAATCCTGCGAGGTGGTTGTGGCAGAAGACGTGGTCGTGGCGAATGGGAATCCGGCAATCCCAGACGAGGCATTCGAGCCGCGACAACCAGGCACCCGGTACGCGGGCGCGGTGACCAGGGGGCGCTCCCGCTGCGGCGCGGTCCAAGGCGGCGGCGATCTTGAACTCTGGGTTGTCGTGTGCTGGCATCCGTCTCGTGGCCTCCGGCACCGGTACCCGAGGTCTTCGGAGGGGGTGACCGGCTGGTTCACGCCACAATACCGGATTGCTGACATAAGGCCGCCGGTGCCGTCTTAGAAATGAGAATGAGGGCCGTCCCCAGGGACGGCCCTCATGTTAGGAGCAGGGTCGCGAGCGGACTTATGCGTTCGGGTCGAGGATGGTGATCTCGCCGTCGACCATTTCACCGGTGAAGGTGAACTCGGGTCCGAAGATTGCGTGGTTCAAGGGGGCCTCGGTCTCATCGAAGAACGCGGTGTACTCGAACCTGTCTCCGGCGCTCCCGCCGCCGATACCGCCGTCAACAGCGGTCACGCGATAGGTCGCCTGCTCGGCCGCGTTGCGGTCGCCGAAGGTGGTCTCCGCGACGGTGGCCTCGGTATTGCAGTCGAGGCCCCCCCGCATCACGGCCTGTGTTGAGCCGTCCTCGAGGGTTGTGACTTCGTAACTCTCGACTGACGTCGCCGTCATGCCCATGAAGAAGCTGTTCGCCTCAATCGTGACGTTGCCCATCGCGAACGTCGGCATTACGAATGCCACGGGGTTGGTGTCGACGCGGCAGATGGCGTGGTTGCGGTCGAAGCTGAAGACTTCGGGCATCTCGGCGGTCATTTCGCCGGTGGTGGGGTCGGGCATCCTCTTGATGTTGACGCCGCCGCCGGTGGCAGTGTTATAGGAAAGTTGGAGTATCTGGGACTCCAGGGCTTGGTTCTCGGTGGTCAGTCCCGCGTTGGTTTGCTGAAGGTCTGCGATCTCGTCCTCGTTGCCCTGGCACGCTGCGACGGTTAGCAGCAACGCGGCGGCGATTGTTGCCAAAACCAACGCCGGGCGGTATTTGCGGTCCATTGGGTGTTGATTCCTCCTACTCATACAACGTCTGCTATGAATTCGGGATATCGAATCAGATACGTATAGAGAGCGCAAGCAAATACGCGTAGGCGTATGCGCGAATTAAAAAGGAATTGGCGCGCCCGGCAGGATTCGAACCCGCGACCCTCGGTTCCGAAGACCGATGCTCTAATCCACTGAGCTACGGGCGCCCCGATTGCGTGCTCGCGAGCGGAAGGCTAAGCGAACTCCGTCGTCTATTCATTATCACACTGACGGGGCTGGTGTCCCGGTTGTTGGACACTGCGTGGGACAAAACGCGGTTTGAGACTTGACCCGTTTTTAGACCAGGACTAAAATCATTCCGATCGGAGACTAATGCGCGTCGTCGGCGGGAAGGCTCGAGGTATGACCATCGCGGTTCCACCGGTTCCGGACCTGCGTCCGACTACGGACCGTGTGCGCGGAGCGATCTTTTCGATGCTCGACGCGCGCGGGATGGTGGATGGCGCGCGGGTCCTAGACCTGTATGCGGGCAGCGGCGCGCTTGGAATCGAAGCGCTCAGCCGTGGCGCGGAGCACGCAGACCTCGTTGAGCGGAACGCGCGGGCGTGCGCGACGATCCGCCGGAACCTGGCTACGACGAACCTTGCTGACCAGGCTACGGTGTTCCCCCAAACGGTGGCATCAGCGCTGGCTGGACTCGGTGGCGTTTACGACTTGGTCTTGGCCGACCCTCCGTACGCGGCAACGGGTGAGTTGGCCTGGGTCATGGACCAACTGCTGAACAACGAACTGATTGGGTCAGCGTCCGCGGTGGTCGTGGAGCAGTCCGTGCGTAACCGCCGCGACTTCTCCCGACCTGGGCTGGTGCGGTCCGAGCAGGAGAAGACCTACGGAGATACCGCCGTCTCGATCTATACGGTCGAAGCGGGTGATGCGGAGGGTCCTCGGTGACGCGAGCGATCTATCCCGGCAGCTTCGACCCGATCACGATGGGTCACGTTGAGGTAGCGGAACGCGGGTCGAGCGTCTTCGAAGAGTTGATTGTGTGCGTCTACGACACGCCGTCGAAGAGCCTGTTGTTCGATACGAACGAGCGTGTGGACTTGGTGGAGCGGTCGGTCGCGGACTTCGCCAACGTCAGCGTGGAGCGATATACCAGAGGCCTGACGGTAGAGTTGGCCCGGCGCCTTGGCGCGACGGTGATGGTGCGTGGGTTGCGTAGCATTACCGACTTTGCGAGCGAGTTTGAGCTTGCCCTGATGAACCGGCAGATCGCGCCTGACATCGAGACGGTGTTTCTCATGACGAGCGCCGAATATCAGTTCGTGAGCTCAAGCCTATTGAAGGAAGCAGCGTCCCTGGGAGGGGACATTTATCACCTGGTGCCGCCGCCGGTGGCGGAGGCGCTGAAACGGAAGTACGGCAGCGGGGAGCCCGCAGGGTAGCGCACCACGGGCAGAGCAGGAGGTTCCGATGGAGTTCATGGACCTGATCGACGAGTTAGAGGATGCGATTGAGTCGGGTGGGAAGGTGCCGTTGACCGGCAAACGGACCATCGATATGGGCTCGGTTGGCGACATCCTGGACCGGATTCGCGCGGCAGTACCGCAGGAGATCTACTCGGCGCACGAGATCCGCGCACGGAGCGAAGGCATCGTCACTGAAGCGGTGATGGCGGCGCGGCAGATCAAAGCGGCCGCCGAGAAAGAACGTCAGACCAGCGTCGAAGAGAGCTCCGTTCTCCAAGCCGCGCATGAACGTGGGAACGAGATCATCGCGAAGGCTGAGGAGGACGCTGCTGCGCTGCGACGCCAAGGCGACCAGGCAGCGGCGAAGCGGATCCAAGAAGCTGACACCTACGCCGAGACGGCGTTGATGAAGCTCGGGACCCACGTTTCCGAGATCCGTGCGGAAGCAGCGGCACTGGAGACAGCAATCGCTGAACTGGAGAAAGCAATTGACCTTGGGTTGCGGCTCCTTCAGACGGGGCGAGCGCACACCAACAAGAACGGAAACGGCACGAAGCTGACGAACGGTGCGGTCTCCGCCGAGCACATGGTGCCGGGCGGCGCGAAGATCGACGGTCTGGTAACCACGCCGCTAGCCGAGTTGGGAGTTGACGACAACACCGGGCCGATCGACGTTGACGCCATCGTGGCAGCTGCCAGGGAGAAGGCGGCGAAGCGAGGCTAACCGCGTCTCTGGGTCGGAACCTCCCCGCGGCGTGTGGACGGCGCATGGCTGGGGTTCGGCTCAGGTACGCCTGAGCGCTTGGTAGCTCCCTATCACCACCGAGGAGCACCGGTGGTGATAGGGTTATGTGCGCGTCGATGCGGAGCCGAGTCGGCAATTTGTTTCGATCATGGACTCGCGCGGGTCGCCGACATTAGATTGCAGCGCCCAATTGCTGCGTTTGGAGTGGAGCAATGACGGCTTCGACTTCGCAGACGCACGGAGGGCCGCTGGGTCACCTGCGCGTTCTGGACTTGAGCGGTCCGCTTGGGCAGTTGTGCGGGCGCGTGTTCGCCGACATGGGCGCGGACGTGATCAAGGTCGAGGCGCCCGGCGGCGATCTGGGCCGCTGGATCCCTCCGTTCGCCGGCGACACGGCCGGATCGGACCGCAGTTTGGTATTCATGGACCGGAACCGCGGGAAGCGAAGCGTTACGCTCGACCTGTGGGAGGGCCAAGACCGAGAGACCATCCGCGAACTTGCCGCGGGCGTCGATGTGGTGGTCGAGGATGGGAAGCCCGGCGCATTGGGGGAGATCGGGCTCGGATTTCCTGATCTCTCCGCGATCAACCCCGGACTGATCTACGTCTCGGTCACTCCGTTCGGCCAGACGGGTCCTCGGGCGGGGCGCCTGGGGGGCGAGCTGATCGCGCAGGCGACCGGTGGGATCATGTACGCGAATGGGGACGACGCGCAGCGGCCCGCCATGGCGCCGGACGATCTGATCACGAATATTGCGTGCCTGCACGCCGTGTTCGGTGCGCTGGCGGCGATCCGACGACGACGGGACACAGGCTCGGGGCAACACGTGGACGTGTCGCGCCAGGAGGTGGTCCTGTACTGCCAAGGGAACTACATTCCGCGGTACTCGTTGGGACGGGTCACCCGGCGCGAGGGGAGGCACGGGGCAACGGGTGGGGTGAATTTGTTCGCATGCGTCGATGGGGACTTCATCAGCCTGGCGCCGTTCATGCCCCATCACTTCCGCCGATTGGCGACGGAGGTAATCGGAGACACGGTCCTTGGCGATCCACGGTTCGAACCGGGCGCTGTCCGAAACGAGGACGCGAACCGGGTCCTGGTCAACGAGCGCATCGAGCGGTATGCGGCAACGGTGAAGCGGGATGACTTCGTCGAACGGGGCCAGAAAGCGGGGGTCCCAGCGGTCCCGGTTCTGACGCCGGAAGAGGCGATGGCGCACCCGCACCACGCCGAGCGAGGTTTCTTCCACGAGGTATCTGACGATCTGGGAGCCCGGACCGTGCCAGGTCCTCCATTTCGGATGAGTGTGACGCCGCTGACCGTAGACCGACCGATAGCCTCTCCTGGGGAACATACAGACGAGGTGCTGGCGGAACTCCGTAGCCCAGGTTGGGTCCGTCGGGCTGGGCCAGCAGGCCGAGACCCGTCCCAGGGGCGGGAGGGAGCGCTGTCGGGGGTCCGGGTCGCGGACTTCACGCGAGCGTTCGCCGGGCCGATCGGAACGATGTTCTTGGGTTTCCTGGGCGCCGAAGTGATCAAGCTTGAATCAGGCGATCTCGAGGACAACCGGGGTGGCGGGCAAGCAACGTTTCAGGAGCTGAACCGGGCGAAGTTAAGCGCCACAATCGACACGCGAACGCCTGAGGGCAAGGGCATCATCAAGAGGCTGGTTGCTCGGAGCGACCTGGTCGTCGAGAACTTTCGACCGAACGTGATGGACCGGCTTGAGCTGGACTACGCGGCGCTCAGCAGCGCGAAGCCGGACGTGATCATGGTGTCGATGCCAGGTTTCGGCCGGTCCGGCCCGCTGAAGGACTACTACGCGTACGGGCAGCAGATCATCGGGACGACAGGGTTATTGAACCTATGGGGGCACCCAGAATCGCCGTTGGACGTGCGGGTGAAGTACGCGTTCCCAGATTTCGTGGCTGCGATCTGGTCGTCGGTTGCCTGTCTGACGGCACTGGAGTACCGGAACGAGACAGGCCGGGGCCAGTTCATCGAGCTCGCGCAGTTCGAAGCGCTGGCACACCTGTTGGGCGTGACGTACATGGACGCGACGTCGAACGGGCGTCCTCAGACGTCGCGAGGCAACTCGAGCTGGACTCACGCGCCACACGACGTCTACCGCTGCGCCGGAGAGGACGCATGGGTGGCGATTGCGGTCGAGACGGAGGGCCAGTGGGCGTCGTTTGTCGAGACGACGGGTTCGCCGAGTTGGACGGAGGACGCGAGGTTCTCGACGCTGGACGGTCGGCGGGCTAACAAGGTGGAACTGGACGCGCACATCAACGCGTGGACCGAATCACGGGACCGCCACGACGTCGAAACGGCACTGCAGAACGCTGGAGTACCGGCCGGCGCCCTGGCAACGGCTGAGGACCTCTATCACGACCCGCACCTCCGGGCCCGCGGGGAGATCGTCGACGTCGACCACGGTGAAGATGCCGGCGGGGTCATCGCCCACGCGGGAGCGAATGTCCACCTCAGCGGCGGGCCGAGCCGACCGGACCTCCCATCACCGCAGAAGGGTCAGCACAACTCCCATGTGTTCCGCGCGGTGCTGGAACTATCCGAAGCCGAGGAGCGCGAGTTACAGGGAGCCGGAGCCCTTCGCTGACTCCGGTCCTGTCCCGTTCCGGGACTCATAAGCATCCTGGGGTTGCGATCGGGTCAGTTGTCTTTCAGTGCGCCCCATAGTTTCTCGGACGTCAGTGGGAGCTCGTAAAGGCGCACACCGGTAGCTGCGGCGATCGCGTTGGCGATTGCGGGTGCTGTGGTGATGTTGGAGTGCTCGCCGACGCCTTTGATCTTGTAGTCACCGCGCCCGACGTCCTGCTCGACCAGAACGGTGTTGAGCTCCGGGATATCGCGGACGGTCGGGATTTTGAAGTCGGCGAAAGAGGGATTTGTCACACGGCCGCCTTCGTCGACGATGATGTCTTCCATCACCGACTGACCTATCGCCTGGACGATGCCGCCCTCGACCTGCCCATGGAACCCCACGGGATTGAGGACCTTGCCAGTGTCATGGACTGCGGTGAGCTTGGAGATGACAATTTCGCCGGTCTCGGGCTCGACGGTGACCTCGGCCACCTGAGCGACGAACGAGGTATACGGATTCGGGTTCGTTTCAGCCTGGTCAGCGCGGACCGCGAGTTGTTCCCCGCTTCGGGTGACGATGTCCTGGAACGAGATCCGATCACCGGACTGGGCGTTGACGACTTCGCCGTCGTGGAAGGAGAGGTGCTCTTCCGACCAGCCCATGAGCTCGGCGGACAGTTGGCCGAGTTGGTCTTTAGCGAGTCGCGCTGCTGCGCGGCCGCCGTGGGTGATGGCGAAGCTGACGCGGCTTCCACCGACTCCCATGTCGGTCTGGACGTGGTCGGTGGTCCATGGAACGACGCGGACGTCCGTCGCCTCGATGCCGAGCTCCTCGGCGACCACCTGGCTGAGCAGGGTGTAGGTGCCGTTTCCGGACTCGAATATCGAGGTATTGGCGGTGACCGAACCATCGAAGTCGATGGTGATCGCGACGTGGGACTCGCCTGCGCCCTGGGAGCGGTGTCCGACGGCGATGCCGCGGCCGACTCCGGGCGGGGTGGGACCTCCTAGACCGGAGGCCTCGGCGGCCGCGCGCGTAACCTGCTCCAGCATCACGTCTTGGTAGACCGTTCCGGTCGGCAGCGGATCGTCGTCGTGGATGACGTTGATCAACCGGATGTCCAATGGATCGAGACCCAACTCGGCGGCAACGACATCCATATGGGACTCGCCAGCGAAAATCCCCTGGAACTCGCCAGGCGCGCGGTGGAAGCCGCATGGCACGGTGTTTGTGTACACCTGGTAGGAATCGATGCGGACATGCGGGATCTTGTACGGGCCGGCGATCTCCCTCGCACCGATGAGGTTGACGTTCGGGCCGGGCTTGTATGCGCCGTACGCGCCGCTATTGAAGTTGACTTCCGATTCCCATGCGATGAGCCGACCGTCCCGCATGACACCGATCTTGACCCGCATCTCGGATTCATGGCGCGGGTTCATGGCCATGAGCTCTTCCGCGTAGTCCAACGCCAGCTTGACGGGACGTCCGGTGGCCTTGGCCAGCTCGTAACAGATGGAGACGCCCGTAGCGTCGCCCTTCCCGCCGAAGTCGCCCCCCACATGCGCGTACTCGATGGTCACGCGTTCGTGCGGGATGCCAGCGGCGTCGGCGATGGTATTGCGGTTTTGGAACGGGGACTTCGTGCCGAGCCAGACGTGGACCTGGCCCTCGGCGTCGATGTCGACGACAGTGTTGTGCGGCTCCAAGTAGGCCTGGTGGGTGCGCTGGGTCCGATACACGCGCTCCACGATGACATCCGCTTCGGCGAAACCCTGGGCGATGTCGCCCTTGGTCCATTGCTCATGCGCGAAGACGTTGGTGACTGGGTCGAGTTGGCGGGGAGCGCCAGTGTAGTCGTTGAAGTCTGGATGGAGGACGGGGGCGTCGGTGTCCCGGGCTTCCCTCATGGTCACGACGGCGTCCAACTCCTCGTATTCGACCTCGATGAGATCGGCGGCTTCGCGGGCGGTCTCCTCGTCGTCGGCGGCAACCGCGGCGACCTTGTCGCCGATGAACAGCGCGCGGTCCCAGACGAGGAGTGGTTCGTCTAGGAGACGCTTCCCTGTGCGGATTCCGCGCACCTCCTCGCCGGTGAGGACCGCGTGGACGCCTGGCAGCGCGAGGGCGCGTGAGGTGTCGATGGACACGATGCGTGCGTGGGGAAACGGGCTCCGAAGGATGCGGGCCCACAGCATGCCCGGTAGAGCGACGTCAACGCTGTACTTGCCGCGTCCGGTCACTTTTTCCGGGCCTTCAGCCCGTGGGACGCTCGTGCCGATGACGCGGTACTCCGTCGCAGCTTCCATCGATCCCTCCAGGGTTCGAATCGTCGTTGGATTGCTCATCGATTGTAGGGTTCGGCGCGGGACGCCGTACTGGGGCACAATGGTGGACATGCGGATTTTGGCGATCGACGTGGGCACAGGAACGCAGGATGTCCTGTTGTTCGATTCGGCCGGTGCGATCGAGAACTCGGTACAGATGGTGATGCCCTCTCCGACGGTGATCGCGCGCAACCGCGTTCGGGCGGCGACGACGCAGGGGCGGCCGGTCGTGCTTACCGGCGTGAACATGGGGGGTGGGCCGGTGACAGGGGCTGTCCACGAACACGTGCAGCAGGGGTTGGCCGTGTTCGCGACACCGTCCGCCGCAGCGACGTTCGATGACGACCTCGCGGAGGTGCGGGGGATGGGCGTCGAAATCGTGTCCGAGGACGAGGCCAAGGGAGTGGGGAACGCGGTCGCTGTCGAGCTCAAGGACTTGGACCTGGGGATGGTCCGCCGATCATTGGCTGCGTTCGACGTCGAGGGGTCGTGGGATGCATTAGCGGTCGCCGTCTTCGACCATGGGAACGCGCCGCCTGGATACAGCGACCGGAAGTTCCGGTTCGACCATTTGAAGCAGCAGGTACTCGGCGGGATGCGGAGTCCGGTGGCGTTTGCGTATCTGGCGGACGAGGTCCCGGATTACCTGACGCGGATGCACGCTGTGATCGAGGTCGCGGAGCGGGACGACCCCGGGAAACCGGTGCTGATGATGGATACGGCACAGGCGGCGGTGCTTGGGTCGTTGGAAGACCCGCGGGTGGCGTCGGAACCGCGGAAGGTGGTCGCGAACCTTGGAAACGAGCATACGCTCGGGTTCTCCATGGAGGACTCCACGATCATGGGGATTTATGAGCACCACACGCACGTTGTGGGCCGCGAGCGTTTGGAGGACCACCTGCGCAGGCTCGTGCGCGGGGACCTGGATGACGACGAGGTATGGAGCGGGCAGGGACACGGTGCGATCGTGATCGAGTCTGGCGGCGCCGATCCCGGGTTCGTGTCGGTCATTGGCCCGATGCGCGGGATGCTTGCGGGGTCCGAGCTCGGGCCGTACTTCGCGACGCCACACGGGTCGATGATGTTGGCGGGCCCGTTTGGGCTGGTTCGTGGGTGGGCGGAGCGGCAGCCGAACTGGCATGACGAGATCACCGCTTCGCTGAGTGTTATGGGGGAGCAGGCGGGGCTGCACAGCCACACGCACTAGCAGGCTGTCGGCAACTGGCGCCGCGCGGCTGTAGATGGTTAGGATGGGAGCGCCATGAAGGTTGGCGTCCCACGTGAAATCGAACAAGGCGAACGGCGCGTCGCGTTGGTACCGGAGCTGGTGCAGCGCTACGTCCGGTTGGGCGCCGAGGTCGTCGTCGAGCACGACGCGGGTGCGGCAGCCTTCTACCGGGACGAGGACTATCGGGAAGCTGGGGCGGCTATCGCGTCCGACCGGAACGAACTGTACGGGAACGCCGATTTCGTCGTGAAGGTACAGCGCCCGACCGAGGACGAGACCGCGCTGTTGAAGTCCGGTTCCACGATCGTGGCGGTGTTGCAACCGCTGACGAACGCGGACGCGATGGCGATGCTGGCCGAGCGTGATGTGACCGCGTTCAGCATGGACGCCATCCCGCGGATCGCGCGGGCGCAGAAGATGGACGTGCTGACGTCACAGAGCTCCGTGGCTGGCTACAAAGCGGCGATCGTGGCCGCGGACACGCTTGGGAGACACTTTCCGCTGATGATGACGGCGGCGGGCACCATGCCACCTGCGAAGGGTCTAATTCTGGGCGCGGGGGTCGCGGGGCTACAGGCGATCGCGACGGCGCGCCGGCTGGGAGCGGTGGTCGAGGCGTTCGATGTCCGGCCTGCGGTCAAGGAGCAGGTCGAGAGTCTGGGTGCGACCTTCATCGAGGACGAGATGGTGTTAGAGGAGGCGCAGGACGCGGGTGGCTACGCGAAAGAGCTGTCCGAGGACCACCAGCGGCGCGAGCAAGACATGATCCACCGGCACGTCCGGGACGCCGATTTCGTGATCACGACGGCGTTAATCCCGGGCCGCGCCGCGCCGTTGCTCGTGACCGAGGCGATGGTGAACGACATGAAGCCGGGCTCGGTGATCGTCGACCTCGCGGCGGAAACCGGCGGGAACTGCGCGCTGACGCGGGCGGACGAGGCGGTGCGGTCCAACAACGGTGTGAGCATCCTGGGTTCCACGAACCTGCCAAGCGAGATGCCGGTACACGCGAGCCAGATGTACGCGCGGAATATCCTCAGCTTCTTCGAGCACCTGGTCCGGGACGGCGAGGTGGCGTTGGACTTCGACGACGCGATCACGAAGGACTCGTGCATCACGTACGACGGCCGGGTCGTACACGAAGCGACGCTGGCGGCGATGGGTTAGGCGATGTTCGAAGCGAGCCTCCTCGTAGCGTTCTATGTGTTCGTGCTAGCGGCGTTCGTGGGTTTCGAAGTGATCACGAAGGTGCCGCCGATGCTGCACACGCCCTTGATGTCCGGCGCGAACGCGATTTCCGGTATCACCCTAATCGGGGCGTTGCTGATCGCGGGGCAGGCCGGAGGGACCATTGGCGCGGTGCTCGGTTTCTTGGCCGTTGTCCTCGGCACGATCAACGTGGTGGGCGGTTTGATGGTGACGGACCGCATGCTTCAGATGTTCCGGCGGCGGCCGGACGCGTCGGACTGAGATGGTGCTCGACTACCCGCTGATTATTACCTCGTCGTACCTGGCGTCGGCGGCATTGCTCATCGTTGGGCTCAAGCTGATGGGATCGCCGGCAACGGCGCGACGGGGCAACCTACTGGCGTCGGTCGGCCTGCTGTCCGCGGTGTTCGTCACGCTGTTTGACCGCGCGATCCTCGATTTCCGCACGATCGCCGCTGGCGTGGTGGTGGGGGCGATCATCGGGGCAGTATTCGCGCGGACCGTGAAGATGACCGCGATGCCTCAGATGGTTGCGCTCTTCAACGGGTTCGGCGGGGGCGCGTCGGCGCTGATCGCAATCAGCGAGTTCGTCCGTTTCAGCGAGGATTCATCGCTGGACATCCAGATGGCCACGTCGGTAACGATCATGCTTGGGACGCTGATTGGTCTCGTGACGTTGACCGGGAGCTTCGTCGCGTTTGGGAAGCTCCAGGAGGTCATCGCGACACGGGCGGTCACCTACCCGCTGCAGAAGACGTTCAGTGCCGTGTTGTTCATTGCGATCGTCAGTACGAGCGTTTACCTGATTGCAATGGGCCCGGAACTGGTCCCATTCCTGGCGTTGGTTGCGATGTGCGCTCTGCTGGGCGTGCTCCTGGTCATCCCAATCGGCGGGGCCGACATGCCCGTCGTGATCTCGTTGCTGAACTCGTACTCAGGACTTGCGGCGGCGGCGGCAGGGTTCGTGCTGAGCAACATGATCTTGGTCATCGGTGGGGCGCTCGTAGGAGCGGCTGGGTTGATTCTGACGCAGATCATGACGCGTGCGATGCACCGGTCGCTGGCGAATGTCGTGTTCGGCTCGTTCGGCGCTCAGGCTGGTGGTGGATCCGGTGGTGGGGCGATCCGGAGTCGGTCGGACGTCCGTGATGGGGATCCAGAAGACGTGGCGATCATGCTGGCCTACGCGCAGTCTGTGATCGTGGTGCCAGGGTACGGGCTAGCGGTCGCGCAGGCCCAACACCAGGTACGCGAGTTGGCGAACCTGCTTGAGGCCCGTGGCGTGGATGTGCGATACGCCATCCACCCGGTTGCTGGTCGGATGCCGGGCCACATGAACGTGTTGTTGGCTGAAGCAGACGTGCCGTACGACAAGCTGTTCGACCTCGACGACATCAACGAGGACTTCGAGCGGACCGATGTGGCCGTTGTCATCGGGGCGAACGACGTGACAAACCCGGCGGCGCGGAGCGCGACGGACAGCCCGATCTACGGCATGCCGATCCTGAACGTGGACCGTGCGCGGCAGGTGGTGGTGTTGAAACGAAGCCTGAGTCCTGGGTTCGCGGGGATCGACAACGAGCTGTTCTACCGGGACAACACGACGATGCTGTTCGACGATGCCAAAGCGGGAGTCGGGAAGCTTATCAACGCCGTGTCGGAGATCTAGCCCGCGCGATCGCGCGGCCGTGGGACGCTGATATGATCGTTATCGACATGCATTGCCATGTAGTGCCGGAGCGTTTTGACGACCCGGGGACGAGGGCCAGCGCACGCGAGTGGCCGGTGATGGAGCACTTCGAGCCTGGCCGTGCGCGCGTGATGATCAATGGCTCGAATTTCCGGACGGTCACGAACCAGAACTGGGACGCTCAAGTGCGGCTCGACGATATGGACCGCGAGGGCGTTGACGTGCAGGTCATCTCGCCGATGCCGCAGTTGCTGTCTTATTGGTTCACTTCGAGGGATGGACTCGAGATTGCCCGGTATCTGAACGAGTTCATCGCAGAGATGGTCCACTACTCGCCGGGCCGATTTCACGGTCTGGGGATAGTGCCATTGCAGGACCCCGACGGAGCCACCCGTGAGCTCGCCGAGGTCAAAGCGCGCGGGTTACGCGGGGTCGAGATCGGCACGAACATCATTGGACTGTCGCTGGCGGAGACGCGGTTCTTGGCCTTCTTCCAGGAGGCCGAGAGGTTGGACCTCTCGGTGTTCGTGCACGCGCTGCATCCGACGATGCCGGAGCGGGTCCAGGGACCTGACGTGGCGGTGAACGCGGTTGGGTTCCCGACCGAGACCGGTTTGACCATCGGCTCGATGATCGCGGCTGGCACGATCGAGGCGGTACCGAACCTCCGGTTGGGGTTCAGCCACGGGGGTGGGACTTTCTCCGCACTCCTGCCGCGAATGCAGAATGCGTGGTCGCGAACGTGGAACGGCGAGCCGCCTGTGGCGGGAGCGCCCGAGAGTCCGCTGCACGAAGCGCTGCCGCAGTCGCCACTCGACTACGCGCGGACGCTGTACTACGACACGTTGGTGTTCGACCGACGGACCATCCGGTATCTCGCCGACATGGTGGGGGTGTCGCAGTTGACGGTGGGAACCGACTACCCGTATGCGGAGCGGGAAGACCCCGTTGGCCTGACGCTCCGTTCGGCGGGTTTCACGCCGGATGAAGTCGAGGACATCCTGAGCCGGAATTGTCTCAGGTTCCTGGGCCTTTCGGAGTAGCTGCTCCCCCCGCTGCCAGCGCTGGCGCAAGCGTGGCGACGATGAAGCTGGGAATCAGCATGATCCCAGACGTGGTCAACGTCGAGATGATGAGTGCGCCGAGCACGAGCGCCGAAACGATCATGGTGGGGAAGCCATCACGGAACCCGGAGAACCGGCGCCACGCTCCCAGGACAATAGCCAGGTAGAGTACCCCGGCAACGACGGTGGTGGCGACGAATGGGAATACTGACTCATCGTCGTACAGGTCCGGAACGACGGTCCTCCAGTACCAGACGGCGGCGATCGCGAGGGTAACCCAGCCGAGGAGCGCGGCCACCATCGAGACGATGATCGCCCACATGGACGATCCCCGGTTCAGTCGGCGACCGGTTGACCGAGCCCCATGGCCGGTCCGGCGCCTGCACCGTCCTTAACCTGCAGGTCGTGTTCGGTGACCTCGTCATCGACGATACGGAACGCTCGTACGATTGGATTCTCCTTGTCCTCGAGGGACACGATGAGGTAGTAGGAGTCCGACCAGGCGGCGAGGTTCCGATCAGTCTGTGACGGGTATGCCTGGGTGTGGGTGTGCGAATGATAAAAGCCCCACAGGTCCCAGCCGTTGTCTTCGGCCTCTTGATAGACGCCGAAGAATTCCTGGGGGTCCATGTTGTAGCGGTATGGGCTGTGTTCGGTGTTGGTGACGCGTCTTAGAGCGGTGACGGCGTCGTCCTTGCCGAGGAGAATGCCGCAGCATTCGTCGGGATCATCTTCGCGCGAGTGCGCGACCATCTCGTCAATGAACCGTTGTTCCAGTTCGATCACGATATCTCCGGTCGGCTGGGGGGGCGTCTAAGGGATCTGGACAATTCTAGCGTGCGCGCTCCGGAGCTGACTGCGGCAGCCGCATGCCGCGGTGGACGGCGCTAATTCCGGGAAGCCGACGTTCCGAAGAGCCCGAGTTGGTGGATGGGGCACAGCGCCCCGGTCGAGAGCAGGCTGCCCTGAACGGCTTCACCCTCCGTAACCTGGTTGCCTGCGAGGTCGGAGTAGGCGCCGGTCCGCGGGTTATAGACCACCCCTCCGGCAGTGGACGCGGATGCCTGTTGAGAGAGGGTCAGGAGATGCATGCCGAGGACGACTACCGCGACGACGATGGCTGTAATCCCGATCGGCAACACG
Organism: Dehalococcoidia bacterium; assembly: GCA_965247995.1. Taxonomy (GTDB): domain Bacteria; phylum Chloroflexota; class Dehalococcoidia; order UBA6926; family UBA6926; genus JASLZO01. Next base: position 607,738 of record OZ252041.1, on the reverse strand, counting down.
TTGCCGAGTCGGGCCGACCACGTCGAGGTCATGGGACAACCGCCAGCTTTCGATCGTCGGTGACGATTCCGACGGTCTGAGCGTCGACGGCGCGTGCCGAGAGCGCTTCGAGGAGCGCAGGTTCGTTTGGTTCGGATACTGCGATCAGCAACCCACCAGAGGTCTGAGCGTCCATTAAGATGGTGCGCCCGAGGTCAGAGACCTCTGGATCCCAGTCGACCTCGTCCTCAACCCAGAGGCGGTTGCGGCCAGTCCCTCCGGGCACGAAGCCGCGCTCGCCCATCTCCCAGGCGTCCGGGATAACGGGGACGTCCGAGGCGGCGATGCGTGCACCGACTCCGCTGCCGTCGAGCATGGTCTTGAGGTGGCCGAGGAGCCCGAAACCGGTGATGTCCGTGCAGGCGTGAACTCCGACCTCGACCATGGCTTCGGCGGCGTCGCGGTTCAGCGAGGCCATGACGGTGACGACGTTCTGGAGGGCGGCATCGCCCAGCGCTCCGTTCTTGTGAGCGGTGGTGAGGATGCCGCTGCCGAGGGGTTTGGTGAGGACGAGCCTATCGCCGGGTTGCGCGCCGACGTTGGCGACCTGATGGCCGGGGGCGACGACGCCGGTTACGGAGAGGCCGTACTTTGGTTCTGGGTCGTCGATGGTGTGTCCACCGACGATGATCACGCCGGCCTCTTGGGCTTTGTCTGCGCCGCCCCGGAGGATGCGACCGAGGAGATCTTTGTCGAGGTCGGCGGGGAACCCAACGATGTTCAGGGCGATGAGGGGGTGGCCGCCCATTGCGTAGACGTCGCTGAGGGCGTTCGCGACGGCGACTGACCCGAAGTCATAGGGGTCGTCGACGACGGGTGGGAAGAAGTCGACGGTCTGCACCAGCGCCGTGTCGTCGTTCAGCTTGTAGACGGCAGCGTCGTCACCCGTGTTGATCCCGACCAACAGATTTGGGTCGTCGATGGGGGGCAGGTGGCGCAGGACCTGCGCGAGGTCGGCCGGGCCGAGCTTGGCAGCTCAACCAGCGCAGTGAGAGAGGCTGGTGAGGCGAACCTCAGATGACGTAGCCAAATCTGCTGTCCTCTGTTATACGACCGGAGGGGATACCTGGCGGAACTCGGTTGCCAGTATACCGATGCTCCCGAACGGTCCGGAGACGCACGAGCCCCCGGTCCCCTTGGGTGGGGACCGGGGGCTTTCGCCGACTCTTATCCGGCAGGACCGGGGTTGGTTGGCTCTACGAGCGGTCTACCCAGGTGTGCGAGTGCCGGTAGGTGTTCCCGTACGACTGTGAAGGAACGGACGGGAGGAATCCCATGACCTCGTCGTTGAAGATCGGCATGGCGATCTGGAAGCCGCCCAAAGTGCGGGCCTGGTCGCGCATGATGATCTCTGCTGCTTCCCAGGCCTTCTGCTTCCTCAGCTCGGGGTCGAGGATCACTGATTGTTCATCGATGAGCCGGTCGACCTCGGGGTTCGAGTAGCGGCCGTAGTTCCGGTCCGAACCCGAGTAGAAGTACTCGTAGAGGATGAAGTCGGGGTCGAACCCGCCGATGTAACCAGCATGTCCAGCGAGGTCGAAGTCACCGTTGGACATGGCGGTGTAGTAGAGGGCGGTCTCCTGCTGGTTTGGCGAGGCGTCGATGCCGACCGCTTGGAGGTCCTCGACCGCGGGAACGATGTACGGGGCGTAGAAGGGGGCGATGTTGATCGAGGCCTTCAACTGGCCGTCGCCCAATCCGACGCTCGCGAGGAGATCACGAGCGCGCTGTTTGTTCGCCTCAGGGTCACTGAGGTCGTGGCCCGGGATCGTCTTCACGAGGTCTTCGGGCATACCGAACCCGAGGCCAGGCAGGAACATTCCCTGCGTGCCCGGGGTCATCCAGCCGTCGTATCCCAGGGTGATCATCTTCTGGCGGTCAATGGCCAACGAGATCGCGTCTCGAACTTCCTGCGTGTTCCACGGCGTGCGGGTGAAGTTCGGGATGATGGAGAACATCATTCCGGGGTGGACGGCGGTGTTCCAGAGCTGGCAACGGTCACACTCCTTGATGAGCGTGTCGGCCCTGGCACCGTTCCAGTTCCCGCCTCCTCCACCGATGTCCAGCCTTCCTGCGCGGATGGCCGACACCTGGGCGTTGTTGCTAAGGATCGAGACCTCGATGCCATCAAGGTAGGGGAGCGGCTGGTCCCAGTAGTCGGTCTTCCGCTCGAAGGTCATCTTGTCGCCCTCGAAGATCTCGGCGACGATGTACGGTCCGGTGCCGATGTTGGGCGAGTCGCGCATCTCTTCGGTGTTGCCAGCGTAGAGGTGCTCGGGCCAGATGACGTGGTACGGGAGCCCGATGACCTCGAGGAAGGATGACTTGGGTCGGCTCAGCGCGAAGACGGCGGTCAGGTCGTCCGCGCAGGTAATCTCATCGATGGCCAGCATGTGGACGGCCCGCGGGCTCCGGTTGAGGCCTTCGCCCGACCGGATGGTGTCGTAAGTCCACTTGACGTCGTCACAGGTAAACGGCTCACCGTCTGAGAAGGCGACGCCGTCGCGGAGGTTGAAGGTCCACTGAAGGCCGTCGGCGGACTGCTCCCAAGTTGCGCCAAGGTCAGGGACGAGACGCCAGTGTGCGCCGTCGATGCGGTCGTCCTTGGTGCCCCAGTCCTGCTTGGCGATGAGCATGTTGGCGAGCGGGTGTCCCATCATGGGGGCGCTGCCGGCCGCCTCTTCCCAGTTGCTGAAGGTCGGGCCCCAAGCCGTCGTTGCGATGGTGAGGACACCGCCGGATACGACGTTCGGATCGAGCGGAACACCGCTGACGGACTCGCCGGTTGTCATTGACATGTCGTCTTTGTCGGTGGCTGCATCCGTGGGCCCGACGGCGCCGGTGGGTTGGGATGCATCGGTCGGCGCGGTGGTCGTGGTGTCGCTGGTGTCGTCATCCTCTGCGGGAGCACAGGCCCCAGTAATGAGGACCGACATGGCTGCGAGCGCGCCAATCAGATACAACAGGCGTGTTTTGCGCATTGGTTGTCCCTTCTACTTGTTATGCGTCGTGGATCGCGGATTATGGAATCCGGCAGATTTGCGTGTCAACCCTCGGATGCCGAGGGCGGTTTGGCTGAATGACATCCGCTGGTGCGCTCGGCACTTGGCGGTGCGCGGGAATAAGGAGCCCGGCCCCCGCGGGGGCCGGGCTCCTTATTCGGCTGACGTTGGACTGTGAAACGGGACTTACTCAGACACCAGGTAGGTGGTCTCGTAGCGGTTGTGCATGCCGTAGCTGAGGTAGTTGATGCCAGGCAGCCATCCGCGCATGTCCTTGTGGTGGCCGGGAAGGTAGGTGCTGTGGGAGACGATGATCTTGGCTTGGTCCTTTAGCGCGACCTCCATGGCATCCCAGGCGATCTGCTTCCGTTCCTCGGGGTCGACGGTCTGAGACTGGAGGTCGACGAGGCGATCGTATTCCGGGTTCGAGTAACGGTTGTAGTTCCGGTCGGATCCTGAATAGAAGTGCTCATACAGGATCACGTCCGGGTCGATACCTGCCTGCCAGAAGCTGTGGTGTCCGATATCGAAGTCACCATCGCTCCAGGCCGTGTAGGCGCGGGCCGTCTCAAGGATCTCGATCTGTGGGTCGAAGCCGACGGCTTGAAGGTCCTCGATGATGGGTGGGAGGTCCTGCTGGACGACGCTCCAGATGCGGTAGACGGGCTTCAACTCCCCGGGCTCGAACCCGGCGTCCGCCAGGATCTGGCGAGCCTGTTCCTTATTGGCGGCCGGGTCATCGAAGTTGTACCCGGTGATCGCCTTCACGCGCTCTTCCGGCATTGCCCACTGGCCGACGGGGTAGAACCCACCACCGGTGGGGAGCAGGAACCAGCCCTGCTGGACGACATCGATGTACTGCTGCCGGTCGATCGCCAGAGACACGGCGTCGTTCACGGATTGGAGGTTCCATGGCGCCCTTGTCTTGTCCAGGAAGATCGCGGGGCTCGTGGACGATGCCGCCGCACGCTCCCAGAAGGTGCAGGCGTCGCATTCCCGGATCATGGTCTCGGCCCGGGGGCCGGTCCACCCGAACACGCCCTGGGTGTGGAGCCGTCCAGCGCGGATGGCCGTGTCTGCAGCGGGGTTACTCAGGATGTTGACCTGGATGCCGTCCAGGTATGGGAACGGTTGGTCCCAGTAATCGTCCTTGCGCTCGAAGACGTACTTCTCGCCCGGAATCCACTGGACGAGGTCGAACGGGCCCGTGCCAACCCTCGGCTGTTCATTCCGCATTGCCTCGGTGTTGTCGCGGAACACGTGGGCCGGGTAGATGGCGTGGTACGGCATCCCGATGGCGTCGATGATTCCGGGCTTCGGCCGGTTCATGTTAACGACCAACGTCAGGTCGTCGGCGCATGTGAACTCGTCGACTGCCAGAAACTGGACGGCGCGCGGGCTGCGGTTGAGGCCATCGCCGGTGCGGATCGTGTTGAAGCTCCACTGAGCGTCGTCGCAGGTGAACGGCGTACCGTCGTTCCACACGACGCCGTCACGGAGGTTCAGTGTCCACTGGAGGCCATCCTCGGACTGTCCCCAACTCGATGCCAGGTCGCCGTGCAGCTCCAAGAACGCATTTGCCCTGAAGTCGTCGATGTCGCCCCAGTAGCGGTTATGGATCAGGGCGTTCGAGATCGGCGAGATGACGTGGAAGCTGATTCCCGCGGCCTCTTCCCAGTTGCTGAAGGACGGGCCTTCGCCGTCGTCACGAGTCTGGAGCACCCCGCCGTAGAGGGCGTTCGGGTCGAGCGGGATGCCACTGACGGAGGTTTGAACGTCCTCCATCATCGGCTCCTCGGTGGGGACTTCTCCGACCGGAGTCGCTTGCCCCAATGGCTGGACTTCCAGGACGTCGCTCTGTCTCGTATCAGTGTCTCCAGCGTCATCGTCCGCTGGGGCACACGCTGCTGCGATCATTGCCGCGCCAGCGAGACCACCAACGAGAACATTAAGCCAACGGTGTTTCATACGGAATCCCTCCCCATGCGGGATAAACTTCTGCGAGTTAGACCATGAATAACGGTGTACGAACAATACGTCAATACCTCGCATACCGATGAGGCTGTGTCAACGGCCGGATTTCGCTTCTGTGGCGCCGGATCCCGCGCGACGAAATCAAGGGTGGTTGGCCGGTCCCGCAGCAAACAGAACCCGCGGCCGGGTCGGGTCACCTTGGGGCATTTCGTAACCGTCGGACGCGGCCGATGATTTGAGGGAGGACCTCCAAGACGCGATCGACGTCCGCGCGGGTGTTGTCCCTCCCCAGAGTCAACCTGAGGCTGTTGCGAGCGAGGTCATGCCGGCGGCCCAACGCGAGCAAGACGTGTGAGGGGTCGATCGAGCCGGAGGTGCAGGCGCTGCCGCTGGATGCGGCGATGCCCGCGAGGTCGAGGTTCACGAGGACGGATTCTGCCTCTGCATGGGCGAAGCTGACATTGACGTTGTTCGCCAGTCGGCCGATTGACCGGGGCCCGTTTAGGTGGGCGTCCGGGATCGCCGCGATCCCGTCGATGAGCGCGTCTCGCATCTCGAGGACCGCATCGCCGGTCTCCAGCGCCTCGAGTCGGGCGGACTCGGCGAGCTCGAGGGCGACGCCGGTCCCGACGATGGCGGGCGTATTTTCCGTCCCTGCCCTCCGGTTCCGTTCCTGACTGCCGCCCATGGCCTGGGCGAGGAAGGGCGTGGCGTGCCGGACATAAAGGACACCTGCGCCCTTCGGGCCGCCGAATTTGTGTGCAGAGAGGCTGAGGAGGTCAACGCCGAGCGCATCGAGGTCCAGCGGCAGCCATCCCGCAGCCTGGACGGCGTCCGTGTGAATCGCGACGGGGTGTCCGATTTCATCGGACCGCTTCCTAACAGCGCGAGCGATGTCGGCGATCGGCTCGATGACGCCTATCTCGTTGTTCGCGTACATGACCGAGACGACAGTGGTCCTCTCAGTGATCGCTTCGGCGACCTGGTCCGACGTAATGAACCCCTCGCTGTCCGGCTTGAGGTAAGTGATGTGGAACCCAAGTGTCTCCAACCACTCGCAGGTGTGGAGGACCGCGTGGTGCTCGATGGCGGTCGTAACGATGTGGTCTCCGCGCTCACGGAGGGCGAAGGCGGCGCCCCGGAGGGCGGTGTTGTCAGACTCGGTGCCACCGGACGTAAAGACGATCTCACTGTTGCGCGCATTGAGCACGCGGGCTACGCGATTGCGCGCTCGGTCGACCGCGTGAGCGGCATTCTGGGCGAACGTGTAAATGCTGGAAGGGTTGCCGAACTGCTCGCTGAAGAACGGCAGCATGGCTTCGACGACGCGCTTGTCCACGGCGGTGGTCGCGGCATGGTCCATGTAGACGAGGTTCCGGGGAGGTTCGATTCCAGCCATGAGCGGGGCCTATTGGATCGGGTTTGCCAACTCACGACACTCTACCGGACGCAGAGACTCCGGGCAGGGAGCCGCGTAGAATGCCGTGACCGTGAGTGAGCAAGAGCCCGCAAGAAGGAACGGACTGACCTTATGGAAGTTGCGCCGAGCGTCCACCGAATCGGAGGAGTGAACGGCAGTAATGCCGTGTTATTGGCGGGGGAGCGGATGGCGCTCATCGATACGGGCGTTTCCGGGAACGGGGACGCGATCGTCTCCTATATCAAGAGCATTGGCCGGAGTCCGACGGACCTCGAATGGATACTCGTGACCCACTTTCATTTCGATCACTCCGGGAGCGCGCGCGAGGTCCGCGAACTGACCGACGCGAAGGTCGTGGCACACAGCGCTGAGACCGAAGCCGGTCCGGACGGCACGCGGCTGTTGATCAAAGGGAACGAGGGGGAGCAGCCTCCTACCTGGTACCGCTGGATGAACGGTTGGGGCCGCGGCGCGAGCAGGCGTATGCGGCAGGAAGTTGAGTTTCACGACACGGTTATCGATCAAACGGTCGAGGAGGGCGACGTGATCCCGGCGCTCGGGGGGATCAAGATCATCCACAGCCCGGGTCACACGCCAGGCAGCGTTTCTCCATTGGTGGAGATGGAAACGGGGCAGGTCCTGTTCCTTGGGGATTCGGTCCTCAACAACGTGGACCGACTGAGCCGACCCTTAATGTGGGACCGATCGAAACGGCGCGAGTTGGACGGGTCATTGCGGGCGCTGCGGGAGGTCGATGCGAACGTCGCGATGTTCGGGCATGGTCCTCCGCTGACCGAGGAGGTCATGACCGCGGTGCGGGGACTCACTGACCGTCCGTACGACCTCCCGACGTGGCGGATCGCGCTCAAGAACTGGCAAACACTGCGCCGTTGGCGGAAACGCGTACAACGGCCAGGACACTGGGAGGGCGGCGCCTCGCAGACGCCCACCTAACCACGCCCGTCGGCGATACTGGAGGGTCGCCACGCCATCTTCATGTAGACATCGCCGCGGGTGAGCTCATCGAGCATCTGGTTGATCCGCTTCTGGCGCGTCGGTTCGCGTTTGGCGCTGCCGATCCAACCGAGGTAATCGTTCCGCTGGTACGGGGGCCGCGCTTCGTAGGCCGCCCAGAGGTTGGATGCATGCAGGGCGTTACGGACGTCGTTCGGCATTGCGTGGGCCTCGCGTCGGAGCGTGGACATCAGGGTCTTGGGTGTAGGATCCCGACGGACGCTGCCCAGCGCTAGCGCGAGGACTCGGTGAGACGCTCTCGAAGTTCGGCCAGTACGTCCGCTTTGAGCGAACTGCTGTTTTCCTGGGTTGGGAAGGTACCGCCGCGGACCTCGTCCGCGTAGGTCGTCACGGCTGACTGCATGGTTGCGGCCAGTTGTGCGAACTGTTTGGCGTGCCTGGGAACGAAGTCCGTATAAAGGCCGAGCATGTCGCTAATGACCTGCACCTGCGCGTCACAGTCAGGACCGGCCCCGATCCCGATGGTTGGGATCGAGAGGCACTCGGTGATTAGTTGCGCGAGCTCCGCTGGGACGAGTTCGAGGACGACTGCGAACGCTCCTGCCCGTTCGACGGCGCGGGCGTCTTTGACCAGAGCCTCGGCGGCATCGACAGTCCGTCCTTGGACTCGTTGGCCGATCTGGTACGCGGACTGGGGCGTGAATCCGATATGGCCCATGACCGGTACGCCACGCTGGACGAGCGCGGCGATCGTTTCCTCCATTACTTCTCCGCCCTCGAGCTTCACTCCCTGTGCGCCGGCTTCGCGGAGGAAGCGAGCGGCGTTCTCAAGGGCGGTGGTCGGCCCGGTCTGGTAGCTCATGAACGGCATGTCGCCGATCACGAGCGCGCGTTTGGCCCCACGGACGACGGCGGCGGTGTGATGGACCATGACGTCCATGGTCACAAAGACGGTGGAGTCATAACCCAAGACAACGTTACCGAGGCTGTCTCCGACGAGGATCAGCGGCACTCCGGCTTCGTCGACGATCTTGGCCGTCGGATAGTCGTAGGCCGTCAACATCGGGAAGCGCTCGCCGCGCTTCTTGAATGCGAGGATGTCCTGGACGGTGACTCGCATGGCGGGGTCGTGCTTGGGCCAGCGGGGCCTAGTAGTAGCTGTTCGCTTCGATCTTGTCCGACGTTGAGACGATGCGGTTCTTGCGGTCGACGCGGACGACTTTGGGCCGGATCCGACAGGCCTCGTCCTCGTCTGTGATCTGAACATAGTGCAGGATGATCACGAGGTCGCGGTCTCGCACGAGCAGGCCGGCGGCTCCGTTCACGCAGATCTCGCCTGAACCGCGCGTGCCAGCGATCGCGTACGTCTCGAGGCGAGCGCCGTTGGTGATATCGAGGAGGTGGACCATCTCATACGGCAGGATGCCAGAAGCGTCCATGAGGTCAGGATCGATCGTGACTGACCCTTCATAGTCCACGTTGGCCTGGGTGACCGTGGCTCGGTGGATCTTCCCGGCGAGCATCGTCCGAATCATCGTTCCAACACCCCCTGCATCGGCTCGCCCTCCAGCAAGGCGAGGATTCCGGCCTCTGCGTCCTCTGTGATCGTGCCACGCTCGCGTGCGAGTTCCAATGTCCTTCGGGTCATTGCGCGATATGCGGCAATGACGTCGCGCGAATGTCCGCGCAGTGCATGCAGATTCGCTTTCACCGTTCCAACATCACCTCTCGCCACTGGTCCTGTCAGGGCTCCGGGAAGCCCTTCACTTTCCAAATTGCTCATGGTCCCACGAGCCAACGGCAGTAACGCGTGCAGGCCACTCGATCGATCGAACCCGAATTGCCCCCACAACTCAGCCGCGTCCGCAAGGAGCGTCACCAACAGGTTGGACGCCATCACGGCAGACACATGATACAGGGCGCGGGAATGGGGTTGCAGATCGAATGGGTGACACCCTAAGTCCGCAGCGATGGTGTAAAGCGTCCGCCGTAGGTCGGGGTGTGGCGTCTCCACCGCAATGGACGACCCAGGAAGAAGCGCTCTGCCACGCGAGATGCTGGCGAAGGTCTGCAACGGGTGGAACGCCCCGACGGCGGCGCCGGCGGTTTCGGCGGCAGCCAACGAGTCCAGCGGTGTGGCCCCGGAGCAATGCACGACCGCCGTCGTTGGACGCCACGTGATCGAGGAGCACACAGATCCGATGGCGTCGTCCGGGACGGTGAGGAATACGAGGTCACAGGTTGCGCCCACGACGTCTGGGTGGTCCACCACGACGCAGCCCCTAGCTGACTCCGCGAGCCGCTCGGCGGAAGCACGGGTGCGGCTTGCGACCTGGGCGACGTTGTAGCCGGATTGGGCCAGCAGGGATGCCAACGCTGTACCTACGGTCCCCGCACCAATGAACCCGATGGTGGTCTGGGAAGGTGGAGCAGTGGCCACGTGGGGTGCCCTTAAATCTCGGATACGGCAGGGACGCCGGCGAGGCCGGTCGCGGACTGCACGCCGTTCACGACTGCGCGTTCCACCATCCACGCTGCGGTAGCCCCAACGGCTGTCAGGTTGAGCGGGTGGTCGGTCGGAGCGTCGGGCGGGGCCGTCGACACGACGAAGAGGGTGTCGCCGTCCCCCATGCCGTACGAGGGGCGCACCGACCGGGCGATGCCGCTGTGGGCCATGATTGCGATCCGGTTCGCCTGTTCCACCGTCAACGGGGCGTCGGTGGCGACGACGCCGATCGTCGTGTTGGTGTTGTCGGACGAAGGCGCGGCGGCGTAGGCGCTCTGCCGGCCCGGCTGCTCTCCGCGAAGGAGGACCTGACGGGTGTCCTCGAACCGCCCGGTCTCCGGGGAGCGGGGAGCGGCGATGACCTGGGCCGTTTCAGGGTCCACGATGTCGCCGAACGCATTGACGACCATGAGTGCACCGATGGTGTACCCGCCGGGAAGCCGGCATACCGCGGACCCGGTACCGCCTTTGAGGGAGGCCGTGGGTCCGAGGGCCTTGGCGACGGTCGCGCCGGCGCCTCCACCGACGCTGCCAAGCGGTACGGGATGGGTTGCGGCTGTTGCTGCAGCTTCGTAGCCCTCGGTCGAGCCTGGCCGGACGTCGGCGCGGCCGATGGCGAGGTCGAAGATGATGGCGGCCGGAACGATCGGGACGACGCCGGAACGCACCGGGAACCCGACTCCGGCCTCCTCGAGGAACCGCATGACGCCGTCTGCCGCTGCCAGACCAAACGCGCTGCCGCCCCCAAGCACGATGCCATGAACTCGCTCGACGAGCGTGCCGACTTTGAGCAGGTCAGTCTCACGGGTGCCCGGTGCGGCGCCACGAACTTCGGCACCGGCGATTGCACCGTACTCGGGTACGAGTACGACGGTGCAACCGGTCGCGGCGTCGGCGTTCGTCCAGTGGCCGACGCGCACTCCGGGGACAGCTGTGAGGGTGTCGTTCGCGCCGCCGTTCACGTTGGTGTCCGTTCGGTTGGGATGGGCTTCTGTCCGAAGCGCGTTCAATCGTAGCAACCAAAGGCAATGCTGATACCTGACATAGAAACTCTCTATATCACGATTGGCACTTGTATGATGGAGTGGCAGATTCAATCTGGGGGTCAATCGCCACATGGCACGCGGTAAACCGACGCTAGACGACTTGAAGCGCCAACTCTCCCTGGTAGGGATTGAGGCGGACGAGGCGACGTTGGAGGCTGTCCTCCGACGGTTGGAGGTTTCGGTCGACGCGATGGAAGTCCTCGACGAATTGGACCTCGGCATGTCGGACCCTGCGCCCGTTTATCGACCGGACCAGGAGTAGGGCTTCCCTGTGCAAGAAGAACGCGCGGGCCTCTCGCTGGCCGAGCTCTCGCGCCGGATCCACTCCGGTGAGGTCGCGTCCACGCACGCGACCGAAGAGGTCTTCGAGACGATTGCGCATGAGGACGACACGATCAACAGCTTCGTGACGCTCCTACGAGGCCAAGCGTTGCAGGCCTCAGAAGCCGCCGACCACCTCTTGCGAGCTGGTCAGGACCTTGGGCCGCTTCATGGCGTGCCAGTCAACGTCAAGGATATTTTCGCGACGAAGGGCATCCGGACCACGGCAGGATCGAAAATCCTGGGCGACTGGATTCCCGATCACGATGCAACTGTGGTTACTCGATTGCGGCAAGCGGGGGCCGTACTGGTCGGTAAGGCGAACATGCACGAGTTCGCGTTTGGGGTAACGACGGAAAACCCTTTCTACGGCGACACGCGGAACCCATGGGATCCCGAACGCATACCGGGCGGGTCCAGCGGGGGGTCCGGAGCGTCGGTTGCTGCCGGAATGGGGTACGCCTCACTGGGCACCGACACCGGCGGTTCGGTCAGGATTCCGGCGGCTCTGTGTGGCGTCGTTGGCCTGAAACCAACGTACGGACGAGTGAGCCGGTACGGCGTGGTGCCACTGGCGTGGTCGTTGGACCATGTTGGACCGCTGACGCGAACGGTCGAGGACACGGCGATTGTGCTGCAGGCGATCGCTGGGTACGACCCGTTGGATCCGGCGTCGAGTCAACGGCCGGTGCCCGATTACGTCGCGGGCATCGAAGGCCCGATGGAGCGGTTGACGGTCGGTGTTCCGGGAGCGCCGTTCTGGGAGCCGATTCAACCGGAGGTCGAGCGCGCGGTACGCGGTGCGATCGATGTCCTTGGGCAGGCCGGGTGCCGGATCGTCGAAGTGACGTTTCCCCGGGCGGACCTCCTCCCATCGCTACAGCCGATCATCGTGTCGGAGGCGGCCGCGTATCACCAGCGGTGGCTCCGAGGGCCCGAGGCGAGTGACTATTCGCCCCGAGTGAAGACTGGGCTTCTCCAGGGTGCCCTCACGTCTGCCGTCGATTACGTGAACGCTCAGCGCGGACGGGCAGCGCTCCGATCTGACGCGCAGGCGCTCCTTGGGCGAATCGACGCCCTGGTGATGCCCACGCTCCCCGTGGTCGCCCCTACGATCGGCGAAAGCCGGATCGACGCGGGCGGCACGCAGTTAGAGACCACGAGGGCGCTGACACGGAACATGAGCCCGTTCAACCTCTTGGGGTTCCCGGCGCTCACGGTGCCATGCGGGTTTGACTCACAGGAGTTGCCGATCGGACTACAGATCGCGGGCCGCCCGTTCGAGGAAGCCCTGATCCTCCGTCTCGGTCATACGTACCAACAGGCGACCGACTGGCACGAATGGCGGCCTCCAGGAGACACGACGGCGTGATCGTTTTTTGGACCATATGACGGACCTTCCGCTCCTCTCGTTGGCCGAAGTTTCGCGGCTCATTCGGGCAGGAGACGTCTCGTCACGGGAGGTGACGGAGGCGCTGCTTGCGCGGATCGATCGGGTGCAACCCCACATCAACGCGTATATCTCGGTTCAACCCGATCGGGTGCTGGCGTCCGCCGACATAGCCGACGCGCTGCTCCGGGCGGGGAGGCAACCAGGCCCGCTGCACGGCGTACCGGTGGCCGTCAAAGACCTCTTCGCGACAGAGGACGACCGGACGAGCGCGGGCTCGAGCATCTTGGGTGAGTGGCGACCGGGTAAGGACTCGACTGCGGTCAAGAAGCTCCGAGACGCAGGCGCTGTGATCGTTGGAAAGACGAACATGGACGAGTTCGCGTTCGGGGGAACGAACGAGAACCTGCACTACGGCACGGTGCACAACCCGTGGGACCTGGGGAGGAGCGCAGGTGGTTCCAGTGGCGGATCGGGTGCTGCAACGGCCGCATCGCTCGCGTACGCGGCGCTGGGGACGGACACTGCGGCTTCAATCCGGAACCCCGCGCATTTCTGTGGTGTCACGGGACTGAAGCCTACCTACGGGAGGGTAAGCCGCTACGGCGTCGTGCCGTTAGCGTGGTCCTTGGACCATGTTGGGCCGCTGACGCGGTCCGTTGAGGATGCGGCGATTGTTCTTCGGGCGATCGCGGGCCACGACCCGCATGATCCGTCCACGAGCCCGTCACCCGTGCCGGACTACGTCTCCAGGTTGGATGACTCGGTGGACGGTCTTCGGGTCGGCGTTCCGCGTACGTATTTTTGGGACCCGATCGACTCCGAGGTCAAACGGATCGTGGAAGATGCGATCGGGGTGCTAAGCGGGCTCGAGCTTGAGGTGAAGGACACAGAGCTGCCATTCGTAGAGACGTTCCCGGCGATGCAGGCGACGGTGCTTCCGGCTGAAGCGGCTGCGTATCACCTCCCATGGATGCAGCACCGGCCACACGACTACGCACCGGCAATCTTCGAGCGACTCCTGCAAGGTGTCGCGGTCCGTGCCGTCGATCTTGTGAACGCCCAACGGGTACGCCAGCGGACCCAGGACGCAGTCCGGGAGTTCATGCGGTCGTTCGATGTGCTCGTCACGCCCACTGTCCCGTATACAGCGGCGCGGCTCGGGCAATCCAGGGTTGACCTCGGCGGGGTTGAGATCGAGGCGTCAGCGGCGCGGACGCGGAACTTGTTTCCGTTTAATGCGCTTGGGATGCCGGCAATGAACGTCCCGTGCGGGTTCGATTCCCGGGGGCTGCCGGTGGGGGTGCAAATCGTCGGCCGCGCCTTCGACGAGGCGACTGTGTTACGCGTCGGCCACGCGTTTCAACGGGCGACGGACTGGCACCTTAGGTGCCCGCCCGACCCGGAGTAGCACGATGGGAGGGGCGGGTTTGAGCTACCGAGGCATACGCCCCGGGATGTTGGTGCGCTGTCGGGCCTAATCCGGTCGAACTAGGCGCTGTCGTGCTAGCTCTTGCCTTGTACTGCTTTCGTCAACTCGGACCCGGGGGAGAACCCGACCCGCAGGTGTGCAGGCACGCTCACTTGTTGACCCTTGCGTGGTCCCTGAATGACCCGAACCTCGCGCTCTTTGATCTGACGGACCTCGAAGCTGCCGAAGCCGGTGATGACGACGCGATCGCCGGCCGCGAGGGCGTCCTGGATCGCATCGATCACGGCGTTGACTGCGCTGTCGCCCTGGGAACGCGTCCCTTGGAGCCGTCCAGCCACTCGTCCCGCTATATCGCTCTTCCGAAGCGTCGTGGCCATGCGCCACCTCCTCTCGTGTACGAACATCCGTCCGTATCGTAGTCGAAAGTACCACGAAGTGGCGCGATCGGCAACCGCCTTTGGCGCGAGTTGTAGCTGCTCCAGGTGTGCGATGGCGCATTGAAGCTGCTGCGTGGCTTGCGGGGCTGATCCATGCGCAACAGGGTCTGCGACTGGTTCGTGCAATGGGGCACAATGTTGACATCGACGGTCCCAGACGTAGGATGAAGGTGCAGGGGATCCGTCAGGGATACCTCGCGATCACGGTGAGGAGGGCAGCTGATGCGAATGATGCACTCTCGATCGCCTCGAACCGCTGGCCACCGGGAGGAAGGTGCGGAGGAGGATAGTCCGCCGACCTAGGATCGCTCCGGCAAACGGAGTACCCCGAGCGAAGCCGGGGACGACGAGAAGAACAAGCGCCGCCTCGGGAAACCGGGGCGGCGTTCCTCGTTGCTTAAGCTGCGCCTCCGACCAGCGCCCGGAAGCGCAAGCCGTATTGCGGGTGATCGAGGAGGAACGAAAGGTCTGGGCTCGTGCGGGCCCACATCCGTGCCTCGCCGTTCGTGGCGATGGCGCGCTCGAGCCACGATAGCGATTCCTCCGCCTGACCCATGCGTGAATGGACGCGGGCCTTAAAGAACAGCGCATCCGAGTCGTCTGGCTGGAGCCATAGCGCGCGGTCGAACGCGTTGAGCGCCTCTGGCAAACGGCCTAGGTCGGCGAGCGCGGCGCCCCGGTTGTAATGGGGCTGTGGATCGTTCGGTCGGAGCTGGAGCGTGCGTTCGAACGCTTCCAAGGCGTCGACGTGGCGCCCCAACAGCGCGAGGGCGTTGCCGCGGTTGTTGTGGACATCCGGGTCGTCGGGCCGACTCTCGAGGACTCGGTCGTATGACGCGAGCGCCTCTTCGGTCCGGGAGAGTTCCATGAGGGCATTCCCGCGGTTGTTCTCGGCGTCCGCGTGGTATGGATCCAATTGAAGAGCCGATTCGAACGCGTCAACGGCTTCTTCTAAGCGTCCTTGCCGGGCAAGGGCGACACCTTGGAAGTTGAAGGCGTCTGGATCAGCGGGACGCAGGTCGAGGGCCCGCTCGAATACCTCGTGGGCCTCTTCGACTCGACCCAGCTGCACGAGCGCGTTTCCCTGCTGCAGCAGCGCTTCGGCGTAGGTCGGTCTCAACTCCAATGCCCGGTCAAGTGCCTGGAGCGCTTCCCCTGCTTTCCCCATGGCGATCAACGCTGTTGCGCTTCCACACAGCGCCTCCGGGTACGCTGGCCGAAGTTCGAGCGCTCTGTTGAGGGCGTCCAGCGCCTCTTGCAACCTCCCGGCGAGCATAAGCGCGTTTGCCAAGCTGGTGTGCGCCTCGGGAAGGGTTGGCTGGAGACTCAAGACGTGTTGGTAAGCACGGATCGCGTCCTCGATCCGGCCGCGGATCACCAGCGCGTTTGCTCGGTTGTACGCGGCCTCGGCGAGAGTGGGGTCGAGCTGGAGGACTCGTTCATAGACCTGGAGCGCTTCTTCGAGCCGGTCCAACTGGACGAGGACGCTGCCACGGTTGTTCAACGCCGCTGGGTCGTCAGGCCGCAGCGTTAGCGCGTGTTCGATATCGGTCAGGGCGTCCTCATTTCGGCCTAGAGAGCTCAACACGGATGCGCGCGCGGTGTAGGACTTTGGTGTATTTCCATGGAGACGGACGGCGCGGTTTAGTGCGGCTAGTGCCTCGGTGTGTCGGCCGAGGCGAGCAAGGGTAACCCCACGGTTGTGTGCGGCGCCGGGATGGGACTTGTCGAGGTCGACCGCGTGTCCGAACGCTGCCAACGCGTCGTCATGACGGCCCAGCTCAGCGAGCGCTACCCCGCGTGCCAAAAAGAGCTCGACGCGGCCTTTGCGGGGCGCCAACCGGGCGGACTCGCCGAAGGCGTGGGCCGCACGATCGAACACGCCGACGCTGGCCCATCCACGTCCTTCGATCCGCCAGTCTTCCCAAGTCTTGTCCGCGCCATCGGCCTCCGAGACGAACGTCAACAGCGACCGGACCTGCGCGGCGGTGGCCTCCAAACGTGTGCTCAGTTGGGTGGGGTCGAGCCAATCCGCGGGCCGTTCGAGCGTCGCGGCGGACGGGATCATCTGGACGGACACGCCTGGGGCGGCCCGTACCATGTGCGGTTGAGGGGTAGCGGTCACCTGCGCCATGAGCCCTCCGATTCCTCGAGGCGTTGCAATTCGCCGCCGGCCTCATCCAGGTACGCGGCAATCGCTTTACGCTCCGCGCTGGCCAGTTGTGGTTGCGCCTTGAGCAGCCCGCGGAGCATAGCTTCGTATCGATCTACGGCCTCGCCGAATTCCGACCGGGAGCGCTCCGTGTTCTCGGAATCCGCCACAGGGTGTTCCCGCTCACGTCGCTCCCTGAGCGCGGAGACGAGGTCGCCTTGCAAGCGGACCAAGTCGATCTCCGTTTTGCGGACGCGCATGCCGCGATCGACGCCCTGTCCGAGGAGGAACCTATGAGCGATCCAGGCGAGGAGCGCTCCCAGGACGACGCCAGATGCGGCAACGACCACTGCCACGCCGATGTCACCGTAGAACACCGCGGCTGCCGATGCGCCGAGGGTCACGGCAACCAGTCCAACGAACACGGCCAGGCGCTTGACCTGGTCCCAAGTTCCGCGGTCCGCTCTCATGCGTGTGTCCAAAGTGTGCGTGACGATTGTACGCCGTTCGTGCGGTCTGGCTCAGACTTCAGGGGGTTCGGGGACCGTCGTCTTGCCCCGTTCATCCGATGACCAATTCCTCGAACCTGCGCCCATGTGCCGGGCTGGTCCTCAGAGCGTCGAAGTCCCGTTCATCGCGGGCCATGGCCCGGACGGCCTCTGACGCTGCAATGGCTTGGGCAAGCCATTCCATGGCGTCGCGCTCCTGCCCGAGACGGCTGTGAGCCCGAGCTTTGTGGAGCATCGCGTCTGGGAACGATGGTCGTAGCGCCAGGGCGCGGTCGAACGCCAGGACCGCGTCCTGGTGTCGCCCGAGCCGTGCGAGCGCCACACCTTTACCATAGTGAGCTTCCGGGATATCCAGGCGCAGACGGAGGCACCGCTCGAAACCTTCGACCGCTTCTTCGAGCCGACCCAACCTCGCAAACGCGACTCCCCGGTTATAGAACGCTCGGGCGTAACTCGGTCGGAGTTCGACGGCCCGGTCGTACGCGGCAAGCGCCTCATCGTGCCTGCCCAGGATGGACAGCGTGTTGCCCTTGTCGTTGTGGACGTCCGGTAGATCGGGGCGGACGTCCAAGGTCTCGTCGTACGCGCGGATTGCCTCTTCGAACTGACCGTCGTCCGCTAGCAGGTTCGCTCGGTTATACAGAGCGTCGACGTGTGCCGGATCGATAGCGAGCGCCTCTCTGTACGAATCGAGTGCCTCGGAGCGTTGACCCAAGTCGGCCAGCACGTTGCCTCGTCCCGCCAAGGCGTCAGGGTCATCGGGCCGAACGGCAAGCACCTGATCGAAGGCGGCCAGGGCTTCCCTTTGCCGGTCCGATTGGCTGAGCGCAATCGCGAAATGGAAGGCGATGTCGATGTCGTCTGGGCGACCCTGTAGGGCTCTTCGATAGACCTCAGCGGCGCGTGCTGGATCCTCGACCGCCATATACGCGTTGCCGCGGGTAGCCCAATCCTCCGACGAAAGCGTCGTCAATGTCCGAGAGTGGTCCAACAGCGCGCGAAGTTCGCGGGCATCCCGCGAGGACACGCCCGCGCCGAGGGAATAGTGGAAGAGCCGCTTCGGGGCTCTACCGCGGATCGCGCGTTGGGCCCGCCAGGCTTCCTCGAGGGCTTCCGACTCTCGCCGCAGTCTCGTCGTCTCAGCGGAGTCTCCGCGTTGTTGGGCGGACGCGATCTGGCGGTCATAGCTGCGCAACATCGAGACCTCTTCGGGGTCACGCCCGGCGTCGTCCCCGGGCCGGCCCCTTCGCGATGTGCGTGCGGTGTCTGGGGATATCGAGAGGACGGCGCGCGCTCGGTCCAGCAGGTCTCCGAGGGTTCCAGGACGGCGTATGTCAACTACTACCGCTGTCGCAATCGCCCCAGCGACGATCAGCAGGCCGACCAAGAGGAGAATCAGTTCCATCCCGACCACTATATATCGACCAGTTATGCCGGCGAAGGCTAGATGTTGTGCCTATGGACCTTTGGGCCTTCGACGCGCAGTTCCGGACGGCACCCCTGCCGAAGCTGGTCCTACATCGGCGTCACCTCAGCGGACGATGAGGACGGGCACCTTCGCTCTGTGGAGCACGCGGTCACTAACGCTCCCCAGGAACAACCCGCTGATCTGGCCTGCGCCGCGGCTGCCCATAGCGATCAGGTCGACGTCGTCGTCCTCGGCGACCTGCTCGATCACCTCCGACGCTCCACCCCAGGCGATCTTGGTCGATGCGGTCAGTCCGGCAGCCTCGACAGCCTGCCGGGCCTGCTTCATGACGGTCTCCGCCTCGTCGCGGATGCCCTTTTCCCACTGCTCGATGGCCGCAGTGGACGGAATAACGGGAACGAACCCGACCTCCGCTGCGGGGGTGGTGGGGAACCCGCGGTGAGCGACATGGAGGACCAAGACTGTGACGTCATCCCGTCCGCGGAACATCTCACCGAGGTACTGTGCGGTCTTGGAATCATGGTCTGACCCATCGACAGGCATCAGGATCTTTGTCATGGATACGTCTCCAGTAGCAGTGTGTACTCATGCTACTACTCAGACGTGTGTGCCGGCGGGCAGGCGGTCGTTGACCGGTGGCTCGCACGGTCCCTACGATTCCGGAACTCGATTGCCGCGGAGTGTCCGTGAACGCAAACACCGCACGTGACCTAACCATCGATCTCGGGAGGTTGAAGTTCCGGTACTGGGACTGGGGTTTGGGCACGAACGCCGGGCCGCCCGCGGTGCTCCTTCACGGCCTTGCCTCGAACGGCAGGTTTTGGGACCTGGTCGCGCCGTATCTAGCGGAGCACGTGCAGCTTGTGGCTCTCGACGCGCGCGGGCACGGTTTTAGTGCGAAACCGGATGAGGGGTACGACTTTCCGACTGTCGCGGGTGACGTTGCAGCGTTTATCGGCGAACTCGGGTTGGTCAGGCCGCTGCTGATCGGTCACTCCTGGGGAGGGAACGTAGCGCTGCAGGTTGCCGCGGACCACCCGGACCTCGTCAGCGGGCTCGTATGCATCGATGGCGGCTTCATTGAGCCGTCGGCGCGGGAGGGGGCGACGCTTGAACGCACGCTGGCGGAGCTCGCACCACCGGATTTCTCCACGTTCCGTCTGACGTGGGACCAAATGGTGGAACGGTCGCGGAACTGGGGCGCTGCGGCGTCGTGGGGAGATAAGCACGTCGACTTCTTGGAGGCGAACTTCTTGGTCTCAGACGACGGGATTGTGATGCCGCGGCTGACCCGGGAGCGGCACTTGAAGATCGTCAGGGCCCTGTGGGACCAACGCGTGTCCAGCTTGTACCCGCGGATCGAGCTGCCTGTACTCTGGATGCCGGCGCGACGCGACGGGGATGATCACTCCTCCGCCGGTTGGCGCCGCGAGAAGGAAGAGTCGATCGACGTGGCATTGAAGTCGCTGGCTCGGTCGCGGGTGCATTGGATGGAGGATTCCGTCCACGATGTTCCGGTACAACGGCCAGAGCAGGTAGCCGGGGTGATCCTTCAGTACCTGCGAGAAGGATTCTTCGAGACCGCGTGAGCTCGCTGCGGGAGCCGCCGGACCGGCACCGCTTGTGTCGTCGAAGGATTGCGAGTGCCAGTGCACACCAGCGAGCATTGATGCAGATCAAATGATCGGATCGCACAGCAGCCGGGACCGCGGGGCCACCATGTTCCAGACTTCGGCACGGGCCGACAAGGCCCGAACTATCGGTCCGGGCCGATTGTTGGGCCCGGGGTATGGCGCGGGCCGAGGAGGGGCAGTCACATTCGTCGGATCGGCTCCCGAGGGTGCGGTTTTTCCCCAAGTTACGTTTGAGGGTATGGGAACGCTGATCAAGCCGCGCGAGACGGGGCTCCGGATGTCAAGCATTCCGACTTCAGCGCACGGCATTCTGCCGCGTCAGTTCCTGCGCCTCGCGGTGGAGGATGGGGCCATCGCCGCGCCGGCTCCGATTCCCGAATCCAGCTACCAACCCGCGAGCCTCGACCTCCGGCTCGCCGAGCGTGGGTGGCGGCTCCGCACGAGCTTTCTGCCGGGCGCTGAGTCGGTCGAGAGCCGGTTACGGGATATCTCGATGGGGGAGATCGACCTGAGGAAAGAGGCGATCTTGGAGCGGAACCGGCCGTACCTGATCCCGTTGATGGAGAATTTGAATCTTCCGAACGACATCTCGGCAAAGGCGAACCCCAGGAGCTCCACTGGCCGCATCGATATCTTCACGCGTGTGATCACCGACCAGGGGGCGCGGTTCGACGAGATCCAGCGCGGATACCGCGGCAAGATGTACTTGGAGATTGTGCCGCTGTCGTTCACGGTGCGGGTGAAAGCTGGAACTTCACTGAACCAAGTACGGTTGATCAAGGGCGATCCGATGACCAAGAGCGACACGGGGCCCTCGAGCCAGGAAGCGACGCTCTTCCGAGATCGGGAACCGGTTGCGTGGCTGCCGGAGCAGTCGATGGTGTTCCTTTCGATCGACCTCTCCACAGACGGCCGGAGCGTCGGCTATCGGGCGAAGACCAACAGCGGATTGCTGGACACCACGAAGAAGGGGAGCCATGAACCGGCGGACTTCTGGGAACCGGTGTCTCCAGACCCTAACGGCCGCCTGATCTTGGAGCCTGAGACGTTCTATTTGTTGGTGTCGAGGGAAGCGGTCCGGGTGCCGCCCGACTATGCGGCTGAGATGACTGCGTACGACCCGACAAGTGGCGAGTTGCGCACGCATTACGCGGGGTTCTTCGACCCCGGGTTCGGTCACAGCCCGGTGACGGAGAACGTAGGGAGCCGCGCAGTGATGGAAGTGCGTGCCCACGATGTCCCGTTCATGGTGGAGCACGGCCAGGACATCGCACGCCTCGAGTTCGCTCGCATGCTTGATACGCCGGACGTGCTGTACGGCGACGCGAAGGCAGCGTCGTCGTATCAGGGACAGGACCTGTTCCTCAGCAAGCACTTTGTCCGGTCCAGCGCTCGGGCGATACCCCAGCCTGAATCGGCCCAACAGCCGCTTGGCCTAGACCTCGAAAAGGGCGACTGACCCGGTTGTCCCCGTGAGTCGTACAAGCGACAAGCTTTTTCTCCCGTGCGTATCGGTCTGATTACGGACACCCATATCCCGGAGGCTCGGCCGGACCTGCCGCCAGAGGTATTTGTGGCGTTCAGCCAGGTTGATCTGGTCTTACATGCCGGTGACATGTATACGGTCGATGTGCTGGACTGGCTGGAGAAGGGGGTTGGGGTGCCAGTTGTCGCTGTTCGCGGGAATGGCGACGGACGGTCGGACCACCCCGCCTTCCCGGCGGACGATCCGCGAGTCAAGGACGCGCAGGTGCTCGAGTTGGAGGGAGTCCGAGTGGGAATGGTGCACGCCTTGGCTGATCCAGACGAGGTCCGGGCGCACCACTTCGAGGCGGCGGTGCGGCAAACGTTTGGACCGGAGGCCCTCGACGTGCTGGTGTTGGGTGATACGCACATTCCGCACGTCGGGCGCTACGGGGAGATGTTGGTCGTGAACTCCGGCAGCCCAACGGTCCATGATCTGAGGAAGCGCCTTGGCACCGTGGCCCTGCTTACGATCGACGGTGGGCAAGCGTCGTGCGACGTCGTCGAGCTCAGCACGATCTAGGCTTGCAGAATTCCGCGCCTGACCGAGCGCGAGGTTTCGACGGAACGGGACGGATTGGCTGAGATCCGGTACATCGTCGACGATGTGGACGCGGCGTTGGACTTCTACACGCGGCACCTTGGGTTCGAGTTGATCGAACACGAGGGACCCCCGTTCGCGTCGATCAAGCGGGGGGACCTGACCGTTTGGATCAGCGGCCCACGGACATCGGCGCGCAGGGCGATGCCCGATGGGAGGCAGCCGGTCCCGGCGGTGGAACCGGGTCGTGGTCCAGGTGGACGACATCGAGGCGGCGGTGGGAGCGATGAAGGACGCCGGGGTCAGGTTCCGGAACGACGTCGTGACGGGCCCCGGCGGGAAACAGGTCCTCATTGACGACCCGTCGTGGAACCCGATCGAGCTCTTCCAACCGCATAACTGCGCGATGAGCCGTTCGCTCATCGTTTGGGAAGTGCGCGGTGGGTTTCGACCGCAAGGGGTGGGGCGTCCACCCGGCGGTGCGTTTCGGGTTCGGGCTTTCCCGTGCGAATCGTGTATGCGGACTCGACCGGTGTGACGAAGATCTTGCCGTCGCCCGGGTACTGAGTGAATGCTGCGTCGTGGATGATCTGGACGACGGACTCGACCTGCTCGTCCTCGACGACGATGAGGATGAGGGACTTCGAGAGGTCCTCGTAGAGCTGGCTGCCGACCGGAACCCTTGCTGTTTCCCGCGGCCGAGGACGTCCTGAGGATGGGTGTCGTCTATCCGGGGGAGCAGGTCCCGGAGGGATTCATTGGGCTCGCCGCAAATGGTGAACGCTTCGGATCGTTGAGTCGCTGTGTGGGAGGCGAGGGCGGCAAAAGAGCGGAGGGACCACAGCGGTTCCTCCGCTCTTTTGTTGCGATTTCGAATCGGGTCTTGGGCTGTGACCCTGATTGTGCGGTGCTCGCTAGGGGTGGGTGAATCCTCCGGTCCTGCGGCGACCGAAGAGGAGGACGAGTCCCGCGATCATCGCCACTGCGCCGAAGAGTCCGATGGCGATCACGGATCCCATGGACAGGGCGTAGTCACCGCCGTCCAGCGGGCCGGGGTCTGGGTCTTCGTCGTCTATGGGTTGCGGCGTGAACTTGACCGCGTTGTGGACGGTCAGGAGCGCGGTACTGTCCGCGGTCCAACCGTAGGTCTCGGCGTCCAAGTCGGCGGTCCCGGCGATTCCGGCGTGCGGGGCCCGCATGCCCTCACCGAGGCCTTCGGAGAGTGCTTCGCCTCCGAGACAGGGAACGGTAGCAGCGGTCTCGTCGTTATTCTCGGAGCCCGCGTCGAATACGAGGGCGGTTGCGGGTAGCTCTGGGAACAGCACCCCTTGTTGGTAGATCAATGGCAAGGATGCCCTGATGTAGGCGTCGTTGGTGCAGGCCAGCATCGCGACGACTGTCACGGTGGCGCCATCGAGGCCGTGAAGCACCTCGGCGGTGTACGAGGCTCCTGGGTGAATCGGACCACCGGTGTCGAGCGCGTACGCCCGAACCACGCCGGGTGTGGTGCTGAAAGTTGCGAGGAGGTCGGCGTTCACACCGCCCTCGGCGAGGTTGGCAATGCCGTCAAGCTCATCGGGGCTGCTGTAGTCCAGCACGCCGACCGCGGAGTCGTGGACGACGACAACCGGCGGAGCGATGGGCTGTCCGCCCGTGAGATTCTCGAGCGTCAAGCCGAACTCTTGGACCGCGGGCGCGGCGGTGCCAGCGGCGGTCACGATGATCTGGACGGCGGGGCCGTACCAGCCGTGTTCGTCCTGCGTGAGGTCTGCTCCGCCTCCGATGCCCATGTGGGCTGCAATGGCGCCTTCGCCGTCGGCATCGGATACGCCTCCACCCGCCTGACCAAAGCAGGCGACCGTAGCGCTGGTCTCATCGTTCGTCTCGGTGCCGGCGTCGAGCACGGCGCCGGAGGACATCGCCAAAGATCCGCTGGCCGGGATGACCGCGGTGCCAACGGTGATCGCATCGTTGGTGCATGCGAGCATGGCGATGACGCTGACGTGGTCGCCGGGCATCGCGGAGACAGCGGCGGTTGCCTGTCGGCCCGGCATGATCGGGCCGCCAGCGAAGCTGACAACCTGGCTGACGCCGGCTACCTGACCGAGGGCCGTCGCAAGTGGTTCCTGTGAGCCGGCTTCTGCCAACTCGTCGAAGCCATCCAGGTCTCCAACGCTGGGCAGCAGGCCGACATCCGCGGAATGGACGACCGCGATCGGCGGAGTGATGGGCTGCCCGCTGGTCACGTTTCGCACCGTGACCTGGAGGTCCCCTGAGTCCTGGGCCGCAGCTTGCGTGGAAGCCAGCAGCGGCACGATCAGTAACGCCAACGCTACGATCGCTGAGATTGCCAATGGTCGTCGCATTACGACTCTCCTTCAGTCAGTGTTCTGTAGGCCGGCCGGCCGGTTCATCGTTACCGAGCAATCAGAATTGGTTGGGGCTGCTCCTCGCGTTCCGTAAAGCCCTTCCCCCTCGTTCGCGGGACGAACTGGTGTCCCCGGGTTGATACGAACCTGTAGAGCAGGTTTCAGATTCACGGTCGTCCTATCCGGATGCAGCTACCGTCAGCTCACCGGCAGGCCGCCCGTAGTCCATAGTCGCAGTCACGTATTGAGAAAGGTACGTAGAGAATCTGGATTTGGCAAGCTACGACGTAGGTTTGCGCGGGCCCGCGCGCGGTTTGGGGCCGGTGGGTTGGGGCCGGCTACTCGGCGTTACGTTCTCGCCATGTGCCATTGGACGAGGCCGGTGTCGTAGATCTCGCAGGCGACGGTCTGGAAGGTCGAGGGCGTAGCTCCGGACGCGAAGAGGAGTATGCCGTCCCCGAGGACGATAGGGAAGATGGTCAGGACGATGTCGTCGATGAGGTCGTGATTGAGCATGACGGTGTTGATCTGCCCGCCGCCGACCAGCCAGATATCGCGTCCGGGCGTCTGTTTCAGGGAGCGGACGAAGGCCGCGATGTCGCCGGAGACGAATCGCACGTGCTGGTTGTCCGGTGGGGGCGGGGTTCGTCGTGTGAAGACGTAGTTGTTCTTTTCCTGGTAGGGGAATTGGTCGACGGTGAGGGTGACCTGGTAGGTGGTGTTTCCCATGAGGGTGGTGTCGACGGACTCGTAGAACTCGTGGTAGCCGTAGTCGAGGCCGTCGCGAGTCGCGGAGTCGAGCCAGTCGATCTCGCCGTTGGTCCTGCGATGTAGGCATCGAGGGACGCGGCTGTGTAGAGCTTTAGGCGTCTGGGGATTGGGTGTGTTGTCCTTTGGGGAGCTAGGCGCCGGCGTTGGGCGGATGCAACGGAGCCGATCCGAGAGGAGTGCTAAGTGGTGGAGCTGAGGGGGATCGAACCCCTGACCTCGGCATTGCGAACGCCGCGCTCTCCCAGCTGAGCTACAGCCCCACGGTGTGGAAGTGACGGGTCCGGCGGATGGCTGCGTGGCCGGTTGTCGGGGACCCGCTCAAATACGATTCTACCATCGGGTCGGAGGCGGCCCTTGCTATAATTCGTTTCGCGTGTCAGGTTCAGGGCAGGCGATTCTGAATACCGGCCGGGGTGGCGGAACGGCAGACGCGGCGGACTTAAAATCCGCTCCTTGGTAACAAGGGTGTGGGTTCGAGTCCCTCCCCCGGCACCATATGCCGTCGCGAGGCACCCCCAAACCGTTCACTAGAGGACCATGGCGAAGGAAGTCGTACGCATACTCCACACGTCTGACGTCCACATTGGCGCCTTCACCGAGTCGTGGTCGCTCCAGCCCGAGAAATGCCTGCGGTCGTTCCGGTTCATCGTTGATCGGGCGATCGACGAGCGGGTTGACTTGGTGATCATCGCCGGCGATTTCTTCGATCACAACCGGGTCCGTCAGTCGATCACAGACTTCGTCCTCGAACAATTGGCACGCCTGCCGATGCCAACGGTGGTGCTGCCGGGGAACCACGATCCGTTGGAGCAAAACTCGGCGTACTGGCGGATGGACATGGCCGGTGCGGCGCCGCTGGTGACGCTGATCCAGGATCCAGACGGTGAGACTGTCCGCTTCCCCGAGTTGGGCGTTGCGATCTGGGGACGCCCACACATGAGCTATGACGATGTCGAGCTTTTGCCGATGCGCGACCTGCCTCCGCGTGGGAGCGAGCCGTGGCAGATTGCGATGGCGCATGGGCATTTCGTGCGGGACGATTCCGACCTCGGACGGGCGTACCCCATCACCCGCGAGGACATTGCGGCATGCGATCGTGACTACGTCGCGCTGGGCCACTGGGACGCCCACCTCGACGTGGGCCAGGGTGACGTGACGGCGTTCTACCCTGGCTCGCCTACGTGGGTCGGGCTCAGTTCGATTGTCGAGTTCCGGTCGATGAACGACTCCCGCGACATCACGGTCACTTCGTTTCCCGTCACCCATTGATGCGGGACGGGCGCGCCGCGAACGTGCGCTCATCCGCCGAGATCCCCCAGCCCTACGTCGTGTCGCTGGTAGTCGTCACGAACCTTGGGCGAACACTGGGCCAGGCTATACTGACTCACGAACGGCGAACTTGTAACGCATGAGGAGGTGAAGGTACGGCAAGCAAGAACACCGAGAACAACAGCAGTAGCGACGGGCATTTGGACCACGCAGACGACTCCTCGCGGGTCGCAATATTCATCGACGGAAGCAATCTCTACCACGCGCTCGAACAGTCATGCGGGCGCACTGATCTGGACTTCAGCGCATTCATCCAGTGGCTCCTCCACGGGAGACTTCTCTACCGGACGTACTACTACAACGTTCTGCAGGATGAGAAGCGCCGGCCAACCGATTATCGGGACCAACAACGGTTCCTCCAGGCCTTGTATCAGATCCCGTATTTGGAGACACGGTTTGGCGGCGTGCGGTACCGCGATGGACAGATGGTCGAGAAGGGCGTGGACATCATGCTCGCGACCGATCTCCTCCACTACGGCTGGCAGGACTTTTACGATCGCGCGGTCCTGGTGAGCGGGGACGGGGACTACGTCTACGCGCTGCAAACGCTGAAGCAGATGGGGAAGTACGTGGAGGTCGTCGCGTTCGAGTCGAACCAATCGCCGGACTTGTGGCAGATCGGCGATACGAGAACGCTGCTGACTCCGGACCTGTTGGAGAGCGAGAACCTGTGGATGAACAAAGACGACGGCGTCCGTCGGCGTCGGCGGCGTCGATCGAGCACGGCCGGTTCAACCCGGCGAAAGGCGGCGGGTGACTCCGACGACCAGACCGGGAGCGGCACTCCAGAGGTGACGGCAGCCGCGACCTAACAGGGTTGTTGGCTCATCGGCTGTAAACGAAAGGCCCCCGGCGGTTTCGCTGCCGGGGCCTTGTTCTGTTTCTCAGTCGCGACGAAGCGGGTGGAGGTGCGGCGTCTGCTGACTGGGCGCTATCGGCCGGTTGGGGGCGGGCGTTCCAGTTCGTCGCCGGCGGTGCTTTCATCCCTGTTGCTCGTCAATTGGTCCTCGGTTGGCCGATAGAACCGGCGGGCCTGGTCGAGTATCGACGGGTCCGCGGCGTCGCTGGGTTCGAAGATGGCTAGACCGTTTCGCGTGGCGACCCAGACCGCGCCGTTGCGGTCGACCAGGACGTCGTTGAGTTCGTCGCTGGGGAGCGGCGTACTTCGCTCGCTATACGCCATCCACAGTTTGCCATCGACGAGGAGGTTCAGGCCTCCATCGGTTGCAGCCCAGATACGGCCGGCGTCGTCTTCGACGATCGACCGGACGAAGTTGTTGTTCAGGGACCCGGTGCTCACGTTGTGATTCGTCCACGTCTCGCCGTCGTACACCGCGATGCCGTCGCCGAGCGTTCCGAACCACATATTGCCGTTGGAATCCTCCATTGCGGCCCAGACGAGGCGCGTGTTGAAGCCGCCGTTGAAGGGGATGATGCTATGCCAGGACTCGTTATCGAGGACGTTGATGCCCTGCCAATGCGTGAACCACATGCGACCGAGAGAATCCTGCGTGATGACGCTGACGAGGTTGGTTGAGAGGCCACTGTTCCTGCGATCGTAGAGGGACCATTCGTCGTCTTCCAAAACGGCTGCGCCGAAGCCGGTACCGAGCCAGACGCGGTCCTCATGGTCGTGATAGACCGTGAAGATCGTTTCACTTGGCACGCGCTGGAAACCCTCACCGGAAAAGCGGTCGGTCTGGATCCACTCGCCGCCGTCATAGATGCTCAGGCCGGCGAGGGTGCCGACCCAGATGCGACCCTTGGCGTCCTGCGCGAGCCCGGTGATGTAGTGGTATGCGAGGTCACTGTTGAACTCCGTGAAGACCTCCCACTTGGTCCCGTCCCAGCGGCTGAGGCCGTAAGTGGTGCCGACCCAGACGTTGCCCTGTTTGTCCTCCAATAGGACGGTGACCTGGTTTGAGTCGAAGCCGGTCGTGTCCGGATCGATGGCGGTGAACTCTTCGCCGTCCCAGGTGCTCGCGCCGCCCCCGAAGGTGGCGACCCACAAGGTCCCCTCGCTATCTATGAGCAGGTCTTCTATGAAATGGTACTGGAGCTTTCGGAACAGCGTGTCATGGGTCGTCCACTCCGTCCCGTCGAAGCTGGCTAAGCCACCTTCGGTCCCGAACCAAAGCGTGCCTTCCGCGTCTTCGACGAGCGAGGTGCTGAAGTTGCTCGGCAGGCCGTCGTCGATGGTGTAGGAGCTCCAGTTGTCTTCGGTGTCGAGGACGCTGAAGCCCATTCCGGACGTGCCGAAGTAGACGCTGCCGTCGTTATCAAGGGAGATCGATTTGACCCGGTCGCTGACGAGGTCACTGTTTTCGGTTGTGTACCGCTGCCACTCGCCGTCGGAGGAGAGCGCGGCGAGTCCGGACTGGGTGCCGAACCAGATCCGGCCGGTTGTGTCCTCGGTGATGCTGCGCACGCGGTCGCTGGGCAACTGGTCACCGGAGGAGTATCCGGTCCAGGTGTCAACCTCGAGCACGGCGGCGCCGCCGCCCCACGTGCCGACCCACACACGATCACGGGAATCCGTGAATAGGGCGGAAACGTGGTCGCTCGAGACCGGGATCTCACCCATCTCGAATTCAGTGGTCTCGGCGCCGTCCCAGACGGCGATGCCGGCCTCGGTCGCGATCCAAATCTCGCCGGCGCCGGGCGCCTCCGTGAAAGCAGTGACGCGGTCCTCGATGACGCTGTTGGAGGCGTTCAAGGTCCACATTGCGCCGTCGTCGAGGTAGCTGGCGCCGTTGTCGAACCCTGCGAACCAGATGCGGCCGTTGCTGTCCTCGAACATCTCCGTCAAGAACCAGCTGGTGAGGCTGGTGTTGGCCATGTCGTAGACGGTCCATCGATCGGCCGTCCTGGCGTCCGAGGCCGATGGCACCGTCACGGTAAATGCCAGGAACCCGGCTAGAGCCAGGAACTGCACGCCGCGCAAGCGTCTAAGAATCGACCGCATCACTCATCTCCCCACGCAAGCTGCTGGGCGCGCTGGCCGCGTCGTTCCGGCGTTCCCGGCGGATCGCTCCGATGGTCACTTAAGTGTACTCCGGAGGCCGAACCGTGCCTTCGGGAGTTGGCTCCTTTTGGGCTGGTTTGTCGGGACCGGATGGCCACGCGCCGGGGCCGATCAGTGGCACGAACCGGCATGCGGACAGTCGATTAGCCTCGAATCCACCGGACGGAGTTGCCCGTACCGAGAGGAGCTGTTGCTTGTCTCGGCTGCCCACGGGGATCACGAGCGTGCCATTTGGTCGTAGCTGGTCTAGAAGTGATTCTGGCACGTGGGGTGCAGCGGCGGTGACGACGATGGCGTCGTATGGTGCGAGTAGGGGCCACCCTAGCGGTGCGTGTGCGCCGCTGGTCTGGACCTCGACGTTCGTATACCCGAGTCGTCTTAGACGGTCCTGGGCCGCAGTCGCCAACGAGGGGATCCTCTCCACGGTCACGATGTGGTCGGCGAGCTCCGCGAGGACCGCGGCCTGATAGCCGCTACCGGTACCCACTTCCAACACGCGGTGCGTGCTGATGAGGCGGAGGGCCTCGGTCATCAGGGCGACGATGGTTGGTTGGGAGATCGTCTGGCCATTCCCGATGGCGAGCGCGACGTTTTCGTACGCGCGTGGCCGTTGACCCTCGTCGACGAACAGCTCGCGTGGCACTCGTGCCATGGCGTCAAGCACCCGGCGGTCTCGGACCTGCCGCGACAGCGAAGCCGCGAGGCGTTGCCTCTCTCTTTCCATAACCCCAGACTATCCGATTGAGAATCGTTGACGCCAATTGGGGGCGTTCCTATCCTGACGCAGGGTTCGAGGCGCTGTTGATAGATACGGACGACTCATATGGGGGGACCGCGATGGCAGCGTCGAACGGTTCGGGTACGGACAAGGCGCTCAGCGGACTGACCGTCCTAGACTTGACGGGCCCCGAGGGGCAGAACGCCGGACGTTACCTCGCCGACCTTGGGGCAGATGTCGTTCTGGTTGAGCCGCCCGGAGGAAGTCCGAGCCGCCGGATGGCGCCGTTCGCCGTGGAGGGAGTGGACCCTGAGCGGAGCCTCTATTTCCTGCACGCGAACTCGAACAAACGGGGGATCGTGCTGGACCTAGATGAGGCCCCCGACCGTGGCACGCTCAAGCGTCTGGCTGCCGATGCAGATGTCTTGTTGGAGAGCTTCCCGAACGGGTATCTCGAAGATCGAGGACTTGGTTACGAATCGCTATCGGCCGAGAACCGGCGGCTGGTGATGACCTCGATCACCCCGTTCGGCCGGACGGGACCGCACCGGGACTTCCAGGGGCCGGATATCGTCGTGAACGCGTTGGGTGGGCTCATCCATCCCGAGGGCTCCCCGGATGAAGCTCCGTTCAACCCACCGCGGTACCAGGCGTATCAGGCGGGCGGGTTGCACGCGGCGTTTGGGACACTGATCGCGCTACGAGAGCGCGACCATACGGAGCGTGGCCAGATGATCGAGGTCTCGCTACAGGAAGTCGCTGCACACCAAAACCTATCGCTAGTACGGTTCGCGGCGTCGGCCGAGATTGGTTCACGCCGGGGCGTGCGCCTTGGGCCGGGACCGAGCCAATACTACCTCGCAAAAGACGGCCGCTGGGCGATGGTCGCGTTGACGGGCCCGCGGTCGTGGCCGGAGATCGTCAATTGGATCCAAGATCCGGTGCTGCTGGACCCGAAGTACGAGGTCCTGAGCAACCGCGACCCCGACCTCGACATGATCGACGAGCGCCTGGCGGCGTTCGTTGCGCAGTTCACGCTCGACGAGTTTCTCGAAGAGGGTTCGCGCCGGCGCATCACGGTGGCTCCGGCGTTCGACCCGGCGGGATTCCGTTCGCACCCGCACGCACAGGAGCGGGACTACTTTGTTGAAGTTGAGCACCCGGCATTAGGGAAATACGTTGCGCCGGGAGCCGGCGCTGAGTACTCAGCTACTCCTTGGCAGTTCAGCCGGCCGGCACCGACGCTTGGGCAGCACACGGACGAGGTCCTGTCCGGCATCGGACCACAAGCGGGTAGTAAATCCGACCTCGCTCCGGTGGCCGGCGCGTCGAATGGGGAAGACGGGGCGAAGCTGCCGCTGGACGGAGTCCGAATCCTGGCGTTCGAGCGCGTGTGGGCTGCCCCGTTTGGAACGCGGTTCCTTGCAGACTATGGGGCCGAGGTCATCAAGATCGAGTCGAGGAGGTTCGCGGACGGGCGGATCTGGGACCGAGATCGGAACCCGCCCGCGTGGTTATCGGGCCATGCGACGTATGGCGAGATCAACCGGAACAAGCAGTCGGTCTCCCTTGACCTTCACACGCCGTCGGGGCAGGAGTTGTTCAAGCGGCTCGTTGAACAGTCGGACATCGTGGTCGAGAACAATGCGCCCAGCACGATGCAGCGGTTCGGCGTCGACTACGACGCACTGCGGGCGGTGAAGCCAGACATCATCATGATCAGCTGCCCCGGGTTCGGGTCGACCGGGCCCATGCGGGACTACGTGGCGGTCGGGCAGTGCCTGACTGCATTCACGGGATTGGGGTACCTATGGGGTGACCCCGGTTCCGGATGGCAGATGCGCGGGAAGAACGCGTACCCGGACTTCATCACCGCCGGAAACCTGGCGTTAGCTGCGACTGCGGCGCTGCGCCATCGGGACCGCACGGGAGAGGGGCAGCGAGTGGAGCTTGCGCAGTTCCAGGCTGCCGCGGGGATGGTGGGGTTGGCGTTCCTGGAGGACACGCTCGGGGAGGCCGCACCGGAGCCGTGGGGGAATCGCGACCCGAACGCCGCGCCTCAAGGAGTCTATCGGTGCAGCGGGGACGATCGTTGGTGCGCCGTCTCCTGCACCGATGACGCGACCTGGCGGTCCCTTGCGAGCGCCATGGGCCGGCCGGAACTCGGCGAGGATCCGAGGTTCGCGACGCTCCAGTCGCGCAGAGCGAACCACGACGAGATCGATGGGGTCATCACGGAGTGGACGGCGACGCGAACCGCGCACCAGGTGATGTACATACTCCAACGGAACGGCGTGCCGGCAGGGGTGGTCGCGAACGGCGACGACCTTTTCCGCGACCCACAGCTGCGTGCTCGCGAATACATCATCGAGGTAGACCATCCCGTACCTGGGCGAGTCGAACACCCCGGCATGACAGTGCGGTTCTCGCGGACACCTGGCCGGGTGCGGCGTCCGGCCCCGACACCGGGGCAGCACAACCACGCGGCGCTCTCGACGCTTCTGGGGTTGTCCGACGCCGAGATCGAACGCTATACGGCGGAGGGGGCGCTCGCCTGAACCGAAACTCATGGCTCGTCGGACCCCGCGCGGGCTGACCGTCGTCCCGGCGTACCGGCTGATCGGCCACTACGCCGAGGACGCGCTCGATCCTGAGAAGCGGGTTGGTCAGGACCCGCTTGATGTCTTTCACGAGCGGTCGCGGACATATGTGCGGCGGCTCCTTTCCGGGCTCGATCCCGCGCTGGTCGAGATTGGCGAGCGGTGGACCGCCGCGCAGGTCGGCGACCCAGACCTCCGAGCCTTCCTCCAAGGCGTCGAAACGGCCGACGTGGCCTCTCCACGAACGGTGGTCGAGACGGCGCTGGTGCGAGCGGGGGAGATGTTGCCGAGGCCCGATCTGATGGCGCGGGTGATCCTGATGCTGGGCGATGGGCAGAGCAGGGTCCTGACGCAGCTGATGCAAGGGGTGACTGGCGTGAGCCTGGGGAGCCAGACGGCGATGCTGTTCTTCTGGC
This sequence comes from Dehalococcoidia bacterium, assembly GCA_965247995.1. Lineage (GTDB taxonomy): Bacteria > Chloroflexota > Dehalococcoidia > UBA6926 > UBA6926 > JASLZO01. The sequence continues at coordinate 574,179 of OZ252041.1, read as the reverse complement.
CCGTGCCGCATTGGCCCGACGTCCTCGCGTACACGGCGTGTCACGAGTACATCCACCTGGTGAGGAACTACCTGTTCCCCCGGAGCATGGTGGCCGGGCGGATGGTGTACGTGAAGACTGAGGAGCCGGACACCCTGCTGGACGCGATGTTGACGGAGGGCGTGGCGGATGCGTTCGCCCGGGAAATCTACCCGGACCGGCTGCCGCGATGGCTGACGGAGTTGACGGCGGAGGACGAGGCTGCGGTCTGGCCGCAGATTCAGCGCCGGTTGGACATCACCGATCCTGGAGAGATCCGGCGGTACCTGTTCGGGGACAGCGACCGCGTCCCGCTATGGGCGGGCCATGCGATCGGGTACGGGATCGTCAAGTCGTATTTGCAGCGGCACCCGAATGCGCGGCCCGCGTCGCTGGTGGGCCTACAGTCGCACGTGATCTACGAGGAGAGCGGGTACGAGCGACCTCACGCGTCGTCGACGTGAGCAGGACGGGGTCGGTCGACCGGCAGCCAGCTGGCTGGGTGTCAGTTCATGGGTGGGGGCTTGTAGACTAGAGAGGCCGTGTCCGGCGTGGATGGGCGGTTAGCTCAGTTGGTTAGAGCGCAGCGTTGACATCGCTGAGGTCACTGGTTCAAGTCCAGTATCGCCCACCAGGCTTCAGAACCTTTTTGGTGTTCTTCTCCGCTCTGATTTCAGACCCGGCTTCGTGGCCGGTCGCGCTACCACCCGCGGGATCCGGACTTCGGTTTTCCCTGTCGGGCCGTGGTTACCGACTTGAGCTTTCGAAAGGATTCTGCAGTTCGACTTCGAGTCGACTGAAGTCGCCGACATTTCTGGTAACCACTATCAGCCTGTTCACGATGGCCGTTGCCGCGATCATGGCGTCCTCGGTTATGGCGTCTGACCTTCTGTGCATGAGCCGCGCCCATTGCCGAAAGGCTGGCGCATCCATCGGCAATACGCCGTAAGAGGCCAGTACGCTGTCCAGCCAGGATTCCAGTTCCTCTGCCTTCGCGTGATCCTGCTCACGAGTGATCTCGACCCCGGCTTGCATCTCACCGACCGTCACTGCAGATATGTAGAGCTGCTCCGCAGGCACGTCGGCGATCCATTCCAGGACTGCGCCGTGCGGACGGGGACGGCGCAACTCTGAGACCACGTTGGTGTCCAGGAGATACATCGGACGGATTACTCCACAACCAGAGGGATTCGGTGGCGGTGGCTCACGCGCGGCGGAGTGAGGTTCTCGGTCCGTGCCTCCGAAGCGAGGAGCAGTTCCTTGATGTCTGGTCTAGTCATCTGCTCCAACCTCCGCCACTGTTCGATGGGGAGGAGGACAGCAGCTTCTACACCGCGCTTGGTCACGATCTGCGGCCCTTCGGCCAGGGCGGTGTCGAGGAGTTCACTGAACCTGGCCTTGGCATCTTGAACCGGCCATTTCTTACTCATAGCTCATTCCATACTTCGAATATGACTAGTTACTAGACTAGGCGAATACCACCCACACATCAAAACGAGTGCTCCTACACGCTTGAGGTGTGTCCCCTGGTACGACTGGAGCGAGGAGCTGGATCATCGTAGGCGGCATCGGTGCTGGCTGCACGAGGAGATTGGACGCCATGAATCTAACGGCCAGTTCGGAACTCGTGCTGTACACTTGACTTTGAGCAATCCAACTATTCAGCAGAAGAATACAGAAGATTGTAGAGGGGTTTCATGGCAAGATATATAGTGCTCTATTACGCGTCGCAAGCGGCGATGGAGGCTACGGAGCACTTTACGCCAGATGACATGAAGAAAGGTATGGATGACTGGATGGCATGGGCCGAGAGGTGCGGGGAGCGTTTGGTAGACATGGGAGCTCCGCTTAGCGGCGGACAGAGAGTGACGAATGCTGGCGGTATGCCGAGCGACCGTGGCGTGATGATGTACTCGATCCTGGATGCGGAGAACATGGAAGCGGCGCGGGCCCTGCTTGTGGGTCACCCGCACTTGGACTGGCATGAGGGGTGCGAGATTGAAGTCCACGAGACGATGCCGCTCCCGATGTAGGCCAGACGGAAGACGAACCCTCCCAGGCGGTCTGTTTACGAGCTTCCTATAGCCTGTCGAGACCAACGTTGATCGACTCGAATGCTCCGTAAGCGTGGCGGGCGCGCTTGGACCGCCTGCCGTCCGCGTAGCCTCGTCTAGCCAGCTTGGAAACGACGCTACATCGTTCGTGCTGGCTTACCAACCCGTATGCGACGAAGCCTTCGTCGCACTACATCCAACCCAAGCGTTCGGATTCGGTCAGTTCGACGTGTATTTGGGGGGGCATGTTTGGGTCGGCTCCCTACAAGGGTCACCCGAAGCTGACCACTCGATGAACTCTTGGGAAGTTAGGTATGTAGACGCGGCGCAGATGACGGACATAACCCTGCTCCGCACGCACGCCAAGTCGCAGGAATTGCCCCTTAATGCGCTGTGAGTATCCTAATCGAAGCCGACCTATGCTTCTCCCGCACCACTTGGCGTGTCATAGCACACCGTGGACTCTATATGGCAGTCAAAACGCATATCGATCATCTCGAGAAGAACTCTGCGTTGGATGTCCGAAATGAGGTTACTATTCGTGATTATCTCATGGACTTCGTCCCCAGTCCTCATGCCACGATAGTTGGGGTCGTACCCACAATGGCGTTGGTTTGGGAGGCAATGAAGATCGCGCAGTACCCGTAAGGTCTCAACGACGGCCTCGAGATTCGCCTGTCCCAGCTCTATCCCGACCGACGAGTCCAGCTCCTTCCAATAGAGCGACATACGGTAGAGGTGCGATGTGACGTATAACTCCCAGAATCCGGGGCTTCCTTCCCGCCACTCCCATGGAACCTGGTCCTCCAAAGTGTTAATAAAGTCTACAAGCATCCGTCGGTCTGCTTCCCTGAGCGTCATTCTGAGTGGCTCGGGTATCCGGGTCCTCAGGGCAGACTCCGGTGCGCGGGTGACAGACGAGTTGTGTGCGACGGCGTGGGTCAGGAGTGGACTCCAAAGACCCAGATCCTCGTCGGCGAGCCGTGTGTACCAATCGAACTCCTCCTCCCAGGTCTTGCTCTCGCCTTGCTCCATGAACCCATGCAAGTACTTTCGAAGTCGTGGTGGGACCAAGGACAAATGGTTTGGATTGTAGCCGGGTATCGAGGTTTCGAGTTGATGGTAGAGTTCTCCCCATAGTTTACCGTATTCATCCCGTTCGAAGAGGTCCCAAGAATCCTCTCCACCCAGTGGCTGTATGGCCAGAGATCCTACTATTAAGTTGTAATAGGGATGCCAAGGTTCCAAGAGGTTGCTCGAGCCAGATCGATCGTTGTCTCGGAAGTCGAGAGCAAACTGGGCCACATCGCGCCTGAACGTGTAGAAGTGCATCTGGTCGCAAGGCTCAGGGAACCCGTCCCAAAACTGCCAAAACGCGTGCATAACCTCGTGCATCAGTGTTCCCGGATGGCTCTGTCCGACTCCGACGTAACCGAATAGGTAACCAGCCCATCCAGGTTCCCCTCGCCTCCATTCGATAAGGATGTTATTATTCATCCACTCCTCGGCGGCATCGGTAAGCCCGTAGATCAAAGTGACGTTGCGGATTCGTGCTCTCACCCATGGGTCATCGGTATCCGGGTGGATCCTAGTGCGGACAATCGGAATGAAGTAGTCGAGGCCATGTTCTTCCGCACGCTCGTTCGCAGATTTGGTTTGGATTAGATCCAGGTTCCTGGCGCGGACCGAGATCCGGTAAGAGCTGTTCGGTTTTAGATCATCGAACACCCTGCACTTGCTTGTGCTCCAATTCGAGACCGTGGTATGACCGTCGTCGGTATGAACTAGGATGACTCTGTACTCCGTGTAGTCGGGGTTTCGGTCGTCTATTATCGGTTGTTGGAGCCCATTCCAGGTGGTCGCCAATTGACCAGATATCTTGGGGCGATAGGCGAGGGTCGACGTGGCACTCTCGCTTGCTTCATCGGAGCCGTGCTGTCGCTCCACGACTAGCCGGTACACATACCGGGTGTTGGGGTCGAGATTGGTGTCTTGATAGGTCCGTTGGTCGATAGGCAGGTTGGCCAAAAGCTCAGCATCCCGATATAAAGAAAGTGCTTTCAAGTCACGGACGCCCAATGACCACCTGACGTCCATCTGTGTTTGCGATGTAGGCGAGGCTATCAGGATCACGGGTACGGGGGTCGGCGTAGGTGTAGAAGTGCTGGTCGGCGTGGGTGTAGGAGTGCTGGTCGGCGTAGGTGTAGGAGTGCTGGTCGGCGTGGGTGTAGGAGTGCTGGTCGACGTAGGTGTAGAAGTGGTGGTCGGCGTATGCGTAGGAATGGATGTGCCGAATGGTGTTGATTCTGGATCTGGCCTACAAGCCGTGCTCAGTGCCAACACGAACGCGATCGAGAGATATGTGAAAACGACTCTCATCCGCCGCTCCCTTGACCCGGGAGGACCCGGGACTTCCCACTCGCGGAGAACGAACGTAATCTACTATAGATTTCCTGTGCCGCTAGATCGTACGCCGCTTGTAAGCTGATCTCCATCAACAACGGCTACGGTGCTAGCAGATACACCGCGAATTCCACGAATAGCGACATTTGTGGTGACGCGACAGGAAGGCACGGTATTTGAGCGGACGTTCATCGTGCGCCTACGACTTCCCCGAGCGCTTGGAGGAACTGTTCCGCGCCTCCGGGTTTTCCGTCGAAGGTGTCACGACGGGATACGGAGGGGCGACGCCCGCTGAGGACTCCGAGCAGTTGCTATTCACGCTCACCCACCGTGACCGTCGGGTCGTTTGACCGGGGGGATTCGGTCTGAGACCGTCGGTGTGGCCGCGTCGTCTGCTCGGCGGGATATCCAGGTGGCGATCGATGTTCTAGCACTTGGTGGTGGCAGTCATGCGATGTCGCACCAGTGAGCGATAAGCGCCATGTCCTTCGTGATGGGATCATGAGCCGGCGGGCCGACCCTGGCTCAATTGGATGAGGAAGCGTCGAATACACGACACAGGGGTGGCATAGCCACCCCTGTGTTAATGTTCCCTGAATTCGCCAATCCACTCCGCTTGAACCGCGGCGGATCGACCATCCGGTGGTGCGCTCCGCCGACACCGGGGCGCGTTGAGGCTTGGTCTTTAGGTCTTATCGACCCCAGGAACCGCCGCCGCCGCTGCGTGCGCCGCGGTCTTCCCGAGGCTTGGCCTCGTTGACGTTGAGCGCTCGGCCTTGAAGGTTGAATCCGTTGAGGCTACGTATGGCCTCTTGGGCTGCAGCGTCGGCGGTCATCTCGACGAAACCGAAGCCGCGCGAGCGCATCGTCTCGCGATCCATGATCACCTGAGCGCTGGCTACCTCGCCGTAGGTGGCGAAGGTCTGCCGCAACTCGCTGTCACTGGTATTGAAACTGAGATTGCCGACATAGATCTTCATGTAGTGCTCCTTAAGAGTCAGGTTGCCCGTTGGCTTGGAAGCACCAGCAGAAGCCTGGCGTGTCGGACCGGGGTGCAGAACGGTAGCTCACAAAATCCTTGGGGATCTCAACATACCACAATTGCAGCTTCGGCGTACGGGTCAGCCCCGCACGCAGACTGTGGTGCTCGTGGGCCGACGACTTCGAAAACGGCGGGCAGGGCAGCCGGATCTGCAAAGCGGACTGCGTGAGACGGTCAGGCGGTTCGCGAACGATTGAGAGAAATCGGTCTTTCGTCGCGGACATCCAATTCGGCGCCGCCACAAGCCGTTCCAGTGTTCACTTCAGTTCTGACTGCTGCGGCACGGCTAGGTCCCATTTCAGGTACAGGCAAATCGGGCGATTGCCTCTTCGTGCTGCCGTTGGAGTAACGGAGGTTCAGGTTGAATCCAGCCCTGAATCCTCTCAGGGGCGTTCGTCTGGCTATGTTCAGGCCCGTATGCGTGCCCATGAAGCTCCAACGGGATGCACACGTGCGCTAGCCGCTGGGGCTAGCGGCCGGGGCTACGATCCGGCGCATCGTCCAGTGTTCGGCACGGCCCTCTCGGCCCCGTTCAGGGAACGGTTGGGGGTGAGGGTGCGTACTGTCTAGTGAAGGCTCCCATCGAACCCGGGCGACGAGAGCAGGACATGAACGACGACAACGCGATACGGCTTTGCAAGGACGGGGACCAGGACGCATTCCGGCATTTGGTGGAGCGGTACCAGAACACGCTTTATGGGACGGCGTTCTTGATGACGGGGAACAAAACGACTGCTGAGGACCACGTCCAGGAAGCGCTCCTGTCAGCGTGGCGCGGGATCACGGGATTCCGGACGGGCCGGCCGTTCAAGCCGTGGCTCGTTCGGATCCTCGTGAACGGAATCGTCAGCCAGCACCGGCGACGGTCGGTCGTCGCCGTCCCGCTTGACGATGCGGAACGAGTAGAAGAGGAGACCCCAGATTTGGCTGAGTCGGTCGACGCAGCGAGGAGGCATGCGATGGTCAGGTGCGCAATGGAGCGACTGCGCCCGGCGCACCTGCAGGTTGTTGCGCTCCGGTACTTCGCGGAGCTGTCGGTGCCACAGGTGGCGGAGGTGATCGGTGTTCCACAAGGGACGGCGAAGTCACGTCTGAACCGCGCGCTTGGCTATCTGCGCGAAGAGCTGGGGCCTCTCTCCGAGGAGAATTCCGATGACTAGCAATGACAACGACCCGATCGATCAAAAGATGGAGCGGACGCTCCGTGAGTACTTCGCCGCGGAATCCGATGAGCTCCGTGCACCGGAAGGCATGTGGCAGCGACTCGAGCAACGTCTAGCGGAGTATCCGCGCCGGCCATCGTGGTTCGGGCGCATGCTCCGACGATGGGGGTGGATCGGGACCGGTTGGAATCCAGCGTTCGCGGCCGCCGCGATCGGAGTGGTGGCCATCTCTGCGGTGTGGATGGTTACTTCGAATCCGTTCGATGACGCGCCGGGTTCGTCATCTCCTACAGGGTTGATCTCCGGAAAGGGATCCGGGAGTGTTACCGAATCAGGGGGGCAACCCCTGCCGAGCGTTCTTAGCATCCCGTCGAGCGCAGCCCCAAACCAAAAAGACTCCGCTCCGAGTTACAGCGCGCCAATGTCCGAACCCAGTTCCTCCGGTGGCGGTTCGTACGGCGGGACGGCGTCGACCGGTGCCGCGACGACGTCATCGGCGGATGCGGGATGGGACTCGCAGGTAACGGAGAACGAGACTGGTGCCTCTCATAAGGAGGGTTGGGCTAGCGTTCCGGTGCCGTCACCGACGGTGGGTGGGGAAGTCCGGGGCGGCACGCGGCCAGGGGCGACAACGTTCCAGGACTTCGGCCGCATCCCCACGGTGAGCACGTCCCAGGACGCGGTCTCGACGTTCAGCCTGGACGCCGACCGCACGTCGTACTACTTGGCGCTGAATTGGGCCCGATCCGGCTACGAGATCGCACCGGAGTCGGTGCGGGCGGAGGAGTGGGTAAACGCATTTGACTACGAGTACGACCCGCCGGCCGACGACTGGGGTTTTGCGATCTCGAGCGCGGTCATGGGCCATCCATTCGATGAACAAATGGTCTTGGCCCGGATCGCGTTCCAGGCTGCGAACGTCGCGCCGAGCGCGCCGCTCAACGTGACGCTGGTCCTCGATGCATCGGGATCGATGCGGCAAGGCGATCGAGAGGCGATCGCGCGGGCGGCGGCCGAGGCGATCCGGCGGAGCCTGACTTCGCGGGACCGCATCGCGGTGGTGCACTTCACAGATGACGTCATCGACCGACTGACGGTCCGCCATAGCGGGCCGGACGACAATTCGGTCGTGCAGTCGATCTCGAGGTTGGAACCTCATGGCAGCACGAACGTGCAGGCGGGACTGAACCTCGGAGTCCGGTTGGCCAATGACGCGCGCGACGCGAACCCGGAGGCGCACAACTACATCGTCCTGATGTCGGACGGCGTGGCGAACGTGGATGCGACGAACCCCTTCGAGATCCTTGAGTCAGCGTACGATCCTGATTCCAAGAACCCGCTGCGGCTGATCACGGTGGGCGTTGGCATCGAGAACTACAACGACTACCTCCTGGAGCAATTGGCACAGCACGGCAACGGGTGGTATCGCTACTTGAACACTACCGAGCAGGCTTCGGCCACCTTCCGCCGGGAGAACTGGGTGATGCTATCGACTCCATTCGCCGACCAAACGCGCGCGCAGGTGACCTGGGACGCTTCGGTCGTGAAATCGTGGCGGATCGTGGGCTACGAGAACCGGGTGACGCCGGACGAGACGTTCGCCCAGGACCGCAAAGAGTTCGCGGAGATCTACTCTGGGGCGGCCACGACAGTGTTCTACGAGCTAGAGCTGCACGATCCGTCGGCGGGGCTCCGGTTGGGGCCGCTAGACCTGGGCGACGTTGCACTGCGCTGGGTGGTACCGGATTCTGGGCGCTCCCGAGAGCAGCAGGTCGACGTCTGGGCGTGGCGCGAGGCGGGTACTCCCGGGCTTGACGCCCCATTGCTGAAGTTTGGCGGGATCGTTGCGCTGGCGGCGGACCGCTACAGCAGCCTGTCGCACGGCCGCGACTTCTGGCGCGTCTCGCGAGAGCTGTCGGTCCTATCCGAGGAGGTCCAGCGGCTGCAGCCGCAGTTAGGGAACCTGGACGGGTACCGTGACTTCGTATTCCTGTTGGACCACATCGCCAAGACGGTCGAAGTGAAGGCTCCGCCCGATCCGCCGTCTGGTTACAGTCCGTAGCTCCTGGCCACCTCGCCACCCCCGCCACACCGGCGCGTGTCAACAGGCATGCGCCGGTGTGGTTGTTGGGACCCTGGGACATCGCATCCGTTCGCGTGGCTGCGGCGAGGCGGTATCGTGGACCATGATGCCGAGGCATGGGGACCTTTCGCAGTGAATCAGCACCACGTATCGAACCGAGCGTTCGTATCTGAAGCGCGTGCCCTGGGTGTGGCGGTGGATGACGACCAGGGGCGGGCGTTTGCGCGGTACCGGGACGAGATCGTCGCGTGGAACGAGACGACGAATCTCACCGGACTGAAGGATCCAAACGCGATCGATGAGACGCTGGTCAGTGGCAGTCTCGAGCTCGTCCCGCTGGTGCTCGCCAGAGAAGGCCTGGATTCGTCGCCACTTCGGCTGATCGATGTTGGGAGCGGAGCGGGGATTCCGGGCCTGCCGTTGAAGATCGCGGTGGGCGACCGCGTCGACGTCGTGTTGCTCGACTCCAACGGAAAGAAGGCGCAGTTCCTCCGTCACGCGGTCGAAGTGTTAGGACCTACCACGGCGGGGACGCGTGTGATCGCGGCGCGCGCGGAGGACGTTGGGCGTACCGAGGAGCACCGAGAGGCCTACGACGTCGCGGTGGCGCGGGCGGTCGGGTCTATACGCGTTCTGGCCGAGTTGTGTGTGCCGCTCGTCCGGGTCGGAGGAAGAGTACTGCTGCCGCGTGGACGGGACTACGAACGAGAAGCTGCCCATGCGGTGCGCGCGATCGAGGCAGTGGGTGGGCGGCTGGCGACGAGCGACCATAGTGATAGGTCGGTCGTCGTGATCGAGAAGATCGCCCCGACGCCATCGGGCTTTCCGCGGCGGGTGGGAGTCCCGCGGAAGCGTCCGCTCTGAACTGGGCGCTAGGAGTCGCGTCGTTTGCAGCGCCAATCCGGCGACCGTATAATTCACCGTTGTCATGCCCAAACGCACCTATCAGCCGAAGGTTCGGCGCCGCAAGCGAGTCCACGGGTTTCGAGCCAGAATGCGCGACCCCGGAGGACGCGCAGTGATCGCGCGCCGGAGGGCGAAAGGGCGCCGCCGGTTGGCTCCATAGGCGTTTCCTGATGGGACTGCCGCGTCGGCTGCGGCTCAGACGACGCGCCGATTTTATTCACGTATCCCAGGCAGCACAGGGGCGAGCGAACCGGCTGTTCGTCGTGCGTTCCGCGCCCAATTCGCTCTCGACGGCGCGCTTTGGGTTCTCGGTCGGGAAGCGTGTTGGCGGCGCGGTAACGCGAAACCTGGTGAAGCGCCGCCTGCGGGAAGCAATCCGGCGGATGGAGGTCAAGGAGGGGTTGGACGTTGTGATTATTGCCCGTCCGGCCGTCGGCGAGGCCTCGTTTGGTGAGCTCGAGTCCGCTTTAGGCGACGCCTTCTCGCGGGCTGGAATCCTCATAAATGCTCTTCAAACGAAAGAATGGGCAGCGGACCGGCAACGGCGAGAGGTCATGGCATGAAGAGCGTGGCGCTCGGCATGCTGCGGCTGTACAAAGTCGCGCTATCCCCGTATATCCCGTCGGCGTGCCGCTTCACGCCGACGTGCTCCGAGTACGCTCACGACGCGATCGAGCGGCACGGTGCGCTGCGCGGCAGCTGGCTAGCGGCGAAGCGATTGGGAAGGTGTCACCCCCTCTCGCGGGCGGGAGGATATGACCCTGTTCCGTAAGCCAAAGGACGCGCCGCGGCCCGCCAGCATCGACCGGCTGTTCGCGTTCGGCCTGCTGATCTGCAGCTTTCTTCTCCTGAGCGCTGGGTGTTCCGCAACGGGCCGGTTCTTCGGCACGACGGCGTGGGCGGCGCCGCTTCGGATCGACGACACCACGGTGGTGCTTGGTACGCGCTCCGGCGAGATCGTCGCAGTCTCAACGAGCGATGGATCTGAGCTGTGGAGCGTGCAGACGGAAGATGGCCGGAACAACGTCCGGGCGGTGTTCGGGTCTCCGGTTACCGACGGGCGTCTGGTCTACGCCGGAGGATTCGATGGAGTGCTCTATGCCATTGGTCTAGGCGGAGACATTGGGTTGGGCATAGGTGCGGGCCAAGAAGTCTGGAGCTTCACTGGGGACTCGGCATTTGTGGCCGGCCCCGCGCTGGCCGACGGACTGGTGGTGATTGGGAGCGAGGATGGGACCCTTTATGGGATCGAACCTCCTTCAGGGGGCGGGGTCACGGGGACGGCCGTGTGGACGTTCGAGGCGGATGGGAACATCTGGTCGACTGCCGCGATCATCGACGGCCTCGCGCTGGTTGGGACGCTGGACGGAGTGCTCCACGCCGTGCACACCCAAGACGACCCGCTGAGCGGCGCCCGTGCCGGAGTGGAAGCGTGGCGATTCGCGGCCGACGCCGGCATCGGTGTGCGACCGGTCGTCCAAGATGGCGTCGCCTACTTCGGTTCATTCGATGGCCGGGTCTACGCGGTAGACGTGGACGACGGCGCACCCCGTTGGTTGGAACCGTTCCAATCCGAGAACTGGATCTGGGCCGAGACGTTGCTTCACAACGGGCTGCTGTACGTCCCCTCCTTGGACCACAACCTCTACGTGCTCGATGCGGCGTCTGGGACCGAATTCCGTGAACGGCGAGTTGAGACCGGCGGAGCGATCAGGGGCGCGCCGGCCCTGGTGGGCGGGACCTCGGTTCTGATCGCGAACGAAGCGGAGGAGACGTGGTGGATTGATACTGCGAACGGGACGCCGAGGGCGGGGATTGCTCTGACATCGCCCTCATACGCGCCGGTGCTGTCGATGGGGCCAAACGCGCTCATCTACGCCCAGAACGGGCGGCTGTACCGCGTTGCTCCGGCTGCGCGTCAACCCGTGCAGGTCTACCCGGCAAGCCAATGATCGAACCGCGCGTCATCTGAGTCTGGAACGTTATGGAACTGCTTGGCGACATTTTCATCTTCCTGATGCTCAGGCCGATGCTGAACGCGCTGCTGCTGCTGTATGCGTTGCTGGCGGAGAACATGGCGGCGGCGATCGTGGCCCTCACGGTGGTGGTCCGCGTCTTGTTCTTCCCACTGACGCTCCGCCAATTCCGTTCGACCGCCCGGATGCAGGCGCTACAGCCGGAGATCGAGAAACTCCGCACTCGATACCGCGACGAACCGCAAGAAATAAACCGACGGATGTGGCGTCTCTATCGGGAAGCGGGAGTGAACCCTCTCGGGTGCTTGGGCCCAATGCTGATTCAGTTTCCGATCTGGATCGGCCTGTACTACGCGATCATCAAGGGCCTTGGGAACCTTCCGGGGGCGTTCGTCTATCTGTCCCAAAGGCTCTACGATTGGAACCCAGTCGGGGCCGACGTTTTGCCACTCGACACGGGGTTCCTCTGGTTCGACTTGGCCGTACCCAGCAACACGGGCGGCCCGCTGGACGCAGTCCTTCCCTTACTCGTTGGCGTATCTACCTGGGCTCAACAGAAGATGCTGTCGCCCCCGGCCGCCTCTGCCCAACAGCGCCAGCAGCAGCAAATCATGCTGTTCATGTTCCCCATTATGCTGGGGTTCTTCGCATTTACTTTCCCTTCGGGGCTAGCCCTATACTGGTTCGTTTCTAACGGCATCACTGTGGGTATGCAGGGGTTCACCACGGGGTTCGGAAATCTCCGTATTGGTCGGCGTACACCGACGCCGGCGCCTGCCGCAGCAGTAATCGAATCGAGGACTGAGGATGGAGCAGGGGCCACTGGAGACGACCGGGAGGACAGTCGAGGAAGCGGTAGAAGCCGCGCTGGAGCAACTCGGAATAGACCGAGAAGACGCCGACGTCGTCGTTCTTAACGAAGGGCGGGGCGGGATTCTTGGGATTGGGTCCGAAGAGGCCCGGGTCCAGGTGTCGGTCCGTGGGGAAGACGCTCCGCCACCTATGGCTGAGCGAGCACCACGGGACGAGGTTGTCTTCGTCAGCGATGAAGAGGCGGACCGGGCACGGGACATCATCGAAGAGCTGTTGAACCTGATGGACGTCGAGGTAGAGATCGACGTCTACAACCCCAGTACTGACCCGGACGTGGACGGTGTTGGGGAACCCGTGATATTGGACCTCTACGGAGCGGATGCGGGACTATTGATTGGGAGGCGTGGCGCGACCCTGCACGATCTTCAATCCATCGTCACGACGATGGTGAGCAGGACACTGGGCCACTACATCCCCGTCCGTGTGGACGTTGAGGGATACCAGCAACGGCGGCTCGATCGCGCCGAACAACTGGCGCTCCGGGCCGCTGACCGCGTGGAGCAACGGCGGCGGGCAATCACTCTCGACCCCATGACGCCGGCGGAACGGAGGATTGTGCACACGACGCTGGCGGACAATACGGCGATTGAGACCCAAAGTTCGGGGGAAGGCGAAGAACGCCGAGTGACCGTGTCGCTCAAAGGTGGAGAAGCGCCTCCCGCCCGGGGCGGAGGGCGCGGACGTGGCCCGCAGCCAGACCAGCGGGTCCCCGCCCCTAGCCCTCCACGCTCTGAACCGGAGCAGCGTCAACCGGCGTTCGACGACGAGCTTGGACCGATGGCAGACGAGGGCGATGAGGACTAAGACGCGGACGTCGTCACGTTGCTGTCCCGCGTGACGTGGCTCGATATGTGGCTTGCGCTCGCCTGAGCGCCGATAGCGCGGTCCAGTGAGGGGTTCGAGGCGTTCATGAACCGATCGGTCACCCCGGACTTCGTGGCGATCGGCCACGTAACGCGTGACCTAGAAGACGACGGCCGATCGTGGAGTCTCGGTGGGTCGGTGTCATACGCTGCAGTCACGGCGTCCCGCCTCGGGCGGAACGTCGGGATCGTCACCAGCTGTGAAGACGACCTGCCTCTGGGGGCGTATCTCCCATCCGAGGTTGGTGTGGCACGTACTAGCGCCCCGGTCACGACGACGTTTAGGAACCAACAGACGGGATCCGGTCGGACGCAATATGTCTCCGCCAAAGCTGAGAGGTTAGACGTCGAGCACATCCCGTACGAATGGTTGGACACGCAGATCCTGTTGGCCGCGCCGGTGATTAACGAGGTCGACCCGACGATGCTGGGCCGGTTCCGTCGATCGTTGATCGGTGCTGCCGGCCAGGGATGGCTGCGGCGGTGGAGCGGTGCGCCGGACACGCCGATCGGGCGGGACGATATCACGGCGCTTGCCACTCTGCCTCCGGTTGGGGCGTTGCTTCTCTCCGATGAGGACTTCGACGGCGGACTGGACGCGCTCGACCCGATTCTCGGATCGACGGCTCCGATCACCGTGGTCACGCACGGTGGGGCCGGCGCTGATCTTCACTGGGCGGGAGACTGGCATCCGATCGAACCGTTCCGGGCGCACGAAACGGACCCGACCGGTGCGGGCGATGTCTTCGCCGCCGCATTCCTGGTGCGATTGTCCGAGACGCGAGACCCCATGGTCGCAGCACGCTTTGCGTCTGCAGCGGCGTCGCTTTCGGTCGAGGCGAGCGGACCGTTGGGTAGTGCGCCGACCCGGGAAGCGGTGGAGCGACGGATCATGGCGGGAGAGCAGGCTTAGAGATGGCTGTGGCGCTCTTGGATCGAGGACGCCGGTCCAAGCCAAGGCGACCAGGAGGTTAGCGACGTGCTGTTCCTGGCCATTGCGGCGATTCTGCTCTTAGTTCTGTTCCAGTTGTCGATGCAGATGTTCGCTGGTATCGATCTCGGCCGAAGGAAGAACGTCCGTGGCGGCAACAAGTGGGTATGGGTGTGGGTCATCCTGGTTGGGATGCTGCCCGGGGCACTCGCATACCTCATCTTCGGCCGGTTGAGCGACGACGCGCCTCGGAGAGCGGATAGCGCCTGATCGTCGGCGGTGGCCAAGTCGCGGGGCTGCGGTGTTGTCCGTTGTCTTGACACGGTCGGGACGCGTTTCCACAATGCCCGGAGAGGCTATAACGGAGACGAGTAGCCGGCGGTCCCCGCACAGCGAGTCCGGTACGGTGGGAGCGGACGCGAAAGCCCGGCGGCGAAAATCCCTCTCGAGCCCCGATCTGAAACCGGTTGAAGTACCGGGAGTAGGAGACGGCGGTCTGGCCAGCCGTTAGATGAGGCCTGGGTATTGCCGGTGTGCGGCTGTGCCCAAAGAGGTGGTCTAGCCTTCTTAACGGGCTGGACAAGGCGGGTGGTACCGCGGGCGACGGCCAGAGGCCGCGACCCGTCCCTCCAAGCGAGGGACGGGTTTTTTGATGCCGTCGTTCAGGCGAGGTGATGTAGCGATGTTCGAGCCGGTGTCCAACAGGGTTTCGCTGCCAGCGCTGGAGGAGAGGGTCCTTCGACGCTGGCAGGAGAGCGACGTGTTCCGCCGGTCCGTGGAAGCCCGCGCGGGCGGGCCGGTGTACACGATGTTCGAGGGTCCGCCGACGGCGAACGGGGTGCCGGGGATCCACCACGTGCTGGCGCGCGTGTTCAAGGATGTGATGCCGCGGTTCAAGGCGATGCGAGGTTACTACGCCCCACGGAAGGGCGGATGGGATACCCACGGGCTGCCGGTGGAACTGGAGATCGAACGAGAGCTTGGGCTGTTTACGAAACGGGATATCGAAGAATTCGGCATTGCTGAGTTCAACGAGCGATGCAAGGAAAGCGTGTTTCGTTACGTCAAAGAGTGGGAGACGCTGACCGACCGGATTGGCTTCTGGGTCGATATGGACGACCCATACGTGACGCTCACGAACGACTACATCGAGTCCGGCTGGTGGATCTTCAAACAACTTTGGGACAAGGGGCTGGTCTATCGCGACTATAAGGTCACGCCGCACTGCCCGCGTTGTGTAACGTCTCTGAGCTCGCATGAGGTTGCACTGGGATATCGCGAGGACACGCCCGATCCGTCGGTGCACATCAAGCTGCGCGTCAAGGAAACCGACGAGGCACGGAATGCGCTTCCTGGGATGGACGTGCCCACCTATTTCTTAGCCTGGACGACGACACCGTGGACCCTCCCGGCGAACGTCGCATTGGCGGTGGCGGGGGGCGCCCGGTACGTCGTGATCGAGGGGGCCCTGGGAGCGGGCGGGCAACAGGAGCGCCTCATCCTCGCCGAAGCGCTGGTCGACGCGACGATCGAGGAGTCGCATGAGGTCATCGCTCAGGCGTCGGGACGGGACCTTGAGGGGATCACCTATGAGCCACTCTTTGATTGGGTGGAGCTGGACCGGCCTGCACACCGGGTGATCGTTGGGAACTTCGTCTCGCTGACGGATGGGACCGGCATCGTGCACGTTGCTCCCGCGTACGGAGCTGAAGATTTGGAGGTCGGGCGAGCGGAAGGACTCCCGATCGTTCACACGGTGCAGCTCGATGGCACCGTTGCGGAGTTCCCGGGGGTCCGGCATTCAGGCCTGAATTTCAAGGACGCCGACCCCGGGATCACTGAAGATCTCCGGCGGCGTGGGCACCTGTACCGCAGCGGGACGATCGAACACACGTACCCGTTCTGTTGGCGCTGTGACTCGCCGCTCCTCTACTACGCGAAGGAGTCTTGGTACCTGCGAACGACGGCCGTAAAGGAGTCACTTATCCGCGCGAACCGTGAGATCGGGTGGCACCCGGAACACATCCGTGAGGGGCGGTTCGGCGAATGGCTCCAGAACAACGTCGACTGGGCGCTCTCACGCGAACGGTATTGGGGCACGCCGATCCCGGTCTGGATTTGCGCGTCGTGTGAGGACCTACAAGCCATCGGTGGGATCGGAGAGCTCGTTGGCCAAGCGGAGCTGGATGGGTTCGTCGAAGGGATGGACTTGCACCGTCCGTTCTTGGACGCAGTAACCTTTCGCTGCACCGCGTGCGGCGGCCGCATGGAGCGCGTCCCGGAGGTGATGGACGCCTGGTACGACTCTGGAGCGATGCCGATCGCGCAGTGGCACTATCCGTTCGAGAACCGCGACCATTTCCAGCAACACTATCCTGCGGACTTCATCTGCGAGGCGGTGGACCAGACGCGGGGGTGGTTCTACACACTGCACGCCCTGGCGGTGATGCTCTCTGACGGTCCGGCATATAAGAACGTGATCAGCCTGGGCCACATCCTGGATGGCAACGGCGAGAAGATGAGTAAGTCCCGGGGGAACGTCGTCGACCCCTGGCGCGTGATCGAGTCGCGGGGGGCTGACCCGTTGCGCTGGTACATGTATACGGCGACGGCGGCGGGGAACCCGCGGCGTTTCTCAGAGGAGTTGGTCGCGGACACGGTGCGGCGGTTCCTGCTGCCGTTGTGGAACACCTACAGCTTCTTCGTGACGTACGCGAACCTGGACGGGTTCGACCCGGAGGACGCCAGCGCGCCGCCGGTCGAGGAGCGGCCCGTGCTAGACCGTTGGCTGGTCTCCGGCCTCCAGCGCCTGGTGACGAGCGTCACGGAACAGTTGGAGAGCTACGAGATCGGCGACGCGGCCAAGCTGATCGAAGGATTCGTGGGCGAACTGTCGAATTGGTACGTGAGGCGGAGCCGGCGGCGTTTCTGGAGGACCGAGGACGATGCGGACAAGCGTGCTGCCTACTCCACGCTGTACGAGACGCTGTCGACGTTGTGTCATTTGTTGGCGCCGTTGACGCCGTTCGTTGCGGATGAGATGTATCGAAACTTGGTCGCGAACCGGGTGGTCGGTTCTCCGGACAGCGTTCACCTTGCTGATTGGCCAGAGTCCGATGCTGCGCTCATCGACCCTACGGCGGACGAAGCGGTCCGGCTCGTGATGAAGCTATCGAGCGTCGGTCGTGCTGCTCGGGCAAAGGCGGGCATCAAGGTGCGTCAGCCGCTGGCGGCCGCCTATGCTGTACTTCCCTCTCGATTGGAACGAGACGCCTTGCCGCTCGTGGCAGAGCAGCTGCGAGACGAGTTGAACGTCAAGGAAGTGGTTGCCGCGGAGGACGAATCGGCGTTGGTCCGCCACGTGGTCAAGCCGAACCTTGCACATCTTGGGCCCAAGCTCGGGCGCGATTTGGATCGAGTGTCCAAGCTGATCGGTTCGCTCGACGACGCCGAGGTCACCCGCGTGGCAGAGAGGGCCCGGGCCGGGCTACCAACAGACCTCGACGGCGTGAAACTGGAGGCGAACGACCTGATCGTCGAATCGGACGACAGGCCGGGGTTTGTTTCCGTCAGCGATGGGCCCGCTATGGTTGCGGTGGACGTGACCATGACGGCCGATCTGGTCATGGAGGGCCAGGCGCGGGAGATCGTGCGTCACCTCCAGGAGTTGCGGAGGACCGCTGGCCTGGACATCTCCGACCGGATCACGGCGTTCGTGGCTGTTGTGGACGAAGACCGTCGGGGCGATCTGGAAGCCGTCCTGGCAGCGCATGGCAACTACGTCGGCCAAGAAACACTTGCCGACCACCTGGCGACCGATGTACCGCCCGACAACGCGACCGGGACTCGGATCTCGCTCGATGGTCTCGCTATCGAACTCGGGGTTGTGAAAGCGGGTTAGTCCCTCGCACCCCCGTCCTCGGCACCACCATCCGTTGGTGCGGCCTCGGCCTCTTCCTCTGCGCCTTCGGCGGCAGCGGCGTCGGCTGCATCGAGGGCCGCCGCTTCTGCAGCGACGCGGGCTTGGCCAGCTCTGACCACAACTTGATCAGGTTCGGCGAGGATGACCGCGTTGAGCGGAGCGACGAGGTCACGGACCATGATCGTGTCACCGATCTCGACCAGCGGTGACAGGTCGACCTCTATTGCGTGCGGGATGTTGGCGGGGAGGCACTCGACCGTGATCTCGTGCATGACCTGGCTCACCAGGGAGGCGGGCAACCTGGCTGCGGGCGCCTCACCGACAGCATGCAACGGGATCTGTGTCTGAATCATCCGGTCCATCTGAACGCGGAAGAACTCGGCGTGGAGCGGCGCTCTGGTGACGGGGTGCCGTTGTAGGATGCGAAGAAGTGCGTTATGGAGTTGGCCATCGATAGACAGGTCCACGAGTGCTGACCGGGCCCCCTGATGGACGATGCGTTCCAGCTCACGCGTATCGACCTGGAACGAGATGGACTCCATGCCGCGGCCGTAGAGGTTCGCCGGCGTAATGCCCGCGCGGCGGAGGTAGCGGACACGTTTCCCGTGCTCCTCGCGGGCACGCCCTTCTATTTTTAGGGTCTCGTTGGTGGTCATGTGGCGGTCCTTGATTCGGAAGAGTGTCGACGGTTGTTTGGGGAGCGGCGGCCCGGACGGGTCCGTAGTCGACCGGAGCGGTCAACGAGCCGCAACCAACCTTAGGTTACCACCAGATCTTGCGGCCCATCTCCGCTTCGAGTTCCTCAAGCGGCCGCGTCCACACGCCGGTGGACAAGTACTTCCAGCCGCCATCAGCCATGAGGCAGACAATGTTGCCTGTTTCCATCCGCTCAGCGAGGCGGACTGCACAGGCGAGAACCGCGCCGGAAGAGATGCCGGCGAAGATGCTCTCTCGGTCGAGCAGCTCGCGCGTCATCTCGAACGACTCGCGGCTTGTGATGATGAACTGTCCATCGAGCAGAGAAGGGTCCAAGATCGGGGGGATGAAGCCGTCTTCCAGCGAGCGCAGACCTTGAATCCGTTCCTCTGGGTGCGGGACGACCGCGACGATCCGGATGTCCTTACGGTGTTCCTTCAGCCGCCGACCGACTCCCATGAGCGTGCCGCCCGTGCCGAGGCCCGCGATGAACACCGAGACCTCCGGAAGGTCGTCGATGATCTCCTGGCCGGTACCCTCGTAGTGCGCCTTCGGATTCGCCTCGTTGCCGTACTGATAGAGCATGACGTATTCGTCGGGTTCCGCGGCGACCATCTGCTGGGCCACTTCGATCGCGCCGTTGGTGCCCTTGGTCCCGTCGGAGAATTCGACCACGGCCCCGAAGGACTCAATGAGCGCGCGACGCTCGGCCGTTACGTTATCGGGCATCACGATCTTGACGCGGTATCCCATGTAGCGGGCGATCATGGCGAGGGATACGCCGGTGTTGCCGCTCGAGGGTTCGAGGATGACTTTGTCGTGGGAGAGGATGCCGTCAGCGTCCGCGGTCTCCAGCATGAGCTTGGCGATACGGTCCTTCACGCTGCCGGTCGGATTCTGACCCTCCAGCTTGGCGAAGATGCGGATGTTCTCGTTCGGCTGGAAGCGTCGCAACTCGACGAGTGGGGTGTTCCCCACCGTGTCGAGGATGCTGGGAAAGCGCAAAACGCCTCGCCGCTCAGAGGTTCGCGAAGGGCCGTGTACGCAGCCGGGGGTAGAGCGCGTGACTCGCGGCTAGCTGGGTTCGATTGCGGGAACCCCGCAGAACGCCTCGTAGTCGATCAGCTCGTCGATGGTCGGATTATCCCCGCAGATCGGGCACTCTGGGTCACGGCGGATCTTGACCGTCCGGAAGTCCATATCGAGCGCGTCGAACATGAGCAGCCGGTTCACGAGCGGCTTGCCGATGCCGAGCACGAGCTTGATGGCCTCGATGGCCATGGTGCTGCCGACGATCCCGGGCAGGACTCCCAGCACACCGGCTTCGGAGCACGAAGGGACCATGCCGGGCGGAGGGGGCGCTGGGTACAAGCAGCGGTAGCAACCCTCACCAGGCAGGAAGGTGGTGGCCTGACCCTCGAACATGAAGATGCTGCCGTGGACCACGGGCTTGCTCGCCAGAACAGCGGCGTCGTTGATCATGTACCGGGTCGGGAAGTTGTCCGTCCCGTCGATGACCATGTCGTAGTCCTTGATGATGTCCATCACGTTGGAAGAGTTGAGGTGGATAGGGATCTTGACGACCTCGACGTCCGGGTTGATCGCGTGAACGGTGTCCTCCGCGGAATCCACCTTGGGCCGGCCCACGTCCTGGTTCCGGTGGAGGAGTTGGCGCTGCAGGTTGGTGATGTCAACGACATCGAAGTCGACGATGCCGAGCTTGCCGACGCCTGCGGCGGCCAAGTACATCGCGAGCGGCGATCCGAGTCCTCCGGCGCCGACGACGAGCGCACTGGCGTCCATCAGCTTGCGCTGTCCGATGCTCCCGACCTGCGGCATGATGATATGGCGGCTGTACCGCTGTACCTGCTCTGGAGTGAACGTGCGGACTGGTGCCGCTGTTGCCGTCGCCATCGCTTCGATGCCCCCTTAACCGTGGCCGGATGATGCCAGGCCTGACCTGATGGATTCTTCGTCGTTTGTCGAATTAGTATAGCGGCAGGTAGCAGGCGCGGAGCGAGAAGGAAGATCCCACACCGCAGTGCCACCGGGCCGCCGGGGTCCCCACGCGGGTGCGATAGACTCATCTCATTATCCGGTGAGGGGATGCTGACCTATGGCTTTACTGTGCTTCGATGTTGATGGGACGTTGGTTTCCGGGATTGGCCCGATTCCGGTCGAGGAGTTGCACGCGCTCGAGGCATCCGGCCATCGGGTGGTGATCGTGTCGCCGTCCCCGCTGCGCCCGAACCCCCCGCCGTTCCCTGAGTATCTGAGCGTGGACCGGAAGAAGAACCTGCTGGAAGCACAGGCGGCCCACCCGGGGCAGCATCCTGTCTACATCAGCGACAACGACGGTGACGACCACCTATCGGCTGAAGTGGGGTTCGAGTACGTGCACCCGAACTACTGGACCGCGTTCAGGGACAACCTCGGTTCCCGGGACATCTAAAGACTAAGACCCGAGGCGAAAATGCCTCGGGTCTTATGTTGTCGGTTCCTTCGGGGCGTCGTTAACGCGGTAGACCGAGGCCCCGCTGGGCGATCAGGTTTGGTGAGAGCAGGATCCCGCCGCCGCCACCGAATCCGGTCGTCATGCTCAGCGCGTAGTTCGTGCCGTAGATCCCATTCGCGGGCGCGCGCTTTTCCCCCTTCAGGAGGGCGGCGTATGGGCCGATGGCGTGGCCGAGCGCGGGCCAGAAGGTGTTCTTCGCGGTGAGGAGGGCGCGGAGGCCGGACATCATGCCTTCCTTCTCCGGCACCTCTCCGCGGGCCTGCATGGCGGCGACCCGGTAGGCGAGCATGCGGTCCGACTCGAGCGTGATGCGCGCGTCGGCGAGGCGGTTTCTGAGGACGGGATCACTCAACGGGCTTTCGCCATTGAACTTGGTCCGGCGCATGACGGCGATGAAGCGGTCGAGGACGCCGATGAGCCGCGTCGCCCCCTCGATGCCGGTGCGTTCGAAGTTCAGGGTGGTCATCGCGGCGTACCAGCCGCGGTTCACCTCACCGATGATCTGGCGTTTCGGCACGCGGACTTCATCCATGAAGACCTCGTTCCAACGCCGGCGGCCGAGCATGTCGTAGAGCGGGCGGAGGGTGATGCCGGGCATCTGGTCGCCCTGATCGTCCTTCAACTGCATCATCAAGTAAGTAATGCCGCGGTGCTTGGGCGCCGACGGGTCCGTGCGGACGAGGACATGGTACCAATTGGCGAAGTGCGATCCGGAGGACCAGATCTTCTGTCCGGTAACGACGAAGTCGTCGCCATCCTCGACCCCTCGTGTCTGGAGGTTTGCGAGGTCGGTCCCAGCGTTCGGCTCCGAGAAGCCTTGGGCCCAATTGATGGTGTTGTCGGCCATGCCCGTGAGGAACGTTTCTTTCGCCCAGTCGGTGCCGTGGATCATGATCGCGCCGGCGACGTTTCCCTGGGGTTGGCTGGCTGGAGCGTTGTGATAGGCCATCTCTTCCGAGTAGACGAGCTGGCGGCTGATGGGGGCGTCCTCACCGCCGAACTCCTTGGGCCAGGACATGAGCCACCAACCCTTGTCGATGAGCTTGCGTTGGAAGTCCTGGGCGTGGTCACGGGCGGCGGGATTGTCGAAGTCGTACGACCAGACGTTCATGGAGTACGCGTCGAAGTCCTTTGGGTCCCATTCGGACTGAAGGAAAGCGCGCAACTCTTGCCGGAAGGCCTCGTCCTCTGCTGATAAACGAAGGTCCACGTGATACCCCCTTGCCCGAGATACTGCTCGGGTCCGAACAGATCGGTGGCGAGAACACCGCACGATAGCATCGGGCCAATAGTGCGTAAAGCAGACCCGAGGATCGGGCCCAAAAACGCAGCGTCCCCCATTTGTTCGATCCATCGGATATGGACCGCGCGGGTCGGGAAAAACAAAGCGCCCCGGGATTGCCCCCGAGGCGTTTGTCTAACTATCTGGAACGCGGTGTTTGGCTAGCGGGGCAAGCCCAATCCGCGCTGGGCGATGATGTTGGGGCCAAGGAGGATGCCGCCACCACCGCCGAACCCGATGGACATGGCGAGCGCGTTGTTGGTGCCGTAGATGCCGTTACCGGGCGCACGCTTCTCGCCCTTCAGCAGGACGCTGTAGTCGCCAACGATCTTGGCCAGCGTTGGCCAGGTGTGGAACTTGGCGGTCAGCTGGGTGCGGTATCCGGAGATCGCGCCTTCGGCCTGGGGCACCTCGCCTTTGGCCTGCATCCAAGCGACGCGGTACGCAAGCATGCGGTCGGTCTCGAGCGTAATGCGGAGATCGGCCAGCTTGTGGCGGACGAGCGGGTCCTTGAGGGGGGATTCGCCCTGGAACTTCGTGCGGCGCATGGTGGCCACGAACCGGTCCAAGACGCCGAGGCTCCCTGCGGAGGCGGCAGCGCCACCCGTGCGCTCGAAGTTGAGGGTGGTCATGGCTGCGTACCAGCCGCGGTTGAGTTCGCCGATCATGCGGCTCTTGGGGACGCGGACCTCGTCCATGAAGACCTCATTCCAGCGCCGTCGGCCGAAGAAGTCGTAGAGGGGCCTGAGCGTGACGCCGGGCGTCTGATTGCCGTTCTCGTCCTTGAGCTGCATGGCGAGGTAGGAAATGCCGCGGTGCTTGGGCGCTGACGGGTCCGTGCGGACGAGGACGTGGTACCAGTTGGCGAAGTGGGAGCCGGAGGACCAGATCTTCTGTCCGGTGACGACGAAGTCGTCGCCGTCCTCGACGGCACGGGTCTGGAGGCTAGCGAGGTCGGTGCCGGCGTTGGGCTCGGAGAAGCCCTGGGCCCAATCGACCTCGTTCCGGGCCATGCGCGGGAGGAACCAGTTCTTCATCTCGTCCGAGGCGTGGAACATGAGTGCGCCGGTGATGTTCGAGCTTGGTGAGCCCGCGGGTGCGCCGGCGTAGGAGAGCTCCTGGCCGTAGACCATCTGGATGCCGATCGGGGCGTCCATGCCGCCCCATTCCTTGGGCCAGGACATCGTGTACCAGCCTTTTTCTACGAGCTTCTTGACGAACTCGTCGTCGTGGGCGCGGGAGTCCGGGTTATCGAAGTCGTAGGCGCGGACGTTGAGGGTGTGGGCGTCGAAGCCCTTTGGGTCCCAGTGATCGCTGATGAACTGGCGGACCTCCTGCCGGAAGGTCTCTTCTTCTGTCGTGAGTTTGAAATCCATGGGTCAATCCCCCTGTCGTATCGCAACGGGTTGTGCGCGTCGGCAGTTTATCTGATTGGGTCGGGGTTGGCGGGGCTGGGGTTGTGGGAATCACATGCTCAGGTCTATTGGGTCCGCGTGAATGACTATGGTCGTGACCATGGTACGATACATGTATCCAAACCTAAGGACGCAACCATGGAAGCAAAGACCGACAAGCCAATCGGGCCCCGGACCATGAAGGCCTCTGAGTTCAAGGCCAAATGCCTTCAGCTCATGGACGAGGTGGCGGAGAGTGGCGACGAGATCGTGATCACGAAGAACGGCCGCCCGGTGGCGAAGCTGGTGCCCCATCGGGAGAGGCCGGTGAGCTGGTTCGGGCGGGACCGGGGCAAGCTCGAAATCCTTGGCGACATCATCTCGCCCGTTAACGTGGAATGGGAAGCCGATTCAGATCCTGACCGCGTGCTGAACCCGTGATGATCGTTGATACCCATATCTTGGTCTGGCAAAGGACTGGGGACCGGACAATGGGCCCCCTGGCCCAGCAGGAGTTTGACCGTGCGCTCGGAGCAAATGAGCTGGCGGCGTCGGCCATATCTTTCTGGGAGGTGAGCCTGCTCAAAGACCGGAATCGAATCGCTTTGGATGAAGAGGTGAGTCGATGGCGGCAGACGCTGTTGCGCGAAGGTCTCGTCGAGATTGCCATCAGCGGCGAAATCGCGATCCGCGCCGCCGCGCTACCGGACTTTCACCGCGACCCTGCGGACCGTTTGATCGTGGCGACCGCTCTTGAGGGCCACCTGCTCCTGACCGCTGACCGGCGGATTTTGGACTGGCCAGGGAATATCGACCGCCTGGACGCCAGGGAGTGATTGTCACTCGCGCCTAGGACGATGCCGGCAACCTGCGGCGTCGCCGCAGGTAGTAGCCAGACTCAGTACGCCTAACGCAGCGGCCAGAGGAGTAACGGGATTCGCGTTTCGGGCCGCGTGGGTTACCTGGGGAGGCCGAGTCCGCGTTGGGCGATGATATTGCGCTGGATCTCTTTCGCGCCGCCGCCGAAGGTGCGGCCGGTGGAAAGGTAGTGGTTTGCGCCAAAGAAGCCGCCGAGGGGCGACCAGCGTCTGGGGCCTCCGGGGACGATGGTCCCGAAGTCGCGCATGAGGCGGGCGCCGGTGCGGTAGACCTTCTGGGTGGCTTCGCCAGCCCACACACGGGCCATGGACGGTTCCATGTCCGGCACTTGTCCTTTGGCCTGGAGCCAAGCGACGCGGTAGGCGAGCATGCGGCCGAGTTCCATGTCGATCCGTAGGTCGGCGAGGGTGTTCTTGACCAGCGGGTCGTCGGTGAGTCGTTTGCCGTCGACGCGGGTCTTGTGGAGGTAGTCCGTGATGATTTCGAGGCCTCGGAGGAGGCTGGCAGGGATGTCGACGGAGCCGCGCTCGAAGCTGAGGGTGGTCATGGCCGCGTACCAACCGCGGTTCAGCTCGCCGATAAGGTTTTCTGCGGGGACGCGCACGTCCTCCAGAAACCACTCGCTCCAGCGCCGGCGTCCGAGCATGTCATACAAAGGGCGGAGCGAAATGCCGGGGCTGTGCATGTCGATGAACAGGTACGAGATGCCGCGGTGCTTGACGGCGTCTGGGTCGGTGCGGACGAGCATGTGGCCCCAGTGGGCGAGGGGGTGGTGGGCGGTGGAGGTCCAGATCTTCTGGCCGTTGATGACGAAATCATCGCCGTCTTTGACGGCGCGGGTCTGGAGGTTGGCGAGGTCGGAGCCGGCGTTTGGTTCACTGAACCCTTGAGCGAACTCGAGGTCTGCGTTCGCAAGCTGTGGGAGGAACTGGTTGCGCTGCCGCTCGGTCCCGTGGAGCCAGAGGAGGGGTGCGACGAGGCCTCCGCCCATGGAAGACGGAGCGCCCCGGTAAGCCATTTCCTCGCGGTAGACGAGTTGCCGCTCGACGGAGGCGGCCTGGCCACCGAACTCGGTGGGCCAGTGCATGGTCCACCAGCCTTTATCGACGAGCTTCTTTTCGAAGTCGTGCTGGAGGCTGAGCGCGTCCACGTCGTCGAGGTGATAGGACGTGTTCATGGTGCTGACGAGGTCGTAGCCGTGGTTGTTCCACTCGCGTTGGACGAAGTCACGAATCTCTTGTCGGAAGGCCTCGTCTTCGGTTGAGAGTCGGAAATCCATGTCACGAACCTCCGTGGTCGTTTAGCGTGGGTCGTTGGGCTGGGAGCATCGTACGCCTGTGGGTGGCGGTCGTGCAGCAAGGCACGTGTCCGGAGACGGACTCGGGCAGGGGGCGGGACGACTGGCTGCGCCTGCTCGGCGATTCGATCGTGCGCATGTGGCTACGGGCGGCGCATAGACTCCCTGTAGAGGGAACTCGGCGGAGGGACCTATCTCGGGAGGCCGAGACCCCGCTGTGCGATGAGGTTGGGCGAGAGGAGGATGCCGCCGCCGCCGGCGTAGCCGGTGACCATGCTGAGGGCATAGTTCGTGCCGTAAACGCCGTTGTCGGGTGAGCGTTTCTCTCCCTTCAGCAGCGCGCGGTAGGGGCCCATGATCTCGCCGAGCGTCGGCCAGAAGTGGAACTTATTCAAGGTCGAGCTGAAGTAATTCGAGATTGCGCTCTCGGCCTGTGGGACCTCCCCGGTGGACTGGAGCCAGACCAACCGGAGGGCAAGCATGCGGGCCGTCTCGAGCCGGACGCGGACATCGGCGAGCTTGTTCCGAACAATCGGGTCTTCGAGCACGGACGTGCCATTGAACTTGAGCCGCTTGGCGAGTTTGATAAAGCTCTCGAAGACAGCGATGTTGCGGGCGCCGGTGCCGCTGGCGCGCTCGAAGTTGAGCGTGGTCATAGCGGCGTACCAGCCGCGGTTGACCTCGCCGATCATGTAGCGCTTGGGAACGCGGACTTCGTCCATGAAGACCTCATTCCAGCGCCGGCGGCCGAACATGTCATACAAGGGGCGGAGCGTGATCCCGGGCATCTGGTTTCCGTCGTCGTTCTTCATCTGCATGACGAGGTAGGAGATGCCGCGGTGCTTGGGCGCGGTGGGGTCGGTGCGAACGAGGACGTGGTACCAGTTGGCAAAGTGGGAGCCGGATGACCAGATCTTCTGTCCGGTGACGACGAAGTCGTCGCCGTCCTCAACAGCGCGGGTGGAGAGGCTTGCGAGGTCGGTACCGGCATTGGGCTCCGAGAACCCCTGTGCCCAGTTGATCTCGGCGTCGGCCATCTTGGGCAGGAACTCCTGCTTTAGCCAGTCGCTGCCGTGGAACATGATGGCGCCGGTGATGTTGCCACCTGGGGTGCCGGCTGGGGCGCTGGCCATGGCCAACTCCTCCGAGTAGGCGACCTGCTTCGAGAGCGGCGCGCCCTGGCCGCCCCAGTCCTCGGGCCAGTGCATGGTGTACCAACCCTTCTCGATGAGCTTCCTGGTGAACTCACGGCTGTGGTCGCGGTACTCGGCGCTGTCGAAGTCGTAGCCGAAGACCCCGAGGTCGTTGTTGAAGTCCTTGGGGTCCCACTCTCGTTGGATGAACTCGCGGACCTCCTGTCGGAAGGCCTCGTCCTCTGATCCGAATGTGAAGTCCATGCTCGGTTGTTCTCCCCTAGGTAGGTCAGCGTGGCAGGCCGAGGGCGCGCTGCGCGATGATGTTCTTCTGGATCTCGCGTGTGCCACCGCCGATGCTGAGACCGGTGCTGAGGAAGGCGTTGACGCCGAGGAAG
Source organism: Dehalococcoidia bacterium (assembly GCA_965247995.1). Taxonomy (GTDB): domain Bacteria; phylum Chloroflexota; class Dehalococcoidia; order UBA6926; family UBA6926; genus JASLZO01. The sequence continues at coordinate 546,351 of OZ252041.1, read as the reverse complement.
CGGTTCGCAGGGGCTTTGGGGTCTTCGGGCCGGAGTTGTCCGGCGTCGGCAAGGACGGACGCGAGGCCACGGTAGATGCCCTGATGGAGGACGTCGCCCCAGTTCTTCGTCATCGAGGACTCCTTGACCGGGATTTCGCCCTTGGTCTGCATCCAGGCGACGCGGTAGGAAATCATGCGGGCGACCTCGATCTGCAACCGGTAGTCCGCGAGCTTGTGGCGGAGCCGGACGTCGTCCAGCAGCGGGGTGCCGTTCACCTTCGCGGTCCGGGCCCAATCGGTGAACTCCTCGAGGAACCGGAGCATCCGGGCCGGTCCGCCGATGTTCGACCGTTCGAAGCTGAGGTGGGTCATCGTCGCGTACCAGCCACGGTTCAACTCACCGACCATGTTGCGAACGGGCACGCGGACCTCGTCGAGGAAGACTTCGCTCCACCGGCGTTGCCCGAGCATGTCGTGCAGCGGTCGGAGGACGATGCCGGGGGATTTCATGTCGATGATCAGATAGGTCAGTCCGCGGTGCTTGGCAGCCTCGGGATCGGTGCGGACGATGGCCTGCCCGTAGTCCGCCATCTCCGCCATGCTGGTCCAGATCTTCTGACCGGAGACGACGAAGTCATCGCCGTCGCGGACGGCCTTCGTCGTGACGGAGGCGAGGTCGGAACCCGAGCCGGGCTCTGACAACAGGCGGCAGAACTCAATCTCCGCGGTGGCGTAGTGCGGGAGTAACTCCTGCTTGTGCCAATCGTTGCCGTGGAACATCAGCACCGGGCTGACGAGGTCGCTTGCGCCGGTCGCGGGGGCTCCCCAGTACGATAACTCTTCGCGGTAGACGAGTTGGCGGCTGATGGGGGCTGCCATCCCGCCGAACTCGGTAGGCCAGTGGAGCGTCCACCAACCCTTGTCGGCCAACTTCTTCTGCCACTGTTTGACGAGCTCGATGGCCTCATGGGTGTGGAGATCGTAGGAGGCGATTGAGGCCCCGACGACGTCGTGGCCCTTTGGGTCCCATTCGGAGCGGACGAAGTCACGGACCTCCTGTCGGAACGCTTCATCTTCGGGCGCAAACTGGAAGTCCATGAGACCCTCCTTGAGGGAAGTGGCGTCAGCCCGCCCGGGTGAGCCGGGTACGTGGCGGGGAGCAGCGCTAGCTGAGGTTGACGGCCAGGCAGGTAACGGTGCGCAGGACACCGCTAATGGTGTGAATGCTCGTGGTGACGACGTTCCCTACCGTGTTGAGATCGGGCGCCTCGATAACCGTGATTACGTCGTACGGGCCGGTGACGGCGTCGACCGACCTAATCTGGGAGACGCCCCGAAGCGCTGTGACGACGTCTTGTGTCTTGCCGACCGAGGTCTCGATGAGGATGAAGGCACGAGTACCCAAAGATGCTACCCCCTGAAATTCCAGCCCAAAAAGCGGCTCATTCTAGTTTGCGGCCAATTGAGGTGTCAACGAACGCCGCATCGGCCGGGCCGCTCGCGTTAATGGCCTGAGGGGATGCTTGGCGGGCGCTAGGGCTCAGTGAGCGTGACCTTGGCGAGGTCAATCCTGCCCTGGGCGTCTATCACGAAACCCTGGACCTGGGGTGCGGTCAAGACCTTGACCTGCCCGAACCAGAGCGGAATCGCCGCGCCATTTGCGACGAGGATCCGCTCGGCGGTGCGATAGAGGCGTATGCGTTCGTCCGCGTCTGTCTCGGTACGCGCCTGGACCAGCAAGTCATCGACCGTGGCACTGGAGAACCGGCCGAAGTTGCTGTCCGAGGTCGAATGGAACAGGACATCCAAGAAGTTGTGCGGGTCTGGGTAGTCGGCGATCCACCCGGACACAAAGAGGCCTGGCCTGTCGTTGTCGAAGTCGTAGAAGTAGCTAGTGTCCGGGTCCAAGTCGATGCCGACAGAGACGCCAAGGTGTTCTTGCCACATGGCGATCATTTCCATTACGTGAGGCGCAAGACTGGGTGTCGAAATTGTGATCTCCGGCAGGCCATCCGCACTGCCGTACTTTGAGGACTCGAGCGCCGCGAGTGCAGCCGCGGGCGAGAAGACGATCTCCTCAATATCCGGGTCGTAGCCCGGGAGGTCGGGCGGTAAGAACCCGTGCGCGAGCACGCCGATCCCATTGAGCGTCTCTTCGACGATGGACTGACGGTCGAGTGCGAGCAAGAACGCCCTTCGGACGTTCACATCGTCGAACGGGGCAACGGCGGCATTGAAACCGAGATAGTTCACGGAGAGCTGTGGTTGGGTCGTGATGTTGTCCAGCAGCGGACTCTGCTCGTCACCGAGGATGTTGAACTCGGCAAGAGAGAGTCGAGTGGCGTCGATCTCACCGTCCTCGAACATCCGCAAGGGGACGCCCGCGTGGAATCGGAAGACGACATTCTCGACCTCCGGAAGCAGTCCATGGTAGTCCGCGTGGCGTTCCAGGTGCATCGCGACATCAGGGATCCACTCCGCGACCGCAAACGGCCCGGTCCCGACAGGTTGGAGCCACCAAGTGCCCGTTCCGGACTCGACATTCGCACGCTGAACGACCGAAGCAGCCGTGTGTGTGAGCTTAGAAAGGAAGTAGCTCTTTGGTGAGTCGATCGTGACGGTCAACGTCTGATCGTTGACAACCTGCAGCCCACTGATCGACTCAGTGGCGCCGCTAGCCCGTTCTTCGAACCCGACGATGTCACCTAGGTATGTGCGTGCGATGGACGAGGCAAGATCCGGATCCGCTGCCCGCTCCCAGGAGTACACGACGTCCGATGCGAGTACAGCGGTCCCATCGTGGAACGTGGCCTCGGGGTCGATAATGAAGGTGTAAGTGAGGCCGTCGTCGGAGACCTCCCACGACGCGGCCAGGTCGGAGACGACATTGAGATCGCCATCCAACGCGACGAGGCCGTCGAACACCTGGCCGATGTACTGGCCTGATTGGCTCTCCACTGCTATGGCGGGATCGAGAGTGATAGGGCCGTCGTCCAGCGACAGGACGAGCGCGTCCCCGCGCGCGACTCCGAATGGGCGCTGGGGTTCGATCTTGATGCTGTTCAGGAACGCGTCGATACCGTTCAGGTTGTCTTCATACGTGCGGCGTGGCCCGACGGCGTGGAGGACGGTAGCTCGCGTGTCCTCGGTAACGAAGGTCAGGCCGCCGCGACGTTCTTCCTGTCCGGTGCCGAAGCCGTAGAGGATCTGGTAGGTCTCGGTGCCGTCTTCAAGGGTGACCGGCGCCTCGATGATCGTCCGGAAGTTCGGCAGGCCAGCGAGTGGGGCGATTTCCTGTTCAGCGGCTTCTGACGCGGTCAGGCGCGCACGGTAGTAGCGGACGTATGCCTGGACGCTGAGGTCTTCCGTGCCGGCGTCGAAGATGGCAACGGGGGATGGGCTATCGGTCTCGTTGACGGACCAGGTGTCGGGGTACTGCACGGAGAATCCGTATAGCCCGTTGACATACGAGGCCACCGGCTCCGCGGCGGGGGTGCGCGAGGGGGTGGGCGTCGGCGTAGCGGGGACTCTGGTTGCGGTTGCGGTGGCTGCGGGCTCCGGCGCGGATGTAGGAGTGGCGGTCGGTGTCTCTGGTGTCGCGGCCGCTGATGCGGAATCGGAGGTATCCGACGTTATTGGGGATGGTTCAGGGGTCGGGGCCGCCGGCGCTGCGGGGGCAGGTTCCGTCGAGACGGGCGTCGTGTCGGAAGAGGAACTGGTTGGCTCGGACGTGCAGGCGACCGCGATCGCGAGGCTCACGACGGCCAGAGCAAGCCCTCGTGCGAGGCCGAGGCCCAATAGTCCACCACCCATACGTTTCCTCCGGATTATCCGTTGGCGCAACCGGTCCGACGCCGACCCGGCCCACGCCTATCATTTCCTTCCGTCACTATACTGGTCGCGGCGAATTCGGCGAATCGCGGCTGTGGTTGGGGCGGCACGCGGGTCCCGGACAATTGATCCGCCATGTTGCTCCTGGAGGTGGTGCGATGAGACGCTGGTTCGTGCCAGTTTTGGCCGTCAGTGGCTTGCTCATTGGTGTGCTGGCGTCGGGGACTGCTGGTGCTGCGGATGGCGGCGGCGTGGTCCTCAGCGGGAAGCAAGACTCTCCGACCTACGGGGGTCCCCCGACCCTAAACAACCTGAATGTCCGGATATCGAGCCCCGCTGGCGCTATGGGCACCGAGTTCACGCCACCGTATGTCGACTACCTGTCCACTTCGGTCTGGTTGGTCGCGAACGGACTCAACCCGCTTAGTGCAGACGTCTCAGCCTTTGGTGGCTCCGTGGAGATGGCGGGCCCGAGATTGGCTCCACAGGGGGCTGTGAGTACACAGGGCGCGGCAGGAACGCTGGTGCCGTACCGAGACCCGTCTGCGAAGTTCAGCCGGAACATCCTCATCCCGCGCGACTTCAGCGCAACCCCGATACAAACCGAACCGCACATCGCGGTCAACCCCCACGATCCCGACCACCTCATCGCTGGGATGATCGATTACAACTTCCCGGCGGTCACGAGCTACGTGTCGATCGATGGTGGCGAGTCGTGGGACGGTCCCGTGCAGTTGAAGCACGCCAGGGACGAAATCGCATCGGCGGGCGACCCGGTCGTAGCGTTCGACAGCGACGGCAACGCGCACATGGTTTTCATCTCGATCGACACAGAAGAATTCAGCCTGGGGAACATCATTGGGACCGCTCAAGTGTCGAGCATCTCCTTGGGGTCCTCTACGGACGGTGGGTTTAGCTGGTCCACCGGCATTCCGACATCACGCAGCACGGTCGAGACGGAGTTTGCTGTGGATTCCACGGGGCGCGTAAGAGGGACGCTCGCGGCAGCCTTCCTCGACAAGCCGTGGTTGGCGATCGGTCCGAACCCCGACGACCCATCACGGGACACGATCTATGTGACGTACACCAAGTTCATCAGCCGTTACCGCATCTTCTACACGGACGAATTGCCGTTCATTGGGTCGCCGATCACCGAGACGGTGATCGAATTGGTCCGGTCCGGGGACAACGGGCTTACGTGGTCTGATCCGATCGAGATCAGTCCGCGGATCCGCCAAGTCTTCGAGATCGGCACGCGGCCCGCCGCAGAGGAGTCAACTTCTGGGGTCGTTGGCGAGAATGGGGAGAGCCCATACACCGCACCGGGGGGCCAGGTCATCGAGGGGCGGCTGAGGCTGGTGCAGGGGTCGCAACCCGTGGTCGGTCCGGACGGCACGGTGTACGTCGGGTGGATGGATACGACCGACGATGGACCGTTCGAGGGTCTCGCACAGATGTACGTATCGACGTCCGAGGACGGTGGAGAATCGTGGAGCCGAGGCCGCAGGGTGTCCACGTTCCTGGAGCCGGGATTCAGGCCACGCACGACGTTCTTCCGTTACTGGGGTTCTGGCTTCGCACAGATGGCGACGGGCCCCGAGGGCGAGGTGTACGTGGGGTACGTTGGCCTCCCGGCTGGAGCGCCGTCGGACGACGGGGACTTATATGTGGTGCGCTCACTAGACAAGGGGCGGACGTGGCGCAGGCCTGTGAAAGTGAACGATGACGATACCGGGCGCATGCAGTTCTTCCCGTCGATCGCGACGAGTCCCGATGGACGGTTGCACGCGATGTGGGGCGACATGCGTGATGACCCGACGGAGCTCCGGTACCACATCTACTACGCGGTGTCGGAGGACCAAGGCGAGAGTTTTGGCCTGAACGCGCGCGTGACGGACTCATCGTCGAACCCGAACTGGGGATTCCCTGGAGGCGTGTTCATCGGAGATTACTTTTCGATCGCGGCGACGGATGAGGATGTGTACTTGGTGTGGTCGGACTCGCGGTTGGGAGAATTCCAGGGAACGAACCAAAAGATCGCGTTCGCCCGCCAACGGCAGGTGCCGAACCCGTCGATCTTTCTCTCTCCGCCGGAGGGCGCTGGTGGGCAGCCCGTCACGATTCAAGGGTTCAACTTCCAGGGCGACCAGAACCTGTTTATTCAGTTGAGCGGGAGCATTGTGTCGACCGCACGCACGAGTCCGCTGGGAACGTTCACCGCGAATCTGTTCATTCCGATTGCTGGTGAGGGCGCTCACGACGTGCTCGTGTTGGATGCATCAGGGAACGTGGCGCCAGCGTCGTATTTCATGAGCTTTGGATTCGACAACATTCGCGACACGGCGGAGCAGGTCCAGGAGTTGCAAGACTCGCTGGGGCCCAACTTCGCTGAGGGTTTGCGGTCCGAACTGACGGCGGACTTCGAGTCGCAGGCCGCGATGCTGACGACCTTGGAGACCGCGCTCGCCGACCTCGCGACGGCCCAAGCCGATCTGCGGTCGGACTTGGGTGGCGTCGAGGACCTGGCGCGGCAGGCGGCGGAGCCGGAGAGTCCTTCCAACGAAGTGCTGATGACGACGATGCTCGCGGTGGGGATCGCGGCAGGGGCTGCGGCGTTGCTCGCGGTGATCGTTGCAGGTATCGCATTGTTGCGGCGCCGGACGCCTTCCGGGGCGGCGGAGGCGTGACCGCTGCCGGTCCCGCTAGTTCTCGTAATGACGATCGAGCGATGCCTGGGCGGAGGTCCTAACTGGTGTTGACCGTGAGGCGACTGATTCGTACTGCTTCGCGCGTTGCGCTGGGGTTGCTGGCCGTCGCGGCCGTTGGCGGTGTCGCGGTGGCGCAGTCGAGCGACTACGAACCGCCCCATGACCGCCCGGGCCCGGCGTCGGACCGCATCGTGTTCCGTTCGTTCCACGTCGACCTGGCTCCTCAGGAGCTTGCCCGCGATTCGATGGATATGTACGTCTTCAACCTGAAGACGGAAGCGGCGCAGGACCTGCGGGATGACGATGGGGTGCAGTTGTTCGAAGCGCCGGCGTCGACAAATTCGTTGATCTTGAATCCGGCGCCTGCTCGGGAGGGGGAGTTGAACCCCTTCTCGATTCCCGAAGTGCGGCGCGCGATGCAACATTTGATCAACCGGAACTTCATCGCGCAGGAAATCTATAAGGGCCTGGCACGGCCCATGTTCACGCACGTCAGCCCGTTTGACTTCGACTACACGATCCTCACGGCAATGTTGGCCGAGGCGGACCTCGGGTACGACCCGGAGCGAGGGCGCGCGGCGATCTCGGCAGCGATGCAGAAGGCCGGTGCAGAGATGGTGGACGGGGTATGGAGCTTTGGCGGACACCCGATTCGGATCAAGTTCTTGATCCGCGTTGAGGACGAGCGGCGGGAGGTGGGCGACCTCATCCGTGCCGAGCTGGCTGCGGCAGGTTTCCAGGTATCCCCGGTATATCACCAGTTCGCGCCCGCGATTCTCACGGTGTACGGGACCGACCCGCAGCAGTTCGACTGGCACATGTACACAGAAGGTTGGGGTCGAGGGGCGGCAGAACGGTATGACTACGCGACCATCAACCAGATGGCGGCGCCGTGGTTGGGAAACATGCCGGGATGGCAAGAGATCGGATTCTGGCAGTACGAGAACCCGATGTTGGACGACGTTGGTCAGCGTATCTTCCGCGGGGATTTTGCGGATCAGGCGGAGCGGGATGAGCTGTACCGGCAAGCGACTCAGATCGCGCTCGACGACTCGGTGCGGATCTGGCTTGCGACCGTGGTGAATACCTTCCCGGCTAAGACGGAGATCCGAGGCGTGACGGAAGACGTTGTCGCGGGGCCGAAGGCGCAGTGGACGCTCCGAGAGGCGTTCGTCCCGGGCGCGGATCAAGTGACCATCGGCAACCTGTGGGTGTGGACCGAACGGAGCACGTGGAATCCGGTTGCCGGACTTGGGGATGTGTACAGCGTCGATATCTGGCGGAACCTGCACGATTCGGCGACCGCACGGCACCCATTCACGGGGATTCCAATGCCGCTTCGGACGGCGTATGAGGTTGAGACGGCGGGCCCGACGGGGACGATCGAGGTGCCAGCCGACGCGGCGCGGTGGGACGCTGCGGCAGGAGCGTTCGTGAGTGTCGGAGCGGGTGTGACGGCGACGAGCAAAGTGACGTACGACTATTCCAAGTACTTCCAGTCGACGTGGCACCACGGCGAGCCGATCACAATGGCGGACGTTGTTTACGGGATCTACCAGTCGTTCGACCTGACGTACAGCGACGAGAAGTCACAGATTGAGTTCGCATTGGCGGTGACTGCTCGGCCGCTGTTGGACACGGTGAAGGCGTATCGGGTGCTGGACGACAACCGGATCGAGGCGTACGTGGATTACTGGCACTTCGTCGACGATTACATCGCGGAGTATGCGGTGCCGTCAGGGTTGAGCATGCCGTGGGAGATCCTCGCGGCGATGGACGACTTGGTGTTCGCGCAGCGCCGCGCGGCGTACAGCGACACCGCGGCTGGGCGGTTCAGCGTCCCGTGGATCAGCTTGGTCCAGAGCCGCGACTCGCGCTTGGTGGACCGGACGTTGCGGCAATTCCAGCAGGACGGAAGCTATCCGGAAGCGGTATTCCAGATGGGCGGGCGGTCGTTCGTGACGCCAGCGGAGGCCGAGTCACGGTATGACGCGGCGCGGGCGTGGTTCGCCGACAAGAACATGATGGTCATCAGCAACGGGCCGTACCAGCTCGTACGATTCGACCCGCCGGCGCAGTACGCGGAGCTTGAAGCGTTCCGCGACCCGACATATCCGTTCAAACCGGGCGATTGGTACTTCGGTTCGGTGGAGCAGTTAAGGATCACGTCATCGACGGACCCGTTCGTTGAAATCGGTGCGGATGCCCGGATCGAGGCGATGGTCCAGGGACCGGGTACGCACGGTGTTCAGTATGTCTTCACGGATCCGGCGTCCGGCCGGGTCATCAAGACTGGCGAGGCGGAGGCGGCCGGGGACGCCTTCGCCGTTGCGCTCTCCGCTGGGGAGACAGGAGCGCTCATTCCGGGGCTGTACAAGTTGACGCTCACGGCTTTCAGCGACGCACTATCGACGGTTGCGGAGCGGACGTTGACCGTCGAGGTAGCGCCCCCGGGGGCGGTGCGTCCAGGTGGGGGTTCGGAGCAGGCGCGAGCCCCTGAGGGGACGCTGGTCGGCGAGGATGCAACGCCGGTCCCGGCCACGCCGACGCCGGCCACGGAGTCCGGAGGCGGATGTCTGGGTGGCTCGACGACAGATGTCAGTTTGGTCGCACTTCTGGCGATGGGACTCGTTGGCACGTCCATTGTGGGACGCAGACGGAGAACCGGTAGTCGAGCGGGCAGACGGATGGCGGAAGGCGTATAATCTGTACAAGACTCGTACCGCCGGGGCACAGGAGTAAGCATGACGATCGAGCAAGAGCGCAGGGTCGAGGGCGTTACCGGGCAGATTGAAGCTGCGACCTGTGCGTGCGGCAAACTGTTGGCTGATTGCCAGTGCGAGAACGGCGAGGAGTGTGAGTGCGGGGGCGACCCTGCCCTTTGCCACGCGAACGAGTCGAAGAACGCGATTGAGATGGTCCTGCCGAAGAAGACCTAGTTCAGTTCGTGTACTCCGAGGCCAAAGGCCGGGGCGACCCGGCCTTTTTCTTTGTCGGCCCGTGGACGTTGTCGCGTCCGGTCATCGGGTCCAGTGGAGGTCTGCGACCGTAATGAAGGTCCGGGTGGACTCGATGGCTTCGATGCCGTGGATCTGGTCCATGACGAGGCTATCGAGATCCCGGGCGCTGGGGACGACGACTTTGGCGACGATGTCCGAAGCGCCATAGATCACGCTGACTTCGTGGACGGCTGGGAAGGCCTTGAGGTCTTCCGCGACGATCTCAATGTGCTTGCTAGGGACGGTCATCAGGATGTAGGCAATGAGCCCCGAATCCTCGAGCGTCACGGTAGTGTCCTCCCTCTGGCGGATGTAGTACTCCCGTGCCCTCCAGATGCGTGGCATTGCTTGGATGCCAGCTTCGGCGAGGGCAGGGGCGAGGTTCTGATAGATGCCTGCTGGATCGGTAGAGTCGGTCTTCGCGAAGATGTCCCAGGTTTCGCCATAGACCGGTGACGCTTCGACCACCTCGCGGAACGACCGGAGGAGCGTAACGACCTCCCGCCAAGTCCGGGCGGGAGCGGCGAAGGCGACGTAGGCGATGGTCCGGTCGGTACGAGTCGCGAGCGCATGGGCGCGCTGGACAGCGTAGCCACGCTGATAGAAGCGCCACACGTCCTGGATGATCCGGAGATCGCTCTCGGAGTAGTCGCGACGTGCGATGCGTTTCTTGGGGACTTTGGTCGGGTGAATGTACCCCTGTGTTTCGAGGTAATAGACGAACCGCTTGGTCAGCCCGGGCACCTGATGCAGGAGCTGCTTCAGCTCCACGATTCACCTCTCGCGAGGATGCCACGATCCACGGGTTACGTAAGTCCCAAACCAAAAACGAGCGTACATGGCGGTTTGGCTCAGAGTCAACCGAGGGGCCGTGGTAGCATGCGAAACCGGCGAATCTGAGTAATCTACAGATTTCTTCAGATTTACCCGGGAACAACTAAACGGACTCGCCAAACGAACTCGGAGGACTACGCGTTGATGACGACGGCCCTCCCGCTGGTGTCCAGCGCGATTATGGGGACCTTCGTCGTCCTAGTGTTCACGCGGTGGACACGGTCACGGAGGCCCGCGCTGCTCTTCTGGGGAATTGGGCTCGCGCTGTTCGGGGTTGGCAGTATGGCGGAACTTGCTTCGTCGATTGCATGGAACGGGCTGATCTTCCGCACTTGGTACGCGAGCGGAGCGCTCTTGAACGCGGCGTGGATTGGGTTAGGGACGGTCTATTTGCTCAGCCGCCCCCGATTCGCGAAGGCCACCCTGGCGGTCGTGGTGTTTGGGTCGCTAGTGGGTCTCTATGGAGTCATGACGGTGCCGATTGACGGGTCCGGATTCGACCCATCAATGCCGCTGAGCGGGCAGTATAAGGAGATCATGGCGGACGGAGCATGGGTGCGTGGGTTGACGCCGATTTTCAATATCTTTGGTGTCGTGGCGCTCGTCGGCGGGGCGATCTACTCTGCATACTTGTTCTGGAGGAAGAAGACGCTGATCAACCGGATGTGGGGAAACATGTTGATCGCGGCGGGTGCACTGGTGATCGCGTCGGCGAGCACGCTGACGCGATTCGGCGACGGCGAGTATCTCTACGCTGGCGAGATCGTTGCGGGAGCGTTGATGTTCAGCGGATTTCTCGTGGCGACCCGGTGGTCCACCCGAGCCGAGTCAACGGGCGGAGCGGTGCTCACGGCGAATGCTCGGGCCGGCGAGGCCAGCTAACCGCGCGTGGTAGCAAGAGACAAGTCAAACCCCTGGCTGAGCCGCCAGCAGTTGCTGGGGTACGCGGCAGCTGGAACGATGGTCACGGCCATGTACCTGGCCCTGGTTGTTGGACCGGTCGACGCGGTCCAGGGTGTCCACTCGCGGATTTTCTACATTCACGTTCCGATCGCGCTGACCACGTACGTGGCGTTCGGCGTCGTGTTCGTGGGCAGTGTGGGCTACTTGTGGCGAGGTCAGGTGCGGTGGGACCGCTTGGCGCGGGTGTCGGCGGAGATCGGCGTCGTCACGACGACGTTGACGTTGATCACGGGCTCCCTTTGGGGAAGACCAGTATGGGGCACGTTCTGGAGTTGGAACGATGCCCGGCTTGTAACGACCCTGGTGCTCTGGATGATTTTCGTCGGCTATTTGATGTTGCGGTCGCTCGGAGAACCGGGGCCGCGCACTGCTCGCTTCGCGGGGGTTATCGGGGTTCTGGGTTTCTTCAACGTCCCGATAACCTATTTCTCGGTTTACCTGTGGACCTATCTTCATCCGGTGCCAACGATCCCGTTCGACATGCCCGCGGCGTTTCTGATGCCGTTCTTGATTGGCATGGTTGCGTTCTTGCTGCTCTATGCCTACCTCGTAACGCTCCGGTATTCGTCGGAGAAGGACCGAGATGAGCTGCGGGCGCTGCGATACCGACTAGTCGAATAGCGCGAACACGCGCGGGCGCTCGCCGGTACAATGAGTTATGGCGACCGTATCGACGTCGCGACCGAGCGCGGCGGGGTTTGATGAACTCAGCGCGCGACTGCAGGGACAGATAGAGCCGGAACGGCTCCAGTCGTTGCGCCAAGCGTGGGACGTCGCCGAGCGAGCGCACGAAGGTCAACTCCGATTCTCTGGCGATCCGTTCGTCACGCATCCCCTGCAGACGGCGATGATCCTCGTTGACCTCCAGTTGAACGACCCAGAGGCCCTGCAGGCGGCGCTCCTTCACGATGTCGTGGAGGACTCTCCGGTCTCGCTCGCGGAGATCGAGAGTGAGTTCGGCGCAAATGTGGCACGGCTGGTGGACGGCGTCACGAAGCTGGGCCGATTGACGGATGAACCGTCGCCGGCCGAGAACGACCGAACCGATGGACGTGGGACGGCACCAGGCCAACCGGAGCGAATGACGTCAGCCCAAGCCGAGAGTCTCCGGAAGATGCTCGTCGCGATGGCGCAAGACATCCGCGTCGTGTTTATCAAACTGGCGGACCGGCTCCACAACATGCGGACCCTTGGTGCGCTCCCTGAAGAGAAGCGCCGGCGCATCTCGTTCGAGACGCGAGAGATCTATGCGCCGTTGGCGCACCGGTTGGGGCTTTATGCGATCGAGTGGGAGCTGCAGGACCTCGCGTTCAGCCACCTTGAGTCACAGGACTACGAGCGGATCGTAGCGCTGGTTGACTCCAGGCGGGCGGAGCGCGAGGAGCAGGTCCAAGCTGCCATCAACGAGCTTCGTGGCGAGCTGGGGAACGCTGGCTTGAAACCGTCAGAGGTGGTTGGGAGGCCAAAGAGCCTGTACAGCATCCACCAGAAGATGCAGCGTTACGAGACGTCCGGCAGGCAGTTCGGTGACATCTATGACCTCCTGGCGGTCCGGATCATCGTGGATACGGTGCAGGACTGCTACGCGGCGTTAGGCGCTGTGCACGGGTTGTGGCGGCCGGTGCCAGGGCAGTTCGACGACTACGTCGCAAGCCCGCGCGAGAGCGGGTACCAGTCGCTCCATACGACGGTGTTGGTGCAATCCGGCAAGCCGCTTGAGGTCCAAATCCGCACCCCAGAGATGCACCGGCTAGCGGAATACGGCGTCGCGGCACACTGGCGCTACAAGGAAGGTCGGGCGGTATCGAACTCGCAGTTCGAGGAGCGGATCGCGTGGGTGCGCCAGTTGATCGATTGGCAACGGGAGGTGTCCGGAGCGGAGGAGTTCGTCGAGCAGGTGAAGGGAGACATCCTTCCGGACCAGGTATTCGTGTACACGCCGGCGGGCGAGATTCGCGAGCTGCCCGCGGGGTCCACGCCGCTCGACTTTGCATTCCGGATTCACACCGACTTGGGATACCGGGCCGTGGGGGCGAAGGTGAACGGCCGGTTGGTCTCGTACGCGTACCAGCTGAAGAACGGCGACACGGTTGAGATCATGTCTTCCAAAGCGGAGAAAGGCCCGAGCCTTGACTGGCTGAACCCAGATCTGGGCTATGTGCGAACCGAGACCGGACGATCGAAGATCCGCCAGTGGTTCCGCCGCCAGAAACGGACGGAGAGCCTGGCGCGCGGGAAGCAGCTGCTGGAACGCGAAGCGAAGCGGCTAGGAATCGGCCTCGATCCGATGAAGCTAGCTGAGATGTTCAGCTACGAGACAGAGGATGAATTCATCCTGGCCCTCGGAACAGGGACGGTGAGCACGAGCCAGGTTGCGACGCGGCTGACGCCAGCGGAAGAGCGGCAACCCACGGTCCGCATCACTCCTGGAGCCGGGGAGCTTGCAGTCGAGGTCCTTGGCGGCGGGGTTGTATCCGCGCGAACGGGCCGGTGTTGCCGTCCGCTTCCTGGAGAACCGGCCGTGGGGTTCATCACGCGGAACCGCGGCGTGACCGTGCACCGGGAAGGCTGTCCGAACCTTGCGAACGAGGATGAGCCGGAGCGGATCGTGGACGTGCGGTGGCCCCACGTCGATCAGCTCTACCCGTCGTCGATCGTGATCACCGCCCACGATCGGACGGGACTGTTGCGCGATATCACGACGATCGTTTCGGCGGAACAGATCAACATCACGGACATACGTGATAGACGCAATCCTGACCGCTCGGTTACGATATCTATTACGGTTGAGACATCGGGCCTTGCACAGGTCAGCCGGCTGCTCTCGCGGCTGGAAGAAGTGCAGGAGGTCGTGAGCGTTCACCGGATAACAGCGGCATCGAAGGAAGCGGGTCGAGGACGGCCTGCACAATCAGGAGTAGCTAAGGCGTGACTAAGGGAATTTCGGCAGCGAAACGGCACCGTCAGTCCGTGCGGCGGAGAGACGTGAACCGGCATCGGGTGCGAACGCTTCGGACGCTCATGAGAAGTGCGCGTGAAGCAGCAACGGAGGGTACCGCAGACCGCGAGGAACGTGTCCGGGTTGCGTCCGCAGCCCTTGACCGGGCGGCATCGCACGGGGTTATCCACACGAACAACGCGTCGCGCCGAAAGGGACGGTTGCGGAAGCTCCTCAACAGGGGTGATTCCGCGGGCTAGGCACACCGCTCGCAATCCGGGTACAAACAGAAAACGCTGGGCCCACGAGCCCAGCGTTTTCTGTTCGGCGCTTGGGCCTAACTGGCCGCTGATAGTTCGGGCGCGAGTGCGGTCTTCGCGGCTTCCGTCACCTGGGTAAAGGCGTTAGGATCCCGCACCGCGATGTCCGCGAGGACTTTTCGATCGATGGTTATGCCCGCCAGCTTGAGGCCATGAACGAAACGCCCGTACGGGAGGCCGTTGAGGCGGGCCGCAGCGTTGATACGCGCAATCCACAATTTGCGCATGTCTCCCTTGCGCTCGCGACGGTGCTCGTAGGCGTACTGGAGCGAATGGAGCAGCGCTTCATGCGCGCGCCGATAGAGGGTGTGGCGGGACTTCCACTGCCCTTTCGTCTGCTTCAGGACATCCTTATGTCGGCGCCGTGTCTTCGGGCCGCCCTTCACGCGGGTCATATACGTTCCTTTTGGGTGTGGACTACTTGACGCCGTATGGCAGAAGGCGCTTCACGCGTTTGGTGTCCGCCTCGCTCAGCGCCTGCTGATTGCCGTACTGACGTTTCACGGACTTGGGCTTCTTGCGCCGGAGGTGGCTCTGGTGCCCTTTGCCCTTGGTCAGCTTACCGGACCCCGTGACGCCGATGCGCTTCTGGGTGCCCTTATGTGTCTTGAGCTTGTACTTCTTCGGCATGGTCTTCGGTCTCCTCGGCATCGGCTGCAGGCGCCGTCACCGCGACAGCGCGCCGCCGTGCCTTGCCCGGGGCGAGGATCATGCTCATCCCGCGGCCCTCGAGCTGTGGCGGCGTGTCGATCGCACAGATGTCCTGAACGGCTTCCGCGACCCTTCGCAGGAGCGCGACGGCCAACTCGGGGTGGGTGTTTTCTCGACCTCGGAAGATGACCGAAACCTTGACCTTGTCTCCTCCGTCGATCAGCTTCCGCACCTGCCGGGTCTTGAAGTCGACATCGTGCTGCCCAATCTTGGGCCGAAGCCGGACTTCGCCGAGCTCAGCGGTCTTCTGGCCCTTTCGGAGTTCGCGCTCCTTCTTGGATTGCTCGTACCGGAACCTGCCGTAATCCAGCAGCCGACAGACCGGCGGTTGGGCGTTAGGGGCGACTTCGACCAGGTCGACTCCGCGTTCCAAGGCAACATCAACTGCTTCGCGTACCGGCATGATCCCGAGGCGATCCCCGTCGTCCGTGACAACGAGCACTTCACGCGCCGTGATCCGATTGTTGACGCGATAGTCCCTTGGTATGTTCGGGTACCCCCTTCGCTCATCTGAGCGAGCCAATTCGACGCTGGAATATACACAGAGCCACGTCGACGGTCAAGCAGAACGGACGCCCTGATGCGGATGCGGCGATCAGCGAATGACTCCCGCTTCCTGCCACGCTTTGATCGCGTCATCGGAGAGTTCGAGGATGTCTTTCAATACATAGTCGTTGTGGTCGCCGATCCAGGGCGCGCGCACGGCAGCGGAGGCCTTCGACCTGGCGGGAATCGCGGGCAGGCCCTGATGGGTCAGCACACCCCATGGGGGTGCATCGACTTCCACCAAGTGGCTGCGGTGCCTCAAGTGGATGTCGTTGAACATCTGCTCGCCGTTCATCGCGATGCCAGCAGGAACGCTTCCGCCTTGGAGTAGGCGCAGGGCTTGTTGAGGAGAGAAGGCCCGAGTCCACTCGGCGATCTCGTGGTCGATCTCGTCGCGGTTGGCGCGGCGTCCGGCGAGATCCGCGAAGTCCGGATTCTCGGCCCAAGTGGGAGCTCCCATCACTGCCTTGAGCGCGTCCCACTGTTGGTTGGACTCGCAGGTGATGACGATCCAACTGTCAGGGTGGCTGCACGGGTACGCACCGAAGGGCGCGAGGTTCGCCGTCAACGGCTCGTCGTAGCCGACGGAGTTCCACGAATTGCCGTTGATCGTGTAGTCGAGCACTGGTGGTCCCATGAGCGCGCCTTGCCCATCGACCTGACTGATCTCGATGAACTGACCTTCACCTGTTCGGTCTCGGTACTCGATAGCGGCGGCGCTGACGAGCGCGACGAACGCTGCGCCGACGTAGTCCGGCATGACGCCTTTGGCGTGGGCCGACATCTCCGATTCCGGGTGGCCCCAGAGTAGCGTGAGGCCGGTGTAGGCCTGGAGCTGGTTCCCGTAGGTGACCCACGAGTTGAGGGGCCCGGTAGAGCCCATACCAGGCATGCCGATCTGGATGATGTCCGGCTTGATCTGTCTGAGGTCGTTCCAGCCGAGGCCGAACCGCCGCATCACCTCGGCGCTGAAGTTATCGACGACCACGTCGCTCTTGGAGACAAGGCGCTTGAACAAGTCCTTTCCGTCCTGGGAGCGGAGATCGATCGTGGAACTGATCTTGTTGCGGTTGAGGTCGGCGAACACTGGGCGGTTCGGCTCGCGATTTGCCTCGAGGCTGGTGGACTCGACCTTGACGACCTCGGCGCCGTAGAACCCCAGGAACATGGTCCCGATTGGTCCCGCGAACGCACGTGTGATGTCGGCGACACGAATCCCTTCGAGCAGCGGCGCGTCGGGGGCCGCTGCCGGGTCGGCTGCGGAGGTCTGACCTCGGGGTGGAACCGACGTGAGTTCGGCGAGGATTTCGTCCCGGTGTTGGTCGAGCAACGGCGCTGGGCGGCTGATGGCGAACGGCGTTCGTTCCAGCGTTGCCGGAGGGCCCGGGGCCTCGTACCGACCGACGATGGGGTGGTCGACCGTCCGGAACCATCCGCGCTCGCGCATGTGCTGACTTGTGACGAAGTCCT
This sequence comes from Dehalococcoidia bacterium, assembly GCA_965247995.1. GTDB lineage: Bacteria > Chloroflexota > Dehalococcoidia > UBA6926 > UBA6926 > JASLZO01. The sequence goes on along the minus strand of OZ252041.1, from coordinate 529,050 downwards.
CGAACGTGTTGACCGGAGAACAGGCCAATCTATGCGCCTGCGCTTCGGCGACGAACTCGTCGCGGTCGAACTGCTCGATGAACTGCCCGATGAGCACTTGGGCGACGTCTTGGTTGTCGGTGCGGTACTGAGACGAGTCCCATTCGTCGTCGGACAGGATGGGGTCCTCCATCCAACCACGGGTGAGGACGCGCCAGTGTCCTGTCATGAAGATGGCCAGGGCGGCGTATCTGCCGTCTTTGCAGCGGTAGATGTTGGATGCGCCGCCAGCGGCTCCGGGTCTCGTGGCGATCTCGCTCCGTTGACCGTAGCGCGCCACGGTGCTCACGGTTGCGAAGGTCAGGGCTTCTTGGAGGGAGACGTCGATCCGTTGACCCGATCCTGTCCGCCGCCGATGCCTGACCGCGGCGACGGCGAGGTACGCGCTCTCGATGCCGGCGAGTTGATAGGACATCTGGCAGGGGGGAACGACGGGTGCGCGCTCGTTGTCTCCCTGGCTCATCATGAGGCCAGACATGGCGGCGGCAATAGCGTCCCCACTGAGATAGTGACTGTATGGCCCGTCTTGGCCGAAGGGGGTGATGGAGACGGTGACGAGGCCGGGATTGGAATCGCGAAGCGCGGTTTCGCCGAGGCCGATGGAATCCAAGTAGCCCGGAGGGGTAGCCTCGATGAGAATGTCTGACCGGTCAATAAGGGCCCTGACGTTCTTACGGTCTGCGGCTTCGTTGACGTCGAGGACGATGCTGCGCTTGTTCAGATTGGCATTTAGAAACGGGATGCTCCGTTCCGGACCGGCGGTACCGCCGGCGAAGGGCGGGAGGGAGCGGTTCGGGTCGCCCCCGGGAGGCTCGATCTTGATGACGTCTGCGCCCAGGCCGCCCAGGAAACCCGCCGCATAAGCTGCCGGCATTTGACCGAGCTCGATGACGCGCAGGTGGCCGAGCGCTTTTGGTGATGCCCCGTTCGTGCCGTTGGTAGTCATGTTCGCCCCACCCCCAGGATTGGGCAACGATAGGTTCCGCGGTCTAGGGGGTCAATGAGCCCCGGTCCGGCTACCCGGCCAGCCGGGCGGCGAGTGCACGAGCGAACTCCGGCCCTTTGCCCTCGTCCTCGTGCTTGAAGTAGACGAAGATCTGATTCCATGCGCCGGACTCGCGTTCGGTGACCAACGATGCCCACCGGCCGATGTCGTCCGGGGAGTAACCCTCGTCGCGTAACCGGAGGTAGCCGTAGTCGGCGGTCACGACGTCGGGGGTCGTGGAATCCTCGTTGTCGGTCACGCAGAGGGCGAGGTTTCGGACTCTCATGCGGTCGTACACGTCGTCCGTGAGCCAGGAACGGTTGCGGAATTCGAGCGCCACCCGAACGCCGTGTGGCAACCAGTCCACGAAACCGTCGAAGACATCGAGGTCGGCACGGAACGACGGTGGCAGTTGGAAGAGCACGACGCCAAGTTTGTCTCCCAGCTGGCGAGCCCGGTCGAGGAAAGTCTCCAACAGGCCGGGCTCCGGTTGCAACCGCGCGTCGTGTGTGATCCGGCGCGGCGCTTTGAGCGTAAACGTGAAACCGTCGGGCGTCGTGGCGACCCAATCGGCGATCACCTTCTCGCTGGGCATCCGGTAGAAGGAGTAGTTGATCTCAACGGTTGAGAACTGGCTGGCGTAGAACTCAAGCATCCGCGCGTTTGGGAGGCCCTGCGGGTAGAAGTTGCCCTTCCATTCGTTGTAGTTGTACCCGCTGGTCCCGATGAGCGCCATCGTGTTCTCCGGCGGCTTATCAGCAGCTCACTGGCTGTCGTTTCGAGTGGAGACGCACGGGTCCGTGCGGAGCGCCGAAGGAGCTACGTGCGTGAGGCGACGGCTTTCGCGGCCATCTTGACGAAGTCATCGATCGTGATGGCGCCGAGGTTTTCGTTCGAGCGGAGCCTGACGGAGACCGCTTCGGATTCGGCCTCGCGGTCGCCGACGACGAGCATATAGGGCACGTGCTGGATCTGCGCGTCCCGCACCTTGGCGTTCATCCGTTCGTTGCGGGCGTCCACCTCCACCCGGAATCCGGCGTCTCGGAGGCGGGTCTCGATAGTGCGGGCGTAGTCGTGGTGGCGGTCGGCGATGGGTATGAGGACGGCTTGCACCGGCATGAGCCAGACCGGGAAAGCGCCGGCGGTGTGCTCGATCAGTACGCCGAGGAACCGCTCCAGGGAGCCGAGGATGGCACGGTGGACCATGACGGGCCGGTGTGCGGAGCCGTCCCCGGCGATGTATTCGAGCTCGAACCGTTCCGGGAGGTTGAAGTCGAGCTGGAACGTGCCCAGTTGCCATTCGCGGCCGATAGCGTCGCGCATAAAGAGGTCGATCTTGGGTCCGTAGAAGGCCCCTTCGCCCGGGATTTCCTCGAACGTACGGCCGGCGACGCGTAGGGCGTCTCGGAGAGCGGCTTCGGCGCGGTCCCATAGGGCATCGTCGCCGAGGCGTTTCTCGGGGCGCAGCGACAGGGTGACGCGCGGTTCTCCCAGGCCAAACGCCTGGTATACCGCATAGGTCATCTCGAGGAGCGAGGAGATCTCGCCGGCGACCTGATCCGGGAGGCAGAAGATGTGCGCGTCGTCCTGCGAGAAGCTGCGGACGCGGGTGAGGCCGTGGGTGACGCCGGAGCGCTCGTTGCGGTGCAACCGACCGAAGTCGGCGATCCTCAGCGGGAGGTCGCGGTAGGAGTGGAGTTGGGAGCGGTAGATGATGCAGTGGCCGGGACAGTTCATCGGTTTGACGCCGAACTCGCGCTCGTCGACATCGGTGAAGTACATGTATTCCCGGTAGTTGTCGTAGTGACCGGACGTGCGCCAGAGGTCGGTGGAGAAGATCTGCGGGGTGACGACCTCCTGGTACCCGTACCGGGTGTACTGCTCCCGGATGTAGGAAACCATCAGGTTGTAGACGGTCGCGCCCTTCGGCAGGAAGAACGGTGAGGCTGGGGCGATGGGGTCCATGAAGAAGAGCCCGAGCTCGCGGCCGAGACGCCGGTGGTCACGGCGTGCCGCTTCGTCGAGTCGGTGCAGATGAGCGTCCAGCTCTTCCTGGGACTCGAAGCAGGCGCCGTAGATGCGCTGCAGCTGCGGGTTGTTCTCGTCACCGCGCCAGTAGGCGCCAGCGATGCGGAGTAACTTGAAGGCGACGACCTTCTCGGTCGACTCGACGTGGGGCCCCTGACAGAGGTCGGTGAAGCCGTGCTGGGTGTAGGTGGAGACAGTGGCGTCTGGGATCTGCTCGATCAACTCGCGTTTGAAGGGTTGGGCCGCGAAGAAGTCGAGAGCTTCGTGCTTCGGGACCTGCTGGCGGGAGAATTCGGACTGCGAGTCGATGATCTCACGCATCCGGGACTCGATTTCCGGCAGGTCGTCGGGTGTGAGGGCGCGGGGAAGCTCGAAGTCGTAGTAAAAGCCGTCTTCGATGGGTGGACCGATCCCGAGCTTGGCGTCGGGGAAAAGCGAGAGGACTGCCTCCGCCATGATGTGTGCGCAGGAGTGACGGAGGCGGACGAGCTGGTCGTCGGCGCCCGAATAGGGGCCTTCGAGTTCCTCTGCGGGGTCGTGGTCTCGCGCGGTGGCCATCGGAATGTGTCCAGTCTATCGGCGGGACGGGGGAACCTCCAAGTGCAGGCCGGAAACGCGGGGTGACGAGTCAGGGAGGGGGGCAATGTCGCAGCGCGTCGGGCTCTGCTCGATGCGTCTAACGAGGAATCCGGGTTCGAGAGGTGTGTACCGTGCCTGAACTGCCCGACGTCGAGGCGTTCCGACAGTCGCTGATCCGTGACGGCGCGGTCGGCGCGAGGATCGTTGGCGTGGATGTGCTGCGGGAATCGATCGTGAAGGCTCCCTCTACTGGGGAGTTCGTGGAACGGGTGCTTGGTTCGACGGTCCAGCGGCTCGACCGGCGTGCGAAGTTTCTCCTGGCGGCGCTGGATGAAGGCTCGTTGGTCCTGCACATGGGGATGACCGGGGCGCCGCGGATCGAACCATCGTCAGCGGAGTTACCAGCGTACACGCGGTTCGTGCTGGCGTTGGGCGGAGGCCGGTCGCTGCGGTTCGTCGACCCGCGCGTGTTCGGGAGCGTGTGGTGGGTCGCGGACCCGGTTGAGTTGGTGAGTGGTCTGGGGCCGGAGCCGCTGATGGAGGACTTGTCGCCGAATCCCGAGTTCGGGGTTGCGTTCTTACGGGAACAGTTGGCGGGCAGGAGGGCGCCAGTGAAGGCGCTGCTGTTGGACCAGGGTGTTGCTGCGGGTGTGGGGAATATCTACGCGGACGAGGCCTTGTTCGCGGCGAGGTTGCATCCGCTGCGGGCTGCGGGGTCGCTCGACGAGAGAGAGGTCGAGACGCTGCGGGACGCGGTCGTGTCGACGTTGGCGCGGGCGGTCCGGACGCTCGACGCGCTGGTGTGGGCGGGTGACATCGTGGAGCCTCCGACCGAGTCGCAGGAGGGCGCCGCGGAGGTGTTACGGATGCCGAGGAACGCCGGGGCGCCGTGTATCGCGTGTGGGACACCGATCGAGCGGTCCGTGGTTGGAGGCCGCGGGACGTACACATGCCCGACTTGTCAGGGCGGCAAGGGAACGCCAGCGCGGTCGCAGCCGTAGCGGGCGTAGACTTGGACGGGCCGTTAGCTCAGCGGGAGAGCAGGGGACTTTTAATCCCAAGGTCGAGGGTTCGATCCCCTCACGGCCCACCAACTTGACAAAATCAACAACCTTTGTATTGAGGTTCGTCCTTGTCCTGTAACCGGGGGAGGCTCGGCGCCCATGGTGTCAGCATCCCTGCCTTCGGCATCCGATAAACCAATGCGCTGCTCAGGAGAGGCCGTAGGTGGGGTTGCTCGCGTCCTCCCCACGTTCACTAATGCGGATCCGGGAGGCCCGCGGTCCGGTGGGATTCTCCCGTCCCGAATCGTGCCACCTGGTTCTCACAGGTTCAAGCATTCTGCCGTCAGTCGATGGTGCGGCGGTCAGTGGGGATGCGAGATAGAAAAGATGCCGTGTCACGAATCTCTCCGTGGGTTATATTGCGTGCTAAAATATCCCTTAGAAGCCGGGGCCTGGGTGGCAATGGGATTGAAGGAACTAGCACTCAAGCAGACCCGTTGCAAGTGTACCAACTGACTTCGGTTCTCAAGTAACAGTTTGGGCTCCCTGCAGGAACCTGATGCTGGGCAAGGTAGGCTTGAGTGGAAACTAGTCCCACGTTCAACATCGCGACTAAGGTCTCGGAGGAGGCCGAGGCTCTCTCTAGCGAGATTCTCGAGGACATCGAGATGGGGCGAGAGCATCTGTCTAACGTGGTACTGAGAGTGATACGCCTAGCCGGCATCCTGAATGATCCCGACGTTCAGCGGGAGTGCGAGCGGATGAGCAGTGGCTATGATCCCTCAGCAGGAAGACCGAAGGCCATCGAGAAATGCGAGTACGATGTTGCCAAAGGGGACGCCGTGCTTCAGGGCACATATCAGGGCACTGCTCCGGGGACTGCCCTATACGAGAAGAAATGGATTCTGAGTGGTATGGACGCGACTATTAAGCAGCTTGCCTCTCGACGCACCCACATTCACAGCTACGTCGCCAACAAGCACTATGCGATTGGGTGTTCTGGACTTGTCAATAATGTATTCGAACGGACGCCCGCTCAAGTAGACTCATTGATCGGGATTACAGTGCCAGACGCTGTAGAGAAGCTAGTACCCGCTTACAATGATCTTGCGTCGAACAACCCTGAAGACTGGTCTAACGCAGCACATAGCTGGCGGAGAGTACTCGAGGCTTTGGCTGACGCCATTTTTCCTCCACAGGATGGAACGCGGACACGGAATGGGACCGAAGTGAAGCTAGGAGACGGTCAATACATCAACAGGTTGATGGCATACGTTGATGACTCGTCAGAATCCAAGCGTTATATGGAAATAGTTGGGTCTCACTTGCACTACATGGGCCACAGACTCGACGCTCTCTTCAAAGCGGCTCAAAAGGGGTCTCACGACACGCTGACGAGGGAAGAGGCAGACCGGTGCGTCGTCTACACCTACCTTCTGGTGGGGGATATCCTCTCGCTTAGATCAACACCGTCCTCACAATTGCGAGTGCATATCAGCCCCCTGTTAGGGCAATGACGTCCAGACCGCGGTCCTGGCGAGAGGGGGCCGGGCAGGCGCGAGGGAGACCTAGAATTGGTGGATTATGTTGAAGATGGGTTTGTGTTTGATCAACGAAGCGTGTCGTTAGGTGCAGACGCCAACACGTTGACGAGTTGTGATGTCGGCAGACGGGGGCTGCGTCGTTGAGCCACGCGCGGTCGGCCAGAATCGGATCTGTGTCTATCGAGAAGGCCGAAAGTTGGTAGGGGTGACGCTGTAGGCAGGGCTGGGCAATTTGTTCGGGGACCATTTCCGTCGACCTCCGACCTCGGCGCGGCTTGGCGGGTGCTGTTGGCGTACGACGCGCCGGACGAGGCGCAACGGGCCGTCCAAGCGGGTGTGCTGGCATTCATCGAAACTCACCCCGGGGACGCGCACCTTCGGACTTGCCTGCCGGGGCACCTCACCGGCTCCGCTCTGGTGCTTGACCACGAGGCGCGGCGCGCCCTGCTCACCCATCACCGCAAGCTGGGCCGCTGGCTCCAGCTCGGTGGGCACGCCGACGGCGACGCCAACCTCGCCGGCGTCGCGCTTCGAGAGGCGGTTGAGGAGAGCGGTATTGCCGATCTTGCGATTGACCCCACCCCGGTAGACCTCGATATTCACACGATACCGGCCCGCCCCGGCGAGCCCGAGCACCTGCACTTCGATACCCGCTTCCTCCTCCGTGCTGGTCCCGGCACCGCGCCGCGCATGAGCGGTGAATCGCTCGATCTGCGCTGGTTCACACTCCGCGACCTCGCCGGCATCGAGACCGACGATTCCGTTCGCCGTCTCTTCCGCACCGCATTCGGCTAGCAACGTAGCGGTGGCCAAGGATCACCCAGTTAGGGCTCCAAGGAGTGCTCCCAAAGTGAGATCCGACTTCGACCGACTGTTACCATGCCGTCGCGCGAACGTCGAAGGAGGACAGAACCATGGACATAGCTAAGAGGCTGGCAGCTATCTATTTGTTGGTTTTGGCAGCCGTGGTTGCGGTGCATTTTGTGTTTGCGCCGTTCTACACAGAAGCCGTTGACGTTGAGTTCGTTTGGGACATCTTGGACTGGTTCATGGCGCCCGCAATCGTGATTGCCTTGGTTACCCGCTACCTTCGAAAGGCTGAAGCGCACCGCGCCGGTCCGGACGAGCCCATGTCGAGTGCACGTCTGAGCGCGGACCTGGCCTTCTACGCAACGGGCACGCTGACGCTTTGGTTCTTTTGGAATTGGTTCGACAACCTTGTCGTTGGCGAGGACCCGCAGACCACGGTGAGTATGGTCATCTGGGCTCTCGTGGACCCGTTGTTCGTGTTGGTCGGAGGCGCAGCCGGCTGGCACCTTTGGGCATCCCCGCAGGGCGATCAATAGCCTTGCGTTTGTAACGGCTCGGAGGCGACGGCAAGACTTCGTTAGCGGAAACCTAATCTCGATTTTGCCTTGCGTATTCCCGCTTCGTCGCGCTGCCTGTTCTGTCCCGCGCTTCGGTCCGCGGACTCTAGCCGAACGCTCGCCAGCAAACTCGCCATAAAGGTCTAGAGCTGGGGATTGAGGAAGGTCCCACTTTGAGAACCAGCGGATGCTGCTGTGCTCTTGAGGTGCAGCGTTGACGGGCTCGCCTTTTCCACTCCCAAACGGCGAAGACGGTGATGTCGGCAGGTTCAACCGGGTCGTGGGCGGAACCCAAAGGTTGGAACCGTTCAATCCGCACTTGGAGCTCCTCTACAGCTTCACGGTGTAAGGCGTCGCGCGCAGTTTCGTCCTTCTCAACATGCCCTCCAAACCGATCCCAGACGCCGGGGTAGTAGGAGGCTTGCAAGCTCCGCTTCACGAGTAGGATTTCGTCATCCCTAATCAAGGCTCCGGCTACGCATCGTGCCGGTGATGGTGATTTCCGCGCGGATTCATCTGTCTGCATCTCTCGTCCCTCGCTGAAGCGCCGTCGCGGCGCAACCGATCAGGTGCTCGTGGCGCTGACTGGTGCGGGGGTGTGGCCGAGGAATCCGAGTTCGCCGAACGGCCAGTAGGCGATCCAGGCCTTGCCGACGATCATCTCCTCCGAGATTGGGCCCCAGGAGCGGGAGTCGCGGCTGACAGACCGGTTGTCGCCGAGGACATAGTAGGAGCCGGGTGGGATCACGATCGGACCAACGGAGCCGCGGGAGTCGAGATCGGCGAGGTATGGCTCGTCCACCAGTTCGTCTTTGACGTAGAGCTCACCGCGACGGAGTTCTAGCGTGTCGCCGGGGATGGCGACGATGCGTTTGATGAAATCTCGCGTCGAGCCGTCCGGACCCCGGAGGACGACGATGTCACCACGCCGAGGGGGATGGAAGGGGTAAATGTCGTTGCCATTCTGGAGGTCGACGAAGGGGAGCAGCAGGTCGACGGTGGACCGCGCAACGTTGAAGTAGACGGCCTTGTTGACGAGCAAGAGCTCGTTGTTGTGAACGCTCGGCTCCATGCTGGGACCCTGAACCTGGTAGCTTTGGACCATGGCCTGTATGACAAAGAAGAGGATGGCAGCGGCGGCAACGGTCTCCACGACCTCACGTAGGAACCGGCGGCCCCGGTGCCCATCGTTGTTGCCCGGTCCAGTGTCCGACCGAGTTTGGAGGCCGACGGCGGCCCAGTAGCTGTCGTCCGGGAGGTCCGGTTCAGCGTCGGGATGGCGTGACATGGCCATTGTTGCCAGTATAAGAAGGCCCCTGAGGGAAGGTTGGGGTTCACGACATCCGATCGGTGTGTGGCTGGTTGCTCTGGGTTGCTAACGGAGTTGCCAGCGCGTGCGTTATTGCACTTGTAAGCAGCAGAGGAAACTGAGCGGTTGGTCTTGGCGAGGTCGCGCGGGAGTGAAATGAACGGAGGACACGAGATGAAGCGAGCGAAGAAAGCGACGTTCGCCGTTGCATTGGTGGCCGTCTTCGCGGCCTTGGTGGGAGCTGCTTGCTCCGACGGGGGCGGCGAAACGACGCCGCAGCCCAGCGTGGGGACTGAACCCCCGACCAATGCCTTGTCGATCGACGCTGCGGCGACCCAGGTGACGGAGACGCCGCAGTATGCCACTGCAACGGCGCGTTCGTTGACACAAGCAGCGAGTGCTCAGTCCGAAGGTATCTTCGTCTCCGGCACTGGGCGTGTCGCGGTGGATGCGGACCTCGCGATCCTGGCGCTCGGGATCGAGGTCCAAGACGAGTCGGTAGCGGCCGCCCATCAGCGGGCGACGGCTGCGATGGCTGCGGTCTCGGCCGCGGTCAAGGGAACGGGAGTCGAGGACCGTGACATTCAGACGCAGCGATTCAGCATCCAGCCCATCTACCGGTGGGAAGAGGTCATCAACCCGAACGGCGGACAGCGGAACCAGCGGGTGTTGGATGGCTATATGGTGACGAATTCGGTTGCAGTGCGTGTCCGGGACCTGGAGTCGGTGAGCACGGTGATCGACGAAGCGGCGAAGGCGGGCGGCGACGACGTACGCGTGGGTGGGCTGCAGTTCACGGTCGAGGATGCCACGGCGGCACAGACACAAGCGCGAGCCGAGGCGACGCGTGCTGCGGTGACACATGCGCAGGAGATCGCGGATGCTGCCGGGGTGGAGTTGGGTAAACCGATTTCACTGAGCGAGATTGGCGCTCCGCAGGTGCAGTTGATGGTGGAGAGCGCACGGTCGATGGCGGCGTTCGATTCAGCCGGATCATCCGCTCCGCCGATCGAGAGCGGCGAGTTGGAGGTCGTCGTGACGGTGAACGCCGTGTTCGCGATCCCGTAGGGGACCAGCGAAGGCCGTCCGGTGCGCGCGTACCGGGAAGCGGCGGTATTCTGACAGGGTATGGTGCCACCAGCTTTCTCCCACTCGCGACCCCGTGACTGATCAGAGCCCTCCGGCATCGTCCGATATGGAACGGGCGCTCGGCCTCGCACGTCGGGCGCTCGGCTTGTCGAGCCCGAACCCTGCGGTAGGCGCGGTCCTGGTCCGGGCGGACGGAACGGTCGCTGGCGAGGGTTTTACGCAGGAGCCGGGTGGGTTTCACGCCGAGGCGGTGGCGCTGGCCGCCGCCGGAGTTGATGCGCGGGGGGCGTCCCTATTCACGACGCTCGAGCCCTGCGCACATGTTGGTCGCACACCGCCGTGCGCGCGGGCCATCATCGAAGCCGGAGTCGCCGCCGTGCGCCTGGCGGTGTTGGATCCGAACCCGGAAGTGAACGGCCGGGGAGTCCAAGCGCTCCGCGACGCGGGGATCGTCGTGGACGTAGGGGATGGATCGGCCGAAGCAAACGAGCACTACCAGGCGTATTACAAGCACGTCCGGACCGGCGAACCGCTGCTGATCGCGAAGTACGCGATGACGTTGGATGGGAAGATCGCGACGAAGACGGGCGATTCGCGGTGGGTGTCGGGTGAAGGGTCGCGTCGCTATGTCCACGAGGTGCGGTCACAGGTGGACGCCATTCTCACCGCTCCGGGCACCGTGGCGGTCGACGATCCGCAGCTGACGGCGAGGGATGCAGAGGGCCATGCACTGTCGCGCCAACCGTTGCGCGTGATCGCTGACAGCCGGGGTCGGACGCCAGTAACAGCCCGGCTCTTTCGAGAACCGGGCCGAACACTAGTGGCCACCGCGGGTGACAAGTACCACGAGCCGTTCAAAGCGTTGGGGGATTCCGTTTCCGTGGTGTCGTTGCCGGACGAACACGGCCGCGTGGACCTGCGAGCGCTCCTCCGATACCTGGGGGATACGGGCGCGCTGCAAGTGCTGACTGAAGTTGGCGAGGTATTGCTCGGCTCGCTGTTTGACGATGGCTTGCCGGACAGGGCATTGGCGTTCATCGCACCGAAGGTGTTCGGTGGGGCTCAGGCGCTTGGACCGGTGGCTGGCGCAGGGATAGTCGGGGTCAGCGACGCGGCCGCGCTGAGCCACGTACGGGTCGACCGGATCGAAGAGGACGTGGTGGTCGAGGGTTCGTTTCGGTGGTGGGCAGGAGCCTAAGGCGAACTGCTTGGGCCGACGGGCAGAGGCGTATAATCCAAACTGTGGGTGTGTTGGCGCGCGAGACGGCCAGCAATCCGGAGATTCGTACCCCCAGAGGTCTGATGTTCACAGGGATCGTCGAAGAAGTCGGGAAAGTCGCGGCCGTTGGTGAAGGGCGGTTAATCGTCCACGCGCAGACGGCAATAGAGGAAACGGCGGTCGGCGACAGCGTGTCGGTCAATGGTGCGTGCCTGACGGTGACGGACATCATGGACGACCGGATTGCGTTCGACCTGATGCCGGAAACGCTCAGGCGGACGAACCTCGGAGAGGTTGGTCCCGGGAGCATCGTGAACCTCGAGCGATCGTTGGCGTTCAATGGCCGCATGGGTGGACATCTGGTCCAGGGGCATGTCGACGGGACCGGCCGGGTGCTGGCGATGGAACCAGATGGGGATGCGATCGTCGTCCGCTTCTCGGCGGCGCCGGAAATCCTCCGCTACGTGGTCGAGAAAGGGTTCATTGCCGTCGACGGGGTGAGCTTGACGGTAGTGGGCTTGGACGACGAGTCGTTCTCGGTTTCCTTGGTGCGATACACGCTCGAACACACGGTGTTTAGCACGATGAAACCGGGCCACGAAGTGAATCTGGAGATCGACATCCTCGCGAAGTACGCGGAGCGTCTGCTCGGAGGTGACCGAGCAACGCCGTTCGTCGAGATCGGGGGCGAGAACGATGCCAGTCGTTAGCGTCGACGAGGCCGTCGAAGCGATCCGTCAGGGCGAGTTCGTGATCATTGTGGATGACGCGGACCGTGAGAACGAGGGAGACCTCGCGCTGGCCGCCGAGATGGTGACGCCGGAGCAGATCAATTTCATGGCGGCCCATGCCCGTGGGCTGGTGTGCGCCCCCCTGATGGGCGCGCGGCTCGAGCAGCTGGACCTGCCGCTGATGGTCACGAACAATACGGCGGTTTTCGCCACCGCGTTCACGCAGTCCGTCGATGCGAAAGAAGGGGTGACGACCGGTATCTCGGCCGCGGACCGATCGAAGACGATTAAAGCATTGGTTGATCCGCTGACACAACCGACCGATCTGGCACGGCCTGGCCACGTCTTCCCACTGCGTTATCGGGAGGGTGGGGTGTTGATGCGCGCTGGGCAGACCGAGGCGGTCATCGACCTCGCGAACCTGGCGGGGCTTTACCCTGCCGGGGTTATCTGCGAAATCATGAACGACGACGGGACGATGGCGCGAATGCCGGACCTTGAGGAGTTCTCCGCGAAGTGGGGAATCCCGATCGTGACCGTCGCACAGATCATTGCCCATCGACGCCAGAGCGAGAGCCTGGTGGAGCGGCAAGCTGAGGCGCGGTTGCCGACACGACATGGCATCTTCACCGCTGTCGGCTTCCGGAGTTCGATAGACCCGGCGGAGCATGTTGCACTGACGATGGGTGAGATCGACCCGGACGAACCGACTCTGGTGCGGGTGCACAGCGAGTGTCTGACGGGTGATGTGTTCGGCTCACTGCGGTGTGACTGTGGAGAACAGGTCGACCTGGCACTGAAACAGATCGCGGAGGCCGGGAAGGGCGTCTTTCTTTACATGCGGCAGGAGGGCCGGGGGGTTGGCCTCCACAACAAGATCAGAGCGTATGCGCTTCAGGACACCGGGTTGGATACGGTCGAGGCCAACGAGAGGATCGGCTTCCCGCCCGACCTCCGGGACTACGGTGTCGGCGCGCAGATTCTGGTCGAGTTGGGTGTGCGAAAAGTCGCGTTGATGACCAACAATCCACGTAAGGTCGTCGGCATCGACGCGTTCGGGCTGGAGTTGGTTGACCGAGTCCCGATCGCGGCAGCACCGAACGAGTACAACCGGCGATACCTCGAGACGAAGCGAGACAAACTCGGACACCTTTTGGGTGGTGGATTGGAGCCGATACCCGACGTTCCCCAAGGGCCCGTCGTGGCATGTCCGCGGTGCGGTACCGGCCATGTGGCGGACGCCCGATTCTGCTCCGAGTGCGGGCTCGAGCTCACGTCCGTCGCGCGGGACTAGGCCTCACCGTGCCGAACGTCATCAAGACCTCAATGGATGCGGGCGGAATGCGGTTAGCAGTCGTCGTCGCCCGGTTCAACGAGCTTATTACGGACCGGTTGCTCGAGGGAGCGCTGGGCGCGCTGGACGGGCACGATATCGCAGATGAGGACATCGATGTCGTGCGGGTTCCGGGGTCGTTTGAGCTTGGGACCGTCGCCATGCAGATGGCCACGTCGGGCCGCTATGCAGCAATCATCTGTCTGGGCGCGGTGATCCGAGGCGAAACGGCGCACTTCGACTACGTGGCGAAGGTGGCCGCGGAGGGCGTCGGGCGGATCGGGCCAAAGACCGGCGTGCCTGCGGTGTTCGGTGTCCTGACGACGGACACGATTGAGCAGGCGATGGCGCGGACCGGCGCGAAGGGTTCGAACCGGGGGGCGGATGCCGCGAACGCCGCGATCGAGATGGCGAATCTGATGCGGCGCTTGTCCAACGCTTGACTCGGAGGACGCTGACGCTCAGCCAAGCCTCCGCGTTGCGCCACGTGTTTGGCGGCCGTGTGCCGGGGCCCCGTCGGACTGCTGGTATCCGGTACTCACTCGACCGACAGTGCTCACAAGGCATTGCGAGTTGATCGGGATTCTTGGGGCTGGGTCGGCGGAGAGGGCGGGATTCGAACCCGCGAGGGCCCGTGAAGACCCTACACGCTTTCCAGGCGTGCCTGTTCGGCCACTCCAGCACCTCTCCGCGGCGGAGAGGGTGGGATTCGAACCCACGGTCCCGGTTAAAGGACTCCGCTTTTCGAGAACGGCGCCTTCGTCCACTCGGCCACCTCTCCGGTGCGAAGCCGGTGCCCCTCCGCGGCGCATTATACGTACGGAATCGCGGTGCCGGTGGACGGAAGACGCACGTCCAACTCGAGCTGACTTGACGGGTTTGAGGCGGCTCCCTACTATGGCGTGGGTCTCGCAGATAGCAGAGGCTCGATTCGGCATATTCTTTCGATTGCTAATCGTAGTGAGGAGGTCTCAACGCGTGTTCAGAGGCAAGACATTGTTCCAAGCCCTCGGACTGTCTGTACTAGGCCTGTTTCTGATCGCGGCATGCACTGGGCCCGAAGGGGCAATCGGTGCGCAAGGGGCGGCAGGCGCCGATGGGGCAGCAGGCGCTGATGGCGCTGATGGCGCCGATGGGGCGCGGGGCGCTACAGGTGCGCCTGGCGCGCCTGGTGCGACAGGCTCGGCTGGTCCTGCGGGTGCTGACGGGATGGATGGCGCCGATGGCGCCCCGGGTGAAGATGCTGCAGCGTCTGAGGCTGCGGCGATGATCGCTATGACAGATGTGTACGTGCCGGGATCGGAGACGGTAACGGTCGTGCTGTCCGGTTTCCTACGTCGAGACAACGTGACGGCGATGATCACTGAGGCGTTTGGCCCCGCCCAAGACTACGTAATGGGCACGAGCCAGGTAAACGCGAAAGGTGCTCTCGTTTTGACGCTTGGATCGGCCGAACGGCCTGCGATCCCGATGGATCTTGAGCCTGGGATCTACACCGTGCGGATCATGGGTGAGCGAGTCCCGAGCGACAGGTCCGGGCCGACAGTTGCAAGTGCTGCGCTGTGGGTGCGGGCCGCAGACGAGGTTCCGCCACCGGACGTAGAGAAGTAGCGCTATTCGCAACACTGGTTTCAGCAAGTGCGAGAAAGGCCCGCCATCCGGCGGGCCTTTTGCTTGGTCGAACCCGTGGCGTCTGGGTTCGAGCGTGATTGCTATGCCGGATCCCGTCCTGATGCGTGTGTACCTCGGGGTGATGCCCAGTCGCTCGTGACCTGCACGCGGCGTATGCGGCGGCCGGCGGTCGACAGCACCTTGAGCGTCACGCCGTCCTCCGTGACGGTCTCACCGACGGTGGGGATGCGTCCGAGCTTGTGGAAGATCAGACCGCCGAGTGTGTCGAAGCCCTCCGCCTCGAACTCGATTCCAAACGCCTCACCGACCGACTTGAGCGGCGCGCGGGCGTCGACGATGGCTTCGCCCGGGCCGTGGGACTCGATGAGCTGCTCGCTGGCCGTGAACTCGTCATCGATCTCGCCGACGAGCTCCTCCAGGACGTCTTCGTTCGTGACTAGGCCGACGATACTGCCGTACTCGTCGACGACGAGCGCGATGTGGACGCGCCGTTCCTGGAAGTCGCGAAGCAGGTCACCGAGTCGCTTGGTCTCGGGAACCAGATAGGCTGACCGCGCCAAGGATTCGAGTCTGTTGCCGTTCTCGGGCGCCCGGTGCATGGCGGCAAGGAGGTCCTTGGCGTAGAGGACACCTCGGATTTCATCAAGAGTCTCGTGGTAGAGAGGGAGCCGGCTGAAACCAGCGTTGTTCACGAGCTCCACGGCGCTATTGAGATCATCGTCGGTAGAGATCCCGATGATATCCGGCCTGGGGATCATTATCTCCCGAACCGCCATCGATTCTAGGTTCAAGACGCCACGGTTGATCCTGCGTTCGAGCTCCTCGTCGGTATCGGTGAGGACCTCGGCGAATGTGTCTGTGCCAGCGTCGTCGCTGCCCGTGTCCTGCCTGCTGGCGTTGGACGCGGCGCCATTCCGGCCGTGCACCAGGCGATGTGTGAGCGGTCGGTACAGCGTGAGAAGGGCGTTCGCTGGGACCCTGAAGATGGCGAGCGAGACCGCTCCGACGGGAGCTAACTTAAGGGCGGTTTTCTCCGGGTCGGATGTTGCCCACACCCCTCCGGCTGCCTGTGCGAGCACGACTCCGCCCACTGCCACTGCAATGCCCAACGGCACTTCGAACCACTCCATGGGGGTGAGGCGCAACGTTACTGCGTACGCGGTGATGGCGAAGGTGGCGGTGGTTGCGCCGCGGACGATGAGGAGCGCCATCTCGAGGGATTCGCGCCTGTTGGCGAGGGAAGCAAGGCGTCGGGCACCGTCCACGCGGCGCTGGACGAGCCGCTCTATCCGATCGTCCCGGAGGCGTGAAAACGCGGCACTGGCCGAAACGAAGACAATGGCAAGGCCGAGTGCGACGAAAGCGACTGGAACGAGGAGGAACGCGGAGGCGGACACGGTCAGCTACCTCGGCACAGGGTCCGGAGGGACGTGAAGGAACAGTGAAGTCCCGGTCTTGGAGGTTCTGAGGGATCCATCGTCTTCCGCAAAGCGTTTACGCGTGTCGACTCAACGGTTTAGCGGGTGTCGCTGGGGCAGGGAGTCGCGCCGTGGGTAGAGGGCCGGAATGACCCGGCCTCCGCGATGGAGGTTGGTCCGCGAGCGGCGTCATAGGTTCCGGTCGACTCGCTGCCGGGTCTCGGGTTCCTTATGCGCTCGCGCGGAAGCGAGCTCGTCTGTCGCGGACATTAGAGTCGCCGTCATGCTATTGATGGGGCTCGTCTGGTGTCAAGGATCCCTCCGTCGGCTCGTGTTCCAGTTTGGTCAAGAAACTCATTCGATGGAGCGGTGACGGGCCATAGCGTGCGAGGGCGCTCCGATGTTCCTCCGTCCCGTAACCCTTGTTCCGGTCGAATCCGTACTGCGGATACTGTTCGTGTATTTGGGACAAGAGGCGATCGCGCGACACTTTGGCCACGATGGCAGCGCAGGCGATGGAAAGGGACCGTTGGTCGCCATGGACCAGCGGGACCTGCCGTACTGGCAGGCCCGGGACAGTCATCGCATCGATCAACACCGCGTCTACACCGGATCCGAGCGTGCGAACGGCTTGCGACATTGCCCTTCGTGTCGCTGAAACGATGCCGTCTGCGTCTACGCGTGCCGCAGGGACCATAGCGAGGCCGACTGCTGCATGAATGAGAATAAGGTCGGCCAGTGCTTCCCGGGACGCAGGTGGGAGTTGCTTGCTGTCGCGGACGTCGTCGAACCATTCGAGCGAGCGTTGAGGCAGCACAACAGCAGCTGCAGCGACGGGACCAGCCAAAGCGCCCCGTCCGACTTCGTCCACGCCGGCAATGGAAACGAAGCCACTCTCGCGGAGTCCTCGCTCCTCGGCGAACGTCGGGTGGACTTGCCGCGTGGGAGGTTGTTGTTCACGTTGACGGGCAGGTGACACGGGGGCCGTTGAACTCAGAATTCGGCTCTGGCACCTCGTGACGCCGCGAGGATATCGCGGATGTAGTTGATCGCGCCCGCGTGCATATTGGCGTGATTGGTGAGCACCACCAGGTATCGGACACGCTCAAGCCCGCGTTCGGTTGCCGGGTTCAACCCGCTGGGCCCGAGATGGTCGATGGCCCGCTGGAGTGCGCGGTACGTGGCCGCGAGGTAGTCCAAGAGCTCGGTTTTGGGTGGTTCTTGGAAGGTCGCAAGTTGGTCTTCAGCGTAGTCCTGTCCGGTCTCGTCGATTGGCAGTCCGAACTGCTGGGCCCACCCTTGTGTGACCCAAAGCTCGGGTTTGTCGAGCAGTTGCCGATGAACGAGCGCATCTTGCGCGCGGGCAATGTGCCACACGACGAAGCCGGCGGACCCGGCACCTGCGTAGGGTTTCCAGGACATCTCTGCTTCCGTGAGCGGCTCGACGGCCTGCAGGATGGTGCGATGGCATCTCTGGAAGGCGCCGGATAGGAAATCGGCGGGTGCGAAACCGTCAAATCCCTGCGTGTCTTCCTCGAAGAATCCGCGCCTACGAAGCAAGTTCCGGGTCGCGAGCGACACCGCGATGATCGACATATCGTCTCCCCCCCTGAGCAGACCCTCATCTAGCCAGCGGCTGTTTGAACCTCCGTGATGGCCTCGTCGACGACCCCACCGCCGACCATCTCGTCCCCACGATAGATGACGACGGCTTGACCTGGGGTCACGGCACGTTGCGGCTCATTGAACAGTACCTGGAATGTCCCGTCACCGTTCAACGGCGAGACCGAAGCGCCGACTTCGGGTGACTTGTACCTGATTTTGACCGTAGCAGGCCCGGTGAAGACCTCATCAGGTTTGATCTGGAAGTTGGCGCCTGACGCGCGGAGCCCGGTCGCATAGAGCGAGTCTTCGGGCCCGACGAACACCGTATTCTCGGCCGCGTCGAGGGAAACGACGTAGAGGCGCCGTCCACCGTGGCTGGGTGGTAGACCTTTGCGCTGGCCAACCGTGTAGCCGCTCACACCCGCGTGGACCCCGACCTGTTTGCCGTCGAGGTCGATGATTGGTCCCGGCGTGACGGGCACTTCAGCGGCAAGGAAGGAACGATAGTCGCCCTGCGGGACGAAACAGATCTCCTGGCTATCTGGCTTGTCAGCTGTCGGAAGGGACAACTCGTGGGCGATCTCGCGCACGGCTGATTTCTGAAGGTCACCGATCGGAAACATTGACCGGGCGATCTCGTCAGAATTCAATCCATATAGGACGTAGGTCTGGTCCTTGGACTGATCCACGGCCTTGAGCAGCCGCGACCCACCGGGCCCGTCCGCCCGTCGCGCGTAGTGTCCGGTGGCGATCATGTCTGCGTCAAAGGACAGGGCGCGCTGAAGGAAGAACGCAAACTTGATCTTGTCGTTGCAGGCGATACAGGGGTGCGGTGTGCGTCCGCGCCGGTACTCCTGAACGAAGTAGTCCATCACGTGGGTCTTGAACTCCTGTTCGAAGTTCAAGACATAATGAGGAATGCCGAGGAGTTGAGCGACGCGCTTCGCATCGAGTGCATCCTCGACGGAGCAGCAACTACGATTGTGAGACGACGCTCCGGCGACTTCGTCGCTCCAGAGCCGCATGGTGACGCCGACGACGTCGTATCCCTGTCTGGTGAGCAGGTACGCGGCGACCGAGGAGTCAACACCCCCGCTCATCGCTACGACAACCCGATTCTTGTTGCTCACACCGAGGGTCAGAATACCGGATCGCCTATCTGGAAACCAGACGCTGAGGGCGTGTGGGGGAATCCAGTCAAGCGAGGGCCAGGGCTGCCACGGCGAGCACGGCGAGGGCCAGTCCGCCAGCTTTGGTCCGCGTAATGGCCTCTTTCAAGAACGCGACGGCCAAGACTGCGGTTACGACGAAACTGAGTTGAACGACGGGGTAGATGACGCTGGCGTCGCCGAGCGCCAGCGCTTGGAACAGCAAGATCGACCAGACGAGTTGGAGGAGGCTGATCGGCGGCGCGTAGCGGACCGTCGGCGTATTGGGGCGCCAGCGGCGCGTGAAGAGGACATAGAGGACCGCGCAGGACTGGAAGGCGACCGTCTGCGTGAGGATCAACGGCACAGCGGTGCTCCCTTCGTTCAACGCTTGCTTCGCGAGCACGCCGACGGAACCGAAGAGTAACGATGCGGCGACCACAGTGATCAGAGATTGGCGAGCGCTCCCCCCTTCCTTGATCGCGCGAAGGTTGAGGAGAGAGAGGACGCTGAGGACGGCGAGGAGGATACCAACGGTCTTGGCAAGTGAGGCTGTTTCGTTTAGAAGCAGGATCCCGCCCGCGGCGGCCACGACGAAGTTGAGGCGGAACACGGGTGCGTTGACGCTGGCGTCGCCGTTCCGGAGGCTGAGGACAAATAGGTAGAGGCCGATGTAACTGAGCAGCCCGCCGGGGAGCCCCCAAATCCAAGTGGAGGTAATGATGTCGTTGACTTGGCCCGTTGCGATGGACCCGATCCAAATCCCGGTGGTAAAGATCGTCGACTGCCAGAAAAGGAAGACGCCCGTGTCTATGCCGCGGGTCTGGCCAACGCGGTAGAGCAAATCGGCGATTGCACCCACGACCAACGCACCCAACGCGAGTGCGATGGCGAGCGTAGCGTCATCCACGTGACGCACCGCAGCAAGAGAACGGTCTCGAAGTAGAATGGAATTGATGTCGGCTGAGCGAACCGAGAGCGAAATCCGCGCCCACGACGCTATCGGCGTCGCGCGTCACGTGGTCGATATCGCCGTGGACCGGGGAGCGCAGGACGTGCTGCTTTTGGACGTGCGAGGAATCTGCTCGTACGCGGACGCCTTCGTGCTCCTCTCCGCGGAGACGAAGCGCCAAGTCAAAGCGATCGAGGAAGAGATCGGGAAGTCGCTGCGGGCCGGTGGTCACCCGGTGTCTCACACAGAAGGGGAGGCCGATGCCGGCTGGGTGCTGATGGACTTCGGCGACATGATCGTGCACATCTTCGGGCCGGAGGAGCGAGCGTTCTACGGCCTGGAGGAGATGTGGCGACGGGCTGTGCCGCTGGTCAGGATTCAATGAGCCAGGGCTCGATGTCGCGCGGGTAATCGGCGAGGTCGCCCGCGGGGAACCATAGGGCGATTTCCTGTTCGCCGCGCTCCGGCGAGTCGGAACCGTGGACGAGGTTTCGGCCTACGGTTAGGCCGAAGTCACCTCGGATCGTACCCGGAGCTGCTTTCGCGGGGTCGGTTGCGCCCATGCTCTGGCGAGCGATCTCTATCGCCCGGTCACCCTCGAACACGAGGGCGAGGACGGGCACCGATGTGATGAAGGCAACCAGACCTTCGTAAAACCCCTTGCCGACGTGCTCGGCGTAGTGCTGCTCGGCCAGCGCGCGGTCTGCCTGGACGAGACGGGCACCGATGATCTTGAGGCCGCGGCGCTCGAGCCGGGCGAGGATTTCGCCGGCGAGGCCGCGCTGCATCGCGTCCGGCTTGACGAGAATCAGGGTCCTTTGGATGGCCATTCACGCTCCTGGAGATAGAGTCGCGCGGGGAACCGGGATGGCGCGCCGCACTGGGAGATGGTACCAACCTGAGCGAGCCGATTGACAGGCTGTTCGTTGGCATTGATAATTCATGTGATGTGAAGTGTTCCTGGTGAGGGAACTATCCCATGACGATAAACTCTTCGGAGCGAGACCAGCGGGCGGCTTCCGACTCGATACAAGGCCTGGTCGTGGAGTTGGAGTCTGTGCTCCGCGCGTTGCGATCGCGGATCCCGGAGGAATGGTTCCGGCTGGAACTGACGATGCCGCAGGTACGGACATTGTTCGCCCTGCTGCGAGAGGGGGAGTCCCGTATGGGGACCCTGGCGTCGCAGTTGGGCGTATCACTCTCGAGCGCCACGGGCCTTGTGGACCGCCTAGTGGAGAAACACTTGGTGGAACGGTGGGTCGACCCAGAAGACCGCCGATCGGTGGTGGTGCGGCTGGCTGCGGAGGGGCAAGACCTTGTGGAGCGGTTGTTGTATCTGCGTCGGAGTGAGTGGGAGGAGCGGTTCAGTGCGCTCACCGACGCCGAGGTCGCGCACGCGCGAACGGGATTGAGTGCTTTGCTGGAAGGACTGTCGCGCCTCGAACGTACCGTTCCAACGGGCTAAGGAGCCGAGTGGATGTTCAACGATCCTGACGACGATAGAGAGCGCGAAGGTGGTACCGGCGTCGAGACGCCGGACAACCGGGATGTAGTCGCGGCGCCGGAACGGAACGGCGCGGCGGCTGCGGCGCCCGCCCCAAACGGCAATGAGCGCGGACGCGGTCCTGGAGGCGGCGGCGGAGATCCTGGCGCGATGATGGGCGGCATGGGCATGGGCATGGGGGGCCGCGGAGGCGCCGGGTTCTCGCTCCGCAACCTCCGAACGTTCGCCTCGTTCAAGAACGGGGTGTTCCGCCTGTATTACATGGCGATGCTCGGACAGATGGCTGCGATGAACATGCAGCTATTGACCCGTTCGTTACTCGTCTATCGGTTGGCTGGGACGGGCACGGCGCTCGGAATCATGTCTCTGGCAAACGCCTTGCCGATGTTGATGTTCTCAATGTTCGGTGGTGTGATCGCAGACCGGATCCAGAAAAAGAGCGTCTTGTTGGTTGGCCAAGCGGCCTCGGCGGTCGTTTCATTTGGGGTCGCGGTGGCCTTGGTCACCGGAACGATGGATGCTGGCATTACGTACTCGGTGGGATTCGTCTCGTTTGGGTCGTGGT
This sequence comes from Dehalococcoidia bacterium, assembly GCA_965247995.1. Lineage (GTDB taxonomy): Bacteria > Chloroflexota > Dehalococcoidia > UBA6926 > UBA6926 > JASLZO01. Next base: position 506,999 of record OZ252041.1, on the reverse strand, counting down.
GGCTCTTGGTCATTGCCTCGCTGATCCAAGGGACGATCATGGGGCTGATGATGCCCGCGCGGCAGGCGATCATCCCTGAGATCGTGGAGCAGCGCGAGCTGATGAACGCGGTCTCCCTGAACACGCTTGGGATGAACGCCCTGCGGTTGATTGCGCCCGCGGGCGCGGGCTTCTTGATCGACCGGTTCGACTTTTACGCCATCTATTTCGTGATGACCGGGCTGTACGCGGCGGCTGTGTTCTTCGTGATGTTGATGCCGAAGACAGGGACGATCGCGCTTCACGGTCGCGGTGCGTTCTCCGAAGCGATGGCGGGGGTCGAGTACATCCGGCGCGAAACGATAATCCTGATCGTTCTGCTGGTGACGCTAGCGATGGTCATCCTTTCGATGCCGTACATGATGCTGCTCCCGATGTTTACCGAAGATGTCTGGAACGTTGGCGCAAGCGAGCTTGGGATCCTGTACGCGGTGTCCGGCATCGGGGCGATCGTCGGATCACTGGTCTTAGCGTCCCTGCCCGATAAGAAACGGGGTCTGATGTTGCTGGTGAGCGGCGTGGTGCTGGGCGGCGCGCTCATGTGGTTCGCGTGGGCTCCCACCTACCAAATCGCATTGATCGCGATCATATTCGTGGGTCTCGGTCAAACCGGAAGGATGACGCTGGCCAACACGCTACTCCAGTACTACGTGCAGGACGCCTATCGCGGGCGGGTCATGGCCTTCTACATGATGGAATGGGGGATCAGCAGCTTTGCGGTGTTCTTCACGGCTGTGCTCGCAGACGTGATGAGTCCCCAAACGGCGATCGGCGCCCTGGCGATCGGACTGGTCGTGGTTTCTGTGCTCTCCATTGTGTTCGTTCCGCGACTCCGTCAGCTTGACTAGTTAACCCGACTAAAGACGGCGACTGTTGACACAGCGAGGTCTTGGCCTTGGGCAGCCTCCTGGAGCTGACAGCGATTCGATAATCGAACTGCCGAAACGCCGGGGTGTGGCGGGAGTGTTGCTGTCGGCGGTTTCGTCCCTTGAGAACCGCGACTTCCGAATCCTCTGGTTCGGGGTCAGCGCCCACTCCTTCACGCTGTGGATGGAGATCGTCGCGCGAAATTGGCTTGTATGGGAACTGACGGGATCGGCGGTCGCGCTCGGCCTCATTAACTTCTGGCGGACGATTCCCGTCCTCTTCTTGGCGATCCCCGCGGGCGTTGTTGCGGACCGCGTAAACCGGAAGCTGATCCTCATCGTGACGCAGTTCGTGATCTTGGCTGTTTACGCGCTGCTGCTGGGGTTGCTGGTGGCGGACCTGCTGGAGATCTGGCACGCATACGCGCTGTTCTTCGCGCGGGGAGTCGCGATCACCTTCAATCAACCGCCGCGGCAGGCGTTGATCCCCAGCCTAGTGAAGCCTGGCCAGGTGCCGAACGCGGTGGCGCTCCAGCAGTTGGGATTCAACGGGACACGCGTCGTTTCGCCCTTCCTGACGGGCGGACTGTACCTTTTCGGAGGAGCCGAAGCCGCGTTCGCGATGATTGTTGCGGTCGAGGTATTGATCATCATTGCGTGGTTGATGTTGCGGGTCCCCCCGATGGTGACCAAGGACGGCGGACCGCGCGCGAGCGCGTTGCGGAGCTCCGTGGACGGACTCGCCTATGCGGCTCGCAATCGGGTGGTCTTGTTGCTGATCTTATTTGGCCTGCTCTCGTTGCTACTGCTGCAGCCGTGGTCGACGATCATCCCGGTCGTCCTCGCCGACAAGTTCAATGCGGGACCGGGGAGCTACGGAAACTTGATTGCGATGTCTGGTGTCGGATCCGTGGCCGGAGCACTGCTCATCGCGTTCCGCGGAGGGTTACGCCTCAAGGGCGGGGTGGTCGTGCTCACGATGATGTTGAGTGGGGTAGCCCTGGCGGGTATCGCTCTCGCTCCGGTGATGCTCATGACGATGGGCTTGGTCGTTGGGTTGGGACTGTTTGACTCGGTACAGCGGGTGCTTACAAACTCGCTTCTGCTGACGCAGACAGACCCCAGTTTTCACGGACGGATCGTGAGCCTGTATCTGCTCGACCGTGGATTCGTTCCCATCGGAAGCTTGGCCGCTGGATACATGGCGGAGACATACTCGGCATCCGTGGCGCTGATGCTCCTGGGCGGGCTTTTGGTTGTTACAGTCGCGCTTCTGGCCGCGGTCCAACCACGTTTTCTTTTTGCACGGTGACCGCGACGCTGAAGAACGGGCGTCTCTATAATCGGGCGCGATAGTCGGCGCTGGCAGGGGCGATTCGGGCGCCAACCCTGGTCAATGCAGGTACAATCGGTGGCAACTGCGTTCGAGACCGACCCGACCTCCGACCACGTGTGGAACGTGACGACTGGGTCCGCCGAAGAAACGCGCAATCTCGGGGAAACGCTTGGACACGCCCTGCGCGGAGGCGAAACGTTGCTCTTGATCGGCCAGTTGGGCGCAGGGAAGACGACATTCACCCAGGGTTTGGCGATCGGTCTCGATGTGGATGCGTACACGAAGAGTCCTTCGTTCGTGCTGTTGCACGAGCATCACGGCAGGGTCCCGTTGTACCACCTGGACCTGTTTCGGATTGAGACGGTTGAAGAGGCGTGGGACCTGGGGCTCGATGAGTACTTGTCAGCGCAGGGAGTGATGGCGGTCGAATGGGGCGACCGCGCTCGCGGTGCGTTCCCGGATGATGTGATCACGATCGAGATCGAAGCCATGGGAGAGGACCGGCGGGCGTTCAGGATCACCGCGGGGGGCCGCGTATCGGCCGAAGCGCTGGATCGAGCGAAAACCGGTCTGGGAAGCTGAGCTGGACGACGGTTAGGTTCCTCCGATGCACCTGGCTATAGATACGGTGACCTCTGTTGCTGGTGTGGCCACAATCAGGGACAACGGCGAGATTGATGCGGGGTTGTCCTGGCACGCCGGTCGGAACCACACAGCCGAGCTGTTCCCGGCCATCGAGGGGATCTTGAAGCAATCAAGGATCACTCGATCTGACCTCAGCGGAGTGATCGTGGCCGTGGGTCCAGGCAGTTTCACCGGGATCCGTATTGGGCTAGCGACGGCAAAGGGCCTCGCGATCGGGCTCGATCTTCCTCTGGCCGGAGTGGGTACCCTGGCGGCCGCAACCTATGCGTTCTGGTGGACCGGAAAGACCGTTTGGGGAGTGCTGGATGCGGGGCGTGGACAGGTGGTTGGCGCACCGTTCCATGGATCCGGGCTGAACGGCACGGCCTTGGACTGGGGTCGGGTTGCAGAGGACCAGATCATGACGCCGGAGGAGTTGGCGGAGGCCGTTCGATCGGGTGACGGGGCCGATGCGGTGCTCTGTGGGGAGATTCCGGGTGGGGTGCTGGAGACAGTCCGGACGGCGGTCCCGGAGAGCGTGAAGATCTTCGACGGACCGATGGGGATCGGACGGGTCCAGTCTCTTGCGATACTCGGTTGGAGCCGGTTGGCTGCGGACGATGCCGACGACCCGATGACGGTTGCGCCGACATATGCGCGGCCGCCGGCGGCGCTGGAGCGGAAGGGTTGAACCGAACCGCAAGGACGAGGCCGGCGTTCCTATAATTACCGCCACAAGTGTTGGTGTGGGGGATCCCGTGGATCGGGAGAGGAGAAGAGGCCTGTGGAGTTGAAGCTCGTCGTCGGAGACATCCTGGAGACGGACGCCGATTGTCTGGTCGTCAACCTGTTCCGGGGAGTGAAGGAGCCGGCGGGGGCGACCGGGGCCGTCAACCGCGCCATGGGAGGGACCATAACCGCGCTGATCAGCGACGGAGACATCACCGGCAAATCCGGGGAGCTCACGCTGATCCACACGCAAGGCAAGATCCAGGCGAAACGTGTCGTCGTTGCAGGGCTCGGTTCGGCGGAGAAGCTATCGATCGACACACTTCGAAACCTGGGAGGCGATGTGGCCCGCTTCGTTCGCGGGAAGGGGTACGCGCGCGTCGCCAGCATCCTGCACGGTGCGGGGATTGGTGGCATGGAACCGTCAGCGGCCGCGCAGGCCTTTGCGGAGGGAGTGTCGCTGGGCCTTTACCGCTTTCGGCGCCACTTCAGTAAGAAGGACGAAGATGACGGTGACTCCGCCAAGGAGATCGCCGAGTTCATGATGGTCGAAAACAATACGGCCCGCGCTGCTGAAGCCGAGGTTGGCGTCTTGCGTGGAAGCGCGCTCGCTGAAGCCACGGCGCTTGCACGGGACCTGGTGAACGAACCGGCGAACTACATGACGCCGACGGTCCTGGCTGACCGGGCCCAAGAAGTGGCCGAAGCGAACGGGCTGGAATTCGAGCGGTTTGATCGGGCTGAGATGGAACGGCTCGGGATGGGCGCCGTACTCGGTGTGGCCCGAGGGTCGCATGAGCCTCCCCAGTTCATCGTCATGCGTTACCTTGGCGACCCTGAGGGCCGTCGACCCACGATCGGCCTGCTCGGGAAGGGCATCACGTTCGACTCGGGCGGGATCTCGCTCAAACCGGCGGCAAACATGGGGGCGATGAAGGGTGATATGGCGGGCGGCGCGTCGGTGATCGCGGCGATGCAGGCGATCGCGAAGCTCGCGCCTCCGATCAATGTGACCGCGTTAGTGCCGGCGACCGAGAACCTGCCCGGCGGGGGCGCAACGAAACCCGGTGATGTGTTGGTAGCCATGAACGGCAAGACGATCGAGGTGGAGAACACCGACGCGGAGGGACGGCTCGTGCTCGCGGACGCGCTCTCGTACGCGAACGCCGAGGGTATGCGTCCGCTGGTCGACGTTGCCACCCTGACGGGGGCAATCCGCGTCGCGCTGGGTACCGTGGCAATCGGCCTCTTCTCGAACGACGACGATGTGGCGGACCGCGTATTGCGGGCCGGTGAAGGGGCGGGGGAGAAAGTCTGGCGGATGCCCCTCTGGGATGAGTACAAAGAACAGAACAAGAGCCGGGTGGCAGATGTAAAGAACACCGGCGGCCAACCCGCAGGCGCGATCGCCGCAGCGCAGTTCCTGCACGAGTTTGCCGGCGACACACCGTGGGCGCACCTGGACATTGCTGGTGTGATGAACTCGGAGAGCGAGAAGGGGTGGCAGGTACGTGGCGCGTCCGGAAAACCGGTACGAACACTGGTGAGTTTTGTCCTGGACTTAGCCGAAGAGGAGTAGGAGGGTGACATGGATTTCACGCTGACCGCAGAGGATGAGGCGTTCCGTGACGAGGTGCGAGCCTTCCTGGCCGCAGAATGGGACTCAAAGGGGTTCGACGCGTACAGCATGACGACGAGGTCGTTCGACTTCGACAACGCGGAGGCGCGCGACCTCGCGGACGAGTTCGCGCAGAAACTCATTAAGAAGGGCTGGTGGACGATGCACTGGCCCAAGGAACACGGTGGGCAAGACGTTCCACTGAGCAAACAGTTCGTGTACCGACAGGAACTAGCCTACGCGGATGCACCTGCTGGGTCGCCTGGCGGGAACATCACCGGCGCCATCATGGTCCACGGGTCTGACTGGATGAAGGACTACTTCCTTTCCGGGATGGCAAGGAACGAGATCCACTGGGCGCAGGGTTTCAGCGAGCCGAATGCGGGAACCGATTTGGCGAATCTGCAGACGCGCGCCGTCGAGGACGGCGATGACTATGTGGTCACTGGCCAGAAGATATGGAGCTCCGCATCGCACTTCGCAGACTGGTACCACGTGCTCGTCCGGACCGATCCGGCCGCGCCGAAACATCGGGGAATCACGTATCTGGCGATGCGGCTGCGGGACGACGATGGTGTGTACACGCCCGGTGTGACGCTCCGTCCGCTGTACGACATGCTAGGGAAGCGTCGTTGGAACGAGATCTTCATGGATGAGGTGCGCGTACCGAAGACCAACCTGATCGGTGAGGTCAACCGTGGATGGTACGCGGCGATGACTACGTTGAACTTCGAGCGGACTGGGGTCGATGGGCCGGCGCGGCACATCGGTGTGCTGGACCGATTCTTGGATGTGATGCGCGAGACCACGTTCAACGGTGAACCGGTGCTGTCGGACCCCATCGTGCGAAACAAGTTGGCCGACCTCCGGGTGATGGTCGAAGCCGACCGGATGCTTGCCTACCGTGTCGCATGGATGGAAGCCCGGGGCGACGTGCCACAGGCCGAGGGGGCGATCTCTGGGTATCACAATCAGGTGACCGCCAAGTTCCACTTCTGGCCGACGCTCGGAAGCATTGTCCAGCAGTATGCAGCGTGTCTGAACGGTGAGAGCCGCGCACCGAACAACGGGATGTACGGGACGAACGCGGACCTCGCGTTGGCACTGGGATTCGGCGGCGGCGGCGGAATCCTGCTTGGGCCCAACATCATTGCGCAGCGGGGTCTCGGTCTACCGAGGTGACGCAGCTGACGACACAGGAGAACGCATGACGACTGCCACTCGGGAGAGATACCTGGTTACCGGCGCGACCGGAAGGACGGGAAGCCACGTTGTGCGGAAGTTAGTGCAGGCTGGTGCTCAGGTGCGGGCACTCGTCCATTCGACCTCGCCGGACCACCTTCCGAACGTCGGCGTCGAGTACGTCCAGGGCGATTACGAGGATGTCGATTCGCTCGTTGCCGCCGCTCAAGGTGTCGACTACGTGATCGCGACCGTGGGGGCGCAAGCGGCTCAGCGCGGGATCGACAAGATCGAGAAGGTGGAATACCAAGGGACGGCGAATATGGTCGACGCTGCTAAACGGCAGGGCGTCAGGCATATGACGCTCATCACGGTGCGGTCGGCGGGCACCGAGTGGTCGTTCTACCCCGTATATCCGGCGAAGGCGCGGTCCGAGCAGTACCTCATGGCGTCCGGAGTGCCGTACACGATCCTCCGACCGGGTGGCATCATTGATACGACGGGGGCGATGTTCAAGGGGATGGCGAAGCGGGCTTCGGAGGGAGAGACGTTCCGCATCGTTGGGACCCCCGACCAGCCGATGGTCTTCATCTTCCTGGACGAGCTTGCCGACTACTGCATCAACGCGCACGTCGACCGACGGACTCGGAACCGCACATTCGAGCTGGGGGGTCCGGTCTCACCGACGCGCCGCGAGTATTGGGAGTACTTGGGGACGATTGTGGGGCGCGAGCCGGAGGTCGAGTACGTTGACCCGGACGACATCGTCCCGCTTCGCGAGGCCGCGGAGAAGGAAGAAGACTGGCCGCGGGCGCACCAACTTGCTCGGGAAGAGATCTCGGCGCGCTTCCTGCAACCGGCTCCTGACATGGGGTTGCTGGGGCGGCTATTCGGCGTGAAACAACGCGACTTCAAGCGGTGGCTTTTGGGGGTGTTGCGGGACGTGGCCTGACCTGCCGGGCGCACCGCGCACTGCAGAACAATCAAAAACGAGGCCCCTCATCCGAGGGGCCTCGTTTTGGTCTTGGTAGCGGGGGTAGGACTCGAACCTACGACCTTCGGGTTATGAGCCCGACGAGCTGCCACTGCTCCACCCCGCGCCGAAGCCGACGGGTAGCTGGTGCCCTAACAAGTGAACAGGCCAACTTTGTTGGTGATCAAGAGTGTTCGTGAACGAGGCAAACATGAGGGTCTTTAATGGTCAAGCCCTCGACCGATTAGTACCGCTTAGCTCCGTACATTGCTGCACTTCCACCTGCGGCCTATCTAGCAGGTAGTCTCCCTGCGGTCTTACCCTCCCAGTTGCCTGGGAGATGGGAGGTCTCATCTTGGGACGGGCTTCGCGCTTAGATGCTTTCAGCGCTTATCCCTTCCGGACTTGGCTACCCAGCGGTGCCCCTGGCGGGACAACTGGCACACCAGCGGTCCGTCCTTCCCGGTCCTCTCGTACTAGGGAAGGCCTCCCTCAAACCTCCTGCGCCCACGGCGGATAGAGACCGACCTGTCTCACGACGGTCTGAACCCAGCTCGCGTACCGCTTTAACCGGCGAACAGCCGGACCCTTGGGACCGCCTTCAGCCCCAGGATGCGGCGAGCCGACATCGAGGTGCCAAACCCTACCGTCGATGTGAACTCTTGGGTAGGATCAGCCTGTTATCCCCGGGGTAGCTTTTATCCGATAAGCCACGGCCCTTCCACACGGTGCCGTAGGATCACTTTGCCCGACTTTCGTCCCTGCTCGGCTTGTAGGCCTCGCAGTCAAGCCCCCTTATGCCAATGCACTCCACGGGTGATTTCCATCCACCCTGAGGGGACCTTTGGACGCCTCCGTTACATTTTAGGAGGCGACCGCCCCAGTCAAACTGCCCGCCTGGCACGGTCCCCCTGCTTGATCAGGGGTTAGTACCAAAATCAGAGAAGAGCGGTATTTCAAGGGTGGCTCCGCCCCGGCTAGCGCCGGAGTTTCACAGCCTCCCGCCTATCCTACACATCCCTGACCCCAGCACAATGCCAGGGTACAGTAAAGCTCCACGGGGTCTTTTTGTCCTGCCGCGGGTAACCCGCATCTTCACGGGTACTTCAACTTCACCGAGCCCCTCCTCGAGACAGCGCCCAAGTCGTTACGCCATTCGTGCGGGTCGGAACTTACCCGACAAGGAATTTCGCTACCTTAGGACCGTTATAGTTACGGCCGCCGTTCACTGGGGCTTCGGTTCGAAGCTTGCACCTCTCTCCTTAACCTTCCAGCACTGGGCAGGCGTCAGCCCCTATACTTCGGGTTTCCCCTTCGCAGAGACCTGTGTTTTAGTTAAACAGTCGCTTGGGCCGGTTATCTGCGACCTCCAGAGCGCTGCTGCGTAAGCAGGTACGCCCAGAGGCACCCCTTATTCCAAAGTTACGGGGTTAAATTGCCTAGTTCCTTGAGGAGGGTTATCTCGCGCGCCTTCTCCGTGTTCGGAGCGCCCACCTGTGTTGGTTTACGGTACGGGCACTATTGCGCCATAGCATACGAAGGTTTTCTAGACAGTATGAACTCAGCGGGATCGCCCAGCCGCCGTAGCGGCGGAACTCTCCCCGCACCTCAGCTACATATATCCGGAACGGATTTGCCTATCCCGGCATCGCCTAGGTTTGGGGACACGCCATGTCCAATAGACATGCCCCGCCTATCCTCCTGTGTCACTCCGCAGCTTTAGACGACGCAGCAGTGGGGCTGGAATACTAACCAGCTGTCCATCGCCTACGACTTTCGTCCTCGGCTTAGGCCCGCCTAACCCTACGTCGACGACCGTGGCGTAGGAACCCTTGGGCTTACGGCGCCCGGGATTCTCACCCGGGTTCTCGCTACTCATGCCGGCATTCTCACTTCCCTGCGCTCCACGATGCCTCACGGCATGGCTTCACTGCACAGGCAACGCTCCCCTACCGCTCCCGATGACCCGAAGGTCATCGAAAGCCCACAGCTTCGGTGGCGGACTTGAGCCCCGGTACATTGTCCGCGCAGGATTCCTCGACCAGTGGGCTGTTACGCACTCTTTAAAGGGTGGCTGCTTCTAAGCCAACCTCCTGGCTGTTTTAGGAATCCCACCTCGTTTTACACTTAGACCGCACTTAGGGACCTTAGCTGGTGATCTGGGTTGTTTCCCTCTCGACAATGGAGCTTATCCCCCACTGACTCACTCCTACGGTCTGGACCTCTGGCATTCGGCGTTTGGTTGGGTTTGGTAAGCTCTCGCCCCCTAGCCCATTCAGTGCGCTACCTCCAGAGGTGAACCCGCAGGGCTGCACCTCAATGCATTTCGGGGAGAACCAGCTATCTCCTGGTTCGATTGGCATATCACCTCTACCCACAGCTCATCCCAGAACTTTGCACCGTTCACGAGTTCGGGCCTCCACGAGCTTTTAGACTCGCTTCACCCTGGCCATGGGTAGCTCACCAGGTTTCGGGTCTAATCCGAGCCACTAAACGCCCTATTCAGACTCGCTTTCGCTACGGCTCCAGTCCTCCAGGACCTTAACCTCGCGACACGGATTAACTCGCCGGCTCATTCTTCAATAGGCACGCCATCATCCTTCCGAAGAAAGACTCTGACCGCTTGTAAGCACGCGGTTTCAGATCTATTTCACTCCCCTCCCGGGGTGCTTTTCACCTTTCCCTCACGGTACTAGTTCGCTATCGGTCGCTAGAGGTGTTTAGCCTTGGAGAGTGGTCTCCCCAGGTTCCCACAGGATTTCCCGTGTCCCGTGGTACTCGCGACAACCATGCACGGAGCCTATCCCTTTCGCCTACGGGACTATCACCCTCTACGGCGGCTATTTCCATAGCCTTTGGCTTGAGAATCGGTTTGTAACTCCGCGAGACCCTCACGGGAAGTCTCACACGGTTGCGCACAACCCCGGTCAGACATAGGACCCGCGTCCGTTAAGCCTGTCCGGTTTGGGCTGTTCCCCGTTCGCTCGCCACTACTAGGGGAATAGTCTCCTTTCCTCCGGGTACTTAGATGTTTCAGTTCCCCGACTTGCCTCCATCCGGCCTATGTGTTCAGCCGGCGGTACTCCGCGATCAAGCGGAGTGGGTTTCCCCATTCGGGAATCCCGGGATCAGCTTGCTTGGCAGCTCCCCCGGGCTTATCGCAGCCGAGCTACGCCCTTCTTCGGCCTCTAGCGCCAAGGCATCCACCGCGCGCCCTTAGTAGCTTGACCTCATTCTCACGTTGAGCCGCGTTCAGAACACTCTTGGCCAACAAAAATTGACCTATTCACTTGTTAAGGCGCCAGCCACGCAGAGTCCTTCAAGGACTCTACCGGCGAACGCGAAGTATACGTCTGGCCCTTGGGGCGGTCAAGATTCTCGAGGTAGCGATCTGGCCGGTCTAGACGTCCGACCAGCGAGTGTCGCGAGGCCGCATTCGCCTCATGCTTTCCGGTCAATGAGTAGCTGTTGGCAGAACCTGACCGCCTGTTCTAGCTCGTCGATGTTCACGTATTCGCGGACGGTGTGCGCGTTGTGAGCAGCCACGCCCATCACAACGGACTGGACCCCATGGGAGCGGAGCACGTTGCCATCCGTTCCTCCTCCCGACCGTGCGAACTCAGGGACCAATGCCATAAAGCCAAGCGTCTCGGTGACCGACCGGACGATCGGCGTCTCCGGGTCGAGCAGGTAGGTCTCGAACTCCACGTTGAACGCCGCTTCAATGACGGCATCCGGGTAGCGTCCTCGGGCATCATCGATGGCGTTTTGGATAACGACGCGCAGCCCGTCCAACGTCGCTCGGTTGTGGCTCCGCGTCTCGCCACCGAACGAGGCGTGCTCAGGAACCGCGTTTCGTACGGAGCCCCCTTGGAGCATGCCGACGTTGAAGGTTGTTTCGTCGTCGAGCCGGCCGTTCGGCAGGTTGGCGATGATCTCAGAGGCGATACGGATGGCAGAGATACCCTTCTCCGGTTCGACGCCCGCGTGCGCGGCCCTGCCGGTGATGGCGACATCGTAACTGAGATACGTGGGGCTACCCGATGTGACGTGGTTGATGGGTCCTTCGCCATCGAACACGACCGCCTCACGCGCGGTGATCAACGAGTAGTCCAAGTTCTTTGCCCCGACGAGGCCAAGCTCCTCCTCACGGGAGAGGACGACCTGAACGGGCGTACGGGAAGCGCCGTCCTCCGCGATGGAGGTCAGCGCTTCAAGGATTGTGGTGATGCCCGCCTTGCAGTCCCCGCCGACGATGGTGGAACCGTCCGTTTCCAGCCGATTGCCGTTGATGATGGGAACGATCCCGCGGCCAGGTTCGACGGTATCCATGTGTGCCGAGAGCAGCAGCGGGTTGTCGCCAGCCTCCGTTGCGATGAGGTTTCCGTACGCGTCTCGCTGGACCGCAAATCCCAACGCCGTGAGGCGCGCCGTCAGGTCGCGCGCGATCTGACCCTCGTCGCCGGAAGGGCTGTCGATCTGCGCAAGTTGGGTGAAGGTCCGAACAATCCGGTCTTGGACGATCATGCGTTCATTCCTTTATGGGGCCTGGCTATGCGACGTTAGGTGCGAATCGGCAACCGTTGGCTGAGCTTCTTCTTGACGACGGTCCACCGCGTCGACAGATGGATGAGGGGCGTGGTCCGGCGTCCGACGATGCGGCCATGTTGTAACGCTTGGAGGAACCCGGTGGACCCATCGAATGATGGCATCTCCACGTACGCATGGCCGATCTCGAAGGGAGTGTGGGCGTCGGTAACACCGGTCGGAAGGACCGGATGTGCCGCCGCGTGGTGTTGGATGAACTCGACGCCGCGCATCGTGTCGCTCTTCAGTGTGGTGCGCGCGTTGAACGCCTCGATCACGTCGACATCGGGCAGGACCTGGAGGAGCGTATCCTCTGTGATGTGTTTGCGGCGGAACCGGTCGAACGGATGTGGGATCTGAACAACTCCGCCTTGGTCCTTGATGCGGCCGATGGTCTCCACAGCGGACAGACCCCGCGGAATGTCCTCCTCCAAGAAGAGTCCAATGACCTCGCCGTCCGCGGTCCGAAACTCCGCGCCGATGACGACCATGAAGGGCGCGACGTCTCGGACAGCGAGGGCGCCGCGGATCGTGTGGTGGTCTGTGACGGCGATGGCGTCGAGGCCGGCGCGCTGGCACGCTGCCACCAATGCCTGGGGGCTCATCGAAGAATCGGGCGAGACCTGAGTGTGGATGTGGAAGTCTGCACGCATTAGCAGACGCTGACCGAGGTTGGGGCGCTATGCCCGCTCGAGGTATTCGTCGGTCCGCGTGTCCACGACGATCGACGCGCCGTTCTCCACGAACATGGGGACGTTCACCACCAGGCCTGTTTCGAGCGTCGCGGGCTTCGTGCCGGCGGTTGCCGTGTCACCGCGGAACGATGGAGCAGTCTCGGTGATCCGGAGCGTTACGGAGTTCGGGAGCTCGACTCCAATCGGCTCATCTCGGTAGAAGACGATTTCAAACGTGGCGTTCTCCACGAGGTACGGCAGCGCTTCCTCGATCTGGTTACGGGACACGGGAAACTGCTCGTAGGACTCCGTGTCCATGACGTGATACAGGGTGTCCTCGGTGTAGAGGTACTGAACTTCGCGCTTCTCAAGATTGGCGCGAGGGAACCGTTCGCCAGCTTGAACGGTGCGCTCGATGGTGTGGCCGCCCCTGATGTCGCGCAACTTCATCCGGACCTGGGCGGACCCCCGCCCGATCTTGATGTGTTGGAAGTCGAGGAGCTGGTATATGGTCCCGTCGACCTCCAGCGTGACGCCCCGACGCAAGTCGCCTGTATCGATCACCTTGGCTGCCTCAGTTCTCGGTGCAGAGCCCCCACGGCCGCTTCATCCGCCCCATTTGGTGGCGGCACTCAAAGTCACACACTTTCCGTCTCGGAGCTCGACGACGTCTTCAATCCTCACACCGCCCCATCCAGAGATGTAGATCCCAGGCTCGACAGTGAAGATCATGCCGTTTTCGAGCACGTCCGGCGCGCCTCGTCCGACGCGCGGGCCTTCATGCACGGCGAGGCCAACACCGTGGCCGAGAGCGTGTCCGAAGTCGTCGCCGTGTCCGGCCTGATCGATGACGTTGCGGGCGAGCGCGTCGGCATCGTCGCCCGTGATGCCGGATTCGATCGTGGCGATGGCGGTCTCCTGAGCGGTCAGGACGATGTCGTAGATGCGTTTGAAGGTGTCATCCGGCTCACCCAGGATGACGGTCCGTGTCATATCGGCGTTGTATCCACCGACCCGTGCTCCGATGTCGATGACGATGGGCTCTCCCTCTCGGAGGACGGTGTCGGAGGGGCGATGATGTGCCATCGCGCCGTTCGGGCCTGCTGCGACGATAGACTCAAAGGCCTCGCCATCGGCACCGCGCTGACGGAATGCCCACTCGATCTTGAGGGCGACCTCCCGTTCGGTCTGGCCCGGTTCCAAGGAAGCGTGCACCTCTTCGAACGCCTCGTCGGTGACGTGGATCGCGCGCAACAGCGCTTCCTTCTCCGCGTCATCCTTGCGGGTGCGGAGGTCCTCGACGAGGTTCTCGGTGGAAATCAGTTGCTTGCCCGCTTCCGTGAAAACGGGGTCGACGCGTCCGTAGCTGCCGTAGGTCATATGCTCGGGCTCGAAACCGACCCGGACGGTGCCCTCAGCCAAGTCCTTCAACAGGGGTGGAAGCCATGTGCCCACGGGGCCTGCGATCTGGACGACGCTGAAGTCTGGAGCCTGCTTGGCCGCCTGTTCCGTATATCGGGAGTCGGTCGCCAAGATGGATGTGGCTTTGGAGACGATCAGCCAACCGGCCGAGCCGGTGAAGCCGCTGAGGTACCGCCGATTCTCGGGTTGGGACACGAAGAAAGCATCCAACCCCTGGGAGCCGAGTGCGTCCCGTAAAGCGGCGAGGCGGTGGGCCGTGGACATCGGGGCTTAGCTCTCTGACGCGGTGGCTACGCGCACGACGTATTCAAGGGCGGAAACGTAGCCTTGAACGCCGAGGCCGGCGACTTGGCCACGAGCGATGGGTGCGATGATGCTTTGGCGGCGGAACCGCTCTCTCGCGTGAACGTTCGAGATATGGACCTCGACAACCGGGATTCCGGTGTCAACCAGTGCGTCGCGGAGGCTGTAGCCATAGTGGGTAAGGGCCCCCGGGTTGATGACGATGCCGTCCGCATCGTCGGCCTCCCGTTGGAGGAAATCGATCAATTCGCCCTCTCCGTTGGACTGAAAAGTCCGGGTCTCCGCGCCGAGCTCCCTCGCTCGAGACGCGAACTTCGCTTCGACATCGGCGAGCGTTTCGTGGCCGTATACGGTCGGATCGCGGCGGCCCAGCCGGTTGAGGTTCGGACCGTTAACCAAGAGGATGCGCATTGGCGGAGCCATTCTAACAACTCGATTGCTGCCATCGCTCAACGACTCTCATCTAGGAGCCGCGGGGCAAAATGAAGGGGCGGGCCTTCGTGGCCCGCCCCTTTTGCGCTTAGCACGCGTAGATCAGGAAACGGTGAGGGTTCCGACCATTCCCGATTCCTGATGGCCTGCGATGTTGCAGATGTAAGTGTAGGTGCCGGCGACGGCGGTGAACTTCACTGTCTGCGTGGAGTTCGGGTCTGCCTCACCGGAGTCGATTTCCAGTTCTGGGATGACGAAGTTGTGGACGAGGCTGGGATCGTTGTTCTTAATGGAAAGCGTGACTTCTTGATTGGCCGGCACCGAGAGTGTGACCGGGTCGTACTTGAAGTTCACTTCATACGAGAGGGCGAAGGTGGCTGAGTCGCCACTATCACCGTTGTCGCTGCTGCTGCCACCGCTACATGCTCCTGCACCGAGCGCGAGCGCAAGCGCGAACATACCAATCAACACCGCCAAACGTTGCATAGATGTTTCCTCGTGATCCGAACGGTTAGTCCGGAGAATCTGGATTGCCCGCTGCCGGGGCTCTTGCATCGTACGGCGCGTAGGTTGGCGCGTCAAACACCCCCGCTCGCGAGAGCGGAAGGTTGCTACCGGACCGAGTTCGCGCGCTCGAAGGACCGCTGTGCGGACTTGGCGACGTTCTTGAGCAGCATCGCGACGGTCATCGGCCCGACACCACCTGGCACGGGCGTGATAGCCGAAGCGATTTCCGCGACTTCGTCGAACGCGACGTCTCCGACGATGCGGTATCCACGGGAATCTTGGTCGTCGCGTACCCGGTTGATCCCGATGTCGACGACGATCGCCCCAGGCTTGACGTCGGCGCGCCGGATGGCGTTGGGCGATCCGATGGCTACGACGAGGACGTCGGCGGTTGAGGTGTACGCGCCGATGTCGGGATCAAAGGGATGGCAAACGGTTACCGTTGGGTACCGATCGAGGCCGCGATGCATCCAAGCCAGCGCCATGGGCTTTCCCACGATATTGCTACGCCCGACGATA
Organism: Dehalococcoidia bacterium; assembly: GCA_965247995.1. Lineage (GTDB taxonomy): Bacteria > Chloroflexota > Dehalococcoidia > UBA6926 > UBA6926 > JASLZO01. Next base: position 491,188 of record OZ252041.1, on the reverse strand, counting down.
ACCGCGTGCTTCCCGCCCAGGTCTGCCCCATGTCTGTCCAGCATCTCGAGGACGGCGTATGGCGTGGCGGGGATGAACTGCGGGTCGCCGATGGTAAGCCGGCCAAGGTTGGTGGGGTGGAATCCGTCGACATCCTTGCCGGATGAGACCGCCTCGATCACCGTGGCTTCATCGATGTGGCCGGGCAGAGGAAGCTGAACAAGGATGCCGTGGATCCTCTCGTCCATGTTGAAATCGCTGACCATTGCGAGGAGATGAGGTTGGGCGATATCGGCGCGAACGCGATGGACTTCGGTGAGGATGCCGACCTCGGCCGACGCGCGTTGTTTGTTTTGTACATAGATCTCAGAGGCTGGATCGTTCCCGACCAGGATCACTGCCAAGCCAGGCGTGATGCCGGAGGCCTTTAGCGCCATGACGTCGTGGGCGACTTCTCGACGGACCTCGGCGGCGATGCGTCGTCCGTCGATCAGCTGTGCGGTCACAAGCGCTCCGCGGGGTCGTGGGGATAGTCGTCCCTATCCTAGCGTGGGGAGCGGGCTTTCTATAATGACCAACCCATATCCGATCCTGAACGATGGAGCGAATAACCCAGGAATGCACACGACTGGTATCGACATGGTGGAGGTGTGGCGGATTCGCGAGGCGCGCGAGCGGTTCGGCGAACGGTTCATGAAGCGGATCTACACGGAGAACGAGATCCGGACGTCGCGAGGTCGGGACCCCGAGTTGGCGGCGCGGTTCGCGAGTAAGGAAGCGGTGATGAAGTTGCTTGGGACCGGAGTCCGCGGGGTAGGTTGGAAGGACATCGAGATCCTTCCCCGCCGCGGAGGCAAACCGGAGGTCCACCTGCATGGGCGGGCGCTCAAGGTCGCGGAACGGATCGGGTTGCGGGATGTGGCAGTGAGCCAGACGCACTCACTTGAGTATGCGATCTCGGTGGTAGTGGGAGAAGCGGACAACCCGTAGCCGACCCTGGGGAGGGCCGTGGATGAATGTCGTGACCGTCGAGGAGATGCGGCGACTCGAGGAACCGGTCGAGGCCTCGGGAACCTCAAGCCGTGCGTTGATGGAGCGAGCAGGGCTCGCGGTAGGGGCTGCCGCGCGCGACCGGTTGGGCGGTTGTGCGGGGCGCAGTGTGGTCGTGCTGATCGGCCCAGGCAACAACGGTGGAGACGGGTTCATCGCAGCTCGACATCTCGCGCGCTGGGGAGCGTCAGTCACCGGATTCGTGCCGGTGGACCGACGCGAGCCGGACGATCTCGAGGTTACTGCGAGGGAGTACGGCTGCACCGTGTTCGCTGCCGGCTCAGATCCCGACAGGACTGCGCTTGTCGAACGGGTGTCGGGAGCAGACCTCGTGATCGACGCGTTGCTCGGAACGGGCCACGGCCGGCCATTGAAAGGGCCGATTGCTTCGGTGCTGTCCACCATCAGGGGCATGAGAACACCGGTCCTGGCGGTCGATCTCCCGACGGGTGTCGACGCGGACACGGGCGCGGTCGATGCGGAGACTGTCCCCGCCGACCTGACGGTGGTGTTAGGCGCGCCCAAACGTGGAATGTTCGAGCCGGGCGCGGCTGAGGTGTGTGGGCGTTGGGTGTTCGCCGACATTGGAATCGGCGCCGGTCGTGGCGACGGGGGGATCGAGCTGATCGATTCGGCTCTGGTCAGGCGTGTGTTGCCCGGCAGGCCGCTCCACGGCCACAAGGGCACGTTTGGACGCGCGACCATCTTCGGTGGCTCATCGAATTATGTCGGCGCCCCGGCATTGGCCGGGCGGGGCGCCGGGCGAGTTGGCGCCGGTGTGGTGACGTTGGCAACACCGGCTCCGGTCTCCGCCCAGGCGGCGTCCATGATGCCGGAGGCGACTCACTTCTCGTGGGAAGGGTTTGGTGATCCCGGAGACGTTGGAAAAAATGAATCGCCGACCGTTTCCCAGTTGGCGCGTGAATCGGCTGCAATAGTGCTGGGCCCTGGGCTGGGATTGGGAGCGGCAGCACGCGGGTTGATCGAGCGGTTCGTTCAGACTCCGAACTCCGCCGACTACCCACCGGTGGTGGTCGATGCGGATGCCCTCACCATCCTCGCGGAACGGGACGAGTGGTATCGCGTGTTCCCAGGCCCTGCGGTCGTGACGCCTCATCCGGGGGAAATGGCGCGGCTGACCGGTGTCTCGGCGTCAGAGATCCAGGCGAACCGTGTCGAGACGGCGCGCTCGAGCGCTGGGCGATGGGGTCTAACGGTGGTGTTGAAGGGGGCATTCACCGTGGTCGCGGATTCGGACGGCCGGACGGCAATCAGCCCGTGGGCGTCGCCGGTCCTCGGGACCGCAGGGACTGGTGACGTGCTTGCGGGTGCGATCGCGGGTCTGCTTGCCCAAGGGTCGGCCCCATTCGAGGCGGCGTGCGCTGGAGTCTATCTCCACGGGTCCGCGGCAGCACTCGCGGCTGTGGACCACGGCGACCCGGAAACCGGAGTCCTCGCGGGCGATGTGGCGGAACACCTTCCCGCTGCGATCGGCATCGTGCGCCGAGGTGGGCGCGTCGACGGGGCGTTCGCCTAGCTGTCCACGGGTAGCCAGTCGGGTTCCGAGCGAATCCAGTCCTCCATCGACGTTAGCGGGATGCCCCAACGGGTCCGCAACGCTGGGATGTCGACGCCGTAGCCCTCGCGCTCGAAGAACTCATTCATCACGAGCATGGGCGGCGGGATGCTGGACCGAGCGTCACCCGGCGGGATGTGTGAGTACGAGACGTCCCGGCCGAGCACGCGGGCGAAGGTAGAGGCCAATTCTGGCATCGTAAGTTGGTCCCCCGCGAGATCGATTGAATGCTCGTCGAATCGTGCTGGGTCCTCCAAAGCTGCGATGGCGAACGCGGCGATGTCTCGGACGCTGACGTACTGCTGGACCTTCGTCGGATCCAGGACGCCGGAAAGACGGCCGCTCAGGATGGCGTCACGGTTGCGGTTGAAGTTCTCCATGAACGACACCGGCCTGATGACCGTGTAGTGCAGGCCGGTCGACCTGATGTGGCGTTCGATGGCTCCCTTGGACTCGAAGTTCGGAACGCCGATCTGTCGATTCCCGCCCGCAACGCCGGAGAAGACGATGTGGCGAACTCCGGCTTCGGCCGCAGCGTCGACAACGGCCGATCCCCGGGCGATTTCGGACGGTGGGCCCTCGCCCGCGACGATTGGGACGAAGAACAGGTACTCGGCTCCGACCATTGCCTGCACCAGCGACGCGGCGTCATCCATGTCCACGCGTACAACTTCTACGCTTCTCTCCGCTAAGGCGCGGGCCCTGTCACTCGATGGATCTCGAGTTCCCGCCCGGACCGACCATCCAGAGTTGGCGTTGAGCAGTGCGTTGGTGACAGCGCTACCCTGGTTGCCGGTCGCGCCGAGCACCAAGGCGGTGCGTGGCTCACGTTCCGTCATCTCTTTCTCCCCAATGCTGAGGTCCAGCCGATCACGCGAATCCTGACGCGCGACACCGGTTGGCTTTGTCCCGTTTTGGCGGCGGAGCGGTCAGTCAAGCGCGGCGGTAATGTCGATTTCGATCAGATAGTCAGGACTCGCGAGTCCGCTGATGAACAGCAGCGTGCTCGCGGGCAGGTCCGTCGAAAGGTGTCGAGCGCGGGCCGTGCGATAACCCTCGACATCTTCACGGCGGATCAGGTAGGTGACCATTCTGACGATCTTGCTCGAGTCTGATCCAGCGGCTGAGAGACCTGCTTTGATGTTCTCGAACACCTTGTCAGCCTGGGCTTCGATACTGCCGACGCCGACGATGTTGCCAGACGTATCGGTCGCCGTCTGACCAGCCAAGTAGACGAGGTTCCCGTGTTTGACGACCTGCGAGTAGACGGTGGGCACATTCAGGGTATTGGGTTGGATGCGTTCGATGGCCATTAGGTCTTCTCCTCCGTGATTTATGCCGTGTGATCCGATCGCGGCTATCTGGGCAGACCGAGTCCTCGGTTGGCGATGATGTTCGCACCCAACGCGATCCCGCCTCCGCCCCCAGACTCGTTCTGCGAGAGCATGTAGTTGGTTCCATAGATCCCGTCGCCGGGCGCACGGTGCTCGCCTTTGAGCGCCTGCATGTAAGGGCCGAGCATCTTTGCGACGCGGGGCCAGAAGATGTACTTGGACGTGTGAAGGGCGCGCCAGCCGGAGATGGCGCCCTCGGCCTGCGGCACCTCTCCTTTCGCCTGCATCGACGCAACGCGGTACGAGAGCATGCGGTCGACTTCGAAGAAAATGCGTACGTCCGCGAGCTGGTGGCGATTGAACTCGTTCTTGAGCAAAGGCTCACCGTTGAACTTGATCCGACGGGCAATCGCGAGGAAGCGATCGAGCGCGCCGATGTTCTTGGCGGCGGACTCGATGCCGGTGCGTTCGAAGTTCAAGGTGGTCATGGCGGCGTACCAGCCGCGATTGATCTCGCCGATGACGTTGCGTTTGGGGACGCGGACCTCGTCCATGAAGACTTCGTTCCAGCGCCGTTGGCCGAAGAAGTCGATGAGGGGCCTCATTGCGATCCCCGGCATGAGCTTCCCGTCGGGGTCGCGCAATGGCATTGCCAGGTAGGTGATGCCGCGATGCTTCGGCGCGTCCGGGTCAGTGCGGACGAGGATGTGGTACCAGTCGGAGTGGTTGGAGTCCGAGGTCCAGATCTTCTGCCCGGTGACGACGATGTCGTCCCCGTCTTCGACGCCGCGGGTCTGGAGACTGGCAAGGTCGGTCCCGGCGTTCGGCTCGCTGTAGCCCTGGGCCCAGTCAATGTCCGCCGTTGCCATCTTGGGCAGCAATTGTCGTTTGAGCCAATCGCTGCCGTGGATCATGATGACGCCGGAGACGTTGGTAGCCGGATGCCCGCTCGGAGCATCGGCGTAGGCGAGCTCTTCGCTATAGACGAACTGCTTCCCGAAGGGCGCGTTCTGGCCACCCCACTCGGTGGGCCAGTGCATGGTGTACCAACCTTTGTCGACGAGTTTCTTTTGGAAGACGTGCGCTTTCGCCTTGATCTCATCGTTGACCGCGTCATAGGCCCGGATGTCCAGCGTGTGGACGTGGAGGTCTTTGATCCTCCAGTTTGCCCGGACAAAATCCCGGACCTCTTGCCTAAACGCCTCGTCTTCCGTCGAAAGGCGAAAATCCATTACTGCCCCCTTGGTCCCCAGACGAACGCCCGTCGCAGAGGCTAGCCCGCCCAGTGGAATGACACAACCTCAGGGCCGGGGATCCGCCGCTAGACTGACCAATGGAGATGCACTTGAACATGGTGAAGGCCACGAAATGGCGGGAGGTCCCGGCGGGATGAATATTGTGGTGTGTGTGAAGCAGACGCCTGTCGCGGCCGAGATGCGGCTTGACGAGGCGACTAAGACGCTCGTGCGTGAAGGCGTGCGCCTCTCGATCAGCAGCCTGGACCGGAGAGCGGTGCTCGAGGCATTGCGGTTCCGGGACGAGGTTGGCGGGACGGTGACTGTTGTGACGATGGGACCTCCACAGGCACGGTCCGCGTTGGTCGAAACCCTCGCATTGGGTGCCGACAAAGCCGTGCTGTTGAGCGATCCGGCGCTCGCTGGGTCCGATACGTTGGCCACCGCGCGGGCGCTGGCGGCCGCCGTTTCGAAGCTGAGTCCCGACCTCGTCATGTGTGGCAAGTTCACGATTGATTCAGAGACGAGTCAGGTTCCCTCTGAGTTGGCGGAGCTATTGGGTTTGCCGCAAGTGACCTCGGTGCGCGCCATCCGACAGACCGCGGCGCACGGAGTGATCTGGGCCGATCGCGAGACGGACGACGGGTACGAACAGTACGAATTGCCGACGCCAGCGCTCCTCTCGGTGACGGAGTTGGTGATCCCCCCGCGGCGACCCTCTGACGAGGATATGGAAGCGGCGAAAGAGAAGCCGGTCGAGGAGTGGTCGGCTGCGGATGCGGGGATTGATCCCGCGTCGGTCGGTATAGCGGGATCACCGACCCGAGTCGCAGAGCTGCGGTCCGCAACGCTGGAGCGGAGCGGCACGGTCGTGGACTCGGACAGCGCCGCGGCGGCGAAGAGTCTCGCGGAGTATCTGGTTTCGAACCGGGTGTTTGCGACACGTCGTGACCCCGCGGATGTGGTTCCTCGACGGGCGTTGGTGCAAGGCGCTGACCCTCATCACGCGGTCTGGGTTGTGGCTGAGGTGTCAGGGGCCAATCTTCGACCCATTACCCATGAACTGTTAGGGAAGGCGCAGGAATTGGCGGAACACACGGGCGGGGAAGTGGCCGCGATTCTCGTCGGCGGCATGGACGTACGGGGCCACATCGCGGCCCTGGGCGCCAGCGGCGCGGACCGCGTCTACGTCGCCTCCGATCCTTCACTGGCGGCGTACGACACTGCCCTTTACAGCACGGTGCTTGCGGACGCGATCACGGCGCACGAACCGTACGCAGTCTTGGTGCCTTCCACCAGCAACGGGCGGGACTGGGCACCACGGGTCGCGGCCCGTCTGGAGTTGGGCCTAACAGGGGACTGCGTCGACTTCGAGTTCGATACACAAGACGAACTCGCGCAGATCAAACCGGCGTTTGACGGAAACATCGTTTCGCCGATCTACTCGAATACAAGTCCGATCATGGCGACGGTCCGGCCAGGGATGTTGGACCTGCGGGCACCCAACGAGTCCGTCGCTGCGGCTGTTGTCGATCTGCCGATTCCGTCAGTCGATTCCCTGGTCCGCAGGGTTGGAACGACATCTCTCGAACCTGGGTTCGAACCGGCGCGGCTGGACGATGCGGAGATTGTGGTGGCCGTTGGTCTCGGCATCGGCGGACCTGAAAATCTGGGGCCAGTGCGCGAGCTCACGGAGGCGCTGGGGGGCACCTTAGCCGCGTCGCTGGGTGTGACGGCCGGTGGATGGGTACCAGCACAACTGCAGATAGGGCTCACGGGGAAGGCCGTGTCGCCTCGCTTCTACATCGCTATCGGCATATCAGGTCGGCCGAACCACTTGTTCGGGAGCCGGAAGGCGGAGCACGTCATTGCGATCAACAACGACGCCGAGGCGCCGATCTTCGCGGCAGCAGATTTTGGGGTGGTAGGTGACTGGGCCGAAATCGTACCGGCGTTGACGAAGGAGATCGTCGCCGCGGCCGGCCGCGAGTCGGGGTAGGTCCGGTTTACGCTGGCTGGGTCAGCGTCCTGACATCGTCGGAGACGGCTTTGTAGTCGACTTGGCGGAAATCGGTCGTATCTACGACGATCACCGGGCCGTCCAGCCCCAGTGGTCTGAAGATGCCCTCCCGCACCATCCTGTCCAAGTCCTCAACGTGGGATTGGGTATCCACATGCCCGCGGTGGCGGTCGTCCGAGGCGCCGCGCTTGAGGTATCGGCGGCGCAGAGTGTCGGGGGCTGCCGTGCAGTTGACCTCGACCGTGCGGGCTCCGTAACGGGTCTGTAGTGTCAGTAACGAGTTGCGGTCACGCGGATAGAAGTTCGCTTCCGCGATGATTGATCGGCCCGCCGCGAGTTGACCTCCGATGAGGTCGTAGAGCAACGCCCAGCTTGCTGCTCCGACTTTGTTCGACCATTCCCGATCACCGACACCCAAGGAGTCGAACAGTGTCTCTTTGAGCCCGTCCCGATGGATCGAAGGCACGTGTAGGTCGCGTGAAAGGCGCTGGGCGAGGTGCGTCTTGCCGCTGGCTGGTGCGCCGGACACCAGGATGAGAGTCGGCTGAACCTGTCGCTTGTTAGACACCCGACCGATCTCGTGAACCGAGCGCCAGCCGGTCTGTTACTTCGGCAGCGCGGGCGAGGGTTCTCAGCTCACTTCTCGATTCGCCGTGTATCGCAGCAGTGGTTGTCTTCGCTCGGTCAATCAATCCTCCGGAGGACGGTGGAGGATGACCACATGAGAGCGGCGGTGATCAAGCAGCCGATCCCGAAGACGATTTGAGCTGGTTGTGTGCCGATACCCGCGGCGAGGAAACCAGCGAGGGTGCCGCCGACGGCGGTCATGGCGCGATCGAGGCTGAGCAGGGCGATCATGCGGCCCCGCATACCCTCCGGTGCGAGCTCGACAAGCAACGAGTTGATCAACGGGAAGAACGAAGACTGCCCGATCCCGAGGAGGAACACGACGGCGAACGCGAGAATGATGGCCTGGGTCGATGGCGCGTAGGTGACGCCGGAGAAGACGATAAGCAAGAGTCCGAAAACGGCCAGCAACGCCAGCATCAACCGGCCGCGGTTCTTGCTGGGGCTCACCGCTGCCAGCACCATCGCTCCGAGGAGGCCCCCGATACCCATCGCCCCGATGAGGACCCCAAATCCCCCCTCGCCGATTCCCAGCACCTCCGTTGCGAAGAGCGGCGCGAACACCTGCATAAACGCCATGCCGAAGGTGAAGTAGCCAAGCCCGATGACCAACACTCCGCGGATTGCGGGTGAGTTCCACGCAAAACGGAACCCGTCGACGAGATCGCTCCCCATACGGCGCATTCCCTGGTATCCAGCGCGCTGGTGGTCAGCGACGCGGAGCATCAACGTGAATTGGAGGGCGAAGGCGTACGCGACCGCGATGGTGATGAACGGGGCTTCGTATCCCCAGATCCCGATCATCAATCCGGCTCCGGAGGCGCCGATAATGCGCATTGCGGTCATGCTGCCAGTGCTCAACGCCATCGCGTTGACCACCAGGTGGGTCGGGACGATCGTCGGGATCATGGCGCGGCGGGCCGGTTGGTCGAACGCCATCGTGGTGCCGCGGAGGAAACTGAAGGCATAGATGTGCCAGATCTCCAACCGACCCATGACGATCAACACGGCGAACGCGACGCTGAGGATGAAGACGGACACCTTCGTCATCGTCAGGACCAACCGCCGGTTGAAGCTGTCGACGAGCACCCCGGCGATGAGCCCGAAGCCAACAGACGGGATCGTGCGGGCCAGGATCACGAGTCCGAGGTGGACGGGCGACCCGGTGAGGGCGAGGATCAGCAGTGGCCGCGCGGTCTGCTCCAACCAAAGTGCCGCGGCGTGGGTGATCTGGCCGAGCCAGAGCAGTGTGAAGTCACGGTACGCGAAGGACGCAAAGAGCGTCTTCAGCGCGGGTTGTCTATTGACGGGAGCGCCGGAAACGGGCGGCTCGGGTCGTTCTTGGGTTTGGGTCACCGAATGTCGCTGACGGAGGTTACGGCCTCGGCAGCATTAGTCCTCGTAGGGTTCCACCATGACACGCGATTCACCCTTGAGCACCTCGGCCCCGTCCTGGTTCGTCACGGTAGCGAGAAGGGTCGCTTGCCGTCTGGGCGCGTTAGTGCTGATAACGCTGAGCTTCGCGGTGACGGTATCGCCCAGGTACACCGGGGCGAGGAAGTTGAGGGTCTGCCCCATATAGATGACGACCTGCCCGGGGGCAACTTGCGTGCCAATCGCGGCTGAGATGATGCCAGCGGTCAGGATGCCGTGGGCGATCCGTTTCTTGAAGCGGGACTTGGCGGCCATGGCGTCGTCCAGGTGAAGCGGTTGGTTGTCGCCGGAAACTCGGGCAAAGGCTTCGACGTCGTCCGCTGTGAGTGTCTTGGTGAACTCAAACGTCTTGCGTTCATCCAAGTCGAAGGCGGGTTGCGTAGTCACGACACTTCCCTCCATGGATCTCGCGATCCCGGGCATCAGCCGGTGGCTTAGGGGCATGCGGTTCGGATTCAGAAGTTTAGGCTCTCGCTGAGGCCACGCACAACGCACTGAGTTTGAACAGGTCGGCTCAGGGTGCGCCAAGACACCCGGATACAATGTCAATTGCCAACCGATTGGATCGACTGATGCTTCTCGCCATCGACATAGGCAACACGAACATCGTGATGGGTTTATGCCAAGGCGAAGATATCGTCGCGACATGGAGGTTAGGCACCGACATCCGACGAACGCCAGACGAGATCACCGTCCTCCTCCTAACACTGCTTCAACACGAGGGTCTGGAAACCTCGGTCGTCGATGCGGTCATCATCTCGAGTGTTGTGCCTCCACTCACGGGTCCGATGCATGACGCGTGTACGGGGTGTTTTGGCTTGGAGCCGCTGCACGTGGACCACACGACACGAACGGGTGTTGAGGTCCAGATCGACAATCCCCGTGAGGTCGGCGCTGACCGGGTGGTGAACGCGGCGGCCGCGCACGCCCTCTACGGAACCGACGGAATGCCGTTGATCGTCATCGATTTCGGCACCGCGACGACGTTTGACGCCGTCTCCGGGGATGGCGCATACCTGGGTGGGGCGATTGCTCCTGGGATCGGGCTTTCGAGCGAAGCACTGTTCCAGCGCGCGGCGAGGCTGCCACGAATAGCGTTGGAGTTCCCTGAGGCGGTCGTAGGGAAGAACACGGTCCACGCGATGCAAGCGGGGATCATGTTTGGGTACCTGGCTTTGGTAGAGGGCGTCGTCGGACGCATGAAGGGCGAGTTGGGCGGTTCGGCCCGGGTGGTTGCGACCGGAGGTCTGGCCGATATCGTTGGTGGACGGACGGGACTCGTCGACATGGTCGATGCTGACCTCACGCTCCAGGGGTTGCGGTTGATTCATGAGCTCAATCGGGGCTGATTCGGCCAGGAGAACGGTATGACTACGCCCGAAATCGCTGCGCTCCGAGGGAAACGCGTCGTCCTCGGCGTGACCGGCAGCATCGCTTGCTACAAGGCTGCAGACATTGCATCGAAGCTGGTCCAGGCCGGTGTACTCGTTGACACGATTCTGACGCGGTCGGCCCAACAGTTCGTATCGCCACTGACGTTCCGTTCGCTCACGCACCGGTCCGTCGTTACGGACTTATTCGACGTGGAATCCGACGAGGCCGTGGAACACGTTGCGCTTGCGTTGCGGACGGATGCTGTGCTGGTTGCTCCTGCGACGGCGAACGTGATTGCGAAGATCGCGAACGGTTTCGCGGACGATGCACTCACGGCGGTTGTGCTGGCAACGACAGCGCCTGTATTGCTGGCTCCAGCCATGGAGGGCCGTATGTGGGCGGCCCCAGCGACAACCACGAACGTCGAGACTCTCCGGTCCCGCGGCGTCGGGTTCATCGGTCCCGCGGAGGGACGGCTTGCCTCTGGCGAGATGGGGAAAGGGCGGCTCGAAGAGACCGGAGCAGTGCTCGGCGCATTAGCTGACGCGCTGCGTCGTGGTGGAGTCAGTCCTATTGAGGGTGATCTCGCCGGGCGGCACGTGGTCGTATCGGCGGGCGGGACCCAGGAACCCATCGACCCTGTGCGGATCATCACGAACCGTTCTTCTGGCAAGCAGGGTTATGCGCTGGCGGAGGCTGCACGCGACCGAGGCGCACGTGTGACGCTAGTCACGGCGCCGACGGCGTTGAACGACCCGGAGCGGGTGCAGATGGTTCGAGTCGGAAGTGCGCGCGAGATGCTCGTCGCAGTGGAGAAAGCTCTGAAGGATGACGCGGACGCCCTGGTGATGGCGGCAGCCGTGGCCGATTGGGAGGCGGCGACCTCGGCGGACCAGAAGATGAAGAAGGAAGAGGGGACCACACGGTTGGTTTTGGAGTTGACGAAGACTCCGGACATTCTTGCCATGGTCAAAGACCTCGCTGGGGTAAAAGTGGGCTTCGCTGCCGAGACTGAGGATCTCCTCGCGAACGCGCGCGAGAAGCTGGTCCGTAAGGGGTTGGATCTGATCATTGCAAACGATGTTTCAGCCACCGATGCCGGATTCAACGTGGATAACAACCGGGTCGTAATTCTGGACAATGACGGCGGCCAAGAAGAGTTGCCCTTGATGTCGAAGCGCGAAGTAGCCGACCGGATCTTGGATCGGGTCCGCCTCCTGATCCCTTCGCGGAGCTAGCGCTGCCGGTGAGCTCATTGGAGCCGTCGTTTTCGGTCATCGTCCTCGCGGCGGGGGAGTCGTCGCGGATGGGCCGTCCAAAGCAAACACTTGCTTGGGAAGGCATGCCGCTGCTGCAGTACCAAGTAGAGGAATCAGGTAAGACCCGCGCGCGACAGGTGATCGTCGTGCTCGGAAACGACGCCGACGAGTTTCGGACCGTGTTGCCGTCTCGGGTTGAGCGGGCGGAGTTGGTAGTGATCCAAAACCCCGACTATGGACTCGGGAAGACGACCTCGGTGAAGGCGGGGGTTCGTGCCATGGACGGGTCGGTGGACGCGGTCGTGCCGATGGCTGGGGATTCACCGCGGCCCGCTGCGCTGTTGGACCGTTTGGTCGACGCACATGTCGCGGGCGGTAAACCCATTACCTATCCGTGGCACCGGGGAACGGAGGGTCACCCTGGCGTGTTCTCGATGGAACTCGGGGACGAACTCCTCACCATCGATGAAGCCACGCGTGGCATTCGCGGCGTGACCGAGCGCGATCCATCGCGCGTCAACCGGGTCGAGTTCGAGGACCCGTTGGCGATCGTCAACTTGAACACCTGGGAGGACTACGAGCGCGCTTTGCGCCTCACGGGACAGGCAGTTTCGCGCCCGTCCTAGTCGTCTCTCGTAAGCGTCAACTCCATGGAGGTCCCAGGGTTGGGTCTGCCTGGTGTCTCGCCGAGCGTGATGATCTCCGCGCGCGCACGGTCCGGAGCCAGCGTGAAGAGCCCAACCGTTCCTAACCGCAAGCTCTTGTGGTGGGGGAAGGTCGGACTCCCGCTGTTCATGATGAGCACGCCGTCACGATGTTCCAGCCGCTCTAGATGTGTGTGGCCACCGACCATGATGTCCAGCGGGCCATCCGGAAACAAGGCCAGAAGCTCACTCATTGGACGGGTTTCGGGGACGAGGTCGTGGGTCATTCCCAGGCGCCAGCCCTCCAACTCTAGGAGCTGAACGTCCTGGCTCCTGTCGTCTTCCAGAGGGTCGTTGTTTCCTGTCGCCGCGACGACCGGGGCGAAGTGTTCCAACCAGTCGAGGACGTGGGGAGAGGTCAGGTCGCCGGAGTGGAGGATCAGGTCTGCCTGATCAAAAAAGGCGGCCGGTTCCGGGCCGAGATCGTCCAGCGACCTAACCAGGCCAGGTAGGTGTGTATCAGTGAGGACGGCTACGCGCATGGCGATGTCGCTGTTGGTCGTTCGGCGGCATCGCGTGCTCCGATTGACCCGTACTGGGGCCCATGATACGTTCGCGCAACGGCGTCCTGTCGGCGCCGACGGGTTGGTAGCAGGGGGAGGGGTAGGCATGGCACAGCGTCGAGACGCGGCGATTGTTGGTGTGTACGAGTACCCGCTGCGCGTAGTTGGTACCGGTGTTAGCGCGCTCCAGATCAAGGCGGAGTGCGCGGCACGAGCACTCGAGGACGCGGGCTTCGAGTGGCAGGATGTCGACGGCGTATTCGACACCGGTGGCGAGGGAGGGCTCGGTGGCGACGCAATCGTCGAGTACTTCGGCCTCAAACCAACGGTGATCGACAACACCTCGGTTGGCGGAAGCTCGTTTGAATTCCACGCGAACCATGCGCTGGAGTTGATCAACGCGGGTAAGTGCAACGTTGCGCTCATCACGTATGGCTCGAACGCTCACAGCCAATCGCGCGCGATCGGCACCGGTGGTGCAACCGGACTCCGCGAGGCCAACCCGACCGCGAACATGGAAGACCCGTGGGGGCTTACCCTCATCGGCAACTACGCGATGGTGAAGTCCCGGCACATGCACCAGTACGGAACGCGCGACGAGGACTTCGCGTCGATTTCAGTCATCACGCGGCGGCACGCGATGCGCAATCCTGAGGCGGTGCGTGCGATGACGGACCTCGGGTTCGTGGGGGTGCGCGAGACGACCGTGCAGGATGTCCTGGAGTCGCGGTTGATCGCGTACCCGTTGCGTTTGCTGGAATGCTGCATGGTTTCCGACGGTGGAGGTGCCGTTGTCATTGCGTCCGCCGAGGCTGCCCGGAATGCGAAGAAGAAGCCCGTATGGATCATTGGAACCGGCGAAGCGACGAAGTACCGCGAGAACGGCGGCGACATCACGGTGAGCGCTGGCGCGCAGGCCGCGCCAATTGCGTTCGGATCCGCCGGCGTGACCCCTGGCGAGATCGACGTGCTGATGGCCTACGACTCGTTCACCATCACGGTCATGTGCATGATCGAAGACCTTGGGTTCTGCACGAAGGGCGAGGGGGGAGCGTACGTCTCGGACGGTCGGCTGAACTTCGACGACCCTCGGGGGCCTGCGCTCAACACGGACGGAGGTGGTCTGTCTTCAGACCATCCTGGGGCACGGGGCATCTTCCTCATGATCGAAGCCACACGCCAACTCCGTGGCGAGTCGACATCACAAGCGCCGGACCCGAAGCTCGCCGTTGCTGTCGGCAATGGCGGGGCGTTGGGGTCGCGACACTCAACAGGTGTCACGATCCTGGCAGCGGACTAGGTGGGGGTGCAGACATGACGACACAAGCAAGGCGGCCGCAACCCCGGTTTCCGGAACCGGACACCGTGCCATTCTGGGAAGCCACGAAACGGCACGAGTTGACGTTCCAGCGCTGTAATTCGTGCGACGAAACGATCTTCTATCCGCGCCGCCACTGCCCGAAATGCGGGTCAACCGATACGTCGTGGCACGTCTCGAAGGGCGAGGGTGAGGTGTACACCTTCAGCGTCGTGATCCAAAACCGTCACCCCGCATTCAAAGACCTGGGTGCGTATGCGGTTGCCTATATCGACCTCGATGAAGGGTTCCGCCTGATGTCGAACGTCGTCGGGATCGACGATCCAATCCGAGACATCAAGTGCGGGATGCGGGTCAAGGTCCGGTGGGATAACCAGGGCGACGGCGAGTTGTCGTTGCCAATGTTCGAACCCGCATAGCGAAGGGACGCGCTGCTGCCGCAGGAGCGGCCATGGCCCGGTGGTGGTCATTCCTCCGCATCGTTGGTGTGCGGAGGGATTTGACTGGGCCCCGACATTCGTTGATGGGGCGTGTGCGCGCAGATAGAATCTGAATAGGCGTATCTAGGTATCCAGGCGCCCGTTTCTGTTCTTGCGACGCGAGAGGAGCCCCTTTGATGACCGCGGATTTACCGTCCGACCCATTGGCCCCGATGCCGCCGACGTACGATCCGCGCGAGGTCGAAAAGCGGCGGTACCGGTGGTGGGAAGAGCGGGGCTATTTCTCGCCCGAGGCCATCGACCCCAAACCGGGCAAGGACCCGTTTGTCGTGATCCTCCCGCCTCCAAACGTGACCGGCAGACTCCACCTAGGCCATGCGCTCACTGCGACCGTCGAGGACACGCTGTCCCGTTGGCACCGGATGCGCGGAGAGCCGACGCTGTGGCTACCCGGGACTGACCATGCCGGGATTGCGACACAGTTCGTCGTCGAACAGTCGCTCGCCGATCAAGGTCTCGACCGCCGCACGATGGGCCGAGACCAATTCCTGGCGCGCGTATGGGAGTGGGTAACGGAAACCGGCGGGACGATCCAAGACCAGCACCGGCGCCTGGGGGCGTCGCTCGACTGGACCCGGGAGCGGTTCACGCTGGACGAAGGGCCGTCGCGCGCGGTCGCCGAGACATTCAAAAACCTGCACGAGAAGGGCCTGATCTACCGGGGAGAGCGAATCATCAATTGGTGCCCGCGGTGTCATACGGTGCTCTCGGACCTCGAGACTGAGTATGAGGATGCCCAAGGCAACTTGTGGCACATCCGGTACGAATACGCCGATGGCTCTGGGCGATCGGTGACGGTGGCCACGACCCGACCCGAAACCCTTCTCGGCGATACAGCAGTTGCTGTGCACCCGGAGGACGCGCGATATCGCGATCTCGTCGGCGGAACGGTGATGTTGCCCGTGCTTGGTCGAGCGATCCCGGTGATCGCGGATGAGCACGTGGACCGCGAATTCGGCACTGGGGCTTTGAAGATCACACCTGCGCACGACGCGAATGACTTCGAGATCGGGAAGCGGCACAGCCTGGCAGTGATCGATGTTATGCAGCCAGACGGCACGATGAATGCCGAAGCGGGACCGTACGAAGGGGTCGACCGGTTCGAGGCGCGAGACCGGATCGTGGCGCAGCTCGAGAACGACGGGCTGTTAGATCGTGTCGAGCCATACGCGAATCGCATTGGGCATTGCTACCGGTGCTCGACGATCGTTGAACCGCGGGTGAGCATCCAGTGGTTCGTCGATACGCCGCCGTTGGCAAAGCCAGCGGCGGCGGCCGTCCGGGACGGACGCATCCGGATCGTTCCAGAACGGTTCGAGGCAACCTATCTGAATTGGATGGACAACATCCGTGACTGGTGCATCTCGCGGCAACTTTGGTGGGGGCATCGGATTCCTGCGTGGTACTGCACCGCATGCGATGGAGATGAGTTGATCGTGGTCTTGGCCGAGCCTCTCGCGGCTGCAGGACGGGATCCGATTACTGAGGCGCCGTACAGCGAACTGCTGGCGGATCACGGTCTGTCGCGTGATGCGGTTCTGGGTCGGGCCGATCGGATGGAGGCATCGCAAGACGCCACGCCTATCGTTGCTGTCTTGGGCCCGCCGAATTGCCCTCGATGCGGGTCATCAGATCTCGTGCAGGACCCCGATGTCCTCGATACGTGGTTCTCGTCGGCGTTGTGGCCTCACTCGACGCTGGGGTGGCCGGACGCCTCCGGGGATATGAAACGGTTCTACCCGACCTCGGTGATGGAGACGGGATACGACATCCTGTTCTTCTGGGTCGCTCGCATGGTGATGATGGGGCTGGAGAACACGGGAGAAGTCCCGTTCCGAACGGTCTACTTGCATGGGCTGATCCGAGATGCGCAGCGGCAGAAGATGTCGAAGACGCGCGGGAACGTCGTCGATCCGCTGGACACAATCGATGAGTACGGGACGGATGCTCTGCGCATGGCGATTACGATCGCCACGACTCCCGGAAACGATCTCGCGCTCTCACCCGGACGGATGGAGGCGGGGCGGAACTTCGCGAATAAGCTCTGGAACGGAGCACGGTTCGTCGTGCGGAGCATCGAAGAGTCCGGTACGCCAGTGGAGGCGCCCGTTGGAGCGCCGTCTCACCGGGAAGACCGATGGATCATGAGCCGCCTCCAGCGCACTACCGAAACGGTGGGTCAGATGCTGGAGGATTTCCAACTTGGGCAGGCGGAGCAAGTCCTGCGCGACTTTCTGTGGGACGAGTTCTTCGACTGGTATCTCGAGCTCGTGAAGGTCCGGCTCCGTGCGGGTGACCCAACGGCCGTGCCGTATCTGGCAGCGGTCTTGGAGCAGTCGGTCCGTCTGCTCCATCCGTTCATGCCGTTTGTCACCGAAGAGATTTGGCAGAACATCACTGCACGTGTGCCGGAGTACCGGGATGGCGTGGAGTCGGTGATGATCGCCGACTACCCGACGGTGGACGCCTCGCTGCTGGACAGCGAAGCAGAGCGCGAGATGACGGATGTGATCGACCTAGTGCGGGCCGTACGGAATGTGCGCGCGGAGCTGAAGATCGAGCCGGCTCGCTCGGTCGAGGCGATTGTGGAAGCCGGCGCGTCCATGGAGGCGATACGCACCGAGGCAGAAGCGGTCCGGTCGCTTGCGCGCGTCAAGCCGCTTTCTCTTCTTGAGACGGAGGATTCGCGACCGGACCCCCAGGAAGTCAAGACTGCCGTTCTCGGCGGAGTCACAGTGATGGTGCCGCTGGCCGGCCTGGTGGACAGCGCGGTGGAACGCGTTCGACTTCGAGCAGAACTCGATGACGCGCGCGCGCGCGTTGAGAGTCTCAGAGCGCGGTTAGCGAACCAAGAGTTCAGATCACGGGCGCCAGCAGCAGTCGTCGAGAAAGAAGAAGCGCGACTTGTGGAGACTCAGGACCGGATGTCGCGCCTCGAAGAGGAACTGGGCCGCCTCGCCGGTTAGCCGAAAGCGGGCGGGTCCCCGTTACGCTCGCGTACCCCCGCTTGCGCCGAGGTTGCCGCTGCCCTTCTGCTGCAGCTCGACGAAGACCATGCGGGTCGAAAGCGGGTGGACCCAGGCAACGTTGGAGTTGCCTTCTTCGCGAGTCACACGACCGCCTTGGGACTCAATGGTGCTGATCGTCGCGTCGATGTCGTCGACCTCGAGGGCGATCATGTAGAGGCCCTCGCCGTTTGGGTTCCGGGGGTTCTTCCGTTCCTCCATCATGCGGGCGAGGGCGGATTCCGGACTCGCGGGAGTCATAACCTCGATAACCGGTTGTCCGTCCTTGCCGAGCATCACGGCGCGGATTCCAAACTGGTTCGTGCTTGCTTCGGTGAGTGCCTCTAGTCCGAACATATCTTTCCAGACCTTGAGGCCCTCATCGAGGTCAGCAACCATGACAGCGTTGTAGCGAATGTCGGTAATCATCGGTTCCCCCATCATTCTGTACGATATCGACCGGGTGAGTGTCGTGTGCGCCAGTAGGCGTGTCAAATGCGGAGCACTGCCCTAAGGGCCAGAGGGGGAAGGGAAAACCAATGCCAATGCTGACCGGTGGACAAGCTCTCATCGCGGCACTGAAGGCCGAGGGCATCGAAGTGATTTTCGGGTTGCCGGGCGTGCAGATCATGCACATCTTCGATGCTCTGTACAACGAACCCGAGATCTCGCTAATCACGACCCGCCACGAGCAAACGACGACGTTCATGGCTGATGGGTACGCGCGCACCAGTGGGAAGATCCCGGCGGCGCTGGTCGTACCCGGTCCGGGGGTGCTGAATGCAGGAGCCGGATTGGCTACAGCGTACGCGTCGTCGTCACCGATGTTGTTGGTTTCCGGCCAGGTACCGTCAACTGACCTAGGCCGTGACGTGGGTGCATTACACGACGTACACGACCAGCTCGATATCGTCCGGACGCTGACGAAATGGAGCGGTCGTGTGCTCCGAGTCGAGGAGATTCCGGAGGCCGTTCACGAGGCGGTACGACACTTGAAGACAGGCAGGCCACGCCCCGTTGAGGTCGAGATTCCGCCGGACATCCTTGCGAGCACGGCCGACGTTACGCTGGCCGAGGCGGAAGAGTACCCGCGAGCGGCGGCGACGGAGTCCGATATCGCCCGAGTGGCCGAACTCCTTGGGAACGCGGAGCGGCCCCTCATCTGGGCGGGCGGGGGCGTGATGCGATCTGGCGCATCCGACCAGGTGAAAATGCTCGCAGAGGCGCTCTCCGCAGTCGTCTTGACGTCAGCCGCGGGGAAAGGCGCCATCGACGAACGGCATCCGCTTTCGGGAGGCGTTTCATCGTTCGGCTGGGGGAGTGGCCGCGACTTGCTACCCCGGGCAGATGTCGTGCTCGCTGTAGGCACCCGTTTGGCCCCGCCCACGAACCCGATTGACGGGCAGACGCTGATCAGCCTCAACGTGGACCCGGCGGAGTTCGGGAAGACACGACCGGTGGACTTTGGGATCGAGGCGGATGCCCAACGGGGATTGGAACAGCTGCTTGCCCGCGTCCGCGGGCGCGATACGAAGAGCACGTGGGGTGCGGCCGAGGCGTCCGGAGCGCGCGAGGCATCGCAGCGGCGCATGGGTGCCGTCGCTGGTACCCAATTGGCATTCATGCAAGGCCTTCGTGCGGCAGTGCCGGAGGACACCGTGGTGGTGAGCGGCGTGACCACCATGGCACAGTGGACCGGTCCGGCGTTCCCGATCCCTGGCCCAGGTCAGTACGTCACGGCTGGATACATGGGCACGTTGGGTTATGGATTCCCGACCTCACTGGGTGCGAAGGTTGGTGCGCCGGACCACCCCGTGGTGGCGCTGAGCGGCGACGGTGGGTTCATGTACGCTGCGACCGAACTTGCGACTGCGGTCCAGTTTGGGATCAACGTGGTGGTTGTGGTCTTCCGTGACGACGCCTTCGGATCTTCGAAGTACGACCAGATGGGCCGCTTCGAAGGCCGCGTCGTTGGCACCGAGTTCCGGAACCCCGACTTCGTGGCGCTAGCGGAGTCATTCGGGGCTCGAGGCGTGCGTGTTTCGGGCCTCGATGCAGCTCCTGCAGCGGTCGCGGAGGCGATCGCTCAGGGTGGCCTTCCGACGCTGATTGAAGTCCCGACGGAGACGATCGCGCCGCCGTACGGGTTGACGCCGCCGACTGACAGCTAGGCGTCGAGGGCTGGAACGGCGCGCTCGCGGGCGAGCGCCCCTTCGCCCAATACTCCTGCGATGTCGGCGGCCAACTCCGGTCCGAATTCGGCCGTCACCGGGAGATCGAGGGTCTGTTGACCGTTGGTCTGCTTCACGACGAGCCGGACCGGGACGTTGCCCGGATGACGTTGTAGTACCTCAAATAGCCGATTCAACGCCGTCGTATCCCGATCGGCATCGTCGGTTTCACGGACGGTGACGACGATGGGGTCGGTTCTCGAGGTGGTGTCATCGGAGGGAGTCCGAATGGCGTCGGCGGCGTTGGGATCCGGGGTCGGGCTGTCCACTTCGTAGGGGACTGATGCGTCCGCGAGGGGCGAACTGATTTCGTCCGAGTGGTCTTCATCGGCGCCGTTCGCGGCGGACATCACGCCGTTGCTATAGATGCCTGCGGGGTCAACGGTTGCTGGCAAGCTGGCCTGTCCTGCCGGAATAATCAGCTCTTCGTCCACATCGGCTGTCTCGACGTCCGACGCGTCAGGGTCGACTTGGACAGTCCGGACCTCGTCACACGTAATTGAGACCCTGTCGTCACGGACACGCACGCGGCCTTCGATGACCAGAGGCATGTTGGCTTGCCACAGGTGTTCGGTGGACTTGAACACCTCGCGCCAGGCGGTGACATCGACGTCCCCCGAGAGGTCCTTGATGAGGGCCGATACAAACGGGGCGCCCTCTCTTGTGAACCCCGTACGAACCGAGGCAACGTGCCCAACGATCTTGACGCGTTGGCGGTCCAGGCCGGCGTGGATATCGGCGCAGTCGACGGCGGTCGTGCCGGCGGCTGCGCGGAGATGTTGGAATGGGATTCGCGGTTCGGTGAATGAGATTCCGGTCAACTCGCGTTCCCATGCGGCCTTCTCGCCGGAGGACGCATCCTGGCCCTCCAACGCGAACATTGGCATTGGGGAGTCCCCGCCGCCACCCAAGAGATCGAACATGGTGCCTTGTTGTGATTCACGGACTCGCTGCTCGCGTTGTGCCAACGCGATGATGCGCTCCGCGTTGTCCACGAGCGGACGCCGCGGTCCGAGGTCGTCGAACGCGCCGGCTCGCGCGAGGCTCTCGAACGCCCGGCGGTTCAGGGCCTTTGTGTCGGCGCGGCGGATGAAGTCGTCGAGACTGTCGAATGGTCCGTTCCGATCGCGTTCGGCGATGAGCGACTCAACCGCACCGTGCCCGACGTTCTTGACGGCGGCGAGGCCCGTGCGCATGACGGCATCTGGGGAGCGGGGGTCGCCGTCTATCGAGAACTCGACTCGGCTCCTATTCACGTCCGGCCGCCCGACTTCGATATTCAGGGTCTGCGAGGACTCGGTCGCCAACGTCCCGGCTTTCTCTTGGTCGCCGAGGTGTGAGTTGAGGAGCGATGTCATGTACTCGATGGGGTAGTTCGCTTTGAAGTACGCAGTGAGATATGCGATGTAGGCGTAGCTGATGCTGTGTGCCTTGTTGAAGGCATAGCCGGCAAAAGGCTCGATGAGATCGAAGACGGCGGTTGCCTCCTCGCCCGTGTAACCCTTCTCTCGCGCGCCATCGACAAACCGTTCGCGCTCCTGCGCCATGATGGACGGGATCTTCTTGCCCATGGCCTTACGGACGATGTCAGCCTCGCCCAGAGAGTAGCCGGCGAATTGGCGCGCGATCTGCAACACCTGGTCCTGGTACACGATGACGCCGTACGTCTCGTCCAAGGTCTCGGCCAGGTCCGGATGCGGATAGCTGGTGGGAGAGCGCCCGAACTTGGAATCGATGAATCGGGGGATGTGCTCCATGGGCCCCGGCCGATAGAGGGCGATCATCGCGGAGACGTCGCCGATGTCCTTCGGCGCCAACTGCTTGATCCACCGGCGCATCCCGGACCCCTCCAGTTGGAAGAGGCCAGTCGTTTCGCCCTTGCCGAGGAGATCGAACGTCGCGGAGTCATCGAGGGGGATCGCCTGCAGGTCGACGCGTTCGCCGCGCGTCTGGGCGATCAACTCGTGGGTCCGGGTCAAGGTCGTGAGGTTGCTGAGACCAAGGAAGTCCATCTTGAGGAGCCCGACACGAGCGACCGTATCCATGTCCCATTGGGTCATCGGCATGGCCTCGTCCTCGACGCCTCTGGTGGGTCGTTGCAGGGGGACTACGTTCACCAACGGTTCGCGGGAAATGACGACGCCGGCGGCGTGGGTGCTAGCGTGTCTGGAGACGCCCTCCAGCTGCCGAGCGGTGTCGATGAGGCGCTTGACCTTCGCGTCCTGCTCATACGCTTCCCGAAGCTCGGTGACTTCTTTCACGGCGTCGTCGAGTTTGACCGGATGGGCGCCACCAGGGATCAAGCGCGTGACACGGTCGACGTCGGCGATGGACATCCCAAGAGCACGGCCGACGTCCCTAACCGCCGCCTTTGCGCCCAAAGTGCCAAAGGTGATGATTTGGGCGACACGGTCGCGCCCGAAGCGGGCCATGGTGTATTCGAGAACCTCGCTGCGGCGAGCATCCTCGATATCGAGGTCGATGTCGGGCATCTCTTTCCGCTCGAGGTTGAGGAACCGCTCGAACACGAGGCCGTATGGCAGCGGGTCGATGTCCGTGATGTCGAGGCAGTAGAGGACCGCGCTCGCGGCGGCGCTTCCCCGGACGCCGACGAGGATGTTCTGCTGCCGTGCGTGGGAGACAATGTCCCACACGACGAGGAAATAATCGGCGAACTCCATCTGTCCAACGACGCTCAACTCATATTCGAGTCGGACACGGGCGTCTTGCCGATGTGATCCGTACCGTCGGCCGAAGCCCTCCCAGCAGAGACGTTCCAAATACTCCTGGGAGGTCAAACCATCTGGAATGTCGATCTGTGGAAGGAGGAGCCGGTTGAACTCGAGTTCCAAGTCGCACTGTTCGGCGATGCGCCAGGCGTTGTCCACCGCCTCGGGGACATCGACGAAGGCTTCTCGCATCTCCGCTTCGGACTTCAGATAGAACGAGTCGTCGTCCATGCGCATACGGTCTTTGTCGTCGAGCGAGGCATTCGTTTGTATGCAAAGCAGGACGTCTTGTGCCGGCGCGTCCTCCTGACGCACATAGTGCAGGTCGTTGGTAGCGACTACGGGGATGTCCAGCTCCGCAGACATCGCTATCAGCGCTTGGTTCAACCCTGGAAGCTGATCGACGTTGGGGTGGCGTTGGAGCTCAAAGTAGTAGTCGTCGAAGGTCTTCTTATGCCAGAGGGCGGCTTCGCGGGCGTCGTCGAACCTGCCGTCGGCGATCGCCCGCGGAACCTCGGCTGCCAAGCAACCGGACAGCGCGATCAGGCCCCGGCTGTGTTTCTCCAACAGCTCACGGTCAACCCGGGGTCGGTAATAGAAACCCTCGAGGTGGGCGGCCGACAACAGCACGAGCAGGTTTTGGTAGCCCTCGTGGTTTCGTGCGATCAGGACTAGGTGGTAGGGCTGTTTGTCGCCCGTTTCCCGACTGAAGCGGCCTTGCGGTGCGACGTACGCTTCCACTCCGATGATGGGTTTGATCCCCGCAGCGCGTGCCTCTTCATAGAACGTGACGGTACCGTGGAGGTTGCCGTGGTCTGTGAGGGCCAGCGCGCCGAGCCCGATCTCTTTGGCACGCGCCACCAAGTCCGGGATCTTGCTCAACCCGTCGAGCAGGCTGTACTCGGAATGCGTGTGTAGGTGGGCGAACATCTGAGCGGTTGGGCCTGATTATAGAAACCTCTGGCCCTGCTAAGCGAGGGGTGGGCGGTGGAGTTCCGGGGAGTTCCTCAGCTTGGTTCGCCTGACTCCAGAGAGCGCTCAGCTAGCAAAAAATCGACGACCGTGGCATTGAATGTCTCCGCCAATTCAACCTGGGGCCAATGACCGCAATGGGGGAAGGTATGGACCGATATTCGGGCATTCTTAGCGGTCAAGCCAGCCAGGTCGGAAGGCATTGGGACGACGTCATCCTGGACCCCCCATATGACTAACGACGGCGTACTCAGGTCTTGCATGCGGGGACCGTACACGAGGTCGCGCCGGAATCCCGATAGTCCGACGGCGCTTCTCAGGAGCTGAAAGAAGGAGCGGCGCAAGGTTGGCTCCTTCGCACGCTGGATCCAGCGGTCAATGAAGCTCCGGGGGGCACGCTGCGGGTCGAAGAACATTCCCGCCATGGCAGCTCGAGCCGCGATCTCGTTGGGCCTCATCAATACACCACCGATGAGGGGAATCGTCAGGAACCTGAGCACCCGACCGAGACGACGTTCCAAACCTGCGGGGGCGACGAGCACGACTGAACGAACCCGCTCGGGATGTTCCAGTGCCGTTACCACTGCGAGGAAACCCCCGGCCGAGTGGCCGATCAGGGACGCTGAGGCCAACCCAAGTGAATCGAGGATGTCGGCGCCGAGCGCGGCGCTGTTTCGGGGGTCCCACCGCCGTGGGGGAGGGTCGGAGCCACCATGGCCGGGCAAGTCGACTGCGTATACCGTAAACCCGTGATCTACGAGGGCATCGAGATTCCGTTCCCAGTCGGCGGAACCTCCTCCGATGCCGTGGAGCAGGACGACAGCCGGTCCTTCACCCGCGATGAAACAGTCCGCCTCGAGGTTGTGAGCCGGCAATCGGATGCGCGTGCGTTCTTCCATTGAGTGTCCCATCGGTTCCTGCTAGTGCCCACCGTATACTCTGCGGGCGATCGTGAGTTCGATGACGAATCGACCCGACGATGGATCGGGACGTGCTCTTCGTGTTCGCAGGCGCCGAGGCTATTGCTCGGATCACGGATAGCACGCGCGCCAGGGACCGAGTTCGCTCATGGAGGTGGCACACCGTGGCGATGGGTCGTTGCGAGTTGGTGGATGGCTGAAGTCGCACCGGGAGTTCACTCGATCCCGTTGTCGCGTGACGCAACGGACCCGCCGCAGGTGTACTGGGTTCACGGCACGACCCGCGGCGCGCTCATCGATGTCGGGTACGGGGACGAAGAGCGGTCAACCGAACTCGTGGCCCGGTGGGTGGAGTTGACCGACGGTCTCGGATCACTTCCCGATCCCCCTTTGCTGCTCCTCACCGATCGCTACGGCGAACACGTTGACGGCGCTTCCGCGTTCAAAGGAAGGACGGCAGCCCAGGTCGCCCTTGGTCGCGCTGATGTCGAAGCGGTGCAGGGCAGCGCCGGCGTTGACCGAGGCCTCGTGGACATGCAAATCGATGGAGACGAGGAGTTCGAACTCGGTAGTGAGCGCTCGATCGTGGCGGTGCCGACGCCCGGGCACACTCCCGGCAGCACTTCGTACATGGTCCGCGGTGAAGGCGTCTTGTTCACCGGCGACTTCATCCTTGGCACAGAGACGAGCACAACGATCAACCCTGACGAAGGCGGGGACATGGCGCAACACATTGAGTCGCTGCGTCGGGTCAGGACGCTTCGGCCGACGCTGATTCTGTCGTTCCATGGACCGCCGGTCACCGATCCTCAAGGCAAGATTGACTGGCTGCTCGAGCGGCGTCGAGGGCGCGAAGAGGAGATTCTCGGGCTTCTGCGCGCGAGCGTGGTGGACGTTGACCAGATGTTGGACCAGATGTACGAGGGTCTGCCCGAACAACTCCTGGGAGCAGCGCGCCACCAGATCGTCGCCCACCTAATCAAACTCGGCGCAGAGGGTCGGGTTGAGGTAATCGAACCCGGCAGTACCTATCGGATCGAAAGAACCCGGCAGTAAGTGGCAGCAAACATGGCGTTCAACCGAAACGAGGATGGGCGAGCGACCCAGCTAACGACACGGCTGCTCGTTTCGCTTGTGGCAATCGTCGTGGCGCTTCTCGCCTTCGCATGGGCGATGTTTGTGTTCGGCGGCGTCTTCAGCCTGCTGGGCGGAGGCGCAATCGGAGTGGTGGTCCTCATCGCTTGGCGGTGGGCGGTTCAGCTTGTTCGTCTGCGCGGGGACCGGTAGCGCAGTACGACGAAGCCCCAAACGAATCCGGCTGCAGCAGCGGGTTGTGTGGTGTCGTCCTAGGTGGGTGTGGCCGGACCCGTGACCGGTTCGCCGGACCGGGCGAAGGCCATAATTGCGGCGGCTAACTTATCCGGATCGTGACGGAGGAGCGGGCCACTATCAAGAAGCGGGGTCTCGACGACCTCGCCGACCAAAGACCGGCAGGCGTCTCCATCGAGAACCACCTGTGTTGCGCCCTGTTTCACGTACTTCTCAACGAGTTGTTCCTCCATTGGTTGATTGTTGACGAGCACGGCATCGACGCGCCCCGAACGGCCGAGGTATCGGTCGACCTGTCGCACGAAAGACGAGACGGTGTAGCCGTCAGTTTCGCCGGGTTTTGTCATGAGGTTGGCGGCGAGAATCACGGTGGAGGGTGAGCGCAGGATGGCGTCCGACACACCGGAGACCAGCAGGTTCGGGATGAGGCTCGTGAAGAGGTCGCCGGGACTCAATACCGTGACATCCGCTCCTTCGAGCGCCTCGATGACCGGGGGATAGGAGTACGCGGGTGGCTGGAGGTACACGTCGTCAACGCTGACGCCTGGCTCGCCGCGGTAGGTGTCGATTGCGGACTCGCGTTCGAGCACACTGCCGTCCGTGAGGGTTGCGTTGAGGTGGGTTGCGGTCAGCGTCACCGGCAGCACGCGACCACGGACGTTTAAGAGCCTAGAAGCGGTCTCAATCGCCCGCTCGGGTCCACCAGTGATCTGGGTCAGGGCTGCCAGGATCAAGTTGCCGACGCTGTGTCCCTCAAGGGAACCTTCCTGTTGCACGAACCGGTGTGAGAATAGGGCTTCGATGATCTCGTCCTGGCCGTGGGTATCGGCGAGGGCAGCCAAACACTGACGTACGTCGCCGTATGGCAGGAGGTCCAGTTCGTCGCGGAGCCGGCCGGAGCTGCCCCCGCTATCGCTCATGGCGACGATCGCTGTGAGATCAACGGGATGGTGCTTGAGTCCGGTCAGGACTGCGTGACTCCCCGTGCCTCCGCCGACCACTACGATCTTGGTCTTCGCCAATCAATGCCTCCGATCGGCCGAACACGGTTCGATCACCATCAGGCCGCGTTCCAACCGGACCAACGTGCCCAGACGTAGGGTCCTAGGCCGCAGCATGAAGAACAGTTCCCGCGATGATAGCGAAGCCCACCACAGCAACGAAAGTGGCGAGGTTGAGCTGCGAGGCGACGGCGAGCAGGCCTTTGATCGTGACCATCCCGGTGATCGCTGTAGCGACGAGAGCGATGGCTGCGGACGCGTCGATTTTGAGTTCGGATGTGAAGCCCACGTAGAGCGCGGCCGCGATACTGGCAGGCACGCTCAGGATGAAACTCAATATCAACGATTCGCGCCGGTCAATGCCCCGGGCCAGTAGCGCCGCCACCGTGACGCCAGATCGGCTGATCCCTGGTACGACGGCAACACCCTGCGCGACCCCAACCACGAGTGCGTCGCGGATACGTAACTCGTTTCGGGTGCGCGACCTGACCATCGGTCTCCGGATTTGAACGGCGGCAGATACGAGCAAGGCCACTCCAACGACCGCCATGGCACCTGATCCGGCCACCGAGGAAATCGCGGAGAGGCCGATAAGCAGCGGCAGTCCGATTGCCCCGCTGATCAGCGTTGAGCAGACGAGGAAGGTCGTGGATGGGGCGGTTCGCTTTTTGCGCGTGAGGAGATCGCGCACAATGCCGACGAACTCGATCCGGAGCAGGATCAGGGCTGACAAGGCCGTACCGACGTGCAGCCACAGCGCGAACGCGACCGCTTCGGCGAACCGACGCCCGAACAGCCAAGAATCAACGACAGCGACTACTCCCTCGGAACTCACCGGGAGCCATTCCGTTACGCCCTGCACAATGCCTAGCACCGCTGCTTCGAACATGTCGTCAACTTTCGCGATCAGATCTGAGATGCAGGACTGCGTCAAGAGATGGGACCGGCTCTCACTGTGGCACAATCCGTTCGCGGGCTCGACGCCAACAGTACCCGCACCAGCGGTCGTACGGAGGAGCGTATGTGCGGGATCATGGGGTACATCGGGGGCAGACAGGCAGCCCCGATTGTCCTGGATGGCCTGAGCCGGCTCGAATACCGCGGCTACGATAGCGCCGGTTTAGCGATCCTCCGGCCCACGGCCTTGTTTGCCACCTACAAAGCCGTAGGGAAGTTGACGGCACTCCACGCTGAGCTAGAGGGCGGCCTTCCTTCGGGGAAGCTCGGGCTCGGACACACGCGCTGGGCGACCCACGGCCCGCCGAACCTGGCGAACGCGCATCCACACCTCGACTGCTCAGGCCGCATTGCAGTCGTCCAGAACGGCATTGTCGAGAACTACGCGGCGCTCAAACACGAGCTCGCCGCGCGCGGACACGAATTCACCTCGCAAACCGACACTGAGGTGATCCCCCATCTGATCGAAGAGGGGATTGACGCCGGATTGGATCTAGAGGAATCGGTGCGCCGGATGCTGACGCTCGCACGTGGAGCGTTGGCGCTGCTCGTTGCCGGCGAGGCCGAGCCCGAGAAGATCGTTGCGGTGCGTAACGGCGCTGCCGGCGGCTTAGTAATCGGCGTTGGCAATGGTGAAGCGTTCGTGGCAAGCGATCTCCCGGCACTGGTTCCGCTGACATCGCGCGTGGTTTTTTTGGACGCAGGCGAAGTCGCTGTGCTGTCCGCGGACGGCATCCGGATCACGACTTCAGACGGTGCACCCGTGGAACGGAGCGCGACGGACGTTGTCCAGAACCCGATGGTGGCAGCAAAGGGCAAGTTCAGGCACTTCATGCACAAGGAGATCATGGACCAACCGGAGGCGTTGACCGACGTCATCCGAGGACGTGTAGACCTGGAGGCACCAGCACTCCGATTGGAGGAACTCGACGGCATCGTGGACCGCCTACGTACCGTCCGACGGGTGATCCTAACGGGCTGCGGCACGAGCCATCATGCGGCGCTGGTCGGCCGGCACTACTTCGAATCGGTTGCACGAATCCCGGTGGAGGTCGAGATCGCGTCGGAGCTCCGTTACCGGGACATCGTTGCTGGGCCAGACGACCTCGTTGTATCGATCACGCAATCGGGAGAGACGGCCGATACGTTGGGGGCTATGGAACGTCTACGCCACCTTACGGAGTTGCAGATCGCCATCACGAACGTTCCAGGGAGTCAGGCGTCTCGCATCGCGGCAGCGACCATCGAGATGCGCGCCGGCCTCGAAATGGGTGTGGCGGCGACAAAAACCTTCACGTCCTCGATCGTCTGTCTCTACTTGCTCGCCCTGTACATCGGCGATCTTCGGAGGACGGTGGGCGCTGATGACCTGGCACGCCGTCTACAGGACCTTGCCCGGCTGCCCGGATTCGTGGACACGGTGCTCCAAGACGATGGTCCGATTGATCGCTTGGCAGAGCAGTTCGTCCGGTCGAACCACTTCCTTTACCTGGGCCGCGGTTGGTCTTTCCCGCTCGCCTTGGAGGGAGCGCTCAAACTGAAGGAGATCAGCTACCTCCATGCTGAGGGTTATGCGGCCGGCGAGATGAAACATGGGCCGATCGCGCTGATCGATGCGGAGATGCCGACGTTTGTGCTCGCACCGGCTGGCACGATGAACGGGCAGATGGTCACCGGCATCGAAGAGATCAAGGCGCGGAACGGTATCGTGATCGGACTCGTGACGGAGGGCGATGAAGCCTTGGCGCAACGCGTCGACCATGCGATTTCCGTGCCGGCTGTCCCGGAACCGTTGCTCCCCATTGTCACGGCGATTCCGCTGCAACTGTTCGCGTACCGCATGGGGCTGCACCGAGGCGCCGACGTGGACCAACCGAGGAATCTGGCGAAGTCGGTTACCGTCGAGTAGCATCTCGGAAATCCTGGAGCGCTCGAACCATCATCGGAGTGGTCGAACCCGCGAGGTAGCGGAACCCCTGCTCGTAACGTAGGTGGTACTGCTCAGGGTTGGACACGATAGTCCCGGCGACGAGGCCCGCTTGAACAATCAGGCGTCCGGCGGCCTCGATCACGCCCGTCACCTCGGGCCGCGTGGTTTCGCCAGGGAAGCCCATTGAAGACGAGAGGTCGGTGGGGCCGATGAACACCACATCGATGCCGCGCACAGCGATGATTCCCCGGAGATTGTCGATGGCGGTGGTCGTTTCAACCTGAACAACCGCGAGGAGTTGCTCGTTGGCGTCGCGGACGTAGTCGGCCAAGGATTGGCCTGTCCCGTACTGCGACGCTCTTGTCGTTGCGAGCCCCCGGGTCCCGATCGGCGGGTAACGGATGGCCGCGACGGCAGCACGGGCTTCTTCGGCCGTATTGACCATCGGCACTTGAACGCCGAGCGAACCGGCGTCGAGGTAACGGAGGAGGTTCTGTTGTAGATTGACCGCGACGCGCGTAATCGGGGTGATTCCCGACGCGTCTGCTGCGCGAACCATGTGCTCGATCGTCTCCGGCGATGGTGGACCGTGTTCAGCATCCAAGATGGCAAAGTCGTACTCGGACCAGCCGAGCAACTCGACGTAGGCCGGGGACGGAAGGTTGACGAAGGCTCCCAAGGCTGGTTCGCCCGCGAGGAGTTTCGCTTTCGTTGTGTTGTGGCGCATCGGTCCTCTTCCTACGGAATCACGGACGCAGTTTCGAGGCCGTCGATGGCAGCCATGCCCATCGATAAAACGGCCTCAAGGGCAGTACCCCCGATGTGCGGGGTAGCGAATAGATTGGGGAGGGAGAGCAGTTCGGCGTCCGTTGGCGGTTCGTCCTCGAATACGTCGAGCGCGGCGCCGGCGATCGATCCATCAACTAACGCGTCTTTGAGGGCTGTTTGATCGACGATGCCTCCGCGTGAGGTATTGATTAAGTAACTTCCAGGGTTCATCAGCGCTAGGCGTTCACGGCCGATGAGGTGATGAGTCGACGGAACGCGTGGGACATGGATGGACACGATATCTGAAGCGGCAAGCACTTCTTCCAAGCTGACTTGGCGAATGCCGTGTTGGCGGCAGAAGTCGGTATGGTCGCCCAGGCTGGTGGCACTGATCGCGCATTCGAACGGTTGCAAGAGGGCGACGAGATCTCTCCCAATGTTCCCGAGGCCTATGATTCCGAAGCGCTTGCCCGTCAACCAGGGACCGTTCCTTGGCGCCCATGTTCCGTGACGCACCTCGGATGCAAGATTGTGGAGGTCCCGGAGCATGGAGATCGAGGCGGCGATAACCAACTCTGCCACCGACCGGCGGTTTTCGCCGGACCGGGTGCTCAGCCTGATGCCTCGCGCCTTCAGCGCGTCCATGTCTACGTTGTCGAGGCCTGCGCCCTGCTTCGAGATGACCTGAAGATCCGGTAACCGTTGGATAACCGTGGCGGTCATCGGTTCGATGCCAATGATCGCTTTGTGGCACCCGCTCAGGAAGTCGATCAGACGGTCGCCGGAGAGTGATCCCCCGGTGTCGTTGAACCTGACGTGGTCGTAGCGTGATACGAGCTCGCCGCGAAGCGCGCTGTTCGCGGAAAAAGACCGGGAGCAGACGGCGATCGTCGCTGACGCGTCAGCCATGGGTCGGTGCATTGACCGCGGCCGCCGGTCCGAGTCGTTGGGAGAACAGCGGTCCTCGCATCGGATAGGACGTCAAGGGCATATATGAGGAATGCATACACCACGAACCGTTCCCCAGGGCTGCTTCGGCACCCGCTGGCGAGCCGCAGGCTCCGCCACGGTGTGAGGTGCTCACGTCAGCGGTTCCGGCCGACGCCCCGAGGTCAGTCGAATCGCGTTATCCAGCCTAGTCCGGATGTCGCCGATCCCATTCTTCGAAGGCGTCCTTCGCGACGCGGAAACCCGCGATGGCTTTCGGGTGGCCACCATATGGTGCGACCTGCATGATGGCTTCGATGATCTCGTCTTTCGTAACACCTTGCGTGAGGGCGCCTCGGATGTGTAGTCCAAGTGTGTACTCGATGCCCAACGCCGCAAGGGTGCCGATTACGATTAAGGATCTCGTCTTCAACTCGAGGCCAGGTCGGGACCAGAGCTCCCCAAACACGTACTCGTCGGCGTAGCGAAAGAAATCAGGAGCTACGTCCTCGAAGCCCGAGCGGATCTCCGACGTGAACTCGCCAAAGATCTCCCGGATCCGTTTTTGGCCGCGGGCATAGCGCTCGTCGGAGGTGGTCATCTGGACTCCTGCGATGGTGAAGGGTTAGTTAAGGATACTGCCTGCGTTCGGGCCAATAATCGGCTAAGCATTGAGATCGTAAGACGGTTGGCGCGAACCATCTTGGATCTGATGGCCGGCGCGAGCGCTTGCCGGTTGCTCCCCCGTATCGATAGCCTGACCTCATAGTCACCCGTCCGAGCCTAGGCGTGCAGTAGCCAATTCACCCATGCCGTTGACCCTGACCGATCCGTTCACCGAGTTCGCCGTGCTGTTGGGCGGGGCGACGATCGCGGCTGTGGTGGCAGTGCTATTCCGGCAACCGTTGATCGTCGTTTTCATCGGCGTCGGGTTTTTGGCGGGGCCTGCCGGCCTAGGGGTAGTCGAGGCCTCCGAGACGGTCGACGTACTAGGCAGGATCGGTGTGGCGCTGTTGCTGTTTGTGGTCGGGCTGAAGCTCGATCCATCAGTGATCCGGACGTCGGGAGTTGTGGCGATCGTGTCGGGGCTAGGGCAGGTCGTGGTAACCGCGACGCTTGGGTATGGGATCGCCCTGGCGTTGGGGCTCGATCCGTTACCAGCAGCGTATGTTTCCCTGGCGTTGACGTTCTCCAGCACGGTGATCGTCGTGAAGCTGTTGGCGGACCGGCGCGAGTTGGACTCCCTGTACGGGCGGATTGCGCTTGGAATCTTGATTGTGCAGGACGTGCTGGTGATTGCGGCGCTCATGTTCTTGGCGGGGATTGGGTCCGTGGAGACAGGCGAGAGCGCAGCGATCGAGCTTGGCCTGACGGTGATCCGCGGCGTGATCATCTTGGGCGTCGTAGCGATGATCGTTCGCTGGGTGGTTCCCCTCGTGGAGGATCGGGTCGCCACATCTCCGGAAACGTTGGTACTCGGCGGCGTGGCGTGGGCTAGCGGGCTCGCCACCGCCGCCGAATGGGCGGGGTTCAGCATCGAAATGGGCGCATTCCTCGCGGGGGTTTCACTCGCGGGTCGGCCACCGAGGCAGCTGGTAGCCGCGAGGTTGACGAGCCTACGTGACTTCCTGCTGCTGTTCTTCTTCGTGGGGTTAGGGACTCGGATCGAACTCGCGGACCTTCAGAGTCAATTGGTGCCGGCGGCGTTGCTATCGCTGTTCGTATTGGTCGGGAACCCGTTGATCATCATGGGCATCACGACCGCGATGCGGTACCGCATCAGGACAGGATTCCTCGCGGGTACGGCTCTTGCGCAGATCAGCGAGTTCTCGTTTGTTATGATGGCGAGCGGCATCGCCGTGGGTCACGTCGGGCAATCCGAGCTCGCTTTGGTCGCCATGGTCGGGTTGATCACCTTCGGCGCGTCGTCCTACTTGATCCTCTACTCGCACCGGATTTACGGGGTCTTGCGACCGTACTTCCAGCGCTTCGAGCGGTCCACGACGCACCCTGAGGAAGAGTTGACGGAGGCAACGACCATTCCGCCTCGGGTGTTGGTCTTCGGAACAGGCCGGCTTGGCACCGTGTTACTGACGCGCCTGCGCGAGGATGGGACGGAGGCATGGGGAATTGATTTCGATCCGGTCGCCGTACGACGGTTGGGCGAAATAGGATTCCATACGCGGTTTGGGGACGCGGAGGACCCGGACTTCGTTGCGACGCTGCCTTTGAGCTCCGCGTCCCTGGTCATCTCGACGTTCCGTTTCGAAGACGTTGGAGTGACGTTGATGCACGCTCTGCGCAACGGCGGGTTCATGGGACCGATCATCCTGACAAGCGAGACGGCGCGGTCGGCCCAACGCCTGGAGGAAGCCGGCGCGACCTTCGTTCTACTCGCGTATGAAGCGGCTGGGGAGCGGGCGACCGAACTCGTAAGCCGCGCGTTGGAGAACCCGGATTATCTGGAAGAGATGCGGGCGGAGCCTCGGGCACCCGTGATCGAGGAGTCACCGACCGAGCCCTGATCTCGCTGGAGGGCCGGGACTATGTGGCGGCGCCAACTCTTCGGCGGAGCCCCATCTCGCGCCTCGTGGGGCGAAAACCCTTCCGGTTTTCTGTTCGCTGGCGTTGGAAAGCCGCGTCGGTCCGTCCCTCGTGAGACAGCAGTTTCTCCTTTGTCGCTAACCCTCCCCCGAAGCCCGTAAGGGTCCCGTCACTTCCAACGACCCGGTGACATGGCACCACGACGGTGAGCGGGTTTGCGCCCACGGCCTGGCCCACCGCGCGCGCGCTCCCAGGCCGCCCGATCGCTGCTGCGACCCGACCGTACGTCCACACTTCGCCGACCGGAATCTGGCGCAGGGCAGTCCATACGGACCGTTGGAACGGGGTGCCGTCTTCGATATCAAGCGGGACGTCAAGGCCTGCTCTGTGGCCCGTCGCGTACGCGGCCAGGCTGCTTTCGGCCGAATCGACCGTGTGATCCAACCCGGGCGTGACCTGGCGAGCAGTGCCGAATCCGACCGCGAGGTCGGCGCGTACGGCAACTTCGTCGGATTCGGGCCCGATCACCGCCTTCAATCCCGCCGGCGATGCAACCAATCCGAACCATCCGAGTTTGGTAGAAACAATTCGGTACCGATCAGCTCTCATAGACGGCTCTTCCTCCTCCGCGGAACCGCACACGGCGGACCAACAGTTGGAACATATGTTTCACTACTATACCCCATTGCCTGTCGACCATGTCTCGGAGATCGGGTGGACCATCTTTCGGGCCGTAACGAATCCGGCCGTATGCCCCTGATACGGCACGGAATGCATCGCCGGCTTGCGGTGCTGCCCGCTCGAGGCGCGAGGCGTACTCGTCCGGTGTCTCCCCAACATTGGGATGCAGACCGCCGAGCCGTCCGAGGCGCACCATACGCGCGTATGCCTGAGTGGGATTACGCGGTTTGGCGACACCACGCGACCAGAGAACCCCGACAGCGAACAACGCACCCAGTAGCAACAGACCGGCAATCGCGACACCAGCGATGGTGACGAGCGCAATCGTCGAAGTAAAGTTGCCTGCCTCTCCGCTCGAGCCCTCGAGTTCGTCTTCGAACGCAAAGTCACCGATGTCGCCGAGTGGGCCGTCCCCGATAAGGTCGGCGTCCTCGAAAGCGAAACCGGCGAGGTCTCCACTGGCGTCCAAACTCAGGCCGAAGGTAGGGAACATGAATTCCACTCCCGTTGGCCCTCCGGGCACACGAACGTCCTTGGTTGGTGTTGGTTCAAAGGGGACCCAACCGAAGTCCGGAAAGTACACCTCGGTCCACGCGTGGGCGTCTGCCTCGCGTACGACGTAGGCGCCCAGATCTCGATCAAAATCGCCGGACCCGTAGCCGATGGCGAGGCGCGCGGGGACACCCGCAGCTCTCAGCAATACGGCCATCGCGGAGCCGAAGTAGTCGCTATAACCGGCTTTTTGGTTGAAGAGGAAGAATTCAAGGGCGTCGCTGCCGGGCGGCGGCGGTTCGATGTCCTGCGAGTAGGTGATCGTCCTCAAGTGTTCTCGGATCCGCACTACTCGTTCGAATTGAGAGGCTGATCCCGCGGTTTGGGTGAGCGCCAACAGACGCACGCGTGGCGGCAGGGCCGCCGGGAGGTCCAAGTACTTGTCGGTCACCCATTGGGGGTAGTTGGTGCCCTGTTCCTGGAGCAGATTGGCGGAGATCTGTGGGAGATAGACCTGCACCGTATACCGATGGTTGGGCTGGAGCACGCGCTCACTCTCCAGCTTCACCAGTTGTTCACCGGGAATCGCTCCGCCCTCCACGAGGTATCGCGCTTTGACCGGCAACGTCGTTTTGAGCGGCAGTCCCGCGGTGAAAACCGTGGTGGTCGGGGTCCGCGTGTTGATGGTTACGCTGCGAATGCACTCTGGGCACTCCACTGTCGGGTCCGGGCCGCCGTAGAGGTCCTCCAGCGCCCGCGTTTCCTCCACCCTGAGCGCGTCGTTGGTCCACCCCCATGCGAAGTACCGGTCATAGGTTCGGGCGCGCCAGTACATGGGTTGGTCGGCTTCAACAAGCATGACGACCTGATCGCTGAGGGAGATGTTCCCGCGGAACGGCAACTCTCCAGTGAAACCGTAGAGGGCGAGTGACTTGCGGGCAGGAAGCGACGCGAAGATTCGGTTTAGGGTCCCCTCAGCGTTCCCGAGCGGCGAACGGAGTTCCGCCCAGGCAGCCTTCATGAACCGAGGCCCGGAGTCGACGGTCGGGGCGAGGGCGGTCATCAGGAAGGCGGCGAGCGCGAACCAGAAACCGGCATGGAGCATGTGCAGGCCTAAGGTCCCGCTGCTCCTTGCCCGAGCGGCATCCCATCGCCGAGCCCGCTCCAGATGGACGAGCCGAACGAGCAGCAGGCCCGCGAAGAGCAAGAAAACTAAGAGCCACTTCATCGCGGACGGTGGCAGATACGTCAGGTTCGAGAAGAGTGCAAACCCGGCCGGCAGGATTGCCCAGACGGTGCGCGTCCGAAGGGCGAGGAACACGGTGAGGTAGGTCAGCAGGAACGCCCCAGAGAGCAGGATCAGGACGAACGGCAGCCGGTCGGTGCTGGCCCCACCCTCCAGAAGGGCGTCGGCCCAGAACGCGATACGGTTCGTGGCGGTCAGGACTCGGCTTTCGAGGGCGACCCCGTCGACGAGTGAGAGCGTGTACCCAGAGGTGAGAATGAGCCCAAACGCAATCGCCGTGACGTGACCGACCAGGTGCCACGAGCGACTTTGAGCCACACGGAGGCCGAGCACACCACCGACAACGATGATGACCAGGAACCCTGGCAGTTCGGGGACCCACTTGGCGTTCTCGACGGACCAGGCCACCGATGCTCCGACGGCCCAGGCGAGGAGCACCGTTGGCCATCCGGCATCGGGGTAGCGGGCGACCGCGGATACCACGGCAAGAACGCGGTCGAGCCACGCGGACGTCGCTGAGTCCCCCCACAAACCAAAACTCCGAACCGCGGCGCTCACCCGCCCCACCTGCCAGGGGTCGTAAAGGACCGATGGGCTCCCGGTTGTGCCGCCATTGGTCCCAACGCGGTAAAGCTGAGTGCTTGTGACAGCTCGTCACCACGACGCACAATGTACGCGGCGACGCCCGTTGCGAGCAGGTTTCCCAACGACGGGAGGATGTTGTTCCCGGCTCCGAAGCTCGTCGGATCGACGAACACAACAGCTCCAGGGGCGTTGCGCTCCACCATATAGGCTCCCGCGGCAACGGCGTCCTCGACGGAAGGTGTGACCACGATCAACCCTGTTTGTGGGGAGAAGCGTGGGGCCTGAGCTGCGAGGAATGTGCTCAGCGGCCGATCGCCCTCAGCCCGGCACATGGCCAGGGACTCGAGAATGCGCCAGAGCTGTCGATCCCCCAATGCGGGAGTCAAGGCATATTCGATCTCTCCGGAGGCCAGGAAACCGACGCCGTTGTCGTACCCCAGGAGAAAGCGCGAGAGGGAGGCGGCGATCGTAACGCCCATCTCCTCTGTTCCGTCGTCCTCTCCTGCTTGGGCGTTGCGGTTCAAATCGAGGACGATCCAAAGGTCCCCGTGGACCTCAGTTTCAAACTCCTTGACCATGAGCCGATTCAACTTCGCGCTGCTTTTCCAATGGATTCGGTTCAGGCTGTCACCAATGACGTAGCGTCGGACGGAGACGACGTTCGGGGTGATTTGCGAGGTTCCCCGATACTCCGGCGCGTCGCCCGCCTGATCAGACGTGGAGAGAACAAAGTCCTGCAACGGCACGGGCGCGGGATAGACGGTGACCGAATCAACGTCGCCGACAGTCCGTTCAACCGAAAAGAGGCCGAGCGGGTCTCCCGACGTGATCCTAAGCGGGCCCCAAGTGAAGCGGCCTCTTCGGGTGGTCTGCGCGGCGAGTGTCCAAGACCTGTACCCCTTAGGCGCCAAGCCAGTCACCTGGGACGGAAGGTTCGGCACCGACCCGAGATCTTCGACGTGGACCCACGCTCGCGGGAGGTTCGAAGCGTTCTGTACGGTCACCCGCTCTTCAATGGTCTCGCCCACCTGGGCCAGCGTTGCCCGGTCGGAGGCGGACGCCGTGACGGCGCGGAGGCTGTAGCGCGCCCAGAGCCAGGAGAGAACGAGCGAGACGACCAGCACCGAGAAGAGGCGGGACATCGCATAGAAGCCGGAGGCAAGCGTAAGCGCCAGGCTCAACCCGACGAGTGAGAGGAAGAAGATGCGACGGGTCCACACGGTGGTGCGTCCGCCTAGAGGGCGGCTTGGCGCGCGATCCGCTCAGTCGCGGAGCCAACCCCGCGGGGTTGACCCGGGTACCGGGATCGAATCGACGATCTGTTCGAGCACCGACTTTGCCGACACGTCCTGCATTCTGGCCGTTGGGTTCAGGATCAGCCGGTGGGAGAGGATTGGAAGGACAAGGTTTTTCACGTCGTCCGGAAGGACGTAATCCCGGCTCTCGATGAGCGCTCGAGCCTGGGCGCCACGGAAGAGGGCGAGAGCGCCCCTCGGCGAGGCTCCAACGTACACAGCAGGGTCGTGCCGAGTCTTGTCGACGATGTCGGCGATGTATCGCTTGATCAGATCGTCTACGTACAGTCCGCGAACGGTTGCTTGGATATCGAGGATCTCGTCCGGAGAAGAGACGCTACCGAGCGCGTCAATGGGGTGCTCGATCCGGATACGGTCCATGATCTCGATCTCGCCTTCGATCGACGGGTAGCCGAGTTGAACTCGAAGAAAGAAACGGTCCCGTTGAGCTTCTGGTAGGAGGAACGTTCCCTCGTGCTCGAGCGGATTCTGGGTCGCGAGCACGAAGAAGGGACGTGGCAGGGGGTGGGTGACGCCGTCCACCGTGATCTGCCCTTCCTCCATCGCCTCGAGGAGCGCGGACTGCGTCTTGGGGGTACCGCGGTTGATCTCGTCCGCGAGGACCACCTGGGCCAGCACCGGGCCGGGCCGAAACTCGAATTCGCCCGTGCGTTGGTTGTAGAGGTTCACGCCAAGCACGTCGCTTGGGAGGAGGTCGGGAGTGAACTGGACCCGTTTGAACGAGGAGCCAAGCGATACCGCGATGCTGCGAGCCAGCATTGTCTTTCCAACACCGGGGACGTCTTCGATCAAGATGTGCCCGCCGCTGAGTATGGCGACGAGGGCCAACTCGGCGGACGCGCGCTTGCCGACGATGACGAGTTCAATGTTCGCGAGGGTTCGCTCTGCAACCTCGCGGGCGCGGTCTACGGCCGTAGTCGTCATCTACCCCCTCCAGAGCTACCTGCGGCACTGGAAGTGCTTAGTATATCTGGGCGGTTCGGTCTGGGAACGAGATTCGGGCGAGAATACCACGGTGATCGCGGATTCGGAGCACGGTCGCAAAGGCTCCCATGCGGTAGTCGTCGCAGGGGGCAATGTCCGCGTTGGAGACCGTGTGCGCCGTGAATTGAGCCGGGCCGATTTCGTTATCGCGGCCGACCGCGGGCTTGAGAAATGCGTTGAGCTTCACGTTGTGCCGGATTTGGTCGTCGGGGACTTTGACTCGGTGAACATAGCGATTCTCGACATGGCCCGGGACCGTGGATGGCCGATCGAGACACACCCGGTCGACAAGGATGCGACCGACGGGGAAATTGCTCTCCGCCGCGCCTTGGACCGGGGGGCGAGTTCGGTCAGCATACTCGGGGCTCTAGACGGCGAGGACCGGCTCGATCATGGGTTCGCCAATCTGTTGTTGCTGGTCCTTCCGGAAACGGAGCGGGTCCATGTACGGCTCGTCGATGAGTACCGGGAAGCGAGCCTCTTGCGGGCGCGTGGGGTGGTAGAGCTGCGAGGAGTCCGTGGTGACGTGGTCTCGCTGCTTCCGCTCACCGAGCCTGCCAACGGCGTCACGACATGGGGCCTGAAGTACGACCTCCTCGGCGTGCCGCTCCACATGGGCTCGACGCGCGGGCTCAGTAACGAACTCGTCTGGCCCCACGCGCAGGTGCAACTTGCAGACGGGCTGCTGTTGGTAGTCCTCGAACGACAGCGTGCCTAAGGCCTCCGCGGTCGCGCGTTTCCTTATCCGATCTTGTCGAACCCTGTAAACGCACGGAGGGGCTCGGGGATTGTGACCGAGCCGTCGGACGACTGATAGGTCTCGAGGAGCGCGATCATCAGCCGGGGTAGCGCGAGGCCCGACCCGTTCAGCGTATGGACGAACCGAGGACGCGCGCCGGGTTCGGGCCGGTATCGGATATCCGCCCGCCGCCCCTGATAATCCTCCGTCGTCGAGCACGAGCTGACCTCGAGCCACTCTTGGCAACCGGGAGCCCAGACCTCGATGTCGTAGGTCTTAGCGGCGGCCGACCCCAAGTCCCCGGCGCAAAGCTCGATCACTCGATACGCAAGTCCCAAGCGCTGGAGGAGGTCCTCGGCGTCTGCGGTCAGCGTCTCGAGTTCGTCCGCCGACTTTTCCGGTTCGACGAACTTGTACATCTCAACTTTGTCGAATTGGTGGCCGCGTTTGATGCCGCGGACGTCCCTGCCGAGTGAGTATTTCTCGCGCCGGAAGCAGGGCGTGTACGCGGCGTATCGGACGGGCAGTTGTGCCGCATCGAGGATCTCGCCGCGGTGCATGCTGGTAAGAGGGACCTCGGCCGTGGGGACGAGCCAAAAATCCTCTTCGGCGTCTCGATAGAGGTTTGACCCGAACTTCGGCAGCTGGCCGCTGGCTCGGACCGTCTCCTCAATTACGATGGCGGGCAGATACAGCTCGGTGTAGCCGTGCTCGTCGGTATGTACAGCCAGCATCCATGAAATGAGCGCCCGCTGGAGACGCGCGCCGGGACCGCGCAGGACGTAGAAGCGCGATCCACTGATTCTGGTGCCACGATCGAAGTCGATGATTCCGAGTTTCGGGCCTAAGTCCCAGTGTGGTTGTGGATCGAACCCGACGAACGCAGGGGGTTCACCCCATGATCGGACCTCGACGTTATCGGCCTCGGACATTCCGTTAGGAGCCGACGGTAAAGGGAGGTTTGGGAACTCAAGCAGCACTTCTGTTAGCGACGCCTCCGCCGCGGAAACTCGGGCAGCTGCGGCGTCTGCAGTTTCGGACATGTTCCGCAGCGTGGCCTGCAGGTGATCGAGCAGGTCGCTGACCGACGCCGACGCAAGAGCCGCGGAATCCTGGCCACCATGGCGTACCAGCAACTCGGTCAGGTCTGGCCCCGTGATTTCTTCGCGGTCCAACGCGCCCCTGGAGGCGCGGCCTATCAACGGGCCGAACGTCCTGGAGGAACTGTTCAACAGCCCGCGTAGGTCGTCCGCTCGGACTTGGGCGTGACGGCGCTCCTCATCGAACTTCAACGCGCGATCGACGAGCGAGACCGCGACGCGATCGCCCCGACGGGCGAGAGCCTCGCGCACGGATTCCGGTTG
Organism: Dehalococcoidia bacterium; assembly: GCA_965247995.1. Classification (GTDB taxonomy): domain Bacteria; phylum Chloroflexota; class Dehalococcoidia; order UBA6926; family UBA6926; genus JASLZO01. The sequence goes on along the minus strand of OZ252041.1, from coordinate 449,555 downwards.
CTCGCGGATGAGTCGAACGTCAAGAATCGCGGTATCTCCCGGGCATGATCGCTAGACCACGGATGCTCGAACGAATCTTATCCCGCGGAGCTGGGGATGGAACACTCAGTCAGCGAAGGTAGCGGCCCCTTCGTGCTCGCGAGGAACGGGAAGGCGGTCATGGCGACCCTGATCGACCGCGGCCTTCGTCGCTGCGACGCCACGTCGCTTTCGTGGCCTCGATGCAAGCAGGCGCGTTGCGACGGCGAGATGCGACAGCGCGCCTGCGACGACCATCGCCGCGAAGGGCCAACCGACGAGTGCACCCAGGAACACGATGAAGAGGCGGACGTCCCGAGAGGCGGGCAGCAGTATAAAGGGGAATCGTTCCGGGAGAGGCTTGCCGTGAGTAACCTCGTATTCCTTCCGGGTGTAGCTATACATCGTGAAACCGACGGCAGCAAAGAGGCCAGCAATCCAGGTGAGCGGAACCGGGTTGACCAGCCAGAACCCGTACGTGATACCCGCAACGATCGCGAGGTCCGCATAACGGTCCAGGACGCTGTCGAACCAACCACCGAACGGCGACGACCGGAATTTCAAGCGCGCGATCTCGCCGTCACTGCCGTCGATGATCGACGCTGCTTGGACCAGGAACCCGGCAATCAGCGGCCAGAGGTATCCTCCAACCCCGAATAGCGTCCCCCCAGCGACCGCGAGGATGAAGCTGAACACGGAGATCATGTTCGGCGTCACCGGCGTGTGGGCGAGGACCGCAGAAATCCTTCTCGATATTGGGCGGTTCAACCGGCGGGCCACGGGTCCATCTGACGAACCCTTTGGCATCCTTGCAAGAACCCGTTTGCGCGCCTCCGTCAGGCTCGCCGGCGTGTCAACGTCGATCCAGAATCGGTCTCCGATGTCGACCGTGCCCGCGAGGCCGCGTTGTGCGAGCTCACGGATTCCAGCAGAGAGCGAACCGTCCCCGCGTTTCCGAGCAGGCCTGAGCGCAGAGAACAGTGCCGGGTCACAGAGGAAGATGCCAGTGTCTATCGCATCAAACCGTGCCAGTTCTTTGTCGATGGAGGTGATTGCGCCGTTTTCGGTAGCCACCTTGGTTGCGTCATCGAGGTCGAAGACCATCCCGATGCGACGGTCGATCGCCAACAGAGTCGATTCCGGCGCACGGGCGGTCAGGCACAACTCCGTGAGGATGGTAGGGTCGAACAGATGGTCCGCCATCATGAGGAAGAAAGGGCCATCGATGAACGGAGCCGCCGCGAGGGCCGATGTACCGTTGCCCTCCTCCCACCACGGGTTCTCGATCACCCGGACATCGAAGTCATGGTGGCGCGCCAAGTGCTGGACATGTGCCGCGACCTCTTCTCCGGCGTAACCGACGACTACGTAGACGGTCCGAATACCCGCCGTTCGGCAGGATAGGACCGCACGCTCGATGAGCGTCATCCCTAAGAAGCGGGTAAGCGGCTTAGGGCGGCCTCCATTGCCTGCGCTGATACGGCTGCCCGACCCGGCGGCCAATACGACCGCGGGCACTTGCTCAATGGCAATACCCAAAGTCGCGCCCATGGGGCGCATGATAGTGTTCGGGGGCATCCCAAGCCTCGTTGGGCGGACTAGGCGCGCAGCATAGCACAGAGCATAATCGTGTCTGGGCGGCTAAGTTGGTGCCTCAGCGTTGCCGCCGTGCCGCGCTAGAAGGGCGCCGATGAACGCACCCGAGATTCCTAAGGTGAACGCGTAGGCGCCAACCGCGAGCGGCACGAGCAGGAACTCCGTGACGGTCCTGTCCTGGAGCAGACCGAACGCGCGTAGGGCGAGGAATGCAGGTCCACCGACAACGACGACTGTGATCGCCATCAACAACCCAAGCGAGCCGCCAACGGCGATGGTCGTGCGGGGAATCGAGGCCTGAGTACGGGCCCGCAGCCCTCCAACCATTCCCCCGATCAACGGTCCCGGGATGCCGGTAAGGAAATGGAGTCCGGGCGTGAGCACGCATGCCAACGTAACTGCATAGGCGATCAGCGATGCGTGAACCACCGGCGAAACGCGAACGGGGAGCCAGGTCACGAAACGACGTTACCGCGGCCGTCGTCCGCGTCGCTCCGTGCTAGCTTCTGGTCGCCCTGCCTGGGCGGCTACTTCAGCAGTCGACTCAGGTGGGGCCATGCGCGGCGGGCATGGCCGCCGGAAGAGCCGGTCCCCCAGTGCGAGACGTCACACCGGCAACCCCAAACGACGACATCTTGCGCCGTGTCTCGGTGCTGCTACACGTTGGGCACTCGGGTTCGGTTACTGACGCGTTGATATTCCGTGTGAATTTGTCGAACTGACCCTGACAGGACTCACAAACGAATTCGAGGATTGGCATCGGGTCACCCGTTCAGACGATGCAGTTGAAAGGATCGTTCGGCGACGGCGACTTGACTTTCGGAATCGAAAAGTCGGGAACTTTCGACTGCCATACACCGGAGACGCCGAAGGCCGAAACTTGCCGTTCCACTTGGGAACTCCCGCATGACGGACATTCGACACCGGTGACGGGCGTGTTCATACCCCGGAACAGCTTGTCGAACCGATTCTCGCAATCGGCGCACGCAAACTCAAGTATCGGCATTCAACCCTCCGTGGCCGCGAGCCCTTGCTACCAGACGGATTATAGCGAGGATGGCTGACGTGGGCCAACCGCCGGGAGTGACGCCTGGCTGGGCGAGTTAGACTACGGGCACCAAGCCATGTACCCAATTGATCTCTCCGGCAAAACGGCCGTTGTGTTCGGCGTCGCGAATCATCGCTCAATTGCGTGGCACATCGCGCAGGCGGTACACGGAGCGGGCGCGCGCGTGGTGGTGACCTACCAGAACGATCGGCTGCATGACGGGGTAAAACGACTCACCGACGGGCTCGCCAACATCGAGCTGTTGGAATGTGACGTCAGCGAAGATGCGCAGGTTGAGTCGACGCTGAATGCCGTTGCGCAGTCTGGTCCAATCGACTTCGTCGTCCACAGCATCGCGTTCGCGAACCGCGATGACCTGGGCGGTGACTTCTCAGCGACCAGTCGAGAAGGGTTCCGTGTTGCGCTGGAAGTAAGCGCGTATTCGTTGATCCCCATCGCACGCTACGCGGCGCCGTTGATGACGCGCGGGGGCAGCATGATCACGTTGACGTTCCAAGCGTCAGACCGCGTCTTCCCCGGATACAACGTCATGGGGACGGCGAAGGCGGCCCTGGAAAACGCGGTCCGTCAATTGGCGTACGAGCTGGGCGCCAAGGAAATCCGTGTCAACGCGCTGTCTCCAGGCCCGCTGGACACGCTCTCCTCACGGGCAATTCACGGGTACGTGGATATGAAGCGCGTGCATGCGGAGCGGTCGCCTCTCCGAAGGAATATCACGCACGAGGAAGTGGCTAACGCGGCGTTGTTCTTGCTCAGCGATCTCTCTTCTGGGATAACTGGGACCGTGATCCCTGTCGACGGTGGGTACCACATAGCCGGCGTCTGACTCCCGTACAAGCGCGCCGCGTAAGATGCAAGAAAACACCGGCGCCTGTTAGGGCGCCGGCGTTTCTTTCGGGCGGCGTTCTATGGACTAGGGTTCGCGGTTGGGCCGTGCCATCTGGCTAGCGGCCACCGTGCTGTCCTCCTCGACGAACCGATCGTTCATGTACTGGAACCCGGCGCGCATGCCATTCTCCGCTGTGACACGGTTGACGTCCTGAAGGCCGTACGGCAGTTCTTCCGGGGTCGCGGCGTAGGAGATGTTCGTGAGGTTGCCGGCGAACTTGATCGCTTGGAACAGACCCTGCGCCTCGTAGTAGTAGTTGATCGCCATCTTGTTCAAGTTGGTGGACTCTGGTGGCACTTTGGCGATCGTGCGAGTCAGGCTCCGCACGTGGTCGTCCAGCTCGTCCCGTGACACGACCTCGCTGACGAGCCCGACACGGAGCGCTTCCTGAGCGGTCATCATGTTGCCCGTGAACGCCAGCTGTTTTGCCTTCTTCATCCCGACTAGTTCCGGCCAAATCAGCGGCATCATGATGCTGGCGTAACGGACCGGCGGGTACCCGAACAAGGCGTCATCTGAAGCGATCGTGATATCGCAGTGGCACGCGAGGTGTCCGCCCCCAGCGAGCGTAAAGGAATGGACCTGGGCGATCACCGGTTTCGGATTGTCCCAGATTGCTCGTTTGTACATTTCTTGCGGACCGTCGGAGAGCGCAGAGAACAGGGCGTCCCGGCGGCGCTCGCCTTGGGTCTGAACGTTCATGTCATAACCGGCGGAGAACGCACGGCCGGCACCCTTTATGACGATCGAGCGGACCTGGTTGTCATCCCGGGCGGCGTTCAACGCCTGCTCGAGTTCGGCGAGCAGCGGCCTGCTCAACGCGTTCAGGCGCTCAGGTCGGTTAAGGGTGATCCAACCAGTGTTCTCCTCAACCTCATAGATGATGTTCTCGAAGTCTGCCATTGATCCGTCCCCCATTTTGACGTTTACCGGTCGGCGACGGGCCGAGTGTGCGCCCCCCGTAACAACCCGTCAAGTGGACTCGAATCGCGATCAAGTTGCGCGCGCCCGACCCGTTTGTTGATGGGGCCAAGTGGCAACCGTAGAATAGTAATCACGATGAGTGGCGTCGGCACGAAGAAGCGGGACGTCCTCACAATGGGCGATCTCTCGGTGTTCGAGGTCGAAGGGTTAATTGACCTGGCCCAGTCGCTGAAGAGTGGAGCAGTTCGCCCGACCGTCGGCGGAAGGGCGCTGGCTCTGGTGTTTGAGAAGCCATCCCTGCGTACCCGAGTGAGCTTCGAGATTGCAATGAGTCAGTTAGGCGGTGCGTGCGTCGTTCTGGGCCCGGACGAGGTTGGACTCGGAACACGAGAACCTGTGTCGGACATCGCGGCTGTCTTAAGCAGGTACGTGGACGTTCTTGCAGCACGGGTGTTTGACCACGATGACGTCATCGCGTTGGCGAGACACGCGGCGATTCCCGTGATCAACGCGTTGTCCGATCGCGAACATCCATGCCAAACGCTGGCGGACTTGCTGACGTTGAAGGAACGATTCGGCCGTTTGGAAGGCCTGACGTTGGCCTACGTTGGAGATGCGAATAATGTTGCTCGAAGCCTAGTGCTGGGATGTGCGATGACGGGTGTGGAGGTTCGCATTGCATCACCACCCAGGTATGAGTTGGAAGCGGGTGTAGAACTCGCTGCGAAGGCGATCGCCGTACCTGGCTGGTCGATCCAGCGCGTCGAGGACCCAATGGATGTGGCGCACGGCGCAGACGCCGTGTACACGGATGTGTGGACCAGCATGGGGCAGGAGTCTGAACAGGACGATCGCCGGCAAGCGTTCTCTGGTTACCAAGTTACGCAGGAGATGCTGGACTCCGCAGAGCCCGATGCGATCTTCCTCCACGACATGCCGGCCCATCGCGGCGAGGAGGTCGCGCCCGGCATTATGGAGGGGCCTCGGTCGGTCGTGTTCGACCAAGCCGAGAATCGGCTTCACACGCAGAAGGCATTGCTTGCGTTCCTGCTTGGGACTGCAGATCTGCCCCAGAGCCGCTAACAGCGGCGGAAAGCTAGCAGAAGACGTATGGGAATGGTTCCGACAGTCGCCATCGTGGGTCGGCCGAATGTTGGCAAGTCGTCGATTTTCAATCGCTTCGCGCGCGAACGAATCGCGGTTGTCGCGGACGAACCGGGGACGACGCGCGACCGGGTGACGGCGTACATCACCCATGGGGAACGAACGCTTGCCGTTGTTGACACCGGCGGACTCGTCCTGGGTTCGGAAGACCGTATCGTCACTGCGATTCGCGAACAGGTGGAAAACGCCGTTGTTGAAGCTGACGTGTTGTTGTTCGTGGTGGACGTGATGTCCGGCATCGTCCCAGCGGACGAAGAGGTCGCCGCGTCCCTTCGAAGGTCAGGGAAGCCGGTGATCCTGGTTGCGAACAAGGCCGACAACTTCCGCAGAGAACGGCTGACCCCCGAGTTCTATCGGATGGGTATTGGCGAACCGATTGCAATCAGCGCGCACCACGATCTGGGGTTCGACGAGGTATGGCAGGCGCTGCTGGGAGGCTTGCCCGAACCGGACGTTCCGCCAGCACTGCCGGAGGGCGCCATCCCTGTCGCGATTGTGGGCCGTCCCAACGTGGGCAAATCATCGTTGGTAAACGCCATCCTGGGAGAGGACCGGGTCGTCGTAGATGCTGAGCCCGGAACGACGCGCGACGCCGTGGACACGATGTTCGATTACGACGGCAAGCCGTTCGTGTTGATCGATACGGCCGGAATGCGGCGACGCGGCCACATCGTGCCCGGCGTGGAGAGATTCAGCGTGACTCGAGCGATGCAGGCCATCGAACGGGCAGACGTCGCGGCCCTGGTTGTGGACGCAACGGAATACGTCACAGCTCAGGACCTCCACGTTGCTGGTTTCGTCCAAGATGCCTTCAAAGGGATGGTGTTGGTCGTCAATAAGTGGGATTTGGCGGATGAGGAGAAACTCGATCGTCGTGAGGTAGAAGAGCACCTCCGCAGCCGGCTTAAGTTTTTTCCCAATCTGCCAATCGTGTTCACCTCTGCACTAGAAGGGCGCGGGGTGATCGCCGTGTTGGACGCTGTGGCACGGATCTGGGAAGAGCGAAATCGGCGCGTTTCGACATCAAAAGTCAACCGAGCGCTCATCGATGCGCTGGCGGCGCATCCGCCGCCGGCTGCTCGCCGCCGCCGGCTCCAGGTCTACTATGGAACCCAAGCGGATGTGAACCCGCCGACGTTTGTGTTCTTCGCCAACGACCCGACGCTGGTGCATTTCTCGTACAGACGATATCTAGAAAACGTGATGCGTCGCAGCTTTGGTTTTCACGGGACCACGATCAAAATGGTGTTTCGGGGCCGCAACGAACTGCAGGAGGCTGAGGCGTCGTGAGCCTGAACGGGGCGCTCGAGATGGGTCCCGTGCTGCTGATTGCCTATCTGCTCGGTTCGGTGCCATCTGGCGTCCTGGTGGGCCGCTTGTGGCGTGGCGTGGACGTGCGGCAACACGGGAGCCGGCGGACGGGCGCGACGAATGTGCTCAGGACCATCGGGTGGAGGGCCGCAGCGATCGTGACGTTCCTAGACGTCGGGAAAGGGGCGGCAGCGATGGTCGTGGGCGGAGCGCTGGCAGATACTGCTGGCTACGTCGGCGCGGGGGTCGCGGTCTTAGCCGGACACAATTGGCCGATTTCGGTCGGGTTCCGCGGTGGCCGGGGGGTCATGCCGGCAATGGGGGCTGCCTTGGTCGTGGTGCCAATCGCTGCGGTGATCGGAATCGCGCTCGCTGCCGTGGTGATTGGGCTCTCGCGCTATGTTTCGCTGGGTTCGATCGCCGGGACGTTGGGGTGCTGTTCGATCATGGTCGGGCTGGCGGTCCAAGGGTCGGAACCGATCGTATTCGCCCCGTTGGCAATGGCCGGCGGTGGGTTAATCGTGTTCCAGCACCGAGACAACATCGCCCGACTGCTCCGAGGGACTGAGCGCCGGTTTGGGGAGCCGGCCTGAGGTCGCGGATTGGCTAACTCCAAACGAGCCGCGGTCATCGGCACTACCAGTTGGGGGACGACTCTTGCGGTCCACTTGGCCCGAGCCGGGATCGAGACGCACCTCTGGGCCCGCACCGACGCCGAGGCAGCAAGCCTCAACGAACACCGGGAAAACCGTGACCGGCTGCTAGGGACGACGTTTCCCGATGCTTTGTCCGCGACGGGTGACTTGGAGCGGGCGATGTCCGATGCGAACGTCGTCGTCGTGGCGGTGCCATCTATTGCGTTCCGGGAGAACATCCGACGCCTCCGCTCGGTGGAGCGAAGCCAGCGGACCATCGTGCTGGGAGCGACGAAAGGCCTGGAGTTGGGCACCGGCAGGCGCATGAGTTCCATCGTTCGCGAGGAGCTTGGAGCGGGTGGTGACGTGGCCTATGTGGTCTTGTCCGGCCCCAACCTGGCGAAAGAGGTCTCCCAAGGTATGCCTTCTTCGTCCGTGGTCGCGTCGTCCGACGCAACCGCTGCGTCGGATGTACAGGAACTCCTCAACACACCGAGGTTTCGTGTGTACACGAATTCCGATGTCGTGGGCGTCGAGTTGGGCGGAGCCTTAAAGAACATCCTGGCGCTCGGAGCTGGAATGGCGGACGGAATGGGGTACGGCGACAACGGCAAGGCGGCGTTGATTTCCCGAGGCCTGGCGGAAATCACGAGGCTTGGGGTCGCGGCTGGCGCCGATGCACTGACGTTCTCGGGTCTCGCTGGGATCGGCGACACGATCGCGACGTGTTACAGCGCGCTCTCGCGCAACCGTTTCGTCGGTCAGGAGATCGCGAAAGGCCGGAAGCTCGACGAGATTCTGCGCTCGCTGGGTCAGGTCGCCGAAGGCGTCGATACAACATCCGCCGCGCTGGTGTTAGCGCGCGAACTTGGTGTCGACATGCCGATTACCGAGCAAACGCGGCGGGTGCTTCACGATGGTTTGGACCCGCGGGAGGCGCTTGGGGAACTGATGGCCCGCGCCCCGACGACGGAACACCCGCTCCGATCGTGACCAGCGAAAACGCGACGGACCCCGAACGCTCCGCCTTCGGGCAGAAGCTTGGCAAGGAATTCGTCGTGACCGTGGAGGTCCATCCACCGCGAGGGTTCGACGCTTCCCGGACATTTCGGAGACTGCGCGACCTGCGTGCCGCGACTCGGGTCGACGCGTTCAATGCGACGGATGCGCCGCTCGCGCAAGGGCGCATGAGTGCCCTGGCAATGTCGACGCTGATACAGCAGAACCTCGATACAGAGGCGCTGATGCACGTGGCGACGAGCTTTCGCACGCTACCCGCGCTGGTAGGCGACCTGTTAGGGGCGCATGCGTTGGGCGTTCGCAACGTCCTGGTTTTCAAAGGCGACCCACCGGAGATGGGGGATTTCCCGGGAGCCTCCAGCGTTTCAGATGTGACGTCATCGGGGTTGGTCCGCTTGATTTCGGCTGCGAACGCAGGGACAGACCTGGACGGCGTTACGTTGGACGGTCCGACTTCGTTTACCTCGGGTGTTGTCCTCAGCCCGGAGAAGGCACATTGGGGCCAGGAACGCGCCAGTCTGGATCGAAAGGTGGGTGCTGGGGCTGATTTCATCGTCACCCAGGCGGTATTCGATCCGGAGTCAATCGAGCGTTCACGCCAACTGCTCGGCGGATTCCCATTGCCTGTGGTGATGGGAGTCGTGCCGTTGAGGAGCGCGCGCCATGCGCAGTTTCTGGAATCGAACGTTCCCGGATTCGTGATCTCGAAGGATGTTCACGAAGCGATGCGCACTGCCTCGCCCGAAGAAGAGATTGCGACAGGCGTCCGACTGGCGCGGGAACTCATCGAGGCTGTGCATACGACGATTTCCGGTGTGTACCTGATACCTGCATTCGGACGGTACCGGACCGTGGCGGATGTGATGCAAGGGCTGCCGGAGTGGAAACCGCCCGTCTCTTGATCGTCGTCTAACCGACGGTGTGGAGCAGGTGAACGAGCTCCTGCGGGAGGTCCTTGTGCATGTGGTGGACCTCGTCTAGCGGGGTATAGACGACGTGTCCACCCACCTCACCAACGAGGTGGTGTGTTTCGCCACCTTGGAGCCCGTCGATAGCAGCAGCGCCGAGCACTGTGCCGAGGACGCGGTCGGCGGGGCTGGGGATGCCTCCTCGCTGTACGTGCCCAAGGACTGTGACGCGATATTCGAGCCGCAGCCGCTCGCCCAGGCGCTCTCGGACTTGCTCGGCCACGCTGAATGCGCCGCCCGCTTCGTCCCCTTCGGCGACAATCACGAGGAGGCTCTTCTTGCCGGTCCGGTGACCGTTCTTGAGGCGCTGACAGAGGTGGTCGATATCGCCGTGCTCCTCGGGGACGAGGATGGCGTCCGCACCTCCTGAGAGGCCGGCGTATAAGGCGACAAAGCCACGATTCCGCCCCATCACCTCGACAAAAAAGACCATGCCATTCGAATCGGCCGTATCTCGAATGCGGTCTACGGCGTCGACAGCGGTGTGGACCGCGGTGTCGAAGCCGACGGAAAAGTCCGTTCCAGGGATGTCGTTATCGATCGTTGCTGGGACAACGATGACCGGGATGCGTTGCTCGTCCCAAAGCAATCGGCATGCCTCGACGGTGCCGTCCCCACCGATCGCAACGAGTCCGTCGATGTCGGCCTCCCGAAGCCGTTTAGCGGCTTGGGCTCGCCCTTCGGGCTTCTCGAATGCGGCAGACCGGGATGTTCCGAGGACTGTACCCCCGCGCTGGATAATGCCCGTGACGGAGCGGGCATGAAGGCGGTGCACGTCACCCCGGAGAAGACCATCGAACCCATCTCGGATTCCGAAGGCACGGATCCCGGATGCGACAGACGCGCGGGCCGCCGCCCGTATCGAGGCGTTCATGCCCGCGGCGTCTCCTCCGCTCGTGAGGACGCCAATGCTTTGCATGACCACGGTCATTTTACCCATTGTCGCTGCTGATCGGTGGAGGGCCGTCGTGGTGACGAGACGGCCATGGCAGGCCGACGGTGATGATGGTCGCAACGGCGATGACGATCGGGGGCAGAAGAAACGCGGCGTGGAGCACGAGACCAAAGGCCAGCGCGTCGATACGCACAATCCCGTATAGCGGGAGAAAGAGCGTCGCCGCGAACTCGAATGGACCAAGCCCACTTGGGAGCCCCGGCAACGTGAGGCCGAGTGTTGTGACCGCCAACATCAGCACGAGGCTCAATGCCAGCGAAAAGTCAATCTCTAGTCCCCGTGCAATAACGAATGCAGCCCCCCCTTTCACGAACCAAAACGCCGCGGTGACCGCGATGATCCAAACGAACCGTCTTGGCTGTCTTGCCAGGGTGTGCCATGCCTCGGTGTAAGGGCGGACAAACCTCAACCTGTTCGCCCACGGCGTGCGTCCTGATAGCAGCGAGATCGAGATGACGATGACGGCCGCGAAGAACAGCATGCCGATTCCGGACCAGACCGACCGCGGCACCGCCGTAGTGGGCCGGATCAACATGAAACCCAAGACAATCAGCGTCAGCGTGACGAGCAGATCGATCACTCGAACGAGAACCAGGGATGCCAGTCCGGTGCCCACGTCGCATTGGAAACGCAGCGTCAGATAGGCGAGTTGGACAGGCTCCGCGAGGACTCGGACGGGCGAAACGCTATTGAACGCGATGCCGGTGTTCTCAACGAGAAACAGCCGCCCGACAGAAAGCGTTCCCGGGGGTAACAAGAGCGACCAGCGGTAGGCGCGCACGGCTGCGGCGGCCACCATGAGCGCTAATACCACCGGTACGAACGCGACGGGGTACTCGAGGATGCGGTCCACAAGGATGCGAGTGTCGATACCTTGCCAAACCCACCAAAGAAGAATCACTCCCACGCCCGTGCTGCCGACGATGCGAATGACCGTCCACGGTCCCGGCCGACCGAGGCGCAACGTCAACGGCGGGCGATGGTTGGCAAAGAGGAGGTCATTCGGTGGCCAACGCCCACCCGCGGACCTCGAACATCGCCGTGCGCGCAGCCCGCAGTTTCAAGTCTTGGCGATGCGGTGGGTAGTGACCTTCGCGGACCTTGTGGTGGGTGCCGTCGGAGACGGCGATGTACGCGAGGCCAGGCTGCTTGCCTTCGAGCGGGTCTGGGCCAGCTACTCCGGTTATCGCGACCCCGACCGACGAGCCCAAGCGTTCGCGGATCGCGTCCGCCATCGCGATCGCGCATGCGCTGCTGACCGCGCCGTGCTCTTTGATTACCGAGGGGGGGACGCCCATAGCAACTTTCATTTCGTTCGAATACGAGACCACACCACCGGCGAAGAAGTTGGAAGCGCCGGGTGCGTCCGTGAACATGCTAGCGAGGAGTCCTCCAGTGCACGATTCCATCGAAGCAAGTGTCAGGCCCTGCTCGGTGTAGATGCGCTGGATCGTACCCTCCAATGTGTCGTTCTCCGCGCCCCAGACGTGGACTCCCAACAGCTCGCGAACAGCATCTTCGATCGGGGAGATGAGGCGATCGGCGCTCTCCCGCGTCCTGGCGCGTGCGGTTACCCTGATGTGGATGCCGTCTTGTTTGGCGTAGACGCCGATCGTTGGGTTGGACCCTCGAAGGAGGCCGCCGAGACGCTCATCGACTAACGCCTCGCTCATGCCGAACGTCTTAACAGTCTTTGACCGGATAACCGCGTCGCGGTCAGCCAAGAACGCCACGAGCCGAGGGGAAACTTCGTCCTCCCACATCTGGAACATCTCACGGGGGACTCCCGGCATGGCAACGACGAGGCGGCGGTCTTTGCGAACCCACCAACCTGGCGCGGTGCCCCGGGGGTTACGCAAGGGCTCTGCGGAAGGGATACGTGTGGCTTGTTTTAGGTTGCGCTCCGGCATCCCGACTCCCCGGCGGGAGAAGAACTCCCGCAGATGAGATTCCAGCTCTGGGTCGACCGACGCCTCTTCGTCGAACACCACGGCGATGGCGTCGCGGGTGACGTCGTCTTCGGTCGGACCCAAACCACCGGTCAGGACGACGATGTCAGCTCGATCAGCCGCATCCCGGATTGCGGCAGACAGGCGGCCGACGTTGTCGCCAACGGCGGTGATGCGATAGTTGCCAATTCCGAGGCTGGGAAGCTGCCCGGCCAACCACGATGCGTTGGTATCGGTCAGGGTCCCCAACAGGATCTCGGTCCCTATGGAGACGATCTCCGCCCGGAGGACCTCGACGCTATCCGCGTGGTCGTTCATCAGTAGCCTCCAGGATTCAGGCGGGCCGATGATAGTCTGCGTGGTAACTCATGCTACTTCCAAACACTCATCGCGCAGGCGTCTAGCCTTCTTGAGCATGGCATCCCCGCGGTCCATACATGAGTAACCGTACGGGGGCTCCATCGGGTGAAGGAGATCTCTCATCGCCGCGGCGGTGGGGCAGAATCGTGGATGTCGTGGAGGGCGGGGTTCTTTACACTGAAGACGCGGAGCGGTTGGTATTGGCAGGAGTTGGCTGGCCAGCGAACGATCAGCTGCGGGCCGCAGCCGAGAACCGTCTATCCGCGCTCGTCGCGGATAAGATCGTGTTCTACAACGAGGTGGAAACCGACAGACTGGGGCGCTTGCTCGCTGAGGTGTGGGTAGACGGGAGAAGCGTGAACAAGGCCATGCGGGAGGTTGTGTGACGGGACGCGAGGACAGCGTGAGCGAAGCCGCATCTCGAGTCTCCAGCGGCCGGGTTCGGCGGTTCCTCGAGAGGGTTTACCGCGCGATATCTGACGTCCTATTCGGTCAAGGCGTGCGGCAGTTAGACGCGCGCGACGTTCAGTCGTACTTCCGGACCACGAACGGTTGATCGGAGGACATCGGCATCGCCGTGCGCGACATCTACTCGACAGCAGGAATCAGCCGAGACTCCCGCTAGCGATCCTCGTCCGTCTCTTCCTCGAGGAAAGGCCAGAACGACCGTCGGAGGAAGGCGGCGCGGCTGTCGATGTGGTCTTCGTCCCTCTCGTCATTGTCTAGCTGGATGTCGTGCGCGGACAGAGCGTGCTCCAGCCGGCGGACGCGCTCACTCAACGCCCAAACCTCACCGATCAATTCGGTGACGACCTTTCCCCAACGATCGATGTCGGCCGAGTCGAAGTACTGCGGGATCGGCTCGCGTTTCGGAAAGGTCTGCGTCACTTCTGGCCTCGGGTAATCCACGGGTTCCTGCGAGGAGACCCTGCTACTGGGGTGCCCCATTCCTCGACCGAGGTGAAACCGGCATCACGGAACCAAGAAGTCAGGTCGGACTCGAGGAACCCTCGCCAGAACGGTTCTCCATTGTTGTCGGTCTGCCAGTCCGAGATAAAGGCTCGGTACGGAGAGAGGTGCCGATACGGCTCGACGTCTCCGACGACGAACCACCCGCCAGGGCGCAAGATGCGATGGGCCTCGCGGACAATCTTCTGGCCCAGTTCGACCGGGACCTCGTGGAAGAGGATGGTGGCGGTGACGACGTCAAAGAATCCATCCGCAAACCCGGTGTCTGAAGCGTCCGCTTGTGCAAAGACGGCGCGTTTTCGATTCTCTTCGAACAGCCGATGGGCCACGCGAATCATGGGCTCGGCGAGATCGATTCCCCATATCTCGGCGGACGGGAACCGGTCTGCTAACGGCATAGTGCTGCCGCCTATACCGCAACCTAGGTCCAGGATCCGGGCCGGTTGCGGGTCTGGGACGGCGTCGGCGACCGGCTTCTTCCCGCTTTCGTACCCACCGTGGGTGTACCCCATGGCGTAGAGCTTGGCGCCGATGTCGTACATCAGGCCAGCCAGCGGGTCGCCATAGAACGAACCGGGCATGATGTGAATGTCGTACGCAGTGTAGTAATCGGGCAACGGGAACTCGCGAGCTACCTCGATGCCGCCGCGGGCGTCGGACGGAGAGCTCCCAACGTAGTCCTCAAGTGCGCTTCTCTGGGCGTCCAGGGCCTCCCCGATTGAGCGCCACATCATCTGCTGGCTCGTGCGGGCGAGGCTTCGGTCGAACCAGTACAGCGGCAGCTGTCGTGCTAGCGCTTCGATCTCCTCTCGCGTTTGTGGGCGTATGCCTTGGTTTTCCTCGGCGTATTGGTCCTCGAGCTTCGCGTAGGCGCGGGCGAGTCGGGGCCCGGACTCGCGGAGTAGGAAACCCTTCATTCCAGAAACGGCATCAAGGCGTGCTTGAGCCTCAAAGCTCAACTGAGTTCGGGATGAGACCATCGGGATCTGCATATAGGCTCCTCAGTCAATCACGTGAGGTTGAGTCATTATGTGGAGGACGTTCGCTACTGTCCATCGCGTCCGCCTGAATTCGCTTCCCATCGTCGGTGCGGGTCCGCTCGATCGTTTGGGACGTCCGATAACTCGCTGAGGTCGACAATCCAGGCGTTTGGCGGAGATCCGCGCTCGATCTCCAATATCGCTACGTGGCCTCTCCGCGCTTCCATGTTATGGGGGTACGTTGCACTGCCGGGATTGACGATGAGCATGCCATCCTCCCGCCTTACGAACTCGAAGTGCGTATCGCCGCAGACGACGATATCCGGTTTCTCTCCCAGATAGGTGCGGACGATCCGTTCGGCCCCCCAATTCCACCCGTCGATGATGTGCGTCATACCGAGACGGTAACCCTCGATATCCAAAAAGTGCTTGGGCTTGATCCGGTCGTCATATTGGCTGAGGCCGCGATCATGATTCCCCTCAGCGGCCAACACCGGGGCTGTCTCCTCGAGCCAGTCGAGGACGCGGGGAGTTTCCAGGTCGCCTGCGTGAAGGATGAGGTCGACTCCCTCGAACACGGTTCGAACCTCCGGCCACAGCTCCGGGATCGAGCCGGGAATGTGGGTGTCGCCGATAATGCCGATGCGCGTCGCCAAATGGTTCCTACCTTTCGGTGGGGGCCGCCGGTTGTTCCGCGTTCTCTGGGATTGGTCCGAGCAATTCGACTCGGACGGGGGATCCAGCGGGTAGTTCAGTCACGTCCTCTGGGCAGATCGCGAGGCCGTTTGCGCGAGCCATGGCGGTAAGGATGTTGGACCCTTGTGGGCCGGATAGCCGCGCGTGGACCTGACCGTCGGTGCCCCGAGCGACGAACGCCCTCGCGTACACGCGTCGCCCGTCTTCGTTGTGTATCGGCTCGTCGAGCACGGCGGTGATGTTCGGCATATCCCAATCGGAGTAGCCCATCATCTTTCTGAGGGCCGGTCGGGCGAAGATGTGGAAGACCACCATGGCGCTGACCGGGTTACCGGGCAACCCGAGGTGCGGCACGGGTTTTGGCCAGGGGTCCTCATCCTCCCCGCCGCGGAGAATGCCGAACGCGACGGGTTTGCCCGGCCGCATCTTCACGCTCCACATATGCATGTCGCCGTGGGCGGTGAGGACATCCTTCACGAGATCGTAGTACCCAACGGAGACGCCGGCAGACGTGATGAGCAGGTCCACATCTCTGGCTCTCCGCACGTGGGCGGTAAGGGACTCACGATCGTCACGCGCGATCCCAAGGGTAGTCACGACGGCCCCTATGTCCTGCGCGAGCCCTTGAGCGGTGTAGGTATTGATGTCGTAGATATGCCCGGGCGGGAGTTCCTGGCCTGGAGCGGTGATCTCGTCGCCGGACGCAAGTACCGCTACGGCAGGCCTTCGATGGACCCAAGCCTGCGCGTGCCCTAGCGAAGCCAAGACGCCGAGCTGCGCGGCGCCGAGTGACGTGCCTTTAGTGAGGACGAGCTCTCCCGTCTTGACGTCCTCGCCAGCGCGACGGACCGACATACCTCTAGGAGTAGCGACGCGGATGGCGATCTCCGCGAGCGACTCGCCGTTTATTCGCCGTTCTTCTTCGTCCGTATCTTCGAAACGGACCACGGTGTCAGCGCCCGGCGGGACCGGCGCTCCGGTCATGATGCGCACCGCCGTGCGTGGTTGGACAGGAGGCTCCGGTGGAGACCCGGCTGGAATCTCGCCGACCACCGGCAGTGTCACTGGACTCTCGGTGCTCGCGCCCTTGAGGTCTTCGGCACGGACCGCGTAGCCGTCCATGGCGGAGTTATCCAGCGGCGGAATATCCAGTCCGGAGCGGACGTCTCCGGCTAAGACCAGGCCGCGGGCGCCCGCAAGCGCGACGTTGACTGGTGCAAGAGGTTCAATGGCGTCGAGCACTTGGCGCAGCGCGTCTTCGACCAAAATCATCGCCACGTCTATCTCCCCTCCTGGTCCCGCCTACTCCCTAGTTGACTCTGTCCCTGAATTGATTCGTTCTTCCCCATGGTTCGCCTAACAGGAGTAGTATTGCCGGACTGACGATACCTTTATTGTCGCGTAAGGCGCCGAGCTATGGTGACCGGAGGTTGTGATGGCGTACTTCGGTGGTGGTGACAGCGAGATTCGGGCCCGAGCCCAAGCTCACCAGATCGAACATCGGGCTCGGGCTGAGGACCTGCGGCGGAACCCAGATCGTCAGCGGCACGAAAAACAGGCGCGGCAGTCCGGCCGGGGTGGCCGGATCATGTGGGGACGGTTGGTCGCGAACATGGTCGGTTTGGTAGGGGCTGTGGGGCTGATCTTCCTGTTGTTCTTCATGTTCGCGCGATGATGCGACCGCGGCAGGCGGGGCGAGTGCAGGCCCCTGACCGGTAGCGCGCCGGTTCAACTGCGGATAGTAGCGCCGGTCTCGCGAGCTAGCACGTCCAACAGTTGGTGCTGAGCCACATCAACCTCAGTGTCGGTGAGCGTGCGGGTCGGCGACTGCCAAATAATTGAGAACGCCAGTGAC
The DNA here is from genome assembly GCA_965247995.1 of Dehalococcoidia bacterium. Classification (GTDB taxonomy): domain Bacteria; phylum Chloroflexota; class Dehalococcoidia; order UBA6926; family UBA6926; genus JASLZO01. The sequence continues at coordinate 432,197 of OZ252041.1, read as the reverse complement.
TTCTGCCCCTGGGGAACCTGCTCGCCCGTGTATATGTCGACGAGTACCGACTCGGCGATGGCCGGAAACTCCCGAATGATCCGCTCGAGCCGGCCTGCTGGGATGGCCTGGTCAACGAGAAACGCGAGGTCACGAACGACGCCTGGGTATCGCGAGATCAAGCGGTACGACCTCGCGCGGGTTTTCCGATATGCTGCCGCTTCTCCGAGATCGATCTCGAAGTACATGACCCTTGGTTGTCTGATGCCGCAGGCCACGAGCGTGTCGGGGTGTACCTCGCCGAGGAGACCGATTGGTTGATCCCGGCGTTCTCCGGTCGCGATCACGCGCGCTGTCCGGCCAGGCGCCAAACTGCGGTCCTCGGCGAGTTCGAAGGTGGCCGGAACTTCGAGCCTGCTGAGAAGCTCTTCGACGACGCCCTTCGCGTCGAAGAAATCCATGTCGTCGCCTGCCCCGTGCCACGTTCTTGGGTCTCGTGGGCCGCCCAAGACGCCTGCGACAATCTCCCGTTCAACCGGCAACTCGTTTGGTCTGGGGGTGTAGGTCCGGCCGATCTCGAATAGCCGAAACGTCCCGGCCCGCGTGTTCCGCTCGTTGTTGGCGAAGGTCTGGAATATGCTGCCGCGCATTGTCGTCCTCAGGTATTCCTGCTCGGGAGACATGCGATTCCAGACGCGCAGCGGTTCTGGTACGCCCGCTGGTGCTGAACCCTCTAGAAGTTCCTTCGACACCAGGGGATAGCTGATCGTCTCTTGCATCCCGAGGCTGACGAGTGCATCACGAGCGGTCTCTTTCAGGTCCCGCACGGAGTCGGTCACGACGGTTTCGGCGGAGCTGGCCGGCAGTGTTGTCGGGATCTCGTCGTATCCGATCGTGCGCGCGACCTCTTCGATCAGGTCCTCAGCGATACCAATGTCGTTGCGCCAGTACGGTGCTGTAGCAGTCACGCCTTCTTCGTCGGTTTCGACCTGAAACCCGAGGGACCGAAGCGTCCGATCGACGACTTCGACCCCAGGGTCCATGCCGAGCACTTGGAGTAACCGGCTTGACGTGAGGCGCACTGGCTTTGCGTTCCCAGGGTCCGCGAAGATATCGACGATCCCCTGCGCGGCGACACCGCCACAGATCTCGACAAGGAGGGCGGTGGCCCGTTTCAACGCGGCCGGCGCCAACGCGGCGGGAAGGCCGCGGTCGTATCGTTGTGACGCCTCCGTTCCTCGCTTGTCGCCGACCTCGATTCGATGCCGCTGGACCGTCTGCCGAACGCCCACCTGATTGAACGTTGCCGACTCTAGGAGGACCTCGTTCGTCGTGCCGGAGACTTCCGACGAGACCCCGCCCATGATGCCGGCGAGGCCCACAGCCCTGCGCTCGTCGGCGATGACGAGGTCTTCGTCCGTCAACTCGTGGACCTGTTCATCGAGTGTCGTGAGGTGTTCGGCCGGTCTTGCGCGGCGAACGACAACGCCGCCCCCTTGAACCGCATGACGGTCGAAGGCGTGCAGCGGCTGTCCGAACTCGAGCATTACATAGTTCGTGATGTCGACCACGTTGTTAATGGGACGGACTCCTGCTGCCCGTAAGCGCAACTGCATCCACCCGGGGGAGGGCATGATATTCAAGCCAGATACGACGCTCGCGGTATAGCGGGGCGCTAATTCGGGTGCTTCAACGGTGACCAGGTTCCCGAGTTCCGAGACTGCTGGCCCGCGGGCCTCGAACTCCGTCTTCGGCATGCGCATCTCACCACCGGACAACGCCGCGACTTCCCAAGCAATGCCGATCATGGATGCCCAGTCAGGCCGGTTTGGGGTGATATCGATGTCTAGGACCACGTCGCCGAGGTAGTCGTCAAGCGTGCTGCCGGTTGGGGCGTCTTCTGGCAGCACCAAGATCCCAGTGTGGTCGGATCCGATGGCGAGCTCTTGCTCCGAGCACACCATTCCTTCCGATACGACGCCGCGGATGCGGGCTGACTTCAGTGTGATCTCGCGTCCAGAACCGGGGTCGACCAACTGAGATCCGACCCTTGCGAGGACGATTTTTTGACCGGCATCTACGTTCGGCGCTCCGCACACGACGGTGAGCGTCTCGGTCCCGACGTCCACCGTCGCCAGCTTCAGTCGATCCGCGTTCGGGTGTTGCTGAAGCTCCCGGACGTGGCCCACGAGTATCGTGTCGCCCCACGTTCCGCCCACGCGTTCGATCTCGGAAACCTCGAGGCCGGCCATCGTCAGCCGGTGAGCGAGGTCTTCGGGGGAGAGGTCGAAGTCGACGTACTCCCCTAGCCACTTTAACGAAACGCGCATGAGGTGCGGGGTCCCGGCGATCCTGGTCTAGTCGGCCTGTTCGTCTAAGGAGTGGTCGGTTTTATCGTCCGGCCCGCTGGTTTCAGCGACCGGTGCGGAGTCGTGTTCGCTCTCCATGCCTTCGCCAATGCCGGACTCGAGGTGTTCTCCGCCGGCCATCAGCTCGGGCTCCAAAACTTCGTGCCGGGGAGTGAGGCGGAATCTTGGCGGTTTGTGGGAGGTGGATCTGACGATGTACAGCTTTCCGCAACGATGGCAATGGAAACGGTGCGGGGTCAGGGCGGTTGGCAGCTCACTGTGGCCTTCGTAGAAGACCAGCGCGCTGCAGGCCGGACAATTCTGGTTCGTCGGCATAGGTTGGCTGGTGGTCATGTCAGAACTGCTCCAGGAACCGAAGGTCGTTCGCGTAGAAGTGGCGAATGTCGTCTATACCGTATCGGAGCATCGCAACCCGTTCGGGACCAATGCCGAACGCGAATCCGGTGTACACCGTTGGGTCATAGCCCACGCGGCTCAGTACGCCTGGGTGCACCATCCCCGCACCCATGATCTCGATCCACCCGCTCTGGCTACAAATACGGCAACCGTTTCCGCGGCAGTTGAAGCAGTCGATCGACATGTCGACGCCGGGTTCGACGAATGGGAAGTAGTCGCACCGGAACCGAACGCGGCGGTCCGTGCCAAACAGGCGTTGCGCGAAGGCAAATAACGTCCCCTTGAGGTCGGCGAAAGTGATGCCTTTGTCCACCGCCAACCCCTCGACCTGGAAGAAGATCGATTCGTGGGTCGCGTCCGTCGCTTCGTGGCGGAAGCACCGGCCCGGTACGAGCACGCGGATAGGCGGTTCTTGGTCCTCCATGACGCGCACCTGCATTGGGGACGTATGCGTCCGGAGCAGCATTGGCCGTGCACCGTCGTCGTTGGTGTAGTCAATCCAGAGCGTGTCCCACCGGTCGCGCGCGGGGTGGTCCGCCGGGATGTTCAGGGCCTCGAAGTTGTAGTAGTCCCACTCGACTTCGGGCCCCTCGACGACTTGGAACCCAAGGGAACCGAAGGCTGCGGTGATCTCACGGATGATCTGCGTTGTCGGGTGATGGCGGCCTGTCGGCGCCGGCCGGCCAGGCAGCGTGACATCGATCGCCTCCGCCTGGAGGCGTCGTTCGGTCCCTCCGCGCTCGAGTGAATCGTGCTTTTCGTGGAAGGTATTCTCCAGCGCTCGTCGAATCTGATTCCCGCGCGCCCCAACGACGCGGCGCTCGTCGATCGGAATCGTGGGTAGCTGTTCCAGGAGTTTGGGCAACAACCCTTGGCGGCGACCGAGGTACTGCACGCGCCATGCGTCGAGACTTTCGATGTCCGAGGCAGCATCGAGCTCCTGGAGGGCCCGCCCCTCCAGCACAGCAAGGTGATCGGCAAGCGATTCGGGCGTCGTCATCGGAAGTTAGGAATCCCGCCGGTGTTTAGGCCGAATCGACGCGGATGGCGACGATTCGGAGCGTAGTGAGTATAGGAGAGGCCAACTTGTAGGGTCAACGAAGGGTGGCTTCCGGCGTTCCTCTTGTCTGAGTCGATCCAATCAATGCAGGACGTGGAAGCAGGAGGACGGCGACAGCCCCCAGTACGCTGAGTACTGCGAAGATGAGGAGGCCGGGCCGGTACCCATTGAATGCCCCCTCCAGAATGCCAAGGATGAGCGGCGCGACCGAGAATGACAGCGATGTCACGGTCCACAAAACGCCCTGAATGGCGCCGAAGGCTTTGCGGCCGAAGTACGAACCCACGAGCGCGGGTTGCAGCACTGTGATGCCGCCGAACCCGGGCGCAAAGGTCAGGAAGAATACGCCCAACAGGAAGAACGCTCGAATGAAACCGCCGGGAAGAATAAAAGCAAACGCAGCGGTCCCGATTGCCTGGAGCGTTAACGCAAGGATTGTGACGCGCCGCTGATCGAAGATATCCGCAAGCCACCCACCGCCCAACCTCCCGACGACGGTGACGATGGCCATTGCGGCGACTGCATCCGCTGCGGCGGTCCTCGAGAACCCCTCGTCCTCCATGAATGGCGCCATGTGAATCTGCAAGCCACCGATGGGCCAGAAGGCGAATGAGAAGACCAGGGCAACGATCCAGAAGACCGGCGATTTCATCGCCTCCGTGAACGACGCACCTTCGCCCTCGGCGGCGTGCGGATCCGTCCCTTCTAACGGCAGTCCGGATCCCGTCAAAGCTCCGTCCGGGAGTAGACCGTGGTCCTCGGGACGACGTCGCAGGACGAACGTCAACGGGAGCAGAACGAGCCACACGACGAGCGCCATGACCAGGAACGCCGTGCGCCAATTCTCGCCGTCGTCTCCCATCACCATCAGTGCTGGACGCGTGAGGAATCCGCCAATTCCCAACCCGACCATGGTCAGGCCGAGCGCTCGTCCTCTGAGCCAGACGAACCAGTTCGCCACCGCCGGGATCGCGCCCTGCCAGATCGCGACCGGTCCCAGGCCCGCCAGCGGCAATGCGATGTACATGTGCCAGGGCTCACTGACCACACTTAGCAGGAAGAAGCCGAGACCCCCAGCAACCATTCCGCCACCAACTACAAGCTTGGGTCCGCGACGATCGAAAAAAGCCCCGAGTCCGGGTGCGAGGATGGCCCCCAGAATGCCACCGAGGAAGAACGCCGGCGTTATCTGGTCTGCTACTGAAGGGAGTTCTTCCCTGATGGGCGTGATGAACAGCGTGAAGGCATAAAAAAAGAATCCGCTGTAAAAGAACGCCATCGTGACCGTGGCCGCCACGATCCACCACCCGTAGAAAACGCCCAAGAACCGGCCATTTGGACGCGTGTGCGTGCCGGAGGACGGCGATGTTGGGGTTCGATGCTCCATCAGGTGCTTAACTTGGGACCAAGAAAAAGGGGACGACGAAACCCTAACAGCAATTGGTCATCGGTGGTCGCTGGCTGCGCCCGCGTCGACCGGAGAATCAATCGTAACCGGTCCTTCTATTCGCTGGCTCCGCGGTCGTTGGATAGCCAGCATCAATGGGGCTGCGAGGACAGACAACACGGCGAAGACGAGGAAGACTGGCGTATAGGAGCCGGTGAACTCGAAGCCGATACTGGCAACCAGGGGCGCGAACGCGAAACCCGCTTCGCCCGTCATGAATAGGATTCCGTTGATGATGCCGAACGAGAACCGTCCGAAGAGCTCGCCCTGGAGCGCAGGTCGCGTCACAACGGTTCCGCCGAATCCGAGTCCCCAGAAGACGAAGAAGACGGGGAGGAACCACCAATGATCGGCAGTTACGACGGTCAGAACGAAGATTGCAACTGCCTGGAGGATGATCGCAACGGCCGTCACGTGCCGCTTGTCCCAGATGTCGACGAGGAACCCGAACCCCATGCGTCCGACCACGGTGGACAGCGGCAGGATGAAAAGCAGGTTAGCGGCGGACCGCTCGGAGAATCCCACGTCCTGAAGGAAAGGAGACCAGTGCACCTGGAGGGCGGCGATGGTCAGGAACGCCATGCTCGATCCGATGGACAAGAGCCAGAAGGATCGCATGCGTAACGCTTGCCTCGCGTTGATGTTCACTTCGCCCGGTCCCGTGCCGTCGCTTGTCATTGGGGGCCCGCTGGCGCCGTCAGGCCACAAGCCAACGTCCTCAGGCCTCCGCCGGATGACCCAAACCGTCACCGGCAGCAGCAGCCACGTGATGACGCCGACCACCAGGAGCGAATCCCGCCACCCGATCCGCTCGATGAGTAGGAATAACGGGGGCGACATCAACCCGGCAAGTCCGAACCCGAGGCTATGGATGCCAAGCGCACGGCCTCTCATGCGCACGAACCAATTCGCAACCGCCGGGCCGGTTGAAATCCAGGAGCACGTGGACCCGATGTTCGCGAGGATGAAGGCGGTGTAGAAAATGGGGAGGCTGTTTGCCTGACCCATGAGTATCATGCCCGCACCCATCATCAGGAGGCCGACCGTGAGCAGCGGCCTCGGGCCGATCCGGTCAAACGTGAACCCAAGCGCTGGGGCGATGATGGCGGACAGAACTCCGAGGATGGGGAACACGGCCGTCACCTGGGTCGCGGTCCAGCCGGTGTCGTCCCGGAGCGGCGTGATAATGAGCGTGAATCCGTAGAAGAGGACGCCGCCCTGGAAGATGTTGAGCAGCACGGCGACGATCACGATCCACCAGCCGTAGTAGATGCGGGGTCGACGAACCCCCGCGTCGGTGGCGCCGGTTTCGGTCTTAGGGGCGATAGGTTCGTTCATCCAGTGGCTCGGTGACGTTCGCTACCAGACAAGAGTAGCGTTTGGCACGGGTCCCCGAGGCGACCCACCTAGATAGGCTGCGTGCTAGAGTCAAGGAGTGGTTGAGAGCATCCTCATCGGCGTAGCGTGGCCCTACGCAAATGGTTCGCTGCACCTGGGGCAGATCGCGGGGGCGTATCTCCCTGCAGACATCTTTGCTCGGTTTCACCGATCACTCGGAAACCGCGTGCTCATGGTCTCCGGTAGTGATCAGCATGGGACCCCGATCATGCTTCGCGCTGACCGAGACGGGAAGGCGCCTCAAGAAGTCGTCGACGAGCACCATGCGGGGTTTGTGAAGGCATGGGAGGCGCTCGGAATCTCGTTCGATCTCTACACGTCCACCGGCACCGCGAACCATCGCGAATGGACCCAATCCTTCTTCCGACGGCTCCTGGAGCAGGACTATTTGTACACGGCGACGAGCGAACTGCCATACAGTCCGGTTTCCGGCCGGTACCTGCCGGACCGGTACGTCACCGGCCAATGCCCGCACTGCTCATTCGAGGCAGCGCGCGGTGATCAGTGCGACAACTGTGGCAAACCGCTTGACCCGCGAGATCTGATCGACCCACGTTCGAGCCTGGACGGGAGCACGCCCGAGTTTCGGGAGCGCGAGCATTTCATGCTCCGGTTGACTGCGTTCGAGGAACGCTTGAAGGATTGGTTGGGCGACAAACAGCACTGGCGGCCCAATGTCCTGAACTTCACGAATGGCTTTCTTGCACAGGGGTTGCAGGACCGTGGAATCACCCGTGACCTCGATTGGGGCGTGCCGGTACCGCTCGAGGGATGGGATGATCGCCGGATCTACGTATGGTTCGAGGCGGTGATCGGATACCTCTCCGCGTCTGTCGAATGGGCTCAACGACAAGGGACGCCGGATGCGTGGAGGGAGTGGTGGTCCGGGGATGCTCGTGGTTACTACTTTCTTGGCAAGGACAACATCCCGTTCCACACGATCATCTGGCCGGCGATGCTCATGGGGTATGGAGACAACCTCGCTCTCCCGTACGACGTGCCCGCAAACGAATTCCTGAACCTCCAGGGAGAGCAACTCTCAACCAGCCGGAACTGGGCGGTCTGGGTGCCTGACTACCTCGAGAGCTATCCCGCGGATCCGTTGCGGTACGTTCTCTCGGCCACGATGCCGGAAACGTCGGACTCCGATTTCACGTGGCGGGATTACGTTCGGCGGAACAATAACGAGCTCGTCGGGACATTCGGGAATCTTGTGCACCGCGTCCTAACGTTTCTCCAGCGGAACTTCGACGGCGTCGCGCCACCAGTAGATCCAGACGAGCGAGGTCGGGAGCTTCTAAACAAGGCGGAGGACGCGCTCGAGACAGCTCGTCTCCAACTCTCTGCCTGCCGGTTTCGGGCGGCGCTGACAGTGGCGATGGGCTTGGCGCAGGAGGCAAACCGGTACCTGGACGAACGGGCTCCGTGGCGCACCGTGCGCGAGGACCGTGCCGAGACTCAGCGGACGCTCGGTGTGGTGCTCTCGGTCATCGCGACCCTCAAGACGCTCTTCTACCCGTTCGTGCCGTTCTCAACTGGCGAGTTGCACCGGCTGCTCGGTTTTGATGGCGATGTCCAGGACACTGGATGGCGAACCGTCCCGCCGGTCGCAGGATCAACGCTGCCAGTGCCTTCGCCCTTGTTCGAGAAGTTCGACGAAGAAGAAGTCGTGGAGCGAGAGACGAAGCGGCTAAGCTAGGGCCTAATCGTTACGCGAGTGGCGCAACCGCGAAAACGACCTGGAACGGTTTGCAGTAGATAATGACCGAGTTGTACTGAGACGGGTCGTGTCCAGTCGGCAACGTGTAGTTCTGGTTTCCGATGTTCCCCTTGAGGCGCCCGAGATCTAAGTAGCCCGCTTCCTTCAGTTCGGTGGAATCGGCCGGGTCCGGATGGGCGCTGAGCAAAACATGGAGTTGCGGGCCGTTCGTCACCCGGAAGTCTTCAAATCGCAGTACGGCATTGCCCCCATCAGGCACGTAGACCATTGCAGACCCGCTGCCCTTGTGGAAACGGTCCGCGTCGTGGAACATCCCGCCGCGGAGCACGCGTGCGGTCGCCATCTCCGGCGTCATGCCTTCAGTCGTGCCGGCGCCGGGGAGACGGGACAGGACCTCCATCGCGGTGTTCGCTTCTTCCATCGTTATCCCGGACGGAAGTTCAGCAGAGGCGGCGAATGGGAAATCCTCTTCCACTGTGACGTTGAGGAACAACGGCGATCCGAGCCACCACGCGAGGGCCACGGCTGGGATTGCCAACCCGCCCACAACAATTGTCAGGACACGGCGGCGCGGGGTGGATAACAGGAATGTCAGCATATAAGTTCGGTTCCTGTGGTTCGCGCGCTTCCTCGATGCAGCCATAATGCCACGAATCGAACTGCAAAGGACCTCGAGTTGAGGAGCGGAAGTTGACGGTACGTACGCTCGCAAACGCCGTTGGGGCGGAGCTCGCGGATGTTGAGTCACGGCTGGCGGATGTTGGCGAACGGGACTTTCCCTGGTTGGGTGAACTCCTTGCCCACGTGCTTGGCCCGGCTGGAAAGCGCGCCCGCCCCATCATCACGCTGCTTGTCGGCAAAATGTTCCGCTACGATCCATCTCTGCACATTCCGATGGCAGTGGCGGTGGAGCTGTTGCACACCGCGTCTCTGGTGCACGACGACACCGTCGACGAAGCGGGGACTCGGAGGGGCAGGGGCACCGTGAACCGTCTCTGGGGCACCGATGTCGCGGTACTCCTCGGTGACTACCTGTTCTCCAGTTCAGCCGAGATGGTCTGCTCGACGGAGAACGTCCGCGTCATCCAACTCTTCTCACATACGCTTCGGGACTTAGCTGAGGGTGAGCTCCGGGAGATCAACCGGCAGTTCGACTGGACCCAGGGTGAAGGGCCGTACTGGCTCCGAGTGGAGAAGAAGACGTCCTCGTTGTTCGCTACGGCGGCCCAGTCGGGCGCTATATTGGGGGCTGCCGAGGAACGGGACGTACAGGCGTTGCGCGAATACGGCCTTGCACTGGGGACGGCGTTCCAGGTGATCGACGACATTCTCGACCTCGAAGGAGACGCCGAAGATGTTGGGAAACCCGTTGGGAGCGACCTCCTCCAAGGGGTGTTGACCCTCCCGACCCTGATCTACTTGGACCAGTACGCACCGGCGAAAGGTGCTGACGGCGCATTCGAGACGCTGCAGCGGGGCGAGCACGATGAGGGAGACCGGGCGGACCTCTTGGATCGTGCGATTTCCGAGGTTCGAGCCTCTCCCGCGGTCGAGGATGCGCACGGCGTGGCGCGCGAACACGCAGATCGCGCTCGTGACGCCCTGCGACTGGTGGACGGTAGCGCAGCCCCTAAAGAGGCGCTGAGCGAGATCGTCGACTTCGTTGTGGACCGAGATCGCTAGCTGACTGAGCGGCGACGACGGCTGCTCGGCGCTGCTGACGATCTGCGGGGGCGACGATCAAGGTGAACTCGCCTCGTGGTCTCTTGAACCGGTCGGCGGCGAGGCCGACCGGGCCCCGATAGACCTCCTCGAAACGTTTCGTCAGTTCGCGCCCGACGACCACGTGTCGCGCTGGCCCAAGCACACTGACGAAATCTGCGAGCGAGGCGCGAAGCCGGTGCGGGGACTCGAACACCACGAGGGGCCAATCGATTAACGAGAAGCGCTCGAGGAGGCGAATACGTTCCGTGGTCTTTCGGGGAAGGAATCCCAGGAACGTGTACCGATCGGAGGGGAGGCCCGAGACGGAGAGGAGCGCGGGCGCTGCACTCGGGCCTGGCACCGTGACCACCGGGATTCCGGTATCGGACGCAGCGAACACGAGATCCGCTCCGGGATCGCTAACCCCTGGGGTTCCGGCCTCGCTGATGAGCGCAACGTCTTCGCCCTGTTCGAGCCGTGCAAGAACCTGGGGTATGCGTCGCCGTCCGTTGCCGGCGAAGTAGCTGATCAACACGGGGGGGTTGATTTCGTACCGGCCCAACAATTTCCGTGCGGTACGGGTGTCCTCAGCTACGATGGTCGAGACTTCCGCCAGGATTCGAACAGCACGGAGCGTGATGTCCTCGAGGTTGCCGAGGGGCGTGGCTACGACGTACAGCGTGCCTGCCATAAAAGATTGGAGTTCAACCCGAAACCGCCGATACGCGGGGCTTGACCGAGCGTAGCCTCTTCGCCGGGTTTCCGTTGACTGGGTACCTGGCCGAACTTATAATACGACGCCGTTGAGCGATGGATCTGTAGGAGCGAATACAGCAATGTCAAATCAAATGGGAAAGCGTTATGCCTGTGGCACGTGCAACGCTGAGGTCGTCGTGACCAAGGCTGGTGAAGGCGCGCTCGAGTGCCACGGCCAACCGATGAACCAAAAGTAATCCGACGATAGGGGCTGAAAGCTAGTGACGATTCAACTGGGGAAACGGTACGAGTGTGAAACCTGTGGCACACAGGCGCTCGCGACGAAGGCCAGCGAGAGCGAACTGAAGTGCTGTGGCCAGGAGATGGGTCTCCAAGGCCAGCGCCGGGTACCGTCGGCCGACTAACAACACGGGTTTCACGAGCAGGCCGAGAGGCTGGCTCACTTCGTCTGACCCAACCCAGTCTATGGCTGGGGTTCTTTCGTTTTTTTGGAGTGCGCCCTCCGAGTATGCAGCGGAGGTGTGAACGCTACATGGACGTTTCCCCATTCGGGCTGGTATCGTCGGGATGATGTCGTACGCCGACCAAATCCGCACGATTCCTGATTTTCCGCGATCCGGCGTGATGTTTCGTGACATCACGCCGGTTCTCGCGGACCCAGCGGCCTTTCGCCAGGTAGTCCATGACATGTCGGCCCCGTATGCGAGTCAAAAGATTGATGTTGTGGTGGCTGTTGAGGCCCGCGGCTATCTGTTCGGGGCGCCAATCGCCTACAACCTCGATGCAGCGTTTGTCCCGGTCCGGAAGTTGGGCAAGCTGCCGTGGGAAACGATCCAGTCGCGCTACGAGCTTGAATATGGAATCGAGACGGTCGAGATGCACGCCGACGGCGTTTCACGCGGGCAGCGGGCGCTAATCGTGGACGACGTGATCGCGACAGGCGGGACGCTGGTGGCGGCGATTGAATTGGTGGAACGCGCGGGTGGCAACGTCGCCGGCATCAGCGTGTTCATCGAACTCGCGGAGTTGAATGGCCGGGCACGGCTGAAGGGCCGCACGGTCAACTCACTCGTTACGTTCTAGTCTCCGCGCCAGGCGTGCCAGCGGGGGCGTTCGGCTCAATGATGACTTTGAGCGAGCTTCCTGCCTCGGCGACCAAGCGAAACCCCTCACCTGTGCGGTCTAATGGCAAGCGGTCCGTGATAAGGGGTGTCGGGTCCACCGCCCCGGACGCCAGCAAAGCCAGCGCCCGTTCGAGATCGGAGGGCGCCGCCGCGTAGGTTGACGAGACTGCGACGCCCCGTGACCACAACCGATTCAGATCGATCGGGGTGGGGTCCCCGGGTGGTGGTGGAGCAAACAACAACAGACGCCCGCCAGTATCTGCCAATTCCAGGCCGCTGATTACCGCCGCGGTCGCGCCTGCGGCGACGATTGCGAGGTCCGGAAGGTTGCCGCTGTTCGCGAGACGGATTTGCTCGTGTAGGTCCGCTCCTGGGCTGAATACGGCATCTGTGCCCATGGCGACTGCAGCCGCACGGCGATACTCGGAGATCTCGACGCCAAAGACGGCTGCTGCGCCGAACGCTCGGCATAGCTGGACGAAGAGCAAACCCGAAACGCCGGTCCCTATCACAACCGCTGTCTCGCCCGCCGTGAAACCGCCGACGGCGTCGAGACCCCGGACCACGCATCCGAGGGGCTCGATGAACGATGCCTGCTCGAACGTCACATTGCTGGGGATGACGAAAGTACCCCGCTCGACGTTGGCGACGGGGACGCGGATGAACTCCGAGAAGCCGCCGGGATCGAAGTTCGTGTTATGGAGCGTGGCGCACGCGGTTTGACGACCGCTGAGGCAGTACTGGCATGCGGTGCAGGGAACATGATGCGTGACCATCACGCGGTCCCCGACGGCAAACCGGGTGACGCCCGGCCCGACTCGGTCGACCACGCCAGAGACCTCATGACCCAGCACGCGTGGGCCTCCGGGCAAGCGGTACCACTCAAGGACATCGCTTCCACAAATCCCGCTTGCCTCGACCCGCAGCCGGAGCTCTCCCGGGCCGATCGGCGGAATCGGGGTTTCTTCTATTCGGATGTCGTCGTTACTGTGATAAACCGCGGTGCGCATCCCTGTGGTCTCACTCACGACGGAGGATTCGCGCGTTCGGGTTCTGCGGCATTGGTCGCGTGGAGACGTTAAGCGGATGCCGTTGCTGCCGGCCGTTTCGTCCCGCTAAGCGATTCGTACAACTCCTGCGCTTCCGCCGGTGTCGCGTCATCGTGCACGACAGAACGGATAGCGCGGCTCATTGCTACGGGGTGGTCATCCTGCCAGATATTCCGGCCCAAGTTCACACCAATCGCGCCCCGCTGGAGACCATCGTGTACAAAATCGAACACCTCGCGCTGCGAGTTCGTTTGCGGCCCCCCGGCCATGACAACAGGAACCGGGCATCCGCGGACGACGCGGTCGAAGTCTTCTTCGCACCAGTACGTCTTGACGAGCCGCGCCCCCATCTCCGCACATATACGGCTTGCCAGCGCCAGGTACCGCGCCTCCCGCTTCTCGAGCTCCCGGCCGACGGCTGTTACCGCCATCACCGGAATGCCGTGCGGTTCGGCCTCGTTCACGAGGCGGGCTAGGTTCATGATGGATTGGTGTTCGTGCTCGGCCCCGATGAAGACCGACAGGCCAACCGCCGCTGCGTTGAGGCGGACTGCCTCTTCGATGGTGGTCGTGATCCCCTCATTCGAGAGATCGCCGCCGACCATGCTGGTCCCACCGGAGACACGCAGGATGATCGGCTTGTCGATCGTCGGGTCGATCGCGGACCGAAGCACGCCGCGGGTGAGATTCAATGCGTCCGCGAACTCGACGATCGGAGCGATCGTGTCTCCGGGCCGCTCCAAGTTCCGCGTCGGCCCCTGAAAATATCCGTGATCTATCGGGAGGAAGCAGCATCTGCCGTCGGCGGGTATGAGGGACGACATGCGGTTCGCCATGCCCCAGTCCATCGTCATTGTCTGGATTCCTCGCGTTTCCGAACGTGCGACTCTTTCTGCATGCTAGGGGTGGGGTCCTCGCAGCGTCAAACGGGACGCAGGCCCGAACACGACAGTTCCGCAGCTATACGAGGTACCGGCCAATGATTGGCTCGAGTCGGGACCGGGTCTCGGCTGGGATCAACGACCGATCGGTGATGATTGCGTTCTCGAGTACCGATTTGCATGGGCAACTGCGTTCGGTCGGAACGCGTCCGGCGACGTTACGGATCATCTCCTTCGCCGTGGCGACATTACCGAGGAGGTTCGCGATCACCATCTCGACAGTGACGTCCTCCGCCGATTCATGCCAAACGTCGTAGTCGGTGGCGAAGGCCAACGTCGCGTAGCAAATCTCCGCTTCGCGGGCTAGCTTCGCCTCTGGGAGGGCGGTCATTCCGATGATGTTGGCGCCCCAGGATCGATACAGCCGAGATTCGGCGCGTGTCGAGAACTGGGGACCCTCTATCGCCACGTAAGTGCCACCCTGGTGAACGCTGTCTGGGTGCAGCGTCGCGCGCGCCGCCCCGAGCGCGTGGCTACTCAGGTCCGGACAGAATGGATCGGCGAAACCGACGTGCGCGGCGATCCCGTCCCCAAAAAAGGTCGAAGGACGTGACTTGGTCCGGTCGATGATCTGATCGGGGATGACCACGTCTTTGGGCCGAACGTCGAACGCCAAGCTGCCGACCGCGCTGATCGATACGATTCGCTGGACCCCGAGCGTCTTGAGCGCGTAGATGTTCGCGCGGGCCGGGACTTCGGTAGGCGAAAGCCGGTGTCCGATGCCGTGGCGCGGAACGAATGCCACAGGGGTGCGACCCATGAGGCCCACGATGATAGGGCCGCTAGGGTCGCCGAACGGCGTCGGGATCGTGAGTTCCTCTCGTTCAGCGAGATCCTCGATGTCATACAGACCGGAACCGCCGATGAACGCGAGGACTGGGTCTGGCATCTACTTCGTCCCCACGACATCGGCGAGAGCGCGTCCGTACGGCTCGCGCAGCACCCCATTCTCGGTGATGATAGCCGAGATGTTCCCGTGAGGGGTGATATCGAATGCGGGGTTCAGAACGTCGACGCCGTCCGGAACGGACTGCTTGCCTCCTGGGTGGGTGACCTCGATCGAAGGGCGCTCCTCGATCGGAATCTCCGCACCGGAACGTAGGGAGAGATCGATGGTGCTGGTGGGCGCTGCGACGTACAGCGGTATGCCGTTTGCCTGCGCCAGCACTGATAATGGGTAAGTACCGATTTTGTTCGCGACATCTCCGTTCGCCGCGACCCGGTCCGCACCGACGATGACTGCCGAAATCGCGCCACTGTGCAGGAGCTGACCCGCTGCGGAATCCGGCAGCACCGAGGTGTCGATTCCTGCGCTGGCGAGCTCCCACGCGGTAAGCCTCGACCCCTGGAGGAACGGGCGGGTTTCGGTCGCGAATACCCGTGTCAGCTTGCCGTCGGCCCACGCGCATTGCACGATGCCAAGCGCCGTTCCGAACCCACCGGTCGCGAGCGCCCCGGCGTTGCAGTGGGTCAGCACTGCGCTGCCCGATTCGAGCAGGTCGGCGCCCAAACGCCCGATTCGGCGGTTCGCGTCTATGTCCTCGTCATGCATGAGCATCGCTTCGGCCTCAAGCGCCGCGACGATTTCGGATGGAGAGACATGACTGCGGGCTCGTGCGAGCATCCGTTGCACCGCCCAAGGGAGGTTCACGGCAGTGGGCCGTGTGCTCGCGATCTGCTCGGCCGCGGGGCCCAGCCGTTCGTGGAACTGCGGAGGTTCCAAGTGTGCGAGGTCGCGGGCGGCGAGGACTAAGGCATAGGCACCGGCTAACCCGATAGCAGGTGCGCCACGGATCCGCATTTCCGAGATCGCGGTGACGATGGATGCGTAGTCCCGGCACTCGAGCCAGACCTCTTCCATCGGCAGGCGTGTTTGGTCGATGAGTCGCAGCGAGTTGCCTGACCAGATCAGTGGACGGAACACGGAGATATCAATGGCCACGGCGCAGCAGCCTCCATTGCCAATCGGCCCATCATGCTACTGGCCGGGCAGCAAGACACGCAACAGAGACCACGCTGCGGCTGGTCGCGGGCGCGGCGGAGGTGCCTTGCCTATAGTGTGGGACAACACTCGGCACGGAGGGCGTGACTTGGCGGGCCAGCGGGGGCGAGGACGGCAGGGAAGCGATGGGGAGGATCTCTCCACCGAGGGCAGCCGCACATCGGAACCTGGACGGCGGAGTCCACGTTCGCGACGTCGCGAACGCTCTGCAGCGGCAGCACGCGGCGCCTCGAACGCTAGCAGCGCCGCCGGAACGCGTGATTCTCGCCCCTGGATCATCGGAGGGGTAGTCGCGGTGATCATCGTGGGCCTCATTGGCTTACTGGTGTTCCAAGAGGTGACCAAAGAGCGGCCCGGAATCGCCTTAGCAGATCTCGGGAATCTGCATGTCGAAGTCGACGAGGAGCATGAGCTATACAACTCATCGCCGCCGACGTCTGGACCGCACTATGGGTTCGGAATCGCGCCGGCGAACATCTATCGGGATCAGATCGAGGATGAGCTTCAGGTGCACAGCCTGGAGGATGCACACGTGATGGTCCAGTACGACTGCATGGCCGAGGAGTGCCCTGGGTTAGTGGCCCAACTGGGGGACACCGTTCAGCGTGCGATTCTCGACGGGAAGCGGGTGGCTTTGGCCCCGTACACGCCGATCCTCGACCCAGAGACCGGAGCTCGTCACCGGATCGCGCTGACTGCATGGACGCGCATCGACGTGTTTCACGAGTTTGACGAAGAGCGCATTGAGAAATTCATCAACGCGTACGAGGGGATCGATCACCACCCCCTCCGGTGATCGTAGGGACCGCGGTTCCGACTACATCGTCGTCGATAGCTTGTTCCGTTGATCCCTCGCGAAGGGCTCAAGATGGGGGTCCGTCGCTGACGGACGGTGCGCCCCCGTTCGTATAATCCAGTCCCATGCCTGAGAACTCAGCGCGCACCGTCGGACCGCTTGGCGACATCGCCGACCGATTGCGCCTCCAAACGGCGAACATGGAGGCGTGCATCCGATGCGGCTTGTGCCTCAGCGTGTGCCCGACGTACAAGGAAACGCAGCTCGAAGAGGAATCGCCGCGGGGCAGGATCGCAATGGCCCGCGCGATTACGGAAGGCGCTGTCGAACTCACGCCCGACATCGGGCTGCACCTAGATAGCTGCCTTCTGTGTGACGCGTGTTCAGCGATCTGTCCCTCTGGATTCCAGATGGAGCCCCTGGGATTGGTGTTTCGCGAAGTACTGCTCGAACGGCGCCGTTGGCGGCGAGCGTTCGTGTCGGTGTTCCTCGGCGTGATGGCACGCAAACGGCTACTGAGCTTTTTCGCGAGATCGGCCGGCGTCGCACGGCGCGCAGGTTTCGGGATTGCACGGGTGACGCGCGCTGTTCGGTTAACAGCCGTGATGAGGTTGGCGTCCCCGGTCCGACGGCGTTCCTTCGTTGCGCGCGGCCAACAGTGGGAGCGCGATTGGGGAACGGACGATGCCGGTACCGCGGTGCTCTTCAACGGATGCGTGATGCGAGTGATGTTCCCCCAGGTACACGAGGCGCAAGTAGAGGTGCTGACGGCGCGAGGATTCGTCGTCTCGGCGCCGAAGGACCAAGGCTGTTGCGGTGCAGTTCAGGCGCACTCGGGGCTCCTCGGTGATGCTCGTCGGCTGGCCAGAGAGAACATCGATGGTCTCAAAGAGACGAACGGGGTCATCAGTGTGGACGCGGCGGGGTGCGCCTCGTTCATGAAGGATTACGGCCACTTGTTGGCTGAGGACAAGGCGTATGCGGACGCGGCCGATGAATTCGCCGGCCGCGTCCGTGAAACCCTCGAACTTGCCGCTTCCGCGCCACCGCCTCCCATGGGGCCGGTGCCAATGGACGTGACGTTGCAAGACCCATGTCACTTGGTCCACACGCAGGGGATTCGCGAACAGCCGCGCGCATTGCTCACGCAAGTTCCGGGCCTACGTCTCACGGAGATGCAAGAAGCCGACGTGTGCTGCGGCAGCGCAGGGATGTACAACATCCTGAATACAGACATGGGCAGCAAGTTGGGGTCGCGGAAGGCTGCGAACGTCGTCGCGACCGGTGCGCGTGCTGTTTTGACAGCGAACCCTGGGTGCCACCTGCAACTCATGGCTCACCTCGAGGACCGGAACGTATCGGTCTGCCATGTGCTCGAGGTACTGGCGCGCGCGCAGCATGCTGCACGCGCGCCCGACACTGGGTAAGCACACGCGAATGCGTTGGATCGAGTTCAGCGTGAAAGCCGACGCGGAGTCGGCGGAGTCGGTGGCCGACCTGTTCAATCGCGTCGGCCGTGGCGGCGTTTCGGTCGAGGAAATCGATCTGCCAGACGATCTGTTTGGTCCGCAAGAGTTTGGGAGCGACCGCCTGGTACGTGTCGCGACGTTCATTCCGGCCGAGGATGAGGCTGCCACTACGAGCATGGAACAGACGAGGCAGCAGATTACCGACGGCCTGGGATATCTCGCGATGATCCGTCCGCTGCGCAGCCCACTCATGGAACGAGAGGTGGCCGACGAGGATTGGGAGTCCGCCTGGAAGGAACACTTTCACCCGCACCGTCCAGGGTCCCGCACGGTGGTTGTTCCGACGTGGCGCCAATACGAACCGGAACCCGAGGACATCGTGGTCCGACTCGATCCCGGGATGGCGTTTGGGACTGGACTGCATCCAACCACACGGTTGTGCGTTCGCGAATTGGAGCGGCGAGTTGTTCGGGGGATGAACGTCTTGGACGTCGGCACCGGATCAGGAATCCTCGCAATCGTTGCGTCGAAGCTGGGAGCGGGTCGAGTGGTGGGCGTGGAAATCGATCCAGTCGCCGTCCGCGTGGCTCGGGAGAACGTGGCAGCAAACGCGGTCGAAGACGGGACTGTCACCGTCGTCGAGGGGAGCCTCGTGGCGTCGGCGAAGGGGGCACTGGTACGGACAGGAACCGCGGACGTTGGGGGTGGTTTTGACCTCGTCGTGGCTAACATTACGGCGGACGTCATCGCCGATCAGGCAACTGCGCTTTCGGAAGCGGTGTCCCAATCTGGGACCCTCATCGGTTCGGGGATCATTGCTGGCCGGTTCACGGAGGCCGTTGATGCGCTAACGACCTCGGGATTCCGGTTGATCGATGCGGTGTCCGAGGGCGACTGGCGTGCGGTCATCTGCGCGCCAACTGGGGCGAGGATCGACCGATGATCGCCGCTGGCGGGTTGCGGGCAGTCTTCCTGGACCTGGACGACACGCTCTGCGATACGGAAGGGTTGACACCGATTCGGTTGGCCGCAGTTGGGGACCTCCTGGATGGCCGGATCGCTTCGGACCGATTGGATTCGGTGCTCAGGGAGGCGGTCGCCTGGGACCCGCTGGCCGATGAGGCATCGGGCAAGTTGAATCGGTTGCAACGAATAC
The DNA here is from genome assembly GCA_965247995.1 of Dehalococcoidia bacterium. Classification (GTDB taxonomy): domain Bacteria; phylum Chloroflexota; class Dehalococcoidia; order UBA6926; family UBA6926; genus JASLZO01. The sequence goes on along the minus strand of OZ252041.1, from coordinate 412,870 downwards.
AGGAAGCCCTTGGACTAAACGACGATCAGCTGAGTGCAGTACGGACTCGATACAACGATGTACTCTTCGAGAACTTAACGCTCGTCGACGGGGCGCGGGAAACGCTTGCATGGCTGCGGGAACGTGTGAAGATCGGCCTCATAACCAACGGCCCGTCCGAACTTCAACGGACGAAGATCGACCGGCTTGGCATCGGTGACGACTTCGACTCGATTATCGTTTCAGGCGAGGTTGGACACGACAAACCCGCGCGAGAGCTGTTCATGGCTGCCTTCCGGTCGCTGCAAGTCGAATCAAACAGCGCGGTGTACGCTGGTGACAGACCGGAGTTCGACATCAGAGGAGCCAAGAACGTCGGAATGACTTGCGCGCTCATCGAGCGAGACTACCCGTTCCCGTTGCCCGCAAAGCCGCGGCCGGACTTCGTGTTGGCCGATGTTACAGGACTCCCAACACTTATCCGTGACCACAGTTGGCTCCCGGCATGAAGGAGTCGAACGGTGGCTGACGAACGAGACCGTCAGGACGATGAGCGGCCGGTGGGGGGCGGGGATCCGAACGCGTCCCACGGGCCTGCCGACAACTCGGGGTCGGAGCATCACTCTATCGAGGATGAGATCGAGGAGATTCTGAGAGAGAAGGGCGAGGAGCCGGGTCCCGCACGCAGGCAAGCTCCCAGGCGCTATCCCTCGTCTTGGTCTCTGTCGCCCGGACTGGTGCAGACGCTCCAAGGGTTCATGCTTTTGGCGCTCGCGAGCGTCCTACTCTTCGTGGCATTCCGGATCATGGGACCGGCGGGATTCCGGTTCGGGGCGATGGGCCTACTGCTCTTCCTGGGCTTTTACGCGCTACGGCCGATCATCTCCGAGTTTCTGCGGAGGCGGAGAGCGTAGGCGTCGCGTAACCGGGTCGGTCTTAGTCGAACCTCGGATATACGAAGAGGCCTCCCATTTGGGAGGCCTCTTCTACGTTTCGTCTGTTGCAGACGATCGCTGGTGGTGATCGTCTAGCGTGGAAGCCCCAGCCCACGTTGGGCGATGATATTGCGCTGGATCTCGGTGGCGCCGCCGCCGATCCCGGACCCGTGCATCGCGGCATACCGATGGCCGACGTGGCCGCCCATCCTTGCGCGCTTCTCGCCGAGACCTAAGCGGCCGTACTCCTGGAGGATGGACGCGAAGAGCGCTGGCACTTTTTTGCCGAGCATGTCGCCCCATGCCTTGCCCATTGACCCCTCCTTGACTGGGAGGTCGCCTTTGCTCTGCATGAACGCCACGCGATAGGAAAGCATGCGACGGGTCTCGAGCTCAAGTCGCAGGTCGGCCAGCCTGTGGCGCACGATCGGGTCGTCGAGGACGTTCGTGCTGTTGAACTTGGTGCGCCGAAGCTGGTTGAGGAACACTTCCAACTCACCGAGGTAACGGGCAGCCGTCTCGATGCCGGAGCGCTCGAACGAAAGCGTCGTCATCGCCGCGTACCAGCCGCGGTTCTCCTCGCCGATGAGGTTTCGGGTGGGAACGCGGACGTTGTCGAAGAAGACCTCGCTCCAGCGACGCGTGCCCGTCATGTCGATGAGGGGCCGCAACGTGATGCCCTCGGTCAGCTTCCCTTCGTCCCGGAGCTGCATCATGACGTAGCTGATGCCACGGTGCTTCGGCGCCTCCGGATCGGTGCGCACGAGCACGTGGTACCACTCGCCGTAGTGGGCGCCGGACGTCCAGATCTTCTGGCCGTTGATGACGTAGTCGTCGCCATCGCGAACAGCGCGCGTCTGCAGACTGGCGAGGTCCGAGCCGGCGTTTGGCTCAGAGAATCCCTGTGCGAAGTCGATGTCTGCGCTCGCGAGCTTCGGAAGGAACTCGTCCTTCTGCCAGTCGGTGCCGTGGATCATCAGGACCGGCGCTACCAATCCTCCGCCGAGTGAGGCGGGCGCACCCTCGTACGCCATGCCTTCGCGGAAGGCGAGTTGAGCGGTGATCGATGCATCCTTGCCGCCGTACTCGGCGGGCCAGTGCATGGTGTACCACCCTCTGGCTACGAGCTTCTTCGCGAACTCCCTTGCAGCGGCTAGCGCATCCGGGTCGGCGTGGAACGGCGAGAGCAACCCCATCTCGTCCCAATTCTTGCTGCGGTGGAACGGGTGCCACTCCTGGCGGACGAACTGTCGTGCTTCGTCCTGGAGCACCTGATCTTGTGTGTCGAGGCGAAAATCCATATTGATGACCCCCCAAAACCGAGCGGGTTAGCTAGGTGGCGCCATTATGGCGAGCGACCGACGCGCTCGCAACAACAGGGCAGCCTTGAGGAGCTTGCTCGTATAATAGAAATGTCGATGGATGACCTGTTTTCCAACGGCGCGTTCGTCTAGTGGCCAAGGACACCGCCCTCTCAAGGCGGAGATCACGGGTTCGAATCCCGTACGCGCTACCAGCATCACTGCCTTACTGCTACGAAGATCTCCGCAGCAGTGGTCCGCGTCCGGATTTGGCAGTTACGTCCATGCGCGATTGGCTGTAGCCTGAACGCAGACGCATCGAATCGTTGGGAGGGACTGATGGCTGCGAACGCCTATGTGATGTTGAACGTGGATCCGGCCCGCACGGGAGAAGTCGTGGAGCGAATGCGGGCGATCGGTGGCGCTATGGTCCACGAGGTCTTAGGCCCCTACGACGTCATCGTGGAGCTCGAGGCGGGTACGAACGAAGATCTGACGGCATTGCTCCGGTCGAAGATCAGGCCGGTTCCCGGCGTGACCAGCACGGTGACCTGCGTCTGGATGTAACCGCCCGAACCGTATCGTCTCGAAAAGGTCGGTCGGAAATCGACTCAGGCTACGGTTGCTTAACGCTCTCCGTCAGCTGGCTCGCAGCGTCTTTGTCCAGCAACCAATGCAGAGTCCCAGCATACGGCCGCACTGCGGCGGCGGGCGTATGCGAATTGGTGGTGGGATCCAGCACGCGCTGGACGATTCCTGCCTTCTCGCGACCGGAAACTAGGAGGATCACGTGGCGTGCTCGATTGAGGGTCGGGAAGGTCATGGTGACGCGGTGGGCGCTGATCTCCGACACCCAATTGGCTGCGACAATTCGCTCCGTTTCGCCGAGCGCAGCCGTTCCCGGGAATAACGAGGCGGTGTGGCCGTCCGTTCCAAGCCCGAGCAAGACGACATCAAAAACAGGAACCGGGCCCAATGTTCGAACGATGTCGCCGGCGTACGACTCGGCAGCCTGTTCTGGTGAGGCCTCGTCCGTCGGGACTGGATGGACCCGGTCTGGGGGAATCCGGACTCTAGACAGGAATACGCGGTCGACCAACCCGTAGTTGCTGTCCGTATGGGTCTTCGGCACCCAACGCTCGTCGACCCAAAAGACCTCCCAGGAGGTGTAATCCACTCGCGGAACGCGCGCGAGTTCCGCGTACAGGTCCCTTGGCGTCTGGCCGCCAGAGAGGGCGACGGCGAACTGCCGACCCGCGTCCCTTGCTGGCTCCGTGGCGAGCCCGGTAATCAGCTCCGCGGCTGACTTGGCCAGTTCTATCGAATCGGTAAAGACGCGAAGGTCAGTCCCGGATCTCAAGGATGGTCTCTTCGGACTCCCAGTGGCCACAGACCGGGGCCCACACTTTGCCGTCGCGAGCAAGGAGCACTTGGGAGCGTTCGGGTCCCCAAGAACCGCGCGGGTAGTCGACCAACGGGTATTGGTCCCTCAGGTGTTCCCAAGCGTACAGGAGCGGGTCGACGATGCGCCACGCCTCCTCGATGTGGTCCCCACGAATGAACAAGGTGGGGTCGCCCTCTAGCGCGTCTTGGAGGAGCCGCTCGTAGGCCTCGGGCAGGTCCTGGTCACCGAAGGTCTCTCCGTAGTGGAACTCCATATCGGCGGTACGCATGGACATCCCCTGGTCTGGGACCTTGGTCTGGAACCGGAGGTGAATCCCCTCGTCCGGTTGCAAGCACAGGAGGAGATCGTTTCTTGGAATCTCCATTCCCTGAGGCAAGGGGAAGATCGTGTGCGGAGGACGGCGGAACCGGATCGCAACTGTCGACGCTTTCTCCGTCATCGCTTTGCCCGACCGGAGATAGAACGGGACGCCCTGCCATCGCCAATTGTCGATGTGGAGCCGCATGGCGACGAACGTAGGGGTATTCGAACTAGGCGGAACACCTGATTCGTCGAGGTAGCCCTGATACTGGGCGCCAACGGCTGCTCTTGCAGCCTCATTGGGGCTCCACTGCCGGACTGCCCGTAACACTTCGACCTTCTTGTCGCGGAGTGCGTCCGCGTCCAACGTGGTGGGTGGTTCCATCGCCACTAGGCTCAAGACTTGCAGCAAGTGGTTCTGGATCATGTCTCGGATCACGCCGGACCCATCGTAATACCCGGCGCGATCGCCAACGTCGATGGTCTCAGCGAATGTAATCTGGACGTTATCGATGTAGTTCCGATTCCAGATTGGCTCGAAGATTGCGTTCGCAAACCGGAGGACGAGCAGATTTTGGACTGTCTCTTTGCCGAGGTAATGGTCGATCCGGTAAATCTGGTGTTCCTGGAAGACGTCATGGATGGCTCGATCGAGCTCTTGAGCCGAGGCAAGGTCACGACCGAAGGGCTTCTCGAACACCACTCTTCGCCAGCCTCCGGCTTCCTCGGCGAGCCCTTCGCTCCCCAGGTTGGCGACGACCGGGCCAAACAAGTGAGGCGCCACAGATAGGTAGTACAACCGGTTCGTGGGTTGCGTGCCGGCCTCGATTTGTCCGAGATGCGCGTGGAGGCCGGCGATGTTGGCCGGGCGTGAGATGTCTCCACGAACGTACGAGAGACGCTCGGCGAACTCAGTCCAATCGCGGCGGTGTGCGGCTAATTCGCCGAATTCAACCGCGCTGCTCCACATGAGGTCACGGAACGCACGGTCGGAGAGGTCCGTCCGGGAGAAACCGACGACCGAGATATCCCGTGGGAGCCTGCCCTTACACCAGAGGTTGAACAATGCAGGTAGGAGACGTCGCTTCGCGAGGTCTCCGGTCGCTCCGAAAATCACGACCGACGTGGTGCCAGTGGGGCGGTGTTCAGTTGTCATTCGGTGTTCGGCCTCACTGCGTGACCGCCGAACTCCTGCCGGAGCGCCGCGAGCATGCGGTCTGAGAAGGAGTCGTCCTGCCGCGAACGGAACCGGCGGAACAAGGAGTGCGTGATGATGTCCGCGGGTACATCTAGGTCGATTGCTTCCTGGACAGTCCACCGTCCTTCACCTGAATCGGCGACGTAGCCGCGGATGGACGTCAAGCCAGGATCCTTTTCGAGCGCGCCAACCGCCAAGTCGAGTAACCACGATCGGATGACGCTCCCGTCCTTCCAGATTTCGCCCACGTTCTTGAGGTCGAAACCGAACTCCTCCTTGGCCTGGAGCAGCTCGAACCCTTCCGCGAACGCCTGCATGAGCCCGTATTCGATGCCGTTGTGCACCATCTTGACGAAATGGCCTGCTCCGGACGGCCCGACATGGCCGAAGCCGCGATCAGATGCGGGGGCAAGAGTTGCGAAAACCGGCTCGACACGGGCGTACGTAGCCGCGTCGCCGCCGATCATTAGGCTGTAGCCCTCCGTCAGGCCCCAGATCCCGCCACTCGTGCCGGCGTCGAGCATGTCGATTCCTCGTTCGTGGAGGGTGCTGGCTCGCCGCATCGTTTCGCGGTAGTTCGAGTTGCCACCGTCGATGACCACGTCTCCGGGCTCTAGGATCTCGGAAAGGGCAGACACGGTAGATTCGGTTGGGTCTCCGGCCGGCACCATGACCCATACACACCGTGGCGGCGTGAGGACGGCGACGAGGTCAGCAAGGGAGCTCGAGCCGGTGGCGCCTTGTTCCCGGGCAGTGTCCACGGCTTCCACTCGAGGATCGAAGACGGCAACCTGATGCCCACCAACGACCAGACGTTGGGCCATGTTTGCCCCCATACGTCCCAACCCAATCATTCCAATCTGCATGCGATCGCGCCCCTTCCCGCGGTGATGTGACGTTCGGCGGAGAGGTTTCCCCGACTTTCTGTAAGGGTACCTGGCGCGACTGGGAACGTGTTGCCCCATCCTGCACCGAACGCCGCGGACCAACCCTCGCGCCGATTTGGGAGAGCGGCGGATGCGGCGCTTTTGGTACACTCAAATAGGCCTCCCAAGGGGGTCTAGGCGCGGGCTCAAAGCAGCCGTGGCGATCTCCTTCTGGCGCATGTGACACATGGCGTCTATTGGAAATCGTTTCCGGCCCCTGCTGGGAGGATGTATCCGATGGAAGAGCATTTCCAGCCCGGCGAGGAGAGCATATTCGAGCACCTTCGTGACCATCCCCCTGCATGGATTCGAGGTGGGGACCGCGAGGAAGGTTGGCGCGAAGGCGTGGTTGCTGCCGAGGAACACGCAGTGACGGCGCTCGGCGAGTCGTTCCACTCATGTCCGTACTTGGAACCGGTGGCTGGGCTGACTCCGCAGGCCGTCTGGGAGCTTGCAATCGTGAGCGCCGCGGGGCGCCTGGGATTGCAGATCTTCGAAGACGAACTCGATCTCGATGACGGGGACGACTAACCGAAGGGCGGTCGAGTTCAGCTAGAGGCGGCGTCCCGCCGCGCGTCGATCCAAGCGTTGATCGATTGTTGGAGCACCTCTAGGTCAGCCCGGTTGAGCTTCCCAGCCGCTTGAAGCGCCTCCGTCAGGAGGTTGCGGGATCTCGCCTCCTGGAGCGTTGTGCCTGCTTCGAGGCTCCCTTGTAGCTTGAACCACATCTCGATGTCCTGGTCGGTAGCAACGGTGATGTCCCGCTCGATCATCTGCAGGAAGTGCGTGCGGATGTACTGCGTCACCCGCTGCTCCGACCCGTCTGGCGATTGGAGGTAGAGGACTACGCCATCCCGCCGGACGTATGCACTCTGTGGGGCATCTTCGTTGGTCGGCGGGATCTGTGCCGTGGCTGCGGGACTCGGTGGAGTTGCGCCGGTGGAGGGAGCCGCGCTCGGGACGTATCTGGGCGCCGGGGGGAGCCCGCCCGTTGCGGTTCTTCGACGAGTCGGATCAACGGCCTGTTGCGTCGTGCCAACACCCTGTGCAGGGGGTGAAGTTGGAGTCAGTGCTGTTGTCGTTGGGGGCAGCGTCGGCATGTTTGGGGCGGACATTCCCGCGCCGGCGACGTCATCGTTCCCGAGGACCTGAGGCAGATTGAAGATGCCAAGTTCGCGTGTCACCATATCGGTCGCAGACTCGTTTCGGAGGACCTCGGTGGCTCGCTGACCGGAACGTTCCTCCTCGGAACGCAGCGTGAAATACCGGTCGACCTGCTCGTCCGTCGCCTCTTCTGGAGTGGCGCCTGCGAGCCGGAAGAAGTGCATCCGGCCGATCCCCGCCAGCCGTACTTCTTCTCCATCCTGTGACCGTGCGAACACGATCCCCGACTCGTCCGTGCGTACTCGGTCGCTGCGGTTCATTGGCGTTTCCCTGGACGTCTTACGCGGGAGACAACGGGCCCCACTTGTGGAGCCAGTACTCGAGCGCATCGGTAAGCGCCTGCCAAGAGGCGTAAATGATGTTGGTCGAGCTCCCGACGGTCCGCCAAATATTGTCGCCGTCCGTCGATTCAACGAGGACGCGGACCGCGGCGCCGGTAGCCCCTTCCTCGTTGAGGATTCTCACTTTGTAGTCCGTCAGCCGAACGATATCGATGTCCGGGTAGTGCTCGCGAAGGGCTTTTCGCAGGGCGGCATCAAGCGCGTTGACCGGGCCATTCCCCTCGGCGGCGGTATGGTAGCGAGCTTCGCCGACTCGAACTTTGACCATGGCTTCGGAGAGCAGGTCGTCTCCCCGCAGGTCCTGGGATTCGTCCCGTCGTGCGGGCGTGCGCCGTAGATTCTCAACGATGACCATGAAGTCCTCGAGTTCGAAGGCAGGTACGTGGCCAGGGGTGGCTCTCCGGACCAACATCTCGAACGATGCCTCCGCCCCTTCGTACTGGAAGCCGACGGCCTCGGCGCTCTTGACCTGTTCGAGAATCCCTCGTGCAACGTCTGGTTGCAGTTCGACACCGGCTGTGCGGCTGGCGGCGATGACATTGCTCCGCCCGGACAACTCGGACACCAGCACACGGCGGTTGTTGCCGACGACCGATGGGTCCATGTGTTCGTAGCTCCGTTCGATTTTGGCCACGGCGGCGGCGTGGAGTCCGCCTTTGTGGGTGAAGGCACGGGCTCCGACATAGGGTTGGGACGCGTTCAGAGATGTATTAACCAGCTCGGCAACTGCGGCTGAAACGCTTGTCAACCGGCCCAACTGTTCTGGCGATACGACGTCGATACCCATCTTTGCCTGCAGGCCACCAATGATCGAGCAGAGATTGGCGTTCCCACACCGCTCGCCGTACCCGTTGATGGTGCCTTGTACTTGGACAACGCCATGCCGAACGGCCGTCAGCGAGTTGGCAACTGCGAGGTCGCCGTCGTTATGGACGTGGATTCCTAGCGGCGTGGAGACCGCTGCTCGGACGCGATCAATGACTTCCGCGAGCCGTTCCGGTAGGACCCCGCCGTTCGTGTCGCAGAGGTGGAGCACGGCCGCGCCCGCATCTGCTGCGGACCGGAGACTCTCGAGGGCGTAGGATTCGTTGGCGTCGAACCCGTCGAAGAAGTGTTCCGCGTCGTAGTGGACCTCGCGTCCCGCGGCTCGCAGGTGGGTGACCGTATCGGACACCATTGCGAGGTTCTCCTCCAAGGTCGTTTCCAGGACGTCGGAGACGTGGAGGTCCCACGATTTGCCGACGATGGTCACGATGGGCGCTCCTGAATCGATCAGCGCTTGAACCTGAGTGTCGTTTTCGACGCGGACGTTGGCCCGCCGCGTGGAACCGAAGGCAGCGATGCGCGCGTGCTTGAGATCGAGCGATCGGACTTGGCGAAAATACTCTTCGTCTTTGGGGTTGGAGAATGGCCAGCCGCCCTCGATGATGTGAATGCCCAAGCCGTCGAGCTCGCGGGTGATGTCGAGCTTATCCTTGACGGTCAGCGATATCCCTTCCTGCTGGGTCCCATCCCGGAGCGTCGTATCGTACAGAACGATTGCGTTGGGCATCATGCGACTCCCATGCCTCGCGGGGCCATCTAGAGCGGCCGCGGGACTCGTGTGCGCGACGGTTCGTGGATACGGTCAATGACTGCATCTGCCATGACGGTAGTCGAGACGGTGTCGGTTCGGGAGACGGCTGTCCCGAGGTCGGCGGTCCTGAACCCAGAAGCGATAGTTGCGTCCACTGCAGCTTCGATCGCCACGGCTTCCGCCTCCAACCCGAACGAGAGGCGCAGCATCATCGCGGCACTGAGGATCGCGGCCAAGGGGTTCGCGACGCCCTGGCCCGCAATGTCGGGCGCCGATCCGTGGATTGGCTCATAGAGGCCGAACGGTCCGCCATTTCGCTTCCTGACTCGGCGCGTGCCGAGGCTTGCTGAGGGCAGCATTCCCATCGACCCGGCAAGCACTGACGCCTCGTCCGTGAGGATGTCTCCGAACATATTCTCGGTCACGATGACGTCGAAATCGCCCGGTCGTTGAATCAAGTGCATCGCGCAAGCATCCACCAACACGTGACGGATCTCGATGTCCGAGTTCTCCTCGGCCATCTCCTGGGCGATCTCGCGCCAGAGCCGCGACGACTCCAACACGTTCGCCTTATCGACCGACGCCAGGCGCCCCTGCCTGGCGCGGGCGAGGTCAAACGCCACTTGGAGGACGCGCCGGATCTCTTGCTCCGTGTATTTCAACGAATCGACCGCGCGACGGCCGCGCGAGGTGGACCATCGTCGTTTCGGCGGAGCGAAGTAGAGCCCGCCGGTCAATTCGCGGACGACGACTAGGTCGACCCCCTCGATGAGCCGTCGGGCGATTGGAGACGAGTCGATCAGGTCCGGGTGGGCTTTGACGGGGCGCAGGTTCGCGAAGAGCCCGAGCGCCTTTCGGATGGCGAGCAGGCCGGCCTCTGGTCGCGTCCGGGCGCTGGGGTCATCCCACTTAGGCCCGCCGACCGCGCCGAAGAGCACGGCATCCGCGTCACGGGAGATCTCGAGCGTTTCATCGGGCAGGGGCTCACCCGTTTCGTCAATCGCGATCCCGCCAACCAAGCCGTCGAGGAAGGTGAACGCATGGCCGAATCTGACACCGATCGCCTCGAGCACCCTCGTCGCCTGGGCGGTCACCTCGGGGCCGATCCCATCCCCGGGTAGCCGGGCTATCCGATAGTCCATGGTCCTTACGGTCTCGGCGAATTCAACGTAGGCAAGGCGGCAATAAGGTCGTTTTGACGCTTCGCGCCTAGACCGGGACGCCTGACTCGGCCCGCCGCTTCTCGTACGAGGTGATCATGTCCTCGTGCTGGAACGTAAGCCCGATCTCGTCCAGCCCGTTGAGCAGCGTATTTCGCCGAAAATCGTGGGTTTGTGGGTCCTCGTGGATCACGAACGATGCGCGTATTCCCGCGTCGTCGGAGACCTCGCATGCCTCGAGGTCCACCGTGAGCCGATAGCCCGAGCGCTCTTGTGCGTTCCGCATGATTTGGTTCACGGCCTCTTCCGGCAGCAGAACTGGAACCAGTCCGTTCTCGAAGCAGTTCTTGTGGAAGATATCGGCCAGGCTCGATGAAATGACGGCCTTGAACCCGTAGTCGGTCAAGGCCCACACCGCGTGCTCGCGGGAGGAACCGCTACCGAAATTCCTGCCTGCGACCACCACTGAGCATCCCTCATACGCCTGGTCATTGAGGATGAAGTCTTGGATTGGCGTATCGTCGGACGAGAACCGCCAGTCCCTGAAGAGGAAGGGTCCGAAGCCGCTCTTTTCAATCCGTTTGAGATAACGGGCGGGGATGATCGAGTCGGTATCGACGTTTGGCCGGTCCAATGGGAGGACGATTCCGGTGTGGTGCTTGAACGGTTCCATCGCCTTCGTGCCCACCTCTCTTGTTAACGGAAGTCCCATTCGCGAATGTCTACGAGGTGCCCAGTAACCGCTGCAGCCGCGGCCATTTGGGGGCTCATGAGGTGGGTGCGGCCCTCAGGGCCTTGGCGTCCCTCGAAGTTTCGGTTGCTGGTCGAGGCGCAGCGCTCGTGTGGTTGCAGGATGTCTGGGTTCATTCCCAGGCACATCGAGCATCCGGCCTCTCGCCATTCGAACCCGGCGTCGACGAATACTTGGTCCAGACCCTCCTGCTCGGCCTGATACTTCACGAACGTGGAGCCCGGCACCACGATGGCCGTGACGTGTGGGTCGACGCGGTGTCCGTGTAGCACCTCGGCCGCTGCCCGGAGATCTGCCAACCTCGAATTGGTGCAGGACCCGATGAAAACCCGATCCAGCTTCACGTCCTGAAGACGCGTGCCCGGCTGGAGGTCCATGTACTCGAGCGCGCGTTCGGCAGAGCGCCGGTCCGTGTCAGATTCAAAACTCGATGGGTCCGGGACACGGTCCGTGATCGAGACGACGTGTCCAGGGTTGGTTCCCCACGTGACGTACGGTTCTAGCTCACCGGCGTCGATCTCAACTGTCGAGTCGAACTCAGCGCCGTCGCTGGTTGCCAAGCTTTGCCAGTATTCGACCGCGCGTTCGAACTCGGCTGCCTGCGGCGCGAAACGGCGGCCACGCACGAACTCGAATGTAGTGTCGTCCGGGGATACCATGCCGACGCGTGCGCCGGCTTCGATCGACATGTTGCAGATGGTCATCCGCCCTTCCATGCCCAGCGATCGGATCACGTCGCCGGTGTACTCGACGGCATACCCAATGCCTCCATCGACCCCGATGCGTTTGATGATGCCGAGGATGACGTCTTTCGCCGCGACGCCCTGTGGAAGAGAGCCGTCGACGCGGATTTGCATGGTCTTTGGCCTGGCCTGGACGAGGCATTGCGTGGCCAGGACGTGCTCGACCTGTGATGTGCCGATCGGCATAGCGATAGACCCGAACGCGCCGTGAGTCGCCGTGTGGCTGTCGCCGCAAGCGATGACCATTCCTGGCCTCGTCAGTCCCAGCTGCGGGCCGATGATATGCACGATCCCCTGTTCTTGGCTGCGCATGCCGTAGAACGTGATCCCGAACTCCTTCGTGTTCTGTTCGAGGACTTCGACCTGTTGACGCGAGATCGGGTCATCGATCGGCGCCGACCGATTCGTCGTTGGGACGTTGTGGTCGACGGTGGCGACGGTGAGATCGGGTCGGCGGACCTTCCGCCCGGCGACTCTGAGTCCCTCGAATGCCTGGGGCGAGGTGACTTCGTGGATCAGATGGAGGTCGACGTACACGATTTCTGGTTCGCCGGCGGCTTCGCGCACGATGTGAGAATCCCAGATCTTCTGAAAAAGTGTCTTCGCTGGCGTTGGCAACGGTGGCTCCTTGTCCCGTATCGCGATTGATGATGGGCGTTTTTAGCGCGGGCCCGTCATGATGCTGGTCGCACGGTGTGCGTTCATGATCAAGCGATTCAGCGCGTCGACGTACGCTTTGCTGCTGGCGACCACGATATCGGTATCCGCGCCACGACCCACGTAGGTCGTCCCGTCCCGCTCGATGCGCAGCGTCACATCCGCCATCGAATCAAGACCCTCGGTGACGGCTTCAACGCGGTACTCGACGAGTTTGTTCTGCTCACCGACGACCTGTGATATGGCCTGGTAGACCGCGTCGATGGGGCCCGTGCCAATAGCGCTTGCAACGTGTGACTCACCCTGCGGGTCCGTCATTCGGACAGTGGCGGTTGGCACACCAGGTGCGCCCGAAAACGCTTGAACGTGATCGAGCGTGTAGATCTCGGAACCGGTCGTCCGGCGGTCCTCGCCCATCAGAGCCTCAAGGTCCCGATCAGTGACACTGTCCTTCTTGTCCGCGAGCTCATTGAAGGTCTCGTACACGCGCAGCAACTCCTCACCCTGGACATCGAATCCCAGGTCTTTCAGGCGGGCTTGGAGTGCGGCGCGGCCACTCTGCCGGCCGAGCACGAGCGAACTCCCGGGCACCCCGACGGACTCAGGCTGCATGATCTCGAAGGTGATGGGCGCCTTCAACATCGCGTCTTGGTGTATCCCGGACTCATGGCGGAAGGCGTTGCCACCGACGATCGCCTTGTTCGGCTGGACCGTGAAGCCTGTGTAGTCGCTCACCATGCGGCTTGCGCGGTAGATTTGGGTGGTGTCGACGTTCGTCGTGACGCCGAAAAGGTCTTGGCGGGTGTGGATGGCCATCACAACCTCTTCGAGGGACGCATTGCCAGCACGTTCGCCGATTCCGTTCACACAGACTTCGATCTGACGGGCCCCGGATTGGATGGCGGCGAGGCTGTTCGCCGAGGCCAAACCCAGGTCGTTATGGCAATGGACGCTGACGACCGCCTTCGCGATGTTGGGCACTCGCTCGAACACACTAGCGATCAACGCGCCAAACTCGGCGGGGATTGCGTACCCGACCGTGTCGGGGATGTTGATCGTCGTTGCGCCGGCGTCGATCGCTGCTCCGACCAAGCGATAGATGAAATCCCAGTCAGTACGGGTCGCGTCCATGGGTGAGAATTCGACGTCGTCGCAGTACGACTTCGCGCGTTCGACGCACTGAATCGCTTGGTCCATGACCTCTTCCGGGCTCTTTCGGAGCTGATGGGTCAAGTGGATGTCAGAGCTGGAGATGAAGACGTGGATGCGTGGGCGGGCGGCGTCCCTTAGTGCCTCCCAGGCTGCGTCGACATCTGCAAGGACACACCGCGAGAGTCCAGCGATGATCGGCCGTCGGACATCCTTCGCAATCTGCTGGACCGTCGCAAGATTGCCTCGGGAGGAGGCCGGGAAACCGGCCTCGATCACGTCGACCCCAAGGCGGTCGAGTTGTTTGGCGATTTCGAGTTTCTCGTCCCAATTCAGGCCAGCGCCAGCAGCCTGTTCACCGTCCCGCAGTGTCGTGTCGAAAATCGTGATCGCTTCTACCATGCCGTACGCTCCTGGATTGCCTGCTCCGGAATAGGACCTGCGGCATCGGTTCCACGCCGAAGATCCTGGTTGGGTTCGGCCGTGGGGCGGTTACCAGACAACCGGTACCCCCGCGGTCGCCGCAAGGTACCAGTAGTGACCGGCGCAGTCTGCATCCCGTTGTGGTGAAGCGTCGGTCGAGGGCGCGCGAGATGGTCGCATCGGATCCTGAATGGCTCCGTCACACGGTGTCTTTCAACCAAGGCATCATCGAACGCAAGTCTCTGCCAACGTTCTCGATCAGATGCTCGGTCTCACGCCGCTTCAGGGTGTTGAAGCTTGGCCTGCCAGCCTGGTTCTCGTTGATCCACTGACGGGCGAACGTTCCATCCTGGACCCCGGCAAGGATGTCACGCATGCGTTCGCGAACGTGGGCATCGATGACCTTCGGTCCAGATACGTAGTCGCCGTATTCCGCCGTGTCGCTGACCGAGTACCGCATGTACTCCAAGCCACCTTGGTAGATGAGGTCTACGATCAACTTCATCTCATGAAGGCATTCGAAGTACGCGATCTCAGGTTGGTATCCGGCGTCCACGAGCGTTTCGAAGCCTGCCTTAACCAGGCTTGATATGCCGCCGCAGAGCACCGCCTGCTCACCGAACAGGTCCGTCTCCGTTTCCTCGCCGAAGGTCGTCTCGATGACGCCAGCGCGGGTCGCGCCGATACCCTTCGCGTACGCGAGAGCACGCGCCCTCGCGGCTTCCGATTCATCTTGATGGACGGCGAGAAGCGCTGGGGTGCCGACGCCCTTTTCGAACAGTTGCCGTACCCGATGACCGGGGGCCTTCGGCGCGATCATCGACACGTCAACGCCCGGCGGTGGAGCGATCTGGCTGTAGTGAATATTGAAGCCGTGCGCGAACATCAACGTCTTGCCCGGAGACAGGTGCTCCTGGACTGATTCCTCGTACACTGCGCGCTGCATCGTGTCCGGGATCAGCATCATGATGATGCTCGCCTTCTGCGCCACTTCGTCAACATTGCCCACGGTGAGGCCGTCCGCCTCGGCCCGTGCGCGGGAGCTACTTCCTGGATACAGGCCAACCATCACGTTCACGCCGGTATCTCGGAGATTGAGCGCGTGTGCGTGCCCCTGGCTTCCGTAGCCAATCACGGCGACTATGTCGTTCTTGAGAAGATCGAGGTCTGCGTCTGCGTCGTAGTAGATGTTCGGCATAGTGATCGGGCCCTCCCCCTTATCCAGTGGGCACCGTCTCGTCGCGGACGAGCGCGATCGTGCCGGTCCGCATGATTTGGATGATCCCGTATGGCTTCAGTAATTCCAACAAACTGTCGATCTGATCGCCGGTACCGGTGACCTCGATAATGACGTGTCCGGTGCCAACGTGAGCTACGTCGATGGCTCCTCGGAAGAGGTCCAAGATCTCGATGATGGGTCCGCGCGTGGCCGTACTCGCCGTGACTTTCACCAACGCGGTTTCCCGCGCCACGATCTCGTCGTCCGTGATATCCGCGACTTCGACGACCTCTATCACGTTGAAGAGTTGGGCCGTGACCTGGTTGACGACGGAATCTTGGATGTTGTCGACCACGATGGTCATGCGTGAGAACCCTGGCTTTTCGCTATGACCAACGGCGAGTGAGGCGATGTTGAACCCGCGGCGTCGGAACATGCTCGCGACGCGATTCAAAACGCCAGGGCGATCTTGGACCAGGGCCGACACGATCCGCTTCACGTGGACATCGACTCCTGCCGCCGGTGCTCCAACATTGGATCTTCGACCATCTCAGCAACGGACTGGCCCGCGGGAATCATGGGGTAGACGTTCGTTTCCTGCTCGACAACGAAGTCAACGATCACCGGACCCTTGTGCGCGTTCGCCTGTCGGATCGCGTCGGCCACTTCTTCCTTCTTCTCCACGCGCAAGCCCAGCATGTCGTACGCCTCGGCGAGCTTCACCCAGTCGGGCCCTTTCACCTCGACCTGGTTGTACCGACGGCCGTAGAACAACTCCTGCCACTGCCGCACCATTCCCAGGTAGCTGTTATTCATGATCGCGTACTTGACCGGAGCTTTTTCGTCTCGGATCGTTGCGAGCTCCTGCATGGTCATCTGGAACCCACCGTCTCCGGCGATGGACCACACGAGCGCGTCCGGGCGGCCCATCTGCGCACCGAACGCTGCAGGAACCTCATAGCCCATCGTGCCGAGGCCACCGGATGTGATGAACCCGCGGGGTTGGTCGGTCAGGTAGAGCTGAGCGGCCCACATCTGATGTTGGCCGACTCCGGTCACGATGACCGCCTCGCCACGCGTTTCCTCCCAGAGCTTCCGGATGATGTACTGGGGGAGGAGGCCATCGACGTCCGGAATGGCGAGTGGATGCTCTTGACGCAACCGCTCCAGCCGGTCCAGCCATTCCGGCCTTTCCGTCGGCTTGACCTGTGCGATTAGGGCCTGCAACACGCTCTTGGCGTCGCCAATGATTGGCGTGTGGGCGTACACGTTCTGGTGGATGCTGGACGGATCGATCGTGATATGGATGACCTGCGCATTCGGCGCGAAATCGGACGCCCGACCGACGATCCGATCATCGAACCGTGAACCGACATTCACGATCAGGTCGGACTGATCGACCGCGATATTGGCGAAGGCGGAACCGTGCATTCCCATCAGGCTGAGGTTCAGCGGATGGGTACCAGGGAAGCCACCAAGACCCAGCAAGGTAGGGATGACCGGGAGTTGCGCCTTCTCGGCGAGAGCCCGTAGCTCCGGTTCTGCCTGCGACACCACAACCCCTCGGCCGGAGAGCAGCACCGGCCGTTGTGCCGCATCGATCTTCCGAGCCGCCTCTGCTATCTGGTTCGGGTCGCCCTCAGTCACCGGACGATAACCGGGCAGGTCGAGGGTGGTCGGGTACTGGTCGTACTCTGCGATCTCTTGGAGCACGTCACGCGGGATGTCGACGAGCACCGGCCCTGGTCGACCGGTGCGGGCGATATGGAACGCTTCTTTGATGGTGGCGGCGATATCGGATGCATTGAGCACCAAGTAGTTGTGTTTTGTAACCGGGAGTGAGATCCCGGTGACATCGCTCTCCTGGAACGCGTCTTTACCAATGGCTGGGCGCGTGACCTGACCCGTGATCGCGACAATTGGCGTCGAATCCATGTATGCGGTCGCCAAGCCCACCACGAGATTGATGGCGCCAGGTCCGGACGTCGCCATGGCGACGCCGACCTTCCCGGTGGCGCGGGCATATCCATCTGCGGCATGGGCCGCGCCCTGCTCGTGCCGTGAAAGCACGTGCTTGATCTGCGGGTATTTGGTCAGGTGATCGTAAAGAGGGAGGATGGCCCCGCCAGGATGGCCGAAGACGAGGTCGACGCCCTCGTTGATCAGCGCCTCGCAGACGATCTCCCCGCCAGCCAACTGCATTAGCTCGGGCTCCCTTCAATTCCGCCTTGGCGTGGTGTTCCCGCACGCCACCGTGTCATGACTCCTCCGAAGAACAAAAATGCACCCGCCCCTCGAAGGGACGGGTGCTTTCGTTCCCGCGGTACCACCCTTCTTGCCCCTCGTCGCACGCTGTGGTGAGAGGCCACTCGGTACTGGAATCCGCCGGATGACGGACCCCCCGTATGCGTTGATAACGGACGCTACCCGTCCAACCTAGACATCCCTACAACAGGAGCTTCAATCGGCATGCTCAGGGGCGAGTTCGCAGGTGTCCGACGCCGGGATCCCACCATCCCCGACTCTCTGTGCGCGGAGTTCGTTGCTACTACTCCCCTTCGTCGCAATTAACGTTTGTACCATAGCCGAAGATGAGCGTCAAACCCGAGCCGAGCACCCGGCTACAACGACCAGCCCTGATCGACGCGTTCTTGCGGATGAACGTCGAGAGCGTTCGGCGGTTCGTGTCGGCCGCGATCGACACGGTCCTTCCGCCGCGTTGCTCGTTGTGTGGCGTCGAGGGCACCTTCCTCTGCGACACGTGCCTCGAGGGGATCCCAGACCTCGCTTTGGATACGCAGGAGACTCGAGCCAGATCACTGTGGTCGATGGAAGGACCAGCGCGGAACCTAGTCCACCAGTTCAAATACCGAGGTCTACGGGCCTTGGCGCGTCCTCTTGGTCTGGAGATGGCCGGGCTGGTGCGTAAGTGGGATATCGATGTCGACCTTGTCACCCACGTCCCACTCCACCGATCACGGTTGCGGCGTCGTGGGTACGATCAAGCACGAGAGCTTGCGGAAGTCGTCGGGGAGGAGATGCATCTGCCCTTCGTCACGGCGCTGGTGCGCACTGGGAAGAGGTCGTCGCAGGTCGAAACTGGGACCCGCGGTCAACGGATGCGTAATGTGCAACATGCGTTTCACGTTCCAGCTGGATCCGAGCTCACTGGTATGCGCGTGCTGCTTGTTGATGATGTGACGACCACCGGCGCGACGCTGACATCCGCGAGTGAAGCGCTACGTGGGGCGGGAGCGGAGCGAATCTTCGGTGTCACCGTGACGCGGGAGCTATGACGACGGCGCGGACGGTCGACGAGGTCGCTGCTCCGTCGGGGCCTCGGGTCCCATTCGTCTTGTGTGTGGGACCGGCCGGGGTTGGCCAGGCCGAGCAGCTGGTGGCTGGGGCGCAGGCGGCGATCGCTCTCGATCTGCTGGACCGGGCTAAGGCGACCGAAGTCTTCGCTCCATTGCTGCTCGCCACGCCCGATCCCGACGCCTTTGTCGGCATCGTTCCCTCTGGTGTGTCAATGGTGCGCTCCCCGGACACGGGGTTTCGCTTTGGTGATTTTCTCCGCGACCTGTGCGCGAGCGAGGGTTTCACACGCGTCCTCGCGGGCGGCGCTGGTGCCGGGGTCCTTTCAACCGGAGAAGACCTCAATCGGTTGGCGGGCCCGCTCCAGCGCGAACCGCGGGCGGTAGTCGCCAACAACTTGCACTCGGCGGACCTCGTTGGCGTTACCCCGGCGACGGTGCTGCAGTCTGCGGGTACGCTGCCGGCTGAAGACAACGGGCTGGCATTCCACCTGTGGCGCAACTGCGGCTTGCCGGGGTTCGAGCCCGAACGAACGGCAGCGACCCAATTCGATATCGACGACCCGACGGATATTGCGGTGGCGGCTCTCCATCCCGGCATTGGTCGCCGGCTGCAGACATGGATCGGGGACGCAGCCGTGGAACCCGATCGGGTTCTCAACGCAGGAAGGGTATTCCGACAGCCGATGGCGACCGTGGTGCTCGCAGGCCGCATTGGGAGTGCGACGTGGTCCTACCTGGAGCGCGAGACCGCGTGTCGGACCCGTGTGTTCTCGGAGGAGCGGGGCATGCGCTCACTCGGGCTTCAGCACGAAGCGCGATCACTGCTTGGATTGCATGCGGAGGCGGTGGGCGTGAGGGCTCTGATGGACCATCTCGCGGCGTTGGGCGATGCGGCGTTTATCGACACGCGTGTCTTGCTGGCGCATCGTCGGTCGACGGCTTCACGAGAGGACCGATTCCTCTCTGACTTGGGCCGTTGGGAGGACATCGCAGATGACTTCCTTCGTGAGTTCACACAAGCGGCGGTTGAGGCGCCGATTCCGGTCGTGCTCGGCGGGCACAGCATGGTGGCAGGGGGCCTGATGGCCTTGGTCGAGGCTGTGTGGGCGGAATCAGATATTGCTGCACACGCCAAAGGGGAGGAGTAAAGGCTTGGTCTGGAGGGGTGATGAACGGTTGCGCAGGGCGTTGGAAACCTGGGATGAAGGTCCGTATATGACCTTCCTGCGCCCAACGATTGCGGCGTTGGTCGCCGCCGCGCACATCCAACCTGGGATGACCGTGCTCGATGCAGGAACCGGGTTCGGCGACCCGGCTTTAGAGATTGCGGAGGTCGTAGGTCCGGCTGGTCGCGTTGTTGGCATCGATCATGACGACCTGAGCCTCGAGATCGCACAGGAACGGGCAGAGCGGCGCGGCGCGACAAACGTCGAGTTCAGGAGAATGGAGGTCACGAATGTCGCGCTGGATCCCGACAGTTTCGATGCCGCCGTATCACGGAACGTGGTGGTGTACTTCGGAGACCCCGTGGGATTCATGACGCAGCTACGCCGCGTTACCAAGCCAGGCGGCTGGGTGGCAGCGGCCACCTGGACATCTGACGACCGGAACCCTTTGATGACCTCCGCCTTCCGCGTACTGCGCCGTCATGCCCCTTCCGAACCCCCCCGGACGGCAACTCCTCCCGAAACACCACGCGTAAACACGCAAGACCCTGAACTGCTGGAGAACGCCTTCGTGCGGGCGGGGTTCGCCGACACGGCTCACGGCCTCGTGCCGCTGACGTTCATGGGGACTGAGGACGACGCGCAGACCTACTGGGACCAGCGCCGTGCTGGGAGTCCGGCGAGTCAGGGTGTATTGAATCGGATGACCGAGGCCCAGCAGGTGGTTGCGGAGGCCGAAGTTGTTGTGGCGACCCGCCAGTTGATCGCGGACGGCAGGGCGTCCGGAGAACTTGGCTGGGCGGCCGGCAGGAAACCGTAACAGGAGTGGGTCGCAGATACGAATGCTACAATGAGCGCCATCGGTTTTTTGGGAGCTTAGTTGATGCCAGCGCTCGCGTTTTTCCAAGGTAAAGTCGTCCCTCTGGAGGATGCGAAGATCAGCGTGGTCACGCATGCCTTCAATTACGGAACTGGTGTCTTCGAGGGTATCCGCGGCAATTGGAACCTGGAGACGGAGCAGCTCATGCTGTTCCGCGTCCGTGAACACTACGAGCGGCTACTCAGAAGCTGCCGGATCCTCAACATCGAATTGCCATACTCGCTCGACGACTTTGAGCGAATCACCGTCAATCTGGTGGAACAGACCGGGTTCCGGGAGGACATCTACGTTCGGCCGCTGGCGTTCAAATCGAGCGAGGTCGTCGGCCTCCGCGTCCATGACCTTCAAGATGACTTCCTGATATACGTGGTGCCGTTCGGGAATTACCTCGAGTCCGACAAGGGCATCCGGTGCACCTTCTCCAGTTGGCAGCGTATGGAAGACACGATCATCCCTCCAAGCGCGAAGGTAACCGGGATGTACGTGAACAACAGCCTGGCTAAATCCGAGGCCATCTGGCGTGGGTACGACGAAGCGATCATGTTGACCCGAGACGGCTATGTCTCCGAGGGGAGCGGTGAGAACGCGTTCCTGATCAAAGATGGCGTGCTCCATACCCCAGCAGTGAGTGATCAGATCCTTGAGGGATTGACCCGAAATACGGTTATCCAGGTGGCGCGCGAGGAGTTCGGCCTAGAAACGATTGAACGCCGTATCTTGCGGAGCGAATTCTTTGTGGCGGATGAGTGCTTTCTGACCGGGACCGCGGCGCACGTCACGCCGGTTCTCGAGGTGGATGGCCGGGCAATTGGGACCGGTGGGATCGGACCGATCACCGCAAAACTGCAAGAGAAGTACTTCAATATCGTCCGCGGTGAGGAAGAGCGTTATGCACACTGGTTGACACCACTGACGCAGGGTGTCCCAGGGGCGGCGTCTATCGCCTAGGAGGAAACGCGGTGGCTGGTCCAAAGCATCAGCGCGCACGTCTCCCGTCAATCAGGACGGGGGTTGCTTCTTGCTAGCCCTTGCTCTCCAATACGCGCTCTTCGTTTTCTGGGCGGCCATGGGGACGATTCAGCTGGCGGCCGTATACGCCGGCCTCAGTGGTCTGCAATTGGTGCGATCGCGGAGATCGGCCACACTGATCGGGGGCGTGTTGCTGGCGATCTCGTTCCTCTGGTTCTTCGGCCCGGTGGACCGAAACGTCCGAGGGTTGGAAGGCGCAGAGCAGACACTGCTCTTCATCCCCGCTGCCATCGCGGCGGTGGCGACGACTGTTGTCGCAACCTCGTTGATCCACCGATTCCTTCAATCTCGCGGCAGTTCGTCTGGGGCGAGGCGGCGGGAGCGCGGATTTGGGATAGCACGCGGACTCGAGGCCTTGCGGTCGATGAATTACATCGAGGCCGTGTTTGGGGAAGATGAAGGCCCGAGAGCGTGAACCCGGGTGAACGGGAGATCGCGCTGTTCCAAACCCTGAATGGGTTAGCTGGAAACAACTGGTTGCTTGACAACATTGCCCGGATCTTCGTCGGCGACTACTTCGTCCCTGTCCTGCTGTCGCTCTCATTGCTTGCACTGTGGTTTGGCGCCAAGACACCGCATAGGCGGGAAGGTCAGCAACGGGCGGTGTTGGCCAGTGTGGTGGCCATAGCGATCGCGAACCTGGTCGTGTTCGGGCTCAATGGAACGGACTTGGCGCTCCGGCCTCGGCCGTTCGATGTGGACACGCAAGCGGCTATGGCGGCGCAGTCGATCTTTTATCTACCGCCCGATCCGGCGTTCCCGAGCAATTCCATGGCGGTCGGGTTCGCTATTGCGGTTTCGGTGATGCGTGCCAACCGGCCGTTCGGGATTGCGATGGTGGTGATCGCGGGGATGATGGGGCTGTCTCGCGTGTACGCTGGCGTGCACTTCCCAGCCGACGTTATCGCGGGGGCGACGATCGGTCTCGTAGCGAGCGGGCTGGCTCTGGTGCTTCTCCGGCTTCTGGAACCGCTGCCGACCGGTGTCCTTCGACTGGCGAGGCGAGCGTATATCGCGTAACCACGCCCGTTCAATCGGCAGACCGCCCAACGGGCCCTGAATCCGGAGGTGCGGTCTCATTGCGTCTTGCCTTGTCTTCCCACCATGCGTCGTCAGACGGCTCGTCGAACGGAATGTCGTCGGCGGCGCGGCACCATGCGCATCGACCTCCTGCCAACTCCGACGATGGAGTCTCGTGGCCACATCGTGCGCAGTAGCGGTAGCCTTCGCCGCCGGCCGACGGATAGCACTCCGCACAGACATAAAACGGATCGCTGTCGACATCCTCCACCCTGATGCCAGACGGCGCGGGTATCTCCGGGGTCAGGTCGCGGGACTCCCTTCCGCAACAGTTGCAATGGAGCAGCAGCATCGGGCGCGTGCCTTCTAGACGGTGGTCAATTGCGAGGAATCTTGTACGTCATCGGTGAGCCCGTTGAGGACCTTCAACGGGTTATCGCGCGCGAGGCGCCATGCAGTGGACTCACCAACCATGCTTGCCACGACATCGAACCCGGCTCTCATATTGGGGACGAAGTGGCCCGAGTTCGAATGAGCGTCGGACGCGAGCACGTGCCCGAGACCAAGCTCTAACAGCTGCACGGCGGCATGCATTGCTGGGTCACCGTATGAGCCCAAGAAACTGCCGGTGTTCAGCTGCAGCAAAGCGCCGTCTCCGACCCATTTGGTCGCGATCCCTGGGTCCCCCTGGACTCGGACATTCCGCTCTGGATGTGCGATGACCGGGGTCATCCCACGCTCGATGAGCGAGCACAGCAATTCGTCCAGGTAGTCAGGGGAGGTGCGGAAGGGCGGTTCGACCAGAACGAACGGCGTGCAGTTCAACGTGACGGCTTCACGCTGGTCGAGCCTTTCGATCAGATCCTGCCGCGCATTGTTCTCCTGTCCTGGATGGATCTCTATCGGGATCTCTGCCCATTCGATGACGCGCATGAGCTGATTGGCCCGTTTTGTCGCTTCGTCTACGGCCGACACCGGGGAACGTGGAAGGTGATGCGGTGTGGCGATGATCGAGCGCGTGCCGTCACGTGCGGCGATTCTCGCCATCGCCACCGATTCTTCACGGTTACGTGCACCGTCATCCACTCCGGGAAGGATGTGGCAGTGGATGTCGACGAAGAACTGGTCCTCGTTCGTTGAAGGACTCTGACGCTCCAAACAGACGGTCCGTTGGCGGTTCTGTTTAGCCAGCCGGAGGCCGGGGTGGGTTCGACGGCGGTGGCCCTTGGCCTGGGAACCGGAACTGATAGCGGCGGAAGCCCTCGGCGAGGCCCATGCCTGCCTTCTCCCCCTCTTCCTGGTGGCGGCGCGTGATCCGTTCGAGCATGCCGTCGGGGTTGCCTATCTGACTCTTGTGCTCTCGTAGCGCAGCGATCTTGCCGTCGATATGGTCGGCGACATCCACCCAGGTGTCTGGCTCGTCGCTCCACGCATAGATCTCGCCGACTATGTGCGGCTCCAATCCTTCGTCCTTCGCGAGATGCGGGAAGTGGTGGTAATCACGGGCGTAGGGGTAGACCGCGTCGAACGTTGCTTGACCAGCGTTCCGATGGTCCCGGTGGTTATGGCTTCGGCGGTAGGGGTCGAACGTGAAGATGACGTCGGGTCGGAACCGCCTGATCTGCCGGACGACCTGTTCGCGGAGTTCGCGAGTGTTCTCCAAGTCGCCGTCGGGGTACCCGAGGAAGGCGACATCGTGGATGCCAAGGGCCAAGGCGGCGGCGCGTGCTTCGGTTTCGCGCGTCGCGATGAGGTCTCGCGGGTCCGTGTCCCGATCGGAAGTTCCTTTCCCGCCGTCGGTGCAGATGACCAGGCAGCCTTCCCATCCCTCACGGATCCACTTGGCAATGGTTGCTCCAGCGCCGAACTCCATGTCGTCGGGGTGGGCGGATACCGCCATCAGCCGTTTCGGACCCTCGTTGGCTTCAGTCATCAATCAGCTTCCTCGTCGTCATTGAACTCCCTCGCCATCCGGCTAATGCCATAGGCCCGAAAAGCCTCGGCGTACTCCATCTCGTGGCCCTCGGCGATGCGCGCACTCCACTGGCGGACCCACCGATCTACATCGGTCCCGAATTGCGATGAGTGCGCCAACGCTGCCTGGACCTTAAGGTCGACGGTCTCTGCAATATCGATATGGACGTCGGGGTTCTCAGTGCCCCAGAAGTAGAGTTCGGCAGTTTTGTGCGGCTCAAGCCCGTCTTTTATGTGCTCAGGAAAATGGAGGCGGTCCCGCGCGTAGGGGAACACGGCATGCATCGTAGTGAGACCGGTATTGATGTGGTCGCGGTGGATGTAGAAGGTGGACCGAAATGGGTCGGTCGTGAAGACGATGTCGGGTTTTACGCGACGCACGTGGTAGACGATCCGCCCGATGACTTCTCGGGAGTCCTCCAACTCGCCGTCACCGTACGGCAGGATCGAGACCTCTTCAACACCGAGAATCTCTGCGGCGGCACGTTGTTCGCGCTCTCGTGTCTCGGCGAGGTCTTTGTTGGTGAGGTTCGGATCCTCGGTACCCTTGTCGCCGGTGGTCGCGATCAGATAGTGGACCTGCGCACCCTCCCGAACCAGGCGGGCCACTGTCCCGGCGCAACCAACCTCAGCATCATCGGGGTGTGGCGCGACCACCAGGACGCGCTCGGCTGGGACTAGTCCTTCCAAGCGGTGCTCCTCCCGGTCGCAGCGTTGGTTACTCGATGCATGTGGGGATCTCCTCCGCGCCTTCCAGCGCGGACGCGTATATATCCACGATCTGACCGGCGATGGACTCCCAGGTGAGATGTGCAACGGTGGCAGGTGCCGCTTGGGAGAACCGCTCACGCACCGTGCGATCGTCCAGAATCTGGGCGATTCTTGCGGCTAGGGCGGTTTCATCCGCGGGTGGCACCAAGTACCCTGCCACCCCGTGTTGTACGAGCGTCGCTGGTCCGCCGACATTGGAAGCAATGACCGGGGTGCCGGACGCCAGCGCTTCCGCTGTCACCATGCTGAAGCTCTCGTAGTAAGAGGGGACAACCTGGACGGAGGCTGCGCTGTAGTACCAGGGAAGTTCCTCATGGAGCACTGACCCGGTGAACGTGACGCGGCCATTCAGACCCTTTTCCTCCGCGAACTCACGCAGCCGGGCACTGTCGCCGTCGTCTTGGTCTCCGCCGACCATCATCACTCGGAGACGTGCCCTGTCGCGGAGTTTTGAGGCTGCATGGAGCAGCACACGCGGCCCCTTGATTGCGTCCAACCTTCCTACATACAGCACGACTTCATCGTCTGGGTCGATCCCTAAGCGGCGGCGGGCTACCGACTGTTCCTTTCGGGAAAACCGATCGAGGTCTACGCCGATCGGTGCAATCGTGATGCGGTTCGCCGCGACACCGTACTTCTCCCTGAGCGCGGTTGCTTCGTGTTCGGTCCAGGCAATGATGCGGTCGGCGGACGCTGCGATCTTCGTCTCCATGGGAGCACGCTCCGGGTGTTCCCGGTTCAGTGGGAAGGCTTCGCTCTTGGTCTGCGCTAGGGTGTGGAAACTCATTACGTGTGGCGTCTGCATTCGCGCAGCGAGCGCGATGCCAGCTTGCCCGGAGAGCCAATAGTGGCTGTGAATTAGATGATAGTCCCGTCCCTCTCTTGCTATGAAGGCTTGGACGGCGTTAACGAACTGATCGACATATGCCGGGAGTGCGTCCTTTTTCGCCTCTGGCGGGCCCGCGGGCACGTGCACCACGCGAGTCTTATTCCCGATTGGGACAATTTCAGGGTCTCGGGGCGTGTGGTACCGCGTGAAGATGTCGACGCAATAGCCCCGGGACTCAAGTTCACGAGCTAGCTCGGTCACGTAGACGTTCATCCCGCCCGTATCGCGCTCGCCGGCAAGGCCCAGCGGACAACTGTGCATCGTCAACAGGGCAACGCGCATCAATAGCTCCCGTATCGACTCAAGGTTAGGCGCAGCGGTCAGCGTTCCAGGACATAGCGGTAAAGCCTACGGTCGCGGGCGCCGAGATCGTACTTGTAGGGTTCGTTTCCACGAAGGAAATCGTATTCGCTGAGACCGTTCTCGATAGCATATCGGATGCTCCAGGCCTTCAGGAGCAAGCCGACCGCTTGCGAACGGTATTCGGGGTCATAGCCGCTGTTGTAGAGCAGCCACTTTCCGTCGTTCACGAAGCTCATGATCGCGGAGGTCCTCACGTCGTTGATTCGCAGGAAGCAAAGCCGCAGGACGCCTGCATCGGCGGCGGTTCGCGACATCGTCGTCAGAAACGCCCGTCGGTCACCAGTCAGGAATTTGGCTTTCTCGTCGCCGCTCATCTCCATCAAACGGATGAATGTGGAAACCGCAGCGTCGGCCTCAGCATCCCCATCCAATCGGTCGATCACTTCGTAGTCGATCGAACCCGCTCCGTCGAGGCGGCGGAACTTTCGGCGCAACTCGTGGCGGTCCTTTTTGCCCAGCCCTTGGAGGTAGTCGTCCCACGACGGTGGAAGGTCAAGATAGGGGGACACGTCCCATTCCGTTCTCGACGCGCGCCAACCACTTGCGTGTGCAAGGTCTTCGAGAAGCCCAACAGCAACTGAGTCCTCTCGTAATCCCACGAGCTCGATGCGCGTCCACCCAGCCTCCTGACCGTGTACAAGCAGGTATTCCCAGGCGCGGCGCTCATTGCCGGGACGGACTAGCAGATCTTGGTAGTCCGTGAGGTTGGAATCGAGGGCAAACGTGACTCCACCCTCCGTTTCGCGGAGCGGTGCCACCGCGATGAGGTTGCCATCGTCACGCAGCGCAAGCACCGAATGGTCGCTCAGCGAGGCTGTATGTGCCTGCGCCCAAGCGCTGTGCCATATCGTTGAAAGAAAGAACGGTTGACTCTGAGACGTCGCGTGCAGGGCATCCCACTCAGTGATGAGGTCGTTGAGCGACTCCCAGTAGGCGTTTAGCGCCACGCGGGCCTCAGACCTGGCCCACCAGCGTCAAGAACTCGGCGCGGGCGTTCGGGTCTTCTTGGAACGATCCCCGATGGGCTGAGGTCACGATGGTCGCACCCGGCGAACGGACTCCGCGAATAGTCATACATGTGTGCTCGGCGCGGAACACAACGGTGGCACCGCGGGGTTCCAGCGTTTGGTCGACCGCATCGATCATCTGGTTCGTGAGACGCTCTTGCACCTGGGGCCGTCTCGCGAGGACCTGCAGTGCCTTGTTGAGCTTGCTGACACCGACGATTCGACCCTTTGGCACATACCCGATGTGAGCGACGCCGAAGAAGGGCAACAGGTGGTGCTCGCAGAGCGAGGCGAAGGCCAGATCTCGGACAACGACGAGTCCCTCGCTGCCCTCCTCGAAGGTGACGGACAACTCATCGCGGGGGTCTGAGGCAAGTCCTGAGAGCAGCTCGGCATACGTCGATGCGACGCGGGAGGGTGTGTCGACGAGCGCTTCGCGGCGCGGGTCTTCTCCAACAGCCTCGAGCATCTCACGCACCGCCCGGGCGATGCGCTCCTGGTCAATCATGTGGTATGTGGGTCGGTCGTTCGATGATTCTTGAACTATTGTATCGGTTCACTTCCAACCCAGGGCGGACCGGACTGAAACAACGTTCGGGTCAACCTCCTCGGCAGAAGCCTCCGTCGTCCCGGATGCGCTATCTGGATCCTTCAACCCCGCACCCGTGATTACGCACACGACGCGATGATCTTGAAGATCACCGGGGTGTGCATTCGCGTACTTGACTAATCCGGCTACCGAGGCTGCCGAGGCGGGCTCTCCGAATACTCCCTCGTGCTCCGCGAGTTCACGGTAGGCGGCCATGATCTGGTCATCTGTCACGCGGTCGATAATTCCGTCGGATTCGTCCCGGGCCGCGAGCGCACCATCCCTGCTTGCCGGGTTCCCGATGCGGATCGCGGTCGCTACGGTTTCCGGGGCCTCGACCGGGTGTCCGAGGACCAGTGGCGCCGCTCCGGCAGCTTGGAAACCCATCATCCGCGGTCGGTGAACCGCGCGTCCGATCCGAGCGTACTCAGTGAAACCACGCCAATACGCCGAAATGTTTCCAGCGTTCCCGACCGGTATGAACACCTCGTCTGGTGCGTCACCGAGGTCGTCCACGATCTCAAATGCCGCTGTCTTCTGGCCCTCGATGCGGTCCGGGTTGACCGAATTCACGAGCCGAACGCTCGGCGTTGTCGCGAGGTCGCGAACGATATGCAGTGCATCATCAAACGTCCCGCGGACAAGGAGAATGCGCGCTCCGTAAATGACGGCCTGTGCCATCTTCCCGACCGCGACACGGCCCTTCGGAACCACGACGATCGTCTGGAGTCCGCACCGTGCACCGTACGCCGCGGCCGATGCGCTGGTGTTGCCAGTGGAGGCGCAGATGATTGCCTCACATCGCGATTCCAACGCTTTAGCCACGGCAACCACCATGCCTCGGTCCTTGAAAGAGCCAGTTGGGTTCGCACCCTCGTACTTGAAATAGAGCTCCCCAACGCCCAAGTCCCGTTCGAGCTTGCGCGAACGAATCAATGGCGTCTCGCCCTCACCGAGCGTGATCCGTGGAGTCGCCTCCGTGAGTGGGAGGAGCGACTGAAATCGGGTGAGAATGCCGGTCGTCCCCACGGTCAGCGCATCTCCCCAAAAGAAGAGGGCTCCACACGGGAGCCCTCTTGCCGGTCCAATAGCCGTAGCATCCTCATCGGCATGAGGCAGTCGAGTACGAGCCGCGGGTCCTGGTTGCAGTATCGCCGGCTATTCCTCGACACGAACGATACTCCCGATCTCCCTCACCACATCCAGTGCGCGCAGTTCATCTGAAGCCGAGCGGATTGCCGACTCTCGCGCAATGTGCGTCATGATGACGATCTCCGCGGATCGCGCGGCCTCGTCAGTCTCCTTCTGGATTACCGAGGCGATACTGATGTCCCAATCGCCCAAGACGCGAGCTATGTGCCCCAAGACCCCCGCGCGGTCGGCCACCCGCACCCGCAGATAGTATCGGACTTCGAGCTCCTCCATCGACCGAACGGCAGCTACGCGGCGGAATGCGGGTATCGCTGAGGGGGCGCGATGTTCGGCGAGGTCGGTCGCGACTTCTATCACGTCACTCAGGACCGCGCTTGTCGTGGGTTCCGACCCGGCTCCCCTCCCGTATAAGAGTACTTGGCCGGTCAGGTCTCCATCTAACTGGATCGCGTTGTACACGCCGCTCACCTTGGCCAGCAGCACATCCTCGCGGATGAGAGCGGGGTGCACGCGCGCCTCAATCTCTCCGCTATGCTCCCGCGCGATCGCGAGCAGCTTGATGGTGTATCCGAGCTCCTGTGCGTACCGAAAGTCGTTCGCCGCCAAATGGCCAATGCCTTCGCGGAAGACCTGGTCAACCGTGATCGGAGATCGGAACGCGAGGGCGGCAATGATCGCCAGCTTGTAGGCGGCATCAACACCATCAACGTCGTTGGCAGGGTCGGCTTCCGCGAAGCCGAGCTCTTGCGCTTGCCCCAGTGCTTCTGAGAAGTCGAGGCCGTCCTGCGCCATGCGCGTGAGGATGTAGTTGGTCGTGCCATTGATGATGGCCCGCACGGCCGAAGTACGTGTACCGGCCAGCCCCCTCTTCATGGTGGCGATGAGCGGGATGCCGCCGCCGACGGCCGCTTCATACATGAGGCGGGCGCCGTTCTGGGATGCGAGGTCGATGAGTGGGCCACCGAACTTGGCCATCACCTCCTTATTGGCGGTGACCACGGACTTCTTTGCCCCGAGTGCCTGGCGGATAGCGGAGTGGGCGGGCTCCTCGCCACCCATGAGTTCGATGACGATATCCGTGTCTGTCCGGTTGACGACCGACATGTGGTTCGTGGTGAGTATGTCCGGCGCCAACTCCACATCGCGATTGCGCCTGGGATCGCGCACCACGACGCCGGTAAGGCGGATTGGTAGTCCGATCTGGCTCCTCAGCGTGTCTGATTGCGCGTGCAGGGCACGGTGCACGCCACTACCGACAACTCCGAGGCCGAGGAGACCGACACCGATATACCCGCGCTGTTGGGGCCCTGCGAGGGGCCCGTTACCCACCCGCGGCCCTCCGTGGGAAGAGCTCGCGGTCCTGGCGGAGTTGATCGAGCACCCATGTATACCGGTCGGTAGAGACGCCGCCAGTGGGTAAGCGGAGTCGGCCTATTTCCACCAACTCCTCTCGTCGTTCCAGCAACCATGCGTTCAGGGCCTGCGATTCAAGTCGGGAGACATGCCGTTCCTCTACCTCCCGCACCTCGGGTTCGCCAATCGCCTTGATAACGAACACACCGGCTTGACCATAAAGAGGTTGGCTTACTTGATCCGCCGCGAGTTCGAACAAGACGGTGTCGAATGCTTCGTTCACACCGATCGGGATCCAACCCAGGTCGCCGCCGCTCTCCTTGGTCTGGTCGTCGCGCGACATCTCACGAGCAACGGTCTCGAACTCTTCTCCTGCATCGATCCGCGCCACCGCCGCCCGCGCGGCCTCAATGTCCTGGAGGCGGATCACCCTCAGGTAGCGTTGCCGCAACGTCGTTGGGACGCTTGCTTTCAGCGACTCTTCGAGTTTGGTCCGGAGCACCTCGGTCTCGGCTACTGCCCGAAAATCGGATTCGTCGATCTTCAAGATGGCCAACCGCCGCCGGTAGCGCTCCTGGAACTCCTCTTCGGGGTAGGACTCGTCCTGAGCCAGCGCTCCACCGATGATCTGGCCACGTACCTTCAGGTCGATCTCGTCTTCGGTGGCAAATACGCCCTCTTGGCCCGCGAATTGGGAGATGAGCTCCTGGCGCTCGATTTCAGCCAGCATGTCGAAGATCAAGCTGTTCATGGTCTCGGCCTGGAAGGCGCCGGTGGCCTGAGCTTGAGCGATCACCATGCGGGTTCGCGTCAGGTAGTCACCCCATGTGTACCGTGTTTCGTTGACAACCAATGCGGTCTCTTGGTGAGGGCGCACGAAGACCACGTAATACCCGGTCGCCGGGAGGACCAGGGTGAGCAGGAGCGCCAAAACCCCCGCAACGAGCACGACGCGGCCTGCCCGAAAGCGACGGCGACGCTCAGCGCGTCGACGCCGACCCTCTGGGATTACTTGAATACCAGCCGTTTCTGGCTCGAGCGACGCTGGTTGATCCGTAGCCAATGTAGCCCAATCCCCTTCAGGGTCAGTCTACACAAGGACCCGAGAGGCAGCCGCGATGACGCCCCCGGTACTACCGGTCTCGAGTGACGGGTGTCGGGTTGCGCGACCGGTCCGTGGTGAAGGGCAACAAGCCAACCTGTCTGGCACGCTTTATGTGGGTGGCCAAGGTCCGCTGATGCCGGGCGCAGGTCCCTGTCTTTCTCCGGGGTTCGATGCGCCCCCGCTCCGAGATGTACCGACGGAGACCCTCAACGCTTTTGTAGTCGATGATCACTTCCTTGTTGGCGCAGAAGAAGCAGACCTTGCGGCGTGGGAAATACCTTCGGCCACCGCCCCGCCGGTCGCGATCGCGGTCCCGGGGACCCCCACCTGGTCGGCCGCCAGGACCGCCCGGTCCTGAAAACCCCGGTCCCGGTGGTCGCGGAGGACCACCCGTTTGCGGCGCTCCGGCCCCTGGCGCCGCACGCGGGGCGTCGGTCTCCGGCCGGGGTGCTTCTGGGGTCGGTGTGGTCATTGGTCCTCCAATGGGGGTGCCGGCGATTGCTGATCAGGCGCCGGTATGCGCTAGAAGGGCAGGTCCTCGGTGTCTGGGGACTCGAAGTCTGGCTCGTCCGACGGGCCAGGGATCGGCGGGTCGCCAACCTGTGGCGCGCCCGGTTGCTGCGGACGATCCAAGAACAGTACTTGGTTCGCGACGATCTCGCTCCGGTTGCGCGTCACGCCGTCGCGGCCCTCCCAGGAACGGCTTTGGAACCGGCCTTCGACATACACGCGCCGGCCCTTCCCGAGGTGTTGATTACACAACTCGGCGAGGCGGTTCCAGGTCACGATCGTGAACCATTCAGTCTCTTGTCGGCGCTCACCGTCGCCACCGGTGAACCCGCGAGTGGTAGCTAGCCGGAAGGACGTCACCGGATTCCCATTGGGCGTATACCGCATCTCGGGGTCCGTACCCAAATTCCCAATAACCATGATCTTGTTGAGACTGGTCATGTTGACTCGGATTCCGGGTCTAGATACGGAGAAGAAGGTTGCGTACGATCTGTTGCTCCATGCGCAATCCGGACTCGAGCCCGGAAACCTTGTTTGGCTCCATCTCGAACCGGGACAGCACTACGGTGCCGTCGTCGTGCTTCCGGATCGGGTAGGCAAGGCGTTTGCGGCCCTGGACTTCCACTTCTCCTCCGGAGCCACCCTGATTCTGGATCAACTGCTGGAGCCGCTCGATTGCTTCAGGGACTTCTTCGTCCAAGACCGTCGACTCCAGAATCACCATCAATTCGTATCGGGCCATCTGCCTCCCCAAAGTAGCAGGTAAGTATACACACCAACGGCTCGCGAACCGGTTCAGGTGTCC
The DNA here is from genome assembly GCA_965247995.1 of Dehalococcoidia bacterium. Classification (GTDB taxonomy): domain Bacteria; phylum Chloroflexota; class Dehalococcoidia; order UBA6926; family UBA6926; genus JASLZO01. The sequence continues at coordinate 379,713 of OZ252041.1, read as the reverse complement.
AATCCGGGCACCGGGAAACTGGATGCCAAATGACGGACTTCGCGGCGGGTTGCCTCGATCACTTCTTCATTATCGCCGTTGCGCAGCACGCGCCCAATCATCTGAGCTACGGCTCTCACGTCGTCCTCCTTGAACCCACGCGTCGTTACCGCTGGGGTTCCAATACGAACCCCGCTGCCGATCCGGGGAGGTTGTGGGTCGAACGGAATCGTGTTGGCATTGAGGATGATGCCTGCGCGCTCGAGCGCCCTCTCAGCCGTGTGGCCCGTCGTTTCCAAGGGGCGAACGTCGACCTGAAACAGGTGGCAGTCTGTCCCGCCAGACACGATCCGGAGCCCTAAGCTTTGGAGTTCGTCCGCCATGGCGCGGGCGTTATCCAGGACTTGCTGCTGGTACTCCTTGAACGCTGGTTGTAGGGCTTCCTGGAAGCAGACCGCTTTCGCCGCGATGGTATGCATGCTGGGCCCGCCCTGCGTTCCCGGAAAAACGGAACGGTCGATGGCGGCGGCGTGCTCCTCGTCGGTGAAGACAACCGCTCCGCGAGGCCCCCGGAGGGTCTTCTGAGTGGTTGTGGTGACGAACTGAGAATGCGGGACCGGGTCCGGGTAGATGTCCGCAGCCACGAGGCCGGCATAGTGGGCGATGTCGGACATGAGGAACGCGCCAACGTTATCGGCGATTCTACGAAACTCGGCAAAGTCGATCGCCCGCGCGTACGCGCTCGCGCCAGCGACGATCATCTTCGGCTGGTGCTGCTCCGCGAGGCGTTCGACCTCGGCGTAGTCGATTTGTTCAGTTTCCTCCGACACGCCGTAGGAGACGAAGTTATAGAACTGGCCCGAGAAGTTGACCGGGCTCCCGTGAGACAGGTGGCCGCCTTGATCAAGCCGCATCCCGAGGACCGTATCGCCCGGTTGCAGCATTGCGAAGTAGACGGCCATGTTGGCTTGGACGCCGCTGTGAGGTTGGACGTTTGCGTACTCTGCGCCGAATAGTTCCTTGGCGCGCTCTCGGGCAAGGCGCTCCACAACGTCGACGTATTCGCAACCCGCGTAATAGCGGCGTCCCGGATACCCCTCTGCGTACTTCTCCATCAGTGCCGAGCCAGCAGCTTCCTTCACCGCTTTGCTGGTGTAGTTCTCGGAGGCGATGAGGATGATCGTGCGTCGTTGCCGCTCCTCTTCTCCCTCGATGGCGGCGAAGACCTCTGGGTCTCTGGTTTCAAGTACGCTCATCCCGTCTTTCCCCTCCCGCTGGTTCGACAATCCGACCGTCTGATTCCCGTGGCCCGATGGGATCAATCACGTTTGCTTGACGCGAGGTTGTCACGCCGCGGTAAACGCCATCAATACTGCGGTCTTCGACTCTAGGGGCCGCCGTTTCCGGGTGTCAACGGTGGGCTGGAAACAATCCGTAAGGGTTCCGCGTTCCTTGCGAGTAGGCGTGGCGGAACCTAGGCTCCGTAGGCCATGTTTGGTTGGGAAGCTGAACGGCTTCGGAACGCGATCGCGGCCGCCCTGATTGTCGCGACGCTCGGTGCTGTCGCGATTTTGGCCCTTCGTGAGGCTGGACGTAGCGCACCGACCCTCGAGATCGAGATACCCACGCCGACCGCGACGCCGACTGAGATCGTCGTGCACATCGTCGGCGGCGTGAGTGACCCGGGAGTCTATCGATTGCCTCCTGGCACAAGGCTCGTCGAGGCAATCGAGCTCGCGGGTGGTCACCTTGCGAGTGCGGACACCAACGCGGTTAATCTAGCCCAAGGGTTGGTGGACGGACGCCGCTATGAAATCCCAATACTCGATCCATCATCGAGTAGTACAACAAGTGGTTCGTTGACCGGGTCAGGTTCCGTGCAAGTGGGACCGATTGATATCAACGTGGCGACGCCGGCCGAGCTCGAGACGCTCCCGGATATCGGACCCAAGCTCGCGGACGCGATCGTGTCACATCGCCGGGAAACTGGTCCGTTCCAGCGCATTGAGGATCTCTTGGAGGTTCCCGGTGTGGGTCCGGGAACGCTGGAAAGCGTGCGGCCGCTCATCACCGTCAATTGACTCCTGAATGACCGTGCTCGTCGGCCTGCTGAGTTGGCTGACCGGGTTGGTGCTTGGACAGTGGACGCCCATCCCGGCTGAGATCCTTGTGACGATCGCGGTGCTACCGGTCCTGGCGTTCGGTCTTGGGTTCGCCAACCGACGCATTCGGAATGCCGCGGTCGCCTTGCTGATCGGCATTGTGGGAGTCGTGTGGTCTGCGGAGTCGTGGAGAGATACGCCACCTGACGTCGTTGCTCAACGTCTTGGCCAGACGGCCACCGTCACGGGGACGGTCACGTCGGATCCGGGTTTTGTCGGCCAGGTGGTCCGGACGACCGTCGAGGTTCGGACCATTCGCACCGACAACGCGCTGCCGACGACGAATGCCGGTTCAACCGGCGTCGTCGCCTGGTTATCAAGGGGCGACGCTGCGCGCGGGCTAAGGCGAGGAGACGAGGTTGCGCTGACCGGCGAACTTGTTGCTCCGCCGACGTTTCCAGAGTTCGACTACCGGGCAGCCCTCGAGCGCCGAGGCATCACCGGCGCGATGTACCGGCCTCGGCTCGAAACCCTCGAAACAACCGTTGGATTCTCGCGGGTCTTGGGCGATCTCCGTGCGGCTATGTCCCGGTCGCTTAGCCGATCGCTTCCCGAACCTGCTGCATCGTTGGGGCGCGCCCTGTTGTTGGGAGAACGAGACGGGCTCACGCCGGAGTTTAGGGACCGATGGGCCAAGGCCGGGATCGCGCATATCCTTTCGATCTCCGGCCTTCACGTCGGCGTGCTGCTCGGGTTGGCCCTGGCCTCGGCGACGGCAATGTTCGGGCGCCGTTGGGGGTTGTACGTGCTCATCCCCCTGTCCGTGATTTGGGCGTATGCAGCCCTTTCAGGGTTCGGCACACCAGTGCAGCGGGCGGTTGTGATGGGGAGCGGTTATGTGATCGCAATCGGGCTTGGGAGGCAGAGCAGTGGAGGTCTCGCATTGGCTGCTGCTGCGGCACTCATTGCGGGTGTGGACCCGGGTGTCGTCGGCGAAGTCTCATTCCAGCTGAGCTTCGCGGCGATGGCCGGCCTTGTCTATTTGCACCCTCCAATCCAACAACGGGCCTCTGACCTGCTCGGGGTAGGGGAAGGTTCGTGGCTGGCTGCGTTTGTGCTGACCAGCACATCCGTGTCAGTCGCAGCTACTGCGATGGTCGTGCCGGTGCTGGGGTTCCACTTTGGCGCTGTCTCCCTGCTGACGGTCCCGGCAACGTTGCTCGCAACCCTGTTGCTGCCGCTAGTGCTCGTGACGTCCATGGCGACCGCGGTGGTCGGCGTCATCGGCGGGATACCCGGTCAGGTGACCGGGTGGTTTGCGTGGCCTGGATTGTCGTTGCTCGAGCAGATCGGTGCACGGTTTGGGTCGCTGCCGTTCGCCGCCGTGGAGACCGGGCCGTGGAAACCCGCCTGGATTTTGGCCTGGTATGCCGCGCTCGTGGTGCTTGTGTTTCGCGCTGCGAGAGGGCGACCGAGTTGGGCGCTCGGGCCAGCCATGCTGGGTCCATCGACCTCGCTTCCCGCGGCGGGGCAAGCGAGCGCGATACGCGCCTACCTCCCTCTCCTCCCCCTCGTGCTGATCTCGGGGTTGGTGTACACCGCGGTGCTCACTAGCGGGGACGGACGGGACAACCTACGCGTTTCATTTCTTGATGTCGGCCAAGGCGACGCCGTGCTCATTGAAGGACCTGCCGGCGTCCGAGTTCTCGTGGATGGGGGACCTGATGGACCTACCTTGGAACGGCAACTTGCTGACTTCCTCCCATGGGTATCCAGACACATCGAAGTCGTCGTCTTGACCCATCCCGATAGCGACCACTTGACTGGATTGGCGCATGTGTTGGATACGCGGTCCGTGTCGGCCGTTCTTGACCCGCGACTCCGGGCGTCGAGCGACGTTGCGGTCCAGTGGGAACGCACGCTAGCCGAACAGCGGTCCGACGGGCTTCGGGTCGTGCCGGCAGTAGCCGGAACGACAATCGATCTTGGTCGGGGCGCGATCCTGCGTATTCTCCATCCGGCCGCATATCAGCTGACCGGCACGATGTCAGACGTCAATAACAACTCAGTCGTTTCGCGGATCGACTACGGAAGGGCGTCGTTTCTGCTGTCGGCCGACATCTTCATGGAAGCGGAGAACGCGCTGATCTCTTCTGACGCCCCACTTCGGGCGAACGTCTTGAAGGTTGCGCACCACGGCAGCGGGAACGCGTCGAGTCGGCGTTTCCTCGAGGCGGTCCGGCCAGACCTCGCGGTGATTTCGGCCGGAGCTGGCAACCCGTTCGGCCACCCCGACGATGGAGCGCTGGAGCGCCTGGCCCAGGTTGTTGGGCCACTCGGCGTCTTTCGGACAGATCTCCATGGCCAGATCGTCTTCGAAACGGACGGCAACACGATCCGCGTCCGGACTGGGCGACCGGCGCCTCAGTAATCTGGTTCGCGTGTCCTGTAGGCTTCGATGAACACACGCTCCCTGGGAGGCATGGCTACGGCACGCGTCGACGGAAGGCAACCCGACGAACTCAGGCCAGTGACGATCACGCCCGGCGCGCTGGACTACGCGGAAGGATCCGCGCTCATCGAACAGGGTGAAACGCGAGTGCTCTGCGCGGTAAGTGTCGAAGACCGGGTGCCCGGTTGGCGGCAAGGTTCGCGAAGCGGGTGGGTAACCGCTGAGTACGCGATGCTCCCGCGGGCCACGCTGACGCGGACGCCGCGCGAGCGTTCACAGGGCCGCTCGACTGCACGGAGCCTGGAGATCGAACGGCTGATCGGTAGATCGTTGCGAGCCGTCGTGGACTTGGACCGACTCGGGGAGCGCACGTTCGTCGTCGATTGCGATGTGCTGCAGGCGGACGGAGGGACCAGGACCGCAGCAATCACGGGGGCATTTGTCGCTCTGCATCTCGCGTTAGCGCGGCTGCAGCGGCAGGGTGCGTTTGACTCGATACCCATTCGCGATTCCGTTGCGGCAGTCAGCGTTGGAATAGCGGGAGACGGTCTGTTATTGGACCTCTGCTATGAAGAGGATTCGACCGCCGACGCCGATTTCAATGTCGTGATGACTGGGTCGGGCGACCTGGTGGAGGTTCAAGGAACCGCGGAGGGTTCTCCATTCACCCGTGCCCGCCTGGACGCAGTCTTGGACTTGGCGTCTTCGGGGATCGCTTCGCTAAAGGCTGTTCAGGAGGCCTCGCTCACGAGGTAGCTTGCTCGGTACAAGGCCTCGGCGCCGGGGGATTTGGTTCACTCCTGACCTAGGGATCGGACGTCGACGTAGAGCACTCGAGACGTCAAGAGCGCCTGGAGGTTTCCGGTACTTCCTGCGCGGCCCAGAACCCGCTCGACGAGGGACCGGTGCGGATGTCGGTACACCGTCCGGAGCTCGAGCAGACCGCCGATTTCAGAGGCATGCCGAAGGGCATCATCCCAGTCACCCAACTCGTCGACGAGACCTATCTCCGCGGAACGCTGGCCGGTGAACACCTCGCCAGTTGCGAACTCCAATACTCGCTCGCGAGTGAGCCCACGGGCGGCAACAATCGTGTCCACGAAGTGGTCGTAGTACTCGTCGATCAGCCGCTGCTCGACTGCCTGTTCCTCGTCCGTCTGCTCGCGCCAGAATGCTCCGAGATCCTTCAGACGGCCGGCCTTGTTGACCGACAGCTTGATTCCGGTCCGATCCATCAATTCGGTGAGTTGGGGACGCACGGAGATGACGCCGATTGATCCAACTAACGCGGTCGGAGCAGCCATGATGGTGCTTGCGGCACAACAGACCAGGTAAGCGCCGGATGCGCCGAGGTTCCGAACGAAAGCCAGCACGGGTTTTCGCTCGACTACCCGGCTAACGGCAGCCCGGACTGCGTCCGATGCGGACGCCGAACCACCGGGCGAGTCGATGTCGAGCAGCACGGCTCGTATGCCGTCGTCGTCTGCAACGTCGTGGAGCAAGTCAACGATCGAACTCAAGCGCGCGCCGCCGCCGATCATCCCGCGCAACGAGACAATGGCTACTGCGGGACGCCGGAATGAGAATCGTCGCATTGGTCCTCGTTCAACCGCTTGGTGACGCGTAACAGGCTACTACTTCGGTGCGATGGTCCGGGGAGGGGCGTACTAGGTCCCGGCGCGTGCGAGACCTTAAGCGGGGTCGTGCAGGGCAGTTACGTTCGCGAAGCGGCCGGGGTCTAAGTTACGGCCACGCAGCGCTGGATCATCTGGTCCGTACCGGTGGGCCTGGAATAGCGCGTTCGACTCCCCGCCGGATATCGGAAGGAAGTACGGGCTCATGTATTCCCACACGATCTCACGGTCTGGCGTCACCTCGAATACACGGCCATGGGAGCCTTCGCATACCAGCGTATTCCCGTTCGGAAGCCGGTCCGCGCCGCTGACGAGGGGACTGAAGAACGACACCGGAGGGTTCCCCACGTACTCCCAGACGATGCGGTCTTGGTCGCTTGGATCGACTTCAATCACTCGGGACCTGGGCGCCCCAAGGCCATGGAGTCCGTTGTCGAAAAGGAGAACGTTTCCATTGGGGAGACTGGAAGCGTTGTGTTGGTGTGACACGTGACCGGGTCCCCACCGCCACGTCAGGTGCCCGCTACGACGGTCGACAATGCAGACGACGCTCGTGGACCGGAAACTGACGAGAGGATCGCCGACGTTCGTCGTGCTCACCGAATTCGCGTAAGTCCACGCGCGGCGATCCTCTAGCGGGCAGATGCGGTCCTTGCTGACGTCAAGGTGCTCCCAGGACCGCCATTCGAAGGCAACCAGACCTGAAGGAGTGATTTCCTGGACCACGTCGCCCAACATCTGTCTCGGGTCTGCGGTTCCTTCGTAGCCCCCACGCACTCGATCTCGGACCTCAGCCGGGATCTCGTCCCACAGCAACACCAGAGTGTTGCCGTTGGGTAGCCGCTCGAAGTCGTGGTGGATCATCGGATTCTCGAGCTTCCATACGACGTTGCTGTTCCAGTCCAACTCCACGATCGCTGCACTGGAACCCCCCAGGGGAGCTGCCCCATCAAAAGGGTCCGGGGCGCGCGTACGGGCAAGCAAGTTGCCATTTGGCAAGAGGCACGCGTGCTTGAGCCCTAACTCCGAGCTCCAACGGTGGCAGATGCGGCCAGCCATATCTACGAGCGCTGCGTACTGGTCGACGCCCCGATCGGGAGTGCTCAACCCACCATTCGGGATGATCAACGTATACCCCTCAAAGGCGCGTTCAGGCTCGTGATAGATCACACCGAATTGATGATGTCGCGACCAACCCACGAGGTCACCTCCGTGCCATCTCGACGCGCCCTACAACGGGACCCAGATACCCAAATGCTAAACTTGGCCCGGTCCCAAACTGGCCGGAATCGGCCGCTTCGAGGGTTATCACTACATGGCCTATCGAGACGAATTCGGCGCGAGACGCACGATCGATGCGCGGGGTGGCCCGGTTGCGATTTTCGACATCAATGCGCTCGAACGAGCAGGCATCGGGTCAGTCTCTCGCTTGCCGTTCTCGGTCCGCATCATGCTGGAGAGCCTGCTGCGTAACGTCAACGGGTACGACGTGTTGCATGAGGACGTGGAGGCCCTCGCGCGGTGGTCGCCGGACGCTGGAGAAATCAACGTTCCGCTAAAGCTCGCCCGCGTCATCCTTCAGGACTTCACCGGCGTGCCGGCCGTCGTTGACTTGGCGGCTATGCGGAGCGCGATGGCCCGGATGGGTGCTGACCCCAAGCGCATTAACCCCGTCGTCCCGGTCGACTTGGTCATCGACCATTCCGTGCAAGTGGACCTATTCGGCACCGCCGGAGCCCTGCAGTTCAACGTTGGACGCGAATACGAACGGAACCGCGAGCGCTACACGCTGTTGAAATGGGCGCAGGACTCGATCGACAACTTCCGGGTAGTCCCGCCGGGGGCCGGAATCGTCCACCAAGTGAACCTGGAATATCTGGCCAACGTGGTGACGTCACGTCGACAGGACAACGGCGAAGTCGTCGCGTTCCCCGACTCGTTAGTTGGCACCGACTCGCATACGACGATGATCAACGGCCTCGGCGTCCTTGGCTGGGGCGTCGGCGGCATTGAGGCCGAGGCGGTCATGCTGGACCAGCCGTACTACATGCTCGCCCCGGATGTCGTCGGGCTCCAACTCAGCGGCGGATTGCCGGAGGGCGCGACGGCCACGGACCTTGTGCTGCGCGTGACCGAACTCCTCCGGGCTCACGGTGTCGTCGGGAAGTTCGTGGAGTTTTACGGGCCGGGCATCAGCAATCTGTTAGTGGCAGACCGCGCGACCCTCGCAAACATGGCGCCGGAGTACGGCGCCACGATGGGTTTCTTTCCGGTCGACGCCGAGACGCTCGCGTACCTGACCCTGACCGGGAGGGACCCCGACCTGGTCGACCTCGTCGAACGGTACTCGAAGGAGTGCGGGCTCTTCCGTACAGATGGCACGCCCGCTCCAGTGTTTACGGAGACTCTCGACCTGGACCTGAGTACCGTCGTGCCGAGCCTGGCCGGACCCAAACGCCCCCAAGACCGCGTCCCGCTCCGCGAGGTTGCAACCGACTTCGCGGCTGGACTGACGAAGCCGACGGCCGACCGGGGATTCGCGATGTCGCAAGATGAAATCGGCGCGGCGGAACGAGTGGCGAGAAACGGCGACTCGTTCGACCTTCGACACGGGTCAGTCGTCATCGCTGCGATCACCTCGTGCACGAATACATCCAATCCCAGTGTGATGCTCGGTGCAGGGCTGCTCGCGAAGAAAGCCGTCGAGGCCGGAATCGGCGCTCAGCCATGGGTGAAAACCTCCCTGGCGCCCGGCTCCAAGGTCGTCACCGACTACCTCGCGGCGGCTGACCTCACGCCATACCTTGAGCAATTAAGGTTTCACACGGTCGGATACGGGTGCACGACATGCATCGGTAACTCTGGCCCACTGGATGAGGACGTTTCGACTGCGGTCGAGCACGCTGATCTCGTCGCTGCGGCAGTCCTATCGGGGAACCGGAACTTCGAAGGACGGATCAATCCCTACGTCAAAGCGAACTACCTCGCATCTCCGGCCTTGGTGGTGGCGTATGCGTTGGCCGGGCGGGTCGACATTGACTTTGAAACGGAGCCCCTGGGAGAGGGTGCGGACGGGCTACCTGTGTACCTCCGAGATGTGTGGCCATCGCAGGCGGAGATCCGCGACGCGGTTGCCGCCTCCCTCGACCCCAACATGTTCGTGGCGGAGTACGGGAAGATCTTCGATGGTGACGAGCAATGGGCGGCGCTCCCGGCGCCTACGGGCGACCTGTACAACTGGGAGGAAACCTCCACGTATATCCAAGAGCCTCCATTCTTCGAAGACCTGACATTGGAGCTGGATCCGCTGACCGACATACACGGAGCCAGAGTCTTGGCGGTTCTTGGGGACTCGGTTACGACAGACCACATTTCTCCAGCCGGGTCGATCGCTTCGGCAGGGCCCGCCGGGCAACATCTCCAGGAGCACGAAGTGGCCCAACGCGACTTCAATTCGTACGGGTCTCGACGCGGCAACCATCAAGTGATGATGCGCGGGACGTTCGCCAACATTCGTCTAAAGAACCTCATGCTCGACGGAGTCGAGGGCGGGCTGACACTGAAGCTGCCGGAGAACGAGCAGATGTCAATCTATGACGCCGCGATCGCGTACGAGCGAGAAGGCACTCCGACTGTCGTGATCGGGGGGAAAGAGTATGGCTCCGGGTCGAGCCGCGACTGGGCGGCGAAGGGACCCCACCTACTCGGCGTGAAAGCAGTTATTGCAGAGTCTTTCGAACGGATCCACCGATCCAACCTGGTCGGGATGGGTGTCGCACCGTTGCAGTTCCTATCGGGCGAGACTGCGCCGATGCATGGGATCGACGGCCGCGAGGTTATTGACGTCGAGGGCCTCGATCGAGACCTCACGCCTAGCAAACGCGTCTCCGTCACCGTGCGGCGTGACGGCGGAGACACCGTGCGCTTCGACGCGATCCTTCGGATCGACACCCCCGTCGAGGTCGATTACTACCGGAACGGTGGGATTCTCCAGACCGTACTCAGGAAACTGGTCTCCGCGTCGACCTGATCTTGCCCGAGCCGTCGTCCCTGCCTAAACGTCGTCGAGTTTGCTGAGGACGATGCACGCGTTCTGCCCACCGAATCCGAAGCTGTTCGACAATACAACGCTTGGGTTTGCCTGCCGGGCCTCGTTGGGGACGTAGTCCAGGTCGCAGGACGGGTCTGGGTCGGTCAGGTTGATCGTTGGATGGATCGTGCCGGACTGGAGTGTCTGAACGGCGGCGACTGCTTCGACGGCTCCCGCGGCTCCCAGAAGGTGGCCGACCATCGATTTTGTTGAGGTGACCGGAATCCGCGCCGCTGAATCGCCGAACACGAGCTTGATGGCAGTCGTTTCGGCGATGTCGCCAAGCGGGGTGGACGTACCGTGAGCATTGATGTGGTCCACCTCAGACGGATCGATGCCCGCGTTGGCTATCGCCCACCGCATCGCCCGAGCTGCGCCCTTCCCGTCCTCGCGCGGGGCCACGAAATCATGAGCGTCTGAGCCGGCGCCGTAACCGAGGATTTCCGCGTAGATGTGCGCGCCGCGCGCCTGTGCGCGCTCGAGGCTCTCGAGAATGAGCGTGGCTGCGCCCTCGCTCGGCACGAACCCGTCACGGCCGGAGTCGAACGGTCGCGAAGAGCCGTGGGGGTCGTCTTTCCGTTGGGAGAGCGCCCGCATTGCGCAAAATGCTGCGAGCCCAAGTGCGCAAATCCCTGCCTCGGTGCCACCCGCGAGCATGACGTTGGCTCTGCCGGCGCGAATCGCCTCCGCAGCGTCGCCGATCGCCTGCGTCCCGGCCGCGCACGCGGTGATCGCCGTGTTATTGAACCCTCCGAGGTCGAATGCCATTGCGACGTTCGCGGCGGCCATGTTCGGCAGCATCTTGGGCATGAATGTCGGCGAAACCCGGCTGTGACCACGTTCGAAGAAGACGCTTGCCTGCTCCTCCGTGTCCGGAAACGATCCGATCCCGTTACCGAGTATGACGCCGATCATCTCGCGGTCCTCAGCGTCTAGGTCCAGTCCCGCGTCCTCGATCGCGTCCTTGCTGGCCGCGACCGCGAACTGAGAAAAGCGACCCAGCCGCCGTACCTGCTTCGCTGGCATGTACAACTCAGGATTGAAATCTCGGACCTCTCCGGAAACGACGCATGGGAATTCGGAGGCATCGAACGACTGGATGTATTCAACCCCACTTGTGCCGGCGACGAGTCCGTTCCAGTACTCGTCTACTGTGTTTCCCAAGGGGCTCATGATGCCCATCCCGGTGACGACCACTCTTTGGTCAGGCGTTCGCACTTTCCCGATCATTCGACAATCCTCCTCGGATCTCAGTTACTGCTGGTGGTCACGCCAGACCAATCCCCTGGCGGAGGGATCAATTCCGGTGCAATCCCTAGTATCGCTTCTCTCGCCTCTGCGACTACAAACAATGACCCAGTTACCAGCACGATGCCGCCGTCCTGTCTCGCTTCATTGCGGGCCCGATCGAGTGCCTCCGCGAGTGACACGGTTGGCCGGACGGGGATCCCGCTGGCCCATGCCGCGTCCGATAGCGTATTCGCGTCGGCCGCCCGGGGGTGTCGCGACGCTGTCGTGAACATGCTAGCGGCGGAAGGCGCCAGCTCGCTGATGATCGCTTCAGCGTCCTTGTCGACCGACGTGCCGAACACGAGGTGCACGGCCCGCCGCGGGTATTCTTCCTCGACGGCCGCCATTAACCGCATCGCCGAATAGGGATTATGCGCGCCGTCCACGACGACCACTGGGTCCTGCGACACAACTTCGAAGCGGCCAGGCCAATCAACCGTGGAGAACCCGCGGTCCATCCCGTCGTGGGAAACGGGAACGCCAGCTTGCCTGGTAATGTGGAGGGCGGTGGCGGCCAATGCGGCATTCTCGAGCTGATGCCTCGTTGCTAGTCCCAACCTTAGGGTTTCTTCGATTTCTTGCCCCTGGACCGTTCCCCATGCGCGTACAACTTGCCCGGTCTCGTCGCTCGATTCACGGCGGAACATGACATCGCGGCCGAGCACGGTAAGCGGCGCTTCTAGGTCACGGCACCGAGCCTCGATCACGGCGAGCGCGGCAGGCTCCTGGGGCGCTGACACCACTGGAACACTGGGCTTCACGATGCCTGCCTTCTCGGATGCGATGGCTTCGATAGTATCTCCGAGGTATGCCTCGTGATCCATGCTTAAGGAGGTGATGACGGAAACGGTCGGAATGACCAGGTTGGTCGCGTCGAGCCGTCCGCCGAGGCCGACTTCGATTACTTGAACCGCGACCTCACACACGGCGAAATGCGCGAACGCCATCGCTGTCATCGCCTCGAAGGTGGTGATTCCAGCACCTTCCCCCTTGGCGCCGATCGCTTCGATCGCTTGGTGAACATTGTCAGCAGCTTCGGCGAAGGCATCTGGCGTGGCGACCTCCCCATCGACCCGGAGACGCTCTCGGATCGTGTGGAGGTGAGGCGAGGTGAAGAGGCCCGCCGACACGCCTGAGGCGGTCAGGGCGGAGGCAGTCAGGGCGGCCGTGCTGCCCTTCCCCTTGGTGCCCGCGATGTGGATCGTGGGGCGTCCGAGGTGGGGGTCACCTAACGCCGAAAGCAGCAGTCGGACGCCACTCAGGTCCCACACTTCATCCGAAGTTCGACTGGAGCCCTCGGGCCGGTCCGTACGCGTAGTTTCGTGGTTGGTGAGGCCCAAGAGCCAGGAGACCGCAGCCTCATAATCCATCGCGAAGCCAGGGTATCCGAGCCCTTGGGGAGTGTCAAAACGATGCATCCGCCGTGCGGTGCGGAGTGAAGGCGGGTGGCGAGATCGCCGTTTCGCCTAGCCGAGAGGCTGGGCCGCATTTGAACACGGAGTTGTGCGCACCTAGAATCCGAATACGGACCCCCGATCCAGCGTCTCCATCGACCACATACCGTGATCGAAGCCACTTCAGCGGACCTCCGCGAGCTCTTCCTCTCGTTCTTCGAGAACAAGCGTCATTTGCGGGTCGCATCGTCCTCGCTCGTCCCCCAAGGCGATCCGACGCTGTTATTCACCACCGCGGGCATGGTCCAGATGAAGCCGTACTTCCTGGGCGACGCGACGCCGCCAAATCCGCGACTAACGTCGGTCCAAAAGTCCTTCCGGACGACTGATGTCGAGTCCGTCGGAGACGGGACACATCTGACGTTCTTCGAGATGCTCGGAAACTTCAGCGTCGGTGATTACTTCAAGGAGGAAGCAATCCGCTTCGCCTGGGAGTTTTGCACCGAACAGGTCCAACTTCCGCCGGAGCGTTTGTGGGCCACGGTGTTCTTGGAGGATGACGAGACTGAGGAGCTCTGGAAGCAGATTGGTGTCCCGGGCCACCGGATCCGCCGTCACGGTGAGGAGGACAATTTTTGGGGACCCGCGGGAGACAGCGGCCCGTGCGGCCCGTGCTCCGAGATCCACTACGAGCTTCACGACCAATCGTGCGACCGTCCCGACTGTGGGCCGAACTGCGATTGCGGCCGTTTCGTCGAGATCTGGAATCTCGTGTTCATGCAACTGGACCAGGCTCTTGACGGGACACGCACACCACTCGCGAGACCGAACATCGACACTGGGATGGGGCTCGAGCGCCTAACCGCGGTCATCCAAGGCGTCGAAACGGTCTACGAAACCGACCTGTTCGTCCCGCTGATCGCGAAAGTCGCCGAGTTGTCGGACACCGTGTTTGGTCAGGATTCGGACACGGACCGCGCGCTCCGTGCCGTCGCCGAACACTCCCGCGCTGCGGCTTTCCTTGTAGCGGACGGTGTGGTGCCGAGCAACGAGGGGCGTGGATACGTCCTACGACGCGTGCTGCGGCGGGCCATTCGATACGGACGGCAGTTGGGCATCGCGGGGCCGTTTCTGGACCCCATGGTCACCAACGTCATCGAACACATGGGTGGGGCATACCCCGAGCTCGTCTCCGCCGCGGATCACATCCTGCAGACCGTGTCGCGCGAGGAGGAGCAGTTCGGCCAGACGCTCGCAGTCGCCGGAGCGTTGCTCGAGGACGTGATCGCACGGGTCACCGAGGGCGAGGGCAGGATCGTGTCGGGGGAGGATGCTTTCCGTCTGTACGACACCTACGGTTTTCCGGTCGAGTTGACCGAGGAGGTCGTCGCGGAACGCGGCTTGGGCGTCGACCGCGAGGGATTCGAGCAAGCGATGACCACTCAGCGGGAGCGTGGTCGCACGGCGCGTGGTTTCAGCGGGACGCGGCAGATGAGCGGTGCCCATCGCGCGCTCTCCGCGCTCGAAACACGGTCTGTCGCGCATGACACTACGACGGCCGAATCCACGGTGACCGGTCTGGCGGTGGGCGGTGAGATGGTCGTCTCCGCGTCGGAACTCCAAGAGGTCGAAGTCGTTACCGCTGTGACCTCGTTCTACGCTGAGGGCGGCGGCCAGGTCGGGGATATTGGAACGATAATGGGTTCTAACGGCCGCATCCGCGTCCGGGACACGCAACGCCCCGTCCCCGACGCGCCGGACTTCATTGTCCACGTTGGCGTCGTGGACGACGGGACCGTCTCGGTTGGCGACTCCGTGCACGTCGATGCCGATCCTGACCATCGAGCCCACACGACACGTCATCACACGGCAACGCACCTCCTCCACGCCAGCCTGCGGGACGTTCTCGGGCCCCACGTCCGGCAAGCGGGGTCGCTCGTCGCGCCCGACCATCTCCGGTTCGACTTCTCACACAACCTGGCGCTCGGAGACCCGGAGGCGGCCGCGGTCACAAAGGCCGTCAACGCCCATGTCTTGCGGAACATCGCCGTCCAGTCGCATGTGGTCCCAATCCAGGACGCCCTGGCGAGTGGCGCGTTGGCCTTCTTCGGGGACAAGTACGGGGACTTGGTCCGGACGGTGTCGATCCCGGGGACTGGCGACGGCGCCCCGTTTAGCTTCGAACTGTGTGGCGGTACGCACGTCCACGCGACGGGCGAAGTGGGATTCATCTACCTCGTCGGTGAGTCCAGCATTGGGTCCGGAATGCGACGGATTGAGGCTGTCGCCGGATCGGCTGCTGACGAGTTGATCTCGGGACGTCTCGCTGTCCTGGAGCGCACCGCACGGCAGTTGGGCGTCTCTGCCGATGCCGTCGCCGAACGCGCGGCTGCCCATCTTGAGGAGATCGATCGACTGCGCAAACGAGCGGACGTTCTGGAACGCGATCTTGCCGCGTCGAAGACGGCCGGGCTCCTCGATCGAGCGGAGCAGGTCGGCGGTGTCATGCTCCTCGCGGCGCGGGTCGATGTCCCAAAGGCGGACATCCTCCGCGACCTGACGGACGAACTGCGGGCTCAGATGGGGAGCGGAGTCATCGCCCTCGGCTCGGTTATCAATGGGCGCCCTCGCTTCGTGTGCGTCGTTACTCCAGATCTGGTTGGACGCGGCGCCCCGTACCACGCGGGTGAGATCGCAAAGGCGGTCGCCGCGATTGCCGGAGGTGGTGGAGGCGGCCGCGCCGAGATGGCGACTGCCGGGGGCCAGCACGCTGACAAGCTCGACGAGGCGCTGGAAGCGGTCAAGAGCCTGATCTCGTAAACCAGTGAGACCGACACAGCCCGATCGAAATGAAGATTGGTCTTGAGGGTCGAATCGGAGGCTGACTGACGACCAAGCCGTACGTCAAGGAGAGGCGGAAGATGGAAATCGGGACCGAGAGGAAAGGGCAGGTATTGGTTGCAAAAATCCTAGACCGCTTCGACGGCGTCAATGCCCGCGAATTCCAAGACGCTCTGCATGTCGTCATCGAAGATTCCGATCGCGCAATACTCTTTGATCCAGGGCGACTCCGCATCTAGCTTCCATACCTTGGACACAACCCCAAGAGGGTCTGATCTCGTCCTGAAACGCCGCTCTCAGGCACGCACCCCGCGGTTGTCACTTGTAAGGGTGGCTCGAGATCTGGAGCGGGAGTGCTCGTTGGTGTCGCTCCATCTCCCGTGACTGGTGGTTATTCCGGACCGCGCTTCTGGCGGCAAGACAGGGGGCGCGCGCTACGCGTCGGGCCTTTCTCACCCCGCACAGTCAGTACCGAGGAACTGCGTCGATGCTTTTCACTGCGCTGGTCGTCTCCATCGCGCCTTGAGCGACCTGGGAGACCCGCGGCCTCGGCTCTGACGCGGATCTCTCTTTCGAGCGCGGTGTGCCACCTGTCGGAGATGCCAGAACCAGAATATGCTTCCTACAGGAAACCCCGAGCCACATGTAATTCACTGGGGAGGGTAAGGTGCGATCCATATCCTGGAAATCGATTGTCTTCGTTGTTCTGCCGATGGTTCTGGTTCTTGGCTGCGGTTCAGATCCGATGTCGACCGCTGTGGCCACACCCGCGACCACGGCGGCAGCGGGAGAATCAGCTTCCACAGCCGTACCGGAAGCCTCGGACGAGCCTTTCGTGGTTGGCGTAATGGCCGCTCTCACCGGAGTGGCCGAGTCCTATGGCAACCCGTTGCTCCGAAGCAAGTTGCTGGCCGTGGACGAGATCAACGCTGCCGGCGGGATCAACGGTCGCATGCTGCAGCTCATTGCAGAGGACTCCAAATGCACCGCCAAGGACGCCATTACCGCCTACAACAAGCTGACCGATGTGGACGGCGTAAAGATCATCCTGGGCGCCACGTGCAGTGGTGCAATGCTTGGCGCGGCGCCGCTGGCTGAGGGAGAAGGCGTCATCCTTCTCTCGGCATCCGCCACCAGCCCTGACATCGCGTCCGCCGGCGACTACATCTTCCGCACCGCCATCAACGACCTCCAGTTAGGCATCGATACCGGAAACACGCTCTGGGCCGACGGAGTGCGCACCATCGCCACCATCACCGAGGCCACCGATTACGCGGAGGGCGCTCGCAGCACTTCCGTCGCGCAATTCGAAAAGCTGGGCGGCTCCGTGGTGGCCGCGGAAAGCTACTCGTCGGACGTGATCGACTTCCGCAGCCAGCTGACCAAACTGTTCAACGCGAACCCTGACGCACTGCTCTTGGCCGCCCAGGGCGAGGTCTCCGGGGGCACCATCGTCAAGCAGGCCCGCGAGCTGGGGTACGACGGCCCAATCTACTCTGAAACCGTGCCCACCGCCCCCGATGCCCTCGACATTGCCGGTGATGCCGCCACCGGCCTGAAAGCCATCGTCCCGAACCCCGACCTCACCAGCGCCGCCGGCGCGGAGTTTCTGGCGGGCTTCCAAGCTCGCTACGGCGTCGTTCCGTCATTGCCCTGGTTCCAGGGTTCCGCATACGACGACGTTTTCATCGCCGCCGAGTGTCTGAAACGGACTAACGACGACCAGGACACCGACGGATTCCGGGACTGCCTGTACGGTCTTACATGGAGCGGGGCCATCGGTGATAACTACAGCTTCGACGAAAACGGCGACGTAGTCGGACTGTACAACGTAGTCATTGAAGTTCTGCCCACCGCCGAGCGGACTGACGAGAATCTGGGCTACCGCGTGCTGGGACCCGCTCCCTCTCTGTAGTCCGTTCAGCTGGGCCGGCGGACAGAGGTCCCGGACCGTGGGAGCGTTCCGATGGTTCACGCCGGTCGGTCCTGGGCGGCGCCGGCGCCATCGCTGTGTTCGCAGCCGAGATAAGCAAGTTCCTGAAGACCAGAGAGCTGACGAAGATCAAGCCCTTCGTTCAGGAGGTTGTGGTCAAGCCGACGGGACCGTCTTCATCCGCTCACTGCCCACTGCGGATCACGGTTCCGTAGGAGGAGCCAACGCCGCCGAGCGTTCCCTTAACGTAACGCGCGAGACCTACTGGTGGAGCCGAGGGGAGTCGAACCCCTGACCTCCTCAATGCCATTGAGGCGCTCTCCCAACTGAGCTACGGCCCCATACCCGAATCCGCGTGGCGCGACGCGAATTTGAGTATACCGGCGACGGGGTGTTTGCCACCCACGACATCGCGAACGCAGTTGTCAGTAGCGTTCAGCGGTCGATACACTGCTGGGGTTCATATCTATCAGGGGTGATCACTCGATGACAAGCGGTGGAACCGCGACCCGGTATCCGGTTCGTGTGACGATTAATGGCCAGGAGTACACGGCGGAGGTCCCGGCGCGCCGGACCCTCGTCGACATGATTCGATACGACTTGGGCCTCACTGGCACCAAGGAGGCGTGCAGCGTTGGCGTGTGCGGCGTCTGCACGATCGAGATGGACGGCGTCATCACGTCGTCCTGCATCACGCTCGCCGTCCAAGCTGACGGTGCGAATATCAAGACGATCGAGGGAGTGGCTGACGGCGATACGCTCCACCCGATCCAAGAGGCGTTCATGACCTACGGCGGGTTCCAGTGCGGTATCTGCACTCCCGGCCAGATCATGGCGTCAAAGGCCCTGCTCGAGCACAATCCGAACCCGAGCCAGGACGAGATCAAAGACTGGATGATGGGCAACCTGTGCCGATGCACCGGCTACTACAAGATCATCGAGTCGATTGAAAAAGCCGCCGAAGTAATGCGAGGGTAGGGCACAAGCATGCGAGATTTCAGTTTCTATGCACCGACCTCGCTCGACGAGGTGCATGGCCTTCTGGCCCAACACGGCGACGACGCCCGAGTGGTCTCTGGCGGGACCGGGCTGGTCAACATGATGAAGCAGGACCTCATAGCGGTGGATCACCTGGTGAGCTTGTCGCGATTGCCGGACCTGAACTACGTCCGATGGACCGGCGACAGCCTCCAGATCGGTGGGTTGACGACGCAGCAACAAGTTGCGATGTCGGACTTGGTCCACCAGCACATCCCATTGCTAACGGAGACCTACAGCGAGGTTGCCACCGTGCGTGTGCGCAACGCCGCCACGGTCGGTGGCGGGGTCGCGCATGGTGATCCCGCGCAGGACCCACCCCCGTCGCTTCTTGTCCTCGATGCGAGTGTCACGCTGTCGTCTCCCGGCGGCGAGCGGACGGTCCGGGTGCGGGACGGGTGGTTCGTCGACTACTACACGACGGCGGTGGAACCTGGAGAGGTGGTCGTTGGGATCTCGGTCCCGGCGCCGCCCGCGAATGCCAAGGTTTCGTATACGAAGTTTCTGCCGCGCACCAAGGACGACTACCCAACGGTGGCAGTGTCTGCGCTGGGCGTCGTCGATGGCGGCGTCGTAACGGATGTCCGCATCGGCCTGGGCGCGCTCAACACGACCGCGGTTTACTCCGAGGCGGTGCCGAACGTGTTGATGGGGAAAGCGCCGACCATGGACCTGATCCGTGAGGCGGCCCAGGGCGTGGTGGACGAGGTGTCACCCACACCGGACTTCCGCGGCTCAGCCGAGTACAAGACAGACATGGCAGTCGTGTTCACCCGTCGCGCACTGCAGAACGTCCTCGGCGTGGAAGGCTAGCCTTCATGAAGCTCGAACAGCAGTCCAGCATCGGGGCTTCGCGGGAGGCGATCTGGGCCGTCCTGGAAGACATACCGAGAGCAGCCCAGATGATCCCGGGAGTGAAAGATGTCGCGGAGGTCGGAGAAAACACCTACTCAGGGATCATGCAGGTAGGCATCGGCCCGATGAAGATGAATCTGCAAGGGGAGCTCACTGCCAGCCCTGACCCAGAGAACTACGAGTGGCGCCTCGAGGGCCACGCGCAGGACCGGCGATTGGGCGGCGGGATCCGCGTGATCGTCGAGGCGAAACTTGGCGAATCGGAGGCTGGGAAGTCAGACTTGTCGGTGTCTACCGATATCCAATTCATGGGCCGTCTTGGGACGCTGGGTCAACCGTTGATCCGGTCTCGCGCCAACGACCAGATGAAGCAATTCACGAAGAACCTCGCGAAAGAGGTGGGTGGCTAGGACTCGGCTGCCCCATCATGCGGCAATCGAGAGGGTCCAGCACACGGGCCCTCTCTCCTTTATGGGAGCAAGCGCGAAACCACTGACAGTATACTGACGTACGCGCTAGCCGGAGGGCGAATACCTCCTCGCAGGCGGCGCGCGTGGTGGCGAAGGCGCCGCTTAGAAGTTAGCGGTGGCATAGGCGAACCACCCGGTCACACCCAGACCCCCGACTATCGAACAGGAGGACAGAAATGCGTGTTGGGGCATTCGAACTCAACGAACCGCTCCCGCAGCTGCGCGATCCGCACCTGTTCACGATCTTGCAACCGTGGATCGATGTCGGATCGGTTGGAACTCTGGCTCTCGGCACGCTCGAGAAAGAGTTCGGCGCTCAGGACCTCGGGCAGTTGGCTCGCCCCAGTACCTTCTATGACCTTACGCGTTACCGCCCGATGCTGCGCCGACGGGGCGGCGAGCGCATCGTGGAACCACCGAACACGGTGATCCGGTACGCCAAGGGTGAAGGGGAGAGCGACTTCCTCTTCTTGCATCTGCTCGAACCCCATGCGAACGGTGAGGACTTCGTCGACTCGCTGATAGAGTTGGCCGACACGCTAGGCGTGGCCCGTTACTGCCAAATTGGCGCCATGTACGGTTCTGCTCCACATACGCGACCGCTCGTCGCGAGCGGCCAATCGACGGACCCGGATGTCCAAGGGATGCTTGCTCAGCAGGGAGTACGGTCCTCGAACTACGAGGGACCCACCAGCATCATGGCGCTTGCTACGCAGGAATTAACGAAGCGCGATATTGGCACCATGAGCGTGCTGATTCAGTTGCCTCCGTATGCGAGGTTGGACGAGGACCACCGCGGTCAAGAGCGTCTCCTCCGCCTGTTGTCGCCGATCTATCGGTTCTCGCTTGGTGACCTCGCGTCGATCGAGCGGCAAGGCGATCGGCAGTACCAAGAGATCGATCGAATGGCGCAAATGGACCCGCGGGTCCAATCACTCGTCAAGCAACTTGAAGAGTCGTACGACACGGAACAATCGGGCCGACCCGACGAGGAGCGTGCGTCGACGGAGCCAGCGCCTCCCCCACTGTCCCCGGACTTGGAGCGTTTCCTACGAGACCTCGAGAGCGGCGAGGACGATGCGAACAACTAACGCTGTCGGGCGGTAAGGCAAAGAAAATCGGGCCCCGCAGCCGCGGGGCCCGATTCCTTTTGCGTGGATTGGTCGAGGCGCCGGGTTGTTAGCGCCCTTCCCAAACGGGCTTGCGCTTCTCCGTGAAGGCGCGTGGTCCCTCGACGGTGTCGTGCGGCGAGAGCATTCGGAGCCGAGCGCCGTTGAGAGACTGGATCTGCAACGCCTCGCGCACCGGTAGATGGAGCGTCCGGGTGACGTGCTCCTTGGCGACCCGCGTCGCGATTGGGGAGCACTCGCGGACGATCTCTTCGGCCATCGCGGTCGCGGTCGACATCAGGTCCGCCAACGGGACGACCTGGCTGACCAACCCCATGCGGTAGCAGTCCTCGGCCTTATAGCGGCGACCCGTAAGGATGAGTTCCATCGCCAAGCCGATCGGAATGGCGCGAGACATGCGAGTCGTTCCGCTGATGGACAGAAGTCCGCGGCGCGGCTCCAGGAGGCCCATCTCTGCGTTCTCCGACATGATCCGGATGTCCGACCAAAGCGCGGTCTCCGTCCCGCCTCCGAACGCATACCCATTGATCGCGGCGATCACGGGCTTGAAGACCTCAATGCTTGGATAGGAATGAAGTCCCTCATTCGCCACTTGCGGCGGTGGGGGCGGGTCCCCTTGCTGCGCGTCTCTCCCCGCTTGCGCGCGGAGGTCCAACCCAGTTGAGAACGAGCGCTCGCCGGCGCCGGTCAGAATGAGGACCCAAGCGTCATCGTCGTCGCGGAACTCGCGAACGTAGTTCAGCATTGCTGCGTTGCCGTCTGGCGTGAGCGAGTTCAGTGTCTCCGGTCTGTTCATCGTGATCAGCCGGACGTGGTCGGCTGGGGTCTCGTACATAATCTCCTGGGACGGCGCTTGTGTAGCCATCGATTGCGAATCCCTCCTACTCCCTATAGCTGCGCGAGCGACCCGACAGTGAAGCCAGACCACTAGTCGTCGACCGTACGTGTGGGCGAGCGACCGTCGTCACTATAGAACTGGCCTCAATTAGGGGTCAATTTGACCGATTCCTCGCGACGGGTTACTCGAGCCGCGTCAGTCTGATGATTTCCGCCGATGGGATCCCATCTGAGATCGTGAGGATCGCAATGGTCCCGGGGCCGCGGACATTCCGCGGAAGCATCGGACTCCCCGGATTGACGATCAACGTCGGGCCCGCTTGCTCAATGAGCGGCACGTGTGTATCGCCGCAAACGATGACATCGACCGGCCCGCCGAAGTTCCGCTCCATCAACGCTTCTTGGGAAATCCACGGCGCTTCGTTGGGCATCGGGTGTCCGTGGATCAACCCGACGCGTGCGTCGGCCAGGTCAAGCACGTGCGTCGCCTCGACCCGAGGGTCGTCGTCTGGGAAAGGGGGTCGGAAACCGTCGCCATCGCCGTTGCCGCGCGCCCCTATCGTCGGAGCGACCCGCCCCAACCAGTCGAGGACGTCGATAACGTGCATATCACCAGCGTGTAGGATCATGTCGACGCCATTGAAATGGTCGTAGACCTCCTGCGGAAGTTTGCCGCCGGCCTCTGGGACGTGGGTGTCGGAAATCAGCCCGACGCGTGTAGATGCCATCTGGCTCTCAACGTGGCTCCGGATTCTTCTAAGGAAGGATCAAACCGCCGCCCATTGGCGGCAGGACATTCCGCAACCAAGAGACGAGGTCGGTGATCTCTTGAAGACTGATCTCGTGCCCCATCGGATACTCGTGATGCTCCGGCGAGTAGCCAAGCTCCTCCAGCCGCGCCTTGCTCGAACGGCCCGACTCGACGGGCACAACGGGATCGTCTGTGCCGTGACCGACAAAGAGCGGCTGGCTGCGATCTGCTGGCAAGCTCTCGACAAAACCGTCCATGCGCGGGAACCCCGTGCTCAGGGCTACGACGCCGGCGAACACATCTGGGCGCGGGAGGCCGTATCGGTAGGCAAGGCCACCTCCCTGCGAGAAGCCTAGGAGCACGGTCTTCCCGGAAACACCCTTCGTTGCGGCGAAGATCTCAGCGACCGAACGGTCCAAGAGGTCCTCACCTCGTTGGGCCCACTCGGGATCGTTGAAACCGTCGGGAGGGGTCCATCCGAAGCCGACCTGGTCTCCACCGATGTCCATGGCTATCGGCGCGTTTGGGCAGGCGTAGACGTAGCCTGTCTCGCTGATGGCCGGCGCCAGTCCTGCCAGGTCGTACATATTTGCGCCGAACCCATGCAACAGGATGATCAGCGGGTATTCCCGGTTGGGGTCATACCCATCTGGTTTGATGGAGACAAAGGGCAACGCTTCGCCCTGGTGTTCCTCTGGTCGCATGGGCATCGGCGACCTCCTCTCGGTTGCAGCGTGAGTCGGTTAGGTCTTAGGGCGAGCGGAGGATAGAGCCTCCCGCGCAAAAACGAGGGCGCCACGGAGTCCATTATCGTCTCCGAGCTGGGCGGGACGGAACTCGACGGCGCCACTGTGGAGCCGGAAGGCGCGTTGTTTGGCGACGTGGATGGCGGGCTCGATGTAGCGGTCCCAATGGCGCGACATTCCGCCTCCAATCACCACACGCTCCGGGTTCAGGATGTTCAAGACGTTGGCGAATCCCACGCCCAGGTACTCCGATGCCTGGTCCAGCACCTCGTTCGCCAAGGCGTCCCCTGCTTCCGCGGCAGCGAACACCTCGCGTGCGGTCACCCTTCCTGGCGTTCCTCCGACGAGCTCGAGGATGCGGGACGACTCGCCGGCGAGCAGCCGATCACGCACCTCGCGCGCGACGGCGGTGCCAGAGCTCAGCGCTTCCCAGCACCCAGCGCGACCGCATCGGCATGGAGCGGTTCGCCCGGCCACGATCACCGTGTGCCCGAACTCCCCAGCGCCCCCGAGTGCGCCACGGTAGAGTCGGCCCGAGGCGATTACCCCCCCGCCGATTCCCGTGCTGACGGTGAGATACACCATGTCCCGCGAACCGCGGCCGGCGCCGAGCGCATGCTCACCAACGGCCGCCGCGTTGGCGTCGTTCTCAAGGGACACCGGGACTCCCAGGGCGGAGCCGATGATCTGACCGAGCGGCGTATCCTGGAACTGGGGAAGGTTCGGGGATTCAAGGATTGTTCCCTCGCGGTCGTTCACGGTACCGGCCGCGGCGACTCCCGCGGCCACGACTGTGCCGCCAGCTTCCATGGCAAGTCGGCCAGCGGTTTCGGCAACGCGTTCCGCCAGCGGTTCAACGCGATTGGCGGAGGGGGTGCGAAAGACTTCCTTCACCATCCGCGATCGCGGAGTAGCTGCAATGGCGACGCGTGTAGATGTCCCGCCGACGTCAACGCCGACGAGGTATAGGCGAGGTTCGTCCGGCGACGTCATGGGATGTCAGTGTACCGCCCGTGTGGGTTCTGGTATCGGGAGGCAACGTTCGAAAGCGTCGTGCCGATCCGGTGCGATCCAAACTCCCAGTCCACGACCTGGATGAGCCCGGAGAACACGAATCAACCCACAAAACTCCCCGATCCGTTGCGCTGCTAGAATGGCCGCGTTCAGGAGACACCCAAACCGTATGCCGATCTACGAGTACAGGTGCAGGCCCTGTGGGAAGCAGACATCGGTTTTCAGCAAGACCTTCTCCGCTGTCATCGAGCCGGTCTGCGAGCATTGCGGGGGACGGTCGCTGGACCGGATGGTGTCGCGGGTGGCGGTCCTCCATTCGCCGCAAGACCTTTACAAGGACTACGACAACTCGTCATGGATGAGCGACCTGGACGATGGAGGAGACGACGACTCCGGGATTCCGGATACTCCTTCGTGGGATTTCTGACCGAGGCCGAACAAGGGGACGCCGATGCCAATTTATGAGTACGGATGCAACGACTGCGGACGCGTTTCCAGCGTTTTCTTCAAGGTCATCCCTGCGGAAACGCCGACGGATCAGGTTTGTGCTCACTGCGGGTCTATCAAGATTGAACGTGCTCCTTCCCGAGTCGCCTACGTGCGGTCGACGGAAATGCGGCACGAGTCTGCCGGCGACCCAGACGCTCCCGGGTACGACTACTGGCGCGACCCATCCAACATTGGTCGGTGGGCAGAGAAGCGGCTCGAAGAGGCGGGAGTGGAGATGCCGGACCGCGTCAAGGAGATGATCGGCCAAGCCCGGGAGGGTGAAGTCGACAAGATTCTGGACAAACGCGGCCTGGATTGATCTCGATTGCCTCGCGATGAACCCGGCGCCTTGGACTTGGAGCCGATCGCCGAACGTATCCGCGACAGCCTGACCAGAAAACAGGCCAGCCGGGACGAAGCCCTTCGCCTATCGCGTGAGACCATTCGGTACTGTGCGACGTCGATCCGTTCAACGCATCGGGGCGAGTCGGAAGCTGCCAGAGGCATCCTGGGCGAAGCCAAACGCCACTTAGATAGGTTGCTCACCACTGTCGCGGACTACCCAGACCTGCGGCATGCCGGTTTCGTGGACGACGCCCAAAAGGAGTACGCCGAGGCCAGCGCCACCTTTGCTGTTGTTTTTGGGGGAACGTTCCCCACACCGGATCAAATAGAGGTAGATGATGCGCCCTATCTGAACGGACTCGGAGAAGCCGCCGGCGAGCTTCGCCGGTTCATCCTTGACCGGATCCGTGCAGCGGAGTTCCAGCGATGTGAGGACGCACTCGTGGCGATGGAAGAGATCTACCGCGTGCTCGTCACAATCGACTTCCCGGATGCCATGACGGGCGGGCTCCGTCGGACCACCGACATGGTGCGCGGGGTGTTGGAGCGAACTCGCGGCGACCTGACTGTGGCGATTCGACAGGAGGCCCTGGCCGACCAGCTACGGGCGGTCTTCGGGGTTGTCGACGCGGGGCGGGTCGATCGGACTGGCGGCGTCTCCACCGACGTCTGACGGTTCTGTTTCCCCCGTGCTCGATGCATCGGTGTCCGGCGGGCTATCCGGCGGTGGGGTTCGCTCCGAACGCGACCTGCGTCTGTTGATGAATAGACCCAAGGCGATCGCGCCGGCCAAGACGGGGCTGAACACACCCACCCAGATAGCCAGACCAAGTAACCCCTGAAGGGTTGCCGAAAAGGCGCGGGTTGCGGCTCGAGCGGTTTCGCCGACATCGATCACCGTTGTCGACCATACGGAAGCAGGGACCACGTAAACGAAGAGCGTGTCCTCGGCGTGTACTTCCGCGCCGTGTTCGGTGCGCCCGGTCACTGAAAGCGTGACGGTGTAGGGTTCGGCGCGGTCGATCGTGTATTCGTGCTCCGCTTCGATGGTCGAGTCGTCAGTTGGAGCATTGGATTCGAGTGGCGCGAGACCATCGCCGAAGTCCCACCGGACCTTGAGGTCGGTCACGCCTTCGGGCCGAGTAAAGGACCCGCCAAAGAACACGCGTTCGCCGACAGCCGCCGTCACGTCTTCTCCGGCCGAGACCTGAACGTTCGGGACGCTGGTTACCGTCACCTGCACCGTATCCTCACCCTCGGCGATGCCCGCATCCCCAGTTCCGGTAATCGTCAACGTGGCGTAGAACGGCGAGTCCTCCTGGTTCCGGTACACGTGGACGATCGTGGCTGTGGTCCGTTTCCCGGCTTCGTTAGCGGGCGCGGTCGTCGTCCCGTGGGCTGTTGGAGACCCGTCACCGAAGTTCCATTCGTACTCGAACTCATCGATCCCATCCGGGGGAGTGAACTCTGCCCGGAATCGGGCGGTCTCCCCTTCGACCAAAACGCGGTCGGTGCCGGCGTCGGTGGGGATCGTGGATGGTTCTGCCTGAAGCGTGATCCTGATCAGAGATGTGGCTGCGGTCTGCTCCAACAACCGTTTCCGGCCTGCCAACCGCTCGATCTCTTCCCGGGTACGCGTCAGTTCCCGTTGGACCGCGAGGATGTCCTCGATGTCACCCTCCCGCTCGAACAGTGCACGCAATTGAGCTTCGGTCGCTTCGAGGTTCGTGATACGGGCGGAGATATCGACAAACTCTTCAGTAACATCTTGGCTGGTCCACGTTTCCTCATCGACCTCGGTCGCCAAATCGCGCAGCCACTGGACCATCGAGTCCAGCTGTGCTGCTGGGACGCGAACTGAGATCGTCGCGATGTGGTTGGTGGTCATGACGGTCGAGACGACCCAGCCTCCGACTCCTCGAGCTGCCGTCGAGACAGCGTTCAGCGCTTCGGACACCTCCAGAACAACCAGGGACATGGCGACATTGCGCACGATGAGACGCTGTTGGACGCCGATGCCAAGGTCAATGCTGGACCCGTCCTCGGCGGTCTCGTCTGGGGCAGATTCCGACGTGGAAGCGTCGAAGCTCCGAGCGAAGCGCCCCGACACCTCCACCAGAATTCCGCTTGCCGGCGCCTCCGGAGCGGATTGAGACACTGCGGCGGTGCTGGAATCCGCTCCGAAGCGCTCCGGCACCTCCATCAGAATCGCGCTTGCCGGCTCCGACAAGCCCATAGAATCCGTCGTGACCTCGCGGAGGGAGGAATCGCTGAACGCCTCTCCCTCGTCGGCTCCCGCGCATGCGGTCGCGATGAGAATCAGAATTGCAAGGAAGAGCCAGATTCGTGCTGACCTGAATGACATTCGATTGCACTCCCTTTGGCGGCAGTTCCGATCTTTCATGACGGTAAAACGTGTTGGCCAAACCAAAGGTTAGTCCAATAACCCTCTGCTATTCTAAGTTTCCCAACGCTAACTGGCATCCGAGGAGCCGTTTTGGTCGAAGCCGCAGTGGATGACATGAACACCATCGTGTCTTTGTGCAAGAGACGCGGCTTCATCTTTCCCAGCAGCGAGATCTACGGCGGCCTGGGGAGCACTTGGGACTACGGGCCGTTGGGCGTCGAGCTAAAGCGGAACGTCAAGGACGCGTGGTGGCGTGCGGTAGTCCGGGACCGGGACGACATGGTTGGCCAGGACTCTGCGATTCTCATGCACCCGCGGACCTGGGTGGCGAGCGGACACGTGGAAGGGTTCTCGGACCCACTGGTGGAGTGCCGCGAGTGCCATCATCGGTTTCGTGCGGACCACATTGAGGGCAACGAGTGCCCGGACTGTGGTGCTGTCGGCCAATTCACCGAACCTCGTCAGTTCAATCTGATGTTCAAGACGTTCCTAGGGCCGGTGGAGGACGACGCGGCCATCGTGTACCTGCGGCCTGAGACCGCGCAGGGCATCTTCGTCAACTTCCAGAACGTCCAGACCTCGACTCGAAAGAAGCTCCCGTTCGGCGTCGCACAGATCGGGAAGTCGTTCCGCAACGAGATCACACCCGGGAACTTCATCTTCCGAACACGCGAGTTCGAGCAGATGGAGATCGAGTACTTCGTCCGGCCGGATCAGGGGTTCCAGTACCTGGATGCGTGGAAAGACCAGCGGATGCGTTGGTACATCGACTTGGGCATCGCGCAAGATCGTCTGCGGCTGCGCGAGCACGACGCCGATGAACTGGCGCACTACGCGAAGTCGACGTTCGACATCGAGTACCTATTCCCGATCGGGTGGTCAGAGCTCGAAGGGATCGCGTACCGAGGGGACTTTGACCTAACGCAGCACCAGGAGCACAGCGGGAAGAGCATGGTGTACTTCGATGACGAGCGCGACGAGCGGTTCATCCCGCACGTCGTCGAACCGTCCGGTGGGGTCGATCGCGCCTTGCTCGCGTTCCTGGTCGATGCCTTCGTGGAGGAAGAGGTCCGCGGAGAGAAGCGGGCGGTATTGAAGCTGCATCGGGACTTGGCCCCATATAAAGTGGCGGTCCTGCCGCTCTCGCGGAACGAGAAGTTGGTCCCGAAGGCGCGCGAGGTCTACGACCTGATCCGGCGCCGGTGGATGACCGAATTCGACGATTCGCAATCGATTGGCCGACGGTACCGGCGGCAAGACGAGATCGGCACACCACTGTGCGTAACGGTGGACTTCCAAACCGTGGAAGACGACGACGCGGTGACCATTCGCGACCGGGACACGATGGAGCAGGTACGGGTGCCGGTGGCGGAGTTGGTGGCGACGTTGGACGAGCGACTCGGCGGATAACGAACGGTTAGCCCGGCCGTCGCCGGAGGACACGAACGAGGTCGTCTGGCGTGGTTCGCATCCTCCACTTTGCCGATCTCCACATCGGCGTCGAGAATTACAGCCGACCGGCGACTGACCAGGATGTCGACGACCTGCCCGAATCGTTCGCTCCGGACATCGCCGATCGACGGCAGACGTATGTTGGGTTGCCGACTCGGCTGCTGGATTCCCTGCGTGCATTCGATGAGTTGGTAGACACTGCGATCACGGATCAGGTCGACCTGGTCCTGTTCTGCGGAGACGCTTATCGAACACGCGATCCTTCCCAGACGCACCAACGTGAGTTCGCCAGACGTATCGGCCGACTGATCGGCAAAGGTATTCAGGTCTTCCTGCTCGCGGGGAACCATGACCTCCCGAACGCCTTCGGCCGAGCCACGTCGATTGAGATATTCGACACGCTGAACATCCGGAACGTTACCGTCGGATCGCGGGTAGGTTTGCACCGCCTCGAGACCGCGGGTGGCGCCGTCCAGGTGATTGCCGTCCCGTGGATGCGCCGGAGCCTCCTTGCGGCCCAAGAGGAGGCGAAAAACCTGTCGTTCGAACAGCAGAACGAGTACATCCAGCGGTTCTTGGCTGGATCGGTCGGCCAGTTGCTAGGGCAAGTAGACCCGGACGTACCGACCGTGATCGCGGCCCACGGCACGGTGGGGCCTGCGCGGGTCGGTTCGGAGCGGTCGATGCTCCTGGGCACGGATTACGTCTTGCTCCCAGGAATGTTCCAAGACCGGCGTGTGGACTATGTGGCGCTGGGCCACGTGCACGGCCACCAGCGGATTGCAGAGGATCCTCCCATCGTGTACTCCGGCAGTGTCCACCGAGTCGACTTCTCTGAAGAACGGGAAACAAAGGGGTTCGTGATCGTCGACATCGATCCCGGCGCGGCCGGTGGGCGGGCCACCAAAGACGAATTCAGAGAGCTCTGGTCACGGCCATTTGTGACCATCAATGCGATCGTCCGAGAGGACGATCTTGACCCGACGGAGACGGTGTTGGCTGCGGTAACGGCTCGGGATGTGATGGATGCGATCGTGCGTGTCGAGATCGCGCTTCCAGAGGGAGCGGCGGCTGGACTGGATACGCGGCGGGTTCGGCATGCACTGGGAGCCGCGCACGCCGTGGCTGGGATCAACCTCAATGTCCAACGTCAAGAACGGACTCGGTTGGGCCCTGATGTCGGAGTGCAATCGGTCACGCCCCTCGAGGCGCTCGACCTTTACCTCGGTGTCCGTGACACACCAGCCGAACGCCGTGAGACGCTTCGGCGTTACGCCGCGCAGTTAATCAGCGGCGACGACACGCTGACGCTTCAGACGAGCGGCGTTACGGCGGGCGGGGACGACTCAGTATCGAACGCCGGCTGGAGTGCCCGGATCGCCGGACTGGAAGACCTCGACGCAGCATTTGCGGTACGGCGTCATGTTTTCATCGATGAACAGGGAATCGATCCGTCTATCGAGTGGGACGGAAAGGACGATGCGGCGGTCCATGCGATTGCCATCTCCGGTACTGAGACGATTGGAACTGGACGGTTCGTCGATGCAGGTGAACGGGGCGTCGTCAAGATCGGAAGAATGGCGGTGCTGCCCGAATACCGCCGCCGAGGCGTCGGTGCGACGTTGTTGCGCGTGCTGGAGGAGGAGGCCACCGCCCGGGGGGCGCACCGCGCGATGTTGCACGCACAGACCTACGTGTCAGCGTTCTACGTCGCGCGTGGATACACACCTGAAGGTGAGCGCTTCGAAGAAGCCGGGATCGAGCATATTGCGATGTGGAAGGACCTTTTGCATGAGACGCCCGAAATAGAATCCCAGCAGTAGCGGTGCGGAGCGAGTGGTCGCGACGCTCGCCGTGTGTTCAGGGTCCGAACGTGAAGGTGTGAAACGCGAATCGGTCTGTTAGTGGGCTGAGACGGAGCTCGTGCCGACCAATCGCTTCGCCAACGACGATCTCGTACAAGCGCGGTTGGTCCACGGTCAAGAACGTCTGGCCAGCTTCCTCGACGATGTCGGGTCCGCGGACCGTCTCGCCGAGCGGTCCTCCGTCCAGGGTGACTAGCACAAGAAGAGGTGGTCCATTCCCCCGCGGTTCCAGGACCGCGTTCGCAGTGCGTCCGTTGTAAACGATGGCGATGTAGTCGCCATGTGACGAGGTCGCGCGGCCGTGCACCACGGCTTCGCGTTCCCATGTCCATATGCCCTCGAGAAAGTACACGCCGTTCGGACGCGGCGGACCGGCGTCGGTAAACTCCGTCGGTGCATCGAATTCTTCACTCGGGTTTCCAAGGTAACGCTGAGGAGTCAGGGCTTCCCACCGCCAACCGCCAAAGACCTCGCGCGTGATCGAAGCGTACACGTCGAGATCGGGGTTGCGAACGGTGAGTTCCGGTTGCTCGATGTCTATCCCAGACTCGACGAGCGACAGCCGAATCAGCTCTTCCAACTCCTCATATTGACCCTCGCCGACGACGCGCTTCCGCTCACGTCCGTCGAAACCAAGAAGGACCTTTGTCGGCCAGGCGCGCGCGCGGAAGGCGTCCCAAGTGACTCGGTCAGGATCATTCGCGACGAGCCATGGAATCTGGAGATCTTCAACCGCGGTGCGCACATTATCCAACGACTTCTCGAATGTGAATTCGGGCGAATGCACGCCGATGATCACCAAGCCGGAGTCCGAATATTCGTCGTGCCATGTGCGGAGGAAGGGCAGGGTGCGGATGCAGTTCACGCAGGTATAGGTCCAGAAGTCGATGAGGACCACCTTGCCCTGAAGGTCGTCGATTGAGTTGACCGGCTCCCCGTTGAGCCAGCCCGTGACGCCCGGAAAGTCGCGTCCTCCAGCCGTTGGTTCCAGGTCCAGCGGGGCTAGCCTGCGCTCTGTGTTCTCACCAGCATCCGGGGCCGAACGGCTTGCCGTGTCGACCAAGGTGACCACTGCGGCGACGAACACGATGCCCGCGGCGAGAAGGGCGAATCTCAGGCGGACCGGCATGATCAGAAGACGAATCGATCGGCGAGCGTCTAACTGCCCCTACCAAGCCACTCCGAGCCGCCTTCCCAGACCTCACGTTTCCAAACTGGGGCGAGCGCTTTGACCTGGTCGACCGCGTCTGAGCACGCCCTGAACGCCTCGCGCCGGTGTGGGGAAGCGACCGCAACGACGAGCGAGGTTTCCCCGATCTCGAGCCGACCGATTCGATGCCAGATGGCGACATCGTCCAGCTCATACTCTTCGGCCAATTGACCGATGATCCGGCGGAACACCCGGACGGCCATGTCTTTATAGGCCTGGTATTCCAGAAAGAGGACCCGTCTGCCGAGGTTGTTGTCTCGAACGATCCCCTCGAACGTCACGAGCGCGCCGTTAGATGGTCGGCGGAGCGCGTTCACGATCGCGGCAGCGTCCAAAGGGGCTTCGGTGACGCCGATGGATATCCGTTCCGAGATCGCTCCACCGCTGACGGGAGGGATCAGCGCGACGGAATCGTTCGCGGCAATAGCCGTGCCCGGGGTTGCGTACTCCTCGTTCACGGCAATGAGCACCCCGTTGCACCGGTTCGCCAGGGATGGGTGTTGGAGTTGTAACTCGACGAGCAAACCCTCTGGATCGACCCCATCCGGGACCGTGACGGTAACCTCGGGGGCGCCGGCGGCATCCCGAAGGATGGCGAATAGGCGGATCCGTAGTTCCACGAGCGGGATCGACTCCTGTGTTCTCGGCAAACGGTCGTTCTTGGGCGCGAGCCTCAGTATACGGGCGCCGCCCGCCGGGGGAGGAGTGGGAGTGTACAATAATGTGTCAGTTATCCTCCTTCCCGCAATAGAGGACCGTTCAGCGACGATGCAGCGAACTCGAAAGGTGATCCTGGATCACATCAACCGTCACGGCCCTTCGGCAATTGGCGCTCTAGCTGAGGCTGGGGGTGTTGCACCAGTCACCGTGCGGGCCCACGTCGCGGTTTTGGAGCGAGAGGGTCTTGTGATCGGGCGGGAAGTGCGAACAGGCCGGGCCGGCCGGCCACGGATCCATTACGAACTCACGGCTGAAGCGCAAGACGTGTTCCCGAAGGGGTACGACGGTCTCGCGCTCCGGTTACTGCAGACCCTCGGGAGCGCCGAGGCGCGGGACGGGTTGATCACACAATCCGCCACTGCTTGGGCGGCCGCCGTGGCAGCGTCTGTGCAGCGTGGCGATGGACGCGACCGCGTTGGTGCGGCCATTGAAGCACTGAACGAGACGGGTTGCGAGGCGGAATGGATCGAAGACGAAGGCCGGCTGCAGGTCCGGCTGCACAACTGCCCGTATCCGACCATTGTTGCGTCCTTCCCGCAGATCTGTGAGATGGAGCGGACGTTCCTTGAGGACCTGTTGCAGTTTCCGGTGCACGTCGTCGAGTCTGGGCCCGGCTGTCCTGAGTGTGTGATGGAGATCGAACCCACGCCAATCACCGCACCGGTAGTCCGTGCCCTCGGTTGAGAGGACCGGCCCGCGGATTCTTGACACTCCGAGTAGGGGCTAGATAGACTCTCAAGCGCTGCGGATGGCGTCTCCGTCCCGTGCGTGTTACTCGGTCGAGCGGCGGTTGGTACGGTCCGACTGCTGTTGCAGCGGGCAGCTCGCAATCTAGGCGTAGCGAGGGGAGATTTGCGCGGACTCAATCTGGATTCCATTCGACCGCGGTTCGTTCTCCTCGGTTTCTTAGTCCTTGCACTGACTATTGCAGCGTTTGGCTGTGAACTTTCGACTCCTCAGAGCACGCTGGACCCAAAGGGGGATGTCGCCGAGGATCAACGGAACCTGTTTCTGCTGATCTTCTGGGTCTCAGTAGTCATTTTTGTGGCGGTCATTGGGGCGCTCGCCTACATTGTGTTCCGATTCCGAGCCAGGCCCGGCTCGGAGAACGACGTGCCTCCACAGACCCATGGCAACACGTCGTTGGAGATCGGTTGGACCATTGCGCCGGCCCTCGTGGTGCTGGCGGTCACGATCCCGACGATCCGTGGGATCCCGAGTACCTACGATCCGCCCTCTGACATCGAGAGCAACGGCGAGATGACCGTACAGGTCGTGGGTCATCAGTGGTGGTGGGAGTACCGCTACTTGGATGCAGAGGGCGAGCTTGATTTCGTCACAGGCAATGAGATGCACATTCCAGTGGATACGGTGGTGCGATTGGAGTTGCGGTCGGCGGACGTGATCCACAGCTTTTCGATTCCGAAGCTGGCTGGAACGCGCGATGCGGTACCAGGCAGGGAAAACCGGTCATGGTTCATCGCCCGGGAGGAAGGGCGGTACGAGGGCCAGTGTAAGGAGTTCTGTGGGGAGTCGCATGCGTTCATGCGGACGGTGGTGTACGCGGAGTCGCAGGCGGAATATGAGGCGTGGGCGGAGGCGCAGCGCCAACCTGCGGCGCCTGTGACCGTTGAGACACAGGCCGGGTTAGACCTCTTCTTTGCGAAGGCCTGCATTGGCTGCCACACGATCGATGGGGTCGAGAACGCGGTTGGCATCACGGGTCCGAACCTGACACATGTTGGCAGCAGGACGACGCTTGCAGCGAATATCCTAGATAACGACCAGGATAGCTTGCATGAGTGGCTCCGCGATCCGCCCAGGCTGAAGCCGGGGAGCCTGATGCTTGACTTGGACTTAACGGAGACGGAGATTGCCACCCTCGCGACGTACCTAATGAGCCTTCAATAGGCGTCACATAGAGAAACGCGAAAGAGACGAGGAGCATGGCATGGCGGTCATAACAGGAGTCCTCCGGCGGCCTGAGAACCCGACGGGCATTTGGGGTTGGTTGACGACCGTCGACCACAAACGGATCGGCACCCTGTATCTGCTGACGTCATTTGTGTTCTTTCTCATCGGTGGGATCGAGGCGTCGATCATGCGCGTCCAGTTGACGACGCCGAACGCGAATGTCGTGAGTTCCGACGTGTTCAGCCAACTGTTCACGATGCATGCGCTGACGATGATCTTCCTGGCGATCATGCCGATGAGCGTCGCGTTCTTTAACTGGATTGTCCCGTTGCAGATCGGCGCACGGGATGTGGCGTTTCCGCGGTTGAACGCATTGAGCTACTGGATCTATCTGTTCGGAGCGCTGATCCTGAACGGTGGTTGGCTGACCGTCCACGCGCCGAACGCAGGTTGGTTCGCGTACGCAAACCTGACGTCGTCCCGGTTCTCGCCCGACGTAGGCATGGATTTCTACGTGCTCGGACTTATCGTGCTGGGATTCGCGTCGTTGGCGGGTGCTTTCAACTTCATCGTCACGATCATCAATCTCCGGGCTCCGGGGATGTCCCTCATGCGGATGCCGATTTTCACGTGGATGGCGTTCATCACGTCCTGGCTGCTCGTGCTGGCGATGCCGGTGATCACCGTTGGGCTCATCGAGTTGGGGTTCGACCGCTTTTTTGACGCCAACTTCTTCAATGACCGGATCGGCGGATCGGTCGTTCTCTGGCAGCACCTCTTCTGGGTGTTCGGACACCCGGAGGTCTACATCCTGATCCTGCCCGCAATGGGTATCGTGTCGGAGATTCTGCCAACTTTTGCCCGCAAACCGCTGTTCGGGTTCCCGGTGATGGTGTTCTCGGGAGTAGCCATCGGGTTCATGGGTTGGTCAGTATGGAGCCACCACATGTTCGCGACGGGACTAGGTCCCGTCCCAGACGCAGTGTTCGCTGCCACAACGATGACTATCGCGATCCCGACTGGTGTGAAGGTCCTCAACTGGATTGCCACGCTATGGGGTGGGAACATCAGTCTGAAGACGCCGAACCTGTTTGCGATCGGGTTCATCGCGCTGTTCGTGATCGGCGGCCTTTCCGGGATGACGCATGCAGCGACGCCCTCTGACCTGCAACAGACGGATACGTACTACATCGTCGCGCACATCCACTACGTGTTGTTCGGCGGGTCGATCATGGCGATCGTTGGCGGGATCTACTACTGGTTCCCAAAGATGACGGGCCGACTGCTGGACGATGGGCTGGGGAAGATCCACTTTTGGCTCGTGTTTATCGGGATGAACCTGGTGTTCGGCCCGATGCACTACCTAGGGCTGATCGGGATGCCGCGCCGGAATTTCACGTTCGAGGGTGGGATGGGATATGAGTTCTGGAACGTGGTGGCTTCAGCGTCAGTGTTGCTGATCATTGCTGGGTTCCTGGTATTCCTCTATAACGTCCGCCGATCCCTTCGCAGTGGTGAAGAAGCTGGTGCAGACCCGTGGGACGGGCGGACCCTTGAGTGGTCGATCCCGTCTCCGCCACCTCATTACAACTTCCGGGAGATCCCGACCGTGTACAGCCGTGAACCGTACTGGGACGAGAAGTATGGCGGGGAACACCTGCCGCATCCGGTACCGGCGGGGGCATCGACCGATGCGGCCCACGCGGCCGAGCACGACGACGGCCACGACATTGAGATGCCGGGTCCCTCGTTTTATCCGTTCGTCGTCGCGCTGGGTATCGGACTACTGGGAATCACGCTCGTCACGCACATCTTCGTCGCGATTCCGGCGATCGTGCTGATTCTGTGGGGTTCGTTCGGGTGGATGATGGAGCCGGCCGAGTAGCCGGTGTCATGTTCCGCGGTAGTACATTCAAGAACATGAAGGCGGAGGACTAAAGGGTTGGCACAGAGCGCAGCGGCTGAGCACGGGGGCGGTCACGCGACGACGACCGGTCTCGACCACCGAAAGCTCCTCATGTGGGCCTTTCTGGCGTCCGACTGTCTGTTCTTTGGGTCGCTGATCTCGACGTATCTGATCTATCGGGGACAGAGCATCGTCGGTCCTTTCCCCGCAGACGTGTTCGACATCCCCTACACGTCTGTGAGCGCGTTCGTTCTGCTGATGAGCAGCTTGACGATGGTTTTGGCGCTGGCCGCAATCCAGCGCGGGAACCAGCGGGCGCTCCGTGTCTGGCTGATCGCCACCGCCTTGCTGGGGGCGATCTTCCTGGGCGGTCAGTTCTACGAGTTCACGGTCTTCGTGGACGAGGGTCTGAAAGTGTCGACCAACCTGTTCGGCACGACCTTCTTCGTGTTGACCGGATTCCACGGTGCACACGTGGCGGTGGGGGTCTTCATGCTCCTGTCCCTGACCGGTGCGTCGCTGCTCGGTCGTGTGCCGCAGTCCAGCAGCCTCAACGTGGAGCTCGTAGGCTTGTATTGGCACTTCGTCGATATCGTCTGGATCGTCATCTTCACTGTGATTTATCTGATCCCGTCCTGATCGCCGAGAGGTCGCAAATGGTAGCCCAGCAAGCACAAATACACGAAGAGAATCACCCTAGCCCCGCTAAGTACACGGTCATCGCGGTGATCCTGACGGCGATCACCTCTGTCGAGGTCGCGGTGATTTTTATTGAATCGCTCCGGCCATTGTGGGTGCCCATCCTTCTGTTGCTGTCAGCCGCGAAGTTCGTCATGGTCGTCGGGTACTACATGCATCTGAAGTTTGATGCTCGGTTGTATACGACGATGTTCGTGGGTGGTTTCCTGCTGGCGGTCGCTGTGCTGGTGGCGCTGGTCTCCCTGTTTGAAAACTTCTACCTGCCGTCTGCCTGACGATCGATAGGGGGATCTTTGATGTCGACATACCACGAGCACGAAGGCGCGAACACGGCGAGAGATCGCGTCTGGATACCGCTCGTGCTTCCGGTCGTTGCTGCGGTTGTCACTGGCGTGCTCATCGTCGCGATCGGCACGCTACTGTTGGCGTTCAACACGGTCCTGTTCAATATCGGTGACGAGCACATCGTGACGCCCGTATTTATTGCTCTCGGCTTAACGCTGCTCGTGCTATTCAGTGGGGCACTTGCCGCGAAGGTGTGGGCCGCGGACGACGAGTAACGGGAGTCCGGCGGGCACGTTCGGTCTTGGCGTCGCATGGACGACGCAATTTTGTTGAAACACGATGGTCTGGAAGGGTGCCGTGAAATGCGGCCGATTTGTTGTCTCTTTCCTGTTGAGGTCGCTTCGTGACGGTCATGGAATTCGCGGGTTCCTGGTCGCTTGATCCGGTTGTGGTAGCGACGGCGGGTTTCGCGTCCGTTGCTTACGGGCGCGGAATGGTGGATCTGCGGAACCTCGGAGACGCGGTCATTTCATGGTGGCGTCCCTACGCGTTTTATGCAGGGATTCTTGCGGCACTGGTGGCGTTGATGTCGCCGCTCGATGCGCTGTCGGAGCGGATGTTCCTCTTCCACATGGTGCAACATCTGCTGTTGGTTTTCGGTGCCGCACCGTTGATCCTGCTCGGTGCGCCGCTGCTACCCATGACGCGGGGTCTGCCCGCGATCCTGCGCCGCAACACGGTCGTTCGAGGTGCTCGATCACGCAACACACGGTGGGTGCTCCACTACGTGTCCCACCCGATGGTCGCGTGGAGCGCGTTCGTGGTGACCCTGTGGTCGTGGCACATGCCCCCGCTGTACACCACCGCGATCGAAAACGAGTTGGTGCATGCATTGGAGCACGCCGCGTTTATGGGCGTCGGGCTCCTCTTTTGGTGGCTCATAATCGACCCGACACCGTTCCGGGCGCGAATACCGTACCTAGGACGGTTTGCCTATGTCGTGTTGGCTCTTACGCAGAGCCTTCCTCTCGCCGCGATGCTGACGTTCGCTTCAGAGCCTTGGTACGAACCGTACGCGACCGGATCCCGGATCTGGGGAATCGGGCCGTTGGAGGACCAACAGATCGGTGGATTGATGATGTGGATCGGCGCGATGATTGCCTACTTCACCGCGATGGCAGCTCTGTTTGTGGTCGCCATGAAGAAGGACGAGGAGGAGACGGAACGACGGCAAACGGCACTCGCGGCTGGATCGATGCCCGTCGCGCGTCGGGTGTCGAATGGCTGATGCTCGGATCGGTGTGACAGCTGGGGGACCGACGCGCTCGGGCGTTTTCAGCGCCACAGTGTCCTTGTGGGTCGCTATCGCTGCCGCGACTGCGACGTTCGGTCAAATCAGCCTCGGCAGCTTCGTTCGCGTTTCTGGAGCTGGCCTTGCGTGCCCTGACTGGCCGCTGTGTCATGGGCGGTTAATCCCGCCACTAGACTACTACGTCCTCATTGAGTATTCGCACCGGCTCTTCGGAAGCTTGGTGATCCTGTTGGTGGCGGCGTTGTTCGTGCAAACGATGTTAGCAACGCTCCTCCGCCGGGGGGACGCGCAGCGAGTATTGTTGCCGGCATCGGTTGCTTTTGGTTTCCTCATCTTCGTCGCCGTCCTCGGTGGAATTACGGTGTTGGCCCACCTGCCGCCGATGATCGTTACGCTCCATCTTGCGACGGCGGAAACCGTGTTCGCGGCCCTGATCGTTTCTGCGGTAGTGGCGAGTGGCGCGGGTTCCAGGATCCGGGCAGCGTTGCACTCAGCCGATGTAGACCCCTCCCGCTTGATCCGGTGGTCGCTGATCGTCCTGATAGCGACGATGCTCTCGATCCTCTCCGGGGCGTATGTCGTCGCGGAGGGAGCAACGATCGTATGTGGCGGCGGGCTGAGCGGGTGGCCGTTATGTGATGGCAACTTGATCCCAGCCACGGAGCGGCAGGCGATTCAGTTGGCGCACCGGCTCGTAGTCCTCGGCGCGCTGTTCGCGTCGGTCATCCTCGTCCGGATTGCGTGGGCGCACCGAGATCAATCGCGACTGATCGGTCGAGTTGCGCTTGTACTCGTACATGTCCTGGTGCTCCAAATCCTCGTCGGCGCGTTGATTCCGTGGATGAACTTCGATCAGTTCCCCCGGGTACTTCACATCGCTCTCGCCACGGGGATGTGGGGGAGTGCGGTACTTCTCATAGCGCTTGTGAGCGGCTGGACGGTGGCGCTGACCCGTACGGACACCGGCAACGTTCCGGCGCGAGGGGGGGAAGGCGGCACAGGAACGTCGCCCTCGTTCCTTATGGACTTAGTGACGCTCACGAAGCCCCGTGTGATGATCCTCCTCCTCGTGACTGCAACTGGGGGCATGGTGTTGGCGTCGCGTGGGATGCCGCCGCTATCGATCGCTGCGGCGGTTCTCATCGGCGGCGCGCTCGCATCCGGGGGCGCGGGGTCAATCAACCATGGTCTCGAAGGAGGAATCGATCGGGCCATGGTGCGGACACGCCAACGCCCCGTCGCCAGTGGACGGATTAGCCCTCAGTTTGCAATCACGTTCGGCGTAGCTCTCAACGTCGCGTCGTTCGCACTGCTGGCCTCCGTCGCGAATGTCCTCGCGGCGTCGTTGGCGGTTGGCGGTTCGTTGTTCTACGTGTTCGTCTATACGATGTGGTTGAAGCGGACCACAGTTCAGAACATCGTGATCGGAGGCGCAGCGGGGGCAGTTCCGCCTCTCGTGGGGTGGGCGGGGGTCACTGGTGGTCTGGACCTACCGGCCCTCTATCTATTCGCCATCATCTTCTTCTGGACGCCGCCGCATTTCTGGGCTTTATCTCTGCTCATCCAAGATGACTACGCGCGGGCGAATGTGCCGATGTTGCCCGTGGTCCAGGGGGAGACCGCGACGCAGTGGTCGATCTTCCTCTACGTGGTGCTCGTGAACCTGCTGGCGGTGATGTTCTTTCTCAGCACGAACAGCCTGGGTTTCCTCTACCTTGGGGTGGTGTTGGTTCTTGGAGGGTTATTCGGGTACTACGCCTGGCGACTCCTCAAGGAGAAGCACAGAGCAGCAACGCTCAGGCTCTATAAGTACTCGATCCTGTACTTGGCTCTTGTCTTCCTCGTCGTGATGGTCGACGCGTCCATCTGAGTGGTGGCGTCCAACCTGTAGATGGTGCGTCGGCAGTTCAGGCGGTTGCTGATGGCTCCGATGGCTCAGGTCCGCCTCCAGACCCTGGTTGGCTGATCTCTCGCCTGAGGTCATCCAGATCATGCCGGATGTCAGATTGACGCCGGGCCACATAGAAGACGTAGCCGAATAGTACGAGCCAAACAATGCTGAACGTCAGAAACACGAACGTGGGACTAAAGTCCCCGAATGAACCGTCAGGCATCTACGTCTCCGTGTGTTGTGTGCGGATAGGAATGATCGCAGACTCGTCTACTGCTCCACAACGTAGTGGAATAGTAACGCCGAGAGCGCCACGAACAGAACGTCATAAGCGAGCAACATGCTGGCCCAGCTCTGAACCTCGTTCCAGGGCCGCCCGTCCATAACCAGTCCGGTGCCGCGCACTGCGCCCAGGATCACGGGTACCAACATTGGCATAAGGAGGATCGGGAGCAGCGCCTCCCTCGCGCGCGTGTTCGCTGCCACGGCGGAAAGTATTGTGCCCACAGCCGCGATGCCGAGGCTGCCTAGGAGAAGCACCAACAGCAGGAGAGGCTTGAACAGGTCTATGCCGAACAGCGCTGCGCTGAGCGGGACCGTCACGGCAACCAATATGAGAAGGAACGTCAGGTTCCCGATCACCTTCGCAAAGTACAGCGCAGATGGATCGACCGGTGCGGCAAGGATCCCGTCGAGGGACCCACGTTCAAGTTCGCGGGCGAACGACCGGCTGAGCGCCAGCAGACTCGCGAACAAGATCGCAATCCAGATGACCCCCGGCGTCACGAGCGTCGTCGTCGGTCCGCGGAGATCGAACGCAAACTGGAAAGTGATCAGCGATGCTACCGCGAAGATGACAATGGCCGGCACCGTTTCCCGAGAGCGCAACTCCAGCGCCAACTCCTTGGCGGCGAGGATGGCGATCTGCTGTACGAGCGACGGTGGGCGAGTCACGAAACCCGAGTCCCGCCGTTCAGTAGGACGCGCATTACCGCCTCGTGGTCGGGCGGACGATCCCCTGAGTCATGCGCAATCCCGCCTGCCTCTAAGACAATCGAACGGTCGGCCAGGCGCAACCCCCAATCGACGTCATGGGTCGCCGTGATTACCGTTAACCGGCTCCCCGCATCTTCGATCACGTCCTCCAGACTCTGACGGGCCAGCGGGTCCAGTCCCGTGTCCGGCTCGTCGAGGAGCAAGACCGGCGGGTTGTGGACCATCGCTCTCGCAAGGGCGACCCGTTGCTGGAGACCGCGCGAGAGTGTACGAACCGGTTGACGGGCGCGGTGCGATAAGCCGAACGTGGATAGGACCGTCTCGATCCGGGCCGGCGCATCTTGGACGCCGTACAACGCTGCGTAGAAGCGAAGGTTCTCGCGTGCGTTGAGCTCCTCGTAAAGGAAGCTCTGATGCGTGATGAGCCCGACGTGAGCGCGCGCGGCCCCAGAGGAACTCCAGGGTTGGGCGCCAAACACCCTGACAGTGCCTGCCGATGGTCTCAATAACCCGGCAAACGCCTTGATTAACGTGGTCTTGCCGGCGCCGTTCCGTC
The DNA here is from genome assembly GCA_965247995.1 of Dehalococcoidia bacterium. Classification (GTDB taxonomy): domain Bacteria; phylum Chloroflexota; class Dehalococcoidia; order UBA6926; family UBA6926; genus JASLZO01. Next base: position 337,110 of record OZ252041.1, on the reverse strand, counting down.
CGAACACGGCTACCCGCTGCCCGCGATCGATCACGAGATTTGTGCTCCGAAGAGCGACCGTTTCGCCGTAGTCCTTAGCCAGGCCCTGGCAGGCGATCGCTGGCCCTCCATTCTGGGCCGTTGCCGCGGTTCGGTTGCCCAATGTCACAGACCGTCCTCCTCCAGCTGGCGACGGAGGTCCACAATCCATTGCTCTCGAGCGGCCCGGTACTCTGTCTCGCTCATCTCTCCGGTCTCGAACGCCAACTGGAGGGTGGTTAACTCCTCGATAGTGAATGACCGCGTGGCGGGCGGCGCGGCGATCAGGTGCTCCCGACGCCGTCGCGACCAATACCAGCCGTACGCAGCGGGTGCGGCGATAGCCACAGCACCGGATGCAACTGCGCCGTAGCGGAGCCTCGTGCCAAAGGTGTCGCTGCGTTCGCCCGCCGAGATGGGCAACCCCACGAGTTGGGCGGACACACGCGCGCCTATGTCAGGGACGCCATCCAACAGCTCGAAGGTTTCGTACACAGCTCCAGCGACCTCCGTCCGGCCCCGCGTTGTCCACACTTCGCTGAGCAGTGGTGAGATGTCCTCGGGGACTAACAGGCGAACCGTCTCTGCAGGGTACGGGTATTCCTTTCTAATTTGGTGCCCACTTCCCCGGTACAGCAGGCGATACGTCAGCACGAGGTCCTCGCGCCCGGGAAGCACCGGTCTGGTGCTAAAGAGGCGATTGGTATCTGGGTCGAGCACCAAGCTCCCGGGATCGTGCATTGCCTCCACGTCGAAGGCTTGGTCCGGTAGCGGCAATCTCATCGTGGCGGACCGCGCGTTGTTGGTTGAGCCAACGAAGGTCCGGTCACCGGCATTCTCGACGGTCGTGACCTGCATCATCCGAAGCGTCCCGCTATCGCCGTCGGGACCCAAGACGACCATGTTATCCCCGGCAAGACGGAGCAAGGTGGGGTCCGAAGTCAGGTCGTACACGGTCAGTTCGGCCTCTCTCGTTTCGGTGTTCGATGCCGAGATCGGGTCCCCGAAGTAGCGGACACCGTGATGAACCGTTGATGCTACGTACACAAGATCGGTCGCAGTGATGAGATCGAACAACACAGCGCCTGAGCTGTCTGCCTGGTTGGTCCACCGTGTAACCTCGTCGTCACCCCTGAACGCCTGCAGTGTGACATCGTATGGGCCGCCATCCGACCCTGATGCAGTGCCATTCGTCACGCGGATCGTGAACGAATTCTCGGTGCCCGGTGGGTCCGGGATTCCCTGTGCCGAGGCATTCGGGCTTCCCGCCAAACCAGAAAGAACGAGAGCGACGGTAAGGAGCGCCGCGCACGTCGCGGGGGCAAGTCGCCCGTATGCTGCCGAAAGGTGAGTAGGGGTCAACCCGCCCTCCGACGCTCGTCGGGTGTTGGGGAGCTTGCTCCTCGGGTGGCGCCCCCTTGGCTCACAGCCCGTTCGATCTCCTCATCCAGGACGCGTTCCCGGCCTTCGATCTCGCGAATGACCGCTGCGGTTCGCCTGACATAGACGGCCCGCTGGGTCCGATAATCTTCTTCGTTCAGGTTGCCGAGGGCCCGCTCCGCATCAAGCTCCCGAATGAGCCGGAGCGCTGCCGTTCGTTGCTGCCGCAGGCGTGTCAGATTTGAAACGACCGGTTCGATCTCCACCGGGAATGCGGGGTGTTCCGACGCCCCCGAACGGTATCGGACCAATGGCCATGTGAGCGTTGCCATGCCGATCACGAACAGCACGACCACGAAGACCACTGCAAGCGGCGTCAGCACGTCAGCCCGTCCCTCGTTGGTCCCGTTCGAGCGACGCCAGGTGTTGAGCGACCGCCTGTTCATCCTCGACATCGGTCAGTGGAGACATGACGCGATCTGCGCGCCTCCACCGTCGCATGACCCCGACGGCTGCCAAGGCGCCGGCGAGGGCAATCATCGGCGGCGCTAACCACAACCCAGTTGCGATACCGCGCACCGGAGGCTCCCGCAGCACGAAGGTTCCGTACGATTCTTCGAAGTAGTTGAGAATCTCGCGCTCGGTCCAACCCGCGTCGACTCTCTGCTGGACGGCGACGCGCATCTGTTTCGCGATCGTTGCGTTCGACGAGACAATGGACTGGCCGTCGCATACCACGCACTGAACCTTCTCGGCGATTGCGATCGCCTCCGGTGACAGGACGAAGAGGTCCAGGTCGGTGGATCCCTCCGCCTGTTGAGCGTGCGCCGTACTGGGGATCAACATGGAGGCCGCTGCGGCAGCGGAGACCACAGCCCATATGGTTCTGCGACGAAACCCGTTCATTGTTGCGTCAAGGACGCGGGATCCGCGGTACTGGTGGCGGGGACCGGCGCCGTCCAGGCAAACCCACTTTGCGTGATCCGACCGGGCCACGCAGAGACCAGGATGGCGAGCACCAACATAGCTCCACCCACCCAGATCAACCCCACCAGCGGGTTCACAAAGATGGAGAAGGTTGCGGAGTCCGGGCCGACCCCTGCTTGATACACATAGAGGTCCTCCCGCCAACTCGATAGAACAGAGACTCTGCCGGTGGGTTGTGCCTCAAAGCCGCGGTAATACTGAGTACGTGGGATAGCTTCCCCGATAAAGCGACCGTTGTTGCTCACCCGAAGCCGTGAAGCGACGACGTTTTTGCCGATCTCCTGTGTCGTTACAGTGCCGAGGTACGTGAGGGTATACGCGCCAATATCGACTGACTCGTCCGCCGTGAGGTTGACTTCTCGGTGAAGTTGAAATGCCGTCGATGCCACGATCCCGACTCCAATGACGACCACCGCCAGGTGGACGAGGTATCCCCCGTACCGTCTGCGATCGCGAGACACGAGCCCGACCACTGCTCTTGAGTATGGGTGGCCCGTGTTTTGCCGACGCAGCCGTGTGCCACGGACGTACTCGAAACTCACCGATGCGACGACGAAGGCGCATCCACCAAACGCCAACGATGCCAACGGGTCCCCTGCCAGCCCAAAGCTCACGGCTGCGGTGAGCAGCGCTACGGCCACGGGAATACGGAAGTTACGCCGCATCACCCCATTGGAGGTCCGCCTCCACGCGAGTAGCGGACCCACACCCATCAAGAACGTCAAACCCAGGAAGAGCGGCCCGTTGACTTTGACGTAAAAGGGAGCCCCGACTGTGATGCGTTCGTTCCCCAGTGCCTCGCTGATCATCGGGTACACAGTTCCCCAAAAGGTTGCGAAGGCGATACTCACCAGTACCAGGTTGTTCAAAAGGAACCCGGACTCGCGGGAGGCGATCGCTTCGAACCCCTCCTCGTCTCTGAGCCGGGGGAGGCGCCAGACGAGCAGTGCAATGCTGCCGCCGACCGCGAAGGTAAAGAACCCCAAGAAGAGCGGGCCGACGGCGGACTCGGCGAAGGAATGGACCGAGCTGAGGATGCCGCTTCGGACGATAAAGGTTCCAAAAATTGACAGCGCGAAGGTCGCGATGATCAACGAGATGCTCCACACCTTCAGCTTGCCGCGGCGTTCCACCACCATTACCGAATGGAGGAAGGCCGTGCCCGCGAGCCAGGGCAGGAGTGCGACGTTCTCGACGGGGTCCCAACCCCAATACCCTCCCCAACCAAGGACGTGGTACGCCCACCAGCCTCCAAGGATCAAACCGAGGCTCTGGATGGTCCATGCAATCAACGTCGGGATCCGGACAGCGCGCGCCCAATCAACGCCGCTCCGGCCGGTCATAAGCGCGCCGATCGTGATGGCGAATGGGATGGTCCAACTCACATAGCCGGCCAACAGCATCGGCGGATGGATGAGCATTCCCGGGTCCTGGAGGAGCGGATTCAACCCTCTGCCGTCCGGCATCACGGCAGGCAGACGCTCGAGCGGGTTGGTGAAGAAGACCAAGACGCCAAGAAAGAACGTCAGCGTGACAAGGATTACCGCAGTTGCGTGCGGCATGATTGCGGCGTACGCCCGCCTGGTCAGTAGGACGGCGCCGGCGCCGAACGTGCTCAGCAGCGTCACCCAATAGAGAAGCGATCCTTCTTGCCCTGCGTAGAACGATGACACGACGTAGTGGATCGGCATTGCCAAGTTGGAGTGCAAAGTGACATAGCGCACCCCGAAGTCGCGCGTGATGAAGGAATAGGCGAGTATCGCCGATGCCACCAGGGTGAGGAACGCGACGAGATACATCGCATTCCTGCCGCTCGCGAGCAGCGGGGGCGCCTGTATCCGCAGTCCGACCGCAATCGTGACCGCCCCATAGACACTGGCTATGAGTGCCAACACTAGGCTGAAGTAGCCCGCGTCGGAGAGTGTCATTCGGGCCGCCTACGAGGACGTTCGGTAGCTGTCAGGTATCTCCGAACCCCTGAGTTCCTCCATCGTGTCCGGATGCCTGGTCAACAGGACGTTCGCTTCGAACACCCCGGACTGGTAGTAGCCCTCGACGAAAACCGTGGCACGGTCACCGAAGATGTCCGGCGGGACGCCGCGATACGACACTGGGAGCGTGATCGAGCCGCTCTCGTCCTGCACCGTGAAATCAATGTCCAAGCCGTCGCCGTGCTGATCGATCGAGCCGGGGACAACCACACCGCCTATACGAATCCTACGGTCTCCTAGTTCGTCGGCAGCGGCAACTGCTTCGTCAACCTCCATGTACACAGCGCTTGCTGCGTCCAGCGAACGGAAGATCAGGAAGGCTGTCGCCAGAATCACCACTGCAATCGCGACGATAAGTCGGCGATCGAACCGGTTCGTCGACGGTCCGTCCGATTCTTCTGGGACATCAGACGGCCCCTGTTGCTCAAATGCCTGGTCCTGCACCCGCCGACCACACCTCCATTAACGCCGATGCTCCCCGCGATACAGCACGCAGTCCGTGCGTGGAGTCATCCTACGGAGGCCAATTCTGAGCGTCAACGAAACCATGGGGACGCTGTCCGCACTTCGGTGCTAAAGAGGCAGGCACGCGAGCGGTATACTGCATATACGGTCCGAGAAACCAATACCGAGTACACGGACGAACTGCATGCTTCGAATTCGATTGACGCGTCGAGGGTTTCGGAATCAACCGAGCTATCGTGTGGTTGTGGCCGACCAACGCGCTCCGAGAGATGGTGCCTTCGTGGACATCATTGGCCATTACAACCCGAGGACAGAGCCAGCCACTGTAGTCATCGACGCCGACAAAGCGCGGGCCTGGCTCGGGAAAGGGGCCCAGCCCAGCGACTCCGTCGCTAGCCTCCTCAAACGAGAGGGCATCATCGCGACCGAGTAGCGAGGTCGGCAGGATCATGAAAGAGCTTGTCGAGTTCATGGCGCGGAGCATCGTCGCGGAGCCGGATGCCGTTGAAGTCACGGAGGAGCCGGGCGAAGAAGGCCGCATCATAGTCCGCCTGGTTGTGGCCGAAGACGACAAAGGGAAGGTGATAGGCCGCCAGGGTCGAGTGGCTGAGGCAATGCGAACCCTTTTGCGGGTGGCTGCGATCAAAGGCGGGACCCGCGCAAGCCTTGAGATTGGGTAACCTCAAGAGGCTCACCACGCTACGTTTGGGCGCTGCATGAGCCAAATTGAGCCGTCCGCTAGCCAATTCGTTGCCGTTGCCCGAATCGCTGGGGCATTTGGGGTGCAAGGCGAAATCAAGGTCGATAGCCTCACCGATTTCCCCGAACGGTTTGATGTGAACAGCGCGCTGTACCTAAAGGGGGCGCCAGTCCAGGTCGTCGCATCTCGACCCACAGGCAACGAGCGGTTCGTTCTCCTGCTGGACGCGGTGCGTGACCGATCCAGCGCGGAGACGCTCAGGGGTGAGACGCTGGACGTTCCGGAGGACTCTCTCACGCCGCTCCCCGATGGCGCGTACTACCGCTTCCAATTACTGGGCATCACTGCCGAAACCGAGGATGGTGTCACGCTCGGGGCAGTCAGCGAGGTACTCGAAACGGGCAGCAATGACGTTCTGGTCGTTCGATCAGCCGGTGGGCGGGAGTCATTGATCCCCAACATCGACGGCGTCGCGGACCTACGGATTCCGGAAGGGCGGGTGATTGTTCACCCAATCCCGGGCCTCCTCGACGACTTCTTGCGAACGAATGAGGAACCCATCGGCGAGAGGTGATTCAGGCCCATGTCACTCCACTCTCACTGGTCCCAAATAAAGAGGCAGAAGGGCGCCAACGACGCGAAGCGCGCCCAGTTGTTTACGAAACTCATCCGTGAGGTCACGGTCGCCGCTCGGGACGGCGGTGTCTCCCCGGACTTCAACCCTCGATTGCGGTTGGCGGTGCAACGCGCGAAGGACGCGTCGATGTCCAACGACGTCATCGAACGGGCCATCAAGAAGGTGGCAGGCGGAGACGCAGGGAACGATCTGCACGAGATCCAGTACGAGGGGTACGGTCCAGGCGGGGCGGCGATACTTGTTGTTGCCCTCACCGACAACCGGAACCGGACGTCGAACGAAGTCCGTTCTATGTTCTCCCACCAGGGCGGAAACTTGGGAGAGGTCGGAAGCGTCAACTGGATATTCGACCGAAAGGGTGTGCTGCTGGTCGAAGGAGAGGCATCCGAACTCGAAGTACAGGGGTTACTCGCGATCGATTCGGGCGCGGAAGACGTCACGTTGCTCGACCGCGCGATGGAGGTCTACGCGCCACCACACCAATTGGAGCCACTTCGCGAGGCCCTATCCGAAGCCGGGGCGCGGGTCGTCAGCGCCGAGGTGTCGATGATGCCGAAGACAACCGTCGAACTTGACGACCAACAGGCCGTTCAGAATCTGCGGTTGCTGGAGAAATTAGACGACCTCGACGATGTGCAACAGGTGCACACGAACGCGAACTTCCCGGAGGTCGTGCTCCGACAGGCGAGTTGACCGATGACTCGGATCCTGGGCATTGATCCGGGGACTCGAGTCACGGGGTTCGGCGCGATCGAGGTCGATCCGGTCGGAGAATTATCCCTGTGCCGGATGGGGGTCCTCACCGTTCCGGCCCGCGGAACACTTGCTCGCCGCTTGCACGCAATGAGCCGGTTGCTCGACGACGTATTCGACACTATCAATCCGACAGCCGTGGCGATCGAACAACCGTTTGTGGCGAAAAACGTGCGGGCGGCGTTTGCAATCGGCGAGGCTCGGGGTATCTCCCTGATCGCGGCCGCCGCGAGGGATCTACCCGTCCACGAGTATCCTCCGGCTTCAGTCCGTGAGACCGTCGCCGGCCACGGTGGGGCGACGAAGTCCGACGTGGCATCGATGGTACGCGTGCATCTGAATCTTCCACCGGATGGCGCGGAGCAGTTGGATGCAACGGATGCGACAGCAGTCGCTCTGTGTCACCTGTTCCGCGACCGCGGTATTCCCGGATATCCGGTTCGTGGGGCGTAGGTGATCGCCGCGGACCGCTCGACGAACATTGCTCGCGCGCGATAGAGTCGGCTGGTGATCGTCACGTTGCAGGGCTTGTTGGAAGCCCGAGGCGGCGACTACGTCGAGATGGCGGTCGGCGGCGTGACTCTTCGCGTTGGGGTAACGACGCCAACGTTGGGTGGACTCGGTCCCATTGGAGCCAACGTCCGGCTTCTAACGCACCTCGTCGTGCGCGACGATGAACTCTCGCTCTATGGGTTTGCGACCCCGACTGAGCGTGAGGCGTTCCTCGCGCTCCAAGGTGTTTCCGGGATCGGACCGCGGTTAGCTCTCGTGGTCCTGTCGATGCTGTCGCCGTCGAATCTGGCGCGCGCTGTAGGCGCCGAGGACACTGACGCACTGTCTCAAGTCCCGGGCATCGGTAAGCGTACCGCGGCACGGTTGGTAGTCGAATTGAAGGGGAAGCTCGAAGGAATCGAATTCGCCGCTGACGGAGCCGTGCCCCAAGCTGCGCTGTCGGATGACCCGGACCTAGCGCAGGCTCTCCAGACGCTCGGATTTAGCCAGATGGAAATCCGGCGGGCGTTCGGCGCGCGAGACGATGGGAGCGGGTCGCTGCCGCTGGAGGAACGCATCAGGCAAGCGCTTCAAATCGTTTCGGCGTCCTGAATCTTCACGGAGGCCGTGTGCGACCGACTAAGAACGACCAACCGCGGAACGCGGCGCGCGAGAGTGCATTAGGGATGCCGAGGCATCTCGCTGGCGTTTTACTGGCAGTGCTGCTTGGGCCTGACGTGTGACCGAGGGTTTGCTGGCGGTACTGGTCGCCATTGGTGTCGCATCATCAATGGTTCTGGCGCGCGGAGGACGGACCGGGCCAGCAACTGCAAATCCCTATTGGCTACTGCTCAGCGGTGCAAACATCCTGCTCACGCTGCACCTCTGGGGCCTCCTGTTGCCGGAAAGTGATTCTCTCGTTCCGTGGACAGGGACGGCATTGGCGCTCGCCGGCTCTGTGGCGGCGGGCCTGAAAGAACTGAGCCTGTGGACTCAGGAAATCCTCCCACGCCCCGGAAACCGTGAGTTCATCATGGAGGTCGTGCTCATCGTCACTGGGTTAGTGGCGGCGAATATCGTCGCGAGGCAGCTAACCGACGCACCTCAATTCGCCGTCGTCGTCGCGATTCTCATCCCGCTGATCATGGTGCGTTGGGCCAGCACCCGGCTCGCCGTTCAATAGCCGGGAATCATTCCCGACACGCGGCATCTCGGACTATCGACGCGTTCCGATTGAAACCCGGTGGGCTTGACCCCTACCTAGGAAGTCCAAGTCCCCGTTGGGCGATGATGTTCTTCTGCACCTCGGTTGTGCCGCCGGCGATGCTGATGCCAGTCGTGTTAACCGCATTTGAGTTGACGTAGCCGTTCACCGGAAGGCGAATTGGGTTGCCGGGCAGCAGATTGCCATATGGTCCCAACGCTCGGGACATGAATCGATAGACGCGCTGGGTCAACTCGTCCCCCCAGAACTTGGTCATAGATGCTTCCATGACCGGGATCTCGCCCTTGGTCTGCATCCACCCAACGCGGTAGGAGAGCATGCGCATCGTTTCGACCTCAAGGCGCAGGTTGGCGAGTTGGTGGCGAATGATTGGTTCGTCGAGGGGAGCTGCGCCGGCTGTGCGCCGGAGGTACCGATTGTGCTCCACGAAGTCCTCAATGAGGCGGATGAGCATGGCTGGCCCCTCGATGTTCGAGCGCTCGAAACTGAGCGTCGTCATCGCCGCGTACCAGCCGCGGTTCTCCTCACCAATGATGTTGTGCGCGGGGACCCGCCAATTCTCCATGAAGAGTTCGTCCCATCGGTGCCTTCCGAGGGCGTCCGTGATCCCGCGGACCGAGACACCGGGCGGGTAGTCTCCGTTCTCGTCCCGAAGTGGCGCCAAGAGATAGGTGATGCCGCGATGTTTCGGCGCCTCCGGGTCGGTCCGAACGAGGATGTGGATCCAAGGATCCCGATACGTACCCCAAATCTTTTGGCCACTGATCACGTAGTCGTCTCCGTCGCGGACTGCCCGGGTCTTGAGGCCCGCCAAGTCGGAGCCGGCGTCGGGTTCGCTGAAACCCTGTGAGAACTCGAGGTCGGCGGCGGCGATCTGCGGGAGGAACTGCTCCTTCATCCAGTCGGCGCCCTGGATCATGAGCACCGGGGCAACGAGTCCGCCGCCAAACGTGGCAGGAGCGCCCGCGTACGACATCGCTTCCCGATATGCCATTTGTGTGGTGATATTGGCCGCTTGGCCGCCATGCTCTTCTGGCCAGTGCATGGTCCACCAGCCTTGCTTGACCAGTTTCTTCTCGAACTCGTGGATTAGTGCGCTCAGACCCTCATCAATGTGGTGCCATGAGAGTGCGTAGTGGATGCCGGCGCCGTCCCCGTACCCCTTTGGGTTCCACTCGCGTCGCGTGAATTCCACTGCCTCGGCGCGCAGAGCCTCATCTTCAGGCGTGAAGCGAAAATCCATGTCTGATCCCCCCTGACCTGGGTGAATTGACCACGTGACAACCGCTGCAGTGTACCGGTTCGCTCCCTAGTTCGCCCCGTTGGTACACTGCTACCAGGATTCCTGTTCGCTTCGGTCAGGCTGACCACGAGGGCCTATGACCATTCTCACACCCGCCGCCAGAACCGGCCAACAGTTCCAACTGGTGGCGCCTTTCAGGATGACAGGGGACCAGCCGGAGGCTGTTGCCCAGATCACCGAGCGCGTGAAGGCAGGCGACCGGTTCCAAACGCTCAAAGGCGTGACCGGCAGCGGCAAGACCTTCACGATGGCGAACATCGTTCATGAAGTGCAGCGGCCCACGCTTGTGATCGCGCACAACAAGACGCTCGCCGCCCAACTCTGCATGGAGTTCCGGGATTTCTTCCCCAACAACGCCGTCGAATACTTCGTTTCGTACTACGACTACTACCAGCCGGAGGCGTATGTCGCCCGGACGGATACGTATATCGAGAAGGACGCAGAGATCAACGACGAGATCGACCGCCTCCGGCACGCGGCAACGAAGGCTCTGTGGGAGCGACGGGACGTCCTAATCGTTGCGTCCGTGTCGTGCATCTACGGGCTTGGTGCGCCTGACGAGTACGCGAGCTTCATCATGCTGCTCGAAAAAGGGTCCCGAACGCCGCGGGACCAGGTGATCCGCCGACTGATCGACATGCAATATGAGCGGAACGACTATGACGTTACGCGAGCGCGATTCCGGGTCCGCGGAGACACCCTGGAGCTGCAACCCGTCTACGAGGAACTGGCGGTCCGGGTCGAGTTCTTCGGGGACGAGATCGAACGGATCGTGTCGGTGGACCCAACCACTGGAGAGGTCCTCGGTGAGCGAGACCGCGTAGCGCTGTACCCGGCGAAGCACTGGGTAACCGGTGAGCAGAAGCTGACGGCGGCGATCCGCGATGCTGAGGAGGAGATGCGGGAACGTGTCCGTTGGTTCCAGGAGCAAGGGAAACTCGTGGAGGCGCAGCGGCTGGAGCAGCGGACCCGTTACGACCTCGAGATGCTCCGGGAAGTCGGGTACTGTTCCGGTATTGAGAACTACTCGCGCCACATCCAGCAGAGGCCCGCCGGAAGCCGGCCCTGGTGCCTCCTGGATTACTTCCCAAGCGACTTCTTGCTCTTCGTTGACGAGTCACACATGACGGTTCCCCAGGTTCGGGGCATGTTCCACGGCGATATCTCCCGCAAGCAGACCTTGGTCGATTTCGGCTTCCGCATGCCGTCTGCCTTGGACAACCGGCCTTTGAACTACACGGAGTTCGAACAACTCATCAATCAAGTTGTCTTCGTATCCGCGACTCCCGCGGCGTACGAACAGGAAATCAGTAGTCAAGTGGTCGAACAGGTGATACGCCCCACGGGGTTGACTGACCCGACCATTGACGTGAAGTCCACCAAAGGGCAAATCGACGACCTGCTGGAACAGATCAGGCAACGGGTCGAACGGAGTGAGCGAGCGCTCGTCACGACGCTAACGAAGCGGATGGCTGAGCAACTCGCCGACTACCTGAAAGAGATGGGAATCAAGACTCACTACATCCACGCGGAAGTGGAGACCCTGGAGCGCAGCGAGATTCTCAGAGACCTCAGGCTCGGCGTATACGACGTGATCGTTGGTATCAACCTGCTCCGCGAGGGGTTGGACCTCCCTGAGGTCAGCCTTGTCGCCATCCTGGACGCCGACAAGGAAGGGTACCTGCGATCCGGGACATCTCTGATCCAAACGATTGGCCGGTCGGCGCGTCACGTCAACGGTCACGTGATCATGTACGCGGACCAAGTGACCGACTCAATGGTGCAGGCGATCGACGAGACATACCGACGGCGGGAGATGCAGGATGCCTACAACCAGGAACGAGGAATCGTGCCACAGGGAATCCAAAAGGCCGTCCGGGACATCACCGAACGCGTGCGGCAGGTCGCCGAGACGCGTGCGCCGTATCAGGTTTCTACGGGCGACCTGCCGACCGAAGACATCGCTCGGGTCGTTCGCGACCTCGAGAGGCAGATGAAACAAGCATCCAAGAACCTCGAGTTCGAGAAGGCGGCGGCGTTCCGCGACCAGATTGTGGAACTCCGACGGGTTATGGAGTGACGTTGCACCGCCTCATGGCCCTCTCGGGACTGCTGGTTGCCGTGGTGCTGTTGTCGGCGAGTTGCCTCTCCGCGGGCCACCGTACGGGCAACCCCGATCTCCCGCATGGGTTCGGGGCGGTTCTGCCGGACGCGCCACTCGGCGGGTACATCCACGTCAGCAGGGACGGAGAGCCATTCAGCATCGCGGACGGAATCGTAGCGCCCGACGGAACGCTGATCAGTGTCGAAGGCGACGTCGAGTCGTTGTCGATCTGGTTGGGCCCGTTCGACAAGAGCGGCTTCAGTGTCGTGGCTGGCCGGCTGCGATTCACGGACACAACCGCTGCGATCGCCGTACTTCAGACGCTCACGGCTGCTGAAGACGGCGGTGTCGCCCGTTGGGCCCGTCAACGAGATGAAATGCTCGATTTCGTTTTTGGGGACGATGTGGCCGCGTTCGACCTGATCATCGCTTTGGCCAACGATCGGTACGTGCCAGGCGCCGAAGGTGCGCCTGCAGCGACGAACATTCTCCAGTCCTTCCCCCGTCATCCGCGCCAACGCCCACTGGCGGCCGGGTGGGTTCGTTTCTCCCCGGAGTTGATGCCGGTTGCCTTGCGAACGCTTGCCGCACAGGGGTGGCCGGACCTTCGGCCCGTAGGACCGTTACTGGCACAAGCTGGGGTCAAACACGTTTCCTTCGCGGTCTATGGTGAGACGGCGCCAGATGTCATCCGGCCGTCCGCCCACGTCGGCGCCTTGGCCGGAGTGGAGACCGATGCGCTCTTTGCGACGGATACCACGCTGGCGGCCCCGCTGTTGTCCTTGACCTTCAATGCTGCCGCGCAACGGCTGGGCCTGACGCCGGTGTTGCTCCCGGGAGGCCGTGGGTTCACGTACGCAACCGACGGCTTCCACACGATCGCCCGAACGAAGGGTGGCGCTATCTACGCATCGCTGTCGAGTTCCAAAGCCGCCGCGATCGATCTTCTCGATCGAACTGCGCGATGACCGACGAGACGATACGGCTGCGTGGCGTACTCGGAGACTTCACTTCGGTTGTCGAGCAAGAGTTGGCGCGGTCGAGCGATGTGACGCATCGTATCGATGCACTCATGGGTCCTTTCACACGGTTGCTCACGAGTGGATTCCTTCGTTCGGAATTCGTGGCCGTCGAGCCCGGCCGATTCCTCCAATACTTGGTGTACCGACCGGAAGACCGCTCCTACTCGCTGATGGCCATGACGGTCGCTCCTGGCGTGGAAACGCCGGTGCACGATCACTTGGCTTGGGGACTGGTCGGGGTCTACGAAGGGGAACAATACGAGCGCGTGTATCAACGAGTCGACGATGGATCGGAAACGCAGCACGCCGAACTACGGCTCATCCAAGAACGACGCCTTACGGCCGGAGAGGTTACGACGCTGATCCCGCCAGTGGGCGACATCCACCAGATACGCACTGTCTCACTCGGACCATCGGTCTCGCTCCACCTCTTGGGGAACGACATCGGTTGCCAGATGCGCCACGCCTTCGACGTGGGTTCGCGTTCCGTCGCGGATTTTCGCTCCGGATATGTGAACGCAGAGTGCGATCCACTGTAGTGCGCCGACCGGGAGGCTCGATTCTGCCCGACAGTTAGAATGGTTCGCGTATGTGTGACCGGCCCACGGAGTGGCGCCGAGGAGGAACACCGTCCATGCAGATGAACGATCAGGCGAAAGCACGTCTTGGTTCAATGATGAAGACGTGGGACCGCCGGAAGAAGATCACCGCGAATCTGAACCAGATCAAGAGCCGTGTAGCGGTGTATAGCGGAAAGGGCGGTGTCGGCAAGACGACCGTCGCGGTAAACCTCGCTGTCGCGCTGGCACAACTCGGACACAAGGTCGGCCTGCTGGACGCGGACATCGACTGCCCAAACGCGGACAAGCTCATGGGGGTGTCGCGGCGGCCGACGTATGTAGACGGCGTGTTGCATCCCGCGGAACGAGCCGGGGTGAAGACGATCTCGATGGCGTCCGTCCAGGAGAATGAGGAGGAGGCGATCATCTGGCGCGGCCCGATGATCACCAACGCGATCAACCAGTTCTTAGAGATGACCGAGTGGGGGGATCTGGACTACTTGGTGGTTGACTTGCCACCGGGAACGTCAGATTCGCCCCTGACGATCATGCAAACACTCCAACTGAACGGGTTCGTGGTGGTCACAACCCCCCAGGACCTTGCAGTGTTGGACGCCAAGCGGTCGATCAACATGATCAAGAAGATGAATATCGAGATCCTCGGGGTGGTTGAGAACATGGCCGGGGATATTTTCGGCTGGGGTGGGGGTGAGCAACTCGCGCGCGACCTCGACGTGCCATTCCTCGGACGGATCGAGCTATCGAAGGAGTTTGCCTCGTTTGGCGCAGACCTTGCCGTCTTGAAGTACGACGACGCGCGGACACGGTATCAAGCGATCGCCGACGGAGTGACGAAGCGGCTGGGGGACTTGGCTCCTACCCACGAAATCTCTGCCGGGTAGCGTTCGCCGGAACTAACCGTCCGATTCGCGTTTCTCTGCGGCTTTCCGGGCCGCGCGACGGCCACGGCCTGCGGTCTCCGCCGGTGCGTTGGGGATCTCGGCGGTAGCCAAACCCTCTTCGACGAGCAAGTCTCTGAGCCTCGCAGCGCGCGGGTATCCGATCCCGAGCCTCCGTTGGAGAAGCGAGGTTGAAATCTTCCCGTTGTACATCTCGGCCAACTCGCGCGCCGCTTCTTCGACGTCGCCGCTCGCGCTGATCCCTCTGGTTGGGGTCTGATCAGCGGTCGAAAACGTGTCGTTGGACCCGGCGTTCTTGCCTTTAGGCAGCAGTTCCTCGGGAACCAAGAGCTCGGGCAACTCTGGCGGCTCGTACCCGTGTGCCTGCCCCTGCCAGAACGCGGATACCTCGGTCGCTTCCTCTTCGGAAATGAACGCGCTTTGGATCCGACTCGGCCGAGCCGCGTCCTGCGGGAGGTATAACATGTCGCCACGCCCGAGGAGTTTTTCGGCCCCCGCCGTGTCGAGGATTGTCCGGGAGTCCACGAGCGCCGTGACCATGAAGCTCACGCGCGTCGGAAAGTTCGCCTTAATCAAGCCAGTGATCACATCCACCGATGGCCGTTGTGTTGCAACAACGAGGTGGATCCCGGTCGCCCGGCCCATCTGAGCCAGGCGTACGAGTGCCTGCTCGAATGACTTGCCTGCCGTCATCATCAGATCGGCGAGCTCGTCGACAACGAGCACCAGGTAGGGGAGTCGTTCGCTGTGAGCGGCCTTCTTGTTGTACGACGCGAGGTCGCGTACGCCTTCGTCGGCGAGAATCCTTAGCCGTTCTTCCATCTGCATGGTGAGCCATCGCAGGGCGTTTAGAGACTTGTTCGTCTCGACGATGACCGGCGTGATGAGGTGCGGGATGCCGTTGTAGACCGAGAGTTCGACCCGCTTTGGGTCGATGAGAATCATGCGAACGTCGTTTGGTGTCGCGTTCCACAGAAGACTCACGATGATGCTGTTGACGAAGACGCTCTTCCCGCTCCCGGTCGCGCCAGCGACCAGTAGGTGTGGCATACGGGCAAGGTCGGCCACGACGGGCTCACCCCCGCTGCCCTTTCCGAGCGGGACGCCTAGCTTGGTACGTGCACCCAAGCGACGGAACGCGTCGCTTTGGAGGAGCGTTCGGATATGGACGGATTGAGGGTCGGAGTTCGGGACCTCTATTCCGACCAAATTCGTGCCGGGGATGGGCGATTCGACTCGGATGCTAGGCGCCTTCAAGTGCAAGGCTAGGTCCCTGTCCAAAGCGGCGATTCTGTCCACCTTGACCCGCGTCTTGCTGACCTCGTCACGCCGCGTTGTCAGATTGCCTTCCGCGTCGCGCTCCTTCGTTTCCCTGAACCGTCGGATCCAACCCGGTCTGAGGCCGAAGAGCGTGACCGTGGGTCCGGGCCTGACCTCTGTGACCGTGGCCTCGATGTTGTATTCGCCGAGCGTCGACTCAATTGCGCTGGCCGTCGCTAGTTCAGCTTCATGGTCAATCTCGTGGTCCGGTTCCGGAGTGAACATTTCGATGGGTGGTTGAGCCCATTCGACATTCGGCAGAGATCGGAACGGATCGTCGGTACCGGAGAGTTCGGAAAGGGCTTGGAGAGCTGCCGCCCGCTCGGCCTGCTCGGGGGGGCGGGTAACCTCGTCTGGAGTGGCGTCGGTCGGTGAAGCTAAATCGTCGGAGCCGGTGGGTGAGGGCTGCTGTTCGTCTGCCGGTTCGGGTTGGTCGGAGAGGATGATTCGGGGCCGGACCGGCGCGATTTCTGCTTCATCCTCGTCGGCTGGGTTGTCTTCAAGCCATTCAGCGTCGTCGATGTTCTCGGAGTCCCGCGCGTTTTCTTTTGGGCGCGTCGCGTCCACGATGGTCGGCGCGGATCGTCTGAGGTCGCGTCCTGCGGCACGACGTTCGGCAGCGCTTCGCGCGCGTTCGACGGCCGATTCAAACAGGCGCTCTGCGGTGGCCGCTGCTTTCGACAGGGCCGCCGCTACGAGGCGCGGGAATACCACGATGAACGCCAGGGCGAGGATCGCGACAAGTCGCAGCCATGCGGCAAATCCGGAACCGCCGGACACGAATTCGCCGATCTCGCTGTCGAGCGGTGCCGTGCCGAGGGTCATGCCACCGGCGGCATTCGGGACCGCGGCTACCACCGCGAGAGCCAAGAACGAACTGATCCACCACTGCCACAAACGGAGGGCGGTCCGCGGAGACGCTCGGCTTGTGAGGTAAAGCGCCCCGAACCAGATTGGAAGAAACTGGAATAGACCAATTCCGCCGAAGCGCCAGGCTGGGTCCAGGGCCTCTGTTAGCTCGGGCGGACGCCACGCGACGAGAACGACAGAAAGAAGGATGATCAACCCACTGGCGAACAGGACGTGGCGGCGCCAGGCAGCGCGGCTGCCTCGTGCGATCGTAACGGCTCGGGACCGGCCTCTTTGGGGTTTTGCGGATCGTGTGCGTGCCATAAACCGGGGTCCTTCGACCTTATTTTAGACCGGTTTCGATTCCCGCGCATGGGTCAGTCAGCTTCGAGGGTCTCCTGGAGGAGCTTCCGCAACCCAGCGCCGATGTCCGGGCGCCGTAGCCCGAACGCGATCGATGCGCGCATATGACCCAGCGGGTTCCCCACGTCGTAGCGGACGCCCTCGAATTCCACCGCGTATGCGGGCACGCCCTCGGCGCGGAGGATCTCCATCGCGTCCGTGATCTGGATCTCGCCCTTGGCGCCGGGTCGCGTCCTGCGGATCGCCGGAAAGATCTCTGCGGGAAAGACGTAGCGTCCAACGATGCCAAGGTCCGACGGAGCGTCTTGCGGTTCAGGCTTCTCCACGAGCCCGTGCACTTCGTACAGCCGGCCCGTCTCCAACGAGGTCTCGGGGAGGGCGGTGCAGTCAACGATCCCGTACGCGGACGTCGATTCTCGGGACACGCGCTCGACTGCAACGTGGATTCCCGGCCGTGCTTCGTAGGCCTCGAGCAATTGGCGGGCTACGGGTATTGGATTCACGACGATGTCGTCGGGAAGGAAGGTAACGAAGGGTTGGTCGCCCACCGTGTCGGCAGCCATCGATATTGCGTGACCCAAACCAAGCGGCTCGTGTTGGATGACCGTCGTCATCGAAGCGTGTCGAAGTGTGTGCGCAACGGCCTCGACGGCAGGGTTGTCCGGTGCTCCCCTGAGAGCGGCTTCGAGGGTCGCCCCTCGCAACGATGCGTACCGCTCCAACGCTTCTTTGCCTGGTGCACTGACCAGAACAATGTCGGTCAGGCCGGCGGACACCGCTTCTTCCAGCACGTAGTGGAGCATTGGGGTATCCAGTACCGGGAGGAGCTCCTTCGGTGCGGCCAGTGTGGCCGGGAGGAAGCGCGTCCCGCGGCCTCCAGCCACGATGACAGCCGTTGTGATTGGCAGCGGTCTGACCCCCTGGTGCAGATAGCACGAGTGTACCGCGAGCGCACTCGGGACCTGTTATGGAGCCGGGAACGTTTCCGATTGGGACGGAACCACCGCTCTTGAAATGCGAGAGGGGCGCCGTAAAGCGCCCCTCTCTTCGATCCAGATCCTCCGAGCGCCGAATGGCACCCGGCGCTCGGTTAGCCTTCGCTCACCTCGCAGAGAGTGAGTCGCAGCTTACTAGGTAAACACATCGAATAACCACCCCCTTTCATCCTGTGATGGCGCCAGTATAGCGGGCGGTGGCAACTAGGGGGCCTCTCGAACAGGCAATCCTTGCGTTTGACCGGAACGAGCGTCAAACGGATACTGGGGTCGAGGTCATGCTAGGTGGGGAGCTAGCGGTGTCCTGTACTCGCAATCCGCTTCAGCGAGGCTGAATCCCCACCCGAGGGTTGTGGTCTCCGGGTGGCGCGTTGCCTGAACGGTGTTGATGGCTGGGTCCCGTGCGGCGGCGGCCTCCCGAACCCCGCCAGGTCCGGAAGGAAGCAACGGTAGGGAGCGCTCTCCGTGCGCCGCGGGAGCGCCTGGCCTGAGCTGGTCCTGCAACGAGGCTCCGGAGGCTCGATTCGACGGTGGGTGCATGGCCTCATCTACTTCCTTCGGTCCCGCCGTGACCCCGCGCGATTCTTAGGGAATTGAACTTTTGGCTCCGCCCAACGCTCATCGTGGTCGTGCGCAGAAGAGCACTGACCCCCAGCCCGCTCCGGTCCGACTAAAGAAAAGTCTGGGCCAACACCTGTTGGTGAGCCCTGGTGTCCTTGACGACATTGTGCACAGCGCGGAGATCGAGCCGGACGATCTGGTTATTGAGGTGGGTTCCGGGACTGGCCTGCTGACGTCTCGGTTGGCCGAAGCGGCCGGGCGCGTCGTGGCGGTGGAGATCGACAATGCGATGGTCGACCTTACCCGAGAGGCGACCCGCCAGTGGGATACGGTCGTGGTTGTCGAAGGGGACATCCTCGCCCAAGACCCACGCGCGTTAGCGGGCGGCGAACCTTATCTCGTGGTCGCGAACCTGCCGTACAACGTGGCGGCGGTGGTCGTTCGAGCGTTCTTGGAGTCGGGATTCCCGCCCCGCCGCTTGATCGTTACGGTCCAGCGCGAGGTCGCGCAGGAGATGTGTGCGATACCGGGGCAACTGGGTCTGCTAGGGATCTCGGTACAGGTGTACGCCGAGCCGCGGATCGTCCGGCGTATCGCCCCCGGGAGCTTCCGACCCCCTCCGAAGGTCGAGTCGGCGGTTGTCCGGATGGATGTCCGATCGGAGCCGGCTGTACAACGCGAGGCGCTCCCCGACCTGTTCCGGGTCGCGCGCGCCGGGTTTGGGAACCCGAGGAAACAACTCAGGAACTCGCTCGCGAACGGCTTGCAGATGGCCCCGCCGGACGTCGAACGGTGGCTCGGCACGTGTGGGATCGACCCGCGTCGGCGCCCTCAGACGCTCTCGATCGCTGAGTGGGGGGATCTGGTCAACAACCTCGCGTCCGAAGCTGTGCCCAAATGATCCACGTGATCGCGCGAGCGAAGATCAACCTCTGCCTCGAGGTGTTGGGACGGCGCGAGGATGGCTACCACGAGATCACGACCGTCCTGCAAGCCATCACGATTTCCGACGAACTGGTGTTCCGTCCGTCCGATGAACTCGTGCTGGAAACCAACTCCATCGAGATCAGCGGAGACGACAACCTCGTCTTGCAAGCGGCACGATCGCTCCGCGAACGAGCGGGTGTGGGGACCGGCGCGCACATCGTCCTCGTCAAGCGGATCCCCGTGGCAGCCGGCCTTGGCGGCGGCAGCGCGGACGCGGCGGCCACACTGGCCGGGCTTGTTCGGCTTTGGAAGCTCGATCCTGAGGACGATGCATGGTTAGCGTTGGCTGAGCGGCTCGGGTCGGATGTCCCGTTCTTCCTCAACGTGTCCGGGACGGCGCATGCGAGCGGCCGGGGTGAGCGTGTCGAACCGCTCCCACCGGTGCGCCATGGATGGGTCATCGTCGCCGTGCCGGACGTGCCACGTCCACACGCGAAGACCGCGGCGATGTACGAACAGATCGGCCAGAGTGACCTTACGGGTGGCCATTTCGTGGCCGCTTGGCGCACGGCACTGGCCGCAGACATGAGGGATTGGCGCTCACTCATGGGGCAGGTCGAACACCACAATGCCTTCCACGATGCGGCATCAAACGTCTACAAAGGATGGGATCGGGCGTGCGCGACGTTCCTGACGATTGCCGGGCCCGCTGCGGTTGCGATGTCCGGGACCGGGCCAGCGTTGTACGCCGTGTACGACGATCGGCACGAAGCCGGAAAGGCCCATTGGGCCCTCCAAGCCGCCGGGATTCAGAGCTGGATCACCGAGACGGCTGACCGGCCGCTCATTGTCTACTAGGGTCTGCTGGCGGACCTCCGGGGTCTCACCTGCGGGCTTCGGCGGCGGCTTCGAGGCGCGTCGTCGGTTGCCCGGTCCGCGGTGGTTTCGCGAAGGCCATCACGATGGCGCCAAGTGCGAACGCTCCGGACAAAATGAGGAATGCTTGTGAGTAGCTACCCCACGTGTCGAAGGACAGCCCGACAAGCGGTGGACCCACGAGCGCCGCGCCGAGTATGAAGAAATTCACGAGGCCAAAGATGCTCCCGAAGCCACGGAGGCCGAAGGTGTTCTGGACGACGAGCGGCATCAACGAGCCGAGCCCGCCGAACCCGAGACCGAAGATCGGCACAAAGACCCAGAGGAGTGGAGACGACGTGCCGACGGTGACAAGGATCACTATCCCGACGATTTGACAGGCGAGGCTGGCGCCGATCGCGTATCGGGCCGGGAAGACCTCCGTGAGCGCGCCGAATAGGACCTTCCCGCCCATTCCCGCCAGAGAGATGAAGCTGAGCGCGATCGCGGCCTGAGCGCGTGACACCCCGATGTTCTCCAAGTGCGGCACGATCTGCGTCAGCACTGACTGGTAGGTGAACGTCGCGAGGAAGAGCGCGACCACGATCAACAGGAATGCACGCGTCCTGATGGCTTCGGAAGCAGAGAGTCCTCCTTGATCGGCGGAGCGTCGTGGTCCGGGTGCTTCGTCGCTTGAGCTAACGGTGACGAGGACCGTCGGCCCGTCCTTGATGAATAGGAGGACTGGAACGATGAGCAGCGCGAACAGCACCCCGTACACGAAATACGTCGCGCGCCAGTCGATTGTTCCGACCAGGACGTCGGTCAGCCACGCGAATACGAACCCGCCGAAGTTGGCTCCCATCGCCGTGAGGCCCATCGCTCGGCCGCGACTTCCCTCGAACCACAGGCCGATGAGCTTCCCCGAGGGGATCATGATCGCGCCCGGGAATGCGGCGTACTGGATGAAGTTCAACGCGTAGAAGTGCCAGAGGTCGGTCATCCAGGGCCGGAGCAACTGGCTCAACGCCAGGGCAGCGATAGAGATGACCATCACCGGCTTCGAGCCAAAGCGATCCAACAGCCAGCCGATGGGCGGGGCGAGGAGGCCGGTCACCGCGAAGAGCGACAGAGAGGCGTTGACCTGGGTCCGCGACCACCCGAACTCGTTCTCCAACTCGGTGACGAACACGCCGAACGAGTACTGGACGATGCCAACCGACAGCATGAAGCAGAGGAACATGACGACGGCGACGAGCCAGCCGTAGTGGACGCGAAGTCGCACGAGTTCGCTAGGCGCTATCCGAAGTTAGGGTTGGGGTGCGGGAGGCATCACGGTTGGGACGATATCGATCGTACCTGAACTCGCAGACGTGTGGCGGCGAGCGGCGCGACTAGTATTCTGGGGAACGATGTTCCAACGGGCCCGTAGCTCAGTGGCAGAGCAGTCGGCTCATAACCGATCGGTCGTAGGTTCGAACCCTGCCGGGCCCACCAAACTGGACAACATCAAGAACCTTTGTGCTCAGGTTAGTCTTGGACGTATAGGCAAGTTTAGTTCTTTCCAGTCCGGCAAAGATCCGCCATATGCTACGGTGCCCGCCTGTCCCGGTGATCCCGTCCTTCGGCATCCGACGCAGCGTTCGGCGAAGATTTGTGCGGGGCTGTAGGTCACCGTCCAGCTGCCAGAGGGACCCGGCCCTGTGCCTCTCCTCCGGGGATGACCAGAGACGGAAGGGACGATGGAACATAACGTGGCGCCAGCATTGGTATCTAATCCCGAAACTGCTGGTGATAGCAGGTCGTCGAAGAAATCGCTGCGACATGATAGACACTGGGTATGGTGCGGGGTATCGCGCCCGGTAGGGCGTCTACTATGAGTTAGGCTACCCATTGAAAGCAGAAAAGACTTGAAGAAGCCATTAGGCGCTCAACTTGACCGAGCCAGCAAAGGTTTTTTTAAAGTTCTCGCTTCGCATCGCAAACACCGCTAACTCTTCTGCGACGGTTCTTCGCCGGGGCTCGCCAAGTCAGCTTGATCGTTAAACCGAAATTGAATCGAGCACAAAAATGAAAAAATACATTCTCTTTGACCATGATGGGGTTTTAGTCGAAACAGAACATTGGTATTACCTCGCAAACAAACGAGCGCTGGCATCTATCGGAATTGATCTCCCACGAGACGTATATTTGGTGAATATGACCAATGGAGTTTCCGCGTGGGAGGCGGCACGAGTTTCGGGAATGTCCGAATCTGAAATTAGACGTGGCCGAGAACTAAGAAACCGATACTACCAGGAATACCTGATGACCGAAGACATCGAGATCGAGGGTGTCCTGCAAACGCTAGCCGAACTCGCCGATGCGTATAGGATGGGTATAGTTACTACATCCAAACGAACGGACTTCGCCTTAATACACGAAAAGCGATTCATTCTAGACTATATGGAATTCTATTTAACTGTGGAGGATTACGAGCGAGCTAAACCACATCCCGAACCCTATCTGAAAGGACTCCAGCGCTTTGGTGCTACTGCCGCTGAGACGGTAGTTATTGAAGACTCGGCGAGAGGGTTGAAGTCGGCGATAGCGGCGGGTATTGACTGCATCGTGGTTGCAAACGAGTTCACTGCAACTCACGATTTGTCCAAAGCAATTGCCAAGGTCGCTACGTTTGGGGAATTGGCATCTACTATAAAGAGCTTAGCGAGTTTAGCCGGGCCACGCTGAAGAGCGCGCGCCTACTAAAAGCGTTAGGTCTTAGAAAACGAGAGTCTTGTATTGAGGCGTCGGCAGAGCCATCACCACACGCCGCAAAATATTCCGTTCGTCTCTAGTCATGACAGCCCCCCGATTCGACCTGCGGGTATCATATCACGCTGTGGCGCGCGCCACGGTGTCCCATTACGCGGGGAATACTGCGCTGCACATTTGGGCACGACCTGAGTGTCAGTGGGAGCCGCGTGGCCGTTCCCGCTCTGTTTCTTACAAGCCGTTCGAGGCGCACCAAACTGGACTCCTTATATCTGGACCTTCCACCGGAAAGTTCGCAATTCGATCTTACACGGCCCACCATGCTCCAACGTCCCTACTGTGTCTCTCCGTCGAGGAGAAGGTTATATGGTCAATGGCACGGACTTCTGCTCCAAAGATGAGGCGTTGAGCGACACTCGGAACTGGTTGCGGTGGACGCCATGATCAAACCCATGCGAATTCGGAAGGAGCAGGCGGAATATCGCCCGAACGACAACGGCTCGGAGACCAGAACATGAGCAAGGATGATCCTTTCTCCAGCATTCCGGAGGACGTTCGAGACCTCCTCGAAGGGAGTGGGCGCAGGCTGAAAGCCACCGAAGTAGCCATCGACACGTCGGCCTCCACCGTGTTCACGTATCGCGTCGACTACGGAGACCGGCCGTCCTTTCAGACTCCACTGGGCGGAATCAAGTTCTCAAGGAAAGGACACGCTATCCCTGACTCGACACACGTCAAACTGGGGTCGTCCCGTTACTATCGGGAGTGCGAGGATGAAACCGCCGGGATCGCGGACCCCGAAGAAGGCAGGTTGGTACAGAGGGGTTCACTCAGCGAGTTCCGCAAGAAGAACGGCCTCCCATCGCAAACGGGGTTTGAGAATGTGTCCTCCACGGTGACTTCGGCGAAGACCGACTTTTTGATGTTCTGCACGTCCGTCATGCTGGATGGCCGAGGCTTTGGAGACCTACGGAGCCAGTTCCCCAATTATGATTGTGCAACGTTCATTCCTGATCCGTCGGCATTCGCGATGCAGGTGGGCAAGGACATCGGAATGCAGTTCGGCATGGAAAACGTCCGGCTCAACCGCTTCGACATGATAAGGCGGATGATGCTGACGCAAGCGGAGATAACCACGCAAGTCCGTCTGCTCCGAAAGGACCTGGATACCATGGTCTTGGTGTCCCACGGGCCTGTTACCTACTGTGACCCGCCCGAAAGGATCATCAACCGGTTTCCCTATCGGGAGGCGTGGAGAAGTGGTTCCCTTCGTGAAACGCCGTAAGTTTGCAGGTCAGCGAGAATACAGGTTCGTAGTGGAAGTCATTGGCGAGCCGAAAGAGAAGGAGTTCGTAATGGAAATCACAGATGAGCTTCGAAGCCTCGCGCATACTTATCCTGAGCGTCAATAGATCAGGAACACGAAATTGATGATGCCCAAAGTGCCAAAGCGTTCGGGCGCGTTCCCTATATCAAGACCTCTCGGTGAAAAGTTCGCGATTCAGTCCTACTAGGCCCACATTCTGCGATCCAAGCAGACTTGATTCATCACTCCTTGGGTCGCCATCACTGTTCTCTTGGGATCGGATTTCATAGCCGACGAGCCAGTGGAACCCAGGGATGGAGCCGCGAACCCCAAGCCAGCGGGGGTGGCCTCCGTAGGCTTGCAAGCTCGTTCTCATCTCCAAGATAGTGCTGGCTATAGTCAACGTTGGCGCTAGCTGCGGGAAGCGCGGATTGGAGTGAAGGCAATGGCTGACGAGACATCCAAGAAGCCAACCGAAGTGGCAGAGAAGTCAGTCGCCGAGAAGGCTGTTGGGGAGTCGGTGCTTCTTTCAGGTGGCAACCCTCAGATTCCGAAGGGAGACAGCGACGCCCCAGTACGGGGGTACATAGCGGCCATGCCAGATTGGAAACGGGATGTTGGGCGGCGCCTCGACGCGCTCATCGTGCGCAACGTGCCGGACGTGCGAAAGGCCGTGAGGTGGAACTCGCCGTTCTATGGCATCGACGGCGAAGGGTGGTTCGTGAGCTACCACGTCTTTACCCATTACATCAAGGTGACCTTCTTGCAGGGCGCATCGCTGCGACCTGTCCCACCCGGCGCTGGCAAGGACAAGGATGCACGCTGGATCGATATCTACGAGGGCGACTCGACGTGGAGCAGCTAGCTTTGTGGTTCCGGCAGGCGGCCGCTCTGCCTGGCTGGCGTGGGTTCTGACAGTGGCATTTCCATGAACTTCGGTTTCCAACGGATCACAAGACCGGGCCGGAGTACGCGGCATAAGAATCCTGGCCTGAGCTTGTCGCAGGGGTTACGGCTGTTCGTTGGAGGGAAGATTCGTCTCGACAGCCGTTCAGCTCTGAAGACCGTCGACATGAAAAGAGGAAGCGCATGAGACCGGTGTGGATGGCCCTCGCGTTGTTCTGCGTCGTTGCGATGCTTCCTCTCACGGGTTGCGTTTCTGGCGACTCAGAGTCCGGTGAACACCACGGGGGCTCGGGATCCGACGAGGACGGTGAGGAGTCGGGTACGCAATTCGCGTTAAGCGCGACCTTCGATGAGGTCCGGGCTGGCGCTCGCCTGGTCCTGTCGTACGATTCGACTGCCAATGCCTTCGTTGGCACGGTGGAGAACACGACCAACAGGACGCTCCGTGAGGTCCGTGTCGAGGTCCATCTCTCAAACGGGACTGAACTCGGGCCGACGACTCGAGTCGATCTGGCTCCCGATGAGGCGGTTGATATCAAGCTGACCGCGACCCGCCGGCCGTTCACCTCGTGGAGCGCCCACCCCGAAGTCGGCTGACCCGGATGACCGGACGTGGCGTCGCTCTACCTGGTACCCTTCCAATCAAACGGGTTTCTCAGCGCGGGACCCGCTTCAACCTCCAGACTGTTCTCGCTTGACATCACAGCGGGTTCGGAGCCGGTGTAAGGCTAGGCCCCGGCCGCTCCTGGTTGGTCGCGTACACAAAGAAGGACGACCCGAGATACCTATGGCCCTGACACCACAACACCACCTACGAAACGTCGCCATCGTCGCCCACGTCGACCATGGGAAGACGACGCTTGTCGACGCGATGCTCAAGTTCAGCCACGTCTTCCGCGACAACGCGCAAGTGGGCGAGCTGATCATGGACTCGGACCCGCAGGAGCGCGAGCGTGGCATCACGATCCTTGCCAAGAACACCGCCATCGCGTACGGAGACCTGACCGTCAACATCATCGACACGCCTGGCCACGCCGACTTCAGCGGCGAGGTAGAACGCGTCGTGAACATGGCTGATGGGTGTCTGCTAGTGGTCGATGCCGTGGAAGGGCCGATGCCCCAGACCCGCTACGTGCTGAAGACTGCGCTCGCTGAGGGGCTGCGTCCCATCGTGCTGATAAACAAGATCGACCGCCCGACGACCCGCGTCGCGCACGTCGAAGCGGCGGTCCAAGACCTGTTCTTGGAGCTCGCGACCGACGCGGATCAACTCGACTTCCCGATCCTTTACGGCTCGGCGAAGCAGGGCTACGCGGTGGTCGGCGCCGACGATGAACCGCGGGACATGGCGCCGCTCCTCGACGCCATCGCCGCGCACATACCCGCACCGGTCGCGGACCTTGACGGCCCGCTTCAGATGCTGACGGCGGCGTTGGACTACGACAACCACCTCGGCCAGATCGCCATCGGGCGCGTCTTCCGCGGTTCGCTCACCCGGAACGCACGCCTGGCGCTGCTGTCGCGGGATGGCACGGCCTCGGAGTACAAGGCGGACCACGTTTTCGTGTTCCGTGACCTGGCCCGCAGGGAGGTCGACGAGGTCAAAGCCGGCGACATCGCGGCCGTGTCCGGACTGCGCGACCTCGTGATCGGGGACACGATTACGGACCCCGCCGCGCCGGAAGCGCTGCAGAGGATCACAATCGAAGAGCCCACGGTGAAGATGACGTTCTGCGTCAACACCTCACCGTTCTCAGGCCGGGAAGGGAAGTACGCGACGTCCCGTGTGCTCTGGGACCGGCTCCAACGCGAGCTCCAGACCAATGTGAGTCTCCGCGTCGAGCGCACCGAGAGCGCCGACGAGTTCCTCGTCTCGGGACGGGGCGAGCTCCACCTTTCGGTGTTCATCGAGAGCATGCGGAGGGAAGGCTTGGAGTTCCAAGTCAGCAAACCCGAAGCGGTGACCCGATGGGTCGACGGCGTTGTGGAAGAGCCGTACGAACTCCTCACGATCGACACCCGTGACGAGTATCTGGGCGCGATCGGCGAGGAGCTTGCGTCGCGGCTTGGACAGATGACCCACATGGAACACGACGGCCAAGGAAACGTCCGGCTCGCGTACGCGCTGCCGACTCGCGGGCTCATTGGCTTCCGCAGCTTCTTCCTGCGCGCGACTCGCGGCAATGGCGTGATGACTTCAGAGTTCACGGGGCACCAACCGGTTCGGGGCGAGGTGAAATCGACTCGGTCCGGCGTTATCGTGGCATCGGAGAGCGGCGTGGCAGTCACCTACGGCATCCGCAATGCTCAGGAGCGGGGCGAGACGTTCGTTGAGCCGCAAACGCCCGTGTATGAAGGGATGATCGTCGGCGCGCACGCGCGCGACCGGGACCTCGATCTCAACATCTGCAAGGAGCGCAAGGTCACGAACATGCGCTCCTCGACGTCCGAGATCGTCGAGCGGCTGGACTCCGCGGTGAAGTTCACCCTGGAAGAGGCGCTCGACTACATCGAGACCGACGAGCTTGTTGAAGTAACGCCGAAGAGCATCAGGCTCCGCAAGCGCGTCCTGGACGTGGACGACCGTTATCGGCAGGCGCGCAGTCGGGCGAAAGCTCGGCCCGCATAGAGCGGGACACTCGGCTGCCGCCGACCTTGCCTACCCAGCCATTACGGGGTTTGCTCCGAGATCGAGGCTCCGGTGATGTCGGGTATCCAACTCGTCACCTCGCGGTCACTGACCTCGATCTCGAGGGTGAACGGCAAGGACGCCGTGTAGGTCTTGGCCTCGACTAGTGGGAGGTCGATCTCGGCGCTCGTTGCCGCGGTGGCAGTGATGACATAGCGGTTCCCGCTTTCCCGAGTCGGCGTTCCGTAGGTCCATTCCAGGTTAGAGCGGAATTGATTTGCGAGGAGGTTCGCGGCCAAGCTGGTTGCGAGGGGGACCTCCCCGATTATGAGTTTGACGATCTCTTCGGCAACCTCATCGACGCTGTCGCGGGCCCAGTCCTCGGCGACTTCCAGCGCGATCTCTTCCTTTGTTTTGGAGTCGCTACCGCAGCTCCCAACCAAACCGTAGGCTGCCGTCACCAAGACCAAGCTAATGGCAATCAACACTGTCGCAAGCCGACGCGGCGGAAGTGTCATTCCCAATGACTCCCGTTTCCTTATCTCGGAGGAAGCTGCCAGGCGAGAGGATGATTGTTCGGACTGATTTCAGGAGCTGCCCACCCCTGGGTAGGCCGAAGGGCCTTGGAGGGCAGTGAGTGGTCGTTGGTCGAGTGTAGTGCCGCCGAGCGCGAGGGTTTGCGGCCAATTGCTAGACACGAACGCTGTCTGGTAGAGTGACTCGCCGGTTCCTGACCACAGCGCGGGATGGTCTGAGTTGCTTGTTTCGGCACAAGCGCGCTCACCGGAGGTTCTACGTAGGCGGCATGAAGCACCGAACGTGGCCTGCGTTCGATCACCCTGGCTCCAGGGTCCACAGCACGGGTACGCGATGGCCAATGGGTGAGATGCCCGAGCCGTTTGCTGACTGCGGCCGCAGTGAAGTGGTCCAGCCCGGTAAGCCCAAGGCGAGAACCAACGGTGGTGCGACGACGGTGACGTAGAACAACACCACGCATGGCGCCACGCTCGGTTTTCAGCACCGCCCCGCCGCTAGCGCCGCGCATCTGCTTGTCTTTCCTCTGTGTGTGAACGAGGACGGGAGGTGTCGAAAATTGGACAGTCCAGAAGAACTGCGCCGGAAAGCCGAAGAACGGGAGCGGGGAAACCTCCTATCCCGGATGGACCGGCATATCCAGCGCCGAATGGTCGCTGGGCTGCTCGACCTGGCGCCGCTGCTAGCGACGATTGTCGTCATCCTGTTTCTGGTGGGCCACGCTGATGGCCTGGTCCGGCCACTGTTCTTCGTGTCCGGTCGCCCGTGGGACTTCACGGGCATCGGGGTCATTGTCTTCATCATCATCTTTTATATCGTCGGGTTGTTGATCTCATTCCGGTTAGGGCGAAAACTGATGGAGCTGTGGCGTGGGCTCATTGGCCACGTACCGGTCGTGAGGACGATCTTCGGGGTCACCCAACAGGTGGCGACGTCGATGACGTCTCAATTCAACTTCAGCCGTGTGGTTTTCGTCGAGTGGCCGCGCGACGGGATGATTGCGATGGGGTTTGTCACTGGCCGTGTGTTCTCTGAAGACCGAACTGCATCAATGGTAGTGGTGTACATCCCGACGGTGCCGAACCCAACGTCTGGGAACATGGCGTTCGTTCCGGAAGACGATGTGGTCGAGACCGATTTGACGGTCGACGCAGCGATGAAGCTGATCTTCTCCGGCGGAATCGTACTGCCCCAGGCGATGTCGTTGGCCAGAGTGCCAAGGCACGACCAAGACAGCATGGTGGGACTGGTCGGGCGCTTCGAGACCGAACGCTAGCTAATTGAGGTCGCTGGCATACCAACTAGTGCCGACGAGTTCCCCGACCGGTTATTTGTCGGTCTGCCGATCGGTTGGGGGCTGTGCGTCCATTGAGGGTGCAACCAGCGGGAGCTCAACAATCATCTCGGTGAACTCGCCAGGTTCCGAGTTCACTCGGATGTCGCCACCGTGCTGGCGGACGATATCGCTGCTTATGGCGAGCCCAAGACCCGTTCCTTGGTCCGTGGGTTTGGTCGTAAAGAACGGGTTGAATATCTTGTCGATGACATCGGCAGGAATGCCCGTGCCATTGTCCCTGATGCGAACTTCGACGTGCTCGTCTGCGCGGCGCGTGTTCAGGGAAACCGTTGGGGAATAGGAGTCGGAGCGGTCGGCAACGGCCCGCTTCGCAGTGGTCGCGTGGCACGCGTTGGAAACGATGTTCAAGAAAACCCTACCCAAGTCCTGCGGGATCACCTCGAGGCGGCCGACGGTGGGATCGAAGTCCCGCTCGATCGTGACTTGGAACTCCGGATCGGCCGCCCGAGCGCTGTGATAGGCGAGGTTGGCGTATTCGTCGAGCAAGCCATTGATGTCCGTGGACTCAGCTTCACCGGAGCCGCGTCCCATCGCGAGCATGTCATGGACGATCCGATTGGCGCGGTCGCCATGGGTACGGATGCGTTCCAGATTCCTGCTCAGGTCATTGGAGATTGAACGGATCAGATCGCGTTGCTCTGCGCTCAGGGTGTCTCCTCCCTGTTCTAGAGCCTCCTGGAGTTCCGTGAGGAGTTCGTCTGATACCTCGGAAAAGTTATTGACAAAGTTCAGGGGATTCCTGATCTCGTGCGCGACGCCTGCTGTGAGTTCACCGAGTGCGGCGAGCTTCTCGCGCACGACAATCTGGTCTTGAGCCCGCCGCAGGTCCGCCAATACGCTTTCGAGCTCTTCGTTCTTGCCCTGAAGCTCCTCTGCTAGGCGTTCTACTAAATTCAAGCGCTGGACTTCGAGGGCATGTCTCCGAAATACCTCGAGCGCTGCGGCCATGTCTGCGACCTCGTCTCGGCCGGTGATCTGGACCTCAGCTTCGAGGTCTCCCCCAGCCATGTCGCGCATCCTTGTTGACAGCAGCTGGAGCCTGCGCAGCAAGATTCGGCCCACGTAGAGCCACGAGATTACCAGCGCACCACCGATACTGAACGTGCTGATCCCCAGGAGCAGTGCTCGGCCTGTCAAGATCGCTCGCGTCGAGGCTCGAGTTGCGTCTTGAACGT
This sequence comes from Dehalococcoidia bacterium, assembly GCA_965247995.1. GTDB lineage: Bacteria > Chloroflexota > Dehalococcoidia > UBA6926 > UBA6926 > JASLZO01. The sequence continues at coordinate 306,022 of OZ252041.1, read as the reverse complement.
TGGCATCAGCCGTGCTCACGAGGCTGTCTACGTCACCGATGAGATCGACGCCAATGCCGCGGTTATTCGCCAGTAGGTCTTGCTGACGGTCCCGCAGGGTGATCTCGCTCGCGAGCACGTCGAAACCGCTCTCTTCCCCGGTTCCGAGGGCGGAGAGGCGATTGAGGATCGGAAGGAGTTGTCTGCGCGTGGGCGAGCCTTGGATGGCGGAAAGGTTTTGGTCGATCCGGCCAATAGCTGCTTCGAACCGTTCTCGAAGCGGTTCGACCAAGTGGGCGTCTGAAAGGCTAAAAGCACTGGCGAGCACCTGAGCCGCGATGGTGGCATCAGCTTGTAGCTCCGCCAAGTGGCGATAAAGACTCACCTCGCGCTCCGAGAAGTAGTCCTCAGGGTTCGCCTGCGGTTCGCCGAGGTCGCGGAAGCCGGTGATGGTGTAAAAAAACTGGTCGTCGACGGCCGACACGACGATGGCCTCGAGTTGGGCGTTCACCTCTGTGAGGTTCTCGCGCAGCGCATCTCGGCTATCGGCGAGAACAAACAGATCGGACATCGACGCCTCGATTTCCTCAACGTTGAGAATCAGCGTTTCAGCACGCGCTTCGATGCGTTGTACACGCTCATCTTCTGGGATGCGCTCCTCGAGCGTTGCCATTTGTGCGTGGAATGCACGGTGCGCATCGTCGACGTTCATGGCCACCGAAGCGAGATCGCCTGGTGTCTGCGCGGACGTTAGCTGTGGGCCGGCAGCCACGAGGAAGCTGCTGTACTGAGCGACTCCGAACGCCGCTTCCATCTCCGGAACGCTCCCTTCGTTCACGCGGCTTTGAACTGCACCGACGCGATCGAATGAGAACCAGCCGACCAGGCTGGCAGTGACCGTGAGCGCCACTCCGCCGCCAATCCCCAAGTACAGCTGCGTGGAAATGCGCTGCGGCAGCTGGAAGAGGCGCTTCAACTTCGTGATGATGGCTCCGCGCCCCGCAGGGTCGTGATCGGATGAAGCACGCCATCCTCCCCGATTACCGTGAGGAAGACCGCGTCCGAACCTTGGTTATCGTTCTCCCCGAAGTCGAGTATGAATCCATCAATGTCAATCAATTCGTCGCGTCTCAAGCCGGCTAGGAAACACGTTCGGTCGACGTCGGCTCCGCATCTGTCGAGACCGGCAATGGCCAGACGGCCGGCCAAGTAGCCTTCGAACGAGACGAACCCTGGGACGGCGTCGGCGTCGTAGGCCGACAGCGCGTTGCGATAGGCCTCCACGACCGGAATCGAGCCATCCAAGGGTGACGGGACGACCTGCGTTACGAACACTCCCACGCCATCCGGACCAAGCTCGTCGGCCAGGGCATTGCTCCCAACGAACGAGACCGTCATGAAGACCGGATCCATGTCCAGTTGCCGCGACCACGCGACGAATGAGGCCACTGGCTCATACGCGCCGATCATGATGATCGCGTCCGGAGCCCGCTGTCTGAGTTCCAGCAGCGCGGTCTTGACCGCTGACGTATTTCGCGGGTACACGGCGACGGCTGCCGCCTCGATGCCGCGGCGGTTGAGCGCAGCAAGGACTCCGTATAAACCGGACCGGCCGAACGAATCATCCTGGTGTAAGACTCCAATCCTGAAGAGACCGAGCTCATTAACTAGCCGAGCGACCATCTCTTCCGTTTCCTGGTTGTAGGACGCTCGGAGATTCACGACGTTGGTCCACTCGGCTTCCCGCAGGAACCCTGCCCCGGTGAAAGGGGCGATGTATGGAACGCCGGCTTCTGCAGTGATCGGAGTTGAGGAGCGCGCCGTCGGCGTGCCAACGGCGCCAATCAGCGCGAACACGCCATCATCTTCGATGAGCTGGTTGGTGTTGGCGACAGCAAGCTCTGGCTCGTAGGCGTCGTCGACGGATACGAGCTCGAGTTGGCGGCCGTGGACGCCCCCGCGCCGGTTTGCTTCAAAGAATGCTGCTCGGATCCCCAGCTGCATGCCACGACCCAACTCTTGGGCCGGGCCGCTGAATGCAGCGGATTGTCCGAAGAGGATGCGTTGACCGTCGACGCCAGGCACGGCTGGAGTGGTGCCTGGCGGTACCACGACCTGGGCAGCGGTAGTTGCGGTTGGGGCCGGATCACCCTGATCCTGCGGATTACTGGAGCGTGAGCAGGAGACGGCAATCGCGCAGATCATGGCGGCGAGCACGATCCAGACTATCGGCGAGCCCACGCGCCTCGTAGGTACGCGCGCGATCTGCCTCATTCACGCCCTGCGGGTAATCAGTGTCAGGTGGTTCTTGCCATGCTCTCGGTGGTAACGCAACTCGTCCACAATAGAACGCACGAAATGAAGTCCCAGGCCACCGACACGCCGGTCTTCTAGAGGCGAATCCAAGTCCGGCGGTGGCGCATCAGTCGACGGATTGAATGGTCGTCCATCGTCAGTCACCTCGATGATCACCGTGTTGCCCTCTGAGATGAGGGCTATCTCGATGTCGTGGACGCCGTCGTCGTGTCCATGGTCCATGATGTTCACGCCTAGCTCCTCGAGGACCAGGTTCACGCGAAAGACCAGCGCGTCGGACCACTCCTCTTGTCGGCCCAACGTCTGTACAGCGTTGGAGATGGTCTCCAACTCGCTGCGTTGAGTCTTGACGGTCAACGACACTCTTGCGGTCACGGTTCAGTCCCGACGAAGCGATAAACAGGTGATGTCGTCGAATTGAGGCGCGTCACCTGCGAACGTGTTGACGGCGTCGAGGATACCCATTGCGGCTTGTCGAGCGTCCGTCGGAGGGTTCGCCAAGAAGAGCTGCTGTAGGCGTTCGATTCCGAACTGCTCGTCCTCTTTATTCATCGCCTCGACGACGCCGTCTGTGTACAGGACGACGGTGTCCCCAGGCGAAAGCGTGACGGTTGCTTGCCCGAAATCGAATCCCGCCACGAGTCCAAGCGCGACCCCATCCGTCGAAGGGAGCAACGACGAACTGCCGTCACCGCGTACCACGAGTGGGGGGTTGTGCCCGCCGTTCGCGTACGTAAAGGCGCCGTTCTCCGGATCGTAGGTCGCATAGATGAGTGTGACGAACATCGCAGCCTCGTTGTCCTCGTGGAGCAGTTCGTTTACTTCACGGAGGACCGCACCGGGGTGGTCGGTGCCGATGGCCGCGCCCTTCAGCAGCGTGCGGCTGGACATCATGAAGAGTGCGGCGGGCACGCCTTTGTCAGACACGTCGGCGATCGCGAGCCCAAGCCGCTCGTTCCCCAGACGCACGACGTCAAAGAAATCGCCTCCCACGTTGCGCGCCGGTTCCATTGTCCCGAACACCTGGTACGCCGGACTCTCCGGGAAGTGACTAGGCAAGATCGACTGCTGCATGGCGCTGGCAACGTCAAGTTCGTTCTGTAGTGCGACCAGCTGGTCCCGCGAAGAGAGCGCTTCACGCCAATCCGCGACGTGCTGAAGGGTCCGCTCTATCGTTACCTGGAGATCCTCGAAGTCGAGTGGCTTCGTCACAAAATCGAAAGCGCCACGATTCATCGCGGTCCGGATGTTTTTCATATCTCCGTAAGCGGATATGATGACCGCCCGGATGTTGGGGTCGACCGCCGGTATCTGCTGAAGCAGGGTTAGACCGTCCATCTGCGGCATGTTAATGTCGGACAGCACCATGTCGATCGTGTGATCGCGTTCCAGTTGTTCGATCGCCTCAACGCCGTTTCGAGCGAACACGAATTCATAGTGGCCCTCTCGGATGTGGCGTCTCATTCGCTGTAGCATCAGCGGTTCGAGGTCCGGCTCGTCATCGACGACGAGGATTCTATGCGGAGTCTCAGTCACCGGGGATTCTCGTGCTCACGAGCGCGTGGCGCGCAACTGGCGTCGAGTGAGCGGGATCGCAAACCTGCTGGGGATTTGATGCGACCACTCGTCTACGTGGCGGAGAGCGCCTCGTCCAACGAGGCATGAACGGAGATGATCTTGTCGAACCCGCTGATCTCGAAGACCTCGCGGATCGGTTCGGAAAGTGAACTGAGGGCGAACCGTCCACCTCTCCGCTGGAGCGTCTTCGCGGTCATCAGAATGACTCGGATGCCCGCGCTACTAATATAGAGGAGGCTCTCCAAACTTAGGATCACCGTCCGGTCGTCATCCCCAATCGCGGACTCCAATTCCTCCTGGAAGGCGTGGGAGTTCGCGCCGTCGATCCGTCCGTCGGCCTTGATTACTAACGTTTCCCCATCGCGCTTGGCCTGGATCACCATGTTTCGATCTCCTCTCGGCCGAGAGATTGGATGTAGCCAGTTTACCTGAGCCTTCATCGATGAGGGCGACTTCTGTCGCTGGGACTCGTCAGGCTGCCTTCCAGCGACTCCTCTTCACGGTTGCCACGAACGCGAATATGGCGGTGGCAACCAGAGCCATCGCGGGTCCCGAAGGGAGGTTCGCATAGAAGGATAAGTAGAGACCTGCGACCGCGGAAACGGCGCCGATTTGTGCGCCCAAGAGCATAACGCCGACGAACCGTCTAGCAAGCAGGTATGCCGTCGCGGCGGGAGTGATCAGCATGGCCATCACGAGGACGATTCCGGCAGCCTGGATGCCGATGACGATGACAAGGGCCAACAGGGCCAGGAGTGCGTATTCGACCAGGCTGGTCCGAATCCCGATGACGGCCGCACCGATCGGATCGAAGGTTGTGAACACGAACTGGCGGTGAAACATGTAGAGGCCGGCAACGACGAGGGTTGTCAACCCAAGCGAAACCAGGACGTCTGTGCGCGAGACGCCGAGCACCTGGCCAAGCAGCAGGTCTTCGATGTCGACGCCGACGTGTTCGGCACTGGACAACATCACAAGACCCAGTGCGAACATGCCAGCGAAGATGACGCCGATCGAGGTGTCCTCACTGAGGCCGGTGCGGCGGCCGACGAAACCCATCGTCAGCGCGACGGCGATCCCTGCAGGGACAGCGGCAAAAAATGGGCTGATCCCCAAAAGGAAGGCGACGACGATTCCTGGCAGGACGGAATGCGCGAGCGCATCGCCCATGAATGCTCGGCCACGCGTGATGACGTACGCACCAAGCACGGGGCACATCACGCCAACCAGGACGGAAACGATCAGGGCCCGCACCATGAAACTGTATTCCAGAGGCCCAATGACGTAGTCGATCATGTGCGTTCGGCGTTGTCGCCGTCGCGGCGTGCGAAGTCGATGCCGTGGGAGCCGTACAGTTCTTCGAGCACTTCAGGCGTGAAGGCCTCTCCGGGAGGGCCATAGGCGCACACGTGTCGATTTAGACACAACACTTGGTCGAAGCGCTGGGCCAGGTTCGTGAGGTCATGGGTGGCCAATAGGACTATTTTGCCCTCATCGCGTAGCGACTGGAGCACCTCGACAAGACCCTCTTGGGCACCGACGTCGACGCCGCTGAATGCCTCATCCAACATCAGAATGCTGGCCTCCTGCGCCAGTGCCCGTGCCACAAACGTGCGTTGCCGCTGACCGGCGGACAGCTCGGTCATCAAGGCTGAACGCCGTTGCCACAATCCGACGCGTTCCAGGCAATCGCGGACCAATTCTGTGTCTCGGCTGGCACGGCGCCCAAACAACCCGATACCAGTTCGGCCGCCCATGTTGACGACATCGAGGACCGTAGCGGGGAAGCGCCAATTAATGCTATCGCGCTGTGGGACGTACGCTAATGCACCCTTGCGCGTATCGGTGCCGCGTAAGCTCACGGACCCGCGCGTAATCGGCAGGAAGCCCGCGATCGCGTCGAATAGTGTGCTCTTCCCAGCGCCGTTCGGGCCGACGACGCCAACGAGCGCGCCAGAACCAACCGCGAAAGTGACACCGTCCAGCACAATGTACCCGTCGCGCTCGACAGTCATGTCCTCTACTGCGATTCCAGGTGGTGCCGCCATACCGGGATCGTTTCGCTCCAGGGGGTTCTGATTGGTTGGTGGCGATGTCTCGGGATTTGTTGGCCGAAGAGGGACATACGGGCGTGGACGGTCCAGTTCGCCCGTCTCCGTCTGTGAAGGCTTGGGACTATTGAGTGTAGGGCCGCCAACCCGTGGAGGTCATGTCAAGGCATCCACGATCCGCTCGATGTTCGTCCGCATCATGCTGATATAGGTCTCGGCGCCACTGCCTTCGGGGCCGAGCGAGCCGGAGTAGAGCCTGACCAACGTCGCGCCAGTCTCGGTGGCGATTGCAGTTGCCAAACGCTCGCTCACCGTTGTTTCGCCGAAGACCACGGACACGCCACGCTCACGGAGCTGTTCCACCAGGTCCCCGAGGTGCTGGGCCGATGCCTCCACATCTGTAGTGCTGGACGGGAGCACGGTTCCCACGATGTCGAATCCGTACAACCGAGCGAAGTACTCGAGACTGTCGTGGGAGGTGACTAGCAACCTCCGCTCGTTCGGTATCGCCTCGAGTTGCTCCGCCGTCCACGCGTGTAGTTCGCCGAGTTGGTTGTTGTACGCCGAAGCGTCTCGCCGGTAGGTATCACGGCGTTCCTGATCGAGGGCCGATAAACGCGCGACGATGGCGCCTACGGCCACTTTCACGCGTATCGGGTCGAACCAGAAGTGCGGGTCTCGGGGTCCGCGATTGTGGTCCTGATCCTCCCGATCGTCATCGCTATCGTCGTCATGGTCTCGGGCGATCGCGACGCCCAAGCCACGATTCGGAGTGAACATCAAACTAGTGCTAGGCGCGAAGACGCCGAACGCTCCTATAGGGACTGGTCCGTCGACGAGATCCAGTGAAGAGGTACGTGCGTTTACGCTGGAAGCGACCGATCGGCTTCCCAACACCACGGCATAGGAATCTTGATTCCCTTGTGGGGCCGGCCCGCCTCCAGGGAAAACCACAGGACGCCGCACATCGACATCGTTGCTATCGTGAGCGTCCGATGCAATGAGATCGATGGGGTCGACATGGGCACCGAGGGCCACGATCTTCGAAACGTCCGTGCTGGCGTTACGGAGCAGCTCGTCGAGCCAATCGGCTTCAAGTTCCAGCCCGATGCTGAAGATCACGTTTGCATCAGCGATCTTCGCTACGTCGCCCGCTCCTGGTTGCCACGAGTGGGGGTCGGCGCCTACCGGCAGCAAGCTGAACACATCGACGTGGTCGCCTCCGACCGCCCTCACCCAATCGGCCACGAAATTGGTTGTCGTTACGACGCGAAGTAGCTCAGCGTCGCTTGTCCTGGCGGAACCAGTTGCGATGGGGTGTACCGGTTGGGTGAGATTGCCGTCCGCGTTCGAACACGCGCCTAAGGCCATGGACGCCGCGACAGCGAAGGCGAGGGCTAACGTCTGCGAGGCACGTCCGAGGGGCGAATCGATTCCAAACCTCAATTTCATTCTCGGCAACCTCCTCACAGACCGGTTTCTCTGTCCACCCGTTGTTTCTTGAGATTCAGTCTCAAATAAGGGAATCAGACATCCGCATCCTGGTTTTTATTGTGTTAGTGCGTGGGGTGGCGCCGGATCCGTCGCGGCTTATTGATACTAGATATCAATAAGCCATAAGCGTACTCGATGGCACAGATCAACCTAGACGGGACTAGCTACCTTCGCCCGAGACGCACGCGGCACAAACAATGAAGAGCTCAATGTTGTGTCCAACGATGTCCCCGGGAAGGTCCTCTCCTATTGCGGCTACGAGGCGTTCAACCGTGGCGGCGCGAAATTCACCAACGTTCCCGCACCGTACACAAACGGTGTGATGGTGGTGCTCAATGCGGGAGAGGCTATATCTGGGCGCACCTTCCGGTAGGTTCAGCCTGCACACGACGCCTGCGTTCATGAGGAGCTTGATCGTTCGAAAGACTGTTGCTCTGCCTACATCAGGCAACTCGCGCCCGATCTCGTCAGCAGTGAAACCCTCCTGCTTCCCTTCCAGAATCTGCGTAATGGCCCGCCGCGGGGCAGTGGAGCGGTGGCCCCGGTCCTCGAGGACCGCCATGATGTCAGGCCGGGGGTTCAGTGTGGTGGTCATGCGACACAGTCTCAATAAGGTTCACGACCAACTGGCGTCGGGCGCTTGGATGCCAATACCGTACAAACGACTGAGGACCGTGTCCAGCGATCGCGAATTGCCCCCCCTGTCGCGGCGACCACGACAGAGGGGATGGTGGCTTACGGGTGGTTCGGTGCCCGGTTCCAGACCTCTATCAAGGTCCCGAGTGCGGAGCGGGGGTGGAACCACCCTACGGCCCGCGCGTCCACGTCCCTGGGCGGAATCGAGCCAAGCTGACGCATACCGGCGGCGTTGCCGCGGTCCATGAATTCATGGACGTCCGGGGCGAACGGGCAGATGTGGTGCCAGGCGGCGCCGAGTGCGCCCCGCGTTGCGAGGAACCGCGCGGTGCCGCTGACGTCGTCGTTCGGCACGGAGACCTCGATCACCGTACCGCCGAATGGGAATTCGACAATGGAGACATCGTCGTCGGCTTCCCGGGGCGGTTGTTGGCTGCGTGCTGGCGTTGCGGTACCTGCGGAGCGGCCCGCTCGTTCATCTGCGGCGAATCCGAACTTCCCGGTGAAGAGGTCGGTTATCTCTTCCTCACTGCGCGCCGCAATACCGATGTGGGCCATGCCAGTTGCGACCCCGTCACCCCGATACATGGGGTGGGTGTAGTAGTGGTCGTCCGCGATGATCTCGATGAGGAGACCCATGGTCATCTCCGGGTCGACCAGCAGCGGCCCCGAGCCGCCAGGGTGCGCCAGGAACCGCAACCCCTTGCGTTCCAGGTCCTGGACATCGTTCTGGAGGTCAGTGGACGCGAAGGCGACGTGGTGCATTCCACCGACGTCGTTCCGCTCCGCTAGGAACTGCCGAACGAGCGAATCCCCTCCTGGTGAGGGGCAACTGACCTCGATGAACATCTCACCGATTGGAAATTCGAGCGCCCTCGTACCTTCCAAATCGCCCGGCCGACCGTCCGGCAGGGGTGAGCGGTGGAGATCGACGGCCAATCCCATGCCATCTACATAAACGTGCTGTGCTTGGTCGAAGTCCGGAGCGATCTGGCTAACGTGGTGAATGCGGGTCAATGCCATGAATGATGTGCCTCTCTCGATTGGTGTAGTCAGGACTGCTATATCGTACGACGATGCGGCGCTCCCGGCTGGCTCCTTGACGTAAACTCGTGGGCTAGCAGACCGAACGGTTCGAAACGCGGGGAACACGATGGATATCGATAGTGAACAACCGCTCGACCCGGACGAGTTTCGGGTACTGGTGGAACGGGCCGGACTTGATCTGACACCCGACGAACGTACCGAGCTTCAACGCGCGTTCGAACCGCTCCGCGCGCAGCTTCGGCAACTCCATTCAACGGATCTTGGGATGCGTGACCCCGCGGTCGAGTTCGATGCTCGTCACACAGTGGGGGAAGCGTGATGGCCAGTACAACGACTGACCTCTGCTACCTGACCATTTCCCAGGCTGCCGAACGGATTCGGGACCGAGAACTGTCGCCGCTGGAACTCACCCGTGCGCACCTTGATCGGATTGATGAGATCGACGGCGCGCTCGACTCCTACGTCACGGTGTTGGCCGACGAGGCGATGGATGCGGCGCGGGCAGCGGAGCGCGAGATCGCGGGCGGCGGGTACCGGGGCCCGATGCACGGCATTCCGATCGCCTTGAAGGACCTGTACGCGACCGCGGGCGTCCGAACGACGGCCAACTCGCGGGTCATGCGGGATTGGGTTCCATCGGAGGACAGCACCGCGGGCCGCAAGCTGACGGAAGCCGGAGCAATCCTGCTGGGCAAACTGTGCATGAACGAGTTCGCGCTGGGCGGGCCGGACCCAACCAGCCTGTTCGCGAGCGCACGAAATCCATGGAACCGAGAGCACTACCCGGGCGGATCCAGTTCGGGATCCGGCGCGGCGGTCGCAGCGGGGCTGGCGATGGGCGCGTTGGGTTCGGACACTGGCGGTTCCATCCGCGGTCCCGCGGCGTTCTGCGGGATTACCGGGCTGAAGCCGACGTATGGGCGCGTCAGCCGATTCGGCGTCGTGCCGCTGAGCTGGACCCTGGACCACTGCGGCCCGATGACGCGGACGGTCGAGGACGCGGCGCTGATGCTCCAGGCCATCGCTGGACCGGATCCGAAAGACCCAACGGCGAGCACGGAGGCGGTGTCCGACTACACGTCCGCCCTCCGGCCTGACCTAGCGGGGCTGACGGTTGGGGTGCCGCGCGACTATTTCTTCGACGGTCAGCCGGACCTGGATCCTGAAGTGGCGACGCTCGTTGAGGATGCGATCGATGCCCTGCAGCAGTTAGGAGCAGAGATCCAGGACGTGAGCATCCCGAGCCTCTTCTCCTCTCGAGGCGCGAGCTCGGTCATCATGATGGGCGAGGCGTACGCTTACCACGAACGGAATCTGAAGGAACGCCGACACGACTTCGGCGACGCGGTCCGCCAGCGGTTCCTCCTGGGTGCGCTGTTCACGACCGGCGATTACGTTCAGGCACAACGCGTTCGGGCTGTGGTGCGGGAGGAGTTTGACTCGGTCCTTCGCCAGGCCGATATCATCGTCGCGCCTTCGTTCCCATACACCGCTCCCAGACTAGAAGGGTATGACCCGGCGACTGCCGGGAGCGGGTTTCGTTACCTGAGCCCGTTCAACCTCTCTGGACTCCCGGCCATGTCGGTGCCGGTCGGACGGACTGCCACGACCGGCCTTCCGGCTGGGATGCAGATCGCGGGACGAGCGTTCGACGAGTCGACGGTGATCGCTGTCGGGCACGCATTTCAACAAGTGACGGACTGGCACAAGGAGCGGCCGCCCCTGTAGCCGAAACCCGGCTGGACTAAATCAGGGACTTCGACTGTCCGCCGTCGATATTGATACAAGTCCCAGTCAGGAGCCCAGCCCGTTCGGATGCCAGGTAGGTGACGAGATCACCGACGGGCTCAGACCAACCGAACTTGCCCATGGGCAAGTTGCGCTCGATGAATTCGGCGACGGCTTCGGGAGGTTGGTTCTGTTGGAACCGGTCCCAACTCCCACCAGGAAATGCGATTGATCCCGGGGCCACACAATTGACGAGGACACCGTCCTTAGCCAGCGACAAGGCCATGTTCTTGGTCAACGCGATCAAAGCGGCCTTTGATGTCATATAGGGAGCCGAGCCGCCGTGCTCGCGGCCGTAGATCGACGCGATGTTCACGATTCGGCCCCAGTTGCGGTCCTGCATCGCAGGCAGAGCCAGTCTGCTCATCCGAATGGCCGACATGACGTTGAGGTTTAACGATTCGGTCCACTGCTGGTCGGTAGCAGTGACAACGGTGCCTTGGCGGCTGCCGCCGGCGTTGTTGACGAGGATGTCGGGCGGGCCGAGCTGCCGCGACACCTCCGAGTAGATCCGCTGGCAGTCGTCGGGGAGCATGACATCGCCGGGGACGCCAACGGCGTCGACACCGAGGCCACGCAACTCGTCGACAGTCTGGGTCAGGGTGTCCTCGGTCCTGGCGCAGATACCGAGTCTGGCGCCCTCGCGCGCAAGGCTCATGGCGGCTTGGCGGCCGAGGCCGCGGCTTCCGCCGGTGACCAACGCCACTTTGTCTCGAATGCCCAAGTCCATCGCTGGTTCCTCCATGCGGGCCGGCCCATGGGGCCGCGCGGCTGACGGTATCAAGCGGAACGGTGAAGGGCGAGCGTGCTAGCTAGTCGGAGTCCATGAGGAATTCCGGCGGCACGTCTCCGAGGCCGGCTTCCTTGAATGCCTGTCCGTTCCTGGCGTAGCCCTCCGCGGTGCCCTTGATCAGGTCGCGGTGGCGCTGCTCGGTCTGTCGGCGCACCTCGGCAGGTGCGCCGGTGACGAACGAGTTCGGCGGGATGACGACGCGCTCGAGCACGACAGACCCGGCGGCGATGATGCTGTGTTCGCCGATTTCGGCGTCACCATTGACGACGGCGCCGTTGCCGACGAGTGAATGCGTTGCGACGGTCTTGGCGTGGCACATGACGGCGTGACCGAGCGTCGCGTAGTCGCCGTAGTACGCATCGCTGTCGGAATGGACCATGCAGTTGTCCTGGATGTCCACGTAGGCGCCGATTGTGATCTTGTTTGCGTTGGCGCGGATGACGGTGCCGGGCCAGATACTCGAGTAAGGACCGATCTCGACGTCGCCGACGACGTATGCGGCCTCACTCACGAAAGCAGTTGGATGGACTTTGGGGCTTTTGCCGTTGAAGCTGCGGAGCACGTTTCCTCCTAGTGTCGGGAGACTATTGATGACAGCGTACCGTCCGTGGCCGACTTGGGGTATCGGTGCGATCGAATCAGGTGGCGACTGGTACGGCGTGTTTCACGCATGGTCGCCACCTAGCTCCTCGATTAGCTGGTTGGAAAAACCCTCGAAGAATTGTCGTTCCGGGGGATCGCTCGCATGATTGGCTAGTGCCAATCCCGAGAGCTCGTGGCGTGGGCGAGTGCCCCAAGTGAGCGCGCCCCGACGACGACGATGTTGAGCGTCCCTTCCCGTCTGCTGGCGGTGCCGTTGATCAGCAGGTAGGGATTTCGCAGGACCTCATGGTGCGTCAACCACGTTTTCTGCCAGACGATGAGCGGGATGAAGCCGTACTCGTCCTCAAGTGTGATGAAGACTGTCCGCCCATTTGGTCTCTGGCGGCGGATGACACGCCCTGCGACCAGTGCGTTGTCCCCTTCGGTGAGCTCGTCGAGGCGATAGCTGGGGATGACCTCCTTAGGGAGATAGTCACGGAATTCCTGCATTGCGTGGCCAGATGGCGCCATACCGAGGGACTTGTACTCCTCGCTTAAGCGCTCACCGAATGTTTGGCTGGGGAGGTCAGCCATGTCCTGCTCGGTTGGGAGATCGAGTTGAAGCTGACCGCCCTGAGAGCGATGGAGAAGTCCGATCTCCCACTTGGTCGCGCGCCGGTCTGGATTGAGTGAATCGAAAACTCCAGCCTCGGCGAGGGAGTCCAGAGTTCGCTGCGGCATTTCCGTCCGGCGGACTACATCTGGCACCGAGCGATACGAGCCGCTCTGACGTCTCTCCTTGAGCAAGGTAGTGACGTGGGCTGGTCCCATGTGCTGGACGTAGGTGAAGCCCAAGCGGACTGCCTCGCCTTCGATGACCGTCTTCTCCTCGCTTCGGTTCGCGTCGGGGTTGAGGACAGAGATCCCATGGCGCTTCGCGTCTTCCTTGATCGTCTCCGTGGACCAGAAACCCATGGGCTGCTCGTTGAAGAGGCCAGTGTAGAACTCCAGTGGGTGATGGAGCTTGAGCCATGACATCTGATATGCGGTGATGCCGAACGCGTAGGCATGCGCCTCTGGGAACATGTATTGCCCGTTGAACTTCCAGAAGATGCGTTCAGCTACATCGGTTGGGACCTTGTTCTCAGCGGCGCCTTCCAGGAACCGTTGCTGCCAGTTGGCGATGAGGCGCTTATTACGGCGCTTGCTAAAGTCGCGCCGCATGAGGTCGGCTTCGCGCGGTGAGAAGGAAGCAACGTTCATAGCGACTTCGTTGACCTGATCCTGGAAGAGGATGATCCCCAGCGTCCGCTCGAGGGCTTTCTTCTCGAGAGGGTGATCGTATTCCCAGGCCACTCCTTGTCGATATCTGCGAATGAAGTGCGTGACCCCGTCATTGGCCCCAACACCGGGACGCACAGCGGCGACCTCAAAGGCCATTTCATGAAGGTTCCCGGGCTTCAGGCGAGGAGTCGTCTGCATCTGCGCGGCTGACTCGACCTGGAAGATGCCAACGGTGTCGGCACGGTGGAGGGAGTCGTAAACCGACTGATCGTCGATATCGATCCGTGAGAGGTCCAGGGGCTCACCCGTCTTCTGCTCGACGAGCCGAACAACCTCCTGCATCTGTGAGAGCGTCCCCAGCGCTAGGAAGTCGATCTTCACCATGTTTGCGGTGTTGACGGACTCCTTGTCCCACTGCATGACATAGCGACCTTCGATGGCCCCCTGCATCACCGGAACTACTTCTATCAGCGGCGACGAAGAGATGACCATGCCGCCGGAGTGTTGCTGCACGAGGCGCGGAAAGTTGGAGAGGTAGGGTGCGAGCTCTAGAAGATCGCGCCAACCAGGTGCACTGAGGAGATGCCGGAACTCGGTCATCTGAGACATCTCTCTGCGGAGGTTGCCGCTTGCATGGTGGTCCATTCGTTTCGCTAACCGGTCTACTTGGTCTGGTGGGAGACTGAGCGCCTTCCCGAGGTCTCTGATTACCCCGCGGGCCTGATAGGTGCTGATTGCACCGACCAGTGCTGATCTTTCCCAACCGTACCGCTCGTGTACGCGGAGGATCAGCTCTTCGCGGATATTCCTTGGGAAGTCGAGGTCGATGTCTGGGGCACTGATCTCTCCATCCTCAGGAAGGAATCGATCGAGGCCGAGGTCGAACCTCAGTGGGTCAATGTGGCTCAGACCGATGAGGTAACCCACGAGCATTGCTACAGACGAACCGCGCCCGCGTCCCGGCGGATTTTCTTCCAGCGGGACTTCGGGGTCACTGAGGCCCAGGTCGAGCATGACCTCCCGTGCCAGCTGGATGATGTCGTAGTAGATGAGGAAGAACCCAGCGAGGCTGTGCCGTTCGATCCGGCGGAGTTCCTCATCCAGCCGTGCACGCACGTGCTTATCGATCGAGCCGTATTTTCGCCGGGCTGCCTGCTCGCAGATTCGGCGTAGGTAGTCAAGCTGTGGAATTCCGCCTGGTGTTTCGTACTCCGGAAACTCGTACCCCAGGTGCTGCCTCAGGTCGAACGAGGTGCACCGTTCGGCGATGGCGACGGTGTTCTGCGTTGCCTCTGGAAGGTTGATGAAGAGGTCGCACATCTTCTCCGGCGACTTCAGGTAGAACTCGCTGTTGGCACGCCGTTCCTGATGGCTTTCCTCCAAGGTCTTGCGGTTCTTCACTGCAACGAGGACGTCATGAAGACGATGGCGCTTGGGGACGTGGTAGTGGACGTTATTAGTGGCAACGAGCGGTAGGTCCAATTCCCTGCTGAGCGAGACGAGGTGGCGGTTGCGGGCGGTGTCTCCGTGAACGAGGTTTTGCTGCAACTCCAGAAAGAAGCTCTGCGTTTGGCCAAATACGTCTGCGTAACGGGATGCCACCTGTCGGGCCTCAACCAACTTCCCCGCCGCTACGAGCGATGGGATCTCTCCCCTTGAGCAACCAGACAGGACAATGAGCCCCTCATGGTGGCTGGCGAGTTCTTCAGGGTCCATGCGCGGATCACGGCGATCGCTCTTGATGTGGGCATAGGAGAGGAGGGTGCTGAGGTTCTTGTAGCCGCGCTGACTCTCCGTGAGGAGCGTGAGGTGGTGGCCGTCCACCATGGTCACTTCTGCGCCAATGATGGGCTTGATGTCGTACTGGTAGGCCCGGTCGGCAAATTCGAGGGCGGCTGTGAGGTTGTCGTGATCGGTCAGTGCAAGCGCCCGGTACCCAAGCTCCTTTGCACGTGTGAGCAATTCGTCCGGAAAGGACGCTCCTTCCTGGAACGAGAAGTTTGAGTGGCAGTGGAGCTCGATGTAGGACGCGGACATTTGGTGAGCTAGGGGTTCCGAGGCAATTCCGACACGCGGATGGTGTGCCACCGGCCGGTTATCTCGTCTAGAAAGAGCGTCAACGGACGGCCGTCCTCAAGGAGGGCGCGATAGTACGTTCGGATAAGGGGGACCTCCCGCCACCACTCGTCCTCAACCCTCCAGGTGTCTTCGAACGAGGTGATCTTCTCCCAAGCCTCCCCACGTTTCCTGATCGCTGTGGGGAGTCGAGATGACGGATCGACATGAACCGCTATCGGCTGAGGGGTGTTTAGACGGCGTACTCCACGAGAACGTGTCGTCTCTCTGGGTGTCTGGACCATGGTTCCATCTCCTGTACGCGATAGATAGGGGTACGGCCTTCGGTCCGTTCACGGACCTGACGCATCGCTTCGGCGAGGTTCTCTCGCCTCCGAACGTCTGTGTTGAAACTGAGCTGTGTGCCTGCTTCGCCGGTGATCCCGGTAAGCGTTAGTGAAAGCGCTTCGAGTGCACCTGGGAGTGAGAGGTTGCCTAGGGCGAACTTGATGGATGCGAAGGCCCTATCCGGATCGCCGAGTGCTTCACGAAATGTGATGCGTTGGAGCCACGGCCTCTTGTTCAGCACATCGCCGCGTAGGTCCGCTGTGCGTGCGAAGCGCCCATACAGGAGCGGGTTGCGGTAAGTACGCTCCAGCAGCCAGTGAATTGCTACGAGCAACGGGTCCAGGCTGGCCGTTGGTGCGGGAAAGACGAGTTGCTCTTCGACAACATCCTCTGTGCGGTAGGGCGTTAGAGGGTGCTCGCTGATTCCCCGGGCCAGTTCCCAGATGAATCGTCCGGTCGGTCCGAACTGTGCTTGAAGCGCTCCCAGCTGTTGGCTGGCTACTTTGCCGAGGGTGCTCAGTCCAAAGCTATCGAGCCGGTTGCGGATTTCCCAATCGACCGGGAGGAGATGAACAGTCTTGGAGGAGAGGAAGTGTGCAATGTCCTCTGGCGCCCGAAAAGCGCGGTTGGGCAGAGCATCCCATGCCGAGACGTATGCAGCGAACTTTCCTCGTGCGACACCGAGACGAGATTCGATAGGCGGAAGGACGGCGCTTTGAAGCGCACGCAGGAGATTTGCCCCGTCTCCATAGAGCCGCTCGAGTCCATCGATGCCAACGAAAGCGAGGCCGCGGCCCTGGTCCTCTACGAGTGGGGTGATGTTGTGCAGCGCATCCAAGACCTGTACCCAAGATCGCCGGTACAGACCCAGATCCGGCTCGATGAGGATTGCATCTCGCGTATGGGCGAGAGCCTGGCGCAATGGCATTCCAGTGGTGATCCCATAGCTCTCTGCCTTCTTCGAGAGGTCGACGATGCCGTAACCGTAGTCACCAATGATGACGGGACGTCCACGCAGCGTTGGATTACTGACCGCATGGAGTTGGTAGTCGAAGTGCTCGATGAGCAAGCACGCGACGTGCATCGCTTCCATAACCGCTCTACCCCCAATCCGGCCTCACCCCAGAGGCAGGGCGGGTAGAATATAGAACAAACGTTCTCTCGTCAACCATCTACATGGCGAGCGGGAGAGATGCGAGGTTGGCTGTTTACGCAGCCGCTAGTTGTCCGGAGCGGTGCTTTCTTCCAGGGCTCGGATCTTGGCGAGCCTGCGCTCATGGCGTGCTTCGCCGGTGAACTGGGCGGCAACGAAAGCCGCGACGATCTCATAGGTCAGAGCTTGCCCGACGATGTGTGCTCCGAGGCAAAGTACGTTTACATCGTCATGCTCGACGCCCTGTCTCGCTGAATAGGTGTCGTGACAAACGGCCGCACGGACTCCGTGGACTTTGTTAGCAGCAATGCTTGCGCCGACTCCGCTCCCGCACATGATGATTCCGCGATCTGCTTCGGCGTTCCGCACGGCTCTTGCCACGGCAGCCGCGATGTCCGGGTAGTCATCGTCGGGATCGAAATCGTGGGCTCCGAGGTCCGTGACCTGATGTCCCAGGTCACGCAGCGACTCCGAAACGAATGGCTTCAATGGGAGTCCGGCGTGGTCCGCGCCCAGCACTATCCGCACTCATATTCTCCCGTCGGCATAGCGCTGGTCCGGTCAGATACCACTAATCTCACTCCTGTACCGATAGCAGTTACAGGTTTTCAAGCCACTGTAGAAGCCGATCGGTCGCATATGCACCGGCGAGTGACAGACCAATCATCTTCAGCACACTAGCGGTCGTCATGTAGGCCAGGTATCGGAGGAGTGGATACCGTATGGCGCCTGCGATCGCGCTGACCGCGTCGCCTGGCATGAAAGGGATGAGGTTGGCCGAGAAGAGAAGCACTGGTCCTAAGCGGCTATTGAATAGACGGGTCATGAGCGTAGTAAACCGGTTTTGGCCGATCGCATCCCGGCTGGCGACGCCGAGGATGTAGGCGGTTGTACTGCCGAGCCCGGTCCCGATCCCGGAGACGACGCCAAGGATGAGTGGATCAAAATCCCGCGCCATGAGCATGATCGCGGCTGCACCGGGGGCGGGCAGGACGACCGTTGCGCTCGAGACGAGGCTGATGATGAAGGCGCCCAAGTATGCCCACTCTTGGAGCTCGTCGGTGTACGCGGTCAGGACGCCCGTTGCAATAAAGAACGAGCCGAAGAAAAGACCGGCCAGCGCGAACTTGTGACGGGCAGCGAGTCTTGGCCGCTCTGCGTGCGAGAGCCCTCGCCTGAAAGCGGCTACTGGTCCGGTTCGGGTCCGTTCGGCGGCTGGGACTGCTTGATCGGATGGGCTGCGACCGCGCCGGTCGGTCGGCGACTTACGATCGGGCTGCCGCTGGTAGTTCGGGGCCCGTTTGGTTGAGCGTCCTTCGCCGCCCCAACGTGTGGTCATTAGCTGATCAGGCCGTGGGGAAAGGTGCCGAGTGGTGAACCGCCATCCTGACGACATTCTACCTGCCAGCGGACATCCCATTCGGCGGGCCCAGAAAGTCCAACCAGCTTGGACGGCGTTACCCGGAATGCAGTCTGGGTCTGAGCACATTTGCTCGCCTGGACAGCACGGGTTGCAAGAGATTCCTGACGGGTCGATCGCAGGTTTGGTATAAATGGTGCGTGGGCAAGGCGCGCGCGGGGAGAAGTGACGGTAGATTCGACGCTCTTCTACAGTCGGGGCGGAGCGGTCTGAACACGCTTTCGCGTTTCTCGTTGCCAATCCTGGTGATTGGGCTCTTCGTTGTCGGGGCGTGCACGTCTAACCCAGAGCCCGAACCGACCGTTGTCCCGACGTACACGCCACTTCCAAGTCGGACTCCGACGCCAACTCCCACACTGACGGTGACTTCCACGCCTACCAGAACGCCTCGACCAACCGTGGCGCCTGCGACGCCCACACCCACACCGACACCGACACCGACCCATACGCCAACTCCCACGCCGACGCCGACGCCGACTCCAACGCCAACTCCCACACCGACGCCGGTAATCCTCTCCTCGCTTCAGATACTCGAGCGGCTGGGGCCGATGGTTGCGCTGGTGCAGGTCGGCGATGTTCGTAGGTCGGGATTAGTCATCTCGGCGGATGGGCTCGTTGTCACCAGCGCGGCCGCTGTGCGGGAAAGGGATACCGCGGAAGTCATCATCCCGAGGGTCGGGGTTTTCCAGAGCCCCGTGTTGGGAAGAGATGAATTGGCCGATCTTGCAGTCCTAAGAGTCCCGACGAACATCGAGTTGACCTTCGAAGAGCTCGTCGGCCAGTCAGGCATTAGGCCTGGACTTGCTGTGACGGCGGTCGGGTACTCGAGTGAAGCGATTTTGGGGAACTCAGCGACGGTCACCTCCGCAACCACTATCTCGATCCGGACCGTCGGAGGCGTGACATACATTCAGACAGACACGGCGTTGGATTCTGGCTTAGGCGGCGGGCCGCTCGTGAACGATCTTGGGGAGGTTATTGGAATCAACACAACTGCGATCGCGAGTGTGCTCGGTCAGTCGATTGCGGGTGTGGGATTAGCTGTACATCTGTCCGAGGTGATAAACCGACTGGACGAACTCGTCGCGGGAGCGCACTTCTACAAGCCGACGCCTCCGGGATCATTGCTCCCACCAGGTTCAACTCCTCAGATCCCGCCGTTCCCGAACATCTTCAGCGGGGATGTGACGATCAATGGGGAACCGGCTCCTGCGGGTACGCAAGTGTTCATTCGTGTCGGGCGGTACGTATCCGAGTGGGTCGTGACCGAGGATGGTCGGTATCCCTTCATCACCGTCGGGCCACCGGATGACGATGGGTATCAAGGGGAACCGGTGATCTTCTATGTGAATGGCTTCCCGATTGACAAAGGACTGGTCTTCGGCCCTTCGCAAGAAGGCCCCATTAGGGACGTGGACCTAGACCTTGTTACCAGTTCCGCATCGTAAAGGGTGAATGGGTCAATAAGCACGGGCGCTAGGCGGAATGACGCCGCTTAAGCAATGACCGCTGCTTTCGTGTACAGCGAGGGATTGACGCGGAATATCCTCCGCGAGGACCACGTTCTACGCCCGATGCGGCTCCGGCTCGTCTACGAGCTGTTACAAGCATTCGGGATCTTCGACCAGCCGAATACACAGCTCATCGAACCGAGATTGGCGACCCCTGAGGAAATCGGGACCTTCCATTCTCAGGACTACATCGAAGCTGTCGCCTCCTTCAGTAGAGGCGAGGCACTCGAGCGTCAGTACCGCTACGGATTCAGCGACTGGGGCGACAACCCAATTTCTGACGGGATGTATGAAGCAGCGGCGCTTGCTGCCGGTGCTTCCTTGGCCGCTGCGGATGCATTGATCGCTGGAGAAGCTGACGTAGTCTTCAATGCCGGCGGCGGATACCACCATGCTGGACCTGATGCTGCTTCAGGATTTTGTATCTTCAACGACGCCGTGTTAGCGATTCAGCGGATCCTTGCTCAGGACGGTGTGGAACGTGTGGCGTATGTCGACGTTGATGCCCATCATGGTGACGGTGTTCAGAATGCATTCGTGGCGAGTGACCGCGTATTGACCATTTCGGTTCACGAATCGGGCCGGTACCTTTTCCCCGGTACTGGTGGCGTCGATGAGATGGGTACCGGTAAGGGCGAGGGTTATGCGGTGAACGTACCGTTAGCTCCGATGACTGACGATGCGGTGTATCTCGAAACGTTCAATGCGACGGTGTTACCGCTTATCCAGGCGTTTCGTGCGGACGTGTTGGTCACGCAACTGGGGATCGATTCTCATCGGGACGACCCGCTGACACACCTCGCGCTGTCCTCAGCCGGTCATGCGGCGATCGTCGAGGGGTTTCGGGCGGCATCACCCGGTCGATGGCTTGCTCTAGGGGGCGGCGGGTACGACATGTCCGCCGTTGCTCGATGCTGGGCGCTGGATTTTGCCGTCATGGCGGGACTGGACAAAGGACTTCCTGACGAGATCCCGGCTTCTTATCGTGAACAATACGGATTGACCCGTCTTCGGGACGAGGCCGTCGAACCCAACGATGTAGCAGACGCTGCAGCAACTGCCCGTGAAGTCGTCAATCAGGTTCGCGAACGCTTCTTTCCTCGATTCGGCATCTAGATCCCAATAACTGGGGGCGGAATTGAACACGACGCCGATCTCGTTTGGTACCGACGGATGGCGCGCGGTCATTGCCGAGGACTTTACTGCTCCGAACGTCCGGCTGTGTGCCCAGGGTGTTGCGTCTCTCATTCGTTCGACGGGGAATGCTGGGGCTGGTGTGGTAATCGGGTACGACACACGGTTTGGATCCGAACGCTTCGCGGTTGCGGCCGCCGAGGTGCTCGCGGCAAACGATATACCGGTCTATTTTTGCTCGGTGCCCGCGCCCACGCCCACAGTCAGCTATCACTTGGTTAAGAAGCAAGGGGCCGGCGCGATCATCATCACGGCGAGCCACAACCCGGCGGAATGGAATGGATTCAAGTACAAACCTGACTACGGAGGATCCGCATCACCCGAGGTGATCGATGCCCTTGAGCGTTCCATCGACGAAGCAGCTGCAGATCCAGATGGCCCGCCCCGATCGAACTTTAGAGAATCGATCGCATCCAGCCGGATCGAGGTCTTCGATCCGAAACCTGCGTACCTGGACCACATTGGATCGATGGTCGACCTGGACCGCATCAAGGCCGCGTCATTGCGAGTGGTGGCTGATCCAATGTACGGGGCAGGGATCGGATACCTGAAGGAATTGCTCCAGGGCGGGAATCTTCATGTCGAGGAGATACACGGTGTGCCGAATCCGGCCTTCCCGGGGTTCAGCCGCCCTGAACCGATATCGCACAACCTGGGGCCCCTTCGGGATCACGTTCTCCGCCAACACATGTCGATTGGGTTGGCAACCGACGGAGATGCAGACCGCGTTGGAGGGGTCGACGAAAAAGGACGGGCGTTCACCGCTCTACAGTTCTTCGCGCTGTTGGCGTACTACCTACTCGAGATACGTGGCGAACGTGGGGCACTCGTTAAGTCCGTCACCAGCTCGAACATGATCGATCGGCTCGGTGAGGTGTACGGCGTTCCTGTGCACACGACGCCGGTAGGGTTCAAACATCTTGCCCCGAAAATGATGGAGGCGAATGCGTTGATCGGCGGGGAGGAAAGTGGGGGATTCGGATTCCGTGGTCATGTCCCAGAGCGGGATGGCGTGCTCTCAGCCCTCTTCTTGTTGGACGCGATGGTTCGCACGGGCGAGTCGGCCTCTGGCCTGCTGCCGAGGTTATCAGCGGTCGTGGGCCCTCATGAGTACGATCGTCTCGACCTCGAATTCCCGGCCGCGCACCGGCCTGAGATCCTGAAACGCGTCGCAGACACACAGCCGGCAATGCTGGCTGGGACAGACGTGGCCGAAACCTCGACGATCGACGGATACCGGTACGACCTGGTGGACGGGTCCTGGCTCCTTATCAGATTCTCCGGGACCGAACCCTTGTTGCGCGTGTATGCAGAGGCTCCGACTATGGGGCGTGTGCAGCAACTCATCGACGCCGGCCGCGAGTTGACCGGCGTTTGATCCACTAAGCCGTCGGCTTGGCGCGCTGGCCTATCGTTTCGAGTACTGCTGTCGCTTCCGGGCTCTGAAGAGTCCGTACTTCTTGCGCTCTTTCTCGCGAGCGTCACGCGTCAAGAAACCGGCGCGCTTCAGCGACGACCTGAGGGAGGGATCAAATTCATTGATGGCACGGGCGAGACCCTGCCGCACGGCACCGGCCTGACCGCTGATCCCGCCGCCGTGCAGTTTGACCGACACGTTGAATCGGCCAAGGGTGTCTGTCGCCACCAGCGGCTCCATGATCGTGCGGCGATGCGATTCCAGCGGGAAGCGTTCCTCGAGTGCTTTTCCGTCGACGACGAACACCCTAGAGTCTCCAAGGGTCATCCGCACTCTCGCGATGGCGCGCTTTCGGCGGCCCGTCGCTTGGTAGTACCGCTCTCCCGAAGTGGTCATGGCTAGTCCTTCGTCTCAGATTCCGAAGCTGCTTCGTCTTCCGGCCTTGCAGGTGCGGATGTAGCCGGATCGGTGTCCGTCGTGCCCACATTGCTGTCGGTTGGCGGAGACCCCTCGGATGGTGTCGATTCTGCCGCAGTTTGAGCGCGTAACCGCCGCCGTCTAGCTGGTGCCGTGGATTCGGGCGTTCCCGGCTCGTCCTCAGTCGGACGGGAGGGGTCGGCTGCGGTGTCGGGCTCGGACGGTTCGGTGGCACGGCGACGGCGAGTCGTGCGCCCGCTCGGCTCGGTGCTTGAAGTCGATTCCTCCGCTTGGGGGGACCTACGTCGGCGACGCGCTGGGGTCGGTGGGGCAGCTACAGCCGCGGCGGCAGCTGCTTGGGCTTGAGCCTCCGCTGCTTCCTGCGCACGTTTTCCTTGCCCCGCTCGGACTTGTGCTTCGTGAGGATGCTCGGGTCCCGGATAGACCTTCAAGCGCCTGAGTAGCTGACGCCCGAGGCGATTGTGTGGCAGCATCCCACGTACGGCTAGACGGATCACTCGGTCCGGGAAGCGGTCTGACATCGTCCGGTAGGGCACCTCGCGGAGGCCACCCGGGTATTGAGTGTGGTGGTAATAGATCTTCTGGGACTGTTTCCGGCCAGAGACCCGGATCTTTGCAGCGTTGATCACGATCACGAAGTCGCCAACGGCCATGTGCCGCGTGAAGGACGGCTTGTCTTTGCCTCGGAGGATCGTGGCGATCGCGGTAGCCAGGCGCCCTAGGGTTTTACCTTCGGCATCGATCACTCGCCAAGACGGGTTGAGCTCCGATGCGCGGGGGCTATAGGTGCGTATATGCGTGATCAATGGGGACTCCGAGAGGGGTTTCCGGTGGGGAAGTCTGCATACGCCACGTCTATTAAGCAGAGACCGTTTGCAGGCAGAGACCACACACAGGATCCCGGCTCGCCGTGAAGCGCAAGGTCGTGGAAGTCGCCGACAGACATCGCACCGTTGCCCACTCGGGCCAGCGCGGCGGTCGTCCGCCGAACTTGGCGAGGGAGAAAACCACTTGCTTGGAGATCGATCCTCACCATGTCGCCATCACGCGCCACCGTCGCGCAGTCAAACCGACGGACTGGGTTTCGGGTTGGCGGGAGGGGCCCGGTGAACGGACGCACATCCATCCACCCACCGAGAACCGATGCGGCTTCTGCCATGTCCTCATCGTTCAACGGCTCGCGGACAAGCGCAGCCCCGTTCCGCAACAGCGCGGAGGGGTTCCGCCGATTGAGGATGGTGTATCGGTAGGTGCGGGAAACGGCGTCTCGGTTGACGTCGAGCCCTACGACCCAGAACGCCTCCGTAATGGAGACATCGTCAGGGAGATGGTAATTGAGGGCTGATTCGTAGGTTTCCAAGGGGATTTCAGAAACCGGCTCGAAGCTGGCGACCTGTTTGCGTGCGTGCGCGCCCGCGTCCGTCCGGCTGGCCATTCTCACACGAGGCGATTCGGGCAGCAGCCGACCTAGCGCTGTTTCGAGCTCCCCTTGGACCGTCCGCACGCCACTTCGTTGAATCTGCGACCCGCTGAAATGGGAACCGTCATATTCGAGGAAAAGGACGACGCGCGGGCGCCCCTCCCGGCGGTTCACGACTCTCGGTCGTATCGTTTGAGAGATCACAACAGCTCGATCCTCACCATCAGGGCGGCGTCACCAACCCGCGGACCGAGCTTCGTAATCCTGGTGTATCCCCCAGGACGGTCCGTGTATCTATCCGCCAAGTCATCGAACACCTTCTTGACGACTTTCTGGTCGGAAACGAACCGTAGTGCGCGCCGGCGTGCCGCGAGGGAGCCGTCTTTGCCGAGTGTAATGATGCGCTCAGCGAACGACCGGGTCTCTTTCGCTTTCGCTTCCGTGGTGACGATGTATTCGCGGTAGAGGAGATCCCGTGTCAGATTGCGATACAAGGCCAAGCGGTGGCCGGTCGTCCGTCCAAGGGACCTGCCGGCGACGCGATGCCGCATCAGTCGTCATCCTCGTCTTCAGGATCAAAGGTCCTGCGTGAGAAGGAGTCGAGATTGACCTCCTCCTCGTCCTCGTCCGCCGCCTCTTGGTCCGATGAATAGACGGTGGTCAGGTCCGAAGTCCGAGTGTCTTCCGTGTCGACTTCGGCAGGCGCAGGCATCGCCTCGGCGTCGAACAGCGCGGCGATCGGCTCCTTGCGCCATGGTCGTTCGTCGTCTTCTTCGGGAATCGGGATGCCGAGGGAGCTGAACTTGGCCAATAGTTCCTCGAGCGAGCGCACGCCGAAGTTGCGCAGGTTGAGCAACTCATCTGCGCTTCGTTGCAGGACTTCGCCTACGGAGGCAAGGTTGCCCCTGCGCAAGCTGTTCTGGGTCCGCGAGGAGAGCTTCAATTCCTCAACCGCCATCAACCGCAACGTGTCTGGAACGGCGGTATGGGAGGTGCTGAGCGGCAGCGGTTCGTCCGCTACAGCGCGCCCAAGCGACGTGAATGGCTGAAGGTGCTGGTGGATGATGCCGGCGGATTGCTGGACCGCATCTTGCGGAGTGATTGTGTTGTCCGTCCAAACCTCGAGAATGAGACGGTCATAGTCGGTAACCTGGCCGACGCGAGTCGCTTCGACCTCGAAGTTCGCTCGCCGGATCGGCGTGAAGAGGGCATCGACCGGCAGCATTCCAATGACTTGATCGTCGCGGCTTTCAGCGGGTTGGTAACCGACGCCGCTCTCGGCATGGAACTCGATCGATATGTCGGCGTCCGGACTGTCGAGGTGAAGCAGTACCAACTCAGGATTCACGATCTCGTATTCGCCGGAGGGCAGGAGGTCTCCTGCGGTGACCGGCCCTGTTCGACCAGAAAGCTCTAGCCGCAAGACGCCTGAGCGTCCTGTAAGTGTGCGCAGCCTGATCGCCTTGACGTTGAGCATAAAGTCGATCATGTCCTCTTGGACATGTGGGAGCGTCGAATACTCGTGCTGAACGCCACCGATCTGAACCGCTGTGATCGCAGCTCCGGGCAGCGAGTTGAGAAGCACGCGACGCATCGCGTTTCCCAGTGTCGTGCCAAATCCTTGAGCCAGCGGTTCGACAATAAAACGTGCGTACGACTCCGATGATTCGGCGACGTGCATCGCCGGCTCGATCGGTTCCGGATCCGGTGGTGGCGATTGTTCCGCAGGCAAGCTGAGGAGATTCAAAGAGCACCCTCCTGGGTGAGGAATATGGCGGCGATTGCCGGGGTCAGCGCGAATAGAATTCGACGATCAACCGGTCGTCGATCCGGATGTCCATGTCAGCGCGCTCGGGTGCTCGCGCGACTTTGCCTTCGAGGGCATCTGAGTTCATCTCAAGCCACGTAGGAGGCGTTCGCCTCCGTGCTTGGTGCTGCACGATCTCGTATAAAGTCGATTTCTTCGACCGCTCCATCCATGCGATTGCATCACCAATGCGGATTTGGGCCGAAGGGGTACGCGCACGCCGTCCGTTGACGGAAATGTGTCCGTGCGTCACGATTTGTCGGGCTTCTTTGCGGGATTCGGCCCAACCCAAGCGGTACACCACGTTGTCCAACCTGCTCTCGAGGATCCGGAGCAAGTTCTCACCGGCTGCCCCGCGTTGGCGCGACGCCTCTGCATAGTGCCGACGGAATTGGGCCTCCAACACGCCGTAAATTTGGCGCGCCTTCTGTTTCTCGCGGAGGTGAATCCCCCACTCTGAGACACGGCGCCTCCGGCGCGACGTTGTGGACTCACCGGGGACCGGGCGCCGGCGCTCAATCGCGCACTTTGGCGTGTAGCAGCGCTCCCCTTTCAGAAAGAGCTTGACTCCTTGACGTCTGCACAACCTGCAGACGGGTCCGTGGTATCGAGCCATAGTGGTGTTGAACTCCTACACTCGCCGTCGCTTCGGCGGCCGGCAGCCATTGTGCGGGATCGGCGTCACATCACGGATCGCTGTGACGGTGAGCCCAGTTGCCTGCAACGACCGGATCGCCGCTTCGCGCCCGGACCCTGGTCCCTTTACGCGTACTTCAATTTGTTGGAGCCCGTGCTCCATTCCTCTTCGGGCTGCCTCTTCTGCCGCCCGCTGGGCGGCGAACGCCGTTCCCTTACGCGAACCCCGCAGCCCGGTTGTCCCAGCACTGCCGGACGCGATCACATTCCCTTGGGGATCCGTCAACGAGATGAGCGTGTTATTGAACGTGGCGTAGATATACGCGCGCCCATAAGGGACGGACTTGCGCTCTCTCCGCCGGACTCGTTGTCGTGTTCGTCGCGCCATAACAGCTACTTCTTGACTGCGGCTCGTCGCCGGCCCGCAACGGTCTTCTTGGGTCCTTTGCGAGTCCGCGCGTTCGTGCGGCTGCGCTGGCCCCGAACCGGGAGACCGATTCGATGCCGTACACCGCGGTAGCTACCGATCTCAACCAACCGGCGGATGTTCATCTGCGTCTCACGGCGGAGATCACCTTCGATGAGGTGGCCTGCGCGGTCGATCGCCTCGCGCAACCGCGCTGCGTCCGTCTCCGTGAGATCAGTGACCCGGAGATCCGGGTTGATGCCCGCCTGCTCGACGATTTGGGCGGCGCGGGTGGGCCCGATGCCGTAGATATACCTGAGCGAATAGGGAACCTTCTTGTTGTCTGGGATGTCTACCCCTACCAAACGCATGGCTACTCCCTGGCTTACCCTTGCCGCTGCTTGTGTTTCGGGTTCGAGCAGATCACGAACACGCGACGTTGACGCCGAACGATTCGACAGTTGTTGCAGCGACGCTTTACAGACGCGGAAACTTTCATTGAGTTGATACCGAAAGCAGACGCGGAGGAGTCTCTACCGGAAGCGGTATGTGACCCGACCCCGCGTCAGGTCATACGGCGACAGCTCGACCAATACCCGATCCCCGGGGAGAATTCTGATGAAGTTCAATCGGATCTTCCCGGACGCGTGCGCCAGCACCTTGTGCTCGTTGGCCAGTTCAACCCGGAACATCCCATTGGGAAGGGCCTCGACGACCGTCCCCTCGACTTCAATCGATTCTTTCTTATTGGTTCGAGCCATGCTTTCCGATCGTAGCGTAGCTGGTCAGGAACTCGCGCGCGAAGTTGTAGTATGCCACGGAGTCGGCCACGAATCTAGCTCTGCAGTCGACTCAGGGTTTTCCGGTGACACTGGTCAATACCTCAGGCCCAGCGTCTGTTATCGCGATGGTGTGTTCAAAGTGGGCCGAAAGGCTGCCATCCTTTGTCGAGACCGTCCACCGATCAGGGCCGACCATCGTATGCCAGTCGCCTGCTGTGAGCATTGGCTCGATTGCCAGGGCGAGGCCCGGTCGTAGCGTGATCCCTTTGAGGGGTTCCCCGTAGTTGGGCACCATGGGTTCCTCGTGCATGTCACGTCCGATGCCGTGACCGACGTATTCGCGAACGATTCCGTATCCGTCCGCCTCAGCACGGACCTGGACTGCATGCGAGACGTCTCCCAGGCGCGCCCCGGCACAAGCGGCTGATATCCCTGCAACCATGCTTTCGTACGTTGTGTGAACGAGTTCGAGTGCCGATTCCGGTACGCGTCCAACGCAAACAGTGACGGCAGCGTCCCCGTGGAATCCTTCCACGATCGCACCGCAGTCGATCGAAAGGATGTCGCCGTCTCGGATCGCCCGATCGCTTGGAATCCCGTGAACGATCTCCTCGTTGAATGAGGTGCAGATATGTGCCGGGTAGTCCAAGTAGCCAAGGAACGAGGGTGCCGCGCCGCGTGACGCAATCTCACGCCGCGCAATCTCGTCCAGCTCCAGTGTCGTGACGCCCGGTTTCGCCGC
Organism: Dehalococcoidia bacterium; assembly: GCA_965247995.1. Lineage (GTDB taxonomy): Bacteria > Chloroflexota > Dehalococcoidia > UBA6926 > UBA6926 > JASLZO01. Next base: position 277,145 of record OZ252041.1, on the reverse strand, counting down.
GTCCGCCAGCACCGCCAGAGTTTCACCAACCACATGGCCGGCTCGCCGCATGAGGCCCAACTCTCGAGCCGACTTGATCGTCGGTTGCCTGGCCATCCTGCGTTTAGCGGACCGCGAGAAGGAGTTGTTCCCGGACCGCGCCGATCTCCTGCTCGCCGTTAATCACGGTGAGGAGGCGTTGTCCTTCATAGAAGCCCACTAGTGGCGCTGTCTGCTGCTGATACACCTGAAGTCGAGTGCGAACGGTCTCTGGCTTGTCGTCATCCCGCTGATACAGTGGCCCGTCGTCGAGATCACAGACGCCCTCGCTCTTCGGCGGGTTGTTTACCTCGTGATAGGGCGTCTGGCAAGTCCGGCAAATCCAACGCCCGCTAAGGCGCCTGACAAGTTCATCTTCCGAGACGTCGAACAACAGGACCCGGTCCACGGATTCACCGCGCCCTCGGAGCGCATCCGCCAAGGCCCGAGCTTGCTCCACCGTCCGGGGAAAGCCATCGAGCACGTACCCGCTGGCGGCGTCATCTTGGGACACCCGGTCGAGCAGCATGGCAATCGTTATGCGGTCGGGGACCAATTCACCCCGGTCCATAAAAGTCTTCGCTTCGAGTCCCAGCGCGGTGCCCTGGGAAACGGCGGCCCGGAACAAATCACCGGTCGCAACATGAGGCACCCTGAGCGTTTCGCCGATCGTTGCGGCCTGTGTTCCCTTCCCAGCGCCGGGCGCGCCCAGGAGAATCACGCGCATTCGCGGTCCCTCTCGGATTCGGCGATCAACGGAGGAATCCCTCGTACTGCCGCATCAACAACTGAGACTGCAGTTGTCGCATCGTATCGAGCACAACAGCTACGACAATCAGTAGGGCAGTACTCGAGATCTGCAGATTATCGATACCTGTAGCCAGCGTGATGAAGAATGGGATGACGGCAACCGCTCCAAGGAAGATAGCCCCACCCCACGTAATCCTCATCAAAATGCGCGTCAGGTAGTCGTGTGTTGGGCGGCCGGGCCGGATCCCAGGAACGAAACCGCCGTTCCGTTGCAAGTTTTCAGCGAGTTGTTGTTGCTGGAATATGACCATCGTGTAGAAGAACGTGAACCCCACCACGAGCCAGAACAGCAAGAACCAATACAGTCCTCTGGTCGGGCCGAGATTCCTCGAGAAGAAACCGGCCGCCCCGGCGACGACATTGCTGCCCGATTCGGTGAAATACGCGGCGATCGTCGGCGGGAAGATGAGGATCGAAAACGCGAAGATCAGCGGGATCATTCCGGCAGAATTGACGCGGAGCGGGATATGCGTCGCGCCACCCTGGCGGTACATCTGACCACCCCGGTTCACGCTTCTTCCATACTGAACCGGTATACGCCGTTGCGCCTCGGTGAAGACGACGATGAAGTAGATCACGACCAACCCTACGGCGCCGACAAGCACCAACCCGGTCGGATCGCTCACGAATAGTCCCCGACCAAAGACCCCCAGGAGGCCGGATACGATTCCGCCAAAGATGATGATGGAGATACCATTCCCGATGCCGTTCTCGGTAATCAGCTCACCCATCCATACCAAGAGCATGGTGCCGGCGCCCATAGCGATAATCATGGCCGCCGTACTGAGGAAGTCGCTCCCGGGGTAGGGCCAGAGCGGTGGTAGAACTCCGAGGCGGTTCAGCAAAACAAGTTGTCCGTACGCCGACGCGGCGGCGATCGGCACGGTCAACCAATGGGTGTACTGAGTGATCTTTTGTCGCCCGGCCTCCCCTTCTCGGGACAAGGCCTGCAGGCTCGGCACCACTGGCACGAGGATCTGAAGAATGATGCTCGCGGTGATGTACGGGTACACGCCCATCGCAGCGACGGACAGGTTCCTCATGGCGCCGCCGCTGAAGATGTCCAATAGGCCGAGCAGTTGGTTGCTTTGGAAGATCCGCTGGAGTTCGTTCAGATCAACGCCTGGAACAGGGACGTGGGCAACGAACCTGAACACCACCAAGACGCCCAACGTGAATAGGATTCGGCGCCGCAAGTCCGGCTGATGCCACGCATCGATCATGGCCTGGACAAGCGCAGGCCGTTGGTTTTGTTGACGGCCAGGTGACGAAACGAAACTCATGGGCGATTCACGATTGACGCGTGAGACTCATCACCGGGGGCGGTGTATCACGGGCGCTTCCAACAACTCCACAGTTCCTCCGGCGCTCTCAATCTTCTGCCGAGCCGAAGCCGAGACTCGGTGCGCGTGAATCGTGAGCGGTCCGCTCAATTCACCGTCCCCGAGGATCGCGACCGGAGTTGCCAATGACTTGAGAATCCCGGATTCGCGGAGCGTTTCGGGCGTCACCGTGGAACCGGCGGGGAAACCTGTGAGACGGGCCAAGTTTATGGGTTGGTGTTCAACTCGGAACAGGTTCTTGAAGCCGCGTTTATGGGGAAGACGTTTGATCAGTTTCAACTGACCTCCCTCGAAGCCCCGGCTGATGCCACGACCGGATCGTGACTTTTGCCCTTTCGAACCCTTCCCGGCGAATGTTCCGCCGGTGGCGGAGTTCCCTCGGCCTACGCGCCGACGGCGATGGCGGGATCCGGCGGATGGGTGGACATCGCTCTCACGCATCCGCTTCCCCTCCCTCATCTTCATCCCGCAACTCGACCGTTACGAGGTGGCGGACCTTGAGCAGCATGCCTCGAATCGATCGCGAGTAGTCGTGCTCGCGCTGGTCACCTAGGCGTCGAAGGCCTAACGCCCGCAGAGTCTTGACTTGGTCGGCCTGCTGGTTGATCTGGCTGCGCGTGAGTCGTACGACCGCCTTGGTCATGGTGTTGGCTCGCGGTCGTTGTCGGATGTGTCTTCTGGGGCTGACTCGGGATCTGCCGTGGTCTCGGCAGAGGGGCTCGTTTCGGAGAGTTCCGGCCGGTCACCAGTCTGAGGTTCGGCAGCAACAGGCGGTTCGTCTGAATGAGACGCCTCAATCGCAGCTGGCGGGTCAACCGGCGCGGCGGGTGTGGCATCTGCTGGGGAGAGTGCTTCCGTGGCTTCGTCACCGGTAGGAAGCGGGGGTTCACCGCGGACCATCCTACGCAGGGCCATGACTTCCTCAGGGTTCCGCATCATCTCCATGCCACGGATCGTCGCTTGGACCACGTTAATCGGGTTGTTACTGCCCTGAGATTTGGTAAGGATGTCTCGAACCCCTGCAGCCTGCACGACTGCACGTACCGCTGCTGAAGCGCGAACTCCCGTTCCCGGTGCTGCAGGCTTCAGGAGTATCTGTGCACCCCCGAATTTGCTCACCATGTTTTGCGGAACCGTGTTGTCGACGAGCGGAACGGTGCGCATTGATCGACGGGCAATCGCTGAACCCTTCTGGACTGCGTCAGGCACCTCACTTGCCTTGCCGAGGCCGAACCCGACGCGCCCTTGTCCATCTCCGACGACGACAAGCGCGTTGAACGTGAACCGGCGCCCACCGGCCACCGTCTTCGCGACCCGGCGGATGTTGACTACGCTCTCAGTGATCGCATCCTGCTCTCGGTCCGCTAGCTCGCGTGTGCGGTCGCGGCTGCGTCCACGCGGTCCCCGCTGTCGTCCTAATGTCATATTTGAAACCTCGGTTCTCTGTTGGGCATAGGGAAGGTCAGAAGTCGAGACCGGCTTCCCGGGCCCCCTCGGCGAGCGCGCGAACACGCCCATGGAACTGGTAACCGCCACGGTCGAACACGACGCGCTCGACTCCGCGTTCTTTGGCCCGTTGCGCCAGCGTCTCGCCGATGCGCTTCGCGCGGTCCGATTTGTTCAGTCCGGTCAGGGTTGACCGGATCTCTGGCTCTGTGCTGGAGGCCGCAACGATCGTGTTGCCGATCTCATCGTTAACCACTTGGGCGTAGATGTGATTGAGGCTTCGGAAGACGAGCAAGCGTGGGCGAGCGGCGGTGCCGCTCAACGTCTGGCGCAGCCTCTTGTGCCGCCGTTCGCGGGCTTGTCGAAGGGTTCGGATCCGTGCCATCGAAAATCAGGCCCTTCGGCCAGCGCCCTTCCCGGCCTTCCGGCGCACCTGCTCATCGGAGTACCTGATGCCCTTCCCGGTGTAGACGCCGGGCTTCCTTACGGCTCGGATCTCAGCGGCGACGCTGCCGACGAGCTGCTTGTCTATTCCGTCCACGTGAACGCGCGTGTTGGACTCCACATCCAGCGTGATCCCGGCCGGAGCCGCGACTTCTACGGGATGCGAGTAGCCAACCTGCAGGGTGATGCCGGTGTTGGAAGGTTGCGCACGGTACCCGGCGCCGGAGATCTCCAAGGTCTTCCGGTATCCGGCGGAGACGCCGATTACCATGTTGTTGAGGAGAGACCGTGATAGCCCCCAGATGGCTCTATTGTTCTGTGACGATTCCTTCAGGCCAACCATCAGGTTGGCGTCCTCGCGACTAATCGTGATGGCCGGATTGAACTGCCTGGCCAACTCACCCCGCGGCCCCTTGACCATGACGGACACGCCGGGAGGCGAATCGTCCACTTCCACTTGGACATTGTCCGGCACGGCGACAGGCATACGACCTACGCGAGACATGGACTAGCCCCTCCGCTCGCGCGTTCGGCGATGGCGCATGGTGGTCATCGGGGTCCTGGTTACCATACGTAGCACAGTAACTCGCCTCCGATCCCCTGCCTCCAAGCGTCCCGGCCAGTCATTACGCCGCTGGAGGTCGAAACCATCGCAATCCCCAGGCCCCCGAAGACGCGGGGAATCTCACCCTTCTGGACGTAGACCCTGAGTCCAGGTTTACTCACGCGTCTGAGCCCGTTGATCACCGGATCGCGGGTGTCTTTGTAGGCAAGTCTTAGCCGAATAACACGCTGGGGCGTCGCTCCGCGGAGTACGTCGAAGCCCCGGATGTACCCCTCACGCTGGAGGATCTCGGCCACCGCCAATTTCGTCTTAGACGCAGGGACGAGCACCGTCTCGTGGCGGGCCATGAGGGCGTTCCGGACCCGCGTCAACATGTCCCCGATGGGGTCGCTCACAGGCATAGGAACCGCTCCCTTACCAACTCGACTTCCGAACGCCGGGCAGTTCGCCACGGAGCGCGCGCTGTCGGAGACAGACACGACAGAGTCCAAACAAGCGGTAGTAGGCCCGCGGCCGCCCGCAGACATTGCATCGGTTGCTGTGTTGGACGCGGTACTTCGGTTGCCGCTTCCATTTCTCGATCTTGGACTTCTTTGCCATGTGCTACTGCTGGTCCTCCCGGGCGAACGGCATCCCCATAAGTTCCAGGAGCCGTCGGCCCTCATCGTCAGTATTCGCCGAGGTGACGATGTTGACCTGCATCCCCCTTATCTTATCGATTCGGTTGTAGTCGACCTCGGGAAAGATGATCTGTTCGCGTATACCCAGGCTGTAGTCGCCCCGCCCATCGAATGCCTGGCGGGGTATGCCTCTAAAGTCGCGAGTTCTCGGCAGTGCGACGTTCATCAGGCGATCGAGGAAATCCCACATCTTCGACCCACGGAGGGTCACCTTGACGCCGATCGGGTTGCCGTCTCGAATCTTGAATTGTGCGATCGATTTGCGTGCCTTCGTGACCACCGGTTTCTGACCAGCGATCGTGGTCAAGTCTTGTTGGATACCCTCAAGCGCGCGAGCGTTCTCGCGTGCGTCCCCCTCGCCGATATTGAGCGTGATGCGTGTGATCTTCGGGACTTGCATGACGTTCTGATAGCCGAATTCCTCTGTCAGAGCGGGAGCGACCGTGTTGAGATAGAGGTCACGAAGCCGTGGTCGGTATTGCTCTTGGGTTGGCGCCTGCTCTTGCGGCGTTTCGGTCGGGGCCTGTTGCGGTTCGTCAGTCGACGCGACGCGCCGACGGCGGCGCGGCCGTTCTTCGGCAGGGGCGTCCTGAGCGCCGCCAGCTGGTGCGGGATGCGGGAGGTTCATTCGAACGTCTCGCCGCACTTCTTGCATTTTCGGACCTTACGACCATCGTCCAAGACGGCGAACGTCACACGCGTCGGCTGGTCACAACTGGGACAGACGAGAGCGACGTTCGAAAGGTGCAGAGCGTTTGGCCTTTCGATGATGCCGCCTTGCCGGACGCCCGGCTGCGTGCGCTGGTGACGCTTAATCATATTGACGCCCTGTACGACCACTCGCTCAACCTTCGGCAGGACACGTTCAACCTCGCCGCGTTTGGCTCGGTCTTTCCCTGCGAGCACGGAGACGGTGTCCCCTTTTCGGATCTTCGCAGCCATGCCTTACAGGACCTCCGGCGCGAGGGAGATGATGCGCATGAAGTTCCGATCGCGAAGCTCCCGGGCCACGGGGCCGAAGATGCGCGTTCCCCTAGGAAGGTTGCGATCGTTCAAGATCACCGCTGCGTTCTCGTCGAATCGGATGTAGGATCCGTCCGGCCGTCGGTATGGCTGAGAAATCCGCACGACAACTGCGCGAACCACCTCGCCAGATCGAACCGCGCCGCCGGGATTCGCCTCTTTCACAGAGGCGACGATCACGTCGCCGACTGACGCATAGCGACGGCGGGTTCCGCCGGGGACGTTGATGCACATGATCTCTCGGGCCCCGGAGTTATCCGCGACGCGCAATCTCGAGTACGTCTGAATCACGCTGCGGATCCTTGTTCAGCTTGGTCGGCCGGGAGGGCAGGAATGGTGACCGTTTCGACCACTTCGACCAAACGCCACCTCTTGTCCTTCGATAACGGCCGGGTCTCTTCGATCCGAACGAGGTCCCCCTCTTGGGCAATCTGGCGCTCGTCGTGAGCTTTGAACCGCGTGACCCGGCGGACAGCCTTGTGGTAAAGCCGGTGGATGCGGCGTCGCTCCACGGTGACGACGATGGTCTTATTCATCTTGGTACTGACTACACGGCCAATACGCGTCTTACGGGTAGCGGTGGTCACTCTGCCGGTTCCTCCGTGTCTACAGTGGCGACTTGTCGCTCCCGCATTACAGTGAGCACCCGAGCCACCTTCTTCCGAGCTACGCCAACCTCGTTCATGTTCGAGAGTTGACGTGTGACCGCTCGGAACCGGAGATTGAACACCTCGCGCCGCGCGTTCTCCAACTCCTCAGCTAGCTGATCGTCGGTCCACACGCGGATGTCATCCATGATTGCCATCGTGTTCAGTCTTCCTCTCGGGCAACGATCTGTGTCCGAATCGGGAGCTTGTCCTGCGCCAGCCGCATCGCTCTCCGCGCCGCGTCCTCGGGGACTCCGGCGATCTCGAATAGCATCCGCCCGGGCTTAATCACTGCGACCCAGCCCTCTACGTTGCCCTTTCCTGAACCTTGACGGGTCTCGAGCGGTTTCTTTGTGTACGACTTGTGCGGAAAGATACGGATCCAAATTTGCCCACCCCGCCGGACGTGGCGGGTCATCGCGCGGCGCGCAGCTTCGATCTGTCGCCCGTCGATCCAAGCCGGCTCCATGGCTTGGATGCCGAATTCGCCGAACGCGAGCGTGCTGCCCCGGATGGCGAGGCCACGCATCCGCCCCCGATGCATCTTGCGGTACTTAACTCTTCGCGGTTGAAGCATGGCTGGATCTATTCCTGAGATTCGTCGTCCGCGACCGCGCTGGCGACGACCTCCTGCGGCACAACAATTGCTGGGTTTTCCACAGGCGGAGCGGCCGATGCAACTGCGACCGTTGAAGTATCGGGTGCTGCCGGGGGTTGCTCGAGCGCGGCGCGCTGCGCCGCTTCTGCCGCCGTCATCTCGGTGATGATGTCGCCACGGTAGATCCAGACTTTAACGCCGATCTGGCCCATCTGAGTCTTCGCTTCCGCGGTGCCGAAGTCGAGGTCTGCACGGAGGGTGTGAAGGGGAACTCGGCCTGCCATGGCTTTCTCACGTCGGGCGATTTCGGCCCCGCCCAGTCGACCAGAGACGGTGACACGCACTCCTTGCGCGCCCGCTTGCATCGAGCGTTGTACGGCCTGCTTGGTGGCCCTGCGGAACGAGACCTGTCGCTGAATCTGTTCGGCGATGCTCTGGGCTACTAGCGTCGCCTCCAACTCCGGTTGCCGGATCTCATTGATGTCGACGCGCACTCGTTTGCTCGTGATTGATTCTAGGAAACGACGTAGTACCTCGACGCGTTGGCCGCCACGCCCGATGACCACGCCGGGACGAGCCGAGTAGATCGTGGCACGGACCTCGTTTGTTTTCCGCTCGATCTCCACACGCGCCACTGCGGCGTCTCGGTGTCGCCGGAGGATCGAATCACGGATCTTAATGTCCTCTTGGAGGTTCGATCGGTACACCGCAGGCCGGTCGGCAAACCAATGAGTCTGCCAATCCCGGATCACCCCCAATCGGAAACCGAACGGGTGAACTTTATGACCCATCAGTTGGCCTCCTCGTCGTCGACCACTATGCGGAGGTTGCTATGGCGGTGGAAATTCGGACCAGCCTGCCCACGGGCGCGCGGATAATACCGCTTCAGTGTCGGCGCCGGTCCGATGTCGACCCGAACGATCCGTAGGATGCTGGGGTCCATCTCGAAATTTGTCTCAGCGTTCGCCGCGGCGGAACGCACGACTTTGGCAACTCGCTTTGCCCATGGGCTCGGTGTGAACTGCAACGAAGTGAGCGCGTCCTCGACCCGTTGGCCCCGGAGCGGTTCAGTCAGCAGCCTCAGCTTCTTTGTCGAAACTGAGAGGTTCTTGACCTTCGCTGAGACCTCCATCCTACCTCCGAGCCTGCCTCTCGTTACGTCCCGCGTGGCCGCGGAACGTTCTCGTTGGAGCGAACTCTCCGAGTTTGTGACCCACCATGTTCTCCGTAATGAACACGGGAATATGGCGCCGCCCGTCGTGCACCGCGATGGTCATTCCGACCATCTCAGGCATGATCGTAGAAGCACGGGCCCACGTTCGAACGACGGAGCGTTGTGAACTGCGCGCTAAGGCCTCCACCTTTTTGGCTAGCTTCGGGTTGATGTACGGCCCTTTCTTAACGGATCGCGACATATGAATACCTCGGGGTCAGCGGCGTGAACCTCTGCGACGCGCGATGAACACCGTGCTTTTCTTGTTCCTTCGAGTCCTCTTGCCGAGCGTTGGCTTCCCCCAAGGGGACTTCGGGCTCGGCATGCCGATAGGCGAGCGTCCTTCGCCGCCACCGTGTGGGTGGTCACGCGGCGACATGGCCGAACCACGCACCGTGGGACGCCACCCGCGCAACCTCTTACGACCGGCCTTGCCCCACGAGAGGTTCTTATGGTCGATGTTGCCCAACTGACCGACTGTTGCGTAGCAGGTAGAAAGCACGCGGCGCAGCTCTCCCGACGGCATCCGGATGAGCGTGTACCGCTCCTCCCGCGCCAGCACCTGCGCGCCGGTTCCCGCTCCGCGGACCATCTGGGCGCCTTTGCCCACCTGCAACTCAATGTTGTGGATGGTCGTGCCGGTGGGAATCGCGTTCAACGGGAGCGCGTTCCCAGGTCGAATCTCAGCATCCGGACCGGACCGCACGACGTCGCCCTTTTTGACCCCGAGCGGAGCAAGGATGTACCGCTTCTCGCCGTCGTGGTAGAAAAGCAACGCGATCCGCGCGGATCGGTTCGGATCGTATTCGATTGATTTGACCGTGGCTGGCACGCCGGGTTTGTCACGCTTGAAATCAATCACGCGATAGGTGCGCTTCACGCCACCGCCGCGGTGCCGTGTCGTGATCCTGCCGGAAGCGTTCCGGCCCGCATTGCTCTTGAGCGGTGCGGTCAGCGTGCGTTCTGGTGCGACTCGATCAACGTCATCCATCGCGTCGAGGACCGCGTCGCGGCGGCCTGGAGAGGTCGGTTTGACGATCTTGACAGCCATAGCGAGCTAAATCCCTTCGAACACGTCGATCCGGTCGCCCAGTTCGAGCGTCACGATAGCCTTCTTCCAGTCACTCGCGCGGAAGACCCGCGTCCCAAGCCGCTTGGCCTTCCCATGGACGTTCATCGTGTTGACGGATCTGACGGTGACGCGGAAAGCGAATTCAACCGCCTCCGCGATCTGCTTCTTGTTCGCCGACGGATGAACCTCGAATGCGTACTTTCCGGCATCCTGAGATGCCGTGTACTTCTCAGTGACGATCGGGCGTCGAAGCACTTCAAGGGGATGGATGTCCATAGACCTAGCGCTCCCCTTTCCGGCCGGATCGCGCCCACAGCTCCTCGGCTCGACGCATCGCGTCGACAGTCATCACGACGTTCGTGTGGCGGAGCAAGTCCCCAACATTCAGATTGTCAGCAGGCAGCGTTCGCACACGGTCGAGATTGCGTGCGGACAGGATGACCGGGCGATCAGGGTGCCGGGTCACGATCAGGGTTGATCCTGTGACACCGAGTCGCTGCAAGATGGCGGCCATCTCCTTTGTGCGTCCCTCATCAAGTGAGAACGTGTCGATCAGGACGAGCTCGGCATCACGGACCTTCGAGGAGAGCGTTGCTCTCAGAGCCTGTCGCTTCATCCGCTTTGGCATGTTCTGCCGGTGGTGATGGGGCTTGGGGCCGAAGGTCACTCCACCACTCCGCCATAGTGGGGAGCGGATGCTGCCGTGTCGTGCGCGCCCAGTGTATTTCTGGCGCCAGGGTTTCCGGCCCCCGCCGCGGACTTCCGCGCGCACTTTCGTGGAATGCGTTCCGGTGCGCGCATTGGCGCGCTGCTGCACGAGAGCTTGGTGTACGAGCCCTTCATTCAACGGGGACTTCACGAGCAGGTCACTGACGTCTGCCTCGCTGACTACGTCCCCCTGAGCGTTTCGGACCGGGATATTCATCGTGGCGTCTCGACCCGCTTGCGGACCAACACGAGGTTCTTCGTCGCTCCTGGGACTGACCCCTGGACGAACAATAGGTCGCGATCGGAGTCGATCGCGACCACGATGCCATGCTTCTGAGTGATGCGCTTGTTGCCCATCTGCCCGGCCATCTTGTAACCCTTCACAACACGGCCTGGGGTCGTCCCGGCGCCGACCGAACCGGGAGCACGCCATCGGTCGCCTTGACCGTGGGATTTGGGTCCGCCTCGGAAGTGCCAACGCTTTACACCGCCGGCGAACCCTTTCCCCTTTGAAGTTCCGGTGATGTCGACCACCTCACCGACTGAAAACACTTGGTCGACACGAAGTGTTTCGCCGATGGAAAGGTCGGTTTCCGGTAGAGAACGGACCTCCCGGAGATGTTTGAAGGCGTCGAGGTTGTGCTTCTGAAGGTGGCCCCGTCGAGCCTTCTGGAGCTTTCTTTCCGGGACCGTCATGAACCCGATCTGGACGGCCTCATAACCGTCGGTCGCATCCGTCTTGATCTGCGTCACGGTACATGGGCCAACCTCGACAGCCGTCACTGCAGTCACGAGTCCATCCTCTTGGATGAACTGGGTCATCCCGAGTTTGGTTCCCAGCATTCCGGTCAGCATGACTGCACCTTGGTCATGAGGTGATCTCAATGTCGACGCCGGCGGCCAAATCCAGGTGGGTCAACGAGTCGATAGTCCGGGACGTGGGGTCGAGGATGTCAATCAACCGTTTGTGCGTCCTGATCTCGAATTGCTCCCGGGAGTCCTTGTCGATATGGGGTGAACGGATAACCGTGAACTTCCGGATCCGGGTCGGCAACGGTGTCGGGCCGGATACCTGTGCACCCGTTCCTTCGGCGGCTTCAACGATCTGTTGCGCGGCTTGATCCAGGAGACGGTAGTCGAACGCCTTCAGACGGATGCGGATGCGTTGTCGCCTGGCTGTCGTCATCGTTCCGTTCGATCCTTGTTAGCGAGACCCAGCCGCGACGGTTTCCGCGATCGACGCTGGGACCCGGGCGTAATGGTGGAACTCCATACTGTACGTCGCGCGACCTTGCGTAGACGAGCGTAACGCGGTCGCGTATCCGAACATATCGGACAGTGGAACGAATGCGGTCACGATCTGAAGATCGCCGCGTCCCTCCATGCCCTGGATCTGCGCGCGTCGACCGTTTAGGTTTCCCAGAACGTCGCCAAGAGTCGGGCCCGGACACACGACCTCAACGTTCATGACCGGCTCCATCAGCGCGGGCCGCGCCGCACGAACGGCGTCCTTGAATCCGATCGACCCTGCCATCTTGAAGGCCATTTCGGAGGAGTCGACCTCGTGGTACGACCCATCGTCGATCACGATCTTGACGTCTACCAACGGGAAACCGCTGACGACTCCACCTGCCGCTGTCTCCTTGATCCCGGCCTCCGCGGCGGCGACGTATTCGCGTGGGACCGTACCGCCGACGATCTTGTTCTGGAATTGAATACCAGAACCGGCTTCGAGGGGTTCGATGTTCATCCACACGTGGCCGTATTGACCGCGGCCACCGGTCTGGCGCACGTAGCGCCCTTCGGCCCGTGCTGGCCGCGTGATGGTCTCCCGGTAGGCGACCTGCGGTTTACCAATCTGGGCGTCCACGCGGAACTCCCGCTTCAGGCGGTCAACGATCACGTCCAGGTGGAGTTCACCCATGCCGGCGATGATCGTCTGGCCCGTTTCATCATCGCGGCGGGTGACGAAGGTTGGGTCCTCTTGCGACAGCTTAATCAGGGCATCCACTAACTTTTCCTCTTCTTCGCGACTCGATGGTTCGATGGCCACCGAGATCACCGGGTCCGGGAAGCTGATGGACTCCAGCAGGATTGGCGAAGAAACATCACATACGGTGTCGCCTGTGAAGGTGTTCTTCAAACCGACTGCCGCGACGATGTTGCCTGCAGTCGCCGTTTCCAGCTCCTCTCGATGATTCGCATGCATCTGGATCAATCGGCCGAGGCGTTCCCGTTCGCCCTGAGTCGAATTGAGAACGCCGGACCCAGCGTGAGCCTCGCCGGAGTAGACGCGGAGGTACACCAATCGACCCGCGAACGGGTCTGTCACGACTTTGAACGCAAGAGCGCAGAACGGATCATCCAAGCTCGGAACGCGATCGACCTCTTCCCCTGACCGCGGCTCAATGCCGGTGATCGGTGGGACGTCTAGTGGTGAGGGCAGATAATCCGTAATCGCATTGAGCAGCGGTTGGATGCCTTTGTTCTTGAGCGCGGTCCCGCACAGGACGGGATAGATCGCCATCCGAGTGGTCCCAAGGCGAATGCCGCGGATGATTTCATCTTCCTCGAGCTCCTCGCCCTCCAGGAACTTCATCATCAACTCGTCGTCTTGTTCGGCCGCCCGCTCAATCATGGCTTCGCGGTAGCGTGCTACGTCTTCCTGAAGCTCGCTGGGGATCGGGTATTCGGTGTATTCGCGCCCAGAATCGTCATCCCACGCGAGGGCCACTTGCCGGATCAGGTCGACTGCGCCTCTGAAGGTGTCTTCCCGGCCCCATGGTATCTGGACCGGAACTGCAGTGACACCGAGCCGCCGGTGGATAGAATCAACCGACGCGAAGAAATCGGCCCCGATCTTATCCATCTTGTTGATGAAGCAGATGCGCGGCACGTTGTAGCGGTCGGCCTGACGCCATACAGTCTCCGATTGCGGTTCTACGCCTGCGTTGGCGTCGAAAATAACGACGCCTCCGTCGAGAACACGGAGGCTACGTTCTACCTCGGCGGTGAAGTCGACGTGGCCTGGCGTGTCAATGACATTAATGGTCCGGTCGTTCCATGAGACCGTGGTGGCTGCGGACACGATGGTGATTCCGCGCTCCTTCTCTTGGGCCATCCAATCCATCACGGTATTGCCCTCGTCGACGTTCCCTAGTCGATGGGTTCTACCGGTGAAGTAAAGCGCGCGCTCGGTGACGGTCGTCTTCCCCGCGTCGATGTGCGCGATAAAGCCGATGTTTCTGACCCCTTCGAGGCCTTGGATTGAGGACATGAACGCTCGGGTTTCGTCGATTACCAGCGGTAGTGCACAAAGGCACGATTCGCGTCGGCCATACGGTGCAACTCCTCGCGTCGTCGCACTGCGGCGCCTTGGGCTCGGGAAGCGTCCACCAACTCGAGCGCGAGTTTTCGCACCATCGGCATGCCCCCTCGTGCCCGGGCGGCGTCAATGAGCCACCGCATCGCGAGGGCGGTTCCGCGTTCTGGCCGCACTTCGACCGGCACTTGGTAGGTCGCTCCTCCAACTCGCCGAGGGCGAACCTGAAGTGCAGGTGTGGCATTGCGGAGGGCTTGGTCGAACGTTTGGATCGAGTCGCGCCCCTCTCGCTCGATCTGCATCAGCGCGCCATTCACAATCCGGCGTGCAAGTTCCTTTTTCCCCCGTTGCATGACGCGGTTCGTGAACCGAGCCAACATTTCACTGCCGTACCGGGCGTCCGGTTGGACGATGCGCCGCTCGGCTCGTCTTCTCCTCGACATCGGTCTACGCGCCTCGCTTCGTCCCGTACTTGCTGCGGCCCCGTTGCCGGCCGCTGACCCCACCGCTGTCGAGAGCCCCACGGATGATGTGGTAGCGAACTCCTGGGAGGTCTTTGACCCTCCCTCCCCGGATCAGCACCGTTGAGTGCTCCTGGAGGTTGTGTCCCTCCCCCGGGATGTATGCGGTGACCTCGGTCCCGTTGGTCAACCTGACACGGGCGATCTTCCGCAAGGCGGAGTTCGGCTTCTTCGGAGTCATTGTTCGAACCTGGGTGCAGACCCCGCGCTTCTGTGGCGACGGAAGGTTACGAACGACGCGATTGGAGAGCGCATTGAAACTCACCTGCAGCGCAGGCGCCTTCGACTTCGTTTTCGGCCGCTTCCGACCCTTGCGGACCAGTTGATTCACTGTCGGCAATGCGTTCTCCTTCGGCGCGTTCCGCACCTTCCGATCACGGGCACACGTGCCCCTCTCGTGCGAGTTCTCATTCGAAAACTAACCCTCCGAGAGATGCCGAACGGTCGAATCTCTGAGGGTTCCAACGAGCCATGCGCCCGCGGGCACCAAGACACAGCGCCCTCTCGGGCGCCGTCTGCGGATTCTAGTTAATTCGTCCGAACCGTGTCAAGAAACTGGCTATCGGGTGGGCACGATGCCACCGTATCTGCCGCGGAAGTAGATTAGAGGGTCGCGACCTTCACGGTTGACCCCAGCATCTTCTACGTGGCCGACGTAGATCGTGTGGTCCCCCGCTTCGACAGCGTTGACGACTCTGCAATCTGCGTACGCGAGGCGCTCTTCAAGGATCGGTGCGCCCGTGACGCCTGGTGAATGCGGGATGTCATTGAGTTCATGGAGCGAAGCAAGCGCAACGGTCGACTTGTCTGCAAGCGCGGCCGACAAATCGGACTGGCCCTCGTGGAGGATATGCACGGCGAATACGCCGCTCTTCGCGATCAACTCGCGACTGGTCGAAGCATGATCGACACAGATTAGGACGAACGGAGGGTCCAGCGAGACGGAAGCGAACGCGCTCATCGTCGTTCCATGCACCTCGTCCTCGAAGCGCGTGGTTACGACCGTGACGCCGGTAGCGAACGAACCGAGAACCAACCGAAAAATGTCTGGGGCCACGCTCATCGTGCGGACCTCTCTAGGCCGGCCTTACGGGCGTGTGGCGACGATCTCCAACCAGTTCCGTTTCACGGAGGTGAGACGCATGTCCTTAAAGGTGTCGTGGATGGCCCTCTGCAACACGCTGCTACCGGTCTCCACCGGGACCCCAGGCAGCGCGCCGCCCACGAAGTCCGAGAACGAACTGATGTAGAGCCAACCCTCAAGCGGCACGTCGATCGTCTCCACGTGCTCGTTCGCGACTTGGAAGCCGTTCCGCACGAGCAACTCCTTGTACTGCTCTGCGGACAACTGCTGGCGCGCCACGACCTTCTCCCGGTCCGGCTGCATCGCATGTTCAGCACGGAGGATACGGAAGGCGCGCATCATCCATCGCCGATAAAATGTGTCCGTCTCTGGCACCTGAGACCCGGTATAGAAGGTGCTGTTGAACGCGAACGTTCCTCCGGGTTTTAGCGTGCCACCTATCTCTTGGAGAACATGGTCCTTGTTCGACATCAGGTGGATCGCGTTACAAAGGACCACAGCGTCAACGCGCTGTTTGATTATCTGAGAGAGGTCTTCAGCTTGCGCTTGGACGAAGTTCACCACTGCGTCGCGCACGTTCGCGAACTCTTGACGTGCTTGCTGAAGGGCATTGGCCGAAAGGTCTACGCCGATGATCAGGCTGTCCCGCGCGCCTCTCACCTTGTCAAGGATGAGCTTCGAGACCTCCCCAGGGCCACACGCCAGGTCCACGACTTGCTGGCCCGGTTGCAGACCCGCCATGGCTACGAGGCGGGCGTTCTCCTCCCGAAAGAACCCCAATTGGGCGAAGCGGGTAAACGAGTAGTCACCATCCGGAACCATTGGGTTGTCGTTGTCGTCAGACACTAGGCTCTCAGAAGCACGGCAGAGCAGTCAGTTCCGTCGCCGGCGCGCCTTACGAGCTTTGAGTCGCGCCTTCTCCTGCTTCGAAAGAAAATGCCGCTTTTCCTTCGCCTGGCGCAGGATTCCAGACCGCTCGACCGCGGACCGGAACCGACGGATCAGTTGTTCTTGGCTCTCGCCTTCGCGCAATGTTACGTACGTCATTTCACTGCCCTAGATGGTGTACCAAATCTGGCTCGCGCCCGCAACTGTGGGTTCGATTCAACAACTCACCGCCAGGCGTCGTTCGGAGAGACCGATCGTTGCTGGGAGAAGCATCGAGAGCAGTACACCGGCTTGACGCCTTTGGGTTCGAACGGGACCTCGGTGTTCTGGCCGCACGAGGCGCACACGGCTGGGTACATCCGTCGTGCCGCGCCACGGGGACCGCGGTCCGCGCTTCCGCTGCCTCCCCCGTCACGGTCAGGCTGACGGTATCCCTCGCTGCGGCGGAGCGAGCGGCAGGCTGGGCACCGCTTGGGTTCATTCTCAAAACCCTTGTTGTGGTAGAACTCTTGCTCCCCAGCGGTGAACACGAAGTCGTTGCTGCACTCCGCGCAAGCCAGGGTCTTGTCGTTGAAGGTCGTCACACTTGGCCTACGTGCGCCACTGATGTCGAAACGTCAGGACTATCTGTCACGGTACCGCCTAGTGCGCTCTGTGATCTCGGCGTCCAAACAGGGCTATCGGGCCTTCATCGGACGGGACTATACCACAGAGGGTTATAACCAATGTCCGCAACTGCTCGTCCCAGAATCCCATCACAATCTCCGCATTCGGTCAACTATCGCAGCAAGATTGAGGCTCCATCCGATGGGAGCGGCGCGGCCAGTAAACACTCTGGGGTCATCCGGGTCCCAATATGCGCGCGGGGCTCCTCCGAGAGATTGCGGTCGGAAGTCGTACGGAACGAAGCCGAGGGAAGTGCCACGCAATTTCTCCGCTTCCGGTCCCTTCCGGGCCTCCGCGTAGAACACACCCGCGATGACGACGAGAATCATCATCTGTATCAAACGGATCATGGGCGGAGCCTCACTGAGGTGATACTCGACGCCTGTTCACAGCACGGCGTCCAATAGTCTGCTGTAGCGCTTCTGGCTTCGGTGTGGGCCGACGATCGCGAGGCGGAACGACTCCGGCCGCAAGACGCGCTGTGCCGCTTGGTAGAGATCATCCAGTGTCAAGGCGTCGAGTTTGGCGACGACTTCCTCGGGGTCATGGATTCGGTCGAGCAGGAGCTCTTGGGCTCCCAACCACCCTGAAACACCCCGCGTGTCCTCGAGTCGCAGGAGCAACCGACCCTTAACCAACTCACGCGCCCGCTCCAATTCGGTCTCCTCGAGATCTTCGACGGCCCGCACCAATTCGTGAAGGATCGCGTCGACGGCCTCGGGGCAACGCTGGGGATCCGCTCCGGCGTACACCGTCATGGCGCCGCAGTCCCTTAAGTGAAGTGACGAAGACGACACCTCGTACACGAGTCCTCGGTTCTCGCGGAGTTCGAGGAATAAGCGGCTGGCCATTCCCTCACCGAGGAGTGCGTTCAGAACGTCAACTGCGTAGCGCTCTGGGTCAGTCGATGGCACGCCGGGAAAGGTGAGACAGATATGGCTCTGTTCGGTGCGGCGGTATTCGACGATTGACCGGTTTAGACCTGGGGTCTCGTCAACGCGAATCCACGAGCGCGGTTCCCTTTGGCTCCACGAGCCGAGCAGCGAACTCACGAGATCAAGGGCTTGGCTCTCGTCTATGCGTCCGGCAATCGCAAGGACTGAATTGCCGGGGTCATACTGCTGCCGCATATAGCTGAGTAGCGCCTCCCGTTGCATTCCGCCAACGGATTCTGGCGTTCCAGCGATATCCCTCCCGAGCGGCTGCCCCGGCCACAATGCCGCGTCGGCGAGAAGGTACGCTCGTTGACTTGGGACGTCGTTTACCGTGTGCAGCTCTTCAATGATGACCTGCCGCTCTTTCTCGATCTCCTCGGGTTCGAACGTCGAATTGAGCAACATGTCGCTCAACAGTCCGAGCGCCAACTCGAAGTGGGGATGGGCGACACGGGCCCAATACACGGTCGCTTCCCGGTCGGTGCTCGCGTTCATGAAACCGCCGACCCGTTCGATCGTTTCGGATATCTCCTTCGGAGTCCTCCGCTGTTCGGTTCCCTTGAACAGCATATGTTCGAGGTAATGGGATACCCCTGCCTCGTCATCGGTTTCGTAGCGAGATCCGGCCCCGATGTAGAAGCCGATGGACACCGATCGCGTGGTTGGCATGGGCGCCGTCAGCACGCGGAGTCCGTTTGGAAGGACCGACCTCGTGTACATGGGCCCACGGTCGGGGGCGAGTTGTGTGTCATGGTCGGTCACGAGGTTTGCCAGAGGACATCCCCGTAGAGGTCGGCTGGATGGGCCTTGGAAGCGAAGACGGCGTACTCCTCCATGCTGGTTTCGATTGTCGTACCCGCGCCGTGTCCAGGATGGACGAGGGTTTCCGGCGGGAGAACGTAGAGTTTCCGCGTAATGCTCTCGATCGTTTGCGCCAGTGCATCCGGGTTAACGGAATGGCCCGGCCCCCCAGGGAACAAGGTGTCGCCGGTGAAGATGTGTCCTCCGATAGCGATGCAAATGCTCCCAAGCGTATGGCCGGGAGTGTGGAGTACCTGCAAGGGCAATGTTCCGACTTGGACCGTGTCCCCGTCCGTCACGAGCCTTCCCGGTGTGATCGGCAGAGATTCCGCATCATCGGGGTGGGCAGCGACCACCGCATGCGTGGCCTCTGCGACTTCGGCGAGCGCGCCCCAGTGGTCCGAATGCCGGTGCGTAACAATGATTGCAACTGGTTCACTCGTACCCACCGCTTCGATGATCCGTCCGCTCTCGGCGGGGGCGTCGATAATCACGCTGGACAGAGTCTGCGGGTCGATAACGACGTAGCAGTTGTTGCCGTAATCGCCGACTTCGAGTTCCGTGATGCGAATCTCCGACGAGTTGCGCATCACCCCACGACTCCCCTACCACCAACGCTGATCGACAGCGAGCGCAGCGTACACAATGTCGTTTCTTAGCGTCAACGAATGACGGAGCGTCATCACAATGAGGTCACCATATCGGGCGGCCAGGTATCTTTGATGAAAGCCACGTAGTTGCCGTGACATCGGCTGCAAGGAGAGAGAGTTTTGAGGGGAATCGACGCACTGCCCGTTTTTCCAGCCTCGGCGGAGGTGGACAGTTCTGGCCAGCTGGCGATAGGTGGGATCAACACCAAGGATCTCATCGCGGAGTTCGGAACGCCCCTGTACGTGTTCGACGAGGACACGATCCGGTCGGTCTCGAACGCGTTTGCGGAAGCGTTTCGCGCTCGGCACCCGGCGACCGGCGTCACCTACGCGTGCAAGGCCTTTGCAAATGTAGGGTTGATCCGTCTCCTGTCCGACCTGGGGCTCGGGTTTGATGTCGCGAGCGGCGGGGAGATCGCGGCCGTCCACGCGGCCGGCGCGCCTATGGACTCAGTGTTCTTTCACGGAAACAACAAAGGAGAGGCGGAGATCGAAAAGGCCGTGGCTCTCGGAGTCGGCCGGATCGTCATCGACAACCTGCACGAGATCGAGGTCCTTGAGCGCATTCTGGCGCGAACCGGGGGACGCCAACAAGAGGTGCTGATACGGATCTCTCCCGGGGTAGATCCGCACACCCACGCCCATACGACGACCGGCGTGCTGGACAGTAAGTTCGGGTTGCCGGTGGTGACCGGGGATGCGGAGGCCGCCGTCGAACGACTGATGAAGTCCGACCGCCTCAATCTGACCGGCCTTCACTTCCACCTTGGCTCGCCCGTCTTCGAACTTGAACCGTACCAAACCGCGATCGACGTCACGCTCGACTTCGCGGTTGCAATGCGCGACCGCCATGGACTCGAGCTGAGGGAGATCAGCCCTGGTGGCGGGTTCGCGGTCCGTTACCTGATCGAACAAGAGGCGCCAGCGCCCAAGGAGTACGCCGAAGTCATCTGCACCGCGCTCCGCAAGGGGTGCGAGTCTCGCGGACTCGAGCTGCCGTCTATGACGATTGAACCCGGGCGAGCCATCGTCGGCAGGGCGGGTGTTGCCCTTTATACAGTCGGGGCAATTAAACACGTGCCCGGAATCCGGACCTACGCGTCGGTCGATGGTGGGATGGGCGACAACATCCGGCCAGCCCTATACGGAGCACAATACGAAGCAACGTTGGCGAATCGGTTCCATGAGGCGACGGTGGCGCCCGTCACCATCGCAGGAAAATACTGCGAATCGGGCGACATCCTGGTCAAAGACTGTGATCTGCCCGAGGTGAAGCCCGGGGATACGGTGGCGATCCCTGTGTCGGGTGCCTACTGCTTGGCTATGGCGTCCAACTACAACCTGAACCCAATGCCGGCAGTTGTCCTAGTGAAGGACGGCCGTTCCCGATTGCTCCGACGACGCCAGACCTATGAGGACCTGTTCGCCGCCGATGTTGGCTAGTCAGGCCGGCGGCGGTCCCCCGGTGGAGGATCATCAGCGGTGACGTGGCGAACACCGGTCGACCGGCGCGTTTCCAACTTCTTGGACCTGTCACTGAGCGCGGGCCGCGTGGCGCCGTCGTACCTGCTCTGCGGGCCGGACGGTGTTGGCGTGGAATCGCTCGCTCGCGAGTTGGCACAGGCTCTGCTCTGCGACAACAGCGACCGGCCGTGCGGATCATGCCGTCCCTGCTCGCGCGTAGCCACGGGGATTCACGCGGATTACGCCCAACTCGTCCCCTCGGGCGCCAGCTTGACCATCGGGATCGACGAGGTCAGAGACCTCAAGTCTGCAGCGAGCCTCGAACCGTTCGAAGGTCACACACGTGTCTTTGTCATCGAAGGTGTAGAGGCGATGACTGCTGAGGCCGCCAACGCCCTGCTGAAGTTGCTGGAGGAACCGCCGGACAAAGGCACGTTTGTCATGACGACGTCGAACGAGGACCTCGTCCCGGAGACCATCCGGTCCAGGTGCCAGACTCTCCGCCTCCGCCCGGTCCCTTTTCGCGAGGTGGAAGCGGCCATGGTTGCGGACGGGCTCGATGCCGAGGCAGCCAGCAGTTTCGCCCGGATGTCAGGCGGCAGGATTGGTTTCGCGCGGTCGATGGCTGACGATCCAACGATCGAGGACGAATTCCGAGAGGCCCGGGATAACCTTATCGCGCTCGTCTCCATGCGGACGGGTGACCGGTTGAAGCTCGCGGGGCGACTCTCGGACGGGTTCAACCGGAATCGGGAGACGTTGTTATCACGTCTGAGCCTCTGGGAAGCGCTATGGCGAGTCGTGCTTTTGCGGGAGAGCGGCGTAGCTGCGCCCCTCGCGGGCGCGGTAATTAACGATGAAGGTCTTGCCGGTGTCGGGGTACAGGCTGCCCGGGACGCGCTTGCGTCCGTTCAATCGACGATGGAAGCGCTGCGCCGGAACGCCAACCCACGGTTGGCGATGGAGGCGCTCGTGCTCAAATGCCCCTTCGTAGAGTTGGAACCCGGCGCGCCGTCGAGCACCAACGCCCACGACTGAGAGCCCAGACTACGAGACGCCTTCAAGGCCTTTCTGCAACGTATCCCACGCGAGCACGGCACACTTCACGCGGATCGGGTACTTGGATACTCCCTGAAGCGAAATCAGATCGCCGAGAGCCGAATCGCCGTCGGACTCGCCCCTCACCATGCTGCGGAAGAGCGCCGCCGTGCGGTCGGCATCCTGCAGCGGCATACCCTTGACCGCCTCAGTCATCATCGAGGCCGATGCCTGCGAGATCGAGCAACCCTGGCCGACGAAACCAATGTCCACCAAACGCCCATCGTGCACGTGCGCGGTGATCTGGATCTCGTCGCCGCACACCGGGTTGTGTTGGGTGAGATCGATGTCGGGCTCGATGATCGACCTGCGATTCCGCGGCGCGCGGTAGTGGTCGAGGATCAGGTCGCGATAGAGCTCGTCGAACGCGGGTTCAGGACCGCCGGTCATTGCTGAAGTACTCACCAACCTTCTTCAAGTTGTCGACGAAGATATCGACATCTTCTTCCGTGTTATACACGTAGAAGCTTGCACGCGCTGTTGCCGGAACTTGGAGGTGGCGCATCAGGGGCTGCGCGCAGTGGTGACCCGCTCGGATGCAGATTGCCTCCCAATCCATGACCTGAGCGATGTCGTGAGGATGAACGTCATCCATCGCGAACGAGATTGCTCCGCCCCGAACGTCGAGGTCGGTGGGTCCGAACACCGTGATTCCGTCCCCAAGCTTCTTGATCTCGTCCAGAGCGTATGAGGTGATGTCGATCTCGTGCTGTCGGACGTTCTCCATCCCCAGTGCCGTCAGG
The DNA here is from genome assembly GCA_965247995.1 of Dehalococcoidia bacterium. Classification (GTDB taxonomy): domain Bacteria; phylum Chloroflexota; class Dehalococcoidia; order UBA6926; family UBA6926; genus JASLZO01. Next base: position 254,406 of record OZ252041.1, on the reverse strand, counting down.
TAATCAAGGGCGGTGCCGAACGCTGCCACATCCGCGTAGTTCGGCGTGCCGGCTTCGAACTTGAGCGGTGGGTCCCTCCAGGTGAACCCGTCCAGCCGGACCTCCCCGATCATCTCGCCGCCGCCTAACCATGGGGGCATCTCCGCGAGGAGATCCGCTTTTCCGTAGAGGATACCCACGCCCGTCGGTCCGAGCATCTTGTGTGCCGAAAACGCATAGAAGTCGACGTCTAGCTCGATCACGTCGACGCTCAGATGGGGCGCCCCCTGGGCGCCGTCTACGACCGCTATGGCCCCTACCTGGTGGGCGCGTTGAACGAGCGCGCGAACCGGATTGATCGTGCCAAGGACGTTCGACATGTGCGTAAAGCTGAACACCTTGGTTTTCGGGGTCAGGAAACTGTCGAGATTCGAGAGGTCCAGCGTCCCGTCCGCATTCAATGGCACGTATCTCAAGACCGCGCCGGTCTCGTTGCACACCATCTGCCACGGCACGATGTTCGAGTGATGCTCCATGAGCGTGATGAGGACCTCGTCGCCCTCGGTGAGGTTCGTACGGCCCCACGCTTGTACGATGAGATTCAACGACTCAGTGGTGTTCCGCGTGAAGACGATTTGCTCGCTGGTTCCCGCGCCAATGAACCGGGCCACCTTCTCCCGAGTCGATTCATAGGCCGCGGTCGATTCCTCGCTCAGGCTGTAGACACCGCGGTGAACGTTGGCGTTACTGGTCCGGTAGAAGTCCGCGAGCGCCTGGATCACCACCTCCGGTTTCTGAGACGTCGCGTTGCTATCCAGGTACGTCAAAGGGTGCCCGCGGACAATGCGCCCGAGGATGGGGAAGTCCTGGCGGATAGCCTGAACGTCGAGACCCTTGGGTCGTCCCACGCCGTCGTCAGGCATTGTCGGTTGGATAGACCGTGCTACGACGCGGTTTCTTGTCGAATGATGTTGTAGCCATGGGTCTCGAGGTCGTCCGCCAGGTCTTTCCCACCGGACCGCACGATCTGGCCATCCATCATGACGTGCACGACATCAGGTTGTATGTAGTTAAGGATCCGCGTGTAGTGGGTAATCAAAAGCACTGCCATTCCAGGGTGAATGACGTTGTTAATCCCCTCCGAAACGACCCGAAGGGCGTCGATGTCGAGCCCGGAGTCAGTCTCGTCCAGAATCGCTAACTCTGGCTGGAGGATCGCCATTTGGAGGATTTCGCTGCGTTTCTTTTCTCCACCAGAGAACCCTTCGTTCACGTACCGGACCCCGAAGCCCCGGTCCATGCCGATCGCGTCCATGCGGTCGTTCACCATCTGCCTGAACTCGACCAGCGGCATCTCGTCCTCGCGCCGCGCGTTGACCATCTGCCGCAGGAAATTGATCAACGTGACCCCAGCGATTTCCGTCGGGTATTGACTCGCGAGGAACATACCCGCCCGCGACCGGATTTCCGGCAGCGTACCGGTCACGTTCTCTCCCTTGAACACCACGGACCCGTGGGTGATCGTGTACCGCGGATGCCCCATGAGTGTGTTGGCGAACGTGCTCTTCCCAGAACCGTTCGGGCCCATAACAGCGTGGATCTCTCCGCGCGGCAATGAGAGCGTGACCCCATTGAGGATCTGTTTGCCATCGACCTCGACGCGCAGGTCATCGACCGTGAGGATGGTTTCGTTGGCAGTCATCGACTCAAGACCGGATGTGCTGGAAGGCGGCCGTGGCGTGCGGACATGAGCGGGGATTCGAGCGCGTTGGATGCCATAGGTCGATTCTATCCTACCGAACGCGGCTACTTGTTTAGCCGCCTCCGCTCCCTCCGCTGAAGCCGGGTTCGGTCATGACTGCGGGATCGAGGATCCGTTCGAGCTCGTCCTCGCCGAGCTCGGTCTTGCGTCGCGCCACTTGCCGTACCGTCTCACCGGTGCCGGCAGCCTCCTTCGCAATCGCCGCCGCCGCGTCGTATCCGATGACTGGGGCTAGGGCGGTGCAGATCGCTAAGCCCTGTTCGACCAACTGGCTGCCGCGCTCGGTCGCTTGGATTCCGTCGACGCACTGCAGCCGGAAGTTATCGGCCTCGGCCGCCAGCAATGAAATGGATTGGAGCAAGTTGTAGGCGGCGACGGGCATCATGACGTTCAGTTGGAAGTTGCTGCCTTGCGCGTCGGCGATCGTGACCGTCACGTGATTCCCGATCACCTGGGCAGCGGCCTGGCAAACGGACTCTGCGATCACTGGGTTCACCTTGCCCGGCATAATCGACGAACCAGGTTGGACCTCGGGCAGGGAGACTTCACCGATGCCCGCACGTGGACCGGATCCTAGCCACCGCACGTCGTTCGCAATCTTCAGCATGCTCACCGCGATCGTGTTGGTTGCTCCGCTCGCCTCAACGAGGGCGTTGAGGGTGCTCTGCGCCTGGAAATGGTTCGATGTCTCGTGGATCGGGACGTTGGTCAACTCCGCCACGCGGTCGCAGACGCGTTGCGCGAATTCCGCATGAGCGTTGATCCCGGTACCGACCGCCGTCCCTCCCAACGGGACCTCAGCGAGTTCCTCAAGTGCGTGCCCGGCTCGACGAACGGCGCGCTCCATTTGCCCAACGTACCCGAGAAACTCCTGTCCAAGGCGGATGGGCGTTGCGTCCTGGAGGTGGGTACGACCCGTCTTCACCACAGGCATGAACTCGCTGGCCTTGCTGGCCAGTGCATCGGTCAACCGCTCGATCGCAGGAATTAGGTCGTCCTGGATCCCTTGGGCGGCGGCGAGTTGGATCGCTGTTGGGATGATGTCGTTGGACGACTGGCCCAGGTTGACGTGATCGTTTGGGTGGACCATGCGCGATCCGATTTCGCCGCCGAGGATCTGGGTCGCTCGGTTGGCAGTCACTTCGTTCACGTTCATGTTCGACGAGGTGCCTGAACCGGTCTGGAAGATGTCCACGACAAAGTGGTCGTCCAGCCGACCATCGGCCACCTCTTGTGCCGCTTCGATGATCGCCTTGGCCACTCGTTGATCGATCAGTCCGAGTTCGAGGTTGACCTCCGCGGCCGCTCGTTTGAGGAGACCAAGCGCCCGAATCATTGCGCGCGGAAACCGGAGATCGCTGATTGGGAAGTTCAGGACTGCTCGCTGAGTCTGGGCTCCCCACATGGCCTCCTTGGGGACCTCCATTTCGCCCATCGAATCATGTTCGATTCTCATCTACTCCTCCAGGTGTTATCCACGACGCGCAGGTGCGTCGTTTCTGTCTCATGGTACGGGTCAGGGTCCCGCACGGCGTGCAGGCTAGAGGCGCTTTTTGGCCAAGTGGAGCAATCCTTGCTGCTGGCGAGCGGAAAGTCGCGGGGGCTTCCCTGGACCCGATGAGCGCGCCAATGCCCATGTGGCGAGAGCGTTGTCCGGCGCTGCCGGGAGCGCCCGATAGGCGGCGCGGGCGGCCTCTTCCAACAATCGGTCCCCGCGCCAATCCCCGAGGGCCGCCAAGAATGGCAGTGCGACGTTCGTCGTCATTTCCAGAGCGCGACCCCGTCCCACTAACGCAGCAGGGCGGCCGCCCGCCCGGCTTACGCCGAAGTGCCTGCGTCGAGCCCAATAACCCTGAGATTCGATCGTCAGCTCATTCACGACAGCCCGCGCGATGCGTCGCGGAGCGTTTTGCGTGACGGCGGCGGCCAACCGGGTGATCAAGTCTTGGTTCAACCAAGCGGACACCAACTCGACTACCGCTGCGACCCTGCGGATGGGGGCGTTATCGGGCCGGACACGGAAGGTTCTCCACGTCCCAACAGGCAGCTTCCATCCATCCCCCAAGCGCCGCCAAGCGTCTTCGAGTCCTAACGCGTACTGGTCCGGTGTGATGAGGCCGACTGTTAGCTTCGCCGACGGCAGCAGTCCGGCTGTACCGAAGAGCAAGCCTCCAAGACGTCGCTCGCCCTCTGACGCCTTCCCGACATCGGTAGCGTGTTGACGCAGGAATTCAAACGGCATCGCCCGCGCCAATTCCCGAAAGCCATCCTGATTCTTCGAATACCCAAGAGCCATCAGGAGTCGCTCGTACAGGGTTTGGTCGGGACCGACGGCTGCGATGTCCCCCTCGATGCGAGCGGCCTCCGCGTCGAACCGTGCATCGCCCAGGCGTTCCAGCTGGCGACCGGATACCTGGCCAATGCCCGTTGAGCGCCGTGTCCGAGCCCGCGTCGGGAGCTCCAACAACGGCCTCCCAGCCAGCTGAGTCATGCCCATCGACTCACCGACTACGTGAAGCAAGATCCCGGCGTAAGCGCCATCCGAATCGTGACCATGTGCGCGCCAGTCCGATGGTCGTCGATGCAGCTCCACTGGACCTCGTTCGAATGGCCCGTCGCCAAAGCGTATGACGGCGTCGATAAAGTCTGGCCCGCTGTCCGTGTTCTTTTGGCCTGGGTCCGCGACAGTGAGCTCCACCCCTGCTGTCGTGGTCAGGCCGAGCTGAGGGATCCGGCGGTCCTCCCAGGCGGAAGCGAGGTCCGCTTCGCTCCCATGGATCGGACGCTTCAGCGTGGATCGCCGGCTGGTGTTCATCCCACAGTTGAGGCCGGCCATGCGCGGCCCCGCGGGCGTTGGTCAGGATGCCGTGGCAGAGGAGCGACCTGATTGCTTACATTCATCACGTATTGATCAACGCATCGGCCCTGAATGAGAAAGCGTCGAGGCCAACTCGCTTAACGTTCTTGTTCATCAATCGCCGTTCCACGGTGAGGATAGCGAACGGGAGTTTGGCTCGTCCGGGGCTGATTGCCATACCTGCGCAGTCAGGGTTGATGCCGGAGGAGACGGAGCCCTCCGCGTTCTCGAAGAGTTTGCGCGGAGCGGGGTCCCCAGAGCTGGAGTCAGGGTCGGACGTGCCCGTCGCCGACCACGGTCCATTTGTAACTGGTGAGTTCATTGAGCCCCATGGGTCCCCGTGCATGAAGCTTGTTCGTGCTGATCGCGACTTCGGCCCCAAGGCCGAACTCGGCGCCATCGGTAAACCGGGTCGAGGCGTTGACATACACGCAGGCCGCGTCGACCTCGTCCAGGAAGCGAGCGGCGTGCGCTGGGTCGTCCGTCACAATCGCCTCGGAGTGACCCGAACCGAAGCGCTCGATGTGTTCGAGTGCCTCGTCCAGGGAATCAACCACCTTTACGGACGCGACAAGCGAAAGGAATTCCTGGCCCCAATCGTCCTCTGACGCGGCCTGAACGGCTGCCGGTGGCTCGGGCCCTATCAACGCGAGCGCGCGGCCGTCGGCACGCATCTCGACCCCAGCCTTCCCCCAAGAATCGGCGAGGCGCGGGAGCAGGTCCTGTGCGGCTCGCGAGTGTACGAGCAGCGTGTCCAGAGCGTTGCAAACCGTCGGACGTTGGACCTTGGCATTGAACGCGATCTTTAGGGCGTCATCGAGGTTGGCCGGGTAATCGACGTATGTGTGACAGACGCCGACCCCCCCAGTAACCACGGGAATCAGAGCATTGTCCCGGACGAACTCGATCAGCCCTGCGCCTCCTCGAGGAATGAGGAGGTCGATCGCTCCGTGATAGCGGAGCATCTGGAGGACGATGTCGCGGTCCGTCGACTCGATGACCTGCACGACGTCCGATGGAATGCCCGCCTCGGCGACCGCATTCTGAACGAGGCCGGCGAGGGCGGTGTTAGAACGGATCGCTTCCTTCCCCCCGCGCAGGATTATGGCGTTCCCGGATTTGATGGAGAGGACCGAGATATCGATCGTGACGTTGGGCCGGCTCTCATAGACCGCGGCGATCACGCCCAGCGGCACGCGCCGTCGCGAGATTCTGAGCCCGTTCGGCAGGGTGCGCGATTCCAGCACTTCGCCGATGGGGTCGGGGAGTGATGCGACGGAACGGACATCCCTCGCCATCGCGCCCATGCGCTCCTCGTTTAGCAGCAAGCGGTCGAGCATCGCCTCGTCCAGGCCAGCATCGCGCGCCTCCGCGTAGTCAGTGCGATTCGCATCAAGCACTTCCGTCTGGCGATCCTCGAGGGCGTGGGCGATGGATGCGAGGGCTGCATTCTTGTCGCTGGACGCCACCTGGGCGAGGCTGCGGCTGGCGACCTTGGCTCCCCTTGCTTTTTCTTGGAGCTCTCGGGAGATGCCCGCAACGGTTGTAGCCATCGGTGGTTCCTCGGGGTGGTTCAAAGAGCGGTTTTCGTGGGTGCGAAGCTCGCGAGGGGCCGTCACTATAGGCCGTGGACTGTCGGCCGAACAAGCTAGAGGAGCGCGAGATTGTCGAGGTGGACCACCTCTTGGGCGGCGGTTTTGGCGCCGGCGCCTCCGAGGATCGCCAATGCCTCTGCTGACCGGAAGCCTTTGACCTTGTCGACGAGGTCTGAAGCGTAGGCGGCGGTCCCGCGCGCCACGGCGACGTTCGAGGGGTCGAGGATTTCGACGACGTCACCGGCTTCGAAGGCACCCCTCACCTCTCGCACGCCGACTGGTAGCAGGCTGGAACGGCCGGTCCTCAGCGCCTCGACGGCGCCCTGGTCGACGATGATCGCGCCGGTCACAAACGCTCGTCCGAGTGGCCGTTTGCGGGAAGTCGTGTGGCGACGGGCAGGCGCAAAGAATGTCCCCTCAGGTTCGCCAGCCGCGATGCGGAGCAAGGCGTCCGGCTTCGAGAGACCGGCGATCACCACTGCCGTGCCCCACGAGGTCACCTCGGCGGCGGCACGTACCTTGGAGGCCATTCCACCACGTCCTCGCTCGCTCGGCAGCGATTCCGAGGCACGGATGACGTCCTCTGTGATGCGGTCGACCCGAGGGATCAAGTTCGCGTCCGCGTGCACCCTCGGGTCCCGGTCGTAAAGGCCCTTTTGGTCCGTGATGAGGACGAGGAGGTCTGCAGCCACCAGGTTTGCGACTGTGGCGGAGAGCGTGTCGTTATCGCCAAAAGTGGGGCCGATCTCCTCGGTCGCGACGACATCGTTCTCGTTGACGATGGGAAGTGCCCCCGCGTCGAGGAGCCCCTCCAGCGTGCGCCGGGCGTTGTTTGCAGCTCGCTTGGACCTCAGGTCGTGGCGCGTCAACAGGGCCTGTGCGCTGGTGATTCCCCGGGAAGCGAAAATCCGGTCGTAGGCCTGCATCAGTCGGCTCTGGCCGATGGCCGCCAGCACCTGGAGGTTGCCGACGGACCGGCTGCGTCCGAGTGAGGTACCCATGGCATCGCGACCCGCGGCGATGGCGCCCGAGGACACTAGAACGATCCGCGCTCCCGCATCACGAAGCTGAACGACCTGGTCGGCGACTGATGCCATCACCTCCAAGTCCAACCGGTCTGTCCCGCTGGTGAGCACGTTCGTACCCAGCTTGATGACCAGCGTGCGATACGGCGAATTGCTCATGAACCGGTTCCTGGGGGTCTCACTCGTGGGAGACCGCTCATGAAGGTTGAGCGTCGTTCCCACGACTCTGGAAGAACATTGTATCTGGCCGTACGGCACAATGGCGCTTCTGGGCGCCGTTGACGCATCAGTGTTGTGAACAATGCTCTTAGGAGTGAGCGCCATCCGAATCGAACATCTATCGCTCACCCACTTCCGGAACTACCGGTCCTTAGAGCTCGATCTTCCTAGCGGGCTGGTTTTGCTCGTTGGGTCGAACGCACAAGGGAAGACGAATCTCTTGGAGTCAATCTTCCTGCTCGCGACTGGACACGCCCACTCCGCCGACGCCGATCGCGAAATGGTGGGATGGTCGGCGGCGAGAGAGCCGATCCCGTATGGGCGCGTCGTTGCAGAAGTAGCGTCGGATACCCGCGAACGCACCCAGGTCGAGGTCGTCTTGCAACTCACCCGTCGTAGCGGACCCAGCGCAGACGAGGTGCCTCCATGGGTTTCGATTGAAGAACCAGGGCCCTCGGCCCTAGTGGGTGGCGCCCTTCAGAAGGCGTTCAGGGTGAATGGTGTGCGGCAGCGGACTGCGAGTTCGGCGGGGGCAGTCGTAGCGGTGCTGGCCGGCCCCGAAGAGGTGGAGTTGATCGGAGGGCCTCCTTCCGGAAGGCGCCGGTTTCTGGATCTCCCGAATTGGCAGACTGACCAGGCGTATGCACAGGCATTGAGCCGGTACCAGCGGGTCCTGACGCAGCGGAATGCCCTCATACGGCGATCCCGCGATGTCGGTGGTGGACGTCCAAACGAAATGGACGTGTGGGATGGGGAGTTGGCGGAAACGGGAAGCTACATCCTGAGCCGGCGGATGATGATGTTGGATTCGCTGGAGCCGGAGGTGGTCGCGGCCCACGGAGCGTTGCTCGGACACGCGCCTGAGAGGCCGCTGCATTTCGGCTATCAGGGGACCGTGTCCAACGGTGGAACGGCGGCTGATGTCAGTGGAATGCGGGACCGGATGGTGTCCGCGCTGCGCGCATCGTGGCCGCGGGACTCCGGGGCCGGCGCGACGACCGTCGGGCCGCACCGCGACGACCTCCGCGTCCTCGAAGGCGATGTCGACTTGGGGACGTACGGGTCGCGGGGCCAACAACGGTCGGTGGCGTTGGCGCTGGTGTTAGCGCAGGCTGAGTACGTACGGTCGGTGGTGGGGGAGGAGCCGGTCTTGTTGCTGGACGACCCGCTCTCAGAGCTGGACCCAGCGCGCCGGGGTAGGTTGTTGGAGCTGTGTGCTTCGAGCGGCGATCCGGGGATCTCGCGTCAAGTCTTGGTTACGACTACTGACCTGGGTTCCGTATCTGCAGAAGTGCGCGGCGCGGCGGCGGCCGTGTTGCACGTGGACCGCGGACACATTGACTGACTGAGTGACACCGGCTGGACTCGGGGCGATGATTTCGGAATTAATTGGCGGATTCGCGGGTGACGGCGGGCAAATCGCGGTAGTCGTCCGGAGCACGATCGGATGCGGCAGTTGGCGCGGTCGGGAGCGTTCGCGGCATCGAATGACCCATCGAGATCGCTTCCACGGTCACGGTCCGTGCCGGTGGGCCTGAGTCGTCGACGACGGTTCGGCCCACCGAGTCGTACACGGTCAGAACTGCCGTCCATGGGCGGTCGAGACGGTCCTCGAAGCGCCAATGACTCCACGCGGTCACTTCACTCACACCGGATTCGATCTGCCGCCACCGCGCCTCATCCAGCTGCTGGCCGTAGTGCTCAAGAAGTTGGTCGTTGGTGGCGTCGGAGTCCGTGACCGTGTGGGAACGTGAGGCGCTCGCGAGCCCGGTCGCGACCGTCATGGGCCCATCGGTTTGGGCTCCGAGAGGTGCGGTGAGCCTTGGGAAGGGCTCAGGCAACCCAAAGCGCGAGATGAGCGGGCCAACGGTGGGATCAAAGATGCTCAGCGGATCACAAGGACTCGGGAACCCTTGTGGCGCGACCGTGACGCGCACACTGGTGCTCGCGGTGGTCGGGTTGCCGGGCGCGATCGTGACAATCGCGAGGCGCTCTTCACCCTCGCAGAATCCGAGCTGAGTGCCACCCAGCGCTTGGAGTTGATCGTGCACGGAGCCGGCGGCGGGTGCGAATTCGAATGCGCTCCAGTCGCGAGCTTCGAACGCCTCACGGAAGAGACGTTCCGCGCGGGTTGGCCCAATCCCGCGAAGTTCGATCAGGGCCTCCAACCATCGCCCCTCTCCGTGAGGGCGCGACACGCTACCGATCAAGACCGCCTCTTGGGGAAAGGGGATTCCCACGCGCGGTGGAAGGTCCCCGAGCAGGATCGTGGCGTTCCCACCGACGGGGTGTGCAAGGTACGCCTGGATGAAGGATCGGAACTTGTCCTCATTTACGCCGGACACGGCCGTCTGGCTCGGTGGTGCGGACCGCGTGCAGGCGCATGCGCCCACCACGAGTGCGAACAGGATGAGACCGGCGCGGATGCCGTATGGGACGATCATCGGGTCCTCCGAATCTCGGCTCGAGCTTGAGCAATGGGTGCAAGATAGTGACATCTTGGGCCGTGTCTGCCACTCCATCCGGACCGGGATGGACGAGGCACAGCGAGGTGATTCATATGAGTGACGCGGGGCGACCGCGCCTGTATTCGGACCTCGCGTCGTGGTTTCACTTGCTGACGGCGCCGCATGAGTACGTTGACGAAGCGGCGTACAACGCGGAGCGGATTTGCGAGGCGGCGTCGGGCCCCGTGAGGACGGTCCTTGAATTGGGGAGCGGCGGTGGCAACAATGCGTCACACTTAAGATCGCAGTTCAAGATGACGTTGACCGACCTCTCGATGGAGATGCTGTCGATCAGCCGGCAAATCAACCCAGAGGTCGAACACATCCAAGGGGACATGCGCTCGCTTCGCCTGTCAGGTCGCGTGTTCGACGCGGTGTTTGTGCACGATGCCGTTTCGTACTTGACGATCGAGGGGGACGTGCATGCCATGGCGGAGACCGCATCCGCTCATTGCCGCGAGGGAGGGGCGATCCTGGTCGTCCCCGATCACGTGCGAGAGCACTTCGCACCGCCCTACGTACAGCACGGCGGGAACGACGATCCGGCCGGCCGGGGGTTGCGGTACGTGATGTGGACGACCGACCCGGACCCTGGAGACACGACGTACCTCGTGGATTTCGCTTACCTGCTCCGCGATCCGGATGGGTCAGTCGAGGTCGAATACGACCGTCACGTGCTGGGGCTGTTTCCGGAGGCGGTATGGTCGGACGCACTGCGAAACGTTGGGTTCGAACCCACAGTCTGGACAGACCCTTGGGGAACACGGGTGTTCTCAGGTACAAAACGGGAGGGGTAACCCGCGAAGCTTATGGCCTGGTTCCCGCCGCATTGAGTGGCGTCCGATAGCGAGACCGCATTCGGGTGTGGCCGGCTTTCGCGCCGCTGCACCGGCGTGGGGTGGTAGCCTCGCTCGATATGTCCGGAGCAGAAGGAGTCTTCGGGGCGTTCGGCTTGGTCGTGACGGTTGCGGCTGGCGCGAGCTATGTGAACCATCGGTATTTTCGGTTTCCGGCGACGATTGCGCTGATGGCCGTGGCTCTGGCCGGTTCGTTATTGCTGGTTGCGCTTGGAACGGCTGGCGTCATCGATCAGGATTCAGTGCGGGGCTGGGTCGCATCCTTAGACTTCGGCACGGTCTTTCTGCAAGGGATTCTTGGGTACCTCTTGTTTGCCGGGGCGCTGCACGTCGACCTGACTTCGCTGAGATCGACCCTTCCCTCGGTCGCAGCGTTTGCAACGTTCAGCGTGGTCGCGAGTGCGTTTCTGGTCGGGACCGCGTTCTGGGTCGTCGCGCGGTGGCTCGGGTTTGATCTGCCATACGTGTACGCACTGGTGTTCGGCGCCGTAGTTGCGCCAACGGACCCTGTCGCAGTGCTGGGGATCCTGGGTAGCGTACGAGCGCCCCGGCGCTTGTCGACAACCATCGCCGGAGAGTCATTGTTTAACGACGGCGTCGGCGTCGTGTTCTTCCTTACGGTCGCGAGCGTGGCCGCATCTGGGCACGATCCCGACCTGACGCACGTCGGCGCTTTCCTACTCGAGGAGGCGGTTGGCGGGGCGCTCGTTGGCTTGGTGCTGGGTTTCGTGGTCTTCCGCCTCATGGGGGCGATTGACGGGTACCGGGTGGAGGTGTTGTTGACACTGGCCTTGGTCTCGGGCGGATACGCGCTCGCGACAGCGATCCATGCTTCCGGACCGATCGCGGTCGTGGTGGCGGGGATCATCATTGGGAACCAAGGCCGGGCGACGGCGATGTCGGAAACGACAAGGCAATACCTCGACCAATTTTGGGAGCTCGTCGACGAGATCCTGACGGCGGTCCTGTTTGTGCTGATCGGGATGGTCGTGATTGACATCGAACTGACGCGGGCATCGATCGTGGCGGGCGTCGTGGCAGTACCGATTGGGTTGGGGGCACGCCTGATCAGCCTCACCGTGCCGGGTTTGGTATTCCACCTGGTTGGGGTCCGCACGTTCGATCCCCGGACGGTGGTGGCGCTGACCTGGGGAGGGTTGCGAGGCGGGGTTTCCGTGGCGCTCGCGCTCTCGTTGCCGGAGTCGCCCGAGCGCGATCTGATCGTGACTGCCTCGTACGTCGTCGTGGCGTTCGCGGTGCTGGGGCAGGGGTTGACGTTCGGTCGACTGGTCCGGCGGCTGTTCCCTCTCGAGGCCGGAGGTGATGAGCAGGCTCCTCGGACCGCTTAGCGCGTGTGGTGCCTCTGGATCTCTGGCGGCGGCAGGAATGACGGGCTTGGCATGACGCCAAGTGGGACCTCGATAAGTGCAGGGACATCCTGTGCCAGCGTCTGCGACAGAGACGCAAAGAGTTGATCGGGGTCCTCGGCCCGGTAACCGGCGACACCGAACGACTCCGCTAGGGAGACGAAATCGGGGTTGTGGAGGTCCGTGCCAATGATGTGGCCGCCGAACCGCGTGTCCTGCGTCCGGCGGACGTTGCCGTAGGCGTTGTCGTTGAAGACGATCGCGGTCACGCCGATGCGGTGCTGGACCATGGTGGCCAGTTCCTGGACGTTGTACATGAAGCCCCCGTCGCCATTGATGGAGACCACGGCGCGGTCGGGGTTGCCGACCTTCACCCCTAACGCGGTGGCGAAACCGTATCCCAGAGTGCCCTGGTAGCCAGAAGTGACGTAGGTCCGGGGCTCGTAAACGGGGAATCCCTCGCGGGAGTAGTAGCCGACCTGTGTGCTCTCGTCGACGAGGATGCCGTCACGCGGCAACGCCTGGCGAATCGCCGACGTGAACTCGTTCAGCGGGCTCAGTGTGGCAAGTTTTGCTTCGATCGCGGCTCTCGTCTCCTGAACGCGTTCTCCCTGCGAATCGTGCGACGGGTTGTGGCGCCGGATTCTGCGGCCGAGCTCGGCGAGACCCCGCGTCGCATCTGAACGGATTCCAACGGCCGGCGTCGTGGTGCGGCCGATCTCGTCCGGATCGATGTCGAGATGGATCAGCAGTTGATCGGGGCCGAGGTTCCATGACGTACCGAGCCAAGACGGCATGGAAAAGCGTGTCCCAACTGCGAGGACGACATCCGCCTGCGGCACCATCTCGTACCCACCGGCAGGGGTGAGGGCCAGAGGATGGTCTGACGAGATGGCGCCCTTGGCGTTCGGCGACATGACAACGGGAGCGCCAAGCATCTCTGCGAGCGCTACCAGTTGATCGGTTGCCCCGCTGGTCAGAACGCCGCTGCCGGCATAGATGATCGGTCGCCGTGCGCCAGCGATTATCTGGGCGGCACGTTCGAGCGCGTCCGGATCTCCTTCCACCCGGGGGATGGGTCCGGGTTCAGCGAGGTTGACATCGTCGGTTTCCATGAGCACGTCGGGTGGAAGTTCGATCTCGACCGGGCGTGGTCGGCCAGAGGCGAGTTGATGGAAGGCTTCTCGGACGACGCCGGGCACCTCAGCCGGAGACTCGGCGAGGGCCGCCCATTTCGTGACCGAACCGATCATGCCAATCTGGTCTCTGATCTCGTGGAGAACGCCGTGGTCCTTACCGATGAGGGCAGTGTCCACCTGGCCAGCGATGCAGAGAACCGGCGCATTCGCCGAGTAAGCGGTCGCGAGTCCGGCGGCCGCATTGAGCAATCCAGGGCCCGGGACCACAAGACACACGCCGACCTTGCCGGTCGTCTGCGCATATCCGTATGCCATATAGGCGGTGGCCTGTTCGTGACGCGTGTGGACGACACGGATTTCGTCACGATGCTCATAAAGGGCATCAAAGGCCCAGTCGAGTTGGACGCCGGGAAGTGCAAACAGAGTGTCGACCCCCTCACGAATGAGCGAGCGGACGAGGGCTTGACCGCCGGTCATCTTTGGCATGGCGCACCTCCAGTCCCGTGTGTCTGAGTGGGCATCGTAGCGCGCCGCTGCGCGGGTTGCTCGGAGTCCGTCCCGGAAGTAGGAGGCTGGACCGGACCAATCACGAGATGGCTTCCGTAGCCGCTGCCCGGACGGCGTCCATCGAGGATTCGACCAGCGGCGTAATCGTGCTGCCTTGGAGCCAAATGATCCCGGCGAGCTCGGTTGGGAGGAGGTGGGAGACGGTTGTTACGTTCAGCAAGTGCCGGTCCTCCGGCTCGAGGACGACACGGGGCACGATGGAGATGCCATGGCCCAGCTCAACGTAGCGCTTCACGTTGTCCATCGAGTCGAGCTCGACGGCGATCTCGTACCGGAGTCCTCGTCGCTGGAGCGCAGACTCAAGGCCGATTCTCGTGTTCGTCTGTGGCTCCATGACGACCAGAGGATTGAGCGCGATGGCCTCGAGTGAAGGGATCGGTTCGTCGAACAACGGGTGTCCTGCCGGGGCAATGAGCATCCACTCGTAGGGGAAGATGCTGTCGAACTCCAGGTTGGAGTCGTTCGGAAACCCAGGAACGATGCCGAAGTCGGCCTCGCCTTCCGCGACCATCTTTGCGATATCTGGGCGGAGCCTGGAGCGCAGGCGGAGATGGACGTGCGGGTTCTGCGCGCGGAAACCACTGAGGGCGCGGATCAGGAAGTGGGAGACGAGCGTCGGCGTCGAGACGATGGTGATCGGCGCCTCGGACTCTGCGCGGGCGGTGGACTCGGCGAGGCGATCGAAGTCCTCAATGAGAGGCCCGGCGAGGGCTGCTAGGCGCTCGCCGGCGCGCGTGAGAAGGATCGGGCGCTTGACGCGGTCGAAGAGCCGTGTTCGCAGCTCGCGTTCGAGCTTCCTGATGTGCATCGAGACGGCGGGCTGACCGAGGTCGAGGGCTTCCGCAGCGCGCGAGACGCTACGGAACCGCGCCGCGGTCACAAAGCTCCGGAGTTCGCGCAATTCCATGCCGTTCCCTCGACGATCGATACAACATCAAGAATACGCATAGAGACTATAGAGAAATATCGCTTGTCACGATACTGTGTTCGTTTCAGAGTAGCGGTAACACAAACAACACCAGGGAAAGGAGGAGGAAAAACGATGTTGAACGAGAGCAAGTCGACGAATTCGGCGCGGAAGGCCAGCGCGGTTCAGTCGCTGCCGGTAGTGCCGATGCTTGTGCTGCCACAGGTAGTCCGCCAGGACCCAACGCAGGTACGGGACTCGGTCGAGCAGTGGATCACACGGAACCCGAACGTGCTCGCGGGGGTGCTGTGAGGTAGATGTCGGGAGCGCCCCCAAGCTCCCGGCGCCTACAGCGGAGGCTAGCCCTCCGCCAGGCACGGAGCGGCGATCTTCGCCGCTCTTTTTTTGCGTTTTGGGCACCATCGTGAGCGACCGGAATCGTGCCGCTAGTTTCGCGCTGGTTGTTCCGTCTCCCCAGGCGGTCGCGATACCCTGAGGCGAGGAGCTTCGTTGCGGGCCTCGCCTGCGAGCCAGCATTGGACGACGCTCCCATACGGCGCGAAGGGGTTCAGCGATGGCGTATTGGGTTGGTTCCAGTGGCGGGACGGTGCGACGGCCCCGTGGTGCACACCTAGTGGGAAGCGTCCCGCTCGATGACAACGAGGCGGTGTTCCGCGAAGTGGCGTCCAAGCTTGGGAAGCACCTGCGCCGGATCCCCGACGGTGAGACCGGCGTGCGGAAGAACTGGATCGGATGGCAGTTCCCCTTGCTGAGCGAGGTCTCCGAGTTCGAGCAAGCGCCGGACATCTTCTCAGGCGTCTACCGGGACCAAAACGCCCAGCGGATGCGGTTGCGGGAAGGATCATCGATCGATGATGTCGTACTCCCGGACCTGGGATACCGGGACGCCGCTCTCAATTCGTATGCAGTCTTTTCACGATTGAAGTCCGAAGGGGTGATCGGGCAGCGCGTACGGTTCCAGGTGAGCCTGCCGACCCCGCTGGCAGTGGTCCACGGCCGGTTCATTCCCCGTGATCAGGAAGCGGTTGAGCGCCTCTATGAGCAGAAGTTGATTGAGGAACTGGACGGGATCCTGGCCGGAGTGCCTGCAGACCAGCTCGCCATCCAGTGGGACACGGCGGTGGAGTTCTCCTTGCTCGAGGGGATGTTGGACTCGTTCATCAACGACCGAGAAGCCGGCGTATTGGAGCGGTTGGTCCGTCTAGGGAGCCGAGTACCAGAGGATGTCCAGCTTGGATATCACCTGTGCTACGGGGACAGCGGGCACAAGCACTTCAAGGAACCCGAAGACACATCGAAATTAGTGTCGGTGGCGAATGGTGTCTCGGCGGGGGTGCGCCGACTGTTGAACTGGATCCATATGCCCGTGCCACGGGACCGGACGGACGAGGCTTACTTCGCGCCCCTGCGCGACTTGCGCGTTCCCTCCGAGACCGAACTGTTCCTCGGGCTGGTGCATATGACAGATGGGTTGGAAGGGACGAGGGCCCGCATCGCGGCGGCTCAGACCGTGGTCGGTAACTTCGGAGTCGCGACGGAGTGCGGGTTTGGCAGACGTGAGCCGCAGACAATGCCCGACCTGATGGCGATCCATGCGCGGGTTGCGGACCCCCTGTGATGACCGGAGAGACGTTGGCCTTGCACCAGGGGATCGCGCGGGAGGGACGCCCAGGCGGCCCCATGAGACGATGGAGCGAGGATCGGGCGTTGTGTCCGGTCACGAACACCCGTAGGTCAAATGGTGGGAGGTGTCGATGACACCGGGGCTCGAAGCTGCGATCGAGCAGGCGGCTGACGCGCTCGCAACCGCACGGTATGTGACAAGTCTCGTCGGAGCCGGGATGTCGGCAGAAAGTGGGATCCCGACGTTTCGGGGTCCCGACGGCCTGTGGACGAAGTACGGCGAGCCAAGTATGAACGAGTACCAGCGGTTGGTGGCCGATCCTAAGCGTTGGTGGGAGGAGCGCGTTGACGGGTCGCAAAACCGGATGCCAGGGATGCGTGAGGCGATGGCGGATGCGCGACCGAACGCGGGGCACCACGCGCTCGCGGAGCTCGAACGGATGGGGATTCTGAAGTTCGTCGTGACACAGAATGTCGACAACCTCCATAGGGCGGCGGGCCACGTCAACGTCGCGGAAATCCACGGGAATTGGACCCTGATGCGGTGCATCCAGTGCAACGCGCGGTTCCCACAGGACGATGTGTCGTTGGCTGAGTTGCCCCCGCGCTGCCCACATTGCCAGGGCGTGGTGAAGGGCGACACCGTGATGTTTGGAGAGCCGATCCCTCCTGACGTCTTGGAGGTCTGCCAGTCAGAGGCATTGAAGAGCGATTGCGTCATGATTCTGGGGACCTCTGGGGTGGTTTACCCGGCGGCTGCGTTGCCTGAGCTAGCTCGGCAGACAAATGACGCGACCTTGATCGAAGTCAATCCGGAGGGCACGGCGTTCACGGAGGCGTGCGACATCGTTGTGCGTGCCGCGACAGGGGAGGCGCTGCCGCAGATCCTCGCAGCGTTGGAGGCACGCTCGCGTGAAGATCGTGGTTCAGCGCGGAGCGCGAACCGACCTTGAGGGGCGTGATACTCGGTCTTTCGGGAGTTGTGAACTGTGGCTGAGGTACGGCCGTTCCGCGGATTGCGGTACGACCGCGAGGTCGTCGGAGATCTCGGAGCAACATTGGCTCCACCGTATGACGTCGTGACTCCGCAACAAGAGCGGGAGCTTCGCGAGGCAAGCCCGTATAACGCGGTCCGTCTGGAGCGGGGGGCACAGGCCGACGGTGACCATGAGCGATATGCGGCAGCCGCGATGGCGCTCTTCGCGTGGCGCGAGTCGGAAGCGTTGGTCCGGGACGGGGAGCCCCGTCTCTATCTGGTGGATCACGAGTTCGGACACGAAGGTAGCCGCGTGACGCGGACCGAGCTCATGGGGCTCGTGAAACTGGCGCCGTGGTTCGAGGGTTCGGTGTTGCCGCATGAGAACACCCGTGGAGGCCCGAAGCGCGACCGGCTCGAACTCATGCGGGCGTGCCGGGCCAACCTGAGTCCGGTGATGGGGTTGTATTCGGACCGTGACCGGACGGTCCGACCGTTGTTGGATGACGTCCGTGACAACAATCTAAGCGACCCAATCAGTGGTCCTGACGGCGACCGGTACTGGATCGCACCCATCGGAGGCGAAGCCGCTTCGAAGATTGCGCGCGCCGTGTCGGCTGCGGGACCTCTCTACATTGCGGACGGGCACCACCGTTACGAAACTGCGTTGGACTACCGGGACGAAGTTCGCGCGGCCGGCGAATCGGGGACTGCGGTGGACTACCTGTTGGCGTCGCTCGTCGCTCTGGAGGACGATGGGTTGCTTAGCCTTCCATACCACCGCGTGTTGCGGGGCTTGACCGTTGAAGCAGCGAACCGATGGGCGAGACAGATGGACGTTGATTTCGTGTCTGAAGCCATCGACGTTAGTTCGCACACGGCGTCCGACGTAGCATCTATGTTCGAAGAACATGCTTCGCGCGAGAAAGGACCGACATTAGCGGTGGTGGAGCGGAGTCATCCCGGGTTGATGAGGATTTTGCGCCCGCGGCCCACGGATGAGCTACAGGGCCTGATGCGGGGCCGCTCCGCGGCGTGGGCCCGGCTTTCCCCGTGTATCTTCGAGGACGTGTTGCTTCGTCCGGCTCTTGGAATGAACCAGCTTGAAGCTGAGGCAGCCGGATACCTGTCGTATCCAGCTAGCGCCCAAGAGGCGGTGACGTCGGTGCGCGACGGATCGGCAGACCACGCAGTCCTGCTCGACGGGGTCGCGTTGAACGGAATGACCGCAGTCATCGACGAGGGTGAGCGGTTGCCCCCAAAGTCGACTTTCTTCTACCCGAAATTGCCGACCGGGATCGTGTTTAGCGTTTTGGAGGGCGACGTCTGAGCCGAGTACCATATCCGTATTCGGCCCTCGCCCAACGCGGTGCGGACGTGCGATCGACGTCTTTGACTACCCCCTGAAGGAGCTGTACCAACAATGACAATTCGTGAAACCCATGGAGAAAACCCGTCGTACGTGACGGCGGACGGCCTGGAACGAATAAAGGCGGAGCTAGACCAGCTTCGAACAGTCCGACGAGCCGAGGTCGCCGAGTTGATCCAGAGGGCCAAAGAACTTGGTGACATCACCGACAGCGCGCAGTACGACGCGGCGAAGGACGAACAAGCGTTCTTGGAGGGGCGAATCCGCCAACTCGAAGACACGGTAAGCCGCGCGGTCGTCATCGAAGACGAACGCGGGGAAGATGGGGCGGTCCGAATTGGTTCGAGCGTCACGGTGAAGGACGATGAGGGAGTCCAGGAAACATGGGTGATCGTCGGACGGGCCGAAGCTGACGCGACGCACGGACGCATCTCGAACGAGTCCCCAGTCGGCAAATCGCTCATCGGAAAACGCGACGGCGAGGACGTGGACGTCGAGACTCCGGTCGGCGTGCTGCGGTACTCAATCGTCTCAGTGAACTGACGGTTTGCGCGGGCCGGGAGACCTCCCAGGCTCGCGACCTCCTTTCCCGATCGGTTCTTCCGTCACGGTGGCAATACCATTCCGCGCCAGTGTTCGCGTCTTGCAACGCGAGATCGGATCGGAACTCCGCATCAGCACGCGATCGCTCCCCGCGACGCCACGCGAGTCGATGGCATGATTGACTCCGAGTAGTGGCCCGCCTAAGGTGCGGCGAATCTCGCGGATAGCGTAGGGGGGTCCGTTTTGACAAACGGGAACGGTTCGTCCAGCGGTACGGTCGGAGCGCTGTCTCACTTGCGCGTGGTCGAGTACGGAGGAATGCCAGCAGCGTATGCAGCGGGTCATCTGGGGGGGCTCGGCGCGGACGTCATCAAAGTAGAGCCGCCAGGAGGGGACCCAAGCCGCGGCCTGCCGCCATTCGCCGGGGACGTAGAGGGTCCAGAACGCAGCATTCCCTTCCTGAATGCGAACCTCAACAGACGGGGGATTGTCCTCGATCTAAACGACGCGAACGAGCGCAAGACATTTGCCTCGCTGATCGAGCGCGCAGACGTGCTGATCGACTCATCTTCGGTGGGATACCTCGACTCGTTCGGGTTCGATGAGGCCAGTCTTCTTGGGGTCAATCCGGGACTCGTGACCGTCTCGATGACCCCGTTCGGCCGCACAGGACCCTACAGCAACTACGCGGCGAACGATGCCGTCGTGTCAGCGATGTCGGGCGTGATGATGAGTCAAGGCGACGACACACGGGCTCCCGTCGTTCCCCCTTGCCATATCACCTACCAGTTGGCCGCGATCATGGGCGCGTACCTGGCATTGGGGGGCCTGCGACACCGACGACGAACGGGGAGAGGTCAGCTCATCGACCTGTCGCTGCAAGAAGCCACGACGTTCGCAGGCGGGACCGCGATCGCGCGATATACGCAGCGAAGCGAGATCGCGATGCGGCAAGGGGGTGCCGGTGGAGCATTCAACATCTACCGGTGCAAGGACGGTCGATACATCAACATTGCGATCTTCATGCCGGGCCACTGGCACGTGCTGACTCGTGATTGGATGGAAGACGCGGTCCTGTCGGACCCCGCCTGGGATTCCTCTCAGTACCGGACTGACAATCAAGACTTGATCGAGACGCTGATGGGCGAATTCATCATGCGGTTCGACGCAGACGAGTTCGTTGAAGAAGCCCAACGGCGCGGACTAGCCTGTTCGCCTGTCAACGACTTCGAGCGCTTCGTGACGAGCGACCACATGAGGGACCGGGACTGGTTCGTCCCAGTAGAGCACCCGGTCGTAGGGAAGTATGACGCCCCTGGCGCGCCGTTCATCCTCTCGAAGACGCCTTGGCGAGTGAGCCGGTCGGCGCCAATGTTGGACGAACATCGCGCAGAAATCCTGGCGGAGCTGGAGAGCGTTGCGCCCCGGCCCCGGCCGTCAGTCGGGGACGCGAACGCGCATGAGGACGATGCGCTACTCGAAGGGATACGAGTCGCGGACATCACCCGGGCGTTCGCGGGCCCAATCGGGACGATGTTCCTCGGGTTCTATGGTGCGGAGGTGATTAAGGTCGAGTCGTCGACGCTTGAAGCGAATCGAGAGGTAACGAGCCCATTCTTCCCAGATATGAACCGCAACAAACTCAGTTGCACGATCGACCTGCGCTCCGATGCGGGGAAAGGACTGTTTCGCCGCTTGGTGGCCGAGAGCGACGTCGTCGTAGACAACTTCAGCGCGACAGTGATGAGTCGTCTGGGGTTGGGCTACGAGGACCTAACGCACGTGCGGCCGGACGTGATCCAAATCGGGATGCCCGGGATGGGGAAGACTGGCCCGCTGAACCGTTGGGTGACGTATGGGAACTCCCTCCAGGCCTTCACTGGGCTTACGTTGCTCTGGGGCCACTCCGACTCTCCAATGGAGGCACACGCGAAGGGGGTGATCCCTGATTACGCGGGAGCCGCGTTCGTGGCGTTGTCGGCTGCAGCGGCGATCGAGTACCGGGATCGGACCGGCGAAGGGCAGGCAATCGAGATCGCGCAAGTGGACGGGCAGGCCGCGTTGCTCGGGCCAGCCATCCTGGACTACACGATCAATAAGCGGTCGTGGGGAAGTGTCGGGAACGACGAACCGTCAGCCCGCGCCATGTCCGTTTTCGGCGTATATCCGTGCAATCAACCGGACTCATGGACCGTGATCGCGTGTGAAACCGAGGACCAGTGGCGAGGTCTCGCCGAAGCAATGGGAGTTACCGGCTGGATGGAGGACCCGAGGTTCGCAGACCAGCAGGGCCGACGCGATCATCGCGAGGCGCTCGACTCGGAGATCGAGCAGTGGACGAGAGCATTCACGCCGGGTCAGGCCTTGCGGTTGCTGCAGGCCCATGGGGTCCCCGCGGGTATCGGAATGCAGGGCGAGCAACTCTATTTGGATCTCCACCTGCGGTCCAGAAACCACATCGTGGACGTCAAGCACGACCCTTGGGGGGTGCTCTCACACCAAGGGTTGCCAGGCGTGCCGTCCCTCTCGCGAGCGTCGGCTTCGGCCAAGACCCCCTGGATCGGGGAATCGAACGAGCACGTCTTTTCGAAGGTGCTCGGGATGTCCGCGGACGAGGTCCGTCGGGAGACGAACAACGGGTCCATCGCCTAGTCCAACCCGCGAACTGGAGGACCAAACAACCATGCCCCTCCCGGTCCAGAAGGGGTCTCGTAGATTCGTCTTGGTCGATTGGGATCAGAACTCGCCGGCGAGTTGGAGCTGCTTCCCCTCGGTCGTGATGGCGGGCGCGATGACCATATCGGCCTGTTGGAACTCGCGGATCGTTGCGGCCCCACACATACCCATGGCCGTGTGGATGGCGCCAACGAGGTTCTCCGTTCCGTCGGTCCGGTTGGTCGGTCCGTAGAGCATGCGGTCCAGCGATGAACGCTTGCTCACGCGGATTCGGGTACCGCGCGGAAGTGCGGGGTGAGGCGTAGCCATACCCCAGTGGTAACCGCCACCCGGAGCTTCGACCGTCGAGGCGATGATCGAACCCAGCATGACGCCGTCCGCGCCGGCTGCTAAGGCCTTGCACAAGTCGCCGCCGTTGCGAATGCCGCCGTCCGTGATGATGGGAACATACCGACCGCTGCGCCGGAGGTACTCCTCGCGGGCGGCGGCGGTATCCATGGTTGCGGAGATCTGCGGCACACCGATGCCCAGGACCTCCCGGCTGGTGCACGCCGACCCGGGCCCCACGCCGACCAAGACCGCGGCCACCCCCGTCTCCATCAGTTCCAATGTTGCGGTGTAACCGACGGTGTTGCCGACGATGAAGGGGATATCGATCTGCGGGACGAGCTCGTCGAACCGTAGTCCTCTCGGACTCTTGGAGATGTGGGTCGCTGTTGTCACGGTCGATTGGCACACGAAGAAATCGGCACCAGCCTCGACGGCGAGGGGGGCAAGGCGTTTAGTATTGGCCGGCGTGGCGGACACTGCCACTTTGGCGCCCAGGGCCTTCATCTTCTCGAGGACATTTCCGACGTACTCGTCCTTGATGGGAGCGGAATAGATGCGCTGAAGGACGTTGGTGACCTCGTCATGAGAGGCGGCGACGATCTCCTCGAGGACGCCCGCTGCGTCCTCGTAGCGACCGTGAATGCCCTCGAGGTTCAGGACGGCAAGACCACCGCGGCGTGTGTACTCAGCGGCGAAGCTGGGATCGACGGCTCCGTCCATCGCGGCCGCGAGGATAGGAAGATCGAATCGGTGGCCGCCTATGTCGAGCTCGATCTCGGTCTGGTCGGGGTTGATGGTGATGGCGCCTGGTGCGATTGCAACTTCCTCGAAACCGTATGCCCTGCGCAGCGGTTTGCCGATGAACGACTCCATGGTTCGCTTCTCCCCTTCCCTCGACGATCCCTCGTTAGCTGATGCGCCTTTCTGACACAACGCGTCCAGACGAAAAACGCCGGGGTGTTGTTCCCCGGCGTTGGGCGTTCTCGATGGTCCAGTATTGGGAGCGAGTACGCGCCTCCGAGACAACAAAGGGGCGCACTTGCGTGCGCCCCTGATTGGTGGCGGGTGGTACGGGTACTCCCATATGTCATTGTTGCGCCAGTCCCGGAGGCCGTCAAGGCTCGTTTTGCGGATCATACTCGCAGAGCATCAACCCCCAAACCCGCCGGAGTTGACGAAGGCAGGGTAGACGCCTGCGACCTTCGCTTTGATCGAAGTCCGGAGGAGGGAGAGTTGTTCCGGAGTCGGCGCAGGGGTGGTGGCTACCCCGTCTGGGACGTCGAATTCGAACCCCGTATTGTCAATGACCTCCTGCGGCGTGACGCCCTCGTGTACGGACTCCAGATGAAAACGCTTCCGATCGCGCACGTAGCGCATGACGCACAGGTTCGTGATAAGGATGTGCGGTCCACCGGGCCGGTGAACGCGGTCACCGCTCGATCCCGGGCTCGTGATGAAGTCCACCTTCTCCACGAAGACGCGCTTCGTGTGCTCCATGCGGAACAGGATGATGCGATTGGTCATGTAGTACAGCATCCCGGATCCGGCGGCGCCAGGAAGGCGCAAGTCGGGCGTGTCGTGGTCGCCGATGACGGTCAAATTGATGTTGCCCTCAGCGTCGATCTGGGCGCCTCCAAGAAAGAAGATGTCCAGCTTGCCCCGCTGGGCGAGGTCGAACGCTTCCTTACCGCTAATCGGGTTGAGGTCCGGATCGGCGGCGCCGATCGCCACATAGATGATGTCTGGCGCATGGGTCGCTTTGGCGAGAAGGATGCCGGCCATCGGCGCCGGCGAAGCCGCGCCTGTGCCAACAAAAGTCTCATCCTGCACCTCCCGAGAGATGCGGGAGGCCATGAGTTCCCCGATCGTATATCCGGTGGCCGTGAACGGCATGGTTGCGATGCTGGCTAGTCCCGGTTGTCCCGGAATGGGGTTAGGTCGCGGAGACGAGCCCGCCCACCATCGCCTGGTATTCCTCTTCCGTGTGACCCAAGACGTACTTGCCGAGGTAAGAGCGGAAGGTTTCTTCTGTCTTCGCTGCCCCGATGTACTCGCCGAAATGATCGCGGTCGGCGCTGTAAAGGTCATCCATCGCGGATGGGTGCGCTCCACGGGGCGTGAGCACGACGCGCGAGACGAATGCCCACGGGATCAGATAACCCCCGCGTGGGTCCTCAGCCAGGTTGTAGTCGACGATCT
This sequence comes from Dehalococcoidia bacterium, assembly GCA_965247995.1. Classification (GTDB taxonomy): domain Bacteria; phylum Chloroflexota; class Dehalococcoidia; order UBA6926; family UBA6926; genus JASLZO01. Next base: position 229,888 of record OZ252041.1, on the reverse strand, counting down.
CCTCAACGGTGGCAATGAAGATCTCGCTGGCCTGGGCAACAAGTCGGTCGTCGTAACTTGGGGCGAGAACGTTACCCCACCGGTCGGCTTTCTTCGCATGGAGGATTCCAACATCAGGTTTGGTCGCAGGGACCAAGACGATGTCCTCCCCTGCGTGGTACGGGTCTTCGATAACCCGCCAGTCGGGATGAAGAGCCATGAAATCGGTTCCAATGACGCCGCGGGACGGGATGAAGGGGACGCCGTTAGCTCCAGCCTGGAGCCCCGTAAGCGTGACGGGTCAAGTACTGTCGAACGCCTGGACCTTTCCTGCGCTCGCGAGTCGCCGGTAGTTCGGCGCTAGACCCATTTCGCCAAACGTGAGTGACCCAGTGTCGACGGAGTTCGCCGCGCCAGCGCCCATGAGCATGTCGCCGTTGATGCCTCCGGCCGGGACGAACACCAGACGCAGTCCAGTAACGTCTTGGCGGATGATCTCGCGCACCATTGCCATCGGGGAGTGAGAGTTGTTGCCGCTAATCGCGATCAGGTCCCCGTCTTTGATCTTTGAGGCCGCTTCTGAGAGTTCGACGAACTTGGTCACGAGATTCCCTCCTGCCACACACATCGCCCGGTTCGCGGCGATTGCCCAAACGCTCCGAAAAGCAGAGTCTCAGGATAGATTGGGGTCTTCTGGTCGGTCAACGTTGACGTGGTCCACGGAGCCGCGTGTTCCGCAATAACGATCAGGATTCAGCTACCGGAAGCCGCCGCCGAGAAGCGCATGGGAGGTTGGATGACGAACGGTCCGGGAGTAGCGAGCTTGAAGATTGATCGCGCAGCGTTCGTGCTGACCATCGACGACGAACGCCGCATCGTGCGCGACGGTGCCGTGGTCGTTGACGGATCGGGGATTACGCACGTCGGCAAAGCGTCGGAGTTAACGGATGTGCCGGCGGAGCGCGTGATCGATGCCTCCGGGATGGTGGTAACCCCTGGATTCATAAACGGGCACCTCCACGTCAGTTATGCGCATGCAGTACGGGGGTTGTTCCCGGACGACCTCCCTCCGCCGGAGTACTTGGCGGCGGTGTTCGCCCTGCAGGGTGCTATGACGGACGAGGAGGAATTCGCCACGTCTTTCCTGGGAATCACGGAGTTGCTGCTCGGTGGTACGACCTGCTTTTTGGACCCCGGATCGACCAAGTACTTGGATGCGTGCCTGGGCGCTTACGCACAATCTGGGGTCCGGGCCGTGCTGGGGACGCAGGTTGCGGACCGCGACAACCCGACGAATATCCCGGTCCTCGACACGGCCAACGCCCTTCGTGAGGTGGAGCGCGTGATCGCCACGTACGACGGGAGGCTCGACGGCCGAATACGGGCGTGGGCCATGCCGTTCTCGGCGGACTATGCCTCCCGAGAGTTGCTCGTCGAAGCAAAGGCGATTGCCGATTCACGTGGGACCGGCATCACGCTCCATCATTCGAATTCAGACGAATCAGTCCACTACTTCGCAGAGCAGCATGGCCGTCGGCCCACCGAGTTCCTCGAGGACATCGGCGTTGTCGGTCCGAACGTGTTGTTGTCGCACATCATTGGGCTGGACGACTCAGAGGTCGACGTGATGGCGCGGACAGGAACGGTTGGGGTCATGAACCCGACGGCGGCGCTCAAGAGCGGGTACGGAATCACGTCACGCGGGAGGCTGCCAGAACTGCTCGCGGCGGCGGTGACCGTTGGGCTAGGAACAGACGCTGGGAACAACTCGAACCTGATCGAAACGCTGCGTTCAATGTATCTGGCGGCGACGCTGTTCAAGGACGCCCGGCGCAGCACCGCAATGATACCCGCGGAGAAAGCGCTAGAGATGGCGACAATCGACGGCGCGCGGGCGCTGGGGTTGGGCGACGAGATTGGATCGATCGAGCCAGGGAAGAAGGCGGATCTGGTGTTGTTCGATACACGCCGGCCGGAGTGGCGGAGCCTGATCAACCCCGTGAACAACCTGGTCTACAACGCCGACGGTCGGAGCGTCCACACGGTGATCGTAGACAGCCGGGTGGTCGTGGAGGACCACCGGCCGACCTTCGTGGATACGGGGACGCTGATCGAACGCGTGCAACGCGTCGGAGAAAGCCTCCTGGCACGGACGGGAGTCTCTTACCCATCCCGATGGCCGGTCGTCTAGCCGCGGGGACGAAATGGCCGGTTCACCAGCGACTCGCGCTACCTCCCTGGGTTCGGCTTGGATAGACTTGGGCCATGACTGTGCTTGCCGAGACTCACGGCCTCACGCACCGATACGGGAACATTACCGCCCTCGATTCGGTCGATATCCAGGTCGAGGAAGGTATTACTGGTCTTCTCGGCCCTAACGGCGCGGGGAAGAGCACAGCAATCAAGCTGTTCCTAGGTTTGCTGCGACCCACCGGCGGGTTGGTCGAGGTGATGGGTTCCGACCCCGGAATGGCGGTAGCGGCCCGGGCACGCCTCGGGTACATGCCGGAGCACGATTGTCTGCCCTCGGCGGTCAGCGCGACGGAGTTCCTGACACATATGGCCCAAGTCAGCGGAATTCCGCCGAAGGAGGCCAAGGTCCGCGCGGCGGACGTGTTGCGCCACGTTGCCTTGGACGAAGAACGGTACCGGGCTATGGGCGGGTATTCCACGGGAATGAAGCAGCGCGTGAAACTCGCGCAGGCGCTTGTTCATGACCCGACGCTGGTGCTGTTAGACGAGCCGACAGCCGGGTTGGACCCCGCTGGGCGGATCGAGATGCTAGAGCTCGTCCAGAGGACTGGACACGAATTCGGGATATCGATTCTGCTGTCGTCGCACCTCATGGGCGAAGTCGAAGAGACGTGCGATCGCATCATCGTCCTTGAGAACGGACAGGTATCCCAGAGTGGACGTGTTTCGGAGTTCACAGCCGAGACGCAAGAGGTGGTCGTCGACGTCACGGACGCGGTCGAAGATGTGGCGAATCGACTACGCCAGCTTGGTCTGGATGCTCGACTCGAGGGCGCATCGATCGTCGTGCGAGTGGTGGATGAGGGCGAATACGACGCGATCCGTGATGTGATCGCCGACCAGGGCGTTGGGCTGCGGCGTCTGGTAGGCCGCCGGAGCCAGTTGACCGACATCTTTCGGGACGCCGCCCCGTGACCCAAGAAGCACGAGGCGAGGTCTACGACCTCGGGTATCAGCGATACGACGGTCCGCGCGAAGGCCGGTTCCGCGGGCGCAAGGCGCTCTGGATGAACGCGCTCCGGGACTCGCTCGGGATTGGCCGCGGGGCGCTTGCGTGGGTGATCCCTGGCTTGCTGGTGTTCTTCACCGTTTCGCCCGCGCTGTTGCTCGTGACGATAAACGTCTTGGCTGAACCGGTTGCAGAAGCCCTCCCGCGCCACCCGGAATACTACGCCCTAATCCTCCTGGTGTTGTTCATCTTCTCGGCGGTTGCGGCGCCACAGGCGTTGTGTCCCGATAGACGGGACGGTGTGATCGCGTTGTATCTGGTGAGGCCGATTTCCGCGAGCGATTACGTCGTAGCCAAGTGGGCGGCGATCTTCATCCTCATGTTGTCGGTGGTTCTGGCTGGGCAGACAGTGATGTTCGCGGGTTTGGTGTTGGCAGCCGGAGACCCGGTGGAATACGTGCGCCAAAACTGGCTAGACGTGCCGCGTTTCATCGCTTCCGGCGTGGTCATCGCGCTGTTGCTGACCACCGTTCCCTTGGCGATCTCATCGTTCACCGTCCGGCGCATGATCGCTGCACTCATGATCGTCGGTGTTTTCTTCATAGTGGATATCTCCTCCGGCGTCCTGACTGCGTGCGTGGACACGGATTCCGACGGCTGTGAGCCGCTGACAGGTGAGTACGCGCCGTGGTTTGCACTTGCCGGGTTCAGTGAACCTCTGGTCTACGTGAACAACCAGATCTTCGACGTCACGGAAAACGATCCGGTCAATCCGTTGCGGGACCTGCATCCGGCGGTGCCCTCCTTGTGGCTGGGACTCCTGGTCGCAGGGTCGGGGGCGCTGCTGTTGCGCCGATACGCAGGGGTGCGGCTGTGAGCTCGAATGGGGCGGGTGTCACGATTCGCGTCACGGGCGTTTCCAAGTGGTACGGGAATGTTGTGGCGGTGAGCGACATCACGTTCGGCGTTGTGCCCGGCATCACCGGCCTGCTGGGTCCAAACGGTGCAGGTAAGACAACGTTGTTACACATGCTGGCGGGCCTCTCCGAGCCATCCGAGGGCGAGATCACGGTGCTCGGCGATGCGGTGCGGAACAACCCGGCGATCTACCGCAATATCGGCGTAATGCCGGAACACGACGCGCTCTATGGAATGCTGACCGGCCGCGAGTTCGTGACGCTGGCGGCGAAGCTGCAGCGCCTTGAAGAACCTGACAGCGCGGTCGATCGAGCGATCCATGCCACGCATATGGAAGATGCACAGCATCGTCCCGTCCGCGGGTACTCGCGCGGGATGCGGCAAAGGATCCGACTAGCAGCCACGATGGTCCACGGCCCCGAGGTTCTAATCCTGGATGAACCGTTGAGCGGGACCGACCCCCGCCAACGCCTCGAGTTCGAAGACCTCCTCCGGGAGTTCGCCGCGGCCGGCCAGACGATCGTGGTCTCTTCACACATCCTCGAGGAGGTCGAACACGTCGCGAACACGATTCTGCTCATGGTCGGGGGCAAACTTGCGGCTGAGGGTGACTTCCGGGCGATTCGCGCGAAGTTGGACGAGCAACCGTATCGGGTGCGAGTTGATTCGCCCCAGGCCCGAGTGTTGGCGAGCGCGTTGGTCATGCATGACGATGTGGAAGCCGTCACGGTCAGTGACAACGGGTCGTTGATCTTTACGACGCGGCAGCTTCTGGCGGTTGAAGCGGCGATGCCATCGATTGCGCGGGAGCGGGGCATTCGCCTACTACGAGTCGAAGCGTTGGACGACTCCCTCGAGAGCGTCTTCAGCTATGTGGTGGAACGGTAGGCGGCGGGTCACGTGGGCGCGATCTTTCGGCTGTCGCTCCGCCAACAGGTAGGGGGACGTGCCCGAGTTGCGGTGATCCTCCTCGCTGCAGGGCTGCCCGTGGCGATCGCCGGTCTCGTCCGACTCTTCAGTGATGGCAACCCGGGTGACGATTTCATCACGGGGGCGTTCAGCACCATCGTGACTCCATTGGTGCTGCCGATCATCGCTATGGCAATGGGGACCGCGGCTTTCGGCGAAGAGATCGAAGACCGCACGCTCTCATATTTGACGATGAAACCCATTTCACGGGTCGGCATCGTGTTGGCGAAGTACTTTGCCGTGGTTGCAACGATAGCGCCTGTGCTGGTGATCAGCGGCATCGCCGTAGCGCTTATCGGAGGGGTGACCGACGTACGATCGGTGTTGGCATTAACAGCGGGATTGACGCTGGGGGTCGCGGCGTATGGCGCATTGTTCTCCTGGGCAGGTTTGGCCATGTCGCGTGGAGTGGCGCTTGGCCTGGGGTTGGTTTACCTCTTCTTGTGGGAAGGCGCAGCGAGTGCTCTGTTGGAGGGAATCCGGTACGGCAGCGTCCGCGCCTACACGATCTCTCTGATGTATGGGTTGGATCAGGAGACCTTCGCCGGGTTCGAAGGGGCAATTATTGGAGCGTGGGCCGCTGCTGCGGGAACGACGTTGGTGATCGTGGGATTCGTCGCATTGATGGTGCTGCGCCTGCGCCGCATGGACGTGCCCTAGCCAGACACGTATGAGCGCTGCGCTCGAGCTCGACGGGATCACCAAGTCCGATGCGGGGCGGACGGTCGTGAACGGCGTTTCGTTCTCCGTGGACCCCCGGGACGTGTTCAGGCGGGTCGGCCCGAACGGGTCCGGCAAGACACCCGCGTGGGAGGTAGCCGCCAGCTTGGCGACGGTGGTCGCGTCGGGCGTGGTCTTGTTATGGGTGTCGGCACGCGTATTTCGTACGGGATTACTGGTGTATGGGCAACGTAAAACGGTCAGGAGTGCGTGGATCGCGTTGCGAGCGGGCGGATAGTGCGCCACTACCGGGGCCGCGCCAGGAGGGTCGTTTCGCGGAGCCCCGGAGCTCGCGGAACGGTCGGTGTTCGGGTGAGCGCTTTTCTCGTCCGGCTGCTCGTGGTGGGGCTCGTCGCCGCTATCGGGGGATCCTGCATCCAGAGAGAGAACGAGCCTACGGTGCGGGCGACACCGACGGGTGAGGAGCTATCGGCACTGGTCGAGGCCAGCGCCATGGCTCTGGTGGAGCAAGAGAACTTCCACTTCGAACTTGAAGACCTCGAGGGCTCGACGTTGCTGTCGCCCGAGTTGGAACTCGTGTGGGCGCGGGGGGATGTCCAACCGCCCGCAGCCGCGCGCGGATACCTGGGACTCGCCGCGGCGGGGGCGCCTACCGCGCCGCTTGAGACGGAAGTGCGCGTCATCGATGGCGAAGCCTTCGCGACGAATCCACTTTCGGGGACATGGTCGCGAGCCCAGGCGACGGAACTGCCCGTCAACTTGGATGGACTGGCAGACACGATTCGGATGCTGATGACCGGCGTTGGGTCGCTGGAGTATGGAGGAACACGTCCCGCCGGCTCAGGCGAAGGCGATGTGGTGCGGGGTACGATCCCGGCGTCCGCCTTTCGCGCCCTGTTCGATGGGGCGCTGAAAGATCCGGCGGCTGAGGTGCGAGTCGAGGTGACCATTGCCCAGCGGGATGGGCTGCCCCGGGAGATCGTGATAGATGGTCGGCTGCTGCACACGGACGCTGCCGAGGCGCAGCGAGTGTTGCGGTTGACCAGGTACGGCGATGCAGAGGAGTTCGGAGTCCCCCCGGGTTTCTGAACCTAAGGGGTTTCTGTGCGGCACCGGACGGAGTCCCCATTCGTGCGGGTCCCGCGTCTCGCCGAGGATGAAGCTTGCCCGCTCGTGGTTGAAGAGTGCACTCGAGCCAGAATCTGAGGGACCGGGGTCGGGTATGGTCGAGCGATGCGGGCGGTCATCGGGCACGAGTTAACGCCAAACCAGGTCCTGGCTCTGGTGTGCGCCGGGGTGTTCTTCGCGTCGCTGGACCAGACCGTCATTGTGACAGCACTCCCTGCTTTGATGCTCGATCTGGAGATCAGCATCGCGCGGATCGACGAGGTCGCATGGGTCATCACCGGATACTTGTTGGGATTCACGGCTGCGGTGCCGCTGGCTGGCCGTGCGGGGGATGTGTATGGCCACCGCCGCGCGTACCAAGCCGGGTTGGTCGTGATCGCAGTCGCGTCTGTTCTCGTGGCGGTGTCCTCGGCGCTCGGATGGATCGTCGCCGCGCGAATCGTGCAGGCCGTAGGTGGCGGGGCTCTGGTCGCATCCGCCATCGCCCTTGCGAGCCAGCGCGCATCCACGAGCAGACGAGCGGTTGTCCTCGGGGTCGTCGGTGCGTCGGCGGAGATGGGGAGCGTCCTGGGCCCGTTATACGGTGGCGCGATTATCGATCTGGTCGGCTGGCGTTGGATCTTCTGGCTCAACATCCCACAGAGCGTCGTGCTACTGGTTGGTCTGGCGTTTGTGCGCGAGGCTGCGAGGCCGGGGGTTCGTCTCGATCTCGGTGGCGGGCTGTTGCTTGGGGTGGTGTTGGCGCTGACAACGTATGCGTTGACACAGCGGGATTTCTTTCGAGCGACGTCAATCGAGCCCTATCTGGTGCTGGGCACGGCGATCGGTGTTGCTGGCGTACTCGTGGCGGTCGAGAACCGGGCGCGAGAGCCGATTGTGAACACGGTATTGTTCGCGACCCGCCGGTTCATGGCGGCGTTCTCGGCGCAACTCCTGGTGGGCGCGGGCCTGATCGTCGCGCTAGTCACGGTGCCGCTCATGAGCGACACCGTGCTTGGGCAGACACCGCTGGGCGGGGCGCTTCGGCTCATGCGATTCACCGGTGCGATGCCGTTTGGGGCCGTCGCCGGTGGATATATGGCGCAGCGGTTTGGGGTTCGTGCGCCCACAGCCGCGGGGCTTGGGTTCGCAGCCGCGGGGTTTGCACTGATGAGTGGTTGGGACGAAACGGTCCGCGACCCAGCTTTAACCCTCCACTTGGCGCTGGGCGGCTTCGGATTCGGGCTGGTGATCGCTCCCATCCTGACGGCAGCGGTGGGCGCGGGGGGCGAACGGTACCGGGGGACGGCTGCAGCACTGATTGTCGTGTCCCGCATGCTGGGCATGACCCTGGGGCTAGCGGCCTTGAGTGGGTGGGGGATCGGGTATTTCGAAGTCCTCACCGCGCATCTGACGCTGCCGATCCCGGGGATCGAGCCACCGCCGGGGGCGGAGGTCCTCACTGCGGCTGAATACCAGCGTGGCGTAACCGAAGCGTCCGTGGCGGTGTTTTCACGGTTCTTCGCAGTGGGGGCAGTGCTGAGTCTGGCGGCGATCATCCCGTCGGTCTGGATGACGGCTCGTGTAGAGCCGAAAGACCCTCCGGGGCCTTGATACGAGGATTTTCCTGTTCTCGTCTGTTTGATCGCTGCCCCGCGGTCATGGGGTTCGCGCTCAGGAGTAGCCCACGGAGTCCTGAAGGATCGAGAGGAACGCCCGAGTGGGTTGGGAGAGGTATTTCTCACGTCGGAGCACGTAACCGTACGTACTCGTTCCCCCGAAGCGGCCAGGGACTTCCACCATGTCGAGGGTCTCGGCATCGTTTGGCGTAACGCAGACACCCGATATCACAGCGACCCCCAACCCGAGCCTGACGTAGTGCTTCACGGTCTCCGTGGTCCCCACCTCTAACGCGATGTTGTACGGCAGGTTCAGACGTGCCAACGCGGCACGGATGTGGGCGTGTGTCGCATCGCCGTGCTCGGGCGCGATCAGGGGGAAACGATCGATCGTTTCTGGAGTTAGGAGGTCTTCGATTGGAGGTGGGCCTCCCGCGAACAGGGGGTGACCTTTGGGCGCAACGAACTGAGCCTGGTACGCCCGGAGCGGGACGAAGTCGAGCGAGTTGGGTAAGGATGCCTCCGAAACGATTCCGATGTCTGCCTCGCCGAGCCGCACTAGGCGGAGCGTTTCATCGACGTTACGGGTCATAAGTTCGAGACGGGTGGCGGGGTGCTGCGCAGCGAACACGCGCGCCACCTCGGGCAGCACGTAACGGACGACGGCGTCCTGGGTTGCGACGGTCAACGAACCGCTGGATTCGTTTGATCCAAGCTCGCTTCGGAACCCGTCGATGCGATCGAAGAGATCGACCGCCATCTCAACCAACCGGGAACCGGTGGGAGTGATGCGGAACCGTCCCCCGGGAGATTCATAGAGTTTGACGCCAAGCGAGCGTTCCAGCGTCTTGAGGCGTTGCGACACGGCAGACTCCGAGACACCGAGCTCGACGCTGGCCCGCGTGAGGCTGCCATGCCTCGCCACGCTCAGCAAACAGCGGAGGGCGCGAAGGTCCCAGACCTTGGAGTTGTCCACAACCACGGTTGGCGTCACCGATCGATAAGAAAAACTTCAGACACCATAACACTGATGCGGTTGTGTACGCGCGGACGAACGAGAATACTGGGTGCGGGGTAGGGCCGATGGCTTCGATAGATTCGATCGCAGTGCCGATTCCGACCGTGCGCGCGGAGAGTTAGCAGCGGCCGGAGAGGTGGTTATGTCCGTTCAAGAGATCGCGAAGACCAGTATCGACGAGATAAAGGTCCGGCCGAATCTGTCCGACTACGACGGGATGACGAGTTCGTTCCGTTGGGAAGACCTTTACCCAGAACTCGACTGGCTCCCTGACGGTGGGCTGAACAAAGCGTACGAGTGCATCGACCGCCATGCGTTGGGTACGAGACGTGACAAAGCCGCGATGATCTGGGAAGGGCGAAACGGCGAGCAGGAGCGCTACACATTCGGAGACCTGAAGACGGCGACCGATAAGTTTGCCAACGTACTGAAAGGTCTGGGCATCCAGAAGGGCGATCGCGTGTTCCTCTTCATGGACCGGCTGCCGGAGCAATACATCGCGGTGTTTGGGATTCTCAAGGCAGGGGCCATCGCGGGACCGTTGTTTTCGGCGTTCGGCCCGGACCCAGTGCGGGACCGGTTGGCGGACAGCGGCGCGGTGATGTTGGTGACGTCGCCCGAACTCCGGCGCCGGATCACGGAGGTACTGCCGACCCTTCCGGACCTGAAACATGTGATCGTTGTGAACAAGGACGGCCGGGATGGGAACCCGCTGGCGCCGGGGGATCTCTCCTACGAAGAACTGATGGAACAGGCTTCGTCTGACTGCGATCTGCCGCAGACCACGATGCATGACTACTCGGTTATGCACTACACGTCGGGGACCACCGGAGCGCCGAAAGGGGCTGTCCATCGGCATCTGGCGATCGTGCAGCAGTACGCCACGGGTAAGTGGGTCCTCGACCTTCACGAAGACGACCTGTACTGGTGCACAGCCGATCCAGGATGGGTGACGGGGACGAGCTACGGGATGTTCGCTCCGTGGTCGAACGGGGTGACCCAGCTCATCTACGAGGGTGGCTTCGGCGCGAGCACGTGGTACGACCTGATCCAGCGGCACCGGGTGACGGTGTGGTACACGGCTCCGACCGCGGTCCGCATGCTCATGCGAGCCGGGTCTGAGCTGCCAGGAAGGCATGACCTGTCGTCGCTTCGGCATATCAACAGTGTGGGCGAGCCATTGAACCCAGAAGCCGTGACCTGGGGGGTCGAGGTATTTGGCCAACCAATCCACGACAACTGGTGGCAGACGGAGACGGGAGCGATCCTGATCGCGAACTACCCCTGGATGGCCGTACGCCCAGGTTCGATGGGCCGCCCAATCCCGGGAATCCAGGTGGGCATCCTCGACGACGACTACAACGAGGCCCCGGTTGGTGAAGAGGGACACCTCGCGGTCCGGCCGGGGTGGCCGTCGATGTTCCACACCTACTGGCGGGCGCCGGAACGGTACAACTCGCGGTTCCTCCGGGGTTGGTACATCACGGGCGACAAAGCGCGCCAAGACGAAGACGGGTATGTCTGGTTCGTCGGGCGGGCGGACGACGTGATCAACACCGCCGGCCATCTCGTCGGCCCATTTGAGGTCGAGAGTGCGCTGATCGAGCACCCGGCCGTGGCCGAGGCAGGCGTGATCGGCAAACCGGACCCGATTGCGATGGAGGTCGTGAAGGCGTTCGTGGCGCTCAAGGATGGCTACGAGCCAACCGAGGAGTTGCGGCGCGAGATCAATCGGACGGCGCGTTCGAAGTTAGCGGCAGCAGTTGCGCCGCGGGAGATCGAGTTCATCGACAGCCTTCCGAAGACGCGCAGCGGCAAGATCATGCGTCGATTGCTCAAAGCACGGGAGTTGGGCCTACCAGAGGGTGATACGTCCACATTGGAGGACGACTAGGCGGGGGTATGGGGACACTATCGGAGCACGCAGTAAACGCTGAGCGGGTCTATCGGAACTTCGGTGGCGGATTCCCGGCGGTCACGTATTCTGCCGAGCCGGCCGCGGTTCCCGCTGTTTCGCCTAGTTCTGACCCCAAGCGGATCACGGATACGACCTTGCGGGACGGGGCACAGGACCCACGGTTTGCCCTGTTCCCACACCAGGCGAAATTGGACTACTTCGATCTCTTGCACCGTCTCGACAACGGGACCGGCGTAATCGAGTCGATCGAGGTCTTTATCTACCAGAAGCGCGATGTCTGGGTGCTGGAGAAGTTGTTGGAACGGGGCTACGAATACCCTCGCGTCACGACGTGGACGCGTGCGCGCCCGAAGGACATCAAGTTGCTCGTCGAGGTTGGTCAGGGTCGGATCCATGAGACCGGGATGTTGGCGTCGGCTTCGGACCACCACATATTCGACAAACTGCGGTTCCCGTCCAAGGCGCGGGCGCTGGATGCTTATCTCGATCCGGTCATGCAGGCGATCGAGTCCGGCATCCGACCGCGGATCCATCTGGAAGACACGACGCGGGCTGATATCGATGGATGGGTCGTACCGTTCATGTGCCGGACGCTAGACCAAACAGACGGCCAAGCGTTGTTCCGCGTCTGCGACACCATCGGTTGGGGACAACCGGATCCGTACGTCGACGCACCGTTCGGAATACCACAGTTGATCTCCCATCTACGGACGCAGACGGGCGCAGAGCTCGAATTCCACGGACACAACGACTTTGGGTTAGCAACGGCCAACAGCATCGCCGCATGGACCTACGGCGCGAAGCGTGTGAATGCGACCTTCGCCGGCCTCGGGGAACGGACCGGGAACACCTCGTTGGAGCAGATGGTCGCGGCCTATGTGCGGCGTTACGGGGACCCCGGTTTTGAGTTGTCGGTCCTTGGCGAGGTCGCAGAGTTGATAGATCGGCATGTCGTAGCGGTCTCGGCGCAAGCGCCGTTGATCGGCGAGGGTACGCCGATGACGCAGGCTGGGATCCACCAAACTGGCTTGATGCGACAAGGTAAAGCGCCAGGCGGATTCATCTACCTGCCGTACGACCCGAAGATGGTCGGTCTGCGGCCACGCGAGCTCAGCCTCGTTGGTGCCCTTTCGGGCGTCGACGGGGTTGTGGCGGTGCTCAATGCGGAGGTCAAACGGCAGACCGGTATGGAAGGTGAGTATCGCTCGACGAGCAAGCTGATGAGCCGGGTATGTGATGCCGTGCATGACGCGTATGACGGGCTATGGGATGAAGAAACCGAAGCGTACGTCGGCGCGCGCGACGCCTTCTTCGCGCCCTCGGAGCTTCTGGAGTTGGCTCGTGCGATGGAGCGAGATTCGACCGACTGACAACTCAGCGTTGTTCGAGCATCAGTGCACGGATACCAGACGGATACCTGCATCCGTGATCTCGAGACATGAGACGTATGCTCGGACGTTTTACGATGGCGTTGCTCGAACACGTAGAGGGCTAAGGCCATGCCGCTGGATCCACAACAAAAGGCTGTACTAGACGCGATGGCGGCGTTGGGAAACCCGCCAAACCACACGGTGTCCGCCGCCGAGGCGCGGGCAAATATGGCTCGACGCCCCCAGTCGCCCGGTCCGGAAGTGGCCCAATCGATCGACCGCGTGATTCCAGGCCCTGGTGGGGACTTGCCGATCAGGATCGTTACGCCCGCCGGCCATGGTCCGTTCCCAGTCCTGATGTACTTCCACGGGGGTGGATGGGTCCTCGGAAGCGTGCAAGCGTCCGATAGCACCTGTAGGTACCTGGCGAATGGGGCGCAGTGCGTGGTCGTTTCGGTCGAGTACCGGCTGGCTCCAGAGGCGAAGTTCCCCGCAGCCGCGGATGACTGCTACGCGGCGACCATGTGGGCGGCCGAGAACGCAAGTTCGTTCGGAGGCGATGCCACGCGCCTCGCAGTGACGGGCGGAAGCGCCGGCGGGAACTTGGCGGCGGCGGTGGCGCTGATGGCCAGGGACCGCGGAGGGCCGCCAATCGTCCAACAGACCCTCGTATACCCGGTGATCGAACCGGATTTCTCAACAGCGTCATACGAAGAGAACGCCGTGGGATACGGACTCGAACGCAAAACGATGGAGTGGTACTGGGACCACTATCTCCAGTCCGACGCCGACGCCTCAAACCCGTACGCTGCGCCTAGTCGGGCGGAGACCCTCGGTGGCTTGCCCCCGGCTCTGGTGATTACCGCAGAATTCGACCCTCTGCGCGACGAGGGTGAGAAGTATGCAACCGCCTTATCCGCAGCCGGTGTTCCGACCACCTGCACGCGGTACGACGGTGTCGCACATCTCTTCTACGGGATGCCTGACCGGATCGACAAAGGTGCGGCGGCGATAGAAGAGACGACGTCAGCGCTTCGAGCCGCCTTCGCAACTCATCGCTGAGTGACCCGGCGCCTTCGGACAGCGGGTTGAGGTCCTGCCGGTTCGCTTACAGACCCTTTATCGCGCGATAGAGTTTTTCCGGATGCACCGGAATGTCATCCAGACGGACACCGGTCGCGTCAGCAATGGCGTTTGTGATCGCAGGCGCGGTCGTGATGTTCGAGTGCTCACCCACGGCTTTGACCTTGTACTCTCCCCAGCCGTCAGGGGCCTCGATCAGGATGGTGTCGAGCTCCGGAATGTCGCGCTGGGTAGGGGCTTTGTAATCCGCGAGTGAAGGGTTGGCGACCCGTCCGCTATCGTCGACGATGATGTCCTCCATGACACCGCCGCCGAGGCCCTGGATAAGGCCGCCTTCGATTTGGCCATGGAAGCCCACCGGATTGAGGACCCGCGCGGTGTCGTGGACCGCCGTGATCTTGCGAACGTGGACCTCTCCAGTGTCCGGATCGACTTCGACCTCGGCGACCTGAGCGACGAACGAGGTCCACGGGCTCATCATTTCTTCCGGTTCGTGGTTGCGTCCCTCGATGGGCTCGCCGCGCCGCGATGCGATCTCCTCCATGCTTGTCCGCGCACCAGTCCGTGCGTTCACCAGGAAGCCTTCTTGGTACTCGACAATGTCTTGGTCCCAGCCGTTGAACTCCGCGGCGAATCGCTTCAACTCTTCCTTGAGTTCAGTGCTGGCCTTCAGGGCGGCTTGAGGAGCGACCATGGACCCACGACTTCCGCCCACGCCGAAGTCAAAGATCTCGGCTGACATCTCGTTGGTGCTGTAGGGCACGATGCGGATGCGATCAGACTCGATGTGCAGTTCCTCGGCAACGGCTTGTTGGATGAGCGTGTAGCTACCGGTGCCAGGGTCGAAGATTGACGTGCGGGCGACGACGCCCCCGGATGAGTCGACCCTGACCGCAACCTGGGTGCCGCCCCCGTACTGCGTCCGGTGGCCGTAGGCGATACCACGGCCCACATTGGCCGGTTTCGGTCCGTGGAGGTCGCTGGCCCGCGCGGCTTCCTGAATCACCTCTTCGGCCCGGATTTCCTGGAAGTGATGGCCTGTCGGAGTGTCGTCCCCATCGTGAATGACGTTCTTGAGACGGAACGCAAGTGTAGTTATGCCGAGCTCGCCGGCGACGATGTCCATCATCGACTCGCCAGCGAAGATGCCCTGGACCTCACCGGGCCCTCGTTGATACCCGCCGGGCACGGTGTTGGTGGCCACTTGCCACGAGTCAATGCGGGTATGTGGGACCTTGTACGGTCCTGCGATTTCGTTCGCCCCGGGAAGGTTGCCGCCCGGAGAGAATCCCCGGTAGGCGCCACCGTTGAAGTACAGATCGGACTCCCATGCGGTGATCGTCCCGTCCTGCTTGACGCCGACCCTGACCTTCATGATCGACTCGTGCCGGGGGTTCCCGGCGAGAAGTTCCTCGGTGTAGTCCAACGCGAATTTGACAGGGCGCCCGGTTTCCATTGCGAGGAGGTAGCAGATGGGGACACCCAGGATGTCACCCTTTCCCCCGAAATCGCCGCCGACGTAGGCAAAATTGAGGTTAACCGTGCCTGGATCGAGTCCGAACATCGCCGCAACGGCATTGCGGTTGGCGAGGGGCGACTTCGTGCCGATCCAAAGTTGGGTGATGCCGTCGGGGTCGACCCATACCGTGCAGTTGTGCGGTTCGAGGTACAGCTGGTGGGTGCGTTGCGTCCGAAACGTGTGGTCGACCGTGAGGTCCGCTTCTGCGAAGCCGCGGGCGATATCACCCTTGTCCCAATGACCATTGACGATCACGTTGGGCGGTGCGTCGGTCAGCGGGTTCGTAACTCCGGCGTAGTCGTTGAAGTTTGGGTGGAGGATTGGCGCGTCGGAGGCCATAGCCTGTTCGATGGTGAAGACCGATGGGAGCTCCTCGAACCCGATGTCGATCAAATCAAGAGCTTGTTGGGCGATATCTTCATCCTCAGCTGCAACTGCCGCGATCGGGTCCCCGATGAAAAGGGCACGGTCCCCGGCGAGGACCGGGAGGTCCTGGATGGCCTTACCCCAGCGAAGATCTTTTGTCTGATCAGGCAGGAGTACCGCGTGAACTCCGGGAAGCGCCCGCGCAGCGGAAGCGTCGATGCTCACGATCTTGGCGTGCGGGTACGGGGACCTCAGGACCTTGGCCCAAAGGAGTCCGGGCGGGGCGATGTCCAGAGAATAGAGACCGCGGCCGGTGACCTTGTCGGGTCCATCCGAACGCGCCAAAGGCTGGCCGACGACGCGGCGCTCAGCGTAAGTCATGTTGAGGGGTGCCTCCAGTCGGGTGGTCGCTCGTTGGCGACGGGATCCATGGTTACGGTAACAACAAGTGGTGCGGCTTTCGAGACCGGAATCTCGGATCCGCGGTGTGGATCCGCTCGCAGCGAACATTTCCGGTAGCGCACCCTGCTCGCGTAGGCGAATATGGACGGCGATCAGACGGTCGGAGGACAGTCGCATGGCAGTCGATTACTTGACGAACGAAGAGATCATCCGTGCAGCACGCCAAACCTTGGACCAAGCGGGGTGGGACTATCTGGTCGGGGGCGCGGAGTCAGAAACGTCAATGCGCCGGAACCGCGCTGCGTTTGACAAGTGGGCATTCGTCCCGCGGGTGCTGCGGGACGTGTCCGGCGTTGACCCGTCGACGGAATTCCTGGGTGAACGAATGCGGATCCCCGTGATGCTGGCGCCCGTGGGTGGGATGCAACGCATCCATCCGGAGGCGGCTGGAGCGGCAACAAAGGCTGCCGCTGAGTTCGGGACCCTGCATACGGTGAGCTCGGTGACCGAACCTGGCTTGGAAGGCACAGCCGAGGCGGCGGAGAGCCCGAAGTTCTTCCAGATGTATATCCAGGGTGACTGGGCATGGATCGAGGAGATGGTTGGCAGAATCAAGGCCGCGGGATACAAGGCATTTGTCCTGACCGTGGACAACGCGCGGTACAGCAGGCGGGAACGGCCGATTCTGGGCCGGACCGCGCCGGCGAACCTGGGGCCCAGCATGCCAGGTCCGGGTGCGTCAGTGACGTGGGATCTCGTGGACCGGATCAAGAATGCGGTGGGGATGCCAATCATGGTGAAGGGCATCGCGACCGCTGCGGACGCGTCGATCGCCATCGATCACGCGGTCGATGTCGTTTGGGTTTCAAACCACGGTGGTCGGCAGCTAGACCATAGCCGCGGTACGTTGGACATGCTGCCCGAGATCGCCGAAGCCGTTAGTGGCCGCGCGAAGATCGTCTTGGACGGTGGAATCGTCCGGGGAAGCGATGCCGTGAAGGCGCTGGCTCTCGGCGCGGACGTGGTCGCGATCGGGAAGCTTCAGGGCTGGAGCCTCGCGGCCGGCGGCACCGAAGGGGTCGTTCGAATGTTGGAGATCCTGGAGGACGAAATCCTGAGCGTCATGGCTTTACTTGGCGTGAATTCAGTCGATGAACTGGGCCAAGAATATATGGAACGCGCGGACCCAGTTACTCCTGCGCACGAGATGAGCGCGTGGGTCAACCTCCCCGAAGGTCGGATCATGTGAGCCGGGTGGTCCCTTGTGCCCGCGTCTATAAGGGGCGGACCTTGCTGCCTGGGGGACCCGTGCCCTCACGGATGTCGCGGGCGGTGTCCTCATCCACGCCTTTGTTCCATCGGCGTTTCAGAGGATCGCTGACGCTGAACGCGAGGCGGCCAACGCCCGCGATCTCCAACTCGATCGTCTCACCCTCCTGCATCGCGCCGAGACCCTGGTGGTTCGTTCCCGTGTACAGGATGTCGCCGGCGCTGATCTCCTCCAGCGACGCAATGAATTCGATGGACTCGGCTATGGAATGTGCCATGTCGGAGGTGTTGAAGTCCCCACGCAGTTGTCCGTCGACGGAGAGGCGTATCTGGACGTCTTGAGGATCGGCGATTTCGTCCTTCGTGACGATCCAGGGGCCGATGGGCGCGAACGTCGGGAAGGATTTTGCCGCCGAGAGCGGCAACGAATCACGCGGGGGTCCGCTGCCGCCTGTCGCACCCATTCGGGCGGACACGTCAACGCCGCCCGTGTAGCCAAATACGTGATCCATAGCATCGGATGCTTTAATGCCTTTGCCGCCCCGCGCGAAGACGAGGACTAATTCAGGCTCGTGGTGGAAGATGTTGGCGTCGTCTGGGGGAAGCACCACGGTGCCATTCGGTCCGATGACGGCGTCCGACGCCTTGTGGAATCCCCACATGGGGGCTGCGGCCCGATGCCCAAACTCGCCGTAGTTCCCCCCCATGCAGAAAATGTTGTTCGGCCGTGGCAGGGGTGCTTGGAGTTCGACGCTCGAGAGCGGGACAGCATTCCCCTCCCGTTGGAGCCGGGCGAACTCGTCTCGGACCGCGTTGAAGCCTTCGATGATGGATTGCATCGCCGCCTGGCCGGAGCCCTGCACGGCGGAGCTGACGTCAACAACCCGGTCGTCGCCTCGTAGGACGGCGGGCCGGCCGTCGCTGAGCAGCAGTAGCTTCATTCCCGAACCCCCTCGTCGAAATTGCGGTCAGTGTCGTCGACAGGGCCGCATGACTGCAAGGGATGCACGGACACGGTTGTTTCGAACCGGAATCTCGCGACAAGCCGTGCTAAAGCGAGCCAGGTGCGTCCGGGGACGCGATGATGACCTCCGTTTTTTTGACGCCCTGGCGTGCTCTGATCCGGGCGCTGACGCTTGCGTAGATCAGTGCGGTAACGAAGACCCCGGAGGCGAGCAGGACGATAGAGGCGCCAGACGAGATGTCTACGTAGAAGCTCAGATAGATGCCGACGAGACCGGTGACGCTCCCAACAACGATAGAAATAACCATCACGCGTTGAAAGCTGTTCGTGATTAGGCGGGCAACGATTGGTGGGATGACGATTGCAGCGGCAATCAACGTGACGCCGACGACTTGCATCGAGACCACGATCGCGGCGGCCAACACCAGGGAGAAAGCGGCGTCAATGCGACGCGTCCGCACTCCGTAGAAGTCGGCCACCTCGGGGTCGAAGGTCGCGAACAGGAGCTGTTTGTAGGCGCCGAACACGAACACAGCGGCGATGAACGTAACAACGACGATTGCGACGACGTCATCGTTCCCGACACCCAGGATGTTGCCAAATAGGGCCGCCTCGAAGCTGCGGACAAACCCGCCGACTCGGCTGATCAGCGCGATGCCGAGAGCGAAACTGGCGGTGGTAATGATCCCGATCGCGGCGTCCGCGCCGATCGTCCTCCTCCGGGCCGTAAAGGTGATCAGCAGCGCCGAGAGAAAACCCCAAAGCGTTGCGCCAAAGAAGAAGTTCACCGACAGGACCCATGAAACGGCAGCGCCGCCAAACGCCGCGTGGGCGAGGCCATGGCCAATGTAGGCCATGCGGCGGAGGACAACATACACGCCCAGCATGCCCAACAGGCCGCCGACAATTGTTGCGGCGATGAGGCCACGAACGAAGAACTCGTATTGAAAGGGTTCGAACACAGATGGACTCAGTGTGCGTGCGGCGGTTCGCCGGATCCCGTGGGGTGGTGGTGGTGTCTTCCAAGGAAATGAGGGGTCTCTGCGACGAGGACCATCCCTTCGAACTCGGTGACTGGCATTGAGGCGCCGTACGTTTCACGAAGAACATCTGGCGTGATCACGTCGCTCGCTGCGCCGTCGGCGATCACGCGCTCGCTGATGCATACGACGCGGGGAAGGTGGGCGGCGACGGCGTTGATCTCATGGGTTGTCAAGACGATCGCGACGCCGTCATGGTTGAGATCGTCAAGCAGGTGCAGTACTTCGTCGCGCGTGCGGATATCCACTCCGTTCGTTGGTTCGTCTAGAAGGAGGAGGCGAGGGTTGCTTACGAGCGCGCGCGCGAGAAACACACGCTGTTGTTGACCCCCGGACAATTCGCGTATGTGCCGTCGCCCCAGGTTCGCGATCCCAAGACGCCCCATCGCCTCGTACGCCACATCGCGGTCCTCGGCGCGGTGCCAAGGGGTGAAGCCGCTCCCAGCCGTCCGTCCCATGAGGACCACCTCTTCAACGGTGACCGGGAAGTGCCAATCAATCGACTCGAGTTGTGGGACATAGCCGACCTGCGGTCGCCGGTTCCGAACGGATTCCCCACTGACGATGACCGCCCCCCGGTATACGTTGACGGCGCCGAGGATCGCCCTGAGGAGAGTTGTCTTCCCGGAACCGGAGGGTCCGAGCAGGCCGATGAAGTCCTCGCGCATGACGCGGAGGTTGACGTCCCTCAGGACGACCGATCCCTCGTACCCGCAGGTGAGGTCCCGGATCTCGACCACTGGTTGGTCCGACCGGGCGTCATGAGAAGACTCGTGCAGCATTGGTGGTCCCCGTTACTGCGGATAACGGGCTGTACTAACGCCTGGGAAGACGGGAGACGTATCGACGGCATCGAACGAGGCGGCCGACCCACCGAGAGCCGGGATCATGGTCCGCATGTTCTGGACCATAAGCCCAAGGTATGAGTGGCTCGGGTCTCCGGGACCGCCCGGTAGGTCGTCGTCGCGAAGATCATCTACATATGCGGCCCCAGTCTCGGCGGCAACCTGTTCGAGCACCTGGCTCGGAAACACCTCCGATCCAAAGATCACTGGCAACTGGAGTTCGCGGAGTTGATCGATGAGGTCCGCGACCTCGCGGGCGTTTGGCTCCGAGAAATCGGAGGGTTCGGCGGCTCCGACCACCTGTAGACCATATCGCGCAGCGAAATACGCCCACGAGTCGTGGTACGTAAGGAGGCGACGGTTGGCCTCCGGAAGCGTTTCGACCGCGGTACGGATGGCTTCGTCGAGCGACGCAATGCGGTCGCCGAAGGCCTTGTAGTTGGCCTCGAATACCTCGGCTCCATCGGGGTCGAGCTCGGCCAGAGCGTCACGAACGAGTCTCGCGTAGTGGAGGGCTAATTGTGGGTCCGGCCACAGGTGTGGGTTCGGGTGACCACCCGACTCTGGGAACGAAAAGTCGAATCTCCATTCGTCGCGCATGATCGTCCTATCGCCCAGCAAGAGGATCATCGATCCCGGTCGTCGATTGGCCTCGGCGAGGTTGATCGTCGGTTCTTCTAAGAACAGTCCGTTCGCGACAATCAGGTCAGCCCGTGACACCAATGCCGCCACCGACGGGGCCGGTTCGTAGGTATGGGAGTTCACGCCCTCCGGGATGATCCCCTGGAGATCGATGCGGGCGCCTCCAATGTTCTCGACGATTGAGGTGATAGGTGAGACTGTGGCGACAACGCGGAGCGTGGGTCCCAGCTCTTGCGCGGATGCGCCCGTGTCAACCGCCGAGGCTTGACTCGAAGGCTCGCCACATCCCAACGCGACCGGGAAGAACAACAAGAACGCGAGCGCAGCAATAACAGACCGAGCGTTCATCGTCCGGTGCCCGCGGTGGGGTGTGCCGGCTCGGTTGTGCTCGGACCGGTGGGCGGGGTTTCGGCGCACCGCGCGCAGATGCCGGAAACCGTGAAGCTGTGGAGGTCGGGGAGGAAGCCGAACTCCGTGGTGAGCGTCTCGCGTAGCGACTCGAGGTATTCGATACTCAAGTCGAACGTGCCGCGGCACATTCGGCATGCCATGTGATGGTGGCGTCCATCGCCCGCGAACTCGTATTCGGCTGAGCCGTCGACCGGGTCGATTTCGATGACCAGCCGGACCCGTTTCAGGAGTTGAAGCGTGCGATAGACCGTGGCGAGATCGATTACGGAGTAGGTCTCACGGACCGTGTCGTGGATCTCCTCCGCCGTGAGATGCCGGGAGGCGTCCACCAGCGCTTGCAGGATCATTACCCGCTGAGGCGTCACGCGGGCGCCAGCGCTGCGCAGGAGCGGAATCACGTCCAACGCTGGGACCTCCGAGCGGTGGTAGATGCATGCATTTGCTCCTGTAGCATACTGCAGGCACGAAATAGCGACAATACGGGCATAGCAGGAGGTGATCGCCGGTGGCGAACAACGGACCAAGACGGACAATCGTTGTCTTCGGGTCGACGGGGACGCAGGGTGGTGGCGTCATCGAGCATTTGCTGAGTTCACGCGACGCGTGGCATGTCCGTGGAGTAACACGGGATCCGGGATCTGCGCGGGCGCGGCTGCTCGCGGACCGTGGCGTTGAAGTCGTACAGGCGGACCTGAACGACCCGACCACGGTCTCGGCGGCGTTGGCGGGGGCGTACGGCGTGTTCTCAGTTCAAGGCGAAGCGCCAGACGACGACTCAATGCTTGAGACGCGCCAAGGTACGTCCGTCATCGACGCCGCCTTGCGTTCGCGCGTCGAGCACCTGATCTATGCGTCGTCGTGTGGCGCGAAGGAGGCTGGCCGAGGGGTGTCGTACTGGGATGCGAAACGGGCGGTTGCGGAGCGCCTGATGGGGACGACCGGGATGCGGTGGACCATTCTTCGGCCCGTCTCATTCATGGAGAACTACGTAGCCGACCTCGGCGCGTTGGAACGTGGCGTCATCACAGGAATGCTGAGCCCAGGCAAATCGTTGCAGGTCATTTCCGGCCATGACATCGGGAAGTGGGCGTTGGCCGCCTTCGAGCGGAAAGACGAATTCGATCGCGAGGCCGTTGATATCGCCGCTCAGACCATCACTATGGATGGCATCGCGGACGCCCTCGGCCGGGCGTTGGGCCGTCAGGTCGTCTACCGCCAGCTGCCGCAGGAGGCGTCGGAGCACGCGAGGGAGTCAGCTAGGGCGATGACCTCATGGTACGAACGGCATGGGTACGACGAGGATATTCCGGCGCTCGTCCGCCGTTGGGGCGTCCAGATGGTGGCGTTTGAGGACTGGCTTCGCACCATCTGGATCCCGCGGTCGAAAGGTGGAGGAACGTAGGACCATGTGGTGTGAGTCTGGCAGGACCCTCCGGGGCTCCCCCGGTGGGGGCTACGTCGTCGCTCGAAGACGCGGGGACCTGCTGAATACAACAGCAGAGAAGACGAGAGCGAGGGCCGTGGGGAGATAGAACACGCCAACGGACCAAATCCCAAGAACGCAGAACGTGCAGACGAGGATGGAAATGACCCACACCGTTGCCTTGTGCGCGACCCCGCGCCCGTCGTAGGTAGTCACGGCGAGCAATGCGAGCGCGCTCAGGAAAACAGGGACCAACAAGGGGACCAACACCCATAGACCGTTGGATTCAATGATCGAGGAGCATGTAGTAACGATTGTGGTCGCATCTTCGCCACCCCCGGGCGATGTAGGGGTAGCACTCGCTCCCCGATATGCACACGGTAGGAGCAGCGCCAGGCCCAACAACGCGACCCACGCGGACCCGTGGGCGATGGTGGTCGACAGGATGACGGTCCGGTTGGTGCTCACTTCAAGTTGGACTACCGTACCTGAATCCTTCGAGCGACGAGACGAGGCCGAATGCGATGAACGCGCAGTTGATTGATGAGGTCCGCCAAGCCCTGGCCGACCACGGTGACTCGATGAAGGCGCAGGGCATGCAGGCGTACATGAAGTCGGAGATGCCGTATCGAGGTGTGCAGACCCCGCTCCGGCGAAAGCTCGTCCGCGCCATCGTGCGTGCCCATCCATTTGGCAATCGAGAGGTCTGGCGCGAGACGGTTCTCGAGTTGTGGCGCGCGGCTGCGTATCGGGAAGAACGATACGCGGCGCTTGAGGTAGCGGGGGCGCCACGGTATCGCGCCTATCGCGACCTCGGAACGCTCCCAATGTTCGAAGAGATGGTGATTACAGGTGCGTGGTGGGACTTGGTTGACGACATTGCGACGCACCGGTTACGTGAGTTGCTCGAACAACACCCTGACGACGTGGCCGTCCACATGAGGTCGTGGAGCCGTGACGACGACCTCTGGAAGCGCCGGTCGTCCATCATCTGCCAGGTGAACCGCAGAGAGGAAACGGACCTTTCGCTCCTGTTTCATTGCATCGAGCCCAACATGTCCGACACCGACTTCTTTATTCGCAAAGCGATTGGTTGGGCGTTGCGCGACCTCGCTTGGTCCAGACTCGACGTAGTCGAGGACTACGTCGCTCGGAACGCTGATCGGCTCAGCGTGCTGTCCCGGCGCGAGGCACTGAAGAACGCGAGTGCTATCCGAGGAACCCGAGGACAAACACCGGACTAAAAGCAGTTATCCCGTTGCTCCGACACCTTGACCAGGGCCATCGAGTCTGGTGGAGCCGCGAGTCGACAGGCCGGGTCGCGCCAGGCATCAATGGTCCACCCGCCCCGCTGTGTTTCCAGCCTTGCCTCGGATTGCTAGTCGTCGTAGCTGTGTCTAATCGACCCGCTGGGGCGGGACCGCCATGCGTCCACTCATGTCGGTAGTCGTTCTCCTGAGAAAAGGCCTTAGTTATCTGTCCCTCTCCGCCGCACACGCACGAGGACAAAGGTTCCAGCGGCGGCTGCCACGATCACGATCGCCGCGATTGCCAACCACGGGAACCCTCCGCCTCCTCCGTCCGCCTCGGGGGGCGCAGACTCTACGGTGGGGGTGGGCGGGACTACGGGCACCGATGTTGCCGTGGCCGTAAGTTCGGGCGTCGGGACTACGGTCGGCGAGGGTGCTGCCGTTGGCTCTGGCGTAACCGTCGGTTCTGGTGCCGCCGTTGGCTCTGGCGTAACCGTCGGTTCTGGTGCTGCCGTCGGCTCCGGCGCCGCTGTCGGCTCCGGCGTAACCGTCGGCTCCGGTGTCGCCGCCTGCTCCAGGATTTGTTCGTTCACGACGACCGCGAAGTCACTGAACTGGCTCACCATGCTCGTGACCGTGATCTCGCCTTCCCCTGGGCCTTCCACCAACTCGGAGGCGAGCTCGGACCAATCATCCGTGGGATCTGCGCGTGTCAGCAGCAACACACCGCCCGCCGCGTGGGC
This sequence comes from Dehalococcoidia bacterium, assembly GCA_965247995.1. Lineage (GTDB taxonomy): Bacteria > Chloroflexota > Dehalococcoidia > UBA6926 > UBA6926 > JASLZO01. The sequence continues at coordinate 205,150 of OZ252041.1, read as the reverse complement.
GGCTACGACCACGTCGACGCCACCCAGCTCCGCAACCTGCTCGGCCGTGAGTGTGACGGTCAACGAAGCCGGGAGGATGAACTCGACGTTCTCCTCCTGGTTTCCCTGTCTGTCGTACAGGTCCACCGTTACCGCAGCGACCATCCGGTCGTCGGGGGGATTCTCGACCTCATCGTCTCGAAGCGTCGTGACCCTCACCTGGAACGTGACGACGCGCGACCCCGTCGAGAACGCGAGTTTCACCTGTCGGCCCGCCGACTCGACCACCGTCTCACGGTCGGGCTCAACGACCTCGATCACCTGCACGTCCTCGCGCCCAGGGTCGGGCATGACCGGTGTGATCGGATCATCGGGTTCCGGTGTTGGTATAGGCGTCGGAATCGGCGTCGGCTCCGGGGTTGCTGCTGGTGTCGGCTGCGGTGTCGGGTCTGCTGAATAGACGGTTACCCGGAAGGTGGCGCTTACGGAGGCATTGCCCGTGTCAGTCGCCGTCACGGTGATGGTGGCGCGGCCTTCTGACACCGGGGTGATGGAGACAGCATTGCCACCCGACGACATGCTGGCCCTCGCTACCAATTGGTTGCCGGATCTGACTGAGAACGTCAGCGAGTCGCCTTCAATCTCGTCGACGTCTGCGAAGTACCCCTGCACGCTGAACCTGGCTGGTCCACCGCCCTCGGTGAGAATGTGGTCGCGGAATGTGCCAGTCACTACTGGGACATCGTTCACCGGGGTAACGGTGACGGTGACGGTGCCGGTGTCCGTGCGACCGCTCTTATCCCTCACGGTGTAGGTGAAGGAGTCGGTGCCGTTGAAGTTGGCGTTGGGGGTGTAGGTGACCTCGGTCGTGGAGCCGGACTTGACAACGGCGGTGCCATCCGAAGGCGCGGAGGCGATGGCGGTGACACTCAAGGTATCGGGCACGGTATCGCTGGTGTCGACATCGGTGTCGTTGGCGATGACGTCCACGGTCCCTGCCGTGTCTTCGTTGACGGTGAGGGTGTCGTTGACGCCGACGGGATTGTCATTCACGGCAGTGATAGTGACGGTGACGGTGCCCTCGTGTGTGTTGGTGCCGTCGGTAACGGTGTAGGTGAAGGAGTCGGTGCCGTTGAAGTTGGCGTTGGGGGTGTAGGTGATCTCTGTCGTGGAGCCGCTGGTCTTGACCGCGGTGCCGTTCGGCGGCGCGTCAACAATGTGGACCTCGAGATCGTCGCCGTCAGCGTCGGTATCGTTGGCGATGACGTCGATGTCGACGGCCGTGTCCTCATTGGTAGTGGCCGAGTCAGCCACTGCGACGGGTGTGTCGGGAGCGGGGTCCACGGTGACGGTGACAAATCCGATGACGGTTTTGGTGCCGTCGGAGAGTCCATAAGCAAAGGTTTCGGTGCCGTTGAAGTTGGGTTTGGGTGTGTAGGTGATCTCGGTCGTGGATCCGGTCTTGATGACCGCGGTGCCCCCCCTGGTTGGGGTGCTGATGATTGCGACGCTGTTGTCGAGGGCGATGAAGAGCGCGTCGCCGGTGTCGACGTCGGTGTCGTTGGCGATGACGTCGATGTCGGTGCCGGTGTCGTCCTCGGTGATGGTGACCGTGTCTTCGACCGCGACGGGATCGTCGTTGGCGCCGGAGACGGTGATGGTGACGGTCTGTGTGGTGGTGTCGTGGGTGGTGACGATGAAGGAGTCGATGGGGGAGTCGCCGTCGTCGAGGGCGTTGGTGTCGGTGTCGGTGTTGACGAGGGTGTAGGTCCACAAACCGTTGGATCCGATGCTGAAGGTGCCGTAGGTGCCGGCGGTGTTGGTCTGCGCGGTGATTGACGGGGTGTCGTCGACGTCGGAGACAGTGATGGTGCCGGTCGCGGTGGTGGTGGCGTCGTCCTCGGTGACAGTGCCGGAGGTCGTACCGCTGAAGACGGAGACGTCGTCGGCGCCGGAGACGATGATGGTGACGGTCTGGGTGGTGGTGTCGTGGGTGGTGACGATGAAGGCGTCAGTGACAGAGTCGCCGTCGTCGAGGGCGTCGGTGACGGTGTTGGTGTTGAGGAGGGTGTAGATCCAGGCGCCGTTGGAGTCGATGCTGAAGGTGCCGTAGGTGCCGGCAGTGTTGGACTGCGCGGTGATGGTCGGGGTGTCGTCGACGTCGGAGACGGTGAGGGTGCCGGTCGCGGTGGTGGTAGCGTCGTCCTCGGTGACGGTGCCGGTGGTGTCGCCGGTGAAGACGGAGACGTCGTCGGCGCCGGAGACAGTGATGGTGACGGTCTGGGTGTTGCTGTCGGAGGCAGCGACGGAGAAGGTGTCGGTGACAGAGTCGCCGTCGTCGAGGGCGTTGGTGACGGTGTTGGTGTTGAGGAGGGTGTAGATCCAGGCGCCGGCGATGTCGATGCTGAAGGTGCCGTAGGTGCCGGCGGTATCGCTCTGAGCGGTGATGGTCGGGTCGGCGTCGTCGACGTCGGAGACAGTGATGGTGCCGGTCGCGGTGGTGGTGGCGTCGTCCTCGGTGACAGTGCCGGAGGTCGTACCGCTGAAGACGGAGACGTCGTCGGCGCCGGAGACGGTGATGGTGACGGTCTGGGTGGTGGTGTCGTGGGTGGTGACGGAGAAGGTGTCGGTGACAGAGTCGCCGTCGTCGAGGGCGTCGGTGACGGTGTTGGTGTTGAGGAGGGTGTAGATCCAGGCGCCGGCGATGTCGATGCTGAAGGTGCCGTAGGTGCCGGCGGTATCGCTCTGCGCGGTGATGGACGGAGTGTCGTCGACGTCGGTGACAGTGAGGGTGCCGGTCGCGGTGGTGGTGGCGTCGTCCTCGGTGACGGTGCCGGAGGTAGTACCGGTGAAGACGGAGGCGTCGTCAGCGCCGGAGACGGTGATGGTGACGGTCTGGGTGTTGCTGTCGGAGGCAGCGACGGAGAAGGTGTCAGTGACAGAGTCGCCGTCGTCGAGGGCGTCGGTGACGGTGTTGGTGTTGAGGAGGGTGTAGGTCCAGGCGCCGGCGATGTCGATGTCAAAGGTGCCGTAGGTGCCGGCGGTGTTGGACTGCGCGGTGATGGTCGGGTCGGCGTCGTCGACGTCGGAGACGGTGATGGTGCCGGTCGCGGTGGTGGTGGCGTCGTCCTCGGTGACAGTGCCGGAGGTCGTACCGCTGAAGACGGAGACGTCGTCGGCGCCGGAGACGGTGATGGTGACGGTCTGGGTGGTGGTGTCGTGGGTGGTGACGGTGAAGGCGTCGGTGGGGGTGTCGCCGGCGTCGAGAGCGTTGGTGTCGGTGTCGGTGTTGTCGAGGGTGTAGGTCCAGGCGCCGGCGGTGGTGATGATGAAGGTGCCGTAGGTGCCGGCGGTGTTGGTCTGCGCGGTGATTGACGGGGTGTCGTCGACGTCGGAGACGGTGAGGGTGCCGGTCGCGGTGGTGGTGGCGTCGTCCTCGGTGACGGTGCCGGAGGTAGTACCGGTGAAGACGGAGACGTCGTCGGCGCCGGAGACGGTGATGGTGACGGTCTCGGTGTTGCTGTCGGAGGCAGCGATGGAGAAGGTGTCGGTGACAGAGTCGCCGTCGTCGAGGGCGTCGGTGACGGTGTTGGTGTTGAGGAGGGTGTAGGTCCAGGCGCCGGCGATGTCGATGTCAAAGGTGCCGTAGGTGCCGGCGGTGTTGGACTGCGCGGTGATGGTCGGGTCGGCGTCGTCGACGTCGGAGACAGTGAGGGTGCCGGTCGCGGTGGTGGTGGCGGCGTCCTCGGTGACGGAACCGGTCCTGGTGCCGCTGAAGACGGAGGCGTCGTCGGCGCCGGAGACGGTGATGGTGACGGTCTGGGTGGTGCTGTCGGAGGCAGTGACGGTGAAGGTGTCGGTGACAGAGTCGCTGTCGTTGAGGGCGTCGGTGACGGTGTTGGTGTTGAGGAGGGTGTAGGTCCAGGCGCCGGCGATGTCGATGCTGAAGGTGCCGTAGGTGCCGGCGGTATCGCTCTGCGCGGTGATGGTCGGGGTGTCGTCGACGTCGGAGACGGTGAGGGTGCCGGTCGCGGTGGTGGTGGTGTCGTCCTCGGTGACGGTGCCGGAGGTAGTACCGCTGAAGACGGAGACGTCGTCGGCGCCGGAGACGGTGATGGTGACGGTCTGGGTGGTGGTGTCGTGGGTGGTGACGGTGAAGGAGTCGGTGACAGAGTCGCCGTCGTCGAGGGCGTCGGTGACGGTGTTGGTGTTGAGGAGGGTGTAGATCCAGGCGCCGGCGATGTCGATGCTGAAGGTGCCGTAGGTGCCGGCGGTATCGCTCTGCGCGGTGATGGACGGAGTGTCGTCGACGTCGGTGACAGTGAGGGTGCCGGTCGCGGTGGTGGTGGCGGCGTCCTCGGTGACGGAACCGGTCCTGGTGCCGCTGAAGACGGAGACGTCGTCGGCGCCGGAGACGGTGATGGTGACGGTCTGGGTGGTGCTGTCGGAGGCAGTGACGGTGAAGGCGTCGGTGGGGGTGTCGCCGGCGTCGAGGGCGTTGGTGTCGGTGTCGGTGTTGACGAGGGTGTAGGTCCAGGCGCCGGCGGTGGTGATGGTGAAAGTGCCGTAGGTGCCTTCGGCATCGGTCTGTGCGGTGATGGTTGGGTCGGCGTCGTCGCCGTCGGGGTCGGAGATGGTGAGGGTGCCGGTTGCGGTGGTGGTGGCGTCGTCCTCGGTGACGGTGCCGGTGGTGTCGCCGCTAAAGGCGGGGGCGTCGTCGGCTCCGGAGACAGTGATGGTGACGACCTGGGTGGTGGTGTCGTGGGTGGTGACGGTGAAGGCGTCGGTGGGGGTGTCGCCGGCGTCGAGAGCGTTGGTGTCGGTGTCGGTGTTGTCGAGGGTGTAGGTCCAGGCGCCGGCGGTGGTGATGATGAAGGTGCCGTAGGTGCCGGCGGTGTTGGTCTGCGCGGTGATTGACGGGGTGTCGTCGACGTCGGAGACGGTGAGGGTGCCGGTCGCGGTGGTGGTGGTGTCGTCCTCGGTGACGGTGCCGGAGGTAGTACCGCTGAAGACGGAGACGTCGTCGGCGCCGGAGACGGTGATGGTGACGGTCTGGGTGGTGTTGTCGGAAGCAGTGACGGTGAAGGGGTCAGTGACAGAGTCGCCGTCGTCGAGGGCGTTGGTGTCGGTGTCGGTGTTGACGAGGGTGTAGGTCCAGGCGCCGGCGGTGGTGATGGTGAAAGTGCCGTAGGTGCCTTCGGCATCGGTCTGTGCGGTGATGGTTGGGTCGGCGTCGTCGCCGTCGGGGTCGGAGATGGTGAGGGTGCCGGTTGCGGTGGTGGTGGCGTCGTCCTCGGTGACGGTGCCGGTGGTGTCGCCGCTAAAGGCGGGGGCGTCGTCGGCTCCGGAGACAGTGATGGTGACGACCTGGGTGGTGGTGTCGTGGGTGGTGACGGTGAAGGCGTCGGTGGGGGTGTCGCCGGGGTCGAGAGCGTTGGTGTCGGTGTCGGTGTTGTCGAGGGTGTAGGTCCAGGCGCCGGCGGTGGTGATGATGAAGGTGCCGTAGGTGCCGGCGGTGTTGGTCTGCGCGGTGATTGACGGGGTGTCGTCGACGTCGGAGATGGTGAGGGTGCCGGTTGCGGTGGTGGTGGCGGCGTCCTCGGTGACGGTGCCGGTGGTGTCGCCGCTGAAGACGGAGACGTCGTCGGCACCGGAGACGGTGATAGTGACGTCCTGGGTAGCGTTATCCGCGGGGGTGCCGGACACGGTGACGGTGAAGATGTCAGTGACAGAGTCGCCGTTGTCGAGCGCGTCGGTGTCGGTGTCGGTGTTGACGAGGGTGTAGGTCCAGGCGCCGGCGGTGGTGATGGTGAAGGTGCCGTAGGTGCCGGGGGCATTGGTTTGGGCGACGATGGTGAGAGTGGGGCCGTCGGGGTCGGTTGGGGTGATGTTCGTGGAGCTGCTGACGGTGTTCGGGGTGGCGTCCTCGGTGATCGGCCCGGTGAAAGTCCCGGCAAAGGTAGCGTCGGAGGTCACGGTCACATTGACGGTACCCGTGTGGGTGTTGGTGCCGTCGGAGACGTCGTAGGTGAAAGAGTCGGTGCCGTTGACGTTGGGGTTGGGTGTGTAGGTGATCGTGGTCGTGGATCCGGTCTTGATTACCGCGGTGCCGTTGGATGGATTGCCGATGACTGGGACGCCGCTGACGAGGGCGATGACGAGGGTGTCGCCGTCGGCATCGGTGTCATTGGCGATGACGTCGATGTCAACCGCGGTATCCTCGGCGGTGGTTGCGTTGTCCTCCACCGCCACCGGAGCTATCGCGAAAGCGGGTTGCGAGGCGACCACGGCTAGGAACATCACGAGGAGCACTGCCGCGATGCGCATGGATGTGGTGGTCATGGAAGAACGCAAGGTCATCGAAGCCTCCCTTGGAGGGGCAAATGGTCCCGTGGAATCATCTCGTTAGTTGTAGCCTTCCGTCACACGCAACTGCCGCGCAACGGTTCTGATAATAAAATCGCCAGCTAGTCTCCCGCGCGAAAATCAGCGATTATGCACCGAATTCAAAATTCGTGCGACTATAGTCATGTTGATATGGTAAATCAAGTAAGTAGGGCATATCCCGAGACCCAATGCTGCAACACTGGCCTCGGAATGCGAGTCAGATGTGTAACATTCGCCGCGAAACGCCCGTCGCACGGCAATGTTCAGGGTCGGATCAGATCGATCGTCGAGTGTTGAGCGACGCGGAGGGAAACCGGCATCTAGGTAACACGCATCGCGATTCCTTATCAGGGGTGGAAAGGGTTCAGAGGAGAGGTCGCGAGCGATGGCGAACGTCCCGACCCGCGACCTCTACGACATCGTCACGCTGTTCACACACGCCCTAGGCAGGCTGAGATAAATGCGGGACGCGGTCCGCGGTCAGCCGTCCAGAGGCTGAAGACTAGGGCGCTTGGATGTGCACTACCTCGTTGCAGGGTGCGAATGACGTGGCGCGGTCCGTCACGTAGACAACCTCCCCGCCGCTGGAGGGGTCCCGGAACCTCTTGCTTCAGGAGGGTGTAGGACTTTCGCACATGCTCCCGCATCGCCTCTCGGTCACGTCGTCCCCGAGACAGCCGTTATGCATAACCGAAACTTCAACACAAAGGTTCTTGATCTTGTCCAGTTTGGTGGAGCCGAGGGGAGTCGAACCCCTGACCCCCTGCTTGCAAAGCAGGTGCTCTCCCGACTGAGCTACGGCCCCATCGTTTACCGCGTGCCCTCCACGCTCCCGCTAATCACTGTGACACGAGACGATTGGCACATAGTGCGGAGAGCGCCTGCTGCGGGCAAATCGAACACACGATGGCATCAACGAGCAGCCGTTGTCGACCCGGTCGAATGAAGGGCGGGTCAACGGTGGCCCATGCCCCACCTAAGGCGTGTCGCACGGGCGCGCGGGTCACCGAAAGGTCCGCAGGCCGCGGGCTATCCTGACGACAGTGGGATGCGGTACGCACGCTACTCGTGCTGTCGTGGCGCGGGAGCGGCGGATTTGATTCTCGGTACTAAGCGGCGGCCTTCTCGCTAAGGCACCGGAAGAACCGGTCGATCTGTGTCTTGGCTACATTGCTCATAAGCCGTTGACCGACGCGGGCCAGGACGCCCGTGACATGGATGTCGCCGTCGAAGGTGAGGGTGGTGACGCCGCCGTCGTTGGAGAGCGTGACATCGCCCTCCCCCGACATGTCAGTGCGGACTCCGGTGGCCTGGACGACCATGCGGTAGGCGTTGGGCGGGTCGGCGTCACGGACCTCGAGCGTCCCTTTGTACGCACCGGAGACGATGCCGACACGGAACGTCACATCGAAAGTGTACCGGTCCGCTCCAAGGGAGGAGAAACTACGGACCCCTGGTATGCAGCCGCCAACGACAGCCGGGTCCATGAGCGCATCCCACAGGCCCTCTCGGTCGATCGAGAACTGGTAGTTTCCCGTCAATTTCATCGGCGCAACTATACCGCGAGGGTTCGTTGAAGCCGGGGAGAAGCAACACGAACTAGACCTTTGCCGCCACCGAACGCAGCGGGGTGCTATGGCGCATTCAGTCGTTATTGACAAACCATAGGGGGTTGTTACGCTGACCCCCGCCGAGCCCATGGGCGACACCTCAGTGGAGTCTCCGGAGGACGTGCATCGTGAGTGTTCCGGTCGAGATCACCATCAACGGGCGGCCCTTCAGCGGCGAGGTCGAGCCGCGCCAGTTGCTGGTGCACTTCATCCGTGAGAACGCCAGCCTGACCGGGACCAAGGTCGGGTGCGACACGAGCCAGTGCGGGGCCTGTACGGTGCAACTTGATGGCGTGATTGCCAAAGCATGTACCGTCTTGACAGTCCAAGCGTCCGGCTCGTCCGTCACCACGATCGAGGGCCTCTCTGATGGCGTCGATCTGCATCCACTACAGGAGGCCTTCTGGGCCAAACACGGCCTCCAATGTGGCTTCTGCACGCCAGGAATGATCATGGCTTCGGCGGAACTGCTTCGAAACAACCCGGCGCCCACGCGGGAAGAAATCCGTCATGGGCTCGAGGGGAATATCTGCCGGTGCACTGGGTATCAGAACATCGTTCTCGCGGTGGAAGAGGCCGCGCGACTGCTGGGACGGAGGTAGGCGATGACTACGCGCATACTGAGCTCCGGCATCCGGCGACGCGAAGACCCGCGGCTGATCACCGGCCGGGCAGGGTATACGGACGACATCAAACTCCAGGGGATGGTCCACGCGGCGATCCTTCGCAGCGGCTACGCTCACGCGAACATCAAGTCCATCGACACGAGTGATGCCGCGGTCCAACCAGGCGTGTTGGCGGTCTACACCGGCGCAGACACGGACGGCGTGTTGGGGGGACTGCCGTGCGCGTGGTTGATCCCGAACTCCGACCTGAAGACCCCGGCGCATCCCGCGATGGCCACGGACCGGGTCCGCTACGTCGGCGACGCAGTCGCCGTAGTGGTGGCGGAGACCCGCTACCAGGCGGAGGATGCGCTGGAGCGCATTTCGGTTGAGTACGAGCCGTTGGACGTTGTGACCGATCCGAAGGCTGCTGCTCAAGCTGGCGCCCCGCAACTGCACGATGACGCCCCAAACAACATCGCGTTCACCTGGGCCGTGGCGGGTGGCGACGCGGATGCGGCCTTCGCTGATGCGGACGTTACCGTCAGCGACACGATCACCCTTCCGCGGCTTATTGCCAACGCCATGGAACCGCGTGCGGCCATCGCGCAGTGGGTTGGCGTGACCGGAGACTTGACGCTGTGGAGCACGTCCCAGAACCCACACATCGCGCGATACCTGACTTCGGTGGTTACGGGCGTGCCGGAGCACAAAGTGCGAGTGATCGCACCGGAGGTCGGCGGCGGGTTCGGGAGCAAGATCGCGTATTACCCCGACGAGGCGATCGCGTGTTTCTGTTCCATGCGGTTGGGCGTGCCGGTCAAGTGGACGGAGACGCGCAGCGAAAACTATGTGGCGACAACGCAGGGCCGCGACCACGTCGAAGAGGTGGAAATGGCGGCCACCGCGGACGGCACGATCACCGGGTTGCGGACCACGGTATACGCCGGTCTCGGAGCGTATCTCTCGACAGCGGGACCCGGGGTCCCGACGATTTTGCACGGGCTCATGTACTCGGGTGCTTACGACATCGCGAATATCTCCGGGACGGTCTTCGGGGTCTTCAATAACGGCACGCCAGTGGACGCATACCGCGGCGCCGGCCGGCCGGAGGCGACGACGCTGATCGAGCGTCTGGTGGACCTGCTGGCGGCCCGGCTGAACATGGACCCGGTCGAGGTACGGCGCAAGAACTTGATTCCGAAGTTCGAGGATGGTCACGACGTCGCGACCGGCCTGACCTACGACAGCGGCGATTACGCGGCGACCCTGGATGCGTGCCTGGCAAACGCGGACTATCCGAGTCTGCGCGCTCAACAAGCCGAAGCGCGCGCCGAAGGACGGTACCTGGGCATTGGGGTCTCCACCTACGTAGAGATCTGCGGGCTGGGACCGTCCCAGGTAGCCGGAGCGGTCGGGTTCCAAGGAGGGTTGTGGGAGAGCGCGATCGTGCGTTTCCACCCGACGGGCAAGGTCAACGTGATGATCGGCTCGTCACCCCATGGACAGGGCGAGGAGACGACCTTCGCGCAGATCGTGGCCCACGAGGTTGGCGTGCCGGTCGAGGATGTGGTGGTGATGCACGGGGACACTGACAACACTCCGATGGGCTGGGGAACATATGGCAGCCGGACGACTGCGGTATCCGGCGCGGCAGTAACGGTCGCGACGCGGAAGGTCAAAGATAAGTCGAAGGCACTGGCGGCCCATCTCCTCGAGGCCGCGGCGGAGGATATCGAATACGAGGACGGCCGGTTTTTCGTCCGCGGGTCGCCGGACCAACACCGGACCATCCAGGACGTTGCACTGATGGCCAATGTGGCCTGGGACATGCCAGAGGGCATGGAGCCGGGGCTCGAGGCCAGCGCGTTCTATGACCCGCCGAACTTCGCGTACCCGTTCGGAGCGCACTTAGCAGTGGTGGAGGTGGACCCGGAGACGGGCCACATCTCCCTCCAACAGTACTTCGCGGTGGACGACTGCGGGATTCAGATCAACCCGATGATCGTCGAAGGGCAGGTGCATGGCGGCGTGGTCCAGGGCGTGGGCCCGGTGTTGTGGGAGGGTGTCGTCTACGCAGACGATGGCCAACCCTTGACGGGAACGATGCTGGATTACGCACTTCCGCGTGCAGACCTCCTCCCCGACATCAACGTACAGTCGACGACTACGCCGTCGCCGCATCACCCATTGGGGGTGAAGGGCGTCGGCGAAGCGGGAACGATTGCAGCTACTCCGACGGTGTACAACGCGGTCATGGACGCGCTGCGGCCGCTTGGGGTCACAGGGATCGACATGCCGTTGACCCCGGAGAAGGTCTGGCGGGCGATTGACGCTGCGCGCAACGGAGGGTAACGGTGTACCCGGCACAGACCACCTACCAACGTGCTGGCTCGGTGGCCGAGGCGGTACAGTTGCTGGCTGCCAACAACGAAGCCAAGCTGCTAGCCGGGGGGCACAGCTTGATCCCGATGATGAAGCTACGCCTCGCGACACCCGCGGCGCTCGTAGACATCGGTCACATTGACGCACTGAAGGGGATCTCGGCTTCGGGCTCCGGTCTATCGATCGGGGCGCTGACGACTCATGCCGCCATCGCGTCGTCAGACCTCGTCAGAGAACGCGCTCCGCTGTTGGCTGAGGCCGCGGGGATGGTAGGCGACCCCGCGGTACGGAACCGCGGAACAATCGGGGGGAATGTGTCCCACGGCGATCCCGCGTCGGACTTGCCGACCGTTCTGACTGCCTTGGGAGCGTCATTCAACGTGACAGGCCGAAGCGGAGAGCGAAGTGTCGCAGTAGCGGATTTCTTCACCGGTCTGTTGGAGAACGTCTTGGAGGAGAGCGAAGTCCTGACGAATGTGTCGGTGCCGGCAGTCGCTCCCGGCACGGGCACCGCATACCTGAAGTTCTCGCATCCGGCCTCTCGGTATGCCGTGGTGGGAGCGGCGGCCATAATCGGTGTGCAAGGCGGCCGGTGTAACAGTGCAAGCGTGGTCGTAGGCGGTGTGGAATCGACGCCGGTGCGCGCTGCCTCTGTCGAAGCCGCATTGCTGGGTGCGAGCCTTGATACGGACGCACTAACGACCACGGCGCAGGCGGTGTCGGGAGACCTGGGCGGTGATCCCTTGAGCGACGTGTTCGCATCGTCGGAGTATCGGCAATCGATGGCCGCCGTATACGTGCGCCGCGCCCTCGAAGCGGCGATCTCTCGCGCGGGTTAACCTGCGCGGTTGTGGCCGTTGGGCAACGGCGGCGCGGCTACGTTGCAGGCCTGAACCCGACGCACCGGTATCAATCCCGGTTTGTTCAGAACCTGGGCAGATATATGCGACCTAGAAGTCTGAGGACGTGACGCGTTCTCCGGCGCTTGGCCTTCCGATTTCCGTCGATGCGCTTCAAGAGGCGCTTCGCGGGGAGCTATACGTCGCAGATCGAGGCTTAGCGATGTCCATCTACCTTGCTCTGCAGCTCAGGCGGCCGCTCTTCTTGGAAGGTGAAGCAGGAGTGGGAAAAACGGAGGTCGCTCGGTCCTTGGCGTCCGCGCTGGACGCGCGGCTCATTCGGCTCCAGTGCTACGAAGGCCTGGACGTCAGTCAGGCCGTGTACGAATGGAACTACTCCCGGCAACTGCTGCATATCCGGCTGCTCGAGGCTGCTGGAGCCATCGACCGTGAGGACGTTGAGCGAGAGTTGTTCAGCGGAGAGTTCTTGATCAAGCGCCCCCTGCTCCAAGCACTTGATGGCGCCGATCGAAAGGTACTGCTGATCGACGAACTGGACCGGGCGGACGAGGAGTTCGAGGGCTACTTGTTGGAGATGCTCGCCGACTTCCAGATCACCGTGCCTGAGATCGGCACTTACATAGCGGAGGAGCCGCCGGTCGTCGTGATTACGTCCAATCGGACGAGGGAGGTCCATGACGCCCTGAAGCGCCGATGTCTGTATTACTGGATCGACTATCCAGACTTGCAGAAAGAGGCACAGATCGTTCGCAGCAAGGCCCCCGGAGCGACAGAGCGGCTGGCCGGTCAGGTGACGGCCTTCGTCCACGAGTTGCGGGACTCGGATCTGTACAAGGCCCCGGGGGTGGCAGAGACGCTGGACTGGACCGCAGCCTTGGTGAGCTTGAACCAAGAGGAACTCACCCCCGAGGTCATCGACGAAACCTTGGGCGTGATGTTGAAATACCGGGAAGATCTCGAATCCGTGCGCGGAGAGCAGACACGGGCGCTGCTGAGCCGGGCGTTGAACCGCGGTGCCCGCAGGGGCGGCCGGGATGGTTAGCCCGGCGAAAGGCCATCTGCTCGACAATCTGCTGCTGTTCAGCCGCACGCTGCGGCGGCTGGGTCTGGACGTCCACACGGGGCGAGTGCTGGATGCGGTCCGGGTGCTGGAGGACGTAGGCGTAAAAAGCCGGGCCGACGTCCGAGGAGCGCTGCGGACCTTGTTCGTACACCGGCGAGAGGACCTGCCAGTCTTCGACGAGGCGTTCTTGGCGTTCTGGCGTGAACGAAAACAGGCGAAATCGACGTTGGACGTCCGGTCGATGGGAGAGCAGCGGCGGTATCGGTCGGTGGAGGCCAGCCCACCGCCGATGGGACGGTCGTTATCTGGAGATCTCGTGGGCGACCAGCACGCTGCGCCAGGGCGGGCGGACCGCGTAGAGCTCACCCGCACGTTCAGCCCTCGCGAAGTGCTGCAAACGAAGGAATTTGCAGCCTACTCAAGGCAGGAGATGGCGCAAGCCCTGCAGCTAATGGCCTCGCTACGTTGGACCCCGGGCGTTCGGCGGACACGGCGGCTTGAACGCGGCCGCGGGTTGAACTTAGACCTGCGCAGGACCTTGCGGGAGAGCAGTAAGTACGGCGGTGAGTTGCTGAGGTTGAGACACCGCCGGCGGGGGGAGAAGCCCCTGCGGTTGGTGGTGATCTGCGACGTAAGCGGGTCGATGGAGCCCTACACGCGCATGATGTTGCATTTCATCCATACGCTGTACGGTGGTCTGGAGAGCCAACTCGAGGCGTTCTTGTTTGCCACGCGGCTGACGCGGATAACCAAGCATATTCGGCACCGCGACATCGATCGAGCGGTGGATGACGTGGCAAGAGTTGTACCAGACTGGTCGGGTGGGACACGGATCGGCGCCGTCCTGCGCGAGTTCAACTACACGTGGGCGAGACGGACGCTGGGACGGGGTGCAGTTGTACTCATCGTGTCCGATGGGTGGGACCGAGGTGAGCCGGAACTCCTTGGGCGCGAAATGGCGCGGCTTCAACGCAGCTGCCGGCACCTGATCTGGCTAAACCCGCTCGCTGGCGACGAGCGGTATGAACCGCTAACGCAAGGTCTCCGAGCGGCAATGCCCTACGTTGACGTGTTGCTACCAGCGCACCACTTGGCGGCGCTAACGGATCTCGCCAATTACCTCAATGCGCTGGATGTCCGGACCTCCTCTCGCAGGCAACAACGGTTGATCGAGCAGCAAGACGGCCAGTTGGGTAACCCGAAAGATCGAGAGGACATTCAAGAGCCGCCCGTGGCGCGCCTCCATTCCTCGGACCAATCTGCTTCCCCTTCGTTCAGGCACCCCTTGTGGGGTCGGAAAGCGTAACGGGACGGGCCCACGGGCGGCAGTTATCGGTCGCGAGCCAGTTCTTCGAGAGCGTTGGTCCACACCTGCCAGGCGAGCCCGTACCGTACGGGAAGTCAGAAGATTCAAGCCTCGCCGCGATCGTATGGGGCACTCCTACCGTCAAGCCCTTACGCATGTAGCATCCCCGGCGGACCCCACGGTGAGCGAGAACCACGTTGGACACAAAGGTGTCAGTACGAACTCCTAGGTATAAGGACTAGGACCTCCCCATTTGCGTCGATGACCCAGGCATCAGTGAGGACGTTGAGTGAGCTGTCAGCGTTAATCGTGATCGGATCTGTTGGGTGCGCGTGTTCGGGCATCGTCAGGAAGTCGCTGAACACTCTCGAGGATTCGTTTGGGTCGGTGGCATTCCAATCGATCGGGACCACATTGATCGTGTCGTCCGTGTTGCCATCACCATCGACATCGAAATTCACACCCCCAGGTCCCTCGATGACTCGAAAGTAGTCCGTACCCTCGGTACCACTCCGGTTCGCCGTCGTCATTGTCCTTGTCGGGTAGACGGTCGTTTCCGATCGAAAACGTGCGACGGCTTCCCGGACACGAGCGATGTCGCTTGCGCGGGCGTCCGTCCGGTCGGGACCCATGATTACCACGGCGGTTAGGGCGACCAACACCGCGATAATCGCTGCGACCACCGTGAACTCGACCAAGCTCAACCCGCCGCCGAGACTCCTCATGGTCGATTCGTCGCCGCTACGCTCCATCCAGCTACGCCCCCTTGTGACCGCACGGGTTAGCGATACCTTACCGCGGCTCACTCCAGTGCCGACCAGATGCCCACGCGACGGTATCGGGGAGACGTGGTGGTCTTCTGTGCTGCGCGGGTTGAGATCGCTTCCAATTCAGCACTGCCCACAACCCAGTGCGCGCGCAGAATCCGGCGGTTTGCACCGCCAAGGCTTTCCGAGTAAACTGCAAGCTAGTGCTGGGGGGTGTTGGGGCCGTTTGCCTATCTGATATTTCCTCACTGCTTTCCCCGCGCTGCGCTGCCCCCTTGTAGTCCGAGGCCGAGCGGATAGAGGGGGTAGCGTCTTATCAGGCACGGTCCAGCCGGATGACCAGCGATGTGCTCCGCGTCTTTTTCGCGGCAATGACACCTGTTGGTGAGCTCAGGCTCTCAATCCCGCTGGGTATATGGGCGTTCGGAATGGCATGGCAACCCGTTCTCCTGGTCTCATTAATCGGCAACATGATCCCGGTCGTGCCGCTGTTACTCGGACTGAACCGGTTGTCGCGCGTGCTCGACCGCTTTCCAGGCCCAGCGGGCGCCATCTGGCGTTGGCGGAATGAGAGGATCCGCGCGACATACGCGGCAAGGATCGAACGGTACGGGGCACTGGCTCTGGTGCTCGTCGTCGGGATCCCATTGCCATTTACGGGGGCGTGGACCGGGTCGCTCGTCGCTTGGATGTTCCAGGTGCCAATACGCCGCGCGGTTCCCGCCATCGCAGTCGGCGTAGTGCTCGCGGGAGCGATCGTTACCAGCTTGGTCGTTGCCGGAGGAGAGGCAGGGGTGATTCTAGCCCGGCGTGACTAGCTGCTCACCGGCGAAGGCACACCAAGAGCTTCAGCCACGGTTTCGATGTCCTTGTCTCCACGGCCGCTGAGGCAGACCACGATGATCTTGTCGTCCGCGATGGTTGCAGCCATTCGGTGGGCTTGGATCACGGCATGGGCGGACTCGAGAGCTGGGATGATCCCCTCGTTCTCCGACAGCAGCTTGAATCCCTCGAGAGCGTCGGCGTCGGTGACGGCCGTGTACTCGGCACGACCAGACACCTTCAGCGCGGCGTGCTCCGGTCCGACCCCCGGATAGTCGAGCCCCGCTGAGATGCTGTGCGTCTCCTGCACCTGACCCCATTCGTCCTGTAGGAGATAGGAGTAGGACCCGTGCAGGACTCCCGGTGAACCGCCAACCAGTGTTGCCGCATGTTTCCCGCTCTCGATTCCTGAGCCGGCGGCTTCGACTCCGATGAACCGCACGGAATCGTCGCCCAGGAACGGGTGGAACATGCCGATTGCATTGCTTCCACCCCCCACACACGCGACGAGGTAGTCGGGGAGGCGTCCTTCAACGGTTCGGATCTGCTCCCGTGTCTCGGTCCCGATGACCGATTGGAAGTCCCGGACGAGCGCGGGGTAGGGGTGTGGACCGACGACGCTTCCGATCATGTAGTACGTCGTCTGAACGTTGGTGACCCAATCACGCATGGCCTCGTTTATGGCGTCCTTGAGCGTCCGCGAACCACTCTCGACCCCGATGACCTCCGCTCCCATGAGCCGCATTCGGAAGACGTTCGGCGCTTGACGGCGCATGTCTTCCACGCCCATGTATACGTGGCATTCGAGACCCAGAAGCGCGCACACGGTTGCCGTCGCGACTCCGTGTTGGCCGGCGCCCGTCTCGGCGATGATCCTTTCCTTCCCCATCCGTTCCGCGAGCAACACCTGGCCGAGAGTGTTGTTGATCTTGTGCGCGCCGGTGTGGGCGAGGTCTTCACGCTTCAAGTAGATGCGACCTCCGCTCGCCGATCGAGTGAGGTTCCGCGCCAGAGTGATCGGTGTTGGCCTTCCCGCGTAGTTCCGCAGGAGGTCGTCCAGTTCCTCTTGAAATGACGGGTCATTCCGGGCCGCCTCGTAGGCTCTGCCCAACTCCGTGACGGCTGCCATCAGTGTCTCGGGCACGTACGTCCCGCCGAATGGCCCGTAACGGCCGATGGACTCTCGCGTTGCTGTGTCGGTCATGGGTTGACCTTACCCGATCCCCAGGTCCCGGCGCTCGAACGCGAGAATCGCCACCCCGAGAAAGACCAAAGTGAACGCACCAAGAACGGCGACGTGGAGCGGGTCGACACCGTTGGCTACCGGTTGGGCGGCCGAATAGTAGTGGAACAGGGACAAGCGTTTTGTCGGCTCAAGCGCGTCTACAAGCGGTGCGAAAGAATTGACGAGGTAACTAGCTACGGCGACCGCGGCTGTGATCCCCGCAGCTAACCCACGCTTCCCCCGCCAACTGCCCAAAGCGAACGCAAACGTGCCGTAGGCTGCCCCAAGGAATGCTGCGCTGAGCGTCGCTTCTCCGAGCCGCAACAGACTTATCTCCATCGAAACGATGAGTGCGCCAACGATAAGCCCCGCCCATGTTCCGATCCCGAGCAGCGTTATGACGACCATATTCGCGAGGAACTTATCCAGCACCAAGCGCCAGCGGTCGAGCGGGTTCGAGAGCAGGAGGTCGAGCGTGCCGCGCTCTTCCTCGCCCGCAATGGCGCCGGTCCCACCAACGATCCCCAGGGCAATGAACAAGAGCGGGACCATGAATGAGAACAGCTCAACATCCACGAAGCCTTCCGGTGAGGTGAAGTCCTCGACCTGGCCCATGAAAGCTTGCAGCAGGGGCCCGGCGTCTTCGAAGAACTGATTGATATCGGGCAACTCGGAGACGCTGGGGTAGAACAGCAGGGTGACCACGTTCAAAGCGCCCATACCGCTTACCCACCATACGAGTGCTCGCCGTTGTTCGCGAATCGAAGTCAAGAAGACGTTGCGAAGGAGCATTGCGCTGCGGCCAGCTACCCCACGCCCAGGTCGCGACGCTCGAATGAGACAAGGGCCACTGTCGCGAGAAGCGCCACCAACATCACCAAGACCATCGCGTGGAGCGGATCGATTCCGTTAAACACTGGGCTGGCGTCGATGTAGTAGTGGAACGGCGAGAGACGCTTGAACGGTTCCAGCCAATCGACGAGCGGAGCGAGCGAGTTCAACAGGTAACTGGCAACTGCAACTGCTGACGCGATGCCAGCGGCAGTACCACGCTTGCCGGAGATACATCCAAGCGCCAGCGCTAGCGTTGCAAACAGCGCGCCCAGCAGGGCAGCACTCGCCGTGGCCTCCGCCAATCGAACGTAGCTTATGCTCATCGAAACGATCAGTGCACCCACCAGCAGACCGGCCCAGCTTCCAATCCCCATGACCACCATCGTTACTACGCCCGCAGCAAATTTGTCCGCCACGACGCGCCAACGATCGAGCGGATTCGAGAGCAGGAGGTCCAGCGTCCCTCGTTCCTCCTCGCCTGCAATCGTGCCACTACCCACGACGATGCCCAGGGCGATGAAGAGCAGCGGGCTCAGGAAGGCAAAAAGCCGGCTCTGGACGAAACCCTCAGGCGAAGTAAGATCCCTGATTTCACCGAGAAACACCTGGGCGAGCGGTCCGATGCTCTCGATCAACTCGTTGATCTCGGGGCGGTCCGCGAAAGCGGGGTAGAAGAGCAGGACCAGTACGTTGGTGGATGCCATGCCGAGCAGCCACCATGTGAGGGATCGGCGCTGCTCGCTGATCGACTTGAGAAAAACGTTACGGAGCACTTGGTTCCGTCTCGCCCCCGTAGAAGGCGAGGAACACGTCCTCGAGGTTCGCCTCGGTGCTCCTCAGCGTCGCGACCTCATACGCTGCTGCCGCTTTCACCAGTGCGTCGGGTGATCCGACCACCGTGCAGGTGAGCAACGGACCATCCACTGCGACATCGCGTACGCCTGGGAGGTCCGCGAACCTCTCCAGCGGCACGGGATGAGCGAACCGGATCTCCAGTTCGTGGAGTGCCCGTTCCTTCAGCATGCCAACGTCTTCGACTGCCACAAGTTCGCCCTCGCGGATGATGCCCACTCGGTCGCAGATCCGCTCGACCTCCGGCACGATATGCGACGACACGAAGATGGTCCGGCCGTCCGCTCGCACCTCGTCCGCAAGCGCGTAGAACTCCTGTTGCATGAGGGGATCGAGTCCAGCGGTGGGTTCATCCATGATGATCAGTTCCGGTTGACCCATGAAGGCTTGGATCAGTCCGAGCTTCTGGCGGTTGCCCCGAGACAACGATTGAATCCGAGGTTTGAGATCTGCTTGGAAACGGTCCGCGAGCCGATCGACATACCTCCAATCGACGCCGCCGCGGAGGTTAGCTAGGTAGGTCAGCAGCTCTCGACCGGACATCCTTCCATACAGTGCGATGTCCCCCGGGAGGTAGTCCACTCGGCGGCGCACTTCCCGCGCCTTCCTCCTCGTATCGAGTCCGAGCACCGAGGCGCGCCCACTCGTAGGTCGGATGTAGTCGAGGAGCAACCGGATGGTTGTCGTCTTGCCAGCCCCGTTCGGTCCGAGGTAACCGAAGATCTCCCCTTGGTGGACAGTGAGGTCGACATTGTTGAGGGCGCGAGTTTCACCGTAGAACTTCGTGAGCCCTTCGAGGCGGATGACCTCGTTTGCGGCCGCAGTCATCGTGCGATGGAGAGCGCGGATCGTTTGGCGGCGTGGACGAAGCGTCCCACCTTCGCGTAGTCCTTCGCACGGTCCGTCTCGACGCCGCTTGAGACATCGACTCCCCACGGCCGTACCGATTCCACCACGCTCGAGACGTTCTCGGGCGTCAGGCCGCCAGCCAGTAAGAACGAATATCGGCGCGCCAACGATGAGGCCAGTTCCATGTCGAGCCTGACGCCGGTTCCGCCTGGTTGCCCTTCGACCAGCGGCTCGATGAGCGCGAGCGAGTCGCGCGATCCCACGTACGTATTGATCGGGCCAAGCGCTTCGACCGCCTCGAGGTCGGTCAGTCCTTCATGTAACCGGCGGGCGACGACGATTGGGCGGTCGATCTGGTCCCAGTAAGCTTGGTCCTCGGACCCATGGAGTTGAATGAAGTCGAGACCAACGGCGTCCCCGGTCCGATTGACCTCCTCTACCGATTGGTCGACGAATACACCGACCACTGGTGGGGGGCTATCGACCTGGTCGCGGAACTCAGCGACCATCCCACGTGCCATGTCGACAGGTACGCGACGCCAAGCGTCGGCGAAAATAATCCCAAGAAGGTCCGCTCCCGACTCCGCCGCGGCGACGAGGTCGGCGGCACTCCGATTGCCGCACACCTTAACGATCACCTTCATCGGTCTTGGCTCTCAAGCTCCGGAGGTCCGTGCTCCATGACGATTGAGCTGAGGCTGGGATCCCCAATCGAAGAGAGATCGCGGACCAGCGCGGCGGTGTCCTCCGCGACAATCAAAGCTTCGCCGACGAGGATCGCGTCTGCACCTGCGGCCCGCATCAGCCGAGCATCTTCTCGCGTGTGGATCCCGCTCTCAGATACGACCTTCGACATGAAGGGCACCCTGGGCGCGAGCCCGTGTGTAGTTCCAGGATCGACATCAAAGGTTCGAAGGTCCCGATTGTTGATACCGACGAGGTTCGGCTTGACTCCCTCCACGCGGTAAAGCTCCTCCTCGTTGTGGACTTCAACGAGGACGCTCATGCGCAGCTCTTGGCCAATCGCGTGGAGCTCGGCGAGCCGCTCGTCCGAGAGACAAGCAGCGATGAGCAAGAAGGCATCCGCGCCCCAAAGGCGCGCTTCGAACACCTGATAGGGATCAATGATGAAGTCCTTCCGGAGCACGGGAATCCCTTGCGCGCCAACCTCATCTTTGACGGCCCGGAGATCGTCGAGAGACCCCTTGAAAAAGGGCGTGTCGGTCAACACGGAAACGGCGCTCGCACCATTGTCTCCGTAGATACGTGCCAAGGCACGCGGATCGAGACCACTATCGAGATCACCTCTCGATGGAGAGGCGCGCTTGACCTCGGCGATCAGGTGGAGGCGGTTGTCCCCCAAGCTGGCGACGAAATCAAGCGGTTCGGGGGTGTCCGTGGCACGGGATCGGAGCTCGGATTCCGGCACTTCCGTTCGCCGCGCGTCGAGATCCTGCGCCGTGCGTGGCAGGATGCGGTCCAGGTAGGTTCCCGTAGCCATAGCCGAGGCGGGAAAATTGCTTGAATCGTGGGACTCGTCCACGGATTCAGAATACCACCCAGATGTCGCGTATCCGTGTTCGACACCGCCGCTTCGGCGCTGCCCGACCCCGCTTAAACGGATCGTCCGGCTAGTCTCTTGAGAACGAACCGGTCCGTTTCGAACGCGATGTCGGGCGGCGCGGTCAGTTCGAAGAAGCCTGCCTCGCTGGCGTCGTCTCCGGCCATCAATGCTCCGCCCACGACCTCGGCGAGGAACCACATTCCAATGGAGTGGGCCTCGGGGTCATGGAAGTTAGACAACACCTCGAAAACCTCGCCGACCTCGACGTCGAGTCCCGCCTCCTCCTTCGTCTCCCTGGCGGCCGCGGTCCTTACGTCTTCGTGCCATTCGACATACCCGCTTGGAAACGTCCATTTACCTTTACCAAATCCGCGACCACGCCGGACCAACAACACTTGGGATCCCTCGCGGATGATGGCCGCGACCCCTGGCAGCGGGTTTCGAAAGACGACGAACCCGCACACGCCGCACGCCTGTCGGTCCAGGCCCGCGACGAAAGCGTCGCTCAATTCGCTCCCGCACTTCGGACAGTGTTTGTACCGAGGTGGTGTCGACGCATGGTCATCCGAGGTGTTCGTTTGTTCAATCACAAAACGCCTCCCTGGCCACCGGTGTCGGACGCGATGATACTCGTGGGAGTGGACTAGGAGTCGAACTCCGCGACCAATAACGCAGGTTTGACGCTCACACCCGGAGTTCCTAGCCTGGACGGAGGTTCGGCTTTAGACGGCACGGGGCGATGAACACGACAACGCACCCTCTCTCGATCCCCGTTTGGATCCGGCGCGCCTTTGCGGTTGCCGGAGCTCTCTCCCTGCTGCTTGGCATCACTGGGTACGCGAGCCGTGCCGCTGCCCAGACTGACGATCACGTTCTGACACTCGACGTCACTGGACCGATCACGAACGTGACCGCCGATTTTCTCGAACGCGGCCTAGAAAAGGCCGCGCAGGACGGTGCCCAAGTGCTGGTGCTCCGCGTGAATACGCCGGGCGGCCTGTTGGAAGCGACTCGAGAAATCGTCGGGCAGCTGCTAGCGTCGGATGTGCCAACGGCTGCGCTCATCGCACCTGAGGGTGCGCGGGCAGGGTCCGCCGGAACGTTCATTGTCGCAGCGACACACGTAGCGGCGATGGTGCCTGGGACCAACATTGGCGCGGCAAGCCCTGTTGGTGGCGGCGGGGAGGACTTACCGGACACCCTTGCCAGCAAGATCACGAACGACGCGGCCGCGTTGATGCGCGCGATCGCAGAGCGCAGGAATCGGAACGCGGAGCGGCTCGAGGAGACGGTGACCAGTGCCGCTTCGTACTCGTCGACGGAGGCGGTGGAGGGGGGCGTTGTCGACCTCGTCGTATCCGACATGGCGGAACTGCTCGTCCAACTCGATGGGCGCGTTGTGATTGTTGACGACCGAGAGGTCACGCTCGCCACCACCGGGTTACCCGTCCGCCGGGTGGAGAAAACGATCCTCGAACAGTTCCTTTCAGTCCTCGCGGATCCGAACCTCTCGTATTTGCTCTTGACCCTCGGGAGTCTGGGTCTCGTCGTCGAGTTCTGGAGTCCCGGCATCCTGATTCCGGGGATCACCGGCGCCATCCTGCTGATCCTTGCTTTCCTCGGCTTGGGTAATCTGAACGCGAACTGGGCCGGCGTCTTGCTGATCCTGTTGGCAGCGGTTTTAGCGGTGCTAGAGGTTTACATATCGGGGTTCGGGGCAGCGGGAATCGGAGCCATGGTGGCGTTCGTATTGGGTTCTTTCCTGCTGTTCGCTCAATTCGGAACCCCCTCGCCTACCGCACCGTCACTGGCCTTCCGGATTAGCGCCTGGGTGTTGTATCCGACCATCGCATTCGTCGTGGGAAGCGGCACTGCACTCCTCTACGTTGTGTGGCAGGGAAACAAGCGTCAGCCGGATGAGCGCGTACATCCGCTGATCGGTGCAGAGGGTCAAGTGGTCACCGAACTCGCCCCTACAGGGACGATTCATGTGAACGGCGAGCTCTGGAGCGCCATCATCGACGGCCCGGGACAGTCCATAGGTTCGGGCCGTCGCATACAGGTCATCGACGTTGATGGCGCAACAGCCCGAGTCAGACCACTGGAGATCGAGAGCGGACCAGCCGACTGACGGGAGACCGGTCGGTGTCTCAACCGTTTACTCTGGTCGGAGTGGGTGAGTGACCAAGGAGGTAGAGCGATGGGTTTGTTCGTAGTCCGTCAATATGAGCGACTGGTGGTGTTCAGACTCGGGCAGTTCAAAGGCGTCCGATCACCCGGGATCCGGTGGCTGTGGCCGATTTTGGAACAGGGTGTGAAGGTCGACCAGCGTGAGTTCTTCGTTGAAATCCCTCGTCAGACCACGATTACTAAGGACAACGCCCCAATCGACATCGACTTCCTCGTCTACATGCGCGTCATGGACGACCGCCCCGAGGACACGGTGCTGAAGATCCAGAATTTCCAATTGTCGGCACAAGGCCTCGCGATGACGACGCTTCGTGCCGTCATTGGTGACATTACGCTGGATGAAGTGCTTTCGAAACGCGACGAGATCAACGTCGTTCTGCGCGCGAAGCTTGACGAGGCCACCGAAGGGTGGGGCGTGCGGGTGACGAGAGTGGAGATCCGCGAGATCGACCCGCCTCGGGACATCCAGGACGCGATGAACCGGCAAATGGCAGCGGAACGAGACCGCCGTGCGACCGTGACCACTGCCGAAGGTCAGCGAGCAGCGCAGATCATGCAGGCGGAAGGTGAACGACAGGCGTCGATCCTCCGCGCGGAAGGAGAGCGGCAAGCAACGATCCTCGAGGCGGAAGGACGGCGGCAAGCCGCGATACTGAACGCGGAAGGCTTCTCGATCGCGCTGGAGAGGATCAACGCGGTCGCCGCGACCGCTGACGCGCGGACGATGAGCCTGCAGTACTTTGACACCCTCAAGGACCTTGGGAGCGGCGAATCTACGAAGTTCATCTTCCCTATGGAGTTCACGAGCATGCTTCAACCGCTGCTTGGCGGATTCGGGCAGGGCGGCGCCGGAGACGGAGGCACGGACGGCCAACAGAACAGCGGCAGGGGATCCACCGGGAGCTGATCAACAGACTTCTTTGTCGCCGCGAGCAACCCGATGGAATCGTTCGACTGGGATCCCTTGACTGGGATCCAGCGTCGCGATCCGCGCCGCCGGTCCCGATGGGGTTTCGCGTGGCGCCGGTTGCTCGCGGCGGCGGTCACGCTTGTGGGCGTCTCGCTCGTGGCCTTTGTGTTGTTCCGAATGGTCGCTCCGAATGGCTGATCACATCGCGGTGGCCACTCCCACCAAACTGACCGGGCCATGAGTCGCGAGTCATTTCGCTGACGACTGCGACCGACAGTTCAGTTGGCCGCAGGCTCGCCGTGTGTGCCCGGCAGCAATTCGACTCGTTCTGGTCGACGGCCGCGACCGCGCGCGTCTGCTACCGGTCTGGGTGTAGGAGGCGGTACACCTTCTCGGCGGTGATGGGCAGTTCTTGTACGCGTGCCCCGCACGCGTCTGCGACCGCGTTCGCGATCGCTGGAGACGAGAGCACGATAGGGGTATCGCCGATTCCGCGCACGTTGTAGGGGCCGTGGCCGGTCTCTGACTCAAGGATGACGATATCTAACCGCGGCCCATCCTGTTGCGATGGCAGCTTGTACTCGGCGAAGGAGGGGTTGAGGACACGTCCGTCCTCCACCGCGACTTCCTCGGTTAGGGCATGGCCAATGCCCTGGAGGACGCCGCCCTGAATCTGTCCCTCGAACCCGATGGGGTTCAGCACTTGACCCGTCTCATGTGCCGCCGTGTAGCGCAGCAGTTGTACGTGGCCGGTCTCCGGGTCCACCGCGACCTCGGCAATATGCGTCCCGAACGAGATATAGGGGCTGCTATCCCCCTCATCAACGCTCGCCTGGCCGCCGACTGGTACGCCGGCCCTGGACGCGATCTCCTCGATAGGCACGGCGCCAGCCATCCCCTCGCCCGTGACGTGACCGTCGCGGAACTGGATGGACTCCTCAGCCCAACCAAAGAACTCGGCTGCCAGCCGCCGAAGGTTCCGCTTTGCCTCCTGGCTGGCCTCGAAGGCTGCGCGGCTGGCGACCCGCGCGCCTCTCTGGCCTCCGATCCCCCAATCGCGGACGCCGGCTTCTGTCGACCATGGCTCCAGCGACACGCGATCGAACGGGACGCCTAGCTCCTCCGCTGCGATCTGGGCGAGGATGGTACCTGTGCCAACGCCGGGATCGTAGGTCATCGTATTTACGACAACCCGTCCGTCAGGGTGGACGTGGACGGCCGCCGGGGTGTCGAAGCCGCTGTCGGTCTGCCCGTGAACCGCGATGCCGCGCCCAATGTGTGGCGGCTTGGGTCCCCTGTAGTCGGCGGCGTCCGCGGCGGCTTGGAGTGTCTCGTCGACCCTCATCTGCTGGTAGCCGTCATCGCCGAGCGTCGTGACGGGGCTCCATCCACGGTCGGGGTGTGCCTCCCCTGCCTCGCGGAGCAGGTTGCGGGAGCGGAGGTCGTAGGGGTCCATCCCCAGGGCCCCGGCGAGGTCGTCCAAAGCTGACTCACTCGCGAACACGGACTGCATCATTCCAGGCCCGCGGAAATACCCACACGGCACGGTATTGGTGTACACCTGATTCGAGACAATACGGACGTTCGGAATGCGATATGGCTCCACCATGGAGGTCCTGAGCATCCCACCGAAGGAAGGGACGGGCGCATACGCTGCGTAGCCGCCCGTGGCAAAGTACCCTTCTGCCTCCCATGCGGTGATCGTCCCATCGTGCGTGGCCCCGGCCCGCACACGGACGACGGAGGGGTGCCGCGGGTTCATCGCAGAGAACTCCTCTGCGTAGTCCATGACGTACTTGACCGGCCGCCCGGATCGTCGAGCGAGGAGATAACAGGCAACCACGCCGGTGGGGTCCATCTTGCCCCCGAATGAGCCGCCGATGGGCGCCGGGTTGATGACGACCTGTTCCCGAGGCAACCCCAGCAAGCGGGCCAAGTGTGGCCGACGGCCGGTCGGCATCTGACAAGACATCCAAATCTGCGCCTTGTCGTCGGAGTCGATCTCCACGACGGATGTGTGCGGCTCAAGGTAGGCCTGATGGACACGGGGCGTGCGGTACGTGCGTTCGATGACAACGTCTGCCTGTTGGAAGCCGTCATCCAGGTCTCCCCACGCGTGTTCTAGGCGTCCGTAGAGATTGCTCGCGGTGTCGAGCGGCTCCACTCCTCGATAGGTGTTGAACTCCGGATGCAGGAGGGGTGCGTCGGCTTCAGCGGCCTCCTCCGGGTCGAGCACCGCCGGGAGCTCTTCGTACGCCACCTCGATCAACTGGAGCGCGGCCTCGGCAATATCCACATCCTCGGCAGCGACGGCAGCGACCTTGTCGCCGATGAACCGGAGACGGTCCCACGAGGCGAGCACCGGCTCGTCGACGTACAGGTTTCCGCCCCGCAAGTCTCGAACGTCGTCTCCCGTCAGCACCGCGTGGACTCCTGGGAGATCGAGCGCTCGCGAAGCATCGATATGCAAGACGCGGGCGTGGGCATATGGCGAGCGGAGGAACCTGCACCAGAGTGGATTCTCCGGTACCACATCGACGGCGTACCGAGCCCGCCCGGTCACCTTCTCTGGGCCGTCCACGGGCCGCACTGACTGACCAACAACCTTGCCCGTCTGGTTCATATCTCGAATCGCCTCCGTGTTTTGACTGACGGCCCCAACGAGTCTACAGACCCTCCCGCCAAGAGCTAAGTCTCAGGTCTTGGGTCGTAGGTGTGGGGCCGTTAATGGTCGGACGCTTCCCCTCGGGAAGCCCTCACCGCCTCAGTGTTGCGGCTGCCGCTGTCAACAGCGCCACGGAAAACGCTGCCAGCATTGCAGTGCATTCAGTTGAGGCATGTATCCGACTTGTGTTGCTTGTCGCGGCGAGGGGTCCCCGCCGTGCACGGACAGCGACCCGCCATCCTGCCGCAGAAGCCCTGCCATCATCCGCATCAGGGTTGTCTTGCCTGACCCGTTCGCTCCGAGAACGCCGAACACCTCGCCCGGGCGGATCGAAAGTGAAAGGCCGTTCAGTACCCGAACTGACCCGTAGCTGAACGTGAGATCGCGCGCTTCGACGATTGCAGCGGAGACCATATCCAGACCATAGCAGGCGGCGTCCGCAGGGAACGGAGGCACGCTGCGTCCCGGATGTCATCTAGGGCGGTCATCGCCCGCGCGTTACGCCGATTGGCTAATCGAGACGAGCCGTTCGAGTCGGTCTCGGGCTTTGCCTGAGTCAATAGACTCCCGGGCGATGCCGAGGCCGTCCGCGAAGTCAGTGGCGGCATCACCCGCAACCAGGGCCGCGGCGGCGTTCAATAAGACAACGTCCCGGAAGGGGCCTGGTTCGCCGTTCAGGACGTTCTCGACGATTTGGCGGTTCCGCTCGATGCTGCCTCCCCGAATCTGGTCGACTGTCGCATGCGGCAGACCAAGATCTTCAGGCGACACTTCGGTAACGGTCGTCGAACCATCTTTGTACTCAGCGACGAGTGATGGCCCGCTCAGGGAGAGTTCATCGAGGCCGTCCGCGCCGTGGACAACCAACGCATGCCGTGATCCAAGTTCGCCGAGGACGCCGGCGATCGTTTCGACAAGATCGGGTCGGGGCACCCCGACCAGCTGGTGGCCGGCCCGCGCTGGGTTCGTCAGTGGGCCGAGGATATTGAAAACGGTACGGACCCCGAGCTCTTGACGGGGACCCGCGGCGTGGCGCATAGCCGGGTGATATGTGGGCGCCAACATGAATCCGATACCCGCTTCGTGGATGGAGCGCGCGACGGTCTCTGGCCCGACATCGATGTTGACGCCGAGGGCCTCAAGCACGTCGGCGGAGCCGCAGTCGGAGGATGCGGCCCGATTGCCGTGCTTGGCGACACGGAGGCCCGCGCCGGCGGCGACGAGAGCCGAGGTCGTCGAGATATTGAACGTATGGGCCGCGTCTCCGCCCGTGCCGCATGTATCGAGCAAGCTCGCAGCGTCCGGGACCTCGACGCGGAGCGCCTTGTCCCGCATCACCCGCGCCAGGCCTGCGATCTCCGAAACGGTCTCGCCCTTCAGTCGCAGCGCGGTGATGAACCCGGCCAGTTGCGCGGGCGTTGCGTGCCCTTCCATGATTTCGTTCATGACTTGGGCGGCCTCTGTCTGGGAGAGGTCCTGGCCTTCGACCAGCTTGCCGATCGCTTCGCGAATCATCGGGCTTCCCCTCTTCCGCAGCGCTCACCGCGGCGCGGCAATGTAGTGCTGGCCGTCCTTCGAGACGATGGCGCGCTCGACGAGCGAGTTCAGGATTGTGCGCGTTACCTCACCGCTCCGTTGGCTAAGGGGAGGATTGAGACCGGTCCGCTCGCCCACCTCGGCGTTGGTCAGACCAACCTTGGGCTCTGACCGGAGCGCTTCAAGCACCAGATCCTCGGCCCGGCTCAGGAGCTCGGGCCCGGTGAGCGGTTGGCGGGGCAGGGAGATGAAATCGGGCTTTCTTGGGGCGCTGATAGATCGGGAGGCACGGTTCGCGATGGTGGCCAAGATTCCAGTGATTGGGCCTACGATGGCAGCCAACGCGAGTCCTTTTCTGAGTCGCTTCACCATGGTGTTCACCTCTGCTGTCGACGCTTGACGGCCGTTATTGGAAACATCATATGCGCGGGGCCTGCCATCGCGACAAGAAAGCGACGAGGGCAGTAGCCAACACCACGGAGGAAGCGAAAAGGAACGTCGATTCGAGCCCGTAGCCGTCGGCTAGGAATCCGGCGAGAGTTGGGGCTGCGCCGGCCATGACGGTCGCCGCACCAAAGACAAGAGAGACCGTCGTGCCCTGAACGTCCTCCTCGATCACGTCCAGTGCAGATGCGAGAAGGATCGACATGAGCGGGTACAGGAAGGCGCCCATGATCGCCACAACAACGATGAACGGAATGCCGGCCGGCACGATCGTCAGCGCCGTGAATGAGATGCCGAGGAAGGTGAGCGCTGGTGCGAGGACCAGTTTGCGGCCCCACCGGTCCGACATATAGCCCATGAGCGGTTGGGAGCCGACCCCGATCACCTGCGCGAGCGCCAGATAGAGGCCGAGCACAGCGGGGGTCACCCCGACTTCTTCGCGCAGGAAGATGGGGAGGAATGTAAACGTGACACTCTGGCCCGCTGAGAATCCTCCGGCGAACAGCAGGATGAGCAGGAGCTTGCGGTTCCGGAGCGTGAAGCTAAGCGATCGGAGGTACGATCCAATCCCTGAACTGGAAGCTGACTCGTTTGGGACCATCTTCAGCAGCGCCCAAATGGCGACTCCGGCTACTACAGCCGGTGCAATGCTTCCCTGGGCTAAGGCCTGCCAACCGAAGTAACCAAGCGCAATACCGGCGACCACGGGTCCGGCCGCCTCGCCCAAGCTTCCTCCGGTCCCGTGGAGGGATATTGCGAGTCCGCGTCGCGACGCGAACTGGCGTGAGAGCGACGCGATGGCGCTCGGGTGCCAGAAAGAGATCGCTATGACCATCAATGATGCGGCGAGGGTGGCGAGCCAGAACGAGTCCGTGAGCCCGAGCCCGAGCGCAAAGACGCCTATGGCCGCGATTGAGAGTCCCAGAATCTCGGCTCGGTAGCGGCTGAACCGGTCGGCGATGAAGCCGGCGGGGAGGTTCGCGATGCCGCCAGACACGAACCGGGCGGTGGACATCACACCGACCTCGACGTTCGTTAACGCGAGGCTTGTCTTGATCTCCGGTAGGAGAACGAAGAAGGCGGCCGCAAAAAAGTGCTTTAGCCCGTGGCCAGCGACAGTCGTGACGAGCAGCGTCGTCCGCTGTCTGCTCGTTATCTCGGTGGCTTGATTAGGCCTCTGAGCTGCAGCCACGCTACGTGACCCGCGACTCAGCCCGTAAGAAGTTCCTGAGTAGGTCCTTGCCCACAGGGGTCATGATGCTCTCGGGGTGGAACTGGACACCCTCGACCGGAAGCGATCGGTGGCGCACTCCCATAACGACTCCCGTGTCGGCCCGCGCCGTTACCTCAAGCGCGTCAGGGAGGTCCTCGGGTTGGATGGCCAAGGAGTGGTACCGGATCGCCTCAAAGGGGCTCGGGAGTCCAGCGAACACGCCCTTACCGTCGTGGTGAATGAGGCTGGATTTCCCGTGCATGATCTCGCCGGCGCCGGTCACGGTGCCGCCGAAGGCTTGGCCGATGCATTGGTGCCCGAGGCAAACGCCCAAGACCGGTACGCCCTTTTCGCCGAAACGCCGCACGACCTCGATCGAGATCCCCGCGTGGTCCGGATTGGACGGACCGGGCGAAACGACGATCCTCTCCGGCTCCAAGCCTTCAAGCTCCTCAATCGTTGTCTGGTCGTTCCGGACGACGGTGACGTCGGCTCCGAGCTCGGAGAGGTATTGATACAGGTTGTACGTGAAGCTGTCGTAGTTGTCGAGAAGCACGATCATGGTGTTTGTTAATGCCTCCGGCGTCTTCCGGTCGCGGTTTCCGCGTTGGGACGCTGGTGATTGATCACTGCGGCACGGTTCCGCGACGCTTTGCGATGCGGTCCCGCGTACGGACTTCGGCTTCGTCGATCGCGCGGATCATTCCACGAGCCTTCGACAATGATTCCTGGTACTCGGTCTCGGGGACGCTGTCATAGACGAGACCACCGCCGGCTTGGACCGTCGCGACCCCATCTTTCATGACGACGGTGCGGATGCAGATGGCCACGTCCATGTTCCCCGAGAAGCTGAAGTAGCCGACCGCCCCGCCATACGGGCCGCGAGCGTGTGGCTCCTTTTCTGCAATGATCTCCATCGCGCGGACCTTCGGTGCGCCGGAGAGCGTGCCAGCCGGGAAACACGCCCGGAGTGCATCGTATGAGGACATATCGGACCGTAGCTTCCCCGTCACGTTGGAAACGATGTGCATCACATGTGAGTAACGCTCGATCTCCATCAATTGGTCAACGTTTACGGTGCCGGGTTGGCTGACGCGTCCGATGTCGTTGCGGCCTAAGTCGACCAGCATGATGTGCTCGGCGCGTTCCTTTTCATCCGAAATCAGATGCTTCGCCAGGGCGTCGTCCTCTTCGGGCGAGTCGCCGCGTGGATGGGTTCCTGCGATTGGATGTGTGGTGGCGACGCCATCCTCGACCCGGACCAGGAGCTCCGGCGACGATCCAATGATGTGGAAATCTCCCATGTCCAGGAAGTACATGTAGGGAGACGGATTTAGGGCGCGCAACGCACGATAGATGTCGAACGGGGCGGCCGAAGTCGGCCTGCGAAGCCGTTGCGACAGGACGACCTGGATGCACTCCCCGGCGGTGATGAGCTCCTGAGCCTCCTCGACTTGGCGCATGAATGACTCCGGCGTGTGGTTCGAATCGACCGGGAGGCCAAACGAAGACAGCGGTCCAGGGTCTTGCGCGGGGTTTTCCATGTCCGCGTTCTCCAGCCGGTTCACGAGGGCATCGATCCGGTCCGTGGCCTCCGTGTACGCCGCAGAGGGATCGCCTCCCTGGTCCAAATGGACATGGCTGATGACTTTGATCGTGTGTTTGACGTGGTCAAACGCAAGGAGCGTGTCACAGAAGAGGAACATGGATTCCGGCAGCCCCATTGGGTCTGAGGCGTTCGCTTCGGGGAGTCGGGGTTCGAAATGACGCACCGCATCGTACGCGACGAAACCGACCGCTCCACCCAGAAACCTCGGAAGGCCACGAACGGAAACGGGTCGGAAGCGCGCAAGCTCCGATTCGATCGGAGTCAACGGGTCCATTGATCCCGCCTCTTCGCCCGGTCCCGTCTTCAGCACGCGATACGGCTCGGTGCCAATAAAGCTGTACCGGGCCAGGCGCTCTCCGCCTTCGACACTCTCTAGGAGGAATGACGGCACAGTCTTGGCGACCTTCAAATACGCGGTAACCGGGGTCTCCATGTCGGCGGGGATCTCGCGATACACCGGCACCAGGTTGCCCTGCGACGCGAGTTCGCGGACCTCGTCGAGTGTGGGTGAGTACACCATTAGTCATCACCTGCCTTTTCCTGTCGACTCCAACGAACCTTCCCGAAATACAAAGAGCCCGCCCCGGTCAGGGGCGGGCTCGATATGCATCGTGTCCGCGGTGCCACCCTTATTCCCGTTCAACTCCCGGGTGGGGAGAGGATCAGGCACTCACTAGGTACTTCCGACCTCTCTAATGAGAGACGGCGTATACCGTGGGCCGGTAACGGGGCCCCAATTCGGCGGATCCTACTTCAACACGAAGCTGTTTCGGTCCGCAGCTCCCGAGTCCATTCCGTCCGCGCAGGCCGCCAGGTTTCCACCATTCCCCGGCTCTCTGAGGCTCCGCTTCGCGGGACGTACTCCTCTCGTTCGTCGCCTTCTGAGTCCGAGCGTAGTCGGGGGGCGAGTGTTCGTCAACCGGAGTCCTCATCCGTGGGGCCGAGCCCGAACACGGCAAGAAAAGAGAAATGTGAGAGGTCCGAGGGAAGCGTGACGGCCCGTCCGCCCTAACGGGTGCGCGGTGCGTGGGAGACACCGCTGCCGATGGGCTCGTTCACGAAGACATCGCCATTGCGGATCTTAATGTTGAACCCGCAGTCAAGGTTCGTGCAGACCCAGGCTTTGAAATGGATCGGTGCGCCCTGCGACCCGAAGTCCGAGAGTGGCACCAAGTCCCCATCATCGCAGGACCGGCACTTGGGAAGCGTCGTCGTCATGTCCACCACCCTACCGCCGCCGCCGCCACATTGGTTCACTAATCAGTATGTGGGCGAACATCCTCGGAACACAAGGACGTCGTAACGAGTCAAGAAGAGGCCGGCTGTTTCGGTAACGGGACCGTCAGGCGCGTCGTGTATCGGGCGCCCTCGGGCCGGAGATCGCTCTGCATGAGGCTAACGGTCTCCACGGGGAATCGCGCAACCGGCGGTGGCCACACGGTGTCGATGAAGAGAGCAGGTGGCAGCGGTGTGCGGCTCCGTCGGCCGCGGCCGAGCGTGAGATGGGGAGTGAACGGTCGAAGCTCGGGTTCAATGCCGACGCGTTCGAATGCCGAATCGATCAAGCGGACGATCTCGCGTAACTGCGTGAGATCGCCCTCGATGCCAGTCCAGATCACCTGGCCGCGACTGCTCCGCCGAGAGCCGAATGACCCCAAGGGCCCAAATTCGAGCTCGAAGGGGGGGACCGCGGAAGCCGCTACTCGGAGCGCCGCGCCGATCGATTCAACTCGACTCTCTCGGGTTGTGCCAAGGAACTTAAGCGTTAAGTGGACACCTTCGGGTCTCATCCACCGCAACGTTTCAGAGGAGTCTTGCGTCTTGAGATGCTCGATCAGTGCATTGATTGGCTGACGGACGGCTTCGGGCAGCTCGATCGCCACGAATGCCCGGAAGGATGCGTTCGGCATCACCTTCTATCGTCGAGCCTCTGGAGCAAGTCTTGCGCGTTCCCACCCAGCAGCCTCTCCTTCTCCTCCGCACCAAGGCCCGACCGGTGGACGTACTCGATCACGCGTCCCTGGTCCATCAGTGGAAAGTCGGTGCCGAAGAGCAATCGGCCCGGCCCGTGTGCCGCGACGAGGGCGTCCAACACCGAAGGTTGGTAGAGAAACGGGAGTGCTGCGGTATCGACATAGACGTCGCTTAGCAGGTCTGCGACCTCAGGCATGTAGGCGTAGAACGGGAAACCGCCGCCAGCGTGGGCGAGAATGGTGGGGACGCCAGTCAAGCGTTCGAGCAGCGGTTGGAGCGTCGATGGAGTTGCCCGTTCCTTTCCCGGGTAGGTGTGGCCGACAGGTTCCGAAGCGTGGAGGAGGACCGGGATACCGTCGGAGCGAAGTTCCGCCGCCAGGCGACCAAACGCTTCTTGGTGTTCGATCAACCACCCCTGTCCATCCGGCCTGAGCTCGCCCAGCCCAAGGAGCCCCGCGGACCTGATACGCCGAAGCTCAGTCGAGACCCCGTCCGGTTCGGGACCGGGCGCGACGGTCCCGAGCCCAACGAGGCGTTCCGGGTACCGCTGGATCGCATCGATGATGGCGTCGTTACCCCGGTTGCAGAGGTCCGGCGTCGACCATCCGAATCCGCAGACGACGCTTCGATCAATCCCGGCTCGGTCCATAGCCTCGACAAGGGTGTCCGCGGTGGCGATTTGGGCAGCAGGGTTTGCATACAGGCTGCGGAAGGTAGGATCGGCGTCGAGGTAGCGCTGACGCTCAGTTGCGACGGCGTCGGAGAACACGTGCGTATGGAAATCGATGATGGGCATATGCTAGAGTATAGGAACAGGCGTGAACCGCATGCCCTCGCGGTTCCCGAGGGTTTCCGATGCATGAGAGACTGCGCCTCCGCGAGAGCGATCGTAGGCCGCCAGGCGCGGGAAGGCTGGACTGAAAAAGGTCTGAAGATTCCGGGAGTACACGCTGAAATGAACGACGATGCCCCATTGCGAGAGCTCGCGGCACAATTGCGCGTGGACTCGATACGGCTCGCGGCTCAGGCGGGGTCCGGACATCCCACGTCGTCGATGTCCGCCGCGGATCTGATGGCCGTGCTGCTGGCGCAGCATCTGCGATACGACTTCGATGGTCCCGACGACCCGAACAATGACCACTTGGTTTTCTCAAAGGGCCACGCATCACCGCTCCTGTATTCGATGTACCGAGCAGCGGGCGCGATAACCGAAGACGAACTGTTGACCTACCGGAGTTTTGGTAGCCGCCTGCAGGGCCACCCGACGCCGGCTATCCCGTGGGTCGATGTGGCAACCGGGGCATTGGGGCAAGGCTTGCCATTCGGTGTCGGGATCGCGCTGGCAGGAAAGCGACTGGACCAGTTGCCATATCGCGTGTGGGTGCTCTGCGGCGATAGCGAGATGTCCGAGGGATCGATGTGGGAAGCCTTCGAGCACGCGGCGCTGGCCGGGCTCGATAACCTGACCGCCATCATCGACGTTAACCGGCTCGGTCAACGGGGCGAGACGATCCACGGATGGAACTTGGAAGCGTATTCGGCTCGAGCACGAGCGTTCGGCTGGAACGCGATCGAGGTTGATGGGCACGACCTGAGCGCGATCAATGACGCGTACACGCAGGCCGCAGGAACGGTTGGCCGACCGACGGTGATCGTTGCCAAGACACGGAAGGGTAGGGGGGTCGCAGCGGTCGAGGACCAGGACGGGTTCCATGGAGTGCCCGTCGCGAACCCGGAGGCCGCCATCGCAGAGTTGGGCGGCATGCGGAACGTGAGTGTCTCCGTCGCGCGGCCAGCGGCGGACGCAAAGCCTCACAAGTTCCCACCTTCGCAGGACCCTGCGTTCCCCTCGTATGAGGTTGGAACGAGACTGGCCACACGCCGCGCATACGGAGAAGCGCTCGCGGGGATTGGGTCCGAACGGGGAGACGTCGTGGCGCTGGACGCGGAGGTGAGCAACTCGACGTTCGCTGCAGCGTTCGCGCGGGCGCACCCGGATCGGTTCTTCGAGATGTACATCGCCGAACAATTGATGGTCGCTGCGGCGGTCGGGATGCAGGTCCGCGGGTGGGTGCCGTTCGCGTCTACCTTCGCCGCGTTCTTCGCCCGTGCATACGACTTCGTCAGGATGGCCGCGGTCAGCCAAGCAAACCTTCGGCTGTCGGGATCGCACGCCGGCGTGTCGATCGGTGCAGACGGCCCGTCGCAGATGGCGCTGGAGGACTTGGCCTCCATGCGCGCCATCGGTGGTAGCACGGTGCTTTATCCGAGCGACGCGAACCAGGCGGCGAGACTTGTTCGGGAAATGGCGGACCGACCCGGGATCGTGTACATGCGCACAACACGTGAAGCAACACCGGTCATCTATGAGGCTTCAGAGGAGTTCCAAATTGGCGGAAGTCGCCTGTTACGGACATCCGCGAACGATGACATAGCAATCTGCGCGGCCGGCATTACCGTCCACGAGGCGCTAAAGGCGGCCGATGAACTAGCCCGCCATGGGATTTCGGTGCGGGTGGTTGATATCTATTCGGTCAAACCCATTGATGCTGCGACGATCGCACTGGCGGGACGAGAGACCAGGGGCATCGTCACCGTCGAGGACCATTGGCCCGAGGGTGGCCTCGGCGACGCGGTACTGAGTTCCTTGGCGGAGTCAGGAGTCCAAGCTCCGGTCGCG
The DNA here is from genome assembly GCA_965247995.1 of Dehalococcoidia bacterium. GTDB lineage: Bacteria > Chloroflexota > Dehalococcoidia > UBA6926 > UBA6926 > JASLZO01. The sequence goes on along the minus strand of OZ252041.1, from coordinate 168,821 downwards.
AAGCTGGCCGTGCAGGGGATGCCCGGGTCGGGCGCGCCCGCCGAGCTCATGGCCGCGGCCGGGATCGACGCGCAGCACATCGCAGCGGCCGTAAGACGACTTGCGTCTGGAGCCTCTGCGATCGATCGCGCTGCCCAGGCGACGTGACGGACGTAGCTTCGGCGCCAGCCGAACAGGGCGCCACCCGATCAGTTCGCCCGAAGGTCGCAGTCGTTGCGACGGGACCAGAGACCGTTCTGGATGACACCGCCAAAGCCATGCGTCTTGCGGGATACCAACAGGCATTGGCGCCATCAGCGCCGACGCTCCTGAAGATCAACGTTTCGTGGCAACTGTGGTACCCCGCCGTATCCACGACTCCATGGCAATTGGACGGCGTGATCCGTGAACTACGCGACGCTGGCTATCCCGAACTGATCGCCTGTCACAACGGCACAGTCGTTGTGGATGCGCGGGTTGGCGAGGTGAAGAACAAACACCTTCCTGTTGTCCAAAAACACGCGGTCCGAAATGTGCATCTCGAAGACGAGGAATGGGTGCGGTTCGAGCCACGGTCTCCCATGCGCGTGCTGGGGGACATTTTCCCCGAGGGTCTCACGATTCCCGCCATGTTCCCAGGGAAGAACATCGTCCATCTGCCGACCATGAAGACGCACGTCTTCACGACGATGACCGGCGCGATGAAAAACGCTTTCGGAGGTTTGCTGAACCACAAGCGCCATTGGACCCACTCGGTCATTCACGAAACGCTAGTCGACCTCTTGGCGATTCAGAAAGAGATCCACCCGGGGTTGTTCGCCGTGATGGACGGCACGTTCGTCGGTGATGGGCCAGGCCCGCGTGCGATGCGCTGGCAGACCAAGAACGTGATGCTCGCGTCCGCCGATCAAGTGGCGATCGACGCGATCTCGGCAAAGATGATGGGGATCGATCCACTGTCCGTGAAGTTCATCAGGATGGCGCACGAGGCCGGTCTCGGGGTCGGCGATCCACGCGAGATCGAAGTCGTGGGTGAGGACATCAGCGGTGTCGACTGGCGGTTGAATGCTTCCGAGGAGACCTTCGCGAGCCGCGGTCAGAAGTTGATCTACTGGGGCCCGCTGAAACCATTGGAGCGGATGCTCTTGCGCACGGTGATTGCTCCATGGTCGTACATGGCCTCGAACCTGTACTTCAATGGATTCTGGTACAACGCGATCGGGCGACGCCGCGCAAAGAAGGCGCTGGAGACGGACTGGGGGAAACTCTTCCAGGAGTACTGACGGAGCACCGGTACGGTTCATGGGTGTCCGCAAGCTCCGCGGGGTGAAGGCTGGGATTCCGTGACACTTCATAGTGGTCCATTGGGCATTGTCGGCGGAACGCCGCTGGTTGAGCTGTCGGCGGTTTCCCAGAACCCTCGAGTGCGGATCTATGCCAAGTTAGAAGGACAGAACCCGACTGGCAGTATCAAGGACCGGATTGTTCTGGGCATGGTCGAGGCCGCCGAACAACGGGGCGATCTGACACCCGGCACCCCGATCGTCGAGGCCAGCAGTGGGAACACTGCGATAGCACTGGCCATGATCGGCCGCCGGAAAGGCTATCCAGTCCGCGTGTGTATCCCGCAAAACGTGGCGCCGAGCGTGGTGGACGTGCTGCTGCTGTACGGGGCAGACGTGACGTGGACCGATGGTGCGTTAGGCATGGAAGGGGCAATCGAGGCGGCCCGCCAGTTGACTCAGGACGGCAACGCGTACGCGTTGAGTCAGTTCACCGACCAGATCAATGCCGAAACACACTATGCGACGACGGGAATGGAGATCACGGTGTCGCTCCCGAACGTCGACGTGTTTGTGGCGGGGATCGGCACCGGTGGAACCATTATGGGAGTTGGCCGGCGCTTACGAGAGACGAACCGCGACGTCCGGATCATCGGCGTCGAACCCCGGCCCGGCGAACGGGTGCAGGGTCTTCGCAGCATGGAGGAAGGGTTCACCCCACCGTTGCTCGATCTCGACCAACTGGACGGTCGTTTCCTCGTCGACAGTGCGACCGCCATCGGCGCCGCCCGCCAAGTGGTGGAGAGGGAGGGCGTGCTGGCTGGGATTTCCTCGGGGGCAACGCTCAACGTCGCGCTGCGGTTGGCGGACGAGATGGACCGAGGGAACATCGTCGTTGTGTTCGCGGATGGCGCATGGAAGTACCTGCCCGCCCGGCCGTGGGACGCGGCAGAGGCGAGGTTGAAGACGCTGGATGAGACGCATTGGTGGTAAGCAGCGATTCCGGTACGGACGCAAGGTCCGTGGCCAGGAGGAACACCGGGCCGGGTCGGGCCCAGCGTGTCAATCACACGGTGGCGTCGAGCTCGCGGCCCATCGCCCACTGGGAGCGGCCGGTGAATCCGGAGGCGCAGGGCAGGCAGTAGTACCCTGACAATCCTGGCGTGTCCGACTCGAACCGAAACAGATAACGGCGGAGGACGCCGCGCTTCTTGCTAGGCGGGTCACACTTGACACAGCGGAACACTCGCTTTGGTTCGAGGCGCTCGGCGGCAACTAGTCGCATGCGCCATTGGACACTACCTTTCGTTCAAGGTCAACGCGCTTGCCGCTCGAGCCGGATCGAGGCGAAGTCCTCGCGGCGCCAACGGTACGGGGCGTGAGTGATCGTTCCCGGCTCGCGGGCCGTCTCCAACAGGCGTAGGGCATCTTCGACGAGTACTCGCTGCTGGTCCTTGTCGTGAGGCTGCCCAAAAGGTTGACCGTATGGGTATTTCAGAAAGAGCGCCCGGGGTGGTTTGATCCGCTCCGGTTGTTGGAGGCCTTGATTGACCACAACCGTGCTGATCCCCTGCGACTCCAACGCGCGTGCGATCAGTCCACCAGACTGATTGCAAACGGGTCATGTGGTGCCGATGAGCGCGGCATCGACGCGGTCCTCCGCCAAACGACGAGCGACCTCTGGCGCCGTTTCGGTGATCAGCGTCTGGACGTGGTCGCGGACGATGTACCCCATGAAACCGTACGCGGTGTCAGCAAGGGATCCAATGACCCCATCTGCTTCCATCTCGCGGAGGCGGTCAACTGGGAACACAACGTTTGGGTCGGCCTCCGCGCCACTGGTGTCGTAGTGAGTGTGCGAGATCTTCAACCTCGCAGCCGGCGTGGACGATGGGATTTGCCTGAACGACGCATCCCCATCGGTGTCGAACCGGTCCTGTTCGCCGCCAATGTAGATTCCGCCGGTGCCGATTAGCGCCACCTTCGCCCCACTCAGAGACCCTTGGAACGGGTGCCAAGGTGCGTCGCCAAATCGGAGGGCGCTCGGGCTGGAACGGCGAATGAGCTTGCTCTCCCACTGATCGAGGAAGTTCTCGACGCGGGACCAATCACCGTCGTCCTTGGACATCACCGCTGACCGAAACAGTCCCTGCATGAACTCAAGGCCTTCCTCGTCGCTCAGTCCCGCGGCGGCGCCGATTTTGGAGAACGCCATTGTTGGGAGCCTCTTGGCGAGGTCGATCATTTCAAGCGGCATTTCATCTCCTCAATACTCGCCTTCGCGGTCAGCCGCTAGGGTCAACACCGAGGGTCTTGCGCGGAGCAGTGCGGACGCGCTGCTCGCCGCAGTGAGGATTCGCTCGGGATCAGCGGCCGGCGCGATAGATCTTCTCGGTCGTAATCGGGAGATCGGTTACTCGAGTGCCACCAGTGGCATCCGCGACAGCATTCGCGATCGCCGCTGCCGCCATGATATTGGAGTGCTCGCCGATGCCCCGGACTTTATATGGACCGTGCCCTGCGTCAGATTCGAGAATCACGGTTTTCAACGCCGGAACGTCCGGAGACGTCGGGATCTTCATATCCGCAAACGAGGGGTTTATCACCCTTCCGCTCTCGTCGTAGAAGAGTCCCTCCATCAGCGAACCACCTATAGCTTGGACGATCCCCCCCTCGACCTGACCGTGGAAACCGACGGGGTTCAGGATTCTGCCCGTCTCGTGTACGGCGGTGTAGGTGATCAGTTCTACTTCAGCGGTCTCGGGATCGACCGAGACCTCTGCGATGTGTGTGGCGAACGACGTCCAAGGGCTGTCGAACCCCTCGACGGAGGAGTTCTCGCCGGTAATCGGCGAACCTGCGCGCGCTGCGATCTGCTCCAGCGGGACCCGTTCGTCGTTCGCGGCATTTACCACCGCTCCCCCCTGTAGGGTTATCCCCTCCTCGGACCAACCAAGGAACTCTGCGGCCAACCGTCGGAGGTTTCCCTTGACTTCTTGCGCGGCGCCATAGCTGGCGGTCGTGTACATCCGAGCACCGCGGCTCCCGCCGACTCCGAAGTCGAACGGCCCTTTGTCTGTCGACCATCCGACAACATCGACCCGCTCGACGGGCACATCGAGTTCTTCCGCGACAACCTGCGCCACGGTCGTATGCGTCCCGACACCCGGGTCGAACGTGGGCAACCCCGCCTCAATGCGGCCATCCTCATGGACCAACACGCGGACGTGCGCGTCCCCACCGATCTGGCTGTGGCTTCCCACGGCAATGCCCCGGCCAATACTCGCAGCCTTAGGTTCCTCATACCCGGACGTATCGACTGCAGCGCGCACGGTCTCTTCGACACGGAGGTCCTGGAAGTGATGCCCATTCGGCAGGTCGTCCCCGTCGTGGACGATGTTCCGCAGTCGGAAGTCCAATGGCGAGATATCGAGGGCCCGAGCCAGCACATCCATATGTGACTCACCGGCGAAGATGGACTGAACGTGGCCAGGGGCTCGCGCGAAGCTGCACGGCGACGTGTTCGTATAAACCTGAGCCGAGTCGATCTTCACGTTCTCGATGCGGTACGGCCCAACGATTTCCATGATTCCTTGCAGACCCATCGGGACGGGAGCGTAGGCAGCGTAGGCGCCGCCGGCGAGGTGGATTTCCGCTTCCCACGCGGTAATGGAGCCATCACGATTGGCGCCGGCCTTGATCCGCATCGTGGCCGGGTGGCGCATCGCCATGTTCTGGAACTCTTCGTCATAGTCCATGACGAACTTCACCGGGCGGCCGGCGCGCTCACTGAGGAGGGCGCAGAGAGCGACTCCTGTGCCGTCAGCCTTTCCCCCGAACGAACCACCGATGTAGGAGAAGTTGATAGTTATCTTCTCGGGGTCGACGTTCAGCAGTCGCGCGACCTCCCCGCGCACTCCAGAAGGGGACTGGCTCGATACCCAAACCTGGAGGCTGCCGTCTGGATGCGACTCGACCAAACATGCATGGGGTTCCAGGTATCCCTGGTGTTGGAGAGGAGTTTTGTACGTTTCCTCGACGACCACGTCGGCTTCGGCAAACCCTGCTGCGACATCACCTTTCTCGTGATGAAGCCGGAGGTACACGTTGCTCGGTTCTGACATGGGCGTCACACCCACGTACTCGTTGAATTCCGGGTGGAGGATTGGAGCTCCCGGTTTGGCCGCTTCCACGGCATCCGTCAACACCGGCAGCTCTTCGTACTCCACCTCGATAAGGCTTAGGGCATAAAGAGCCGTATCTTCGTCGTCCGCTGCCACCGCTGCAATCTTGTCGCCCACCAGACGCACACGGTCCCAGGTAAGGAGTGGCTCGTCTTTCCACTCCATGCTTCCTGTGCGCAGTCCTTGGACGTCTTCGCCTGTCAGGACGGCGTGCACGCCCGGGACGTTCCGTGCGGCAGAAGCATCGATGCTGACGATCTTGGCGTGAGGGAAGGGGCTGCGGAGGATCCGGCACCAGAGCGCGTTGCGATCGAACGCATCCATTCCGTACCGTGCGCTGCCGGTGACCTTCTCCGGACCTTCGACTCTCCGAGTGGACTGGCCTACAACCGATGTTCCTGTGGTCATGCGGATGCCTCTCTTCGGCAGCGGGTTTGGATCAGCCGAGACCTGATTCTACCAACCAAGCCTCGCGTTGGGAGTGTTCGCATGGGGCCCACAGCGCAACGTTGCGGCAAGTGTCGGAACTTATACTGGCGGCCGATGCGAGTGGGCCTCGAACGAGGGAGAGAAGGCCAAACGCGGATGCGGTCCAGGGGCGGGTCGGGCCAACGTGGTCCGGACATGTTTGAGCAAGGGAGCCGCGAAAGAACGGAGCGGGAAGCGCCGCTCGCGGCCCGGATGCGGCCGAGGACCCTGGATGAGTTCGTGGGTCAAGATCACATCGTTGGGCCAGATCATGTTCTCCGACGGTCGCTCGAGGCGGACCAAGTGCCGTCGATGGTGCTATGGGGCCCGCCGGGAAGCGGCAAAACCACGCTGGCGCGGATCGTGGCGCAGATGACGAGCGCCTACTTTGCACCGATAAGCGCTGTCGGCTCCGGCGTGGCTGACCTCCGAGCGGCGATCAACGACGCACGGGAGCGCAGGGCGATGAATGGCCAGCGGACGATCCTGTTCATCGACGAGATCCACCGGTTCAATAAGGCGCAGCAAGACGTGGTATTGCCGCATGTCGAGGATGGGACGGTGACGTTGATCGGTGCGACGACCGAGAACCCTGCATTTGAGGTCGTCGCGCCGCTGCTCTCGCGGAGCCGAGTCTATAGCCTGCATCCGCTCACGGACGAGCAAGTCAAACAGTTGGTGGACCGGGCCCTCGGAGACCAGAAGCGGGGAATCGGACCGCTGGCTGTGCAACTAGCGGCCGACGCGGAAGAAGCACTCGTCCGACTCTCAAACGGGGACGCAAGGGTGGCGCTGACCGCGTTGGAGGTGGCCGCGTCGGCTACGAATCCCGACAATGACGGGACACGGCGCGTGGACTTAAACGCTATCGAGGATGCGCTCCAGCATCGCGCACTGCTCTACGACAAAGGCGGAGAGGAGCACTTCAATCTGATCTCCGCGTTCATCAAGTCGATGCGGGCATCCGACCCAGATGCATCGTTGTACTGGATGGCGCGGATTCTAGAAGGAGGAGAGGATCCGCTGTATGTTGTGAGGAGGATGGTGGTATTCGCGGCTGAGGATGTGGGGCTCGCTGACCCGCTCGCGTTGAACCTGGCGACGGCTTGTCAACAGGCCGTGCATTTCGTGGGAATGCCGGAAGGGTACCTTCCGATGGCCGAGACATGCGTGTACCTGGCTGCAGCGCCAAAGAGCAACTCGGCCTACCAGGCATACCTCCGGGCGCGCGAGGACGTTAGAACTACGCGCGCGGAACCCGTCCCGCTTCATCTGCGAAACGCTGGGCACCCGCTCATGGAGCGGATGGGGTACGGCGAGGGATACACGTACCCGCACGATGCACCCGGCCATTTCGTGGACCAGAAGAGCCGCCCGGAACACTTGGACGGGAATCGATACTACTTCCCGGGCGATCTTGGCGCTGAGCGCGTGATCAAGGAGAGACTCGAGCGTTGGTTTGGCGAGAAGTGGGACGAATCGGACAAGCGAGAGCCACGGACGCTGGAGGGGACTGACGACGTTGAGCGCGACTCACTGTCGGAGTAGAAGCGTCTATTCTCGCAACGAAAGGGATGGTGGATGGCAACGAACGACAAGCCTGAGCTGACGGTCGACGATGTTCGACACCTTTCGTTGCTGGCCCGCGTAGGGGCAAGCGAAGACGACTTGGAACAGATGCGCGGCGAACTGACGACGATTCTCGAGAATTTCGAGGTCCTGCAGGAAGTCGATACAGACGATATCGAACCCACAGGGCACGCGATTGAGGTCACGAACGTGTTCCGTGATGATGATCCGCGGCCTTCAAACCCGCGCGAAGATGTACTGCGGAATGCTCCGTCGTCTCAAGAGGGGTACGTTCGGGTTCGTGGGGTTTTCGACGAGTAGGGCGCCGGCACTGTCTGGTGTGTCCGTGGAGTCAATCTAGGCCGTACCTCTCTGGTAGCATCGTCGGTATGGTGGACCTGCCTAACGGATTGACGGTGCATGCCGCGTCCGAGCTGCTCGCGAAGAAAGACATTTCGTCGGTCGAACTGACCCGAGCGGTATTGGACCGGATTAATGCCGTGGATGGGCGCGTGGGCGCTTTCGTGACCGTCACTGAAGACCTGGCGTTAGCTCAAGCGGTTGCGTCGGACGCGAAGATTGGCGCTGGCGAAGCGGGGCCGTTGACTGGGATACCCGGAGTCGTGAAGGACAACATGTGTCTGGCCGGAATCCGTACGACGTGCTCATCTCGGATTCTGGAGAACTTCGTCCCGCCGTATACGGGGACCGCGGTGCAACGGCTCATCGACGGTGGAGCGGTCATCGTTGGGAAATCGAACATGGACGAGTTCGCCATGGGCTCGTCGACCGAAAACTCCGCGTTCCACACGACGCGGAACCCGTGGGGACTGGAGTACGTCCCGGGAGGTTCTTCGGGCGGGTCCGCGGCGGCGGTGGCGGCCGGCGAAGGACTATTTGCCCTTGGCTCGGACACCGGGGGTTCGATCAGGCAACCGGCATCGTTCTGTGGTGTCGTGGGGCTTAAACCAACGTACGGGTCTGTCAGCCGGTATGGACTTGTAGCTTTTGCGTCTTCGCTCGACCAAATCGGTCCGCTGACCACGGATGTCATGGACTGCGCGTTGATCATGAATGCTATCGGTGGATACGATCCTGCCGACTCGACGTCAATCAAACGAGAGCGTCCGGACTACGCGAGGCGTCTGGGGGAAGGTGTCGCCGGCCTCCGGGTCGGGGTCGTACGCGAGATGATGGGCGACAGCATGGAACCCGCGGTCTTGGACGCAGTGCGATCGGCAGCACGGGTGCTCGAGGACGCGGGGGCTCGGATCGACTGGGACGCCTCACTGCCGTCGACCAAGTACGCTTTGGCCGTATATTACATCCTCGCCCCGTCGGAAGCGTCCTCCAATCTTGCTCGGTATGACGGCGTCAAGTATGGGTACTCGTGGGACGGGCAGGGCACGATATGGGACGGCATGGAGGAGACCCGGCAAGCGGGCTTCGGTCCAGAGGTGAAGCGTCGCATCTTCCTTGGGACCCACGCGCTGTCCGCGGGGTACTACGATGCGTATTACCGGAAGGCGCAGCAGGTGCGCACGCTCATCAGGCGGGAGTTCGAGGAAGCGTTTACGCGTTACGACGTGCTCCTCACCCCTACGTCACCGACGGCTCCATTCCGCATCGGCGAGAAGGTCCATGACCCGGTTGCAATGTACATGAGCGATACCTGCACGATCCCCGTCAACATCGCCGGCGTTCCTGCGATCAGCATTCCCTGCGGACAGACGCCTCAAGGTCTTCCGATCGGGCTGCAACTGATCGGGCCCTCGCTCGGGGAGGAAACGATTCTTCGAGCCGCCTATGCCTACGAGCAGGCGACCGACTGGCATCTCCAGCGGCCGGCGTTGTGAGCGGACCGGAACGATGATGCACCACTCCCCATCCTGGTATCACGCGGACATCTGACATTGACTAAGCAGCATGCGGTGCGTTCGACGTACGTCTCCCAACGAGCGGCGGACCTTCCTCCTTCGGGCATCCGGCGTTTCTTTGACCTGATCGCGTCTACCGAGGGCGTCATCTCGCTAGGGGTTGGTGAGCCGGACTTCACGACGCCTTGGCACATCCGCGAGGCGGCGATTGACTCGATCCAACGCGGGCAAACGCATTACACGTCCAACCTGGGAACCCCGGAACTTCGGCATGAGCTTTCCGGCTACTTGGAGCGACGGTACGGAGTCTCGTTCGACGACGCATCGGAATTGATCATCACTGCCGGCGTGAGTGAAGCGCTGGACCTGGCGCTCCGCGCGGTCATCGATCCGGGCGACGAAGTCGTGAGCCCGGAACCCAGTTACGTGGCGTATTTTCCCGTGGTCCACATGGCTGGTGGTCGGTTCGTCCCGGTCCCAACGACTATGGAGGACGAGTTTCGCGTACGGCCGGAAGCGATCGAGGAACGACTGACCGATCGGACGAAAGGGTTGTTGATCAACAATCCGGCGAACCCCACGGGTGCGGTGCTCGACCGAGAGACGGCCGAAGGGATCGCGCGGTTGGCCGAGAAACACGATTTGATTGTGTTCGCGGACGAAATATACGACCGACTGGTGTACGACTCGGCGGACGGCCATGTCTGCTTCGCTTCACTGCCCGGGATGAGCGAACGGACGATTACGCTTGGCGGGTTCTCTAAGGGATTCGCAATGACCGGATGGCGCGTCGGGTTTGCGGCGGGCCCGCCAGAAATCATCAGTGCGATGACCCGCGTTCACCAGTACACGATGATGTCGGCGCCAACCGTGGCCCAAGCCGCCGCGCTGGAAGCGTTGCGGAACGGCGAGGCCGAAGTGGAGTCGATGTTGGAAGCTTATCGGCAACGGCGAAGGTTGTTGTCGGAAGGGCTGAGGCGAATTGGCTTGCCGTGCGTGGACCCAGGTGGCGCCTTCTATACCTTCCCTTCGATCGCGCGGACTGGCATGACATCCGAGGAGTTCGCAGAGGCGCTCCTGATGGAAGAACGCGTCGCAGTTGTCCCGGGCAACGCCTTCGGAGAATCGGGTGAGGGGTTCGTGCGGTGTTGCTATGCTGCGAGCATCGAGGATCTGGAGGAAGCGCTCGTGCGGATGGAGCGTTTTATGTCCCGGCATCGGAAGGGGAGTTGACGGACTCTAAGCGGTTCGAGGCTTTCTTCCTGGGGAGGAGCGGACGATGAGCACATCGAGCTCGGACGACGAACGTGGCCTCCCCGATGAAGGGCAGTCGATTCCCGACGGTGGCGGCAACATCGATCAGGATGACCTTGTCATCAATTTCACCGGGGTGTCTGCGCGCCCGCGAGAGGACGGGGCGCTGGACATCCTTCTTGAGACCACACGTGGCGTGATTCCCGGGATACTCCACCCGTGCGAGGGTGAGGATGGAGTCGTCGTCTTCATCGCTGGTGGGCGCGAGCTGAAAGGACCTGCCGACGGTCTCTACGAACGGCTGGCGACGGAGTTCATGAACGAGGGAATCACATCGCTGCGCCTCGGCGAACGGCGGCCAGGCGTGTTCATTGAGAGCGTGGGCGACGTGCTAGCTGGCCTGTCTTTCCTGAAAGGAATCGGTGCACGCCGTGTTGCGCTCGTCGGCCACTCGTTCAACGGCGCCGTGGCGATCAAGGCTGCGGAATTTTCGGAGATCGTCGTGGGAGTGGGGGCGTTATCGGCGCAGACTTACGGGGCGCAGGATGTGGCACAGATCGCGCCGAAGCACCTGCTTGTCGTTCATGGGAAGAGCGACGACGTTCTATCACCGGAGGATGCGCAGCGCATCTATGACTGGGCGGAGGAACCGAAAGAGCTCGTGCTGTACTCGGGGGCGAACCATGGGCTGCGCGAAGTGAAGGAGCCCCTGCATAAGAAGCTCAGCGTTTGGTTGCAAGAACGAGTGGGACCGAACGCAGCGAACCCCAGCAACCTCTCGAACGAGGACGTGTCGTGACCTTGGATGGCCGAACCGCGGTCGTGACTGGTGCTGGACGGGGAATCGGGCGCGCCGTCGCGCTCGAGTTGGCGCGCGCAGGTGCGTCAGTTGTGTTAGCGGCGCAGACCGAGACCCAAATCCAGGCGGTCGAGGCCGAGATTCGTGCGGCTGGTTTCGAAGCGTTGGCCGTACCGGTCGATATTTCGACGGCGGTTGGTGCAGCCGGGCTGTTCCAGTCGGCGCAGGACTGGAAAGGTCAACCTGACGTTTTGGTCAACAACGCCGGCATCCGTGGACCAGTTGGATTCATACAGAATGCCGAACCTGCTGAATTCGAGCGGGTCTTCGCAGTCAACGTCCTCGGTACGTTTCTGTGTGTCCGTGCGGCACTTCCGGGAATGGTCGAACGGGGATGGGGCCGAATTATCAATCTCTCGGGCGGCGGCGCGTGGAATGGAATCAGGGGCGGCGGCCCGTACGGGGCGTCGAAGTCCGCGGTCGAAGGTCTGTCTCGGACGATCGCGATCGAAGCTCAGCGATTCAACGTGACGTGTAACGTGATCCAACCAGGCCGAGTCGATACGGCCACGTTCCCGATCCTCGAAGCCGAGCGTGCTTCTGGCCAGCCAGTTGGGCCGGAACACGCGGCACAGTGTGTGGCGTGGCTCTGTACGGATGATGCCGCAGACGTCACGGGAACGACGATAGACGCGGTGCGATGGGACCAGGAGCGCGCGTCCGGTGTCTCGCCACGGGTTGCGGTGGAACATGCTGGTAGGACCGGGTTGACGTAACCCACTATTGCCCGGCGTCGTCGAGCAGACGCGCAACGTTGTGCCACACGATCTCGGCTACTGCTATTGCCGGTTCACAGCCGTCAATCACGACGAATCGTTCTGGCTCCTCTGCAGCGATGGCGAGGTACCCGTGGCGAACACGGTCGTGGAATTCGATTCCTTCTTGCTCCATCCGGTGTGCAGTTCCGCGAGACCGTGCTAGGCCCACCTCAGGGGGTGTATCAAGGAGCACGGTAAGGCTGGGTACGAGCCCGCCAGTGGCAATATCGTTCACTGCAGTGACAACGGCGAGTGATAATCCCCTGCCGTGCCCCTGGTACGCGGTCGTCGAATCGGCGAACCGGTCGGAGAGAACGATGTGCCCGGACTCCAGGGCTGGAACGATCTCCCTTGCGACGAGTTGTGTACGAGCCGCTTCGAACAAGAACAGCTCAGCCAGCGGTTCCAGTGGTGGGTCACCGTCGGCTCCTACCCAAGAACGATAGATGTGCCGAAGCGCCCGAGACGCCGGATCCCGAAGTAAAGCGTAAATGGCTTCCCCAAACGGTGTTCCCCCGGGCTCCCGCAGACGAACGACTGAGCGACCCACGGCTTCGAGACGCTCCATGAGATAGGCGATCTGAGTAGACTTCCCGGCGCCTTCACCACCCTCAAACGTGATGAAGAGGTTCATTGGTGACGCACGTGAGCGCTCAGTTACCCGGGCCGGCCCGATACATGCGGACTCGGCGGTTCGGTTCGCGGCCGTTGGAGTGGGAACCCAAACTCCATTCCTCTGCCAACTGATGTTGCAGACGTCGGACGTATGCGTTCTGAGGACTCAGCTCGATCTCGTCCGTCTCGCCTGATTGAATGCGTGAGGCAGCCTGTTCGGTCTCGTCCAACACCGCGTCGATGGGTTCCTGCAGACCCCGGGCCGAGGCGATTGAGGTGAGCGCTTGCTCAAGTTGGACCGGTGAGTTCGTGCGCAGGACGTAGACGGGGACTCGGGCTTCCTCAGCGGCGTGCAGCGGCCGGGGCTTCCGCCGGTAGAGCTGTTTCGTCGTGAGGACGACGTCCGCACTCTGAACTGAGTCGACGATGCGAAACGGCATCCGAAGTGATTGGACGGTCTCCTCCAATTTGCCGCGCCCAATCCCGTAGGCGTAGATGTCCGTCGTGGTTTCCTTCGATTGTTGGTCGTCAGGGTCCTCGAGCGCCGGTTCCTCTGGAGATTGGAAAAGCTTCTTGAGCACCGGCGGATCGTCGGTCGGGGTCTCGTGCTTGACGACATCTCCTTCGAAGGAGATGCGACGGATCTGGGGTCGCGGAGTGGCGCCTCGGAGGAGAACGTCGACCGTTCGGCCGACGTCCGCGTGGATCGCGACCTCTCGGCGGGTCCTGATCTCGACAACGACATCAAAAGTAGGCGGGGCTTTGCGTTCGAGAATCGACTTCTGCGAGCGCCGCCGTCGTGCCTCGTCGTCGCCGAGCGTCACCGCCTGGATGCCCCCAACCAAATCGGCGAGAGTCGGGTTCATGACGAGGTTCTCGAAGTGCGTACCGTGAGCGGTCCCAATAAGTTGGACCCCGCGTTCGGCGATCGTCCTTGCAGCGGACGCCTCGGCCTCCGTGCCGATCTCATCGATGACGATCACCTCTGGCATATGATTCTCAACCGCCTCGATCATCACGTTGTGCTGAAGGTGCGGTTGAGGCACTTGCATCCGACGCGCGTGGCCGAGCGAGGGATGCGGGATATCACCGTCACCGGCGATCTCGTTCGAGGTATCGACAATGATGACGCGCTTATTGAAATCGTCGGCAAGCACGCGGGCGATCTCGCGGAGCATCGTTGTCTTTCCGACTCCTGGCCGCCCCAAGAGGAGGACGCTCTGGTCTGAGGTCACAAGGTCCTCAATGATGCGCATCGTGCCGAAGACCGCACGCCCGACACGACAGGTGATGCCGACGATCCGACCCTGGCGGTTGCGAATGCAAGAGATGCGATGCAGCGTGCGTTCGACGCCGGCCCGGTTGTCGTCGTTGAACTCCCCGACACGTGTGACCACGTAGTCGATCTGTTCTGGCGTCACCTCGAGCGCGCTGAGTACCTGCTCCCCGTCTGCAAACCGCGCTTCAGGAGGACGCCCGAGGTCCATCACAATCTCGAGGAGTTCCGGGCGGAGATGGAATCGTTCCCGCAACGGTTCGACGATGTGTGGCGGCAATGCAGATAAGAGCGCATCAAGGTCATCCGTCACCTGGAATCCAAGGGTCACGTCGTTGTTATTCAGACTTCCTCCTCAATGTCCACCTGCTAAATGCGCGATGGCATGAAAACACCCTCGGTCACTCGCTCCCGAATCTGGTGGACCAGGCTTATATATGTTCCGCGGTATTGAAGTCCAGCGAGTTCGAGCGCAGAGGCCAACGGTTCGTCTTCGGCGGCCGTCGTCACGAACAGCGGTTTACCTGCTGCGACGGCGAGCGCGGCTGAGACAACAAGGTCGATCAACTCGGAACGGTGCTCCGGATGGATCACTGTTTCGGCGATCACCTGCCCGGAACTGCCCGTCCCGGTGCGAAGGCATGCAACAGGTTGGCCGTCGGCTTCGAACACGATGTCACGAGTCCTCCGTAGACCCTGAGACCGTACCGCGATAGTCTCACGCCACTCTCGGAAAGTTCGGCCCTCGGCCGCACGCACGGGAACAGGATTTGACGCGGTGTAGAGCCGGAACAGAGGGTACTCGTCTTCCGGTCGCCGGAGCTGGGACTGGATTCCCGGTGGAAGTGCAACCTCTGACGAGGTGCGCCGAGTTTCCGGCGTGCCGAATAGGAGTTCCTGCTTGTAGGGGCGGTACCCAGTCTCGTTCGCCGCGGCTAGCACCTCGTCACCGTCAGACAGGCGCAGAAAGACCCGCTCCGCGCGGGCACGGACCATGGAGACGTCTGATCGGGCAAGCAGCTCCGCACACGCGTGCCCGGAGTCCGTCCCGACAAGGAGGTGGTCGATCTCCCACGTGGCCACATCGCGTAGCCCGCGGAGGACCACGAGCCCGCGGAGTTCGCGGCCGCGTGCAAGGAGCAACGGACGCACGGTTCGGCCCCGTCTTGGCAGCCAGGAGGCAGCTACGGCGCGTGAGACCCACACACGGCGTTCGTTCGCGCCGAGACGATGCGTCGGATGTGCCAGGTCTGGGGCGCCATGGGCGGCAAACCGCAAGAGGCCGCCGATGTCGCGGGGACTCGCTGCGCGGAACACTACGGGAGGCTTCCGCTTTGCGGCATGAGGTGCCTGGTCGACCGTACCGACCTAATGCCGAGTCCCACCGAGGTCCCTGAAGGGGCAGCTGGCGCAAACAAAACAGATTCTAACCCACCCACGCGACTGTTGATGATTGTCTGGCCATGCGGAACGGCAAGCCGGTGACAACGGAAGGCATGACCAGTACACTTGCCCAGAGTCCCGAAAGGGCGACATTTACAATCGAATACCGGGTCTTACGGGAGCTGGGGCGAACTCGGCTGAGAGGGTGGCAATCCCGCCGCCGACCGTCGGAACCTGAGCTGGGTAATGCCAGCGGAGGGATAAGGCTGCGACCCCTGTGATTGGGGGTCTTGGGAACCGAATGCCGCTGGTAAACGACCAGCGGCTTTTTTTGGTTCGGGCGGTCGAACTCGCTCTCGGATGGGATTCGGGATCGGAACGGAGGCCGTTGTATGCAAACAAAGACAGGAATCGGACACGCACGGAGGCAAGAGGGCCTATCTCTTCGAGTAGCGTTCTCATTCCTACTCGGGGCTGCCGTAGTGGCTATGGCGTGCACGCCGGTGGACGATACCGAGTCCTCGGAAACACCGTCAGGGCCGACCGAACTGGTGGTTATGACCCACGATAGTTTCGACATCGGGAAGGACGTGATCGCGGCGTTCGAGGTCGAGCAGAACGCTTCCGTTCAGATACAGAAAGCCGGCGATGCAGGTGAAGCACTCACCAAAGCAATCCTGACGAAAGACGCTCCCACCGCAGACCTTTTCTATGGAGTAGACAATTCCTTTCTCGGACGGGCGATCGAGGAGGACATCTTCATCGAGTACCGTTCCCCGAACCTTGACCTAGTGCCAGAACAATACCGAATCGATCCCACGAATCGTGTGATGCCCGTCGACTTCGGGTTCGTGACCATCAACTACGACATCGCTTGGTTGAACGAACGAGGTTTGGCGCCGCCTTCTGACTTGGCAGACCTGACTGACGAGGACTGGCGGGGTCTTCTCGTCGTCGAGAACCCGGCGACGTCATCGCCAGGGTTAGCGTTCTTGCTGACTACGATCGACCGGTTCGGTGGATCGGGTGCGTACACGTGGCAAGACTATTGGGCGGACCTGCGAGCGAATGATGTGCTGGTCACCAGCGGGTGGGAGGATGCGTACTACACCGCATTCTCACTCTATGGGGGAGACCGCCCTCTGGTCGTGAGCTATACCACGAGCCCAGCGGCGGAGGTGTTCTACTCGGAAGGTGCTCACGAGACGCCACCGACTGGGAACATCGCCGGAGTGAAGTCGGCGTTTCTCCAGGTCGAAGGCATTGGGATCCTGCGGGGCACAGAGCATGAGACGCTGGCGAGGGCGTTCGTGGATTTCGTTCTAGACCGCAAGTTCCAGGAGGACTTCCCGAGTCGCATGTGGGTGTTCCCGGCGAACGCCGACGCTGCGTTACCTGATGTCTTCGCGTTCGTGGAGCCGGCATCCGATCCGGCGGTTATCGAACCGTTGTCGATCGCGGCGAATCGCGAGGCGTGGATAGACGAGTGGACCCGCATCGTTGTGAGGTGACCTGGGCCGGCCCTTTGAGACCATGAACTGGGGCATATCAGCGCGGTGGCTCCCGCTTGGGTTCCTCGTCTTGGCCCTCTTCTACCCACTTGGCGCGATTCTGACGCGGACCCTTGGATGGGGTGGGGAATCTCCACTGCAGCCGGTTGTTGATGTCCTCACCGGCGGGTACTACCTGGGCAGGATTGCATTCACCGCTTTGCAGGCCACGATCTCGACCGTGTTGGCACTCGCGATAGGACTGCCTTGTGCGTACGTCTTCGCGCGGTTCCAGTTCCCGGGACGGACGGTTCTTCTTGCGCTGACGACGGTGCCGTTCATGATGCCGCCGATCGTCATGGCGCTCGGTTTCATAGCGTTGATCGGACCAAACGGGTTGATGAACAACGCGTTGATGGCGAGTTTCGGGTTCGGCGACCCGCCAATAAAACTGCTCCATACGTTCGCGATCATTCTGATTGCACACGCCGTGTACGAGTTCGCGATCGTCGTGCGACTGGTATCGACAGTGTGGGCAAACCTGGACGAGCACTTACCGGAGGCTGGCCGCGTACTTGGTGCATCCGGCCGGCAGGCGTTTTTCCATGTGACCTTACCCTTGCTGATGCCAGCGGTGGCGGCCGCCGCGGCTCTCGTCTTTCTGTTCACATTCACGAGCTTCGGTGTCGTCCTGATACTAGGAGCGCCGGAACATGCGACGCTCGAAGTCGCGATTTACGAGACGACCGTAAAACTCTTCCGCCCGGGAATCGGCGGTGCGCTAGCGCTTGTTCAAATGGCGGCCACCTTTGGAATCCTATTGACGTACGCTCGGCTCCAAGAGCGCACCGCGCATCGAATGCCAACGCAGCCTCGGCGCCGGGCGCCAGTATCGGGCCGGGGGATTCGGGACCGAGTGGCCATCGGGACGGGCGTGGTCATCGTGATGGTCGTGTTGGCGCCCTTGGTGGCGCTTGTCGTTCGGTCGTTTGTTGCTCTTGACGGCGGATTCTCCCCAACGGGTTATGTAGGAATCTTCTCGAACGAACGCGAGTCGTTCTTCTTCATCTCCCCGCTGATGGCGATGCGAAACTCAATCGCCTTCGGCGCTGCCACTGTTGCATTGGCCGTCCCGCTCGGCGTGTTGGCCGCCTATGCGTTGCGTGGCAAGGGCGCGTGGTGGAGGAGCCCGCTGGACGCGGTGTACATGCTTCCCCTCGGTGTCTCGGCTGTCACCCTGGGTCTGGGTTACTTGGTGGGACTGCGATTCGGTGGGGTAGATTTGCGGGCGACGTGGGTACCCATCGTATTGGCGCATGCGTTGGTGGCGTACCCGTTTGTGCTGCGCGTGACACTGACGACGCTGCGGGTGATGCGGCCGCAACTCACCGAGGCGGCGAAGGTGCTCGGTGCAGGACGCTTTCGCGCCGTCTTTGCCTTAGAGTTGCCGATCCTCTCCCCGGCACTGCTAGTCGGGGCCGTATTCGCGTTCGCCGTTTCGTTGGGGGAGTTCGGGGCGACATTGCTGCTGAACCGCCCGGAGTACACCACGATGCCCGTCGCGATCTTCCGGTACCTGGGACGGCCAGGTGCGCAGAACCTGGCAGAGGCATTGGCCATGAGCACGCTGCTAGTGGTGGTTGCGGCGGTCGGTTTCTTGTTGATTGAGCGCGCACGGTTCCGCGGATGGGGCGAATTCTGACGACCTTTCTTGAGGTCGACGGGGTCGTAAAACGGTTCGGTCAAACGACCGCGCTCGATGGCATCAACCTGAACATCGCGCGCGGTGAGACCGTCGCCCTCCTCGGTCCAAGCGGGTCCGGGAAGAGCACGTTGTTGCGGGTGATCTCCGGACTTGTGGACCCTGACGAAGGGGAAGTGCGCCTGCAAGGACGGTCGTTAAGTTCGACGCTCGTCTCCGACCGGGGGTTCGGCCTGATGTTCCAAGACCTAGCCCTGTTTCCGCACCTCAACGTGTTCGACAACATCGCCTTCGGGTTACGGATGCAGCGTTGGGAGGCGGGGGACTCGGGTGCCCGAGTACGGGAACTCGCTGCGCTGGTAAGGATTGGTCACCTGCTCCAGCGACGGACCGACGAGCTCTCGGGGGGCGAACAGCAGAGGGTCGCTCTGGCCCGTTCCCTGGCGCCGCGACCGTCCGTGCTGATGCTAGATGAGCCGCTGGGGTCGCTTGACCGCACACTCCGGGACGACCTGATCAATGAGATCCGGGCCGTCCTCCGAGATGAGCAGGTGACCGCGCTGTACGTGACCCACGACCAAGATGAGGCGTTTGCAGTCGCCGATCGTGTCGCGGTGGTGAACAATGGGAGGGTCGCTCAAATGGGGCCGGCGGCGGACGTCTACTACGGGCCCGCCTCGCCGTTCATCGCTCGTTTTCTAGGGCACCAAAACTTGATCGATGCGATGGTGGTCGGCGTGAAGGGCCGCGCCGCGACCGTGGAAACGGGTCTGGGACGGTGGGAACTGCCATTGGCGCCGAGTTGGTCGAGCGAGAGTGAAGTCCGCACACTCCTGTTGCCGATCGACGCGGTCGGAGTGAAGTCGCACGCGGAACCTGATTCCCTGCCAGTCTCCGTGGAGGATGCTGTTATGCGGGCTGGTCGCTATGTTGTTTCAGTCCGGACGGTCGATTCCGGGTTCACTCTGTCCGGGGTTGCGGCGGCGGTGTCTGGGGGATGGGTGCCGGTACGTGGCGACCGCGCATGGGTGACCATCAACGTCGAAACGGCCCGTCTACTCCCCTGGCGCCGCGAGTAGCGCCCTAGTGAAGGGCGCCTGCCGCCGTAGCGACCGCAGCGGCAGTTGGCAACTCGACCCCCTGGTCTGAGAGCACGGTTCCGAGTGCGTGAAGGAGGACCAATACGTTCTGAGCGTTCGACGAATGCCCCATGAGGCCAATTCGCCAGATGCGGCCACGGAACGGACCGAGCCCGCCTCCGATCTCGATGCCGTGCAGGTCGAGCAAGGACCGCCGCGCTGCCGCATCATCCGCTCCCTCAGGGATGTACACGGTCGTTAGCGAATCAGCTTGGAAGGGTTCGGGAACGACGAGACTGAGTCCCAATGCTTGCAGTCCCGCGCGAAGACTCGCGGCGTTCCGGCGATGTCGCGCGAACCGGGTTTCGAGACCCTCTTCGCGGATCAGTTGTAACCCCGCACGGAGGGCATAGATCATCGATATTGGAGCGGTGTGGTGGTACGTGCGCCCCTCGCCCCAGTAGTCCTCGATCATGGACAGGTCCAAATACCAGCTGCGGACCTTCGTCGAGCGGCGGTGTAACGCCTCCCGAGCGTTTTCGTTAAGGGTGATGGGCGCGAGGCCCGGCGGGACGCCCAAGCACTTCTGCGTGCCGCTGTATGCGATATCGATGCCCCATTCATCAACGCGCAGGTCGCAGCCTCCGAGGGATGTCACCGCATCGACGAGGAATAAAGCTCCGACGTCGTGCGCGGCCTGGGCGAGGTCCGCCAACGGCTGGATGACGCCGGTCGAGGTCTCGACGTGGATCGCAGCAAGCAGCTTCGGTTCGGGAGTCGACGCGAGCACGCGGCGGACGGCGTCCGGGTCCAGCGGCCGGCCCCATTCTGATTCGACTCTGACCACATTCGCGCCGTAACGTTCGGCCACGTCGCACATCCGCTCGCCAAAAAGGCCGTTCACGCCAATAACGACGGTCTCACCCGGCTCGACGGCGTTCGCGATCGCGGCTTCCATGCCGGCTGATCCGGTGCCCGAGAGCGGAAGCGTCAATTGGTTCGACGTCTGGAAGGTCTCCCGGAGAAGGTCAACCGTCTCGTTCATGATCTCGAGGAATGCCGGATCGAGGTGGCCAACGATCGGTGCCGAGAGCGCTTGGCTCACACGCGGGTGGACGTTGCTGGGTCCCGGACCGAGGAGGATGCGGACAGGCGGGTCGCGATCGGCGTTTGAAGCGTACGTCATGGCAACTCCAACTCAGGCGTTATCGATGGGAACGCTATCACCCATACGGGAGAGAACAAAGGGGGCGCCGTGTCTTGCGGTCCAAGAACGACCAACGAGTCGGGGTGGGGGACCCGACTCGTTGGCTCAGGGGGTAGGGTGGAAGGGAGGAGGTTTGGCTATTTAGTCGGCCTCCTTTGGCCGTTGTGGTGTGTGGGCGGTCAGCACTTGGAATACCCGCAAGCCGTGCAGAGCAGACATCCTTCCGCGACGACGAGAGCGTTGTAGCAGTCTGGGCACTGAAGCGTCGGACGTTCAGACGTTTCGATAGGCGGCGCCGGAGGCGGTTCGCCTCGACCGGGGAACAGCCCAGGTTGGGTCGCAACCGAGTGGTCCATCGGCTCGAATTGGTCGATCGATACCTTGTCAGCGAAGGCTTCCTGAGCGCGACGGCGCAACTCATCACGTTCTTGGTTCGGTGGAGCCGCGTGGCGCATCAATGCGATGGCGACAGCGTCCGGGGCGCTCAGGACCTGGTGGCCCTCGTCCCAAGTCGGGTGACACGTGATCCCCTTGAGTTGCTCGATTACCTGGGCTGGATCGATGCCGGAACGGAGGGCGAGGGATGCTAGCCGGCTGACGGCCTCGAGGTAAGCGGCGTCGTCAGAGCCGGCTTTGCCCAAGTTCGTGAAGACCTCGAACGCATTCCCGTGTTCATCGCGAGTGATGGTGATGTAGACGTTGCCGTGTCCGGTGCGCACGCGTTCCACTACTCCGTTGAGCGTTCCCGGTCGTGTGCGTGGAACGCGGTATGCCGTGAGTGGAGCGTCATCCGTTGACGATGCGGTCGAAGGGTTGATGGTCCTGCCTGTGGAGAGGACCTGCTCGTCCTTCGAGCCATCGCGATAGATGGTTATGCCTTTGCATCCAAGCTGATAGGCGAGGTGGTACGCGTGTGCCACGTCGTCCACCGTCGCGTCGTGAGGAAGGTTGATGGTCTTGGAGACGGCGTTATCCGTGTACTTCTGGAATGCGGCTTGCATGCGGACGTGCCACTCCGGAGCGATGTCGTGGGAGGTGGCGAAGGCCTCCTGTGCCGCGATGGGCACGCTGTCGATGCCGCGCGCCGATCCAGCGTCGGCGAGCTGTTGCATGAGCTCCTCTGAGAAGAATCCACCCTCTTCCGCTGCCTGCTTGAACCATGGATTCACTTCAACCAGTCGCGTGCGGTCCATGACGTTGCGGACGTAAGAAAGAGCGAACAGCGGCTCGATACCGCTGGAGGCCTCTGCGATGATGCTGATCGTCCCCGTCGGCGCGATGGTGGTCGGAGCCGAGTTCCGCATGGGCCGGGCATCAGGGACGTCGTAGATCGAGCCGTAGAATGCGGGGAACGGTCCACGCTCCTCGGCCAGGTCTTGAGAAGCCCCCCACGTGCGTTCTTGGATAAAGCTCATGACTCGCTCCCCGATTCCGAGGGCTTCTTCGGAGTCATAGGCGACGCCCATACGGCTGAGAATATCGGCCCAACCCATGATTCCTAGGCCGATGCGCCGTGTCGTCTTCGACATCTCGTCGATCTGGGGGATCGGGTAGGAATTGGCGTCGATCACGTTATCCAAGAATCTGGTCGCGACAGCAACGATCTCGCCGAGCTTGTCCCAGTCGATCTCCAGGCCAGTCGTTCCGCCCGAGCCAGTTCCCGGACGGAGAACCCTATTGAGGTTGATCGACCCGAGGTTGCAGGATTCATAAGGAAGGAGCGGCTGTTCACCGCAGGGGTTGGTGGATTCGATTTGGCCCAGCGCCGGAGTTGGGTTCTGAGCGTTGATCTTGTCGATGAAGATCATGCCGGGGTCGCCGGTCTTCCACGCGCTGCGGGTGACGTCGTCGAAAACCTCCCGGGCGTTCAGCGTGCCAGTGACCTGACCGGAGTGCGGATTGATCAACTCAAAGTCACTTCCGGACTCAAGTGCCTCCATGAACGCATCGGTAACCGCGAGAGAGATGTTGAAGTTCTGGAGAGTTTGGTTGTCGTCCTTAACGTGGATGAACTTCTCGACGTCCGGGTGCTGGATATGGAGGATGCCCATGTTGGCGCCCCGCCGGGTTCCGCCCTGCTTTACCTGTTCAGTAGCGGCATCGAAGATCTTGATAAACGACACAGGACCGGACGCGACGCCACCAGTAGAACCTACGACATCGCCCTCGGGCCGAAGCCGAGAGAAGGCGAATCCAGTGCCGCCACCGGACTTGTGGATCTGCGCCGTGTTCTTCACCGAATCGAAAATGTCATCGATCGAGTCCTCAACTGGAAGCACGAAGCAGGCGGAGAGTTGCCCAAGCTCACGACCAGCGTTCATGAGGGTGGGGGAGTTCGGAACGAATTCGAGGTTGGCGATGAGGCGGTAGAAGGTCCGCGTCCATTCATCGACATTGGCTGACGCGTCGTACTGGGTCTCGATCGCTGCCATGGTTCGTGCTACCCGGAGGAACATTCCCTTCGGGTCCTCAATCGTGTTGCCTTCACGGTCCTTCGCCAGGTAGCGCCGCTCCAGGACGGCCATCCCGTTCTCTGAGAGCCAGTCCCTCGGATCAGGCTCGTCCGACCCGTCCCACTCGAACGTGACCTCGGCCTTGCGTCCGTTGCGCCGAGGGGTCGCGCGCTTCGGCGAAGGCTGTCGCTTTGACGCGGAGTCCGAAGTGCCGCCGTTGAGTTGACCCTGTGAGACCTCACGTTGAAGGAGGCGCTTGAGGCGTTGGTTGTACGCGGAGGCAGAAGCGACAGCCTCCGGCTTGATGGGATTGAGGTTTTCGAGGAGGTCGGTTGATTCGTCCTTGGCCCTGATTCGGGCAAGGAATCGGTCGGTTAGTTCATCAATGTCGATGTCATCGGCTGCAAGCTGACCATCTCCACGCCCGGCGAGGGTGGCTGCAACGGCCTCCTTGAGCGCGTTGAGGTTCGCCGCGACGATATCGGGCTCGGTGCTGGCATTCTTTGGCTTGCTCGCGACCATGCTTGTTTGGCCTCCGTGTTATGGCCCTCCACTCGACGGCGGGCCGGATCGGGGTTGGATGGTAGGACGCCGGTCCGCAACCGTGCAACGGCGTTGTAGCGCGCAACGCCGTCCGCGCGGATGTGGGTGGCGCCCGATGATTCCTATTAGCCTCCGTGTCGTTCCTCGTCTCGACTGCTCGTTACCGCGCTGCGCTGCCGTTGCTTACCGTCTGGTAGGTGGCCGCTCCTGCCTACTAGCCCTGCTGTTCCGATCCGGAGGGAGCAGGGAGAGCTGACCGGCCGCGGTCTCGCCCTCGCGTTGCAACCCCTCCAATGCCCGGCGAAAGTCGTCCTCGTCAGTGAAGTCGCGATAGACGCTGGCGAAGCGGATGTAGGCGACACGGTCGAGCCGCCGCAGGCGGTCCATCGCCAACTCGCCGATCAGAGTGCTCGTCACTTCGCTCCTGCCCCGCCGAAGGAGGTCCTCTTCGATGTCGTCGACGATCTTGTCGACAGTACCCGCTGGCATTGGCCGCCTGGTGCAGGCGAGCCGTATGCCGTTGAGCAACTTGGCCCGATCGAACTCCTCCACGCCTCCGCCGCGTTTCGAGACCATCAGCGTGGCCGCTTGGGCCTTCTCGACGGTGCTGAACCGGTTCTCGCATCTCAGGCACTGGCGCCGTCGCCTGATGCCATGATCCGAATCCCGAGTGTCCAGAACCCTCGACTCGCTGTGGCCGCAATGAGGGCAACGCATCGTGCTCGTACGTCCCGTCCGCCGCCCTCGGCTCCTTTTCCAACCCCTACATATTGGGGCAACGGCGTCCAATAAACTACGGGTAGTGGTTGTTGTCAACCCCTTTCTTAACCCTTTGATACCCCAAACTCCTCCAAACTCGACAAATCGACGCGAGTTTTGGTAACGCGATTGCTACCTCACATCGGACCTGGACAACTCGACTCAACGTCTCATAGGAAGACACAGCCCCGATTCCTATACTGACTGGGCCATGGCGAAGGCTCCCAAATCGAAGAAGTCAAAGGCTCGCTCTGTTGATGCACAGCAGGTCGGCGGAGACCGCCTCGTCGCGCAGAACCGGAGGGCTCGCTTCGACTACGAGATCGTCGAGAGCCTAGAGGCCGGTATCGCGCTGACCGGAACGGAGATTAAATCGGTGCGCGCGGGACGAGTGTCGCTGCAAGAGGCATTCGCGCGAATCCATCTGGGTGAGGCGTGGATACATGGGATGCACATCGCGCCATACGAGCAAGGGAATATTTACAACCACGAGCCCACGAGGCCGCGGAAACTGCTATTGCACAGGGCGCAGATCGACACGCTTCAGCGGGGGGTAAAGACCGCGAGCCTGGCCCTGGTGCCGTTGCGGATGTATATCACACGGCACCGGGCAAAGCTGCAGATTGCCCTCGCGCGCGGCCGGAAACGATTCGACAAGCGCCAAGCGATAGCGCGGCGCGACGCGGAACGGGACATGCAGCGGGCGATGCGGGTCCGAGTGTAACGAGCGCCAGCCCGTATACTGGTCTACCGCCGGTGAAGGAGCCGGCATCTCCGGTTTGGGGGCGCGTGGATTCGACAGGGGCCCCTCCCGGTGAGAGAGCAGGCCGAGGTGCCGTGATCTCGCTAAACACGCGGCACAAAAGTAGCTGGCAACAACCAACGCCTAGCTCTCGCTGCCTAATCTAAGGTAGCGACGTTCGGGGTCACCTTCTCCCGTGGGTGGCGCCGAGCGACAGTTCAGCGGGATGCTGCCATCACGCCGCCGGGGCGCGGTGGCCTAAGACCTTCCGGCTGGTCGACGGGGACCCTGTCGGTTGGGGCTTCGATCGACGAGATGCTCAAATAGACCGACTAAGCCTGTAGCGCTCCACTCGGGACAACCTCTGGACGGGGAGTTCGACTCTCCCCCGCCTCCACCAGGTCGGAAGCTAATTCGAATCGTTGAGCGATCTGACTGAATGCGTGAGCAATCTCAGCGATTCGCCGGCGTCCTTGACCATCTCCGCACACGCGACGATGCGGTACGGCGGCCGACCGAGAAGGAACGTCCGCCTGGCAACAGGGACTTGCGGGTTACCGGTCGAGTACTGTACAGAACCAGCAGGCGAATCTTGCCAAACGGCGCCCGCTGGCCCGGGCCGAAAGGGCTGAACGTGACGACCGCGAAGACCGTGCTCGTCATCGAGGACGAGGAGAACCTCCTCGAGGCTGTCAGGTACAACCTCGACGTTGATGGGTTTGCCGTCCATGTCGCACGCGATGGCGCGGAGGGGCTCAAGACGGCGCGGGAGGTCGGGCCGGATCTCATCGTTTTGGATCTGATGTTGCCGACCATCGATGGCTACGAGGTATGCCGGGCGGTCCGCACCGAATCGGACGTCCCCATTCTGATGTTGACGGCACGTGGCGAGGAGATCGATCGGGTCGTCGGGTTGGAGTTAGGCGCGGACGACTACGTCACCAAACCGTTCAGCATGCGTGAGTTGATGGCACGCGTGCGGGCTTTGTTACGGCGTCCTCGGACGGTTGGCCCGTACGACGATCAGGGGCCTGGTCCCAACGAAGTCCTGCGTTCGGGAGACTTGGAGATCGACCTAAGTGCGCACGCTGCAAGGCGTGGTGGACGTCCTCTTCAGCTGAAACCCCGTGAGTTCGACCTGTTGGCGGTGTTCGCTCGGAACCAAGGCTACGCAATGACGCGAAGCATGATACTGGACCGATTGTGGGGCCATGATTACATCGGAGACGAGCGGACTGTCGATGTGCACGTCAGGTGGCTGAGGGAGAAGATCGAAGAAAGACCAAGCAAACCCACGCGGATCGTCACCTTGCGTGGGGTCGGGTATCGATTCGACGGATGAGATGACGGGATGAAGCTTCCGAGCTCGCTCGGATGGCGCGTGGCGCTCGCGTATACAACGCTGATCGCCGGGGCAATCGGTTTCGGTTCTTTCTACGTGTCGGATGCTGTCCGCGAGTCATACGAGGGCCAAGTCGACCAACACGCCAAGAGCGAAACTCGGCTGGTAGCCCAAACGCTTGCTCCGCTAATGGCCGGTGACCCTCCGGCCGAAGCGATTCAGCGGGTCGCGGATGCTTCTGCAGAGGCGATCGGTGCGCGGGTGACGGTCTTCGCACCTGACGGCCGAGTGCTAGCAGACACTTCTGACGGATCCGTTGCTGTCACGACACTTCGGGAATCACCAGAGGTAGCCGACGCCCTGTCGGATGCACGGGTCGGTTCGCGGCGCGAGGGCGGGGTGACTTCGGCGGCGGTGCCGGTCGTGTTGGATGGAGCCACTGTCGGCGCCGTTCGTATCGTGGTGTCTGAGCCCGCTGCCGATCAGGTTGTGCGATCGATCCTCCTCGGCGCTGCGTCGATCGGCGCCCTCATGACGGCGCTTGGCGGAATGTTGGCAATTTGGCTCGTTCGGAGAACAGTTCGGTCCGTGATGTCTGTCAGCGATGGGGCGCGGAGGTTGGCAGCGGGCGACCTGGGCCATCGTGTTTATGCGGGGGGCCGGGACGAAGCGGCGCGGTTGGCGACGGCCTTCAATGGGATGGCTGATCGACTGCAAGCAACCGTGAACGACCTGTCAACCGAGCGAAACACGCTCAACGCCTTGCTCGAAACCATGTCTGACGGAGTCGTTCTCGTAGCGGAGGGCGACACGATCGTGCTCGCCAACGAGGCCGCCCGCCAACTCTTCGACCCCGGATTCCATGGCGCCGACGCGGTCACCACAAACGAGGTCCTGCGGGACCACGATGTCCGCGAGCTGCTCAACAGGTGCCGCGAATCGGGTGCGCCGCAATGGGCAGACATCGATTTGCCGCAGGTTCGCCGCTATGTGCGCACCGTAGCGATGCCAGTGTCCGGTACCGAGGGCGAATACATCCTCATCACCTTCCATGACCAGAGTGAGCAGCGGCGGTTGGACGACACGAGGCGAGAGTTCGTCAGCAACGTGTCGCATGAGCTCCGAACTCCGATCGCATCAATCAACGCGATGGCGGAGACCCTCGAGGAAGGTGCCCTTCGAGACGAGGTAGTCGCGGCCGATTTCGTCGGTCGAATACGCCGCGAAGCAACTGACATGGCTGATCTGGTAAGTGATCTCCTGGCACTTTCACGCATCGAAGCCGGTGAGATTGCTCGAGATCCCGGGCTGTTGGACATTCGCGAGCTTGTGGAAGACGTGGCTGCACGATTCCATGACCGCGCCGAGGCGAAAGAAATAACCATCACGGTGACATCCGCCGCTGTGGCGACAGCGGTACACGGGGAGGAATCGCTGCTTCGCCTAGTGGTCAGCAATCTGCTCGATAACGCAGTGCGGTTCACACCGCAAGGCGGCACGATCCAAGTTCGGACGAACAGCTCCGGGCGCACGGTGCGCATCGAGGTTGAGGACTCGGGACCCGGTATCGAACCGGAACACCTGCTGCACGTGTTCGAGCGGTTTTATAAGGCTGACCGCTCGCGGGCGGAGGTGGGGACCGGCCTCGGGTTGTCAATCGCGCGACACGTCATTGAAGGCTACGGGGGTGAGATTGGTGTCGAGAGCGCCATCGGATCCGGTGCGACGTTCGCGTTGACGCTCCCAACAGTGGACTCCTCTTAGTCAGAATCGGCGCGAACTACGAAGGGCCGGCGTTCAGTCGGCCCGCTTGTTAGCCTTTCGTTAAAGATCCGAGCGCATCGCGTTAACTGTAGGCCGCTAGTGTGCGAATCGTATGCAAACGAACGGCGTTTGAGATTCGTCGATTGGGAGAGTTTTGGGGCATGCGATCGCGTTGGATGAACGTCTTGGCCGCGATTGCGGTTCCGTCGTTGGCGATGGTGATTGGAGCGGCGTGTGGGTCGGATTCAGACTCGGGCACCATCGAGATTGATGGGTCGAGCACGGTGTACCCGATCACGGAAGCAGTGGCGGAGGAGTTCCACAAGGTGCAACCAGGCGTGCAGGTAAACGTCGGGGTATCTGGCACCGGTGGAGGGTTCAAGCGGTTCACGGTTGGAGAGACGGACATCAGCGATGCCTCTCGGCCTATCAAGGCTTCCGAGGCTGAGGCGGCTGCTGAAAACGGGATTGAGTACCTGGAGTTGAAGGTCGGGACTGACGGGCTGTCGGTGATGGTCCACCCGGACAACAGCTTCGTAGATTGCTTGACGATCAAAGAGTTGCGGATGATCTGGGAGCCCGAGAGCGAGATCAACAACTGGAACCAAGTTCGGCCCGGATTTCCGGACCAGCGACTGCGGCTGTACGGTCCGGACACGGACTCTGGGACGTTTGACTACTTCACCGAAGAGGTGATGGGCGAGGCGCAAGTGAGCCGCGCGGACTACACGGCGAGCGCGGATGACAACGTGTTGGTTCAGGGGATCGGGGGCGACCGAGGTTCACTAGGGTACTTCGGATACGCGTACTACGCGGAGAACGAGGGGAGCCTGAAGGCGATTGGAGTGGACTCGGGCAACGGATGCGTGGTGCCGGAGCCGGCGTCGATTGCGGACGGGACGTACTCGCCGCTGTCGCGCCCGCTGCTCATCTACGTGAGCACGGCGGCGCTGGGGCGGCCCGAGGTGCAGGCGTTCGTGCAGTTCTACATGGAGCACGGAGCGACGTTGACGCGGGAAGTTGGCTACGTGCCTGAAGACGCGAGCGTTTATGCCGCCAACCTCCGCGCGGCCCGCGGCTAAGTCAGCGAGGTAGTCCTGGATACAATCAGGGAGATGGGCGTCGAGGCTACTTCTAGGGTCGTTACTGAGGATGCGGGGGGCCGGGCGCACAACCCGGCCCCTCCGTTTGCTTTAGGCGGATTTCGGGGCGGACGCAAAGGGGCGGTTCGAGAGCGGATTGCCTATTTCGTCTTCCTGTCGTGTGCGATGGTCTCCATCGTCACGACCGTTGCGATTGTGGTGACCCTCGTCGTTGAGTCGGTAGGCTTCTTCCGCCAAGTGTCCGTCTTCGAGTTCATCACTGGCACGCGTTGGTCCCCCATTCTGAAACCGCGGGCATACGGTGTGCTCCCGCTTGTCGCCGGAACGATGTTGGTCGCCGCTGTCGCGTTGATGGTCGCCGTACCGTCAGGCATGGGCATCGCCATCTATTTGAGCGAATACGCTCGCGACCGCACCAGGAAGATCATTAAGCCGATCCTCGAGGTGTTGGCTGGCATCCCTACGGTCGTGTACGGGTATTTTGCTTTGACCTTTATCACGCCTCAGCTCCAGCGGATCATGCCGGACCTCCTGGTATTCAACGCGCTCAGCGCGGGTCTCGTCATGGGGTTGATGATCGTCCCGATGGTCTCGTCAATATCAGAGGACGCGATGGTCGCGGTCCCCAGGTCGCTGCGGCATGCTGCGTACGCGCTCGGTGCCACGAAGCTCGAGGTTGCGCTGCGGGTCGTGGTGCCGGCTGCAATGTCGGGCATCGTTGCGTCCGTTATCCTCGCCTTCTCGCGCGCGATCGGGGAGACGATGTTGGTGACTATCGCTGCAGGATTGACCCCCAGGATGACGCTCGATCCGCGGGAGAGCATCCAGACCATGACCGCCTATATCGTGCAGTTGGCGCTGGGTGAAGCGCCGCACGGGTCGCTGGAGTTCCAGACGATTTTCGCGGTCGCATTGCTGCTATTCATTCTGACCCTGACCATGAGTTTGCTGGGCCAATTGGTCGTGCGCCGCTGGCGAGAGAATTACTGACGTGGCGACGTTGCGGACAGAATGGGCTACGAGATTCAAGACCCGCCTCGCCACGCGCGGATTCATCGGCGTTGTCTTCCAAGGTCTGTTCCTGTCGGCGATTATCCTCAGCCTCGTCGGCTTGGCGGCTCTCCTGCTCCAGGTGCTGTTCAAGGGAGCACCATGGATCAGCTGGCACTTCATCACGGACTACCCATCGCGGTTCCCCGAGGTTGCGGGGATGCGGTCGGCGATTCTCGGGAGCCTATGGGTGATCGGCGTTTCAGCGCTGTTCACGGTCCCAATCGGCGTCGGCGCCGCCGTGTATCTGGAGGAATACGCGACCAAGGGGTGGCTGTCCCGCGTCATTGAAATCAATATTTCGAACCTAGCCGGTGTCCCCTCGATCGTCTATGGCCTGCTGGGTCTGGCCGTCTTCGTGCAACTCATGTCGATGGGACGGAGTGTACTGGCGGGATCCTTGACCCTATCATTGCTCGTCCTGCCGATCGTGATCGTCGCGTCACGGGAGGCCATCCGGTCCGTTCCGGAGATGCATCGACTGGCTGCCTATGCCCTTGGTGCTACAAAATTCCAGGTAGTGGGTCGCGTGGTGCTGCCGCAAGCGATCCCCGGGATCATGACGGGTGTGATTCTGGCGATGTCGCGAGCGATTGGTGAAGCAGCGCCGATGATCGCGATCGCGGCGCTCGTTTACCTGACGTTCTCACCGTCGGACCCGTTGGATCGCTTCACGGTGATGCCAATCCAGATCTACAACTGGGTCTCGCGGCCTCAGGAAGGATTCCGGGGTCTCGCGGCCGCTGGAATCATCGTCCTGCTCGTGATCCTCTTAGCCATGAACGCAATCGCGGTGTACATCCGTCACCGGACTCAAAGCCGATCGGAGGAATAGGTGGCGAACGCGGACACGCTGATAAACGTCGAAGACCTGAGCGTGTACTACGGGAACTTCCGGGCACTGAAGGGCATCTCCATGGAGATCCCGACTCATAAAGTGACCGCTCTCATAGGACCCTCGGGCTGTGGCAAAAGCACCCTCTTGCGGTGTTTTGATCGCATGAACGACTTGATTCCTGGAGCCCGGATCGAAGGGCACGTCCTGTTCGGTGGGCAGGATCTTTATCACCCGGAGGTGGATCCAACCGAGGTCCGCTTGCGGGTCGGAATGGTCTTTCAGAAGCCGAACCCCTTTCCGAAGAGCATCTTTGAAAATGTGGCCTTCGGCTTGCGGATCAACGGGTACCGCGGTGACATGCAGGAGGCCGTGGAGCGCTCACTGCGCCAGGCCGCCCTCTGGGACGAGGTGAAAGACCGTCTGGACAATAGTGCGTTTGAGCTGTCCGGAGGACAGCAGCAGCGTTTGTGTATCGCACGCGCGCTTGCCGTTGAACCTGAGGTAGTACTGATGGACGAGCCAGCCTCCGCCCTGGACCCGGTTGCGACACTCGCGATCGAGAACCTGATGCGACAGCTCATTGAGCAGTACACCATCATCGTCGTGACGCACAACATGCAGCAAGCCGCACGTGTGTCGGACTCGACGGCGTTTCTTATGATGGATGAGGATCGCGCCGGTTTTCTGGTCGAGTTTGGGGAAACGGAGCGTATCTTCACCAATCCAGAAGATGAGCGAACGGAGTCGTATATCACCGGCCGATTCGGATAGCGAGAGGCACGGCAATGACAAGTTCTCCACGGGTGGTCCTCGACCGCGAACTAGCGCAACTGGAGAGTGAAGTGCTCGTGTTGGGCAGCATGGTTGAGAAAGCCATCGCCCGCTCGGTGGACGCGCTCCGAACGCGGAACGAGGAAGTGTCCCGGCAGGTCGTCCGCGACGACGACCTGATCGACGCGAAACGGGCCGCCATCGAAGAACACGCGATTGACGTGATCGCAATGCAGCAACCGATGGCGAGCGACCTCCGGCGGATCGTTGCGATCCTGCACATCGTTGTCGAGTTGGAGCGAATGGGTGACTATGCGGAGGGCATTGGGAAGATCGGCCTGATGATGGACGAAGAGCCTCCATTGAAGCCCGTGAACGACATCCCGCGAATGGCTGAGCTCGCCACGACGATGCTCCACAAGAGTCTTGACGCCTTCGTGAACAGGGATGTCGAATTGGCGAAGCAAACTGCCGTCGATGACGACGTCGTAGACGCGTTGTACGACCAGGTGTACGGCGAATTGGTCATGATCATGATTGGAGATCAGACCACCATCGAGCGCGCTACTCACTTGTTGTGGGCCGCTCATGACCTCGAACGCGTGGCGGACAGAGCGACGAACGTCGCAGAGCAAGTCGTCTACCTCGTGACCGGCAATTTCGAGGAAATCAACGCCTCTCGTTACTAGGTGCGGCCACGAAGGTGTGTCCGGAACACGCGGTGCAGTCGCTAGCCTAGGTCACGGTCGCGGCTCCGGCGGCTGCACACTCCTCGTCTTGTTCGCCTGTTCCTCCACCAGTGCCAACCGCCCCAACAACTACCCCGTCGCGCATGATCGGCACTGCCCCTTGGCTGAGGATCATGTTTCCACCTTCAGCCGCCTGGATGCCACGGAAGATGGGTCGGTCTGCCATCTCCATGAACGCCCCACTGGGCCGCCCGAACGCGGCAGACGTGATTGCCTTGCCGTGCGAGCCGTAGACGCCGCCCCAAATCGCACCGTCCATCCGAGCGAAGGCGACGAGCCGGCCACCCGCGTCGACCACGGCGATGCTGAGCTTGATGTCGAGCTCTATCGCCTTCTGGATCGCGCCGTTGATGACGCGGTTCGCTTCTTCGAACGTGACTGACATGGCACAGACCTCCTGATTTGCCGGCACTACGTCGGCCTTCGACACCCCTGCGTACAGACGATCGAGCGATCGAAACAAGTCTGCATCGCAATCCGACGTGCTCCACACAAGATAGTCGAAGACGAGGGTTCCCTTTCGTGGAATCAGCCACGGAGTTCGGTCCAACGACTCCGCGCCGCGAACTGGCAACATTGGTCCTGTGATAGCGTCGTATCCAAGATGGCCCTTCGATGCATTGCATTAGCCGTGTTCATCTGGGTGGCGGCGGTCGCATGCTCCGGACCCGAGCCGGATCCAGTACCGTCACCCGACGCTGAGGCGACTCGAACTCCGACGGCAGGCGTTGCCGGTCCCTCGTCACCTCCGGGCTCAATTGCGACGCCTTCGCCGGATCCCTCCGTAACTCCCGAAGGGCCTGCCGCCACCCAGTCACCAACGCCCACGATGGCTGCTGTCGATGTCACTCCCCCCGCTGACGGGGACGCCGTCGGAGCACTGCTGCCCCATGACTGTCTCTTCGAGACGCCACCGGGTATTGAGGTCGAGTGTAGTTCCGTGAGCGTACCCGCGGACTATGAGGACCCGACGGTCGGTACTCTCGAACTGGAGGTGGCGATCCTCAGGAGCCCCAATCCAATTGCCGCCGATGATCCAGTGGTGTACCTGGATGGCGGCCCCGGCGGCCACACACTGGATTCCCTCTCAATCGTGTTCGATGCGTCCATCGCTTCACTCCTAGAGGATCGGGACCTCATCGTGTTCGACCAACGGGGCGTCGGGTATTCGTCCCCTTCGTTGTACTGCGGTGAAGTCACCGAGGCCACTATCGACCTGATCAATGAGGAACTGCCGTTTGCCGACGAGCTCGCGCGCATGGAGACTGCGCTCCGGCAGTGTCGAGCCCGGCTAGTTGCCGAGGGAATCGACCTTTCGCTGTTCAATACCGCTGCAAATGCCGCCGATGTCGACCGGCTTCGCGCAGCGTTTGGGTACGAGGAATGGAACCTGTTCGGCGTGTCGTACGGAACGCGGCTCGCGCAGACCGTGATGCGCGATTTCCCCGACGGCGTCCGGCGAGTGGTCCTCGATTCCGCCTATCCCTTGGAGGCAGACCTCTACGGTTCGATTCCCGGCAGTGCCGACCGCGTGTTCCAGCTGCTCATTGACTCATGTGCATCGGACGAGGCGTGCAACGCGAACTATCCCGACCTGGCCTCGAAGCTACGGAGTGCGTTCGAAACGCTCAATGAGTCGCCTATACCTGCAGTGGCATCCAATCTGATTTCAGGGGCGCCGATCGAGGTTGTGATCGACGGGGACCGGTTCATCGACGCGCTATTCACAGCGTTCTATGACACCAGCGTGCTGCCGCTGCTCCCTGAGGTCATCTCGGATGCGGCAACCGGGAATGTGGACGCCATCAACCTGATTCTCTCGAGCCAACTCACCCAGCAAGAGCTCCTCAGCGTCGGAATGCACCTCTCGGTGCAATGCCGGGATGAACTCCCGTTCACCTCAGTAGAGGAGCTTGTACGCCAGACTGAAGCGACCGTCCTATTCAACTCGGTTGTCGATGGTCACGAGTATGCCCAGGAGCAGTTCGCGTTCTGTGACGTCTGGGACGTTCCTCCTTCGAGCACGAACGAGAACGGCGCTGTGGCAAGTGACATTCCCACACTGGTCCTGTCTGGTGAATTCGATCCCATCACCCCCCCGCTTGCTGGCCAAGCAGTAAGCAATAACCTCACAGAAGCGATCTTTATCGAGTTCCCCGGTGTGGGCCACGGCGTGATCACGACGGGCGAGTGCGCGGTGTCCGTCGTGCGGAGGTTCTTCGCTGGCCGTGAGCTTGACTCCGCATGCGTGGACGAGATGGCCGGACCGCGATGGCTTACCCCGCTCACGGAGCTCGAACTAGTCCCCTTCCGATCAGAGCAAACGGGGCTCACCGGGGTGATTCCCAAGGACTGGGAGGAATCACAGTTCGGTATCGTGGCGCGGAGTGAGCTCGGCATCACGGCATTTACACAGCAACTCGTGCCGGGGATCTCCGCCGACAGTCTGCTTCAATTGTTCGTCGGCCAATTCGGCGATCAACTGGTGTTGGAGTCAGTTGACTCGCCGCCCGCCGGCGAAGGAGAAGTCGTCTGGAGCCAGTACCGAGGCGAGGTCGGAGTCCAAGTATTGCTGTTCGCGACAGCCGATTTCGGGGGTGCAGCGGGATTGGTTTTGGTTACCGGTTTCCCTGGCCAGGAGGAACTACTCAATAACAAAGTCATGCTACCTGCGGTGGCGGCGTTTCAACCGCCGGAAGGCAGGTAACACGGCGAGACATCCGCCGGTGGGACCCCCGTTATGCGTCGCGGTACCTCTCCTACTCGGACTGGTGAGGAGGATCGGATGACCGGACCCGGATCGCGGTTAGTCGAGGAACTCCGAACGAGAATCGGGGTCGAGACCGAGGCGGTCGTGCTGCCACCGGTGACGCAAGAGCAGATCGCACGGTACTGCTTCGCCGTGGACGACATCGATCCGCTCTACCTCGACGATACGGCGGCGCGCGACGGACCACACGGCCAAATCGTTGCCCCGCCGCTGTTTTCGGGCACTCCCAGCTTCCCCCCAGCGTCTCTCTCCGCGCTCCGCCCAGATGGACTCCCATCATCCGATTCCGACCCTCTGCGACCCCCAATTCCGGGCGGGCAGACCCGCCTAACCGGGGCGTCGTTCGAATTCTTCAGACCGGTCCGGCTCGGGGATGTGTTGACCAGTCGTTCGCGGCTCGACGATGTCTACGAGCGAGAGGGGCGTGCCGGAACGATGGTCTTCTCGGTGAAGGAAACGCGCGTCGAGGACGTGTCTGGCGCTCCTGTACACATCGAAAAGGTGACGACCGCCGCCATCCTCGATGGAGGGTCAGCGGCAACTGGTTCCTGGTCGGGCCTTGACCTCCGCATGCGGGAACGGGCTCAATCCATCGGACCACGGTCACCAGAGCCCTCTCCGTGGGAACTCGCGGTCGCTGGTTCTCCGCTGCCGACGATCGCGCGCCGTATCACACCAGTCCAGGTATTCCTCTATGGGGCCCTCAAACGCAACAGCCACCTGATCCACTACGATCAGGAGCATGCCCACCACGAAGGCCTGCCCGAGCGCGTTGCGCAGGGCGACTTGTTGGCCGATTTCTTGTGTCAGGTAGCCACGCGGTGGGCGAATCCGCACGGCACAATCCGGAGCTTCCGCTATGAGGCGCGCGGACCCGCGTTCGTCGGAGAGGAGATCCGCAACGTGGGGACGGTCATCGACCGCCGCGTGGAGTCCGGCGTAGAAATGTTCGACATCGATCTCCGGAGCGAGGGGAGCGACGGCCGGCTTTGTCTACGAGGGGCTGCAGTCGTCGCGTTCCCATGAGATCGTTGGCCGTCGGCGTGGTCCGGACCCGGGGGCGTGGCGAGTGTAGTATTCCCTTTCGCGCAACCAATGGAATCATTTGGGGGTGGCCATGAGCATGCGCGGTGCGACTGCGATCGTGGGTTTCAGTGAAATCCCGACGCGCCGGACCTATCCTGGGAGAACCATGAACGGCCTGCTGGCCGAAGCCGCCCGTGAGGCGATGGCGGATGCCCAGATCTTGAAGGAAGACATCGACGGGCTCGTCGTCGAGGGTGGCGACATTTGGCCGACTGAAGTCGGGGAGTACATGGGTCTATCGCCCAACTTCATTACCGGTGTCAGCACGATGGGAGCCAGCGGCGGAACGGCGGTCGCGGTCGGCGCGATGGCCGTGTACTCCGGATTAGCCAAAAACGTGCTGGTCACCATTGCTGCGCCGCGTGAAGCAGGGCAACCGTTCGGCGCAGGAGCGCCGGCGCCAGGTATGCGCACGGAATTCGAGAATCCGTACGGCCCTGCGGTCGCTGCCAATACTGGATATGGCCTCCTGTACAGCCGGCACATGCACGAGTACGGCACGACGCAGGAGCAGCTTGCCCACCTCGCGGTGAACCAGCGCTTCAACGCGCTCGAAAACGACAACGCCGTATTCAAGGGTCAACCAATCACGGTGGAGGACGTCCTGGCGTCCCGGTATATCAACTATCCGATACGGTTGTTGGAGTCCGTGATGCCATGCGCTGGTGGTGGGGCGTGCATTATCACGTCGGCGGATCGAGCGAAGTCGTTCCCGAACCCTCCCGTGTACATCCTTGGCGTGGGTATTGCGTCGGACCCGCTAGCTGGTTGGCAGCGTGAACGGCTGACGCGATCGGCCGTGACGCGATCAGCTCCGATCGCGTTCAACATGTCCGGCTACGGGCCGAAAGACATTCAGTTCGCGGAGTTCTACGATTGTTACACCATCCTCGAATCGGTATGTCTCGAGGATGCCGGGTTCGTGAAGAAGGGCGAGATCGGGCCCTTCTTCGCGTCAACCGACACAACGTATAAGGGGACCTTCCCCATCAACACCGATGGAGGACAGCTCTCCGGAGGTCAGGCCGGCGACGCGGGCGGCTT
This sequence comes from Dehalococcoidia bacterium, assembly GCA_965247995.1. Taxonomy (GTDB): domain Bacteria; phylum Chloroflexota; class Dehalococcoidia; order UBA6926; family UBA6926; genus JASLZO01. The sequence continues at coordinate 130,824 of OZ252041.1, read as the reverse complement.
CCGGCACATCACGGAGGCCGTACGGCAGATCATGGGCCGGGCGGGGGCGCGGCAAGTCCAACGCAACGATCTGTGTATGACAAACGGTTGAGGCGGCACAATGAGCAGCATGGCCTCACTGGTTCTCGGGTCCGAGAACACGCTCTAACGGAACCGAACGATTCAACTCGGGGAGAGTCCGATGACATCAACCGACTATCCCAAGCCGCTGCCGATTCCCGGTGGGTCTCGCGGCGCAACAACGGAAGAGTTCACGCGGCCCTTCTGGGAAGCCACCAAACGGCATGAATTGGTGATGCCGCGGTGCAAGAACCACGACGGGTTCTTCTTCTACCCGCGCGAACTATGCCCCGTGTGTCTCTCGTCGGACCTGGAATGGGCGCCGGTTAAGGGGACGGGCAGGGTGCACGCGTTCACCATCGTGCACCAACCCAACGACCCGCGGTTCGCTGAAGACGTTCCTTACGTGTACGCCGTGATCCAACTCGACGAAGGGGCGCGCATGATCTCGAATGTCGTCGACATCCCGCCGTTCGACGTCGAGGTTGATATGCCCGTCGAGGCGGTCTTTGAGGACGTGGCCGACGAATGGACGCTGGTGAAGTTCAGGCCGATCGACCGGTGACGGCTGTTCCCTCTACGAATCGCCTAGCGTAGGGGCGCGGGAGACCGCCTCCATCAGCGCCCGTGGTACTCGGGTTCGCGGCGCTCCGGAAACGCCTGACGCCCCTCGATAGCGTCCTCGGTCAGGCCAAGCAGGCGCATGAACTTGCCCTGCGACGCCATGATCTTGTCGAGGTCGGCGTGGAGGCTCTCGTAAGCCATCTCCTTCATGGCGCGGATGGCGAGCGGGGCTTGAGCGGCCATCTGCCGGGCCAGTTCGTCGACCCTCGTCATGAGTTGGTCGCTTGGCACGACCTCGTTTACTAAACCGATCCGGTGTGCGTGCTCAGCGTCGATCCGTTGCGCCCGAAGGATGAGGTCCATGGCATGTCCGAGCGGGACCGCCCGAGTCAGCAGCGCTACAGCGAAACCATCCGGAAGGTTCCAATGGACCTCCGGAAACCCAAGGCTGGCGTTGTCCGCGGCGATCCGGATGTCGCAGGCCAGGGCAATATCCAGGCCACCGGCCAATGCGTACCCCCGTATGGCGGCGATCACCGGCTTTCGTATCTTCAAGATTGACCATGGAGCGTATTCCTCGCCCTCGCCGATTAACTCAGGCCCACCTGGCGCAACGCGGTCGCCCCTCAGGTCAAACCCGGACGAGAAGGCGCGTTCTCCTGCGCCAGTGATGACGACGGCCCGGACGGCCGGGTCACGGTCAGCGTCGCGGGCGGCGGTTCGAAGCCGTTCGCTTACCTCCTCGTTCAACGCGTTCAATCGCTCTGGCCGGTTCAAAACAATCCGCGCGATTCCATCCTGGACTTCGTATTCGACAACTGCCATTACGCCTTCCCCCAATCACAATCAAAACGTCAGCATAACGTGTCGAGCCTGAAGGCCCATTTCAGCCGTGCTAGGCTGACGCGGAGTACAAATACGGGGGATTGAAGTGGCCGAGTACGAGAACATTCTTTACGAAAAACAGCGCAAGGGCGTCGTGATCACGCTCAATCGACCGTCGCAAATGAACTCGTTCAATCAGGGCCTGCGGACGGACCTTCACGCAGGGCTCGACGAGGCAGACGCCGATCCCGAAGTCCGGTACATCATCCTGACAGGAGCGGGGCGGGCGTTCAGCGCTGGCGCTGACATGAGTGGGAACGTCATGGATGGGGGACCGGAGACCGTCTGGCCATACGGGCTGGAGGAGGGTCAGTCGGTCGCGTCGTTCTTGGACCGGTGGCGTAATCAGGACCGGTTGGGAATCAAGCGGCTCCTTCACATATGGGAGCTGGGCACGCCGGTGATCTCAGCCATCAACGGATGGGCTCTCGGGTGGGGCAGTTGGTACGCGCTGGTGCCGCACATCACTGTGGCTTCCGAGGAGGCTGTGTTCGGCCAACCAGAGGTCCGACACATCTCGAACACAAACTTCATTTGGACGCTGTTGGCTGGATACAAGAATGCGCTGCGGTACGGCCTAACAGGAGATCATGTCGATGCGCAGGAAGCCCTCCGCATCGGATTGGTGCATAAGGTGGTGCCTGCGGACCAACTGATGGAAGAGTGCCTGATGATCGGCGAACGGATTGCCCTGGTCAGCCCAGAGACGGTGAAGATCAACCTCGCCGTGGCGACGATGGGGCTCGAGATGATGGGACTCCACAACGCTTGGAACCTGAACGCCGAACTATCTGCGTTGGCGCACACCTCCCAGCGCGAGGAGTACAAGAAGAAGCTGGAGGACGCCGGAAAAGTAGGCGGGATGCGGGCGTATCTCCAAGAGCGGGACGCGCCGTTCCAACCGGAACCGTTCGGACCGCGCTCCCGCCGCGACTGATCGATCAGACCGGGAAAGAGAAAGAAGGACGGGCCAGGCGTACGCTGGCCCGTTCCTCTTGTTAACTGAGGCCACCCGCCAGAGGGGTGCCGACGTACAATCGTCCTTGGCATGGCTCGCATCATGGCGCTTGACCTCGGTTCGGTCCGGACCGGCGTCGCATTCTCAGATCCGACGCGGACGATTGCGACGCCCGCCACACGCCCAGTCAAGGGTGCAACGGCGACCGGGTTCCTCGAAGAGGTCCGCGGCCTCGTTTCTGCGCAAGACGTAGAACGGATCATCGTCGGAATTCCTCGTTCGCTCGATGGCACACGTGGCCCGATGGCCAGATGGGCCGAGGGTGTCCGGCGAACGCTTGCGGCCAAATTAGCGATCCCCGTCGAACCGTGGGATGAGCGCTTCTCCACAGCGGAGGCAGGACGCCGTCTCCGCGAACAGGGGAGCTCGTCGCGCACGATGCGGGACCGGTTGGACTCGGCCGCCGCCGCTGTGATCTTGGAGGAATACCTGGAAGCGGCCCGGTCTGGCGCCGTGAAGAGTGCACGACGCTCGTGACCCTCCGCGTCGGGATCATGGGGCACCCGCTCGGACACTCGGTCTCACCGGTGTTCCAACAAGCGGCGTTCGACGCATTGGGCATCGATTGCCGATACGAACCTTGGCCGACACCACCGGATCGGCTCGCCGAACGGTTCGAGACACTCCGCGATCCGGGCCACCTCGGTGCGAATATCACGGTCCCACACAAAGTGGCGGCCCTATCGCTGGTCGATGACCTCGATCCCGCGGCGTCGCGGATCGGGGCCGTTAACACGGTCGTTCGAGGTGATGCGGGACGACTTACCGGGTACAACACCGACGCCACAGGTTTCGTCCAGTCACTGCGGTTCGATGCTGGGTTCGACCCTTCGGGTTGTATCGCCGCAATCGTTGGTTCAGGCGGAGCGGCTCGCGCCGTCGCGTTTGGTTTGGCGGACGCAGGTGCCCGAGAACTGGTCATCTTCAACCGCACTGAAACGAAGGCCCACGAGCTCAGAGACGCGGTCCAAGAGGGTGCCGACGCCCGGGTTCGGGTTGCCCCGATGACCGGAGATCACCACGCCTTGTTGTCGAACGAGCCGCTAGGACTTCTGGTTCAATGCACCTCCGTGGGTATGAACGGCGGTCCTGACGAGGGCGGCATGCCAGAAATCGCAGGCGGCCTCGTTTCCGAAACGACTCTGGTCTGTGACCTGGTCTACAATCCGCTGGACACGCCGTTACTGCGTTTCGCGCGTGAGCGCGGCGCGCAGACGCTAGAGGGTCTGGGCATGTTGGTCCGCCAGGGTGGGGAAGCATTCACACTTTGGACCGGCCAACCAGCGCCCTACGACGTGATGGAGCGCGCGGCTCGGCGAGTTCTCCAACCCGAATCCAATTCGTAGGGTGAAGGACGTATGGGACAGTTCCGATTCTTGACCGCCGGAGAATCGCACGGTAGGGGCCTGACGGCGCTTGTCGAAGGTGTGCCCGCGGGAGTTCCGATTTCTGAGGACTACATTCAAACGGACCTCGCGCGGCGCCAACGTGGCTACGGTCGAGGCGGCCGAATGCAGATCGAACGGGACCGCGCCGAAATCACCGCCGGTGTGCGCCACGGCATCACGTTGGGCAGTCCGATCTCACTCTTGATCTGGAATCGGGATTGGGAGACAGGGGGAGACCCGGATAAGGTCCCGTGGACCGATGTCATGAGTACGACGCCGACCACGGTCGAGTACAACCGCATCACGCGACTACGACCGGGCCACGCGGATACGCCGGGAATCTCCAAATACCACCAAGACGACGCACGGAACATCCTGGAACGTTCGAGCGCCCGTGAAAGCGCAGCGAGGGTTGCGGCTGGAGGCGTGGCGCGACGAATGCTCGAATCGTTTGGCATCGAGATTCACAGCCATGTGGTGGCCCTGGGCGGCGTCCACGCGCGCGTCGTAGACCAGCCCGATTGGCCACAAGTGGAGGAATCCCGGGTCAGGTGTGCGGATCCCGCCGCCGAAGAACAGATGGTTTCGGCGATCGACGCGGCTCGCGAGGCGGGGGACAGCCTTGGTGGCGTCATCGAAGTCGTGGCGACCGGCCTCCCCGTTGGTCTGGGGAGCCACATCCAATGGGATCGGAAGCTAAGCACTCGTCTCGCGGCGGCGGTCATGAGCGTGAACGCGGTGAAAGGTGTCGAGTTCGGCGCAGGTTTCGCGCAAGCAGAGATTCGGGGTTCGCAGGTTCATGACGTCATCATGCCCGTTGACGAGTGGCCGAAGTCTGAAGGCGGGGAATGGGTGCGACCGTGGCCGCGCCGTTCGAACAACTCCGGCGGACTCGAGGGTGGAATGACGACGGGCGAACCGCTGATCGTGCGCGCGATGGTGAAACCAATTGCGACAATCATGAACCCGCTGCCGTCAGTGAACCTGGAGACCGGTGAGTTGGTCCAGGCCCACTATGAGCGGTCCGACATCACGTTCGTCCCAACGTGTGGAGTAATCGGTGAGGCTATGGTGGCGATCGTGCTTGCCGATGCCGTGTTGGAGAAGTTCGGCGGCGACCACATCGACGAGACCGTTCGCAACTGGCGGTCCTACCTGAAGACCGTCGGCCCGGCGCACCGCGTCGGGGGCTAGCCCCCCGCGAGGTCTCCGACGTGACGAACGCCACCCGCCCGACTGGGAACGTCTACCTCATCGGGTTCTCCTACACCGGCAAGAGCGCCGTGGCGCGCGTCCTCGCTCAGCGACTCGGTTGGGAGCACCTCGATACCGATGCGGAGATCGAACACCGGGCCGGGAAGCGGGTATCCGAGATCTTTGAGACGGAAGGCGAGGTGGATTTCCGGGAACGCGAAACGGATCTCCTGCGCGAGCTCTCGGAGCGGTCCGGGTTGGTCGTGTCGACGGGCGGAGGGATTGTCGTAGATCCAATGAATCGTTCGCTCTTGTCGGGGTCCGGCACGGTCGTAACCCTGGAGGCTCGTCCCGAGACAGTGTTGGAGCGGATGCTGAGCGGCGGTGACCGAGAAACTGACCGCCCCTTACTGCAACGGCCGCGGCCGTTGGATGAGATCCGACGGTTGAAATCGCGCCGTCAACGCTACTACGCCGAAGCGGATATCACCGTACACACAGACTCGCTAGCCATCGAAGACGTCGCGAGGGTGGTGGAGGGCCAACTTGACGCCGCAACCCGCCGGGACGCAACAGTCGGCGTCGAGGGAGACGCAGATCTTGCGTACACCGTTGAGACGGAGAACGACTCCTACCCGATCATCGTTGGGGCTGGGGTACTGGAATCGCTGGGGCACCGGTTGAGGGACCTCGGGTTAGTGGGAACGGTGCATCTGATGGTGGACGGCGCCATCGAGGCTACCTACGGGGCGACCGCTGAGGGCGCGCTCCGAGGCGCAGGGTTTACGACGCGGCAATTTGCAGTGCCACCGGGTGAGGAATCCAAGACCGTGCAAATGGCGGGAGACCTGTACGCCTGGTTGGCAGAAGGCAAGACCGAGCGGCGGGATATTGTTGTCGCGGTCGGCGGCGGCGTGACGGGGGACTTGGGAGGGTTCGTCGCGGCGACGTATGCGCGAGGGCTGCCTTTCGTCCAGGTGCCGACGACCTTACTCGCTATGGCGGACGCATCCATTGGAGGGAAAGTCGCAGTCGATCTTCCCGTGGGCAAGAACCTCGTCGGCGCATTCCACCAGCCGAGGATGGTATTGGCCGATGTGCGGGTACTGGCGACGTTGCCCGAACGGGACCGCGTCGCGGGCTGGGCAGAAGTAATAAAGACCGGTCTGATCGCGGACGCTGATCTCGTGTCGTTCCTCGAGGACAACGCGAGGGACCTCCTTGCCGTTGACGCAGACACCGTCCGCCACGCACTACGTCGGTGTGCGGCCATCAAAGGACGCATCGTCTCGCTGGACGAACGGGAAACGACTGGGCTGCGGGCAACGTTGAACTACGGCCATACCGTGGGCCACGCGATCGAGGCTGTGACGAACTTTGAGAGCGTGCTCCACGGGGAAGCGGTCGCGGTTGGGATGTCGTTCGCGGGGCGGCTGGCCGCGAGGCTTGGTCACCTCGGAGCCGCGGAGCTGGAGCGCCAAGAGGCTTTGATCGGTTCCTTCGGCCTTTCGATGCGGCCTTCAAGTAGCATCGATGCCACATCGATCATGAACGCGATGGCTTTGGATAAGAAAGTCGAACGGGGGGCAAGTCGGTGGGTACTGCTGGATCGTATTGGGCATGCGAGGCTTCGCGCGGATGTCGATCCAGCAACGGCCGACGCGGCGGTCGAGGAGTTCTTCGCTGATCGATAGCCCAAGCAAGGTATTCTGAACATGGCGAGCGGGTCTGGGAGCCGGACGGCCGCCTGTACCTGGGTATACCAGGCGGGAGGAAAGTCCGGGCTCCATCGGGCAGGGTGCTGGGTAACGCCCAGGCGCTTCGGCTGCAAGGCCGGAGCGACGGAAAGTGGCACAGAGACCATACCGCCAGGAACTCAGCAATGAGAATCCTGTGTAAGGGTGAAAACGGGCGGTAAGAGCGCCCGGCCGACCGCGGCGACGCGGCGGTGGCCAAACCCCACTCGGAGCAAGGCCAAATAGGGGAGCGTGTCCGCGGGTTTGGCCCCGCGGGCGAGGGACCGCCCGATCCTGCTCCCGGGTAGGCCGCTTGAGTCCGTCGGCAACGGCGGACCTAGATGGATGGCCGTCATCCCGCGCGGGGGTAACCCCGCCGAGACACAGAACCCGGCTTATAGGCTCCCAAGATCTGCTCGCCACCGCCTTAACAGCTGGCGCTTATGTTACGCTTGGTCGGCTACCACGAAGGGTGGCTATCACATTGGGGAAAAGGCATCGGAGGGTCAGATGGACTTTCGCTTTTCATCCGAGGACGAAGTGTTCCGCCAGGAGGTACGCAACTTCCTGAGCGACGAATGGCATCCAGTCCCATGGCGCCAATACGGCGGAATCGCCGCGGACATGGAATTGCCCGAGATCCAGCAGGTCACGAACGAATTCCTAAAGAAACTCGTGTCCAAGGGTTGGTACACGATGAGTTGGCCGGAGGAGTGGGGTGGCGGTGACGCCCCTGCCGGGAAGCAGATCGTTTATGCGGAGGAGCTTGCCTACGCCGGAGCGCCGCAAGGTTCGCCCGCGGGCAACATCACGGGCGCGATCATGATCCACGGCTCCGATCGGCTCAAGAAGGAATTCCTCCCGCAGATGGCGAACGCCGACGTTGAGTGGGCACAGGGCTTCAGCGAACCCAACGCCGGAACTGACCTGGCCAGCCTGCAGACCCGCGCCGTCCGAGATGGCGACTCATACCTCATCAGCGGGCAGAAGATTTGGACGTCCGGTGCCTATAGGGCGAATTGGGGCCACTTCCTTGTGCGGACGGACCCAGACGCGCCGAAGCACCGGGGGATCTCGTACTTCGTAGCCGATATGAAGACGCCCGGGATCACGTTGCGGCCGTTGTACGACATGCTCGGACGACACTACTGGAGCGAGGTCTTCCTGGACGAAGTGCGCGTTCCCGCCGACAACATGCTCGGTGAGGAGAACCGCGGTTGGTACGCGGCCATGACCACGCTGAACTTCGAGCGCACTGGAGGCCCGGGGCGTGCGGCTGCGTTGCTCCGCCACCTGGACCACTTCATGGAGATGTGCAAAGAAGCGAAGTTCAACGGGAAATCCGTGCTTGAAGACGTCCAAGTGAAGCGACAGTTAGCCGAACTGCGCATCCAAGTTGAGATCATGCGTGCGTTGGCATACCGCGTCGCGTGGGTCAACTCGCAGGGTGGTGAGGCTGCAGTCGAGGGCTCGGAACTCAACTACAAGAGCCATCTGCTAAACCAGTTCGAGTTCGAACCCACCTTGGTGAAGATCATCAAGTACCACCGGTTGTTCGGAATCGACGAGCCACGCGCGTTGGGACATGGCATGCACGGCGTGCGGTACACCATGGAACAGGGCCACGGATTCGCGGGCGGCGGCGGGTTGTGGCTCGCACCGAACATCATCGCGCAGCGAGGCTTGGGACTGCCTCGGTAGGCGAGTTCGGGTCGGCCACGCGACCGCACAGCCGAGGCCTTTCTTGGCCGCTGCGTGAGCCCATTTTGTAACGGAACCCGGTTTGGGGTGGGGTAACTGAGGGTAACGATATGGACTTAGAACTGAGTGAAGAACAACAGATGCTGCGGGCCGCAGCGCGTGATTTCCTTCAACAGGAATCGCCGCTAACGTTCGTTCGCGATATGGAAGAGGACGAGCGAGGCTTCACGCCAGAGCTCTGGCAGAAACTTGCTCAGGTGGGTTGGCTCGGGATGCCGGTGCCGGAGGAGTATGGGGGGACCGGGCAGAGCATCTTTGATCTTGGCCTGCTGATGGACGAGGTGGGTGGAGCCCTACTCCCCGGACCGTTCTTTAGTACCTCGCTGTGCGCCCTCGCCCTGACGGACGAGGGTACCGATGCACAGAAAGAAGACCTCCGTCGAATCGCAACCGGAGACTTGATCGCCACGCCCGCCTTACTAGAGCCATTCGGCGAACTGAACGCCGCAGGGATCCAGTTATCGGCGACGAGGCGTGGGCAGGAATGGGTATTGAACGGCGCCAAGTTCTTGGTGGACCACGCCCAAGCTGTTGACTACCTGCTCGTCGCGGCTCGCACCGGCGACTCTGCTGACGTGACAGATGGAATCTCACTGTTCTGGGTCGACGCTCGGACGCCGGGAATCCGTGTGGAGCAACTGGATACGATCGCCAAGGACCATCAATGCGAGGTGCAATTCCACGAGGTCCTCGTGTCGGAAGGGTCGGTCCTCGGTGAGGTCGGTTCTGCTTGGCCCGCATTGGAACGTCTAATCCAGCGGGGAGCGATCCTACGGACGTTTCAGATGGTGGGCGCGTTCCAACAAGTGCTGGACATCACCGTGGAGTTCGTGAAGAACCGGGTGCAGTTCGGGCGCGCGCTCGGAAGCATTCAAGTCGTGCAACATGCGTGCGCGAACATGGCGACGGACTTGGACGGCACCCGCTACGCAGCGTACCCGGCGTTGTGGGCTCTCTCCGAAGGCCTGCCTTCAGATCTTCAGGTCGCGGCCGCGAAAGCGTACGCCAGCGACGCGGTTGAGAGGATTGCACGTAACGCACACCAGGCGCACGGTTCGATCGGGTTCACCCTCGAGTACGACCTCCAGCTTTATACGAGGCGCTTGCGGGCGTGGGAGGTCTCCTACGGTGATGCCGATCACCACCGCGATCGGGTCGTCGAGGTGATGCAGATCTAACTGCCCGGGGGCGGGTTCGGCTACAGAAGCCCCCACGCGAAGAAGCGGCTCCCAGTCCGAGTCTTGCCTAGGCCGATGAGTGGCCGACCAGCACAGCATTGACCAAGAATCGGTGGGTGTAGTGTGTGGCCGGGACGCAGGTTACCAGCGTCAGGCCGGGTGTCTGGCTCGTGCGGAACACCTGGACATCCTCGGGAACGACGACATCGGTCGAAGTCGCGCGGTACAGGTATCGGCCCTCTTCGGACTCCAGAATGATGTCGATCGTCCGGCCCTCGCGCAGGAGGGAGGCGACATCCGGCAGCCGGCTGAATATCGAACCCTCGCCTCGAATGGGCGAGTTGATGTGTCCCGAGAACACAGCAATGCCGCGTTCCGCGGGATGTGGGGTACCCACGTGATGGCCGACCGCATGATCAGCCGTCTCCCATTGAAGGTTGGGACCATCCCAGCGAGTCCCTAATTCGACGATGTTGGAGTCGAGGCCGATGGCAGGGATGATCATCCGTTGAGCCCGCGGTTCTTCGCCGATCGACGGCGCCAACCTTGACCAGTCGATAGGATCGAACTTCGCGCCGATCGCGGATCCCGTCGACGAACCCGTCGCTTCCGAGCGCAGGGGTGCGAACTCGAACCGTGCTCCAGGCGCAACAGGCACGAGTCCGCCTGAGGTCTGATCGGAGGTTGTAGCGTCGGACGCCGGAGCCGGACTCTGCTCCAATGGGGTCTCTCCCCCAGGCGTGTTGGTGTCAACGGAAGTGGTGGATGTCCCGCCAGGCTGCGTCGATACCGTGGCCGCAGACGGGGTCGTCAACGAGGTCTGGTCGGGCGCGGTCGACGGCGGCGAAGAAGGCGCAATTCCCGGGACGAACAAGTCGCGCTGAAGATCGGTCGTGGATGATGAAATCTCACTCTCTGGCACGACAAGCTCGGCAAGCCGGGATTCGCCGTAGATACCCACACCCACGTATCCGACGACCGCCAGCATCAGGAGACCACCCATCCCGATGAGCGATGCGCCGACCGCCCTCAATACGAACGGCCGCTCAAATGCCATCATGGGCATTGCTCGCGCGTGATCATTGTGTACATGGTACCGAGATAGCGCAGTTGCCGATGGCGCGGCTGGACTCGGGCTCGTGACCGTAACGACTAGACTCGACAGGCGAAATGATGTTTGGGGGTTTGATCGTGGCAGCAGACATGACTCACGGTGAGCGCGTACGAGCGACTCTCCGAGGTCAAGAGGTCGACCGGCCTGCGGTCAGCATGTGGCGGCACCACTTTGCGGATGAACGCACGCCGGAAGGGTTGGCTGAGACGACGCTTGCGTTCCAACGCGAGTTCGATTGGGACTTCATCAAGGTCAACCCTCGTGCGACCTACCACGCGGAGTCGTTCGGCATGGCGTTTCGGCCATTGGACGACGACCATCCCGAGGTGATCGAGCCATTCGTGAATACGCCGTCAGATTGGCGACGCGTCGAGGCGCAGCAGCTCGACAACCCGGTGTTGGCAGACCACCTGAACGCGTTGGATTCCATCGTCCGGGGCGCCGCGGACGACACCCCGGTGCTCATGACGGTCTTCAACCCCGTTTCGATTGCCGCCCGGTTTGCACCGTCGGGGCGCACTTTCGGACAGCACCTACGCGAGCACTTCGACGAAGTCGGTCCGGCGTTGGATGCAATCGCCGACACCTTCAGCCGGTTCGGCAAAGCGTGTGTGGACCGTGGAGCGGCGGGTCTCTTCTTCGCAACAACAGCGTGGGCGACCAGGAAGCGGCTGACCGAAGACGAGTATGCCGAGTTCGCACGTCCCTACGACCTACGCGTGTTGGATGCTGTTTCGGATGCTTGGTTCAATCTGCTCCACGTGTGCCAGGATCGAAACATGCTCGCCGCTCTCGCCGATTACCCTGCGCATGCATTCAACTGGGATGTTCGCGGCGACGAGAACCCGAGCCTGACTGACGGTCAGCGCCTCGTTGGGGACCGGCCGATCATCGGCGGTATCCCGCATGAATCCGCGTTGGTGGATGCGACGCCAGTGGAAGTCGCATCGTGGGTCGCAGGAGTCAAAGAGAATCTGGGCCCAGCACGGTGGATGATCGGGCCCGGATGCACGTTTGACCCCGCGGTTCCGAAGGAGAACCTACGCGCCCTGCGCGATGCGGTGGTCTAAGCTCTCTGGGGCCAAGATCGACCCGGAATTGTCGACCGTCTCAAGCCGAAAAAAACACATCGTCACGGGGGCGCAAACATGGGTGAACGGGTACGCATCGGAAACGTAGAGATCATCGGGCTGTTCGATTTGCCCGGAGGGCTGCGGGACGTCTCAACCATGTTCCCAGACGTTCCTGCTTCGGCTTGGGACACCTATCGGGACGAACTGGAAGCACCCGGTCAGATTCGCGCGCAGATGGGGTTCTTCGCGTTGCGCTCCCCCTCGGGACAGGTAGCAGTCGTTGATACGGGGCTTGGCCCCGGACCGTTCGAACAGATGGGAGGAGCCCGCGGGCAGCTGATGTCGAACCTCAACGCTGCGGGCATTCGCGCCGAGGACGTCGACGTCGTGTTCCTCACCCACCTGCACGGTGATCACGTGGGATGGAACGTGACGTGGGAGTCGCCGGAAAAACCCGTCGCGACCTTCCCGCGAGCGAAATACTACGTTTCCCAGGCCGATTGGGACTACTTCAACGGTCCGGACGTGCTGCCAAATTCGCCCCACGTCCCAGCGAACGTCGAGCCACTACAGGGCCTCGGCGCACTGGAGCTCGTTGGCGACGGCCAAGTCATCACCTCGGAGATCACGACGTTCGCGAGCCCGGGACACACACCGGGACACATGAGCGCACTCGTTACGTCCAACGGGGAGCGTGCATTGATTGCAGGTGATCTGTTCCATACTTCCATTCAAACGCAGGAGACGGGTTGGAACGTCGGCTTCGACGTGGACAAGCCAAGCGCGGCCCAGACCCGCGAGTCAGTCATGGCGCGGATGGAGGCTGAGGGGTTCACCGTCGCGGCAGGGCACATGCCGCACGGCGCGAACATAGGGAAGGTGGTTCGGCTCGAGGGGAGGAGGACCTGGCAGGTCCTCTGACCGCTTCACAAGAGGGCTTTCGCGCCCCTCTCCGCACGGCGGCGACAACGGTTGAGGCGCTGTGCGTCTCTGACTGACGTTCGACCGGGAAACCCTCGGCTAACCAAATAGTGCTCGTTGCGTTTCATTTGGTACCACAAACCTCCACTGAGAAAGGTGGCGAGCACACATGACCCTTAGGCGGTTCCTGGTTCCCACGCTCGGCGGCTTCGCGATGATCGCCGCCGCCTGTTCATCTAGTCCCGATGCAGTTGAGACGGTAACGGACTCCGCTAGCCCAGCTGCGGTCCAGACCGTTAGCGAGACCCAAGATCCGATGCCCGTTAACCAAATGACCTCGGCGGAGAATTCCGCGGAGACGGTGAGCGTTTCCTTCCCGGCAACAGCCGAGGACGACCAGATGGCTTTAACGGTGGACGCATCGGACGCGCAGCAACCCACGACGAACTACGACCCCGGACTGATCGTGGCGGCCCAAGAGGACCTGCTCAACGCGATCTATGTCCAACTCTTGCCGTCCGTGGTGGAAATAGAAGTCGAGCAGCAGGTCGGGCGGTTCTCGTCGAATGGCAATGGCGCACCGGAATTCCTGCCTCAGGGCGAAGGGTCCGGGTTCGTCTGGGACTCTCAGGGTCACATCGTCACCAATTGGCACGTCGTCGACAGCGCGGATGACATCACCGTGTTATTCGAGGACGGACTCGAGTTGAAAGCCGAGCTCGTCGGCGCTGACGAAGACTCGGACTTGGCCGTCCTCAAAGTCGAGCTTCCGTCGGACCGCTATGTGCCAGTGATGACCGGGGACTCGGATGCCGTCCGAGTTGGGCAATTGGTAGCAGCGATTGGCGATCCGTTCGGCCAGGGGTTCACGTTGACGAGTGGCATCGTGAGCGCGGTCGGACGCACGATCCGGGGCGGGACGGCGTTCTCGATCCCGGAGGTCATCCAGACCGACGCGGCGATGAACCCGGGCAATTCAGGCGGTCCACTTGTCGATCGATTCGGGCGCGTAATCGGGATCAATTCGCAGATCATCTCGCGGACCGGCGCCAATTCGGGTGTGGGGTTCGCAATCCCGATCAACGTGGCGAAGCAGGTCGTGCCGGTGCTGATCTCAGATGGGCGCTATGAGCACCCATGGCTCGGGGTCGGCGGCGTATCGCTGCGTGCCGATGATGCGGAGGAGATGGGGCTTCCCCGGGATACTCGGGGTGCGCTTGTTACCAGCGTGACGGAGGACGGGCCGGCCGATGAGGCTGAGGTGATGGGTTCTAACGAGGTTCACGAGGATGCGCGGCGCTCCGGTCCGCCTCTTGGGGGCGATGTGATCACCGGCATCGCCGGCGCGACCGTGGAGGGAGTCGACGACTTGATTGCCTACCTGGCGTATTCCGGTCGACCCGGCGATGAGATCACCCTGGAGCTCATTCGCGCTGGGAATGTCATGGAAGTGACGGTCGTTCTCGGCACGCGTCCCGACTAACCACGCCTGGATCTGGAATCAAATGGGGTGGTGTCTTGAGACACCACCCCATTCACCGGTTGCCCGCCGGCTGTGCGGTGGGCGGGGCGCGGTGCAATGTGCGAGACCGCGAACAGCTCCGCACGCGCGACGGCTCGCCGAGGACCCCTCAGGCCCACACGTATCAGGGTGCCAAGTAGTCGATCGGCGTCAACTGAGTGCTCCGGATTGAACGAGCCGTTCGATGTCCTGCTCCGAGTAGCCTGCCAGGTTGGTGAGGACTTCCTGGATGTGAGCGCCTAACGCTGGTGCTGGCAAGCGGACGGTGCCGGGCGTGTCGGGTAGGTGTGAGGTGAACATCGCATGATAGATCGTTCCCCAGACCGGTTCGGGGTGGGCGATCGGCTGGATGTAATCGCGGGCGCGCAAGTGGGGGTCGAAGAACACGTCCTCGCTGTCCTGAACGGCGGCGGCCGGGATGCCATGGCGCTGGAGCATGAACATGACCTGTTTCGGCGTCAGATCGGCCGTCCAAGCGGAGATATGCGCGTCGATCTCGTCTCGGTAGGCAGACCGGCCGTCGAAGCTCTGGAAGCGCTCGTCGAGGGTCCAGTCTGGCGGCGACGCGTTCGGCGGCGTGTAAGGGGTGAGGGCCATCGAAAACGCGGCCCACTGATTGTCGGTTTCACAGGCTATTGCGACCCAGCGATCGTCGCCGACGCATCGATACACGCCGTGGGGCGCTGCATACGGACGGTCGTTTCCAGTCGGGTGGATATCGCGGTTGTTCACCGTGTGGTCCAGAAAAGGCAATGCCATGGCGTTCGCCATGGCTTCGACTTGCGAGATTTCGATGAACTGCCCCTGGCCGGTACGTTTCCGGTGGAGCAGGGCAGCTTCTAGGGCGAAGGCTCCTTGGCTGCCGACGAAGAAGTCCGCGTAGTAGATACCACAGCGGTCGCGAGGAGGAGAATCAGGGTGGCCCCACAGGTAGCTGACGCCCGATGCCGTTTGTGCCTGAAGACCAAACAGAACGTGGTCGGCGTAGGGCCCGACGCTGCCCCAACCCGGCATGGAGAGGTAGACGATGTCTGGGTTGATCTCCTTGAGGTCGTCGTATCCGAGACCCCAGCGTGACAGCGTTCCGGCCGCATAGTTCTCTACGAGGGCGTCACTCTCGGCCACCAAACGCTTGATAACCTCTTGGCCCTTTTCTGTGTGGAGGTCGACAGTGACGCTGCGCTTATTCCGGCTGAGATCGGCGTGTGTTGGCAGAATGCCGCCAACGCGCGAATTCGGGTCGAATACGGTCGATTCGATCTTGATCACGTCTGCGCCAAAGTCGGCTAGCTGGCGCGTGCAGTATGGACCTACCCATATGCGTGTGAGATCGACGATTCGGATGCCGTCGAGCGGTGGTGCAAGCGGAGCTCCTCTGTCTGAGGCGACGCTTCTGGCTGCGGGTGGGGACGGCGTTGCACCGAGGATCCGGTCGGTGTGCTCGCCGAGCCTGGGCGCGGGACGTGTCACGGCCCAAGGCGTTTCGCTTAGCTGGGCAACGGCCCCAGGTAGCCGGTATGTCCCGGCGGTTGGGTGTTCGACGTCGACGAAGTACCCGCGGTCGAGGAGGTGAGGATTGGCGGCAAGGTCGGCGGGCGTGCTCACCGCAGCCGCGGGGATGCGGCGGGCCTGTGCCTGGTCGACGAAATCGGCGACGTCGAACTGTGCGATGAATGAGGCGACGAGCTCGTGGATCAAGTCAGCCTGCTCGCGACGCCCGGGAAAGGTGTCAAAGACAGGGTCTTTCAGGACCGGATCGTCCATCCATTCGACGAGGGACTTCCACTGACCTGGCGTAATTGGCGAGAACCCAACAGAACCGTCACGACAGTCGAACATGCCGGTCGCCCCGCCGCTGCCGATGCCGGGCCGCGATTGCGGGGTGGCGTTGTAGCCGTATTGGGAGACGATGAAGTGGACGTTCGCGATCACTTCCTGCATCGAGACCTCGACGTGTTGGCCGCGACCGCTGCCTTCGCGAGCGTGTAGTGCGTGGAGCACGCCGAGGGCTGCGTGGACCCCAGGGAGGCTGTATCCGAGGAACGCCGGGGACATGCATGGCGGTTTGTCGGCGGCGCCTTGAATCGTCATCAGACCGCCTAACGCCTCGGCGTGGAGGTCCGATCCCTCGAAGGCGGCGTACGGGCCCGTTTGTCCAAACGGCGTGATCGAGCACACAACGAGGCCGGCGTTGTGTGCGGCAAGCGTCGCGTATCCGAGGTCGATGGACTCCAAGTAACCAGGATGGAACCCCTCGAAAACGACGTCCGAGTGCGCCGCGAGGTCTCGCAGTTGGGAGCGATCGGTCTCGGTTGTGAGATCGAGGACGACGCTGCGCTTATTGGTATTGAAGGCCAGGTGGACGAGGCTGTGTTCCGGGTCTGAGGCGTCGCCGACGAACGGCGGCATGCGCCGCGTCGGATCGCCCTCCGGCGGTTCGACGAGTATGACATCGGCGCCCATGTCCGCCACGAGCCTCGCGGCGTACGCGGTGCGCATCCCACCGAGGTCCAGGACGCTGACTCCTGCAAGTGGACCGACGCTACTCGTCATCTCGCGTTCCTCCTTGGGAGCAGGCTGCGCAGGCAAGCGTAATGCCTAGCGAGGGGCAACACATCTACGTCGAATCGACGGACTAGAGCGTGACGCGCTGGTTGGTGTCCGACGACCGCGCAAGGGCGTCTAGGGTCCGATGGCGGCGGAGCGCCTCGGTGAAGTCGGGGTGTGCGTCCACTTCCATGCCGCGGACGGCCTGTGCGAACCGCCGGAACATCTGCGCCATGTTCACTGCCACGCCGGCGGGGACCTCAGAAGGCGTCCAATTGAGCTCCGAAGGAGGGGCCATCACTTCCATGCTGGAACCGTTGCCCTTACCGCCTCGCAAGATTGGATCGACCATCTCGACCATCTGGTCGGATGAGGCGATGAGCGTCCCTTCGTCGCCGTAGACCTCCATGCGGAAAGCCGTTCCGTGCCACGGAACGGAAGCGATGTGGCCGGAAGCCAGGGCCCCGTTGGCCAGTCTGCCGGTGAAGAGGACGTTGTCAGGGGACGAGACGGCGATCGTTTGCTCGGAGTCAGCGAGTTGCCATTGCGGCACCTGAGTCTCGACCATGGCGCCGACATCCTGGAGTTCGCCTACGCACCAGAGGAAGACGTCCAACGCGTGGCCTGTGGCGATGCTCAACGTGTGGGCGCCCTGCGATCGGTCCGCACTCCAGGTGAAACCTTCCCGTCGCGGGCGCGTCAGTCCGGGCAGGAACATGGTGACGTTGGCCGAGATTGGACGTCCTACGTAACCGTCAGCGATTAGGTTCCTGAGGTGCTGGAAGCTAGGTGCGTACCGGGCCTGGAGCCCCACCATCGTGTGGACACCTTGCTCGGCTGCGAGGGTCGCCATCTCCTCGGCCTGATCGGTGTTCGCACCGAGCGGCCATTCGCAGAAGAGATGCTTTCCGGCGCGAAGCGCCGCGATCGCCACTTCATAGTGCGTTGGCGCGCGCACGCAGACGTCGACGACCTCCACGTCAGGGTCAGTGACGAGGTCGTTATAGTCCCAGTAGGCCTTGGTGGCGCCATAGCGGTCCCTGGAGGCCTCCGCCGTCTCGCGGTGGCTGGTTGCTACGGCGGCGAGCTCGTACTCCGGCAGGCCGAGGAGGGCCGGGAGGTGTGCGCGCATACCCCACCCGTAGCTCGTGCTCGCACCGACGACTCCGACGCGCACTCGATCGGAAGGTTGGGTCATCGGGGAAGGCCGAGGCCGCGTTGGGCGATGATGTTCTTCTGGATCTCGTTCGTGCCCGCCTCGATGCTGACCGTGGGAGAGGTGAAGGCCCGGCTGTTGATGAACCCCTTGGCCGGGAGCCGCACCGCGTTGTCGGGTAGCAGGTTCCCGTATTCGCCAAGTGCGCGAGACATGAACTTATAGATGCCCTGGATCAGGCTAGCGCCCCAAAACTTGGTCATCGACGACTCGCGCCCCGGAACGATCCCCTGGCTCTGCATCCAGGCGACGCGGTAGGCGAGCATGCGGTCCGCCTCCAGCTCAAGCCGCCAATTGGCGAACTGATTACGGATCACGGAGTTGTCCAGCGGCCCGAAACCACGCGTATGGTGGAGATGATTAGAGTAGTCGATGAAATCCTCCATGACGCGCAGCAGGCTCGCTGGCACCTGGATGTACGAACGCTCGAATGAGAGCGTAGTCATCGCGGCGTACCAACCTCGGTTCTCCTCGCCGATGATCGAGCGAGCAGGGACACGGACATCCTCGAGGAACATCTCGTCCCACCGGTGACGCCCCAGCGCGTCTTTGATCGCGCGGACCGTAACGCCTGGAAGATAGTCGCCGTTCTCTTCCTTCAGAGGGGCAAGGAGGTAGGTGATGCCACGATGTTTGGGCGCTTCTGGATCTGTGCGCACCATAAGGTGCATCCAAGAATTGCGGTAGGTGCCCCAGATTTTGTTCCCGTTCAGGATGTAGTCGTCGCCGTCGCGGGTGGCGCGGGTCTCCAGTGACGCGAGGTCCGACCCCGCGTTGGGCTCACTGAAACCCTGGGAGAATTCGATTTCGGCGTTCGCGATCTTGGGGAGGAACTCCTCACGCTGCCAGTCCTGGCCGTGGACCATGAGCACGGGGCCGACGAGACCGCCGCCGAACGCTGCCGGTGCACCCGCGTAGGACATGGCCTCGCGGTAGGCGAGTTGCGTCGTGATGGGTGCGGCTTGCCCGCCGAACTCCGCGGGCCAGTGCATCGTCCACCAACCCTGTCGGACGAGTTTCTTCTGGAACTCCTTGACCAGCGCATCGAACTCCTCGTTCATGTGGTGCCAATCGATGCCGAAGACCACCGGCACATCGAACCCCTTGGGGTCCCACTCACGTTTTGTGAACTCGAGGGCCTGCTGACGGATCGCCTCGTCTTCTTGGGAGAAACGGAAGTCCATGCTGTCCTCCGGCACGGCGAAGCGTGCTTGGCCTTTGAGGTGAAGCCGACCGCGGAATCGTACCACTCGCCCTTTGTTAACTAACGGACCCACTGCAGACGTCCGCGGTTTCGCAATCTTGGCGCAGTAAACATACTGAATTGACCGTTTGTTGCGGACATTCGTTAGAATTGGCCCGCTCCAATGTCGTGCCCGGGGGGACGAGAGCGGCAGGGAGTCGATACGCGTGGGAGCCGCCTGGCCCTTGACGCGTTGGCAAAATGGCTGGGCAGCTGGCCAATAGAGGACCGGACCTGGGAGGCGAAATGGACTTTCGGTTTTCACCCGAAGACGAGGCGCTGAGACGAGAGGCGCGCGAGTTCGTTCGCCGGGAGTGGGACCCCAAAGGGTTCGACACGACGGGGTTCCTCGCGAGTTGGCGCGCTGACGAGACCGTTCGCAGTGAGCAGAGAGAGTTAACGAAATCGTTTGAGAAGAAGCTTGTGGACCAAGGTTGGTACACGATGCATTGGCCGAAGGAACACGGGGGCCAAGATGCCCCGATCTCGAGCCAACTTGCGTTCCGTGAAGTGATGGCCTATGAGGAAGCGCCGGCTGCGCTGGGCGGCGGTCTCGTCGCGCCGGTGCTGATGGTGCTCGGTCAGGACTGGCAGAAGGACTACTTCCTGCCGAGGATCGCGAATGCGGAGTTGGACTTCGGTCAGGGGTTCAGCGAGCCGAACGCCGGGTCCGACCTTGCTGGACTCGAACTGCGTGCAGTCCGGGATGGCGACGACTACGTCCTCAACGGGCAGAAGATCTGGAGCCAGTACCGCACTGAGTGGATGCATATTCTTGTGCGCACCGACCCTGACGCGCCGAAGCACCGCGGCATCACGTACTTGTTGTTGCGGTTGCGCGACGAGGGGTACGGCGAACCAACCATCCCAGGCGCCACTGTGCGGGCCATCAAAGACGGCCTCGGACGTCACCGATGGGACGAGCTATTCCTGGATAACGTCCGCGTGCCTGTCCGAAACGTCATCGGAGAGGAGAACCGTGGATTCTACGCGGCGATGACCACACTCTCCTTCGAACGTTCCAATATCGCTGGACCAGCCGGGCTACAGCGGGTGATGGAGGACTTCATCGACTGGTCGAAGGCCCAGAAGCGTCGGACTGGAAGCAGCCCCATTGACAGCGTTATCGCTCAGAACCAACTGGCGGAGTGGCGCGTCCAGATCGAGGCTGCACGGATGCTCTCATACCGCGTGGCATGGATGCAGAGCCAGGGAATGATCCCGCAGAAAGAAGCATCCATGACGAAGTTGTGGGGTGACGTCCTGTTCATGGGAGTCCGGCGGACGCTCGCTCGCCTGATGCAGGAGTACGGCAACCTGCGCCCGGACGACGGGCGCTTCAAGCTCCCGATGCGGGACTTCCTACCGGCCCAGGCGTACATGAGCGGCGTAGTCGGCATCGCCGGCGGTACGGACGAGATTCAGAGGAACATCATCGCCCAGCGGGGGTTGGGTCTGCCCCGGTAGCCGAGAACTGCGGACGGGGGGCGGCGCTCGCTAGTTGCTGCCTCCCGTGCCTGGGGCCTGTGCTCCGGCGCCGAAGCGTGGAGTGTTTGGCCCAAAAGGTCCGCGACCGCCCCCGAACAGATTCGTGAAGCCGTCCTCGGGAATGACGAACACCGAAGTGGCTTCGAGATCACCGTCGTCGTTGCGTTGTCCAGTGATCGTGACCTGGAGCCCGGGTTCTAGATCCCCGACGGTAATGCTCGCAAGCTGCTGGATGCGCACCGTGGGTCCGACAACTGCCTCGACGGTCCCTTGAGCGGTACTGAAGGAGAGCGTATCGCCTTCGACCGCCTCAATGGTCCCGGTGAACCCTTGGCCAAGCTGAGCTCTCGTCTGTTCAGCGCCTGTCAGACCAGCGGGGCCGAGTTGTCCCAACTGCTGTCGGAGGAGTTCTATATCCTCAGCGGACGGTTGCTCTCCGGCGCGGAGCAGCCGTCCCTGAATCCCTTGGACGAGAGAGGCCGGGTCTGGTGCCGTTCCAACGCCGGGTTGTGTGGCGCCGGGTGCCACAAGCTGCGTGGTAACTGGCGTATCGGCCGATTCCGCCTGATTCCTCCCGACGGCGACGCC
Organism: Dehalococcoidia bacterium; assembly: GCA_965247995.1. GTDB lineage: Bacteria > Chloroflexota > Dehalococcoidia > UBA6926 > UBA6926 > JASLZO01. The sequence continues at coordinate 109,328 of OZ252041.1, read as the reverse complement.
GCCTGCGAAGCTTGCGCCTAATCCGCCGCCGAGGACCACGACCGCGATTGCCAGCGCGATGAACGACCTTGGATTCATGTGTTGCTCCTTATCGGACGTATGGTGTGCGGCACGATTACTCGTACCTGAGCGCGTCGATCGGGTTCAATCGCGCCGCTCGAATTGCTGGGTAGATGCCAAAGAAGAGGCCGATGGCCGCCGAGACCGCGAGCGCGAGTGCTGCAACGTCTCCGCTGACCACCGTTTGGAACCCGTCGTTGCCAAAGAGATTCGTTCTGTTGAGGAAGTTCGAAGTTAGGATCCCAATCGCGACGCCCAAGAGACCTCCTCCGAGGCTCAACATCGTGGCTTCGGTCACGAACTGGAACAAGATGTCGCGCCGTTTTGCCCCCTCGGCCTTTCGGATTCCGATCTCACGCGTCCGTTCTGTGACCGAAACCAACATGATGTTCATGATGCCGATGCCACCCACGACGAGCGAGATGCTCGCGATTGCTCCCAGGAAGAGGACGAAAGTGTTGGTGGTGTCTTCGAGCGTCTCGATGGTCTCCTCTTGGCTCGAGATGACGAAGTCGTCCTCCTCCGTGATGCGGTGTCGGAGTCGGAGGATCGTTGCAATCTGTCGAGTCGCTTCATCGATCTCGGACGCTTCGTCGACCTGGACGTTGATGCTCTGCACGGTGATGTCGCCCTGCGCCGTGCGTTGGCCGGACAGCCGGTAGTACGCAGTCGTCAGTGGGACCAGGACGCGGTCATCTTGGTTCCCGGTAAAGGTGCCGCCTAGGCTCTCCAACACCCCGATCACCGTGAACTGCCGACCGTCTATCCGGATGGTTTGGCCGATTGGGTCACGCAGTGCGAAGAGCGTCTCCGCGGTCGTTGGACCCAACACCGCGACCTCTGAGCGGTTGGTCAGGTGGCCTGCCGAGATGAACTGACCGGATCCGATGGGAGCGTTCCGAACCGATTCGTATTCCGGCGTGACACCGATCACCTGTGTGAAGGTGTTCTCGCGTCCAGCGACGATCTGCGCAGAGGTGTTCATTTCGGGCGCGACGGCACGGACATCGGGAGCGCGCACCGGGTCGAGCAACGCGTAGGCGTCCTCGAACGTCAGTGTCGTTGCGCTGCCGAATCCGAACGAGAATCCCCCCGCGAATGACGCTCCCGGACGCACGAAGACAAGGTTGGTCCCGAGCGACTCGATGCGCGACGTGATCGAGGCCTGGGCTCCCCTTCCGATAGCCATGAGTGAGATGACGGCGGCAACGCCGATCACGATGCCAAGCAGCGTGAGGCTCGCCCGCAACTTGTTCGCCGATATTGAGGAGAGGGCCGTGGTGAAGACCAGGATTGGGGTCATCGGAAGGGTCTATGCAGACGGGACCGTCGTGGTGTGTTCGGTCGGCGTCGGTGCGCTGTCGCTGACGATGAGGCCATCGCGCATCGTAATCACGCGTCGTGTCTGCGCTGCGATGTCGGGTTCGTGGGTTACGATTACGAGCGTGAGCCCCTCGTCGTTGTTCAGGCGGCGCAGGATGGTCATGATCTCCATGCTGGACTGAGAGTCGAGATTACCGGTTGGTTCGTCGGCAAGGAGGATGTTCGGGTTCTTCACCAGAGCACGAGCAATGCCGACCCGTTGTTGCTGCCCGCCGGACAACTGCGTTGGCCGGTGATGGGAGCGGTCTTCGAGGCCGACGCGCTCCAAAGCACTCCGAGCCCGATCGCTTCGTTTCCCAGCCCCGCCGTAGAGGAGTGGTAAGGCAACGTTCTGTAGGGCGGTCATTCGTGGAAGCAAGTTATAGGTCTGGAAGACAAACCCAATCTCTCGGTTCCGGATCTCGGCTAGGCGGTCGTCGGTCAAGCGGCCGACGTCGCGTGTGTCGAGGCGATACGTGCCCGACGTTGGCACGTCCAAGCAACCGAGGATGTTCATCAGCGTGGACTTGCCCGATCCCGAGGCGCCCATTACCGCCACCATCTCTCCTCGGTGGATTCGAAGCGAGACTCCGGCGAGGGCGCGCACCTCGATCGCACCCATGTGGTACACCTTGGTGACGTCCTCAAGCTCGATCATGGCGGCGGCGGGCGTACGGGGCCTCCACCGGTCACAGACCGCGAACTGCTGACTATCGTTGTGGTGGTTGGACCCCGGAACGCGCCTCCGGCGCGAAAGACGGCGAAGGGATCGCTCGCAGCTTGGGCGACCCTCATCACGACTTGTTCACCCTCGGTCAATCCTTCGGTGACCTCGACCCAGAAGTCGTCACTATTTCCGAGCTGCACAAGCCGCTCCTGGAAGTCGCTGTCGGCTCTGACGAGCACGAAAGGCTCAATGAAGCTTCCACGCACCGCCTGTGTGGGGATCAGGAGAACGCCCAAGTCCTCTTCGATCACGATATTCGCGGTGGCGCTCAGGCCGGCTCTCAGTGAGACCCCTGATGGGAGGTCGACGCGGACACGAATTGGGTACGAAACAACACCTTGCTGATTGATGGGAGCGGAATCAATAAACGAGACGGACCCGCTGAGCGGCGTGCCTGGCAGCGCATCCATCGTTACAGTCGCAGTGTCGCCGACCTGCACAAAGAGGACGTCGATCTCGTCGACGATCCCGTCGACCTCCGCCTCCGTGGGGTCCACTATCTCTATAGCGACCCGATTGTCGGTCAGCACGTCTCCGGATTCGACGTTGACGGCGGAAACGAACCCGTCGAACGGGGCAGTGAGGGTGGCGCCTTCGACTCGGTCCTGCGCGTACTGGAGCGTAGCGGCCGCCTCGGCGACCTCCGCTCGAAGGAGCTCGATCCTTGCCGCATCGGGCGGAGCGATCAGATCGGCCAACTCTTCCTGCTCGGCGATCAACGACTCGCGGGCCACAGTCAACCGCGCGTCGGCAATGTCGATGTCAAGCGGGTCCGGCTCTGACTCCAGTTCGGCCAGCTTTTCGTTGGCTCGCGCCAACGCGTCCTCTGCCCTTGCTGCGGCGGATTCAACCGCAACCAACGCACGGGCGACTTGACGCTCGACATCCGCGAGGGCATCGCGTGTCGAGCCGAGTTGCGTCCAGGCGTCTTCCATCTCACCCAGGATGCAAGGCCCCTGGCTAGAGGACGAATCGTCGCACGAGATCGCAATGAAGCTGGGGAAGAAGTTGAGCCATGCGTAGACTGTCGGTTCGCTCCACGCGGTCTCTGGGTCGTCAATTGGGGGGCCCGAAGAGAACGGTCCCTTGGCGAGGTCCGCAGGTTGAGTGTGATCGGGCGAGAAGAGCGCTTCCAGATCAACGTTCCATTGGGCGAGCAGTTCGTCGACCGGCTTCTGGAGGTCGTCCGCCGTTGGGGTGATGCCAAGCCAGCGCACGAAGACCTCCTGGTATTCCGCTTCGGCAGCGGCGAAGGCGTCGCGGGCGTCCTGCGTGTCCAGGTCTATTCGGTTGAACGCGATGTCCCGGTCCTCGAGAGCGATGTCGAGCGCGGTCTTGGCCGATTCGACGGCGTTCTGGGCCTCTGAGAGCTCGATCTGCGCTGTTGGGTTGAGGAGTTCCTCCCGGGAGTCTTCTGCGACGCGCACGGATTGGGCGGCTTCCGCGATCCGAGATCGGGCGGTCGCGATGGCGAGCGCCGTTGCCGGTTGGAGCGCCATATCGAGCGCTTCCTGAGCATCAGTCAGCTCGCTGCGGGCTTCGAGAACGGACTTGTTCAGTGCGTTGAACGAGTCGCCATCCAGGGTGGCCAGGACGTGGCCGCCGGTGACTTGGTCGCCAACGCTAACCATGACATCGCCCACGGTCCCAGATGAACCGAAACGTTCTGACGAGGTGTTTGGGAAGACAACGCTACCGTTCGTTGAGACTTCGTTCCTCAGGTCGCCGATCTGCGCGGCGACGAGCTGTTCGTCCTCTCCCAGCCCAAGGTCGTTGCCAGAGTTGGGCGGTGCCAGAACGAGATAGGTGCCGGTCGCGATAACGGCCAGGAGCACCACGAGCAGCGCGATTTGCCAAATCCTAATCCCCTTGAGCGCGCCCATGATCCTCCTTCGTCGTTCTCAAATCGTGTCCGGACCATGTCCGGCACGGCCTTGCGTGCTGACAACCTTGGGCGCCATGACACGCCGCCGAACAACGGGCCGGCCAGGTCATTCCCGATACTGGTAACGCACGCACGCCGTAGGTGGTTAGCATCCCCTCGTTTGGTCCAAGGTGTGCCGTCTGGTGCTTATCTGGGGAGACCAAGGCCACGTTGGGCGATGATGTTCTTCTGCACCTCCGTGGTTCCCCCCGAGATGCTCAGCGTACCGGTCATAAACGCTCGCGAGTTCAAGAATCCGTCGTACGGAATGGCGTACCTGTTGTGCGGGAGAAGCTCGCCGAGCTCTTGAAGCCCCCGTGACAACGTGTGGTACGTGCGTTGATCGAGCTCATCCCCCCAGAACTTGGTCATCGAGGCTTCCTTCTGGGGAACGAGACCCTGGCTCTGCATCCACGCGATCCGATAGGACAGCATGCGCATCGCCTCGATTTGGACACGAAGGTCGGCGACTCGATTGCGGAACACAGCCGACTCGAACGGGGTACCCCGGCCGGCCCTCTTCCAACCACGGCAGTAGTCGATGTAGTGCTCGATCAGGCGCGTCAGGCCAGCAGGGCCTTGAATGTTCGACCGTTCGAAGGAGAGCGTCGTCATGGCTGCGTACCAGCCGCGGTTCTCCTCGCCAATGATGTTCCTGGCGGGCACCCGAACGTTGTCAAGGAACAACTCGTCCCATCGGTGGCGCCCGATCGCGTTGAGGACGGTGCGAACAGAGATTCCCGGCAGGTAGTCGCCACGGTCGTTCTTGAGAGGAGCCAGGAGATAAGTGATGCCGCGGTGTTTGGGCGCGTCCGGGTCAGTCCGAACGAGGATGTGGATCCACGGGTCCCGGTAGGTCCCCCAGATCTTTTGACCGTTGAGGATGTAGTCGTCGCCGTCCCGAACAGCACGTGTCTCCAGACTGGCGAGGTCCGATCCGGCGTTGGGTTCGCTAAACCCCTGTGAGACCTCGATATCGGCATTGGCAAGCTGCGGGAGGAATAGGTCTTTCTGCCACTGCTGCCCAACGGCCATCAGTACGGGAGCAATCAGGCCACCCCCGCTTGCCGGTGGGGCCCCGGCGTACGCCATTGCTTCCTTGTAAGCAAGTTGTGTAGCGATACTCGCGTCTTGGCCACCGTGTTCGGCCGGCCAGTGCATGGTCCACCAACCCTTGGCCACGATTTTTTTCTGGAACGCCCGAACGTGTGCGCGCATGGCAGGGTCCCGGTGGTACCAGCTCAGGTTGATATCGACATCGAAACCCTTTGGGTCCCATTCGCGGCGGACGAACCCCTTGACCTCGTCACGGAGTGCTTGGTCTTCAGGGGAGAAGCGAAAATCCATGGCGCCTCCGTCTTGGTGGGGTTCCGCGACACCCCGATGATACGGGGTCGTTTCGGCCGACGCAGGTGGATCGTTCGCGGGGTGTACGATTCGAAGGTCCGGTAGACAGGATCAGATTCTTCGCGGGTAAGAGGGAGGTTGGAATGGACTTCCGGTTCCAGGTCGACGATGAGGCATTCCGCGAAGAGATTCGCGACTTCGTCCACCGTGAGTGGCAACCCAAAGGACGGTACGACTTCAGCTCGTTCGGCGGGGATATCGACGAACCCACCGTGCAAACGCAGGTCACGGAGTTCGAAAAGAAGCTCGTGGCCAAGGGCTGGTACACGATGCATTGGCCGGAGCCGTGGGGCCCCGATGCGCCCATCAGTCGTCAACTTTTGTACCGGGAGGAAATGACCTACCAGGGCGCGCCCGCGGCACTAGGCGGCGGTTTCATCGCGCCGTCGTTGATTGTCAACGGGCAGGAATGGCAGAAAGAGTTCTTCCTGAACAAAATCGCGAATGCTGAGATCGAGATTTGTCAGGGATTCAGCGAACCCAACGCCGGATCAGACCTCGCGAACCTTCAAACGCGCGCGGTCCGCGATGGCGATGACTTCGTCATCACCGGCCAGAAGATTTGGACCTCGGGGGCGCACCGTGCTGACTGGGGCCATTTCCTAGTCCGAACGGATCCGGATGCGCCGAAACACCGTGGCATCTCGTACTTCATGGTCGATATGACCGACCCGGGCATCACGTTGCGACCGCTGTACAACATGCTCGGAGCCCGGACCTGGAACGAGACGTTCTTGGACGGAGTGCGCGTTCCGGCGCGGAACATGATCGGTGAGGAGAATCGCGGCTGGTACGCAGCCATGACCACGCTCTCCTTCGAACGGTCGAACATTCAGGGACCCGCTGGCTCGCTCCGGGAGTGGGAGCGCTTTGCCAACGCGATGCGGCAGATCAAAATTGCGGGCGCTCCGGCGGCGTCCCAACCAATGACGCGGCATCTCCTCGCAAACCTGCGCGTCGAGATCGAAGTCGCGCGGATGCTCTCATACCGCGTCGCATGGATGCAGACTCAGGGCGAGATTCCGGTGCGGGAAGCTTCGATCACCAAGGTGATGGCGGGTGAGCTGAACCAGCGGCAGGCTCGGACGTTCGCGCGGATCATTCAGGACTACGCGACCGTGATGCCTGGAAACGACTTGAGGCATTTGCGGGCCGGGGAGTGGGTCGGTTACCGCAACTTCGGCGTCATCGGGTCGTCGATCGCTGGTGGAGCGAATGAGATCCAACGAAACATCATCGCGCAACGGGGACTCGGCTTGCAGCGTTAGTTTTCTTGCGAAGACCGGAACAGGAAACGGGGTCGCCAATCAGCGACCCCGTTTTGTTGCATGAATCGTGCAGGCTACGTCGCAGCCGTTCCGATATTGGCCTGGAGCCGCTCGATCGTTTCCTCTGCCTCCTCAACTAGCCCCATGAGGATTTCCTTCGCCGGCCGCTGTTCATTGATCATCCCAGAGACCTGGCCCGCGCTGTTGGAAACGAGGTCAAACCTCCCGGCTCGGCGCGCCGCGAGCGTGAAGGGTTGCGTCAGGATGCCCTGAAGCGGAATACGGAGCGGTTGGAGCCCGGATTCCTGCCACGCCTTCTTCACTGGGTCCTCGTACGAGCGGGCCTGGAGGCCGGAACCGAACTTCGACAGCGTGAATTGTTCTGAACGTCCCTCAATGATCCCGGTTTGATGTTGGTCGTGGATGTTCGTCTCCTCTGAGGCGAGGAAAGCGGTTCCGACCCAAACACCCTGAGCGCCGAGCGCCAACGCCGCTGCGACGTGTCGGCCGGTGCCGATTCCGCCGGCAGCGAGCACTGGGCGTGGCTTGACGTAGTCAACGATCTGGGGAATCAAGACGAACGAGCTGATGTTGCCGGTGTGGCCACCGGCCTCGGTGCCCTGCGCCGTGATGATGTCTGAACCGGCCGCAACCTGGCGCGCAGCATGCCGCACTGCGCCGCACATGCCGATGATCTGCATCCCTTGATCGTGGGCCGGATCGACGATGTACGACGGTGGGTCACCAGTCGCGCACGCGAAGACGGGGACCTTGTTGTCGAGCATCACCTCGACTTGTTCGCGGATCGTCGATTCAGATTGGGCAGCCTCTTCGGGCGTCTCGACTTCCTGGAGATCGAATTTCTGTATGAGGGTGCGGACGAACTCGACGTGTTCCGGGTAGTCGCGCTCGATCTCTTTTCGGACTTCGCGGTTGGTCTTTCTCCCGACATCGGCGAGGCTGGCAGGGACCATGAAGTCCACGCCGAACGGCCGGTCGGTCAGGGCGCGGACGCGCCGGATGCCTTCATCAAACTCCTGCGGGGTATTGAAGCCGTACCCCATTACGCCAAGACCGCCCGCGTTTGAGACAGCGGCGACCAACTCCGTGGGCGTCGGCGCCGTGGACTGAAGGCCTTCTCCCGTCGCCATCCCAGCCAGGATCACTGGGTATTCGATCCCCAGCAGTTCGCAAAGTGGAGTTCTGAGACTAGCCATTGCCCTCCCCCTTTCCCCCATTTCATGGGTCACCAGCACCATAAGGCGACCATCCGGAAACGGTCAAGTTGCCAGAGTGCGGGCCGGCCGATGGGGGATTGGAGGAGAGACGCATGTTAGAATCCGTATACGTGTCGGTAGGGAGTTTGATTGGTCCCGCAACGAGCTTGACCGAGGAGATCACGATGAGCCTTCGAGGAGAAACAGCGATCGTCGGGTACGGCGAGTTGCTGAACACGCGAGCCAATCCAGCGCGCCGGAGCCACATGGGTTTGCTCGCAGATGCTGCTGCGATCGCGCTCGCGGACGCCGGCCTACGAAAGGAAGACATCAACGGTCTGATTGCGGAGCCCGCGTTTGGGTTCCCGGGACTTGGTTTCGCCTACGATTTCGCGGAGCACATCGGGATCCGACCGAACTACGCAACGGCGTTGAACGAAAACGCCGCGACGTTCATCGCGACCGCGGCGGCAGCGATCCATGCTGGGTACGCAGATACCTTCCTTTGTGTGAACGGAGCGGTCACCGGAGGGCCGTTCGTACCTGGGCCTCGCGATCCGACCGATGATCAGTTCGTGGACCCCTACGGTCCCGTGATAGCAGCAAACGGGTGGTACGCGCAGATCGCACGACGGCACGCTTACGACTATGGGACTACCGATGAGCAACGAGCGAAGGTAGCCGCGGACCAGCGATTCAACACCCAGGGGAACGAAAACTCGGTGTTCAACGGCCAGCCTGCGACGCAAGAAGACATCCTGAATTCACGATTGGTCGCAGACCCGTTGCGGCTTCTGGAGTGTGTTATGCCGTGCACGGGCGCGGCGGCAACGATCGTGACGACGGCCGATCGAGCGAAATCGTTGAGGCGTCCCCCGGTTTACCTGTTGGGAGCGGGCCAGCACACATGGCGTGCCGAGCACGGCACGGACTGGGCGCGATCGATCACGACGTCACCGACGACCGTCGCCGCACGGCGCGCCTTCGAAATGTCGGGACTTGGGCCGAAGGATATGGACATGGCCCAGATCTACGATTGCTACACCATCACCGTGATGATCACCCTCGAGGACGCAGGGTTTATGCCCAAAGGCGAATCGGGGCCGTGGTACGAGTCGATGGACACGACGCACCAAGGCGGCATGCCAGTGAACACAGGAGGCGGCCAGCTCTCTTGCGGCCAGTCAATTGCTGGCACGACCCAGGTCGTCGAAGCGACCCGCCAGCTGATGGGGCGGGCCGGAGTCCGCCAGGTCCCGAACAGCCCGGAGCTTTGCTACGTCAACACTTGACGGGGTTATATGAGCGACATGTCGTCGCTCGTGCTCGCCACTAGCGTCTAGGCACGAATAGACCAACGAAAAGAGGCGCCCGATCGGGCGCCTCTTTCTTATTGGGTCGGGCCTGCTCAGCCTTATCGACCCGTCCAGTTTGGCTCTCGCTTCTCGACGAACGCCCGCCTACCTTCGACAACGTCCTCAGATCCCTGGACGCGCGACGTGAGCGGTGAGGAGTACTCGCCAAGTGCCTGGGCCTCGTTACGCCGCCAGAAGTATGCGAGGGCCTTTGTAGTCTCGACCGCCATCGGAGCACCTTGGACGATCAATCGGGCGATTTCGAGGGCGCGCGGAATGAGTCTGTCGGCCGGCAGGACTTGGTGGACCAGACCGATCCGATGGGCCTCGGTTGCTTCGACCCGATCGCTGGTGAGTAGGATGTACATCGCTTCGCCGAATGGGACCATGCGGCCCAGATATTGGCTCCCATATCCGGCCGCGATTCCGCGCTTCGGTTCGTAGAGGCCGAGGTAAGCTTCCTCGGAGGCGATTCTGATGTCGCAGTCCATAGCCCAATGCATGCCGCCACCAATCGCGAGTCCATTGATGGCCGCGATAAACGGCTTCGGATTACCCGAGAACAGGTCGAAGCGCACACCTGGACCCGATTGGCGGGATTGCGCCTCGTAATCTCCGGGGGAAATCTCACCGCGGTTGAGTCGCTCACGGAGTGCAGCTGCCGCGGCGTCTCGTTCGGCCCCCTCGCGCATGTCGGCTCCGGCCGAGAAGGCCCGCCCGTTCCCCGTGACTATCCCTACGCGCATGGCCGGGTCCTGAGTGAATGATTCGATTGCGGTGAGGAACTCCGGCATCAGGTTGCCGCCGATTGCGTTCAATCGTTGCGGCCGGTTCAGCGTAAAGACCGCGTACCCGTCATCGGGATGGGGTTCGTATTCCAAGTCGGCCATATCGGCCCTCCTTCGTGGGTCTGCCGTAGCGCCGCGGAATGATAGCAGGGCGTCGCTGCCCTAAACTGTGTGCGACCCGTGTTGGCTGCATTCTGGGGGTGGCTCGATTGGACCAGATCTCATTCGAGAAGTGGACGCTACCGAATGGCCTCGATGTGATCGCGCACGAGGACCATTCCCTGCCGATCGTCTCTGTCAATGTCTGGTATCACGTTGGGTCGAAGGACGAACAAGCCGGCAAAACCGGCTTCGCGCACCTATTCGAGCACATGATGTTCGAGGGGTCGAAACACCACAATCGGAGCCATTTCGATGCTTTACAACGGGTCGGCGCGACCCTCAACGGGTCCACCAGCAACGATCGGACGAATTATTGGGAGAACCTGCCGTCCAACCACCTTGAGCTAGCCCTGTGGTTAGAGGCGGACCGCATGGGGTTCCTCTTGGACGCGGTGGACCAACGGCGCTTCGACATCCAACGGGATGTCGTGAAGAACGAGCGGCGTCAGAGCTACGAGAATCGGCCCTACGGGATGGCGTCGATTCGGTTGCACGAGGCGGTGTATCCGGCTCCCCATCCGTACCATTGGCCGACGATCGGCTACAACGAGGACCTCGACGCAGCCACCTTGGACGATGTACGCGCATTCTTCCGGACCTTCTACGGTCCTTCCAATGCGAGCCTGGCGATCACCGGCGACGTGGACACCGGCGCCGTCCGAGACCTGGTTGAACGCTATTTCTCCGATCTCGACCCGTCGGCGGCGGTATCGCGGATCACCGGTGCGGACTCGGCGCTCGCCGGTTCCACAAGCCTGGACCTCTACGACCGAGTGACGCTGCCGCGTGTCACGTTGGCGTGGCCTACGGTTCCTCGCTTCCATCCAGACGAGGCGGCGCTCTCGGTATTGGCGAGCGTACTGAGCGACGGCAAGAGCTCCAGGTTGCACCGAGCACTTGTCTACGAAAACCGGACTGCCCAGAGCGTAATGGCGTTCCATGGAGCGGCGGAGATCGCAGGAGAACTGCAAGTACATGTGACCGCAGCCGCGGGGACCGACATCCGTCAAGCCGAGCTCGAGGCGCGAACGGAGATCGAGAAGCTGGTGCTGCAGCCCCCCAGCGAACGCGAGATCGAGGCCGCGAAGAACCGGATCGAGTGGCAAGAGGCCAGGATGATGGCGAACATTGGCGGGTTCGCGGGAAGAGCCAACCGCCTGAACTCGTTCAATGTGATGCGTGGAGACCCATCGCTAATCAACACGGATAAAGAGCGCTACTTGTCTGTGACGGCAGAGGACATCCAACAAGCAGCTGCGCACTATGTCGGCCGGCGGCACGTGCGGATGGTCGTTGCTCCGGAGCCCACACGCTCAGTTCGACAAGTCGCGGGGGTTGACCGGACCAAACAGCCGGTGGGCGGGTCACGCCGGTCGTTCGCGGCGCCGGTTCCGGGACGGACTGCGCTCGCGAATGGCCTCAACATTTTGGTGATCGAGAAACGGGGGGCGCCAATCGTCGCGTTCGGATTGGTGTTGCCCACCGGGGCGGTCGATGACCCAATCGATCGGCCCGGGTTAGCCGCGTTTACCACCGCCATGCTGGAAGAGGGTACGACGTCGCGGAACAGCCGGGAGATCGCTGAGGAATTCGAATTCCTAGGGACCCACCTCGGAGCGACTCCAGGCCGCGAACGGACAGTACTGGCTACACAAGCGCTGACAAACCATTGGCGCAGTGCGGTCGAACTCGTGTCCGACATCACGATGAACCCCACGTTCCCTGGCGACGAGCTCTCTCGTTTGCGGCAAGAACGCCTGACCGCAATGCGGCGGATGCGTGACGATCCCACGGCCCTCGCTGGGCGCGTCGCGCCCGTGCTCTTATACGGGGAGCGAAGCCGGTACGGGCACCCGTTATCAGGGAACGAGCGCAGCTTGGAGGGGTTCGAAGCCGATGACCTGCGCGCTCAGTTTCGCGCTGGTTTCGGTCTCGCTGGGGCAACGTTGATCGCCGCAGGAGACCTCGGGATCGACGAAGTCGTAGCGTGCGCCGAGGAGTGCTTCGGGAGCTGGTCTGGCAGAACACCCGCACCATCCGAGGCCGACAGTGCTCTGCCCACGCGGCGAGCAGGTGACGGACCGGTGCTCTACCTGCTCGACAAACCGGGCGCCGCCCAGTCGGTCATTCGTGTGGGTCACGTTGGGCCACCATGGAATGACGGAGACTACTTCCCGCTCACGTTGTTCAATCAGGTGTTTGGGGGACAGTTCACGGCCAGGCTGAACATGAACCTGCGCGAGGACAAAGGGTACAGCTACGGGTACCGGTCTTGGTTCGAATGGCACACGGGTTCTTCTCTGTTCCTCGCGGGAGGCGGGGTGCAGACGGCGGTTACCCGGGAGTCCGTTGAGGAAACTCTTCAGGAGTTTGATCAAATCAGGAACGCGAGGCCCGTCGAGGAGCGGGAGTTCGAAGATGCCAAGTCATCCATGCTCCAGGAATTCCCGTCGAACTTTGAGACTGCTGGCCAGATGCAAGAGCAGATGGGAACGATCGTGATGTACGGGTTGCCGGACGATTACTACTCGCATTTCGAGCAGAACATCCAGTCCGTGGCGTTGGATGACGTCCGCCGTGTGGCGCAAGAACGGATCCAGAGCGACGGACTCACGCTTTTGGTCGTAGGAGATCGCGAATCGATCGAGCCGGGATTGGCCGAGCTCGGGTTTTCAATCCGACACGTGGATCATGACGGGGTGGAGTTGGGTGCCTAGCACGGTACCGCGACGCGGCTCCCGCCGTGCTACGGTACGAACAGTTCCCGCGGTAGCGCTAGGGTAGGGGGTGACCATGACCAACACGCCTGAGACGTATATCACCGACGAGATGCGCGCCTACATCGGCACGCGGACTCCACCGTTGGTGTCCCCGCCAATATCGCAAGCAGAGGTCCGGCGCTTTGCGATGGCCGCGTACTGGCCCGAAGTGCCGCCACGGCGTTTCTGGGACGAGGAATACGCCAAGACGACGCGCTGGGGTGGGATTGTGGCCCCTCGCGAATACAATCCGTTCGCCTGGATGGTGGGTCGGGCGAATATTGGACCACAGCCGGAGCGCGTTGATGCGGCCCAGGAAGAAGTGGAGTCGCAACGGGAACTTCGACCGCCGGGAGCGCCGGAACGGTACCTATTTGGCGGAACGACTGCGGAGCACTTTGCGCCGATGCGGATCGGCGATGTGATCATGAGTGTCGTCTCGCTCGTCGACCTGTACGAGCGTACAGGCAGGTTGGGTCTGATGCTCTTCTACGTGCTCGAAGAGCAGTGGACCAATCAAAACAGCGAATTAGTCCAGACGATCCGAAGTGACAACATCCTCTACTGAACGGGTGCTGATCAAGGGGTGAGATTCATGGCAGACCAGATGTACTGGGAAGACGTCAGCGAGGAACTCGAGATCCCGACGTTCTTTCGTAAAACGGACCTGATGAACTGGAATCGATGGGCTTCGGTCAACGACGAGTACGTGCCGATGCACATGGACGACGACGCAGCGAGGGAGAACGGGCAGCCGGCGGCATTCGGGCAGGGACCACTGCGGTTCTCATACCTCCACAGCTTGCTGCGCCAGTTTGCGGGCGATGACGGCGAGGTCGTGATGGTGAAGGCGCAGATGCGCGGTATCAACTTCAAGCACGACGAACTCATGTGTACAGGAAAGGTGACCGGAAAACGGGTCGAGAACGGAAGGCACTTGGTCGACCTCGACATCGCGATCACGAATCAGAGGGATGAGGTCGTCACACCGGGCCAAGGCACCGTGGAACTTCCTTCGCGCGGATAGGTCCTCGCTAGGTCTTCAAGCAACGAGGGCGGCCCGACCGGGCCGCCCTCGTTTCGAGTGTAGAGTCGATTAGCCGCCTCGTTCTGCGGAGCGTGGACCGAACGGCTCAGGGCGGAACGGGCCGTCCCTAGCCTGCAAGAACGCGCGCATCCCACCCTCTTTCTGTGCCTCGATCATGTGCTCAAGGTAGTCATACCGGCGGGAAGATCGGGCAAGCGCAGCGAGCTCGGCCTCGAGCATTAGGGCGTTCCGCAGGCCCATCATTTCGAGACCCATCGTTGCGACCGCGAGGTTGATCTTCACCGTCTCCGGGCTGACGAGCGCAATTCGCTCGACAATTGAAAACGCCTCGTCAATGAGCTCGTCTGGGGGTACAACTTTGTTCACCAGGCCGATGCGGAGCGCCTCTTGGGCATCGATATGGTCGCCCGTCAGTGCGTATCGGAGACCGTTCTTGTATCCGGCCAGGTGAATCCAGAAGAAACTGGAACTATCGATCATCCGGACCTCGGGTTGTGAGAACACCGCGTCCTCAGCGGCGATGGTCATGTGGCATGAGAGCGCAAGCCACGACCCAGCGCCCATGCACCAACCGTTGACGGCGGAGATGACGGGGATGCCGAGCTCCCAGCGGTGGAGTTCTCGCTTGACGCCGGCGATCGTGCTGTCCCGAGTGGTGTTCAGGCGTTCGGCGATGCTCATGCCCTCCGGCAGCCCATACGGCCAAACTTCCTCTCGGCGCTCGCTGCCGCCACCACCGATATCGGCGCCAGCCGAGAACGCACGTCCGCTGCCGGTTATCACTACGGCGCGGATCTCCGGGTCCGCGTCGGCTTCGTCCAACGCTTCGTGGAGTTCGGTCTGGAGTTGTGCGCTCAGGGCGTTCAGGACCTCGGGCCGGTTTAGTGTGATCAGGACCCCACCGCGCTGCTTTTCGTACAGGATCGTTTCGTAGTCAGGCATCCGCTTACTCCTTGATAGCGCCCGCTTGCTTCATGACATCCGCGAGCTTCGCGATTCCGTTGGTGATCTCATCGAGCGAAGGGAAGCTGTAGTTCAATCGGGCGTAGTTCTCCCCCTCGCCGATCACGGAGAACTGCGGACCTCCCAAGTATCGGACGCCCTGCTCTTGGCTCGGTACCTCAAGTTCGGACATGTTGATGCCGTTCTGGAAGTTCGCCCAGAGAAACATGCCGCCTTCCGGCACACGCACCTGGACCAAGGGGCCGAAATTCTCGCCCAGAGCTGCAAGCATCGTGTTTCGCTTGTGGCGCATTCGGTCGTTGAGCCACTCGATGCGTTCGTCCATATGGTCTTCCAGGTACTTGGCCACGATCAGACTGGAGAGGTAGTCATTTCCGAGGTCCTGTTTATAGGCGGCCATACGTTCAAGAAGTGGTTGGGCGGCGGTGATCCAGCCGACGCGCACGCCAGGCGAAATGATCTTCGAGAATGTTGCGATGTAGATGACGCGCTCCTCGCCGCCGTCGAGCGACATGATGGCTGGGGGCATCTCATCGACGTCGAGCGCCTGGTCGACGTAACAGTCGTCTTCCATGACGAGAAAGTCGTACTCCTGAGCGAGTTCCATGATCCTTTTGCGCCGGTCAAGAGGCAGGATGGTGCCATCTGGATTTTGGGGACTGGGGATGATGTACAGGAACTTCGCCCGTTTGCCTCTGCTATGGAGATCTGTCAGTGCTTCTTCGAGGAGGTCCATGCGCATGCCGTGATCGTCCCGGTCAACTGTGATGATCTCGGCGCCGGAGGCGACGAACGAGCGTACGACACCCTGGTAGACAAACCGGTGCGTGATGATCACGTCGCCCGGTTCGATCAGTGTCTGCATGCCCAGGGCAATCGCCTGACCGGACCCGTTGGTAGCCAGTACCTCGTCGATCCCCGGCCAAGTTATGCCCCGGTGACGGCGCATCTTCTCGACGATGATCTCTCGGAGGCGGTCCGGGCCGTAGGTCGGAGGGTACCTCGTGATCTCGTCATGCTCCTCGATGATCACCTGTTTTGCTGCTTCGGCTAGGTCCGCGGACGGCATAACGTCAGGGCCCGGGTTTGCACCACCGAAGTCGTACGTGAACCGTTCGATCTGCCAGGTCGGGACTGGCCGCTGAGGGACCACCCAAAAGGATTCGTAATCGACGTCGACGTGTGTTCGTCCAGCCATCAGTTACCCCCTGCGGCGGTCGCGGTCCGTGTGTGTAAATCCACCATAACGGTTTATCCGAGCCGGTTACTTGGGTTGATTCGCGATATCGATCCCGGCCCTGGCGATGATCCGGGCGCCGTCGACGACCCTGTCGATATCGATCGAGTACAGGCGGGCGCCGCCTGCCGGCGAGGGGCCGTAGTTGATGGATGGGCAACCGGCCACGGTGTAGTGGCCGGAATCGTTCCACGCGTTTGACGAGCTCCACGACGGCTCGTCGCCGAGGACATCGGTGTGGTGTTTGAACACCGCCTGGTTGAGGTAGTGCTCCCGTGGGAGATCGATCCCGTACGCCTGCACCTTCATGCTCTGCCACTCCGGGCGGTAGGTGGCGGGCGGTCCCTCGATTTCGTACTTGAACTCGGGGTCCTCCATCTCGAGGCGCTTTAGGACGGCCTCGATCTGCTCGCGAATGTGGGCGTAGTCTTCGGCGGGTTGTCCACGGACCTCGACGATCGCGGTGCAGAAATCCGGTACGTACGAAGCGCGCCAATGGTCGTATTGGCGGCCGATTCCGCCGTTGATGCCTCCCACAATGAGCCGAGGCAGACCCGGAAATTCGGGGCGGGGCGGCGTGTCGAACCTGATGTCCCTCAATGCGGTGATGACCTTCGCAAGCTGTTCGGCAGCGTTCACGGAGGCCCGTTCATGAAGTGCGCCGATCCACTCGCTCGAGCCGACGGCGTGGATCAGCCACTGACTGGCGCTGCCGTGTTGCGGTTGGATGCGTAGGTCGGTCGGTTCCGCGACGATGCAGCAATCGCCAATGAGACCGCGCTTCACAAGGTCGACAGCGCCGACGCCGCCCTGAAGCTCTCCAACGACCGCTGTCATGAGGACATCGCCCATCAACGGCGTGCGAGCTTTCGCGATCGCGACCGTCGCCGCGGAGATGGCGGCAATCCCCGCCTTCATGTTGACCAAGCCATGCCCAACGAGTCGGCCGTTCTCCTCGTGACAGTCCCACGGGTCACCCGGGTAGTTCATGGGCGTTGGGTCAATGTCCAGGTGGCCGTTGAACATGACCGTCTTGCCACCTCCAGACCCGCGGAAGCGATAAACAAGATCGGGCCGTCCAGGTTCGTCGTCGACATCAATAAGCTCGGCGTCCAGCCCACGTTCACGGAACCAGTCAGCCAAGTACTCCATAGCGGGCCGTTCGTTCGGGGGAAAGCTCTGGAAAGATTGAAGACCTCGCATCAGCGCCACGACTTCGTCGCGCGAAATGTTCTCATCGACGCGTCTGAAGGCCTCGGAGACCATCGTCGCCCCTCCGGCATCTGTGCCCTGCGAACCGTTCGAATCGTAGCACCGCGCGCTGAACGCCCCTCCTCAGGTACTAGGTCATCGAAGTGAGCCTTGAAGGGTCGAACGCGGCCAGTGCGTCGTTCCGTGCGCTGCTGGCGATGGAGTTTGCCAAGTGCATCCCAGTTACCAGGCTGAGGAGAACGCCCTTCGTTCCGTGGCCCGTTGCAAGGTAGGCGCCATCGACGTGAGGGACCCCACCGACAATCGGCAGCCCATCGAGCGACAGTGGCCGCAAGCAGGCCGTGTGGTTGGTGACCCTGGCGTCATGCAACGAAGGTGCGAAGCGGAGCACACGCTGGATGATGGACTCCCTCGCTTCCGCAGTCGGCGTTGGGTCGAAACCGACCCGTTCCTGCGTTGTTCCGATAAAGACCGTTCCGGTTGGTTTCGGAAGCACATACCCAGTCGAGTGAAAGATGGCGTGCCGAAGGGCAGGCTGGTCGACCTGCAGGTGCACGATCTGTCCCTTGAGCGGGATGACAGGGACCGGGAGATCAAGCCACTCCGCGGCATCGGCGGTCCAGGGCCCACAGGCCAAGACCACCGTGTCAGTTGGGATGACGCGGCCGTTCACGGTCGCGCCGGTAGCGCGGCCTCCCCTGATCTCAACGTCCGTCACCACTCCCGACGATATCGTCGCGCCGAACCGCTCCGCCGCCGCTGCTAAGGCCAGAGCGAAGGGATAGGATTCGAGCTGGTATTCGTGCTCGGAGACAACCGCCCCGAACGTTTCAGGGGTGAGTACCGTCCCTAGGGCAGCGAGCTCTTCTGGATCCAGCCACCGTGAGCGCGTCTGGTTGCCCCAAGATGCGAGGTCCTCTCGAAGTGGATCGACCTCGTCGGCAGACAACGCCGGACGCACGATGGGTGTGCGAGTGAACCGATAGTCAATCCCGGACTCCTCGACCAGTTTGCTCGCCATCGATCGATGAAGATCGAGGCCTGTGTGGAGGAATGAGAGGAGGGCTGAGGGAGTCTCTTCAGCGCGGAGCGTCGGGCTCAACTCTCCTGCCGCTGCGCCTGATGCCTGACTTCCGACGCCGTCGCGCTCGATGATGAGCGCGCGCAGGCCGTGGTCTTTCCCAAGGAAGTAGGCGGTTGCGCACCCGATCACACCCGCTCCGACGATCACGACGTCGGGCGCCGGGTGACCATTCATGTTTCCGAGCAACGTGACGAGACTGGTCCCGTCACGTGCCACGGGCTACCGCGGTTGGACTGGTTCAGTCCAGGATCAGCCGCTTGTACTCCTTGGCGTCGAATCCGACGTAATGTTCGTCACCCACCACCAAAACAGGGACAGACATCACTCGGTAATTCTGGACCAGGTCGCGCACGTACTCTGGGTGCTCAACGACGTCTCGGTAGTCGTAGTCGATCCCGTGGTCCTTGAACCAGCGTTTCGCTTCGTCGCAGGGAGGGCAGTCCTTCTCTTTCGAATAAAAGACAACCTGTTTCGTCTGCGTCACCTATCCCTCCTCCCTCCTACACCGTGACTGACTCACGGACGCTTCTCATTGCTGCGATGATGTCGTCCGTCTCGAGGACCGACTCCATGATGGCGACCTGCTCTTGGTAGACCTTTGGATCGACTTGGTCTTTCACTTCCGATTCGAGGATGTGGTAGACGGGCAGTCCGAGCGAGATTCCAGCGAGGGGCCCGACCCACGAAGGGTCGCCTTCGGTGACCGTTCGGGCATAGACCTCGGCACTCTCGGCGCTGGGGGAGCCAAGTATGACCACCATATTCTCGTTGCCCATTGATTCGACTACGGCCTGGATTCCTTCTTGACCTTCCAGGTCAAGCGCGCCAGCAGCCGTTCAAACGAAGCATTGGGTCTGGACCATCACTGGTTCAGCGCCCACACTCTTCACGCACTCCTCGATTGCTGGCCCCGGCACGCCGTCACGCTCACCGATGATGACGACGCGTTTGCCTTTGAGTTCCATCGCAGTTCCTCCGCCGGGCGTCGATCCCTGTGGGGTTGATCGTTCAGTCTACACCGCGTTCACCGAGCGCCCGGATTTGCCTCCAGTACGAACGACTCGCCATCCGAGAGGTGGGTCATCCTTCCGAGGAAGAGGCTGCCTTTCGCCAGGAACATGGTGTACTTCGCGTCTCCCGCCGCGAGCGAGTCGAGCGCGTGAGCGATGTATGGAATCGCCGACGCAACGTGGCCTTGGGTCGGCGAGAACCCCACCATTCCATGGGTCGAAACGAACTCGTCACGCGCTTCATTCCCCGTTGGGATGTCGCCGCGCTGGGCGGCGAGCGCGGCGATGAGCCGGTAGTTCGTTCGGGGCACGTCCCCGCTCCCGGCCGTGTCGGTGATCTCCGGGTTGTGCATTTCGGTCGAGTACTTGTCGATGTCCGTGAAGCTCAGGCCCAAGTTCTCGAGCGGTTTCTGGACCAGGGCCTCGATGATCTGTTGTTGGACCGACCCCGCGCCGACCGTGTGGCGGCCGATGCTGTCCAGACGCAGGCGAGGGCTGACGCCGTCGTCGGGACCCATCAGGATGGCGAACCCCACGAGGACATCTTCCATGACCGGAATGTCCTTCGCCAGGTGGCCTCGGAACTTCATGCCCAACTTGGCCAGGGAGCAACCCCCGATGACCGCGATATCAGGGAAGACCCCGGAGGCAACCAGGCTGCCCCCAACGACCATCGCGTGGACTGGTGCGCAGCAGAAGGCTTTCACATCCGAGCCCGTGGCGCCCGTGCAACCGGCGGCCTCAGCGACCGTCTTCGCCAAGTTTCCACCACCACGGTTGTAGCGGTCACCGATCGCTTCCTCGCCGGACCCGATCACGTACTGGAGCTGATCCGGGCCGATGCCGAAGTCGTCCATAGCCAGACGGAGCGCCATCGTGCCCGTTGCTTTGACCGCGAGGTTCTCCAAGAGGATGCCGGGTGCAAGCGACGCATCCTCGAGCAAACCGTGTTGGATCAGGCCGATTGTCGACCCGTCCCTGAGCATCAGCGGTTCTGCACCGCTCTCAGGATCGGCGAGCTTGCGTTCGATCTGATCGAACGGCACGCCCTTGATACGGTCCATATCGCCTTCGGGTACACGCGGATGGTCTCTCAGCAAGTCGGCAGCCTTCGCTGCGAAATCCTCGTCCAACCAGAGCAGATCGAACTCATCGGCGGCTTTGAGGAGGCCATACAACTCTTCTTCGGACACGAGCTCTCCGTGAGGCCCGGTCCGGGGAGCCTCGCGAGCGACGTTCTCGAACCAGGGCTGTTCAATGTCAGCCAATGACCCTGGAGTGCGGTTGCCAAGGAGAACTTGATGCGGGCCGTAACCGACCGCTTCGTCAAAGCTGCGGAGGTGAGTGCGGATCGAGTCCCAGACCTCCGGGTCTTTTTCTATCTCCCGGGCCGGTTTTGACCCGTGTCTCACCAAACCGGGTGCGTGGGCGAGGAAGAATCGGGCTCCGCGAACGACTGGATGGTTCATACGTGTAAGTACCTCAGGCGCAGGGGTTACATGGTCTTGGCCGGATTTGTTGACAGAACGCTACCGGCGGGCCTAGTTTGTGTCAATCTGCGCGCTAGGTGCTGGGTAGGGCCAGGGACCGCGCGGGTTGGGGGCTGGCTGATGCCGCTGACACTGTTGATTCACCCGGTGTCTGGACTTCGTTTTGGGGACGAGTCGGGTCTTCACGGCTCGACGCTCACGATCGACCGCGAGGCACTGAAGACGCACCTCCTCGAGGACCGGCGGCTTGAGGACGTCGATTTGGTCCTGGTGGGACCGGGGGAATCGGCGCGGGTCGGCGTGCTGTTCGACATCATCGAACCCCGATCGAAAGAGCCCGGGGATGGAGGATCAGACTTTCCCGGTGTCTTGGGACCCTTTCAGATAGCGGGCGAAGGCCGTACTCATGTATTGCGGGGTTGCGCGGTCGCAACGGTCGATCCACTCGGAGAGCCGGGAGCGGGTGGGAAGTCGTTGGAGATGTCGGGAGACCCCGGCAGGGAATCGCCCTACGGTATCCTCCACCACCTTGTTGTCGTTCCAAAGGTGCGCACCGACGTTGAACGCCACGTCGCGCTGAACGCGGCACGGGTCGCTTCCTTGAAAGCTGGAACGTACCTGGGTGCAACTGCGATCGGACAGCCAGCGGCATCCGAGGAACGGTTTGACCTAACAGACACACTGTCTCCCGACCGTCAGGGCCTCCCGAATATCGCGTACATAGCCCAGATTCATGGGCACCAACGCGTGGTCGAGGCGGATGAGCACATCTTGTATGGGAGCAACACCGAAGGGATGATGCCGACTGTCTTGGCGCCGACCGAATGGCTCGATGGGGCCGTCGTCACCTCGTACTGGAACATGCAGGTGGAAACCTATTTCTATCAAAACCACCCGATCATTCTGGAATTGATCAGAAGACATCAAGCCCGGGAGTTGAATTTCGTTGGCACGGTGGCGACGGTGGCCGCGTCCGACGAGAACGACCGAGATCGCACGTGCATGATGGCGGCACAACAGGCGAAGTGGGCGCTCGGCGCCGATGGCGTCGTCCTGACGAAGTACGGTGGAGGAGCTCCTCACGCAGACATGGGCAAGACCGCTCAACTGTGCGAGGAGATCGGTTTGCGGACGACCGTGCAGGTCAGCGACATGGCAGGCGACCGGCGGGCCGAATCGGCGTTGTTGTTCGATCACGCGGAGGTCAATGCCATCGTCTACGCGGGCGGCAACGATATCTCATGGCCGGTGCAGCGGGTCGAGCGCGTCGTCTCGAGTAATGAGCAGATGGTTGAAGCTCTGTCGGCGATGGAGACGATGCAGGCGTCAGGAGTTGCAGGGGTCACGAATCAACAGGGAATGTCGAGGATCCGGGTTAACGTCTACTAGTGTCGTGATCGCTAGCGGTTGCGCGGTTCGGAACTGACGGGTTGCAGGGAGGCAAATGTGAAAGTCGTCCACTACATGAACCAATTCTTCGGAGGCGTTGGAGGCGAAGAGGAGGCGAGTACTCCGCTCCAGACGCGTAGTGAGGCGGTCGGTCCCGGCCGCCTGTTGGAGCAGGTCTTGGGCGATGGGTCCACTGTCGTAGAGACGCTCATCTGCGGCGACAACTACGCGGCGGAGAATCTCGCGGAAGTCAGCCAGCAGGTGATCGAGCACGTGAGGGAATCGGGAGCCGAGCTGTTCGTTGCGGGTCCTTGCTACGAAGCAGGGCGGTACGGCGTGGCGGCGGCCGGATTGTGCGCTGCGGTCCAAGCGGAGCTAGGCATTCCAGTGGTGACCGGGATGGCCGTCGAGAACCCGGGTGTGGATATCTATCGCTCGGAGGTGTATATCGTCGACTCCGGGCAAAACGTCGCAGCGATGCGCGATGTCCTGATGAAGATGGCGGCCATCGCCAACAAGCTCGCGGCGGATGGTGGCGAGTCGATCGGACGGCCTGCAGATGAAGGCTACATCCCCCAGGGAATCCTGCGTGATGAGTTCGTCGACAAGACCGCGGCTGAGCGGTTGGTCGACATGGTCCTTGCGAAGACGAAGGGTGAATCCTACACATCTGAATTGACCGTCACGAGCTTCACACCTCCGCCAGCGCCCGCAGCTATTCTGGATATGTCGAAAGCACGTGTCGCGATTGTGACTGACGGCGGGTTGGTGCCGGTGGGCAACCCAGACGGGATCCCGCCGATTGCCGCCACGAACTGGGGTTCGTACGACATCTCCGGTTTGAGTGACCTCGAAGGTGAGGACTACCAAGTCCAACACCGAGGGTTCGACACGCGATATGTCGAGCAGGATCCGGATCGACTGGTTCCTGTCGATGTTCTTCGTGAGATGGAGCGCGATGGTCAAGTCGGCAAGGTCCATGACGAGTTTTTGTCGACGTCCGGCCTGGCAAACCCGATTGCGAACAGCCGCCGATTGGGCCGCGAGATGGCAGAGAAGCTGAAGAACGATGGGGTCGACGCCGTCATCCTTACCTCGACTTGAGGGACGAGCACTCGCAGCGGAGCTGCGATTACGACGGAACTCGAACGTGCGGGTATCCCGGTGGCACAGGTAACGGCTGTGACGCCAGTGGCGAAGATGGTCGGGGCGAACCGTGTGGTGCAGGGCAGGGGTATCGTCCACCCGCTCGGCGATGCAAGCCTGTCTGCAGCCGAGGAAAAGGAACTTCGTCACGAGCTCGTGGAGCGTGCATTGGAGACGCTGTCCAACGACCCGGACTCCGAATAATCGGTCCGTCTTTCGGAGAGTCCAGAGCCCCCGGCACGAAACCGGGGGCTCTCTCATTGGGAACTGAAACCACCAGCGATGCTTAGGCGGCTGGCTCGCCCGGTACGTGGGCGCCGCATCTACTACGGATGGGTCATCGTCGCGACGATGGGCGTCGTCACGATGGCGCAAACCGCGGAATTCAATCCTGTGCTCGGCGTGTTCCTCAAACCAATGACCGCGGAGTTGGGTTGGACCCGGGCGCAGTTCGCGGGTGCGATAACCGTCGGAACGATGGCGGGAGGAGTAACCGCGATCGTCGTGGGACCGCTGTTTGACCGCTTCGGTCCGCGTTGGATCTTGACGATCGCGTTCATCTTCCTTGGCGCGACTATTGCGGGATTGGCGATCGTCCAGGCACTGTGGCACTTCTACGCACTCATGGCAGTAAGCCGTGCCCTCGTGAGCGGCGTCGTCGCGCTCGCGACTGGCATCGTGATTTCAAAGTGGTTCATCCGGCGCCGCGGGCGCGCGATGGCTTTTTCCACCACGGGCACCAGGATCGGCAATGCGTTGATGCCCCTCTATGTGCAGACCGTGCTTGGCGTCTTCGGGTGGAGATCGGCCGCGGTGGCGCTCGGGGTACTCACGTGGACGCTGACGCTCATCCCGACCACGCTCTTCCTCCGCCGACAACCCGAGGATATGGGGTTGCGACCCGATGGAGACAATCCGCCGGCGAACGGTTTCCAGTCGGATCAGCCGGCGACACCGGAGGCCGAGGTCAGCTTCACGCCCCGCGAGGCAGCTCGGACCCGCTCCTTTTTTGTCTTGCTCGGCGTGTCGGGAGCGATGTTCTTCACTGGTGCAGGGGTGAACTTCAACTTGTTCCCGTACCTGACCGACCAGGGCATTTCGCCTAGTGCCGCAGTGGCGGTGCTCACAGTCTGGGCTGGCGTGGGGACTGTCGGAGGACTGGTTTCTGGGTTCATCGCCGAACGCGTCAGCGTTCGAATTGTGATGGCCGTTTCTTTTCTTTTCGTCGCAATCGGGGTGGCGATTCTGAGCGTCGTGGACAATCTGGGCCTGGCATACGTGTTCGCCGTTGTTCACGGAGTGGCCTTCGGGGGAGTTCCGGTCCTGCAACAACTTGTCTGGGCGGACTACTTCGGTCGGCGGCATCAAGGAGCGATCCGAGGGTTGATCACTCCATTCCAGATGCTGGCGAACTCGGTGGCCCCCCTCGGAACGAATATCGCGTACGCGCTCCTCGATGGCAGCTATGTCCCGATCTTCCAGGCGTTCGTGGTCGTGTACGTGGTGGCGGCATTCGCGATGTTGATCGCGGTCCCTCCTGTGCTCAACCAACCGAAGGTGGCGGCGGGGGACATCTATCTGAACGAGCCGGGTCGTGACCGGAGTTGAAACGAGGGTCGAAGGCGGCAGAGCGGTCGCCGAGAAAGCACTGGTATACTCCGACTCAGAGATAAGGGACGATCAAAGAGGAAGGCGAAGGCCAAGCGGAGAACGGGTGGATCGCGAGACGCGGCAACAGATAATCGAACAGTACCGGGCGCACGCGTCCGACAGCGGATCCACTGACGTTCAGGTGGCCCTGCTCTCACACCGAATCCGAGAGCTTACAAGTCACGTCCAAGTGCACCACCACGACCACGCAACGCGAAGAGGCTTGCTGAAGCTCGTTGGGCAACGCAGGCGGCTTCTCCGTTACCTCCGTAGGGAAGATCCGGCGCGATATCAGAGTGTCGTGTCGTCCCTCGGTATCCGCGGTTAACGACGCACACGGCTCACCCCCTTCCTCCGGGCGCATAAGGTGCGCGGAGCGTAGGAACACATGCAGAAATATCGGGTCGAGCGAGAATTAGCAGGCAGACAACTCATCATCGAATCGGGCGACCTCGCCCTGCAGGCTGGCGGCAGCGTCACAATCCAATACGGGGATACGGTCCTTCTGGCCACGGCGACCGCCTCTTCCAGCCCCCGCGAGGGGATTGATTTCTTCCCTCTGACTGTCGACCTCGAAGAGCGTCATTACGCCATTGGGAAGATTCCCGGGAGCTTCTTCCGGCGAGAGGGCCGGCCTGGACAGGATGCGATCCTTGCCAGCCGGTTAACGGACCGGACGATTCGTCCCCTGTTCCCAAAGGGGTATCGGAACGAGACCCAGATCGTGATCCTGGCGCTCTCGGCTGACCAGGAGAATATCCCCGACATCCTGAGCATCATTAGTGCATCGGCTGCGTTGACGATTTCGGAGATCCCCTTCTCCGGACCAGTGAGCGGGACGCGTCTCGGCTACATCGATGGCGAGATGGTCGTCAACCCCACGTACAGCCAACTGCAGCAGAGCGAACTGGACATGACTGTCGCGGGCTCCGGGTCTTCCATCACGATGGTCGAAGCTGGCGCACAAGAGGTCCCCGAGACGATTCTCCGAGATGCGCTCCGGAAGGGGCAGGAGATCAACGGAATCGTTGCGGACATGCAGTTGGAGTTGCTGGCCATGACCAGCAAACCCAAGCTCGAGATGTCGGCTGCTGCCGAATCAAAGGAATTGGAAGCTGCGGTCTCCGGTCTCGTTGGTGAACGGCTGAAGCAGGCCGCGGAGGGATTGGGTAAGGAAGAGCGCAACGAGGTCACCGATGGCCTCCAACAAGAAGCGATTGACCAGTTCAGCGACGCCCACGACCTCCCAGCGATTCGGTCCGCGTTCGAAGCAGTGCTCAAGGATGCTGTTCGGACCTCGATTCTGAGCGGGAAGAGGCCGGACGGGAGGCAGTTGACCGATGTCAGGCCAATAAGCTGCCAGGTTGGGGTACTCCCGCGGTCGCACGGCTCGGCGATCTTCAATCGTGGAGAGACGCAGGTGCTCAACGTAGCGACGCTTGGACCGCTAGCGGCGGCGCAGAAACTCGACACGTTGAGCCCCGAGGAGACCAAGCGTTTCCTCCATCACTACAACTTCCCACCGTTCTCGGTTGGAGAGGCTCGCCGAATGGGAACACCAGGCCGTCGCGAGATTGGCCACGGTGCGCTGGCGGAACGGGCGATCGCGCCGGTTATTCCCAGCGAGGACGAGTTCCCCTACACGATCAGACTCGTGTCTGACGTGCTGGGGTCCAACGGAAGCACTTCGATGGGAAGCGTGTGTTCGAGCACCCTTTCGCTCATGGATGCGGGAGTGCCTATCGCCCGTCCGGTTGCCGGGATCGCGATGGGGCTGGTAACCGACAGCGACGGTGAGTATGCCGTGCTGACGGACATCCAGGGAATCGAGGATTTTCTCGGTGATATGGACTTCAAAGTCGCTGGGACGAGCGAGGGTGTCACGGCCCTCCAGATGGATATCAAGCTGACCGGTGTATCCGACGAGATCCTGGAGAAGGCACTCGACCAAGCGCGAGATGCGCGATTGTTCATCCTCGAAAGGATGCATGAGACCATCGCAGCGTCGCGGCCGGAGTTAAGCGACTACGCCCCTCGGATGATTCGTCTGCAGATCAATCCGGAGCGGATTGGTGCGCTGATCGGTCCTGGCGGCAAGACAATTCGCGGAATCGTAGAACAGACCAAAGCGACGGTCGATGTCGAGAACGATGGGACCGTCTACATCGGTTCGAGCGATGGTGAGGCTGCACGGAGCGCCATCACGATGGTCGAAGCCCTGACGAAGGACATCACCGTGGGTGAGCGATACACCGGCAAGGTGATTCGCATCACGGACTTTGGTGCTTTCATCGAGCTGGTTCCGGGCAGAGATGGCATGGTGCACATCTCGGAGTTAGCGAACTACCGCGTACCAAGCGTCGAAGACGTGCTCTCTCTCGGGGACGAGGTCGAAGTGCTGGTAACGGACATCGATCCGACGGGCCGGGTGCGTCTGTCCCGTCGGGCCCTACTCGCCGACTACGACCCGGAGCAGGCGCAGGCCAGACCCAACGAGGCAGACCGCGAGCGACCGCCCGGCGACCGCGACAGCCGATTCGGAGGAAGCGGTGACCGTGGAAACGGTCGACCTCCCCGCCGCGAAGGCAGCGGTGGCCCGTCGCGACGTCCCAGTGGTGGACCACCACGCGCGCGCCGCGAGGGCAGCGGACCGCCCAACCGGTAGCGGTACGAGCGGGACGACACCGGCGCCCACTTCCGATGGCGGATTCGGTATTGAACGTCGTCGTTCAAGGGGCCACGGGCCGCATGGGCCGCGAGGTCATACGGGCCATCGGCGACGCTGAGGGGCTACATCTCAGTGGTACGGTCTCACGGACCCGGGCGTCGGATACCGGCGTCCCCCATAGGATTGACCTCGCCGAGATCCTTGAAGAAACCAAGCCGGATGTGGTCGTTGACTTCACGAACCGCGACGCGGCGCTCTTGGCGGCAAAGACCTCGCTGACCAAATCCGCATGTTTCGTGACCGGAACCAGCGGACTCACGCCGGACGACCTGACTGAGATCGATCGTGTTGCTCGGACAGCGGGTCTTGGCGCATTTGTGGGCCCGAACTTCAGCCTGGGAGCCACGGTGTTGCTTCGACTCGCCACGATCGCCTCCCGGCATTTCGACTCTGCGGAGATCATCGAACGACACCACGCGGGCAAGATCGACGCTCCGTCAGGAAGCGCGCTCGCGACCGCACGTGCGATGAGCGAAGCCCGGGGAGGATCGCCGTTCATCCGGGCCGAGCCTTCGGTGACGAACTTGGATGGGACTCGCGGAGGGGAGGTGGCAGGCGCGACGGTCCACGCGGTTCGGCTGCCCGGCCTAATGGCACACCAGGAAGTCATATTCGGTGGGCTGGGGGAAACGTTGACCCTCCGACACGACACCATCGACCGCGCCTGCTATATGCCTGGCGTTATGTTGGCGGTCAGGCGCGTCGTCGGGACCGTGGGACTCACCTACGGTTTGGAATCGTTACTCGAACTCGATTAGCCGACGTTGGGGCGCGTGCGAGAATAGACGTATGAGTGGTCTCAACGTTGCGATCGTAGGGGCGACCGGACTTGTCGGCCAGACCTTCCTCCGAGTGTTGGAGGAACGGTCGTTTCCGATCAACCAACTCAAAGTGCTGGCTTCGGCGCGGTCCGCAGGTCGCCGCATCGCCGCGTTCGGGACCGAACACGAGGTCCAGGAAGCATTGCCGGACTCGTTTGTAGGGATTGACGTTGCACTGTTCTCGGCCGGGGGAACGACGAGCAAAACATTGGCTCCAGAAGCAGTCCAACGAGGCGCCGTCGTCGTCGACAACTCATCCGCGTGGCGGATGGATGCATCGACACCCCTGGTGGTACCAGAGGTAAACGCGGAAGACGCGCTCACGCACCGAGGCATCATTGCGAACCCGAACTGCTCGACGATTCAGATGGTGGTGGCGCTCTGGCCGTTGCACCAAGTCAACCCCATCGTGCGGGTGATTGTTGACACGTATCAATCAACATCGGGAGCCGGTGCTCGAGCGCTGGACGAGATGTGGACGCAAAGCCGCGGAGTGTTGCGCGATGAGGATGTGGCGGCATCGGCCTTTCCGCACCAGATCGCGTTCAACGCCCTCCCACAGATCGACGTCTTCGAGGAGGACGACTACACGAAGGAAGAACTGAAGTTGGTCCGGGAGACGCACAAGATCATGCATGCGCCGGAGATCCTGATCTCGGCGACGTGCGTGCGCGTGCCTGTGGCGTTCGCCCACAGTGAGGCGGTGCACGTGGAGTTCCGTGATCCCATCTCTCCAAAAGAGGCTCGCGAGATTCTCACGGCAGCGCCTGGGGTGGTAGTCACCGATGACCCGGCGACTCAGTCGTATCCGATGGCGATCCAGGCTGCTGGGAGCGACGACGTTTTTGTAGGCCGGATCCGGCGGGATACGGCGTTCACGCACGGACTCTCTCTTTGGGTCGTCTCCGACAACATCCGTAAGGGAGCCGCGACGAACACGGTGCAGATCGCCGAGGTGCTAGCAAAGGCTGGCGGGCTCAGGGCTGCGTCGTGACGGATACACCGATGGTGGACGCGAGTTTGATCGAGACACTGCGTGAGAACCTCGCGAAGGTCCAAGACCGGATCGCTGCCGCGGCACACAAGGCAGGACGGGACCCCTCCGACATCGCGTTGATGGGCGCCACGAAGACGGTCCCCGCGAGCATCATCGCTGAAGCGTGCCGGCTGGGTTTGAAACATGTGGGAGAGAACTGGATCCAAGAGGCCGCGCCGAAGTACGCCGAGGTCTCGCGTCTGCTTGGGGACGGTGAACTCGGGCCTCGACGCCACATGATCGGACACCTCCAACGCAACAAAGTGAAGCAAGCGCTGGGCATCTTTGACGCGGTCGACACCGTCGACAGCTACCGACTTGCGGCGGAGATCGATAAGCGAGCGGCGGCGGATGGTCACGAGACGGCCGTGCTGTTGGAAGTCGACCACACAGACACCCCGGAGCGGGGTGGATTCCGGCTCGGACCGGCGCACGATCAATCCAAGGTCGATGCCATGTTGAGTGAAATCGAGCGAATCGTCGATCTCCCGCACATCCGAATCGAAGGTCTCATGACGGTGGCGCCACAGGCGGATGATCCGGAGGCCGCACGCCCGGGATTCGCGCGGCTGCGCCAACTACAAGGAGTGTTGCACGAGCGGTTCCCGCATGTCTCATGGAAGGAACTCTCCACCGGGATGTCGCATGATTTCCCGATTGCGATTGAAGAGGGCGCAACCGTCGTACGGATTGGCACAGCGATCTTCGGTGCCCGGCCGCCGGGCCGCTCGTACTGATCGGGCCCGCTTCGGTATCCTTAACGCCGGAAGTCGTTTCGCTCATACGGATGGACGGCACGGGGGTTAGATATGTCAGATGCACCGTTCGGCCGAATCCTTACTGCGATGGTCACTCCCTTCGATGGCGACGGGAAGGTCGACTTAGAGCGAGCCATGCTGCTGGCCGGAGCGCTCGTCGATTCGGGCTCAGACGGGTTAGTTGTAACGGGGACCACGGGCGAATCGCCAACGCTGTCGACGGACGAAAAACTGTCGCTCTATGAAACCGTCGTTGGCGCGGTGGGTGACCGAGCGTCGGTGATCGCCGGGACCACCACATACAACACCGCCGAGAGTGTGGAGCTATCGAAGGAAGCGGCGCACATCGGTGTCGATGGGTTTCTCCTAACGGTTCCGTACTACAACAAACCGCCCCAAGAGGGCTTGTTCCGACACTTCTCGACGATTGCGAACGCCGTTTCCGGGCCGTGCGTCCTCTACAACGTGCCGACCCGCACGGCTCTCAACATGACGGCCGAAACGACCATACGGCTGAGCCACGTGCCCAATATTGTGGGTGTGAAAGAGGCGAGCGCGGACCTCGCCCAGATTGCCCGGATCATCGACGACGCCGGGCCGGATTTCTTCGTCTGGTCGGGGAATGATTCTGATACCTTCCCGATCCTCAAGCTTGGTGGGTATGGGATCGTGAGTGTCGCGGCTCATCTGGTCGGACGGCAAATCCGCGAGATGATCGACGAATACCTGAACGGTGCGCTTGATGCGGCGGAGCAGATCCATGAACGGTTGCTTCCGCTGGTGGACATGTTGTTCGTCGAATCGAACCCGATCCCCGTGAAGCACATGCTGGGCCGCGTCGGGTTCGATGTTGGACGCCCGCGGCTTCCGCTCGTGGAACCGAGTGAGGCGTCTATCCACGCCATCGACGAGGAACTAGCGAAGCACCGGATCGATATCCCGATTCCCGCCGGCGTCTGATACGGGCGGCGTTGCCCCTTATAGGGCTGGTCGAACGATAATGTTCTCGTCCCGTCGGGGGCCAATCGAGAGCATGCTCACGGGCGCTTCAATCAACTCCTCGAGGCGGTGGACGTAGGCCCTAGCGTCAGCAGGAAGGTCTTGAATGTGGCGGAAGGCGCTTGTCGGTTGCTGCCACCCCTTCACTGGTTCGAGGACCGGTTCACACCGCGCTAGCGCAGCAACATCGCTGGGCGGGTACTCGATCACTTGGCCGTCGAGCAGGTACCCGGTGCAGATGTTGATAGTTTCGAGTTGGTCGAGCACGTCTAAACGAGTCAGGATGACCGATGTGTACCCGTTCACCAGGTTTGAGAGACGCGCCATCGGCACATCGAACCACCCGCACCGCCGCGGGCGGCCCGTCGTCGCGCCGTATTCCTGCGCCACCTCTCGAATGTGATCACCTTCCCATGAATGGAGTTCGGTGGGAAACGGCCCTTCCCCAACCCGCGTGCAGTAGGCCTTGAAAACGCCAACAATTCGGTCGATCCGGACGGGACCGATGCCAGCCCCTTGGTACGCGCCGCTGGCGCCTGGGTGTGAAGACGTGACGTAAGGGTAGGTTCCGAAATCCAGATCGAGGAGCGTACCTTGTGCACCCTCGAGGAGGACCTCCTTCCCTTGATGGAGCGCTTGGTTGATCAGGAGTTCAGTTTGCTGAATGCGACTGGCCAGGCGGTCTGCCCATGCTTGGCATTGGTCGAACAGATCGTTGAGAGAGACCGGTTCGTGATCGTAGACCTTGGTAATAAGCGCGTTGGCGTACGAGAGTGCCATTTCCAGCTTCTGCATCAGCGCTTCACGGTCCGCTAGGTCTCCCGCCCGAATGCCACGCCGCGCGGTTTTCTCAGCGAAGGCTGGGCCGATGCCGCGGAGCGTCGTGCCGATGGCTCGCTCCCCAAGGCGCTGCTCCTCCAGGTTGTCGATCAAGCGGTGGTACGGAAGAACGAGATGCGCGCGGTCGCTGATCGTGAGCCGGGTCGTGTCGATACCAGCAGCCTCGAGTTGGTCCATTTCCCCAATGAGGACATCCGGGTCTACCGCCACGCCATTGCCGATAACACAGAGCGTCTGCTGGTTGAAGATGCCTGCAGGTACTAAGTGGAGCCGGAACTCTCCGAGGTGGTTGATGACCGTGTGTCCGGCATTGTTGCCACCCGAATAGCGAACGACGAGATCAGCGCGCTCGGCGAGGAGATCGATAACCTTACCTTTCCCCTCGTCGCCCCACTGCGCGCCGATCACCGCCGTTGCTCCCATCCACCCTCTCCTAAGTCCCCCTGAGACCGCGCGGAGTATATCAGAGGGGGTGTCGATTCCTTCTAGACCTGCATCCAGTACGGCGCCAATTCGGTTGGGTTGGGACCTCACAGGCGGGCGGTATACTCCAAGTACCTGTTGGTGTGCCATTTATCCGGCATTCGTACCCCCGCGGAGGGCTCTGGTGAACGGGACCGACGAGCTTCGTGTATTCGCTGGTAATGCTCATCCGCGGTTGCTGAACGCGTTGTGCAATTACTTGGAGATCGAAACCGGTGAAGTAGAGGTCTTCCAGTTCAGCAACGACAACATCTTCGTTCGGTTCCGCGAGAACATCCGTCACCGAGATGTGTTCTTGTTGCAACCCTTCGCGTCCCCAGTGAACCAGAACATCATGGAGCTGTTGATCATGGTGGATGCAGCCAAACGTGCGTCCGCGGGCCGGATAACGGCAGTGATCCCCTATTTCGCATACGGCCGGACAGACAAGAAGGACCAGCCCCGTGTGCCGATCACAGCACGACTGATCGCCGATCTGATCACCGTTGCTGGGGTCGATCGTGTGCTCACCATGGATCTCCACGCCGGCCAGATACAAGGCTTCTTTAACATCCCAGTCGACGAACTCACTGCGTTGCCGCTGATCGCGGACTATTTTCACGAGAGAACAGGCCGGCAAGTCGTCGTCGCGCCAGACGTTGGGAGCACGAAGCGAGCACGCGATCTTGCGGAGCGGCTAGAACTGCCGCTGGCCATCATCGAAAAACGCCGTGCCGGGGATTTCGCCCAAGCGGAGAGTCTGAACGTCATTGGCGATGTCTCAGGGTTGGACGCGATTCTGATCGACGATGAGGTCGACACTGGTGGCTCGCTGGCGAGCTCGGCAAGAGCGCTGATCGATCACGGGGCGAACAAGGTTTCGGCGGCAGCGGTCCACGCGGTGTTGTCTGGACCGGCCAACGAGCGCTTGGCCGCCGCACCCATCGACGAGCTTGTTGTGACGGATAGCTTGCCGTCGAGGGACCGCGATGAGCGCATTGCAAACCTCCCGCTCACTTCGGTTTCAGTAGCGCCCCTTCTCGGCGAGGCGATCCGCCGCATCCACGAGGGACGATCGATCGGCGAGATATTCGCCTGAGTACTGTGGATTCATGAGAACAGACCCGCACAGCCGAAGGGTGCCGACGTGAAGAAGGGACTCTTGAAGCTCCTTGGCGGGGATCCGAGCGGAAAAGCCGTGAAACGGCTTTGGCCGGTGGTTGACCAGGTCAACTCGCTGGAAGCGCGGTTCGAAGCCATGTCGGATGAGGACCTCCGGGGGCTGACCGAGGCGTTCCACCACCGGTTCGAGTCGGGGGAGTCATTGGATGACCTCCTGCCCGAAGCCTTCGCGGCAGTTCGGGAGTCTGCAAAACGTACACTCGAGATGCGGCATTTCGACGTGCAGATCATCGGAGGGGCGGTTCTCCACGACGGAAAGATCGCCGAAATGGCCACGGGCGAGGGGAAGACGCTGGTCGCAACCTTAGCGACCTATCTCAATGCTCTGGCGGGCCGGGGAGTGCACGTCGTGACGGTGAACGACTACCTGGCCAAACGCGACGCCCAGTGGATGGGGCCGATCTATGACGCCTTGGGAGCCAGCGTTGCCTGCCTCCAGCATGACGCGTCTTTGCTTTTCGACTCTGAGGCTGAAGACGGAGAGGCGATGCGCTCGGTGCATCGTGGAGACGCCTACGCTGCGCACATCACCTATGGAACAAACTCCGAGTTCGGCTTCGATTACCTCAGAGACAACATGGCGCTGGACTTCGCTCAAAAGGTCCAGCGAGAACTCGCGTTCGCCATCGTCGACGAAGTGGATTACATCCTGATCGATGAGGCACGCACACCGCTGATTATCAGTGGCCCGGCCCAAGAACCTTCTCAGAGCTACCAGCGATTTGCACAGTTGGCGCGCGGCCTTCTCAAGGAGGAGGACTTCGTGATCGACGGCCGGACCAAGGCCGTCACGTTGACGGAGCAAGGGATCTCCAAAGTCGAGCGCGCATTGGATGTCGACAACCTGTACGACCCAGAGCACTACTCGCTCGTCCATTTCATGGAGCAGGCACTCAAGGCCGAGGCGAACTTCGAGCGGGACAAAGAGTACGTCGTAACGAATGACGGCGAAGTGGTGATCGTCGACGAGTTTACCGGTCGGCTGATGCCGGGCCGGCGGTACTCCGATGGTCTTCACCAAGCCATCGAGGCAAAAGAGAACGTCACGATCCAACGGGAGTCCATGACGCTCGCCACGATTACGCTCCAAAACTACTTCCGCATGTATGGGAAGCTCGCCGGGATGACGGGGACGGCAGCCACGGAGGCGGAGGAACTCTTCAAGATTTACCACCTTGAAGTCGTGGCAATCCCGACCAATCGGCCCACGATTCGTGAAGACGCTTCAGATCTCGTCTATCAAACGGAACCCGCGAAATTTGTCGCGGTTGCGAATGAGGTAGAGCGGTTGCATACGTCCGATCAGCCGGTGCTGATTGGAACGACATCGATTGAAACGTCCGAAAGGCTGAGCACCGTGTTCAAGCAACGCGGCATTCCGCATGAGGTGCTCAACGCCAAGGAGCATGAGCGGGAGTCGACGATCGTTGCCCAGGCGGGACGAAAGGGAGCGGTCACGTTGGCGACAAACATGGCTGGACGAGGCACCGACATCATCCTCGGCGGCAACCCCGCGGGGCGGCCCTTGGAGGACTGGCAAACCGAACACGACGCAGTCGTCGGCGTTGGTGGCCTGTATGTGTTAGGGACGGAGCGGCACGAGGCTCGGCGGATAGACAATCAACTCCGGGGGCGCTCGGGCCGCCAGGGCGATCCGGGCACGTCGCAGATCTTCGTCTCCCTCGAGGATGAGGTGATCCGCCGTTTCGGCGGAGAGCGGGTCAAGTCCATCATGGGCTGGGCCGGCCTCGATGAGAACGAGGTAGTCCAGAACCGCGTCGTTACGAAATCGTTCGAGAATGCCCAGACGCGTGTCGAGGGTTACAACTTTGAGATCAGGAAACACCTTGTCGAGTACGACGATGTCATCAATCGCCAGCGTGAGGTCATCTACGCCGAACGGTCGCGTGTGCTGGCTGGCGTTGACCTGAGAGGGAACATCCTCGAGATGGTCGAGCAAGAGCTCGCTGCCTTGGCGGAGGCCTTTCTTTCGGACAGCGACTCAATCGATTGGGACGTGCCGGCGTTCTTGTCGGCACTTTCCGCGATCATGCCCACTCCTGAGTGGGCCAACGATGAGGAGCTACGGGACTTCGCACAGACCGACATCCTCGATTCGTTGCTCGAACATGCCGAAACGGTCTACTCCGAGAAGGAGGAGACCTTTGGCGCCGAACAGATGCGCCAAGCGGAACGACTGGTGATCCTGAGGGTGATTGACAATCTCTGGGTCCAGCACCTCACCGCGATCGAGCACATGCGGTTGGGTATCGGGCTTCAGGCGTACGGACAGCGGGACCCACTCACCATGTATCGGCAACAGAGCCATGGGATGTTCCAGGAACTGTTGGAACGACTGCAGCATGACGTTGTTCGGACCATGCTCCACCTCACGATCCACGTCCAAGCGCAGCAACCGTCCGGAGGTGGCACACGTGTGCAGGACTCGCCGATGGCGGGTCAACAACGGGACACCTCGGGTCACGCAGCAACGGGACCAGCAGGAACATCACCGCGGATGCCAGAGCGGAACCCGGAGAAGATCGGTCGGAACGCTCCGTGCTTCTGTGGAAGCGGGCTCAAATACAAACGCTGCCACGGGAAGGCCGCCTGACGGTTCCAGCCCGATGCGCAACGACGAAGTGGGCCGGGTCTTCGCTCGGATCGCCGACCTGCTGGAATTGAAGGGTGACACCGGGTTCCGAACAAGGTCGTACCAACGGGCCGCCCGCGCGATTGAGCACTGGGCAGTACCCGTGGAGCAGGTGGCGCGCCAGGGTGACCTCACCGAGATTCCCGGAGTCGGGAACGCCATCGCCAAGAAGGTCCAGGAATTGGTCGATACAGGCCGCCTGGAGTACTTCGAACGACTCGCTGCTGAATTCCCGCCTGGAATCGAACAGCTTCTGGCGGTGCCCGGGATCGGGCCCAAGACCGCCCTCATGATCGCCCAAGCACTCGGCGTCTCCACCACCGAGGACCTCGAGGCAGCAGCTCAAGACGGACGGTTGGCTGCCTTGCCCCGGTTCGGAGACAAGGCAGCTGAAAATGTGCTTCGGTCGCTCCGGTCCACTCGGAGGCGCGACATCCGTCATCCCATTGGACGGGTCGTGCCGGTCCTTGACCAGGTTATCGAGTATCTCGGCGGCGAAACCTCCATCTCGGAACTCGCACCCGTCGGTAGCGTCCGGCGGTATGCGGAAACGGTTGGCGATCTGGACATCGCGGTTGCGAGTGCGTCTCCTGAAGATGTTATGGAAACTTTCGGGAAAGCGCCGTTCGTTCACCAGGTGCAAAACGCTGGGCCGGTGAGGGCGAACATCTTGATCGACGCAGATCTTCAGATCGATCTGCGGGTTGTCCCGAAGCATCAGTGGGGCTCAATGCTCCAGTACTTCACCGGGTCACGTGAGCACAACGTCCTGCTGAGAGAACGCGCGCGCCGCGACGGACTCAGTGTGTCGGAATACGGGGTTCGCCGCCTAGGCGACGATGGCCTGGAGACGTTCACCGACGAAACCAGCTTTTATCGACGCCTGGGACTCGATTGGATCCCACCCGAGATCCGCGAGGGCGGGAACGAGATCAACGCCGCTGAGTCCGGTGAGATTCCGAGGCTTATCGAGGTTGGCGACTTGGTCGGTGATCTCCACGTTCACTCTGACTGGAGCGACGGCGCGGATTCGCTTGAAGCGATGGTAGCCGCAGCGGCCGCTCGCGGTTTGCAATATGTAGCGATCACG
This sequence comes from Dehalococcoidia bacterium, assembly GCA_965247995.1. GTDB lineage: Bacteria > Chloroflexota > Dehalococcoidia > UBA6926 > UBA6926 > JASLZO01. The sequence continues at coordinate 71,501 of OZ252041.1, read as the reverse complement.
GATCACTCGCATGGTCGCGGTATCGCTCGAGGGTTGTCAGTCGAGAGACTCCATGAACAGCGCCGAGCCATTGAAAACCTGCGTCGTCGGTTCACGACAATTCACATTCTCCACGGGAGCGAAGTCGATATCCGGGCTGATGGGACACTGGACTACCCCGACGACATCTTGGCCTGGCTCGACTTCGTTGTAGCCTCGGTTCATTCAGGCATGACTGAAGGGTCTGACCGGATGACCGCGAGGTTGGTCCGGGCCATGCAGAACCCCTTTGTCACCTGCATTGGTCACCTTTCGGCGCGAGTGATTGGCGAACGGGAGCCGGTGGAGTTCGCCGAAGACGAGGTGTTCCGAGTAGCCGCTGCAACGCGTACCGCGCTCGAGATCAATGCCTCTCCGAACCGCATGGACCTATGTGACCGCCACGCGTTGCGCGCGAGGGAGCTTGGCGTGCCACTGATGATCAACACGGATTCACACGGCACCCACGGTTTCGACGCACAGCGGTTCGGCGTGGGTGTCGCGCGGCGCGCTTGGTGCTCCGCGGCGGACATCGTGAACACCGCAACGTGGCCTGAATTCCAACGGTTCCTTACACAGAAGCGGGCCCACGGAGTGGAGTTGAGGATAACGTGAGTTCCGCTCGGGCAGCCGAAATGCCGACCGATACTGTCCCGGATGCCGCGGCAACATTCGTGGCATCCGTTCGCACCGGTGAGCCTTGGTTTGAATCGCTGTTGAAGGGAATCAGCGATTGGACCCTCTCCGAGGAGACCAGGAACGGACGTCACTACCGCTACCTGATTTCGGGAGAAGCGTTCAACATGCTGCTCCTCGCGGAGCGATTGCTGGACGAGGTCGATGGGTTGGTGCCCGCGGATGAGAAAGAGCAGCTGCTGTTCTCGGGACGGCCGCCGGAGGAGATGGACGCGACCGTGCTTCGGGACAGAATCGGGGCCGTGAAACACGGCGCGCACCTGAATTACTGGTACGGCGTGGTAGTGGAACAGTCGCTTCAGCAAGCCGTGTTGGAAGAAGTAGCAAAGGCCCGCCAGTCACTGGCGGCGACGGAGGAGTCGCTGGAGGACGAAGCATTCCGCAGGCTGTACGACTCCACGGAAGAGGAGTTGCGGCACATGTTCCGCCGTGCATCCACCGGCCGGAAGGGTGGGGCGCGTGCGCCGCTGGGGGAGCATGACGCCTTCACGTACTGGCTGTTCAAGCGTCGTGTGGCCCGCAGTGACCCTGCGCGACTTGCGAGCGATACTATGAAGGGGCTGCGGAAGTTGGAGCGACTGGCCATCCCTAGGTGGCATTGGGCGGGAATCGAAACCTAGAGGTCTGACCGTCCTGGGATTCCGTCCGCGCTCATCAGCCCCTTTCCCGATACGAGGTGGTCGAGATGCCAAACCGGCTCGCGAACGAGAAGAGCCCCTACCTTCTCCAGCACGCCGAGAACCCTGTCGATTGGTACCCATGGGGCGACCAGGCGTTCGCCCGTGCGCACGATGAATCGAAACCGGTCTTTCTTTCGGTCGGATACGCCGCGTGCCACTGGTGCCATGTAATGGAGCGGGAATCGTTCGAGAACGTGGACACTGCTGCGCTCCTGAACGAATCGTTCGTGTCGATCAAGGTTGACCGAGAAGAGCGGCCCGACATCGACGCGCTGTATATGGATGCGGTCCAGGCACTCACCGGCCACGGCGGATGGCCGATGTCCGTTTTCCTCACTCCTGAAGGGAAACCGTTTTTTGGGGGTACGTACTTCCCGCCGGAGGACAGGCCCGGGATGCTCGGGTTCCCGCGAGTCCTCCGGGCGGTCCTCGACGCGTACGAGGGTCGGCGTAACGAGGTTGATGAGACTGCGGAAAACGTTCTTCGCCATGTGGCGCAGGCGATGACAGCGCGCAATGACGTCGAGACCGTTCTGGATGTGCCGTTGTTGGACGCGGCTTTCGAACAGTTGGCGCCGACGTTCGATCGGACGAACGGCGGATTCGGCACCGCGCCCAAGTTCCCTCAGCCAATGCTCGTCGAGTTCTTGCTCCGACATTGCTTAAGGACGGAGAGCGAAGACGCGAAGTCAATGATTCAGACCGTCCTCACCAGTATGGCCCGCGGAGGGATCTACGATCACTTAGGCGGTGGTTTCGCGCGGTACAGCACCGACGCGCAGTGGCTCGTCCCGCACTTCGAGAAGATGCTCTATGACAACGCCCAGCTTGCGCTGGTCTACCTCCATGCGTTTCAGCTGGAGGGTCGGTCGTCTTACCGCGTCGTCGTCGAGCAGACACTGGAGTTCCTCGCTCGTGACATGCGCTCCCCCGATGGCGGGATCTATTCCACGCTCGATGCCGACAGCGAGGGCGAAGAGGGCCGGTTCTACGTTTGGGATCCGTCAGAAGTCCAGGCTGCAGTGGGACCCGACGATGCAAAGGTCATCAACCTGGCGTACGGCGTCTCCAACGCCGGTAACTACGAGCACGGGCGTTCGGTGTTGAGCCGGGTGTTGTCACCGGAGGAACTGGCATCACGGTTCGCTGCCTCCGTACCGGACTCGGAGGATCAGCTGGAGTCGGCACGGACACGGCTGTGGCAGGCAAGGGAACTCCGCGTCCCACCCGCCCGCGATGAGAAGGTGTTGACGGGGTGGAACGGGTTGGCCCTGCGCGCGTTCGCAGAGGCAGGAGCAACGCTGGAACGGCCTGACCTAGTCACGATCGCCACCGAGATTGCCGAGTTCGTATTGAATAGATTGAAGCGTGAAGATGGCCGCCTGCTCCGTTTATATCTGAGTGGCGCGTCGGCGGTGCCCGGGTATTTGGAGGACCACGCTTTCCTCGCAAACGGGCTGCTTTCTCTCTATGAAACGACGTTCGATCGCCGTTGGCTCGACGAGGCAATCGCGCTCGCGGAAGTGGTGATGGGCCAATTCTGGGACGCGGATGAGCGCATGTTCTTCGATGTCGGTGGTGACGTCGAGGATTCGTTGCTGATCAGACCTCGCACGGTGTTGGACAATGCGATTCCGTCCGGCGGTGCAAACGCGACCGAGCTATTGCTGCGCCTCTCTTCCCTGACGGGGGCCGATCGATACAGGCGTGTAGCGACCGAATCCCTGGAGGGAGTGCGAGAGTACATGGACCGATACCCGGGAGCGGTCGGATACTGGCTTTGCGCGCTTGATCTGTACCTGGCCGCGTCCAAAGAGATCGCCGTCGTGGGCCCACTAGACCACGAGGGCACGAGAGACCTGCTACGTGTCGTGTACGAGCGTTATATGCCGAACAAAGTCCTAGTTGCCGCCGGTCCAGACGAGGTTTGGGACTTGGAAGATCTTCCCGTCATGGACGGGCGGTCGATGGTGAACGGGCTGCCGACGGCGTTCGTATGCGAACATTTTGTGTGCAAGCTGCCAGTGACCACCCCAGACGCGCTCGCTGGACAGCTCGATGCGGGAGCGTCTTCACCCACTCCGTTCGCGTGAGAAGATCCATGGATCTTCTTTGGACACCCTGGCGGGCGGAGTACATGGCTGGAGAAGACCAAGAAAGCAATCAAGCGGCGGGGTGCTTCTTGTGCGAAGGCCCCCAACGAGGAAATGACGCGGAAGCCTTGATTTTGGCTCGGGGGCAGTCCGCCTACCTCGTCCTGAATAAATATCCATACAACACCGGCCACGTGTTGGCGGCGCCCTTCGGGCATGGTGGCGATTTGAGCGCGCTCGCTGCGGAAGTTGGCCACCAACTTTGGACGTTGGCGCAGCAAGCCGTCCGGGCTCTCCAAGAAGAATATCGCCCCGATGGTTTCAATCTTGGGATGAACGTCGGATCTTCAGGAGGAGCCGGCGTGCCTGGACATCTGCACGTCCACGTGGTCCCGCGATGGGACGGGGACACGAACTACATGCCGGTGATTGCCGGGACGAAGGTCCTTCCCGAAACACTAGACCGGACCTATGCGCGGCTATTGCCGCGGTTGCATCGTTAGAGCGAGAACCCTTGTTGCGCCGGGTGTTGGGACCCCGGACGCCGGGAGACATCAGGGAGCATTCCATCGAGGATGCGCTCGAGGGCCATCACGTGGCTACAGGTGTCCCATCCGGGAAAGAAGGTGCAATCGCAGGAGAACTCGCCGTCCCGATAACCGACCGTATGGCTGGAGTTATCGCCGCGAATACGAACGGAGAAACCCTCGAACGATATCCGCGTCTCACGTTCCTCGGCGTACCGGCGAGCCTTCTCGATTTTCCCGATGAGGCTTGAGTTCATTCTTCGTCCCCCATCACAAGATGCGGCGGGAAGCAAAACGGAAGGGCACCGCTCAGATCCATACGCGGTGCCCTTGTTGGATGGCACGGGGCATTGGTAACCGCCGATTCAACCTACCGTTGCCCTTCCACGCCATCATGCTATTCCGGGCACGCCGACGGGTCAACACGAGCCGACGTTACCTCCCAACTCGGCTGATAGAATCGCCGGACGATGCCTCCGATCCGCGCCGTGTTCTTGGATTTCTATAACACGGTTGCCCGTTTCGATCCCCCACGGGAGCAGGTGCAGGTACAAGTCGCCTCTGAACACGGGGTGACACTAACCTCCGCTGCGGTCCGCCAGTCGTACCGCGGGGCAGACGAATTCCTTGCTCAAGAGAGCCGCCGCCAACCGCTGTCGCAACGCCATTCGGACGAAGTGACCACGTTCTGGGCGCGGTACGAACAGCGCCTATTGTCGGGCGCCGGGGCCACGGTCGACCTCGAAACAGCACAGCGCATCTTCGCAGGGGTCCGTGAGCGCAACGAGGGGTTCGCGCTGTTTGACGACGTGGAGCCGACTCTCTCACGTCTGAAGGCTGGCGGGTACACCGTTGGGTTGATATCCAATATGGATGGAGACCTCTGGGCCATCGCCGAGTCCCTCGGAATCACGCCGTACATCGAATTCGCGTTAACGTCGGGCGAGGTTGGCGCATCGAAGCCGAACCCGCCATTGTTTCTCGAGGCCTTGAGGCGTTCCGGGGTCGCTGCGGGGGACGCGGTCCACGTTGGTGACCAGTATCTGGGCGACGTCATAGGCGCCCGAGGTGTCGGTATGTTCGCGGTGTTGCTCGACCGCGATGAGTCGACAATCCAACCCCAGGATTGCCCGGTGGTCCAGTCGCTACACGAAGTGCTGGGTCTCGTTAGGGAGTTGTCGCGTTCGACTCATCGTGACTAGAAACAGCGTCTGGCTCCTCGTCGATTGGCTGACCTCTGGCGATCACGAGCTTCAACCTTCTCTCGTACACAAGGCGATCGAGCATCACACGCCGCCCACACGTCAGACACCGTATGCCGACATCGGCGCCGACTCTCGTAACCGTCCACTCCTGCCCGCCGCAGGGGTGGGGTTTCCGCATACGGACGTGATCGCCTACCCGAATATCCGGGATCTCACGCGGCATAGTGGACTGCCTTTATCGGACCGAAACGGTTGCGAGTTGGGCATGGTACCACCGTTGCGGATGGTGCGACGGAGTGCACGATGCCGCTAGCGGAAGTGATAGGGCAGGTCATTCTTCCGGTGTTCCTGATTGCCGCGGCCGGGGCCGCCTTCCACCGGTTCCGGCCGCTTCCGATCGGGCCTCTCAACTCGGCAATCGTATATCTCTTCAGCCCGGCCCTCGTGTTCCACGCTCTCGCGACGACCGAGGTTCCCGTCACCGAGATCGGGAGGATCGCGCTCTTCAGCGGTCTTTTGTTGGTTGGGTTGTACGTACTCGGGTCGATCGTTGGGTTTGGGCTGCGCTTACAGGGCCCTTCCAGAGCCACATTCGTTGTATCCGTTTTATTCATGAATGCGGGGAACTACGGGTTGCCGGTTGCCCTGTTCGCCTACGGGGATGCGGGGTTCAACGTCGCGATTGTGTTCTTCGTCTTCCAGGCGATTCTGGGTTGGACGGTGGGCGTGTTCATTACCTCCCGGGGCAGCGCGGGGATGAAGACGGCGTTCAAGACGGTGGCCGGCTTGCCCGTTGTCTACGCGGCGATCGCTGGAGCCGCGGTTGGTACCGCGGGTTTCACGGTCCCGGAGGGATTCCTGCGCTCCACAGACCTGCTCGGGGATGCGGCGGTCCCCGGAATGTTGGTCGTGTTGGGAGTGCAGTTGGCCTCGAACACCTCCCTCTCCGACAAGCGTGCGATCGTGGGCGCGCTGCTCGTGCGCCTCCTGGCGTCCGCAGTCATGGCCGCCGGGCTCGTAGGAATCCTCGGGTTCGACGACATATCCGCGCGGGTCCTCATCGTAACTGCCGCGATGCCGACCGCCGTCTTCACAACCATCGTGGCGACCGAGTTTGGGGGACGCCCGGCAATGGCCGCGAGTATTGTCATCGCGAGCACTCTCGCCAGCCTCGCGACGGTCACCGGGTTGTTGGCGCTGGTAGGCGTCCCTTAGGACAACGACGCGCCGTTGCGGGCCGAAGCGATATGGCCACGGTAGGTCTGCGCCGACGCACGAGCGGCGTCTGCGAAGTCCGGGCCTTGCGAGGCAAAAATAACGCCACGTGAAACGTTCACAATGACGCCGCGGTTGTCGGCATCGAGCGTGGCGGCCAGCGCCGCCTCCAGTGCGCCGCCTTGTGCCCCCACCCCTGGCAGCAGGAGCGGCATCTCAGGACCAATCTCGCGAATCCGGCGCGCCTGCTCCGGGTAGGTTGCCCCAGCAACCATTCCGACGTTGCCACGCGTGTTCCAGGAGGCGGCGAGTTCGGCGACGACTTCGAAGAAGGGAAGTTCACCATCAGCACGACGTACGATCAGGTCCTGGAGGTCGCCGGACCCAGGATTGGACGTACGGCAGAGGATCAAGATCCCTCGGTCTTCGTATTCGAGGAACGGTGTGACGCCTTCCGTTCCGAGATATGGGTTGACCACGGCAGCGTCAAATCCGAACGACTCAAAGAGCCCCTTGGCGTAGAACCGCGCTGTGTTTCCCAGGTCATTCCGCTTGGCGTCCGCGATCACCGGGACACGCCCATCGATCGTCTCAACGATCCGCTCCACCGCCCGATACCCTGCCGAACCGTGTGCCTCGAAGAACGCGAGATTCAACTTGAAAGCGCAGGCGAGGTCCCAAGTCGCTTCGACAATGGCGCGGCCGAAGTCAAACAAGTCCGGAGTCCCCATCCGCTCCGGGTCTGGGTCGATCCCAACGCATAGCAGGCTGTCGTGGGACTCGACGGCCCGATTCAGACGTTCGCGGAAAGAACTCACGGTTCGGCAATCCTACCATCGCGGCCCGTGCATGCGGGCCGGTTCATATAATCCCTCAATGGGGGTTTCCGTACTCGCGATCGCGGGTGGCACACGGGCAAATGGGAACAGCGAGACGCTGCTTGACCAGTCCATCGCAGGCGCCACCGCTGCCGGCGCCCATGTCGAGAAGGTGCGGTTGCTCGACCGTCGCATCCTTCCGTGCATTTGCCCCCATTCGGAAGACTGCATGCCGACCGGCACATGCACCGTTCTCGACGACATGCAAGCGGTCTATCAGCGGTTGCAATCGGTCGACATCGTATTCTTGGCGTTTCCGGTAACGTTTCGGGGCGTGCCCACGCAAACGAAAGCGATGTTCGATCGTACGCAAGCGCTGTGGGTGGCGAAGTACAAGCTCGCTCGCACCCTGCGCCGATCGCCCGGGATGGGTATCGGCCTCATCATCGCGACTGCGGACCGTGATGATCCGCACGAGTTCGACGGTGCGGTCCAGGCGACGCGATCGTGGTTCGTCAGCTTCCACTTTCGGGAAGAAGGCCGGTTGCTCTTCACCGGGTTGGAACGGCCCCAGGAGGTCCAAGCCCACCCGGATTACCTGAGGCGTTGCTACGAGGAGGGGCACATGTTGGTCACCAAAGCTGCCGCCGCCTCGGTATGACCACCGCCCCCAGGGTTCGGCCACGCCTTCGCTTGGTCGATTTGTTCGACCGGCTGTTGGCGGCTTATGGCCCGCAGGGTTGGTGGCCCTCCGATACCCGTTTCGAGATGCTCGTGGGCGCTGTGCTCACCCAGAACACCGCGTGGATGAATGTGGAACGCGCGATCGAAAACCTGAAGGTCGCCGGAGTCATGACGCCTCGCGCACTCCGAGACATCGAGGTAGAACGGTTGGCCGGGTTGATCCGCCCATCCGGCTACTTCAACGCAAAGGCACGGAAGCTCCGGGCTCTCGGCGAGTTCCTGGAGCAATACGACGATGACCTCGACAAGCTCTTCTCGTCGAAACCGCTCAAGCCGCTCCGAGAGGAGTTCTTAGGCGTCTTCGGAATTGGGCCTGAGACGGCGGATTCGATGTTGCTGTACGCCGGTCGGCTTCCGGTATTCGTTGTAGACGCGTACACGCTGCGAGTGTTGGGGCGCATGAGCTCGAGGAGGCGGCCACTCGATTATGGGCGCGCCCAACGACTGTTCCATCGTGACCCGGAATTGGATCCATTGCGCCACTACGGCGAGTTTCATGCGCTGTTGGTAGCGCACGGAAAGGAAACGTGCCGGTCGCGGGACCCGCGGTGCTCATCATGCCCGGTCGTGGATCATTGCCAGACCGGGCAGCGCTCCGTTGTTGCGGCCGAGGGCGGGCCGTAGCCGAAGTGTTACTCGCGGTCCGGCAACAAGACGGAGCTGGTGAGGAACTGGTAAAACTCCGAGTCTGACGGAACGACGAACGTCGACTCGCCCGTCAGTGAGTTCGCGTAAGCCTCGAGGGTTCGGACGAAGCGGTAGAACTCGCGGTCCTTGTTGATCGCGGTTCCGAGGATTTGGATCGCCTGGGCCTCGCCTTCTCCCCTGATCTCCAACGCCTCTTGATCAGCCGTGGCCAAGATCGTCCTCTGCTCGCGTTCTGCGTCACCGCGAATCCGGTCCGCCTGTTCGGCGCCCTCCGCCCGGAACTGGTTCGCGACCTTTGTCCGTTCGGAGACCATGCGGCTATACACGCTAGGCGCCACTTGTCCGGGGAAGTCGGCCCGGACGATACGGACGTCCACGACCTGCATACCGAACTCCCGAGCCTTCACGTCGCTCCGTTGGGTCACCTCTTGCATCAGAGTCTCGCGATTGTCGCGGATAACCTCGATTTGGTCATGGGTCGCAACCTCTTCGCGGAGTTCAGATGTCACGATCGCCTCGAGACGTGCCCGTGCGGAAGTCTCAGACCTCACCCTTTCGAAGAACGTTCGTGGGTTGATGATCCGGTATCGCGCGAAGGAATCGATAACGAGGGCTTTTTTCTCCTGCGTGAGAAATTCCGATGCGGTGGCGTCGAACCTGAGTAGACGCTTCTCCAACAGATGCGCCGCCTCAACGAACGGCGTCTTCGTATGAAGCCCGGGGGTGTCAATCGTCCGCTGATACTCACCGAAGCGGGTGATGATCGCCTGCTGCGTTTGATCGACGGTATAGAACGTCTGGCTGATGCCGATTAGGAGGGCGCCGGCGAGGATGACGATGGGGATCAGTATGCGCATTAGGAGCTCCCTCCTTGCGCGGCCCCAGACGTCGAGCCCGGCAAGACATCGAGGGGAAGCAAGGGCAACACGCTACTGCTGATGAACGGATCGATGACAATCACGTTGAGGTCGGGGAGGATTTCCTGCATGGTCTCCAGGTAGAGCCGGATCTTGGTGGCCTCTTGGGCCTGTCGATACTCCTGAAGCCGCAACTCAAACCTCGCCGCTTCACCATTCGCTTCCGCGATTCGTTCTGCTCTAAACGCTTCGGCTGCGGCTATCACGCGCGCGGCCTGTCCCCTTGCACGTGGGACGATGTCCGCCCGCACGGCTTCAGCCTCGTTGATGAACCGCTCTCGGTCCTCACGAGCGCTAATGACGTCTTTGAACGCATCTTGGACCTGGCCTTCAGTCGGCGGTTGGACGTCCTGGAGTTGCACGTTCTCGATTTGCAGACCGGTTTCGTAGTAATCGAGTAGGTTTTGTAGCAACTCTTGGGTCTCCACCTGCACCTGCTCTTTTTCCGTCGTCAGGACGTCGTCGATCAACCGCTGGCCGACGACTTGCCGCAAGGCCGACTCCGTTGCATCCCTGAGCGTCTGGCCGCTCGGGAGCCCGAGCGGGTCTTTCACGTTGAAGAGAAAGTTGGAGGCGTCGCGCACGCGGTATTGGACCACGAGTTGAACATCGACCAGATTCTCGTCACCGGTGATCATCCGCGCTTCGCCCGCGACGAGTTGGATGACTTGACTACCTTCCGTGACGCGGAATCCCACTTCCATTGAATCGACGCGCTCGATGCTGATGATGTCGACCCGCTGCACCGGCCACGGGGTACGCCAATGGAGGCCAGGTTCGCTGGGCGCTCCGGTGACCGCTCCGAACTGACGAACGATGCCAACCTCGCCCGGGTTGATGATGTAAATCCCAGTAGCGAGATAAGCAACGACCGCTATCGCAGCGATGAATGGAGCCACCCGGCGCCAATGGAACCCAGAGACTCCCCCCATGCTGGGAATGCGTGGACCGGATGCTCCACCGCCCCCTCCGCCGCTCGAAGGACGGCCTCGCAGAAGGTCACGCAGACCACCAAGCAACTCCTGGAGGTCCGCTCCAGGCCGTTCGCTCGGCCTGCGGGGTGGACGCTGGGGATCGAAACGGCCTTGACCGTTATCGTCATCGTCCCCATCGTCACGGCGTTGCGCCGCCAATAGGGATCGCGAAACAGTCATTCAGCCTCCATCGAGCCCAGGTCGAGATTCAGGCAACGGTATCATCCCTGCTGCGACTCGCCAACCGACGCTGGTGTCGCAGCAGGTCAGTTGGAGCTGTCACCGGTCTCTGATGCGGGGGTGGCCGGTTCGCGCTCGTCAGGGAAGGTTTGAATGATCATCTCGGAGAGATCGAGCACGCGCATACGTTCGTCCTGGTTCTTGACTCGCACGCCATCTTCGAACATCTGGGCACAGAACGGGCACGCAGTAGCGATGACGTCAGCGTCGGCATCGATCGCGTGCTGTGTCCGCCGGTGGTTGATCTTTTCGCTACCCGGGCCATCCTCCATCCACATGTGACCGCCGCCAGCCCCGCAGCAGAACGCACGGTTGCGGTTCATTTCCATCTCAGTGACTTGCTCAACACCCGGAATGCTCTTCGCAAGGTCGCGAGGCGGATCGTAAATGCCGTTGTGCCGGCCCAGGTAACAAGGATCGTGATACGTGACCTTCCCGAAGGTGTTCTGCGGTCCGCTGCCGAGTGTCAGACGACCTTCTGACACGAGGTCGCGAAGGAACTGCGTGTGGTGAACAATGTCGTAGCTTCCACCGAACTGCGGGTATTCGTTGCGGATCGTGTTGAAGCAGTGCGGGCAACTCGTCACGATGCGCTTGATGTTGTACCGGTTCAGCGTCTCGATGTTCTGCTCGGCTTGCATCTGGTAGAGGTACTCCATCCCGATGCGCCGCGCAGGGTCGCCGGTGCAAGATTCCTCGTCACCCAAGACAGCCCACTTGATCCCTGACCGATTCAGGATTCCGGCCATTGAGCGCGCGATACGCATGCTCCGGTCCTCGAGTGACGCCGCGCAGCCGACCCAGTAGAGGAACTCGATCTCTTCTGGGTTCTCGATCGTTGACATCATTGGGACCTCGAGGTTTTCGGTCCACTCAGTCCTCGAGCGGCTCACACCGGACCACGGGTGTCCCCGCGTCTCCAGACTGCGCAGGGCGGTCTCAGCAGTTCCTGGCATGCGACCCTCGTTCATCACCAGGGCCCGCCTCATCTCCACGATGGACGGCACATGCTCGATGAACACCGGGCACGCTTCCATGCAAGCCCCACACGTAACACACGACCAGAGGTCCTCCTCCTCAACGACTTCGCCCGCGGGCGCCTTAATGAGGTCGGCCGGCAGTGCTGCTGCGTCGCCGTCGGCAGCTCGCAGCGCGGGGCCGGTCTCGGACATATACGACTTGACGTTTTGGATCACCATCATGGGCGACAGGGTTTTACCGGTCAGATTGGCGGGGCAGTTGTCGGTGCACCGCGCGCAACGTGTGCAGGCGTCGGCGTCGAGTAGCTGCTTCCACGTGAAATCGCCGAGGCCGACAGCCCCAAATGTTTCTCTGGTCTCCAGGTCCGGGATCGGCGCTAGGATCCCGCGCGACCTCAGGTTCCGGAAGAACCAGTTCGCAGGGGAGATCCACGTGTGAGAGAACTTCGAGATCGTTGCGGCGGCATAGGTGAGCGTGCCAAGGACCGTGATCGAGTGGATCCACCAGAGGTTGAAGAAGACCGACTCCGCCGAAGCCGCGGTGATACCGACAACCTCATGGAAGAAAGTCGCGAAGACGAAACCACCGGGTGACCAGATAGCCCAATCACGGTGGTCCAAGTACTCCACGCCAAACTTGGATTCGCCGAGTTGGCGGATGCCCTCTAGCGCAAACCCCTGGAAAACAAGAACGATCGCCAGGGTTAGGATGATGCGGTCATCGAGGATCCCGTTGGAGTGTGGCTTCTTGATGACGACACGGCGAAACACGGCCATCGAGAGACCTACGAAGGCCATGATCCCCCCGAGGTCCCAGGCGAGCGACGAGTAGAGGTACCAGTTGCCGATGGGCCACGTGATCGTCCCGTGTTCAGCAAGCGGGTAGAGGAGCTCTTCCTCGATGGTCCCAACGGCGGTGCCGAGGAACAGCATCGACGCGCCCCAAAAGATGCAAAGGTGCATGAAGCCGCCGTAACGATCGCGAAGGAATTTCTCGTGTCCGTACCCCTGCGTAGCCAGCAACCGCACGAAAGCAATGCCGCGAGTGATGGGGTTGCCCAGGCGGTCCACCGGCTGCCCCAGCTTCCAAAGCATCGCCCGTTCGTAGAGCCGGTAGAAGATGTAGGCGACCACCAGCGCTGCTAAGCCGAAGAGGATCCACTTGAGGTCGCCGATGGTCCAGAGGAATTCCTTCTGTGGGATCACGCCTCATGCCTCCTCGGAACGGGATCTAGCCAGGTCCGGTCTGCTAGGTCGTCAGTATCCCATACGGGCGGGCAGGGCTTGGATCGTTACCGTTGTCCGGATTTGCGACTACGTTGTTCGTTGACACTCTTCGAGAGCCGATGCTATAAACCGGAGGGTCATTCCTACCTATTCAAGCTGTTGTTGGAGCGCTGAATGCACATCATCGTTACGGTTAAGCAGGTCCCAGATCCGGAAGCGCCACAGAGTTCATTCACCGTGGACCGGGCCGCAAAAAAGGTTATGGTCGCTTCGGGAGTACCTTCGACCATCAGCGACATGGATGTGTACGCGACGGAAGCTGCTCTCCAGGTCAAGGATGCAGTACCAGGCACAACCGTTAGCGTGTTGAGCTTGGGCGAAGGCCACGTGATGGACGTCGTGAAGAGGCCACTGGCGATGGGAGCCGATGCCCTCTATCTCGTGCAAGACCCGGACCTTGCCGGCGGTGACGCGATGGCAGTCGCACATGCACTCGCCGCGGCGATTCGCAAGATCGGCGACTTCGATCTGGTCATGGCCGGAAGGCAGTCGGCAGATCTCGACCAGGGGATCGTCGCGACCGGGATCGCGATGCTGCTGGGCGTTCCCGTGATGACGAACGCCGTCCGGGTCGCAATGAACGACGGTGCGATTCAGATCGACCGCATCGTGGACGACGGCCTCGATACCGTCGAGGCACAGTTGCCAGCACTGGTGACCGTGAGCAACGAGTTGGGTCAACCCCGATACGCGACGATGCGGGGCATCATGGCGGCGCGGCGCGTGGACGCGACAGTTTGGTCGCGCGCGGACCTTGATACCCTCGAATCGTCCGAGCCGTTGACGACGCCAGTAGACCTCTTCGAGCCCGAGAAATCCGCGAATGTCGAGATGATCGAGGGTGAGAGCCCAGCGGACTCTGGTCGGCTCTTGGCACGGCGCCTGCGTGAGGAACGGCTCCTCTAACTGCTCGGCGCGTACCCACGGAACAACGACTTCATTTCAATCGATATAGGTTCTGCAAGCAGCGAGGGAGGAACACGGATGGCCAACGAGAGTGGCGTGCTCATTATCTGCGAGACGGATGGCGCCGGCGAACTGCGCAGCATCACTGGCGAATTGCTGGCTGCAGCAAGAGGACTAGCCGATTCTCTCAGTGGCGGGACCGTCTCCGCGGCGCTCATCGGGAGCGGGGTCGCCGGCAAAGCTCAAGACGTTATCGCCCTAGGGGCTGACACGGTCTACGCGGTCGATGACCCGCTATTCGAACACTACCTCAGCGAGACGTTCGTTCCGGCGGCCATCGCCGTCAGGGAGCAGGCGAACCCCAAGGTCATCCTGATCGGTCACACGCCGAACGGGAGAGAGCTGGGCCCAAGCCTCGCGTTCCGGTTGGACACCGGAGTGTCCACGGACACCACCGAGGTAAGCATTGATTCGTCGTCCGGTGGACTTGTGGCCGCGCGTTCGCTCGCTGGTGGTCTGTTCCGCCAAGTGACGGCGTTCAACCGCCTCCCCCACGTGGCCACCGTCCACATGAAGGCCTACGACGCCGCCGAACCGGACAGCTCGAGGACCGGGCAGGTTGTGACCGTAAATGCAGCGGTCGATGCTTCCCAGGTACGGACCCGTTTCGTTGCTCACACGGACGTAGCGGTAGCGGGCATCCGCTTAGAGGATGCTCGCGTGGTCGTCACCGGTGGCCGCGGCATGGGGAGCTCAGAGGCCTTCGAGGCATTGACCACGTTGGCCACAATGGCCGGAGGAGCTGTGGGAGCGACCCGCGCTGCTGCGGACTCCGGGTACTGCGGCCAGGACATCATGATTGGCATCACCGGACGCGTGGTCTCACCCGAGGTGTACCTGGCGGTCGCCCTATCCGGTGCGAGCCAGCACATGGCCGGCTGCTCGGGCTCCAAGAACATCATTGCGATCAACCGGGATACCGAGGCGAACATCTTCAAGGAGTCCCGCTTCGGCGTCGTCGGTGACTACCAGCAGGTGCTGCCAGCGTTTACCGAGGAGTTGGAGAGGCTTGGCACTGCGTAGCCGACTCTTGGTCGGCGACTCGGATCGCGATGGATAACGACTTTCGGATCGATCCGGCCGAGGTCGCGAGGAGCATCGAAGGAGCAGAGGTCGTCACGCTGTTCTTCCCGATCCTTCGGAAGACGCTGCTTATCGACACGCGATACGACATTGACCACGACCCGATGGTGCGCGTCGTGCCGATGGTCAGCGGGCCGGAGGAGCGCGTGCAAACGATCAAGAAGATGCGCCCCAACTTCCCTCGGCCGGAGAGGATTGCCTTCATTCCCTGGCCGAAGTACGCCTCCAGCCTTGTACGGCTGGGCGTCTATGACTCCCTCAAGAACCGTTTGGAGCAATGCGGCCGGGAAAAACCCATCAAGGACCTACAAACCTCCATCTCCTCTCTCCAAGAGATGGAGAAGCAGGAACTCGCGGACGTACTCAGCGGGACTGGTTACCAGACCATCTGGCAACGAGATCTGTAGCGCCCACTAGGGTGCGCGGGTCTATGCGGTCTCACGCTCCCGCGCTGATTCCTCGATGATCTTCGTCGTCAGATGCGCCGGCACGTCCTGATAGTGGTCGAAGCTCATCGTGAACGACCCTCTTCCTTGCGTCATCGACCGTAACTCGGTCGAATAGCGGAGGATCTCAGCCATGGGTGCTTCAGCTTGGACCATGGTTACGCCGCTTTCGGTGTTCATCCCGAGTACCCGGGCCCGTTTGCCGTTGAGGTGTCCGATGACGTCCCCAGTGAACTCGTCTGGGCAGGCCACCTCCACGTTCATGACCGGTTCCAAGATGACGGGTTCGGCTTCCTGAATCCCCTTCCGGAGCGCCATCGAGGCTGCAATCTTGAATGACACTTCGTTCGAGTCGACGGAGTGGAAACTTCCGTCTACCAACGTTGCCCGGACGTCGACGATAGGGTAGTGGGCGATTGCGCCCTCCGGGAGGGCTTCTCGGATTCCTTTTTCGACCGCCGGGATGAAGTTCTTTGGGACCGTGCCACCGACGACCTTGTCGCCGAACGTGAATCCTGTGCCACGCTCCATCGGCTCGAGCTCGATCACGACATGGCCGTACTGCCCATGGCCACCAGTCTGCTTCTTGTGCTTGTATTCGGAGCGCCTGGAGATACGGATACTCTCTTTGTAGGGCACCTTCGGCGTGCCAATCTCGACTTCGACGCCGAATTTCCGAAAGAGTTTCTGGACCGCCACGTCGATATGGGCGTCGCCGAGACCAGAGAGGATCACCTCGTGAGTGTCGCCCTGCCGGTTAATCCGGAGGCTTGGGTCCTCATCGAGTAGCCGGGCCAATGATGTGCCCAGTTTGTCCGTGTCAGCTTTCGTCTTCGGCGACACCGCCACGCTGTAAATGGGCTCCGGGAACTCGAGTCCAGCAAAGGCCAGTCCAGCTTCCCGTGTACTCAACGTGTCACCGGTCGCCGTCACGGACAGTTTCGCAACTGCGCCGATGTCACCTGCCTCTAGGGCGTCAATGCCCTCGGTGTTCTTACCCAGCGGCACGACAACCTGCGCCGCCCGTTCTTGCTCTCCACGTACGGTGTTCCAGACCTGTTGATTGCTCCGGAAGGTACCCGAGTAGACCCGGAAGAGCGAGAGTTTGCCGACGAAGGCGTCCGCCGTGGTCTTGAATACAAACGCGCCAAGAGGGCCGTCTGCATCGGCGGTCACCTCCATTGGGGGTCCGTTGTTCGCCGACTGGACCGATTCGATCGGGACAACGCCCGGTCCAGGCAACAGTCGGACGATGGTATCCAACACGGCCTCGATGCCATGCCCGATCGCGCCCGACCCAGCAACGATAGGGAACACTTGCGCTTGGCGGACAGCACTGATCAGGGCTGACATCAGTTCATCCGGGCTGAGTTCTTCCCCCTCCAAGTACTTGGTTGCGAGGTCGTCGTCCGTCTCAGCGATTGCCTCAATCAGCTGCTCCCTCAACGCGTCCAGCTCGGCAGACATCGACTCGGGGGCTTCCCCCGTGGTGCCGTCTTCGAGATAGGCACGACCAGAGATGATATCGACGACGCCTTGAAACTCACTCTGTGAGCCGATCGGGAGGTGGACCGGGACACATGCCTTTCCAAAGCGCTCCCGGACGGCCGCGACAGCACCCTCGAAGTCCGCGTTCTCGCGGTCCATCTTGTTGACCATGACCAA
The DNA here is from genome assembly GCA_965247995.1 of Dehalococcoidia bacterium. GTDB lineage: Bacteria > Chloroflexota > Dehalococcoidia > UBA6926 > UBA6926 > JASLZO01. Next base: position 54,299 of record OZ252041.1, on the reverse strand, counting down.
CCGGGGCTTCGCCGCCGATTCGGCCTGACGCCACAGCATGTCGGTTCCCACCTGCAGACCCGCGGACGCGTCGACTAGCACCAGAGCGCCATCGGCGACGCGCAACGCCCCCACAACCTCGCCCATGAAGTCCAAGTACCCGGGCGGGTCTAGGACGTTGATCTTGTGGTCAGCCCATTCGACCGGCAAAACCGATAGATTGACGGACCCTCCGCGATGTTGTTCCTCTGGCTCGTAGTCGGAGGTGGTGGTGCCGTCTTCGACTCGGCCCAGGCGGTTGATGGCCCCGGTCCGCAGCAGCAGCATCTCGGCGAGTGAGGTCTTCCCGTCTCCGCTATGGGAGAGAAGCACGACGTTTCTGATCGCCTGACTTGGGTAGCTGCGCATCACGACCCCCCAACTGTTCCAGGTGTCCGAAAAAGTACGCACCATTCTATTGCCCAACCGGGAAGATTCAAAGTTGCTTGCCCACGCTGGATGCGGGTGGGTGGTCCGTAGACTGGCCACATGGGGAACCCCTCGTGGCGATCGCGTTCTGTGCGTTTGATCTCGGGTACCGCTCTCGTGGTCCTCGTAGTGATCGCGGTGGGCGTGCGAGGCGACCTTCCAGGAACGGCCGACCATAGCGCGATCGTTGCGGCCGCCGGCCGACATCGGTTTAACCTCGCGGTTTGGGAATTGAAGCACCTGCTAGAAGTGAACTCTGGCCGGATATCGGCGGACGCGCAGACGGTGGATCGATACTTCGAACTGGCGGAGGTACGGCGCATTCAAAACCTGCGCGTGTTGAGAGTCCTAGCACAGACGGGATCGGCTGAAACCGCGGAATCAGTCGCAGCCCGGCGCACGCGAGAACGGATTGCCCAAGAGATGGAAGCGCTGGAGCCGGCCGTCATCGCCGCGCTGCGGGTGGCGGTCAGCGACACACTAGCCGATGCAGCGCTGACCACCGACTTCCCGGGACTAGGCCACCGACTGTTCCCACCCGTCGCTTTCGCGCTTGAAGAACTTCCATGGGTGTTGGTGGTCTCACGGAGAGACCGCATCGAACTGTTGGAGACGGTCGTACTTCGCCCTGATACACCCATCGAGACCATGGAATCGATCGAGAAGGCGCTAGAGCGACGTGGACTCTCAGCTTTGGTTGATCGGATCGGCGGCTTGGCAACGTATCCATCGCTCGTCCGCGAGGACCTCCATTTCAGACAGGCGATCGCGACGGTCGCCCATGAGTGGGTCCACCACTACGCATTCTTCCGGCCACTCGGGCAGCGCTATCAGGCTGGAAGTGTGATGACAACAGTCAACGAGACGTTCGCGAACATCGTCGGAGATGAGATTGCCGCCCAGTTCTTCGAGGAGCAACCCCCCTCGTTCACAGCCTTATTTGATCTCCCACAACCCGAACGCCCCGCGGCACAGTTCGATGCAGGCCAGTATCTCCGCGAAACTCGGGAGCGCACTGATAGCCTGCTTGCGATGGGGTTCATCGATGAAGCGGAGGCGTTCATGGAGGCCCGTCGCACCGAGCTCGTGACCCAGGGCGTGTATCTGAGGAAACTGAATCAGGCCTTCTTCGCCTTCCGCGGCACGTACGCCGACTCACCAGCATCGGTCAGTCCGGTCTTCGAGCAACTCACGACGCTGCGCCGCGCATCAGATTCGCTGAGGGAATTCGTGGATGCTGTGGTTGGTATTAGGACGCCAGATGACGTCACACGACTGTTGGAAGAGCGCACCTGACAGATGGATTCGAGTACAAGTTAGTTGAGCGCGTTGCGAATCCACGCGTAAGATGACCCTCCAGCCGGGACCGATAAGGATATTGTCGCGTGATCACTACGAGCGCTATCGACCGCTCCACCGTTCTCGCTTACTGGGAAGTGTTGAAGCCGCGCGTCACTGTATTACTGACGTTCCTTGGAGCCGCGTCAGCTACAACGGCAAGCGGTGTCGACCCTGACCAGGCAGGACGGGTGCTGGCGATTACGGTCGCGGTGTTTCTTGGGAGCGGGGGCGCGAACGGTCTGACAAATTACTTGGATCGAGCCGTCGATTCCAGGATGCGGCGGACACAGGACCGTGCTATCCCGAGCGGCCGGATCGCGAATCCGAGGCTGGCGTTGTATTGGTCGTTAACCTGGGCCCTCTCGGGTGTAACGCTCGGATTCATGTTGCATCCGCTGGCCGGCCTCGCTGGGATAGCGGGCGTCACAGCTTCGGTGGTTCTGCGTAAGACCGAGGCGACCCACTTTTTGGGTGGAGTTGCGAGTGCTGCGCCCGTCGCTGCTGGATGGTTGGCCATCGATCCGAATCTCACGTGGCCGATCGTGGCACTCGTTGCCTTTGTCCTGGCTTGGGTCGTCCACCATGTGTGGGCGATCATGCTGTTCTACCGAAGCGACTACCTCCAGGCGGGAGTAACCATGTTCCCCCTCCGGTCTGGCTTCTCGAGAACCATGCCGGTATTCCTCGGATTAGCCATCGCGATGGGTGTACTGAGTGCCTCTGTCGGACTCGCAAGCACTCGGGCGTGGGCGTACATCGGGGTCGCAGGGTTGTTCGCGGCGTATAACCTGTGGGGAACGCTGCAACTGGACCGCACCGGCCTGACTCAAGCAGTTAGGCGAAAACGATTCAAGATGGCGAGCTACAGCATGCTATGCGGCGTCTTCACAGCCCTCCTCGCAACTACGGCGTTCGACGCGGTAGTACTGGACTAACACATGCTTGTGCAGGCGCTGATTGGCGCCGTCGACGGAGCGAAACGGGTTGCGGTCGAGATCAATCTTGCCCGCACATCCACCCACCTGGTGCTCCCACGGGACCTTTTGGAGCAAGTCGGCGCCCGCCCTACGGGGACGAAACGCTTCAAACGCTCGGACGGACGACGCATCGATGCAAGCGTCGGAGAGGTCGAGTTGACGCTACGTGACCAGACGCGCGTGGTTCCGTGCGTGTACGCAGACCCCGGAACACAACCCACGCTAGGAGATACGGTTCTCGAACCGTTCGGACTCGTTATCGACGCGTCCACTGCCAATCTGGTGGCGCGAGCGTCTGAGTTGTTGTGGACGTCCGGCGAGGGCCGTTCGCCTAAGTCCTAAGTTCGTAACGCTTCGAGTCGCGCGTGGTCGAACCTAGGAGAAGCTGAGTTAACCGCCCGCCACGGCAGGAACGATACTCACTTCGTCGCCTGACTGAAGCGATGTCTCTAGCCCACTCAGGAAGCGGACATCTTCGCCATTGACATAGATGTTCACGAAGCGGTGGAGTTGGCCTTCGTCGTTGAACAACCGTTCCTGGATGCCAGGGAATTGCCTGTTCAACACATCCAGAGCGCCAGCTAGCGTCTCGCTCTCCGCCTCGATCGACTCAACTCCGTCGGTCACACGACGCAGTGGTGTTGGAATCTTGACCAGAACGGCCATCAGTTCGAACCCTCCCTTGGATACCCGGTGCGCCTACACCGAACCGGGACACTCAATATACCGCATCCGAAGTGTGCTCCACGGAGCGGGCGGCACGGGCGACCGGGACACGTCTTTGACGACCATGGACCGAGGTCCCGGTTAGCTGAAAAGGTCGTCGTAGAGGTTATGCATTCCCCACGCCAGCAAAACGCTGCCCATCAGCGTGCCCAGTATCAGCGTTGGTCCTATAGATGCTGAGCCGAACGCGATGTTCCCGCCCGCCCAAACCAGTAGGGCGGTCCCGATTCCCGTAAACGCGAGACTCTCGCCAAGACCGCCAGAGCACGGGCCCTCCATTTTGATGGGGCCGTATTGCTGCTCGTACTCCAGGTCAGCATCCGTCCTTCGCCGGAACCGCGACAGCGCGACGGCCTTCGCCTGGGCGGCGGTACCAGCGGCCTCAATGACCACTTGCTCATCCCCGCGGAGCCGAAACGGGACGCGCTCGGCAGCATCGCCGTCCACATAAATGCGGACCTGCGCCCTGATGCGGCTACGGTCGTCGAGCAGGCTCCGTCGCGCTCCTGGGAACCGTTGCTCGATCGCCTCGAGGCACTCGTTCAGGTCGCGTGCGTTGATATCCCACGCAACCGTAGACCGTTGCCGAGGAAAAAGGCCGGGCGCAATGTGGATGCGTACGGTCAAAGGCGCGCACGTTCGGTCCGCTCCGGAAGCGCGTTACCCGTCCAGTACGTCGCCTGGCACTGGGTCAACCCTAACGCCACGTGACGTGACCCAGGAGACCCCCTTTTCGATCTCATCATGTTCGCCGTCCAACTCCAAGATGACCCATCCGGAATCTTCTACCACGTTAGCCCGGCGAATGTTGGTGACAACCTCGAATTCGCGTCCCAGTTTCCAAATTACCGGTTCCTGGATGAGGTCCGACGGGAAGGTGAACTTGTAGCGTACGGTTGCCATGCGCGACTCCTATCTGTCCGGTCTGCGGCCCCGTGTCAGTGGCCTTCACGCACCTCGAGCGCGTCAACGAAAGCGTTGAACGACGGGTCGATCGCCAACGGATTCACGATACCCTCGACCGGTTCCTGGGTCTTGAGGCCAGATCCGGTGATGTATGCCACCGTCACATCATCGGGTTTGATTGTGCCTTGGGCGACGAGTTGACGCAGTACACCGATCGTTACTCCGCCAGCCGTTTCTGCGAAGATGCCTTCCGTTTCCGCCAATAACTGCATCGACTCGACGATCACACCATCCGGGACGGCATGAGCGGACCCGGATGTTTCCTGAATCGTCTTCAGGGCGTAGAAGCCATCCGCAGGATTCCCGATCGCCAGTGACTTCGCGACCGTATTGGGGCGGACGGGTCTGATATCCATGGTTCCAGCCTCATAGGCGGTCACGATCGGGGACGATCCGAGCCCTTGAGCCACATGCATGCGCGTGGTGGGTTTGGGTATCAGGCCTAGGTCGTGGAACTCGTTGTATCCCTTCCAAATCTTCGTGAACAACGATCCGGAGGCAACGGGCACGATCGCATGGTCCGGCGTCCGCCAACCCAGTTGTTCCGCGACCTCGTATCCCAGCGTCTTCGAACCCTCCGAGTAATAGGGCCGAACGTTGATGTTGACGAAGGCCCATCCGTACCGGTCGGCGACCTCAGAGCACAGACGATTCACCTCGTCGTAGCTGCCCTTTACGGCCACGAGTGTCGGCCCGTAGATGGCTGCCCCGACGATCTTCCCCAATTCCAGATCTGCTGGGATGAACACGTATCCCTTGAGTCCGGCCCGCGCCGCGTGAGCTGCAACGGCGCCCGCCAGGTTGCCGGTCGACGCACACGCGGCCGTATCGAACCCGTAGTCTCGAGCGAATGTGATCGCCACGGAAACGACCCGGTCTTTGAACGAGTGAGTCGGATTCACACAATCATTCTTGAGATATAGCTCGTTCAGCCCGAGTTTCTTCGCCAGCCGATCCGCCTTGATCAACGGCGTAAACCCGGCGCTGAGGTCCACGGGGTTGGAGCCGTTGGCGGGCAACAAGTCGGCGTACCGCCACATGCTCAGGGGCCCCTCTTGGATCGTCTCACGCGATATGCGGCTTCGGATGGCCTCGTAGTCGTACTGGACTTCAAGTGGCCCGAAGCAGAAATCGCAGACGTTCACTGCCTCCAGCGGCGCTTCACGCGAGCACTCCTTGCAGCGGAGTCCGGACGCAAAGCCGGTCTTATTTGTGGTCTCAGTCATGCGGATAGAGGATCCAGTTCGCCGGTAGCCAGTGATGGGGATAGGTTTCTATTCGTTCAGTATCGGAAACAGTGTGGGCAATAGCAAGAATCCCGCCTAGGCGTGTCTCGCCTAGGCGGGATTCTCATGTCCTTGGTCCGAGTCCGTGAGGGTCAGCCGTTCTTCCAGTTCGGCGCTCGCTTCTCTGCGAAAGCAAGCGGGCCTTCCTTTGAATCCTCAGAGCCGCCGACGATCTGGTTCACCCAGTCGCTGAACCGGTAGTGGTCATCCATGGCAAAGTTCCGCCAGAAATAGCCAAGTGCTTTCACCCCCTGCACGGCGATCGGCGCGTTCTCGCAGATCATCTTGGCGATCGCAACGGCCCTCGGCATGAGCTGATCGGGCTCGACGACCTCGTGAACGAGACCGATTCGAAGGCACTCTTCCGGGGTGATCCGGTCGCCGGTGAGGCCAATGTAGAGCGCCTCTCCGAACGGCACGATCCGCGGCATGATGTGTGCCCCGGAGCCCGGCATGATTCCTCGCTTGACTTCGAACAGGCCCATGTAAGCCTCTGTGGAAATGATGCGAATATCACAGTCAATCGCACGCTCGGTCCCACCTCCGACCGCGAGCCCGTTGATCGCCGCGATGAAGGGTTTCCTCGACCGGGACAGCTGGAAAAGGCTCCCGATAGGACCACCCTGCTGACCGCCCTGAATGCGGAAGAGCTCGCGCGCCCGCATTTCCTGATCGATTTCACCTTTCTCGAATCGCTCGTTGACCTCAGCAACCTGGGTGTTGCGCTCGGCCATCTGCCGCAGGTCGGCCCCTGCCGAAAACGCGCGGCCTTCGCCCGTGATGATCCCGACCCACATGTCACGATCGTTGTTGAAATCGTTCAGCGCGATGCTGAGGTCTTCATTCATCGTCCCGCCCATCGCATTCAGCCGATCGGGTCGGTTCATGGTGAAGACGGCGTAGTGTTCGTCCTCGTTCTTCTCGTACAAGAGATCCGGCATTCTTCGTTCCTCCTACCCTCTGCCTTTGACCCTTTGATCGATTCGCGCGTCCAGCGTATTGCTGGGTTTCGATTACTGTCAAGGAATCCGCGGGAACCGCGTGCCCACGCGACGCAGGCAGGTGCTCGATTGACGGCGATTCGGGTGACTGCTAGCCTAATCAGCGTCTCCCGACGGTAGGGGCGAGAGACGACTCAACACCCATTTTCGTCGACATCTCGATGTGTGCGGAAGGAGAATAGAACATGCGTATTACTTTGTCCGTCATTAAAGCCGACGTCGGCTCAATTGGAGGTCACACACGACCATCGGATGAGATGATGGCAGCGGTCCGGGCAGCCGCCGACGGGGCGGTCCAGAGTGGCCTATTGATCGACACCTTCGTGTCATCAACAGGCGACGACATCGCCATCACGATGTCGCATACGCGCGGTCCGAACGATACAGACGTTCACCAGTTTGCGTGGAATACATTCCTTGAGGCGACCGCCATTGCGCAGCAATACGGCTTGTATGGGGCGGGACAAGACCTCTTGGTGGATGCCCCGTCGGGGAATGTGAGAGGAGCGGGTCCAGCGGTCGCTGAGCTGGAATTCGACCACGAACCCACGACCGCTCGTGGTCTGGGGAGTAGCACACGGCCCGCGGAGTCGTTCATGGTGTTCGCCGCCGACAAATGCGGCCCGGGAGCCTACAACCTGCCGATCTTTCTCTCATTCGCGGACCCCATGTACTGTGCAGGTCTGATGCTCCCCCGGTTGATTCAAGGGTTCAAGTTCCACGTCATCGACATGAACAACACCGGCGGCGACAGCATCGTCGAGTTAAACGCCCCAGAGGACTACTACCGGTTGGCCATTCTCCTCCGCGATAACGAGCGGTTCGGCATCGATTCGATCTACTCCCGCACGTACGACAATGAACCGGCAGCGGCGATTTCCGCCATGCGCCTGCACAACATCGCCGGGACATACACCGGGAAGGACGATCCGATCGCGCTCATCCGGAATCAAGGCATCTTCCCGGCTCCAGAAGAGATCGTGTCGCCGTTCGCGAAAGCGCATTTCATCGGCGGCGATGCGCGTGGGTCCCATGTCATGCCCCTGATGCCGGTTCCTCTGAACACCCCGGTAACCGGCTTGTACTGCTTGCCCATCGTGTCCTGTATCGGCTTCTCGTTGAGCGAAGAAGGAAAGTTCTCTTCCAACTACGTTGATTTCTTCGATAACCCGTCTTGGGACTTCGTGCGCAACCGTGCCCAGGAAAAGGCTATTGATATGCGTCAACAGGGATGGTCTGGAGCCGCAATGCTGCCGTACACCGAACTGGAGTACGGAGGTTTCCGCGACGTCGTCACCGAATTAGAAGGAAGGTTCGTGTTCCGAAACGGCGCACATGCGGATGCCGCAACCGAGGCGTCGACACGCTAAGAGGTCCGCCAGGGCCTGTTGCTACGCTGCTACTGGCCACCAACAACCCAGGAAAGGTCCGGGAGTTCCAGTCCCTCCTCGCCGGGGAGTCGTTTCGGCTGATGACTCCTCGGGAGGAGGGAATTGAATTAGAAGTTGATGAAGACGGAGCGACGCTGCAAGAGAACGCTGCGAAGAAGGCCGTCGCGTTCTCAGAGGCAACCGGTCTGGTGGCGATGGCCGATGACTCTGGCCTGTTCATCGATCACTTGAACGGGCAGCCCGGGGTCCATAGCGCCCGATACGCGGGACCCGGTGCTTCCGACCATGATCGGGTATCGCTGGTGCTCAACCGATTGACCGGCGTCCCGGCGCCTGAGCGCACCGCCTGCTTCCGGGCAGTGATCGCGGTGGCCGCTGCGGGAACGGAAGTCTCATTTGCCGACGGGGAGTGCTGCGGTATCATCTCTTCAGCCCCCATTGGGGAGAACGGGTTCGGTTACGATCCGATCTTTTTCTTTCCCGAATACCAGAAGACCATGGCGGAATTGGACACGGCGTCGAAGAACTCAGTCAGTCACCGAGCCCGCGCCGTGCAAGCAGCGTTGCCGGCACTTCGAAACCTTCTGGATCTAGGCGCTTAGGGAAGCAGCAAAGAATGACATCAGAAAACGTTCGGGATGTGTTCGGGAGACTGCTCCAGGACCTCCGTATCTCGGTTACTGATCGATGCAACTTCCGTTGCACATATTGCATGCCGAAGGAGCTCTTCGGGGAACGGTACGAATTCCTGCCCAGGAGCGAGATCCTCTCTTTTGAGGAGATCGAGAGGCTTTCCCGCATCTTCGCGGGCTTGGGCGTAACGAAACTCCGGATCACTGGCGGCGAACCCTTACTCAGAGCTGACCTCCCGGAATTGGTCCGTATGCTCGCAGCGATCGAGGGTATCCAGGACCTTTCACTGACAACGAACGGGTACTTGCTGCCGCAACAGGCCCAAACGCTAAGCGACGCAGGACTCCGCCGGGTAACGATCAGCCTAGATTCACTGGACGACCACGTGTTCGGGGAGATGAACGGGCGCGGTTTCCGTGTTGACCGCGTCCTCGAGGCCATCAAGGCCGCTGAGGACGCTGGGTTGACTCCGGTAAAGATCAATTCGGTCGTGCAACGCGGCGTGAACGACCACGCAATGGTCGAGATGGCTGAGCATTTCCGGGCGTCTGGAAACATCCTCCGGTTCATCGAGTACATGGACGTGGGGACACTCAACGGGTGGCGTCTCGACGACGTCGTTCCCTCGCGCGAATTGGCGGAGGCCATCGACGCCGTCCATCCAATTGAGCCCGTGGGCAAGAATTCAGCGTCCGAGACCGCGCAGCGGTATCGATACCAGGATGGCGCGGGTGAAATCGGGTTCATTTCCTCCGTAACGGAACCGTTCTGCGGCGATTGCACGCGCGCCCGATTGAGCACTGACGGCAAGCTCTTCACCTGTCTCTTCGCAGCCGAGGGGCGCGACCTCCGTGACCCGTTGCGGAACGGTGCGAGTGATCATGAGATCCAGACGATCATCACCCGGGTCTGGGAGCAGCGGGAAGACCGGTACTCCGAGGAACGAACCAGCGAGACCAGCCCATTGCAGCCGGACGCAGGTGCGAGAGTCGAGATGTTCCGCATAGGCGGATAGCCGTGCGGCAGGATAGGGGGCTCGGCTGGTAACGCCACGGGCCAACGTGGTTTCGGCGTGGGAGCGCATAACCGGCGGTAAGGTCTTCTACGGCTGGAGCATCGTCGGGGTGGCGTTCACCACGAGCATGATCACTGCGGGGATCAGTGGCTACGGGCTCTCGTTCTTCCTGATCCCAATGAGTGATGACCTTGGTGTCTCTCGGGCCGAATTCTCAACCATCACCCTGTTCCGGTTGGCATCGCTGCCCATCATTCCGGTCCTGGGTCTTCTCGTCGACAAACGTCACGGCCCGCGCCTACTCCTAACCTTTGGCAGCATCTTGGCTGGATTGACGCTCGTGGCGACGTCCCGAGTGGAAACGCTTTGGCAGTTCTTCATCGTCTTCGGCGTCGTTTTCAGCATTGCGATGTTCGCAATGGGGGGACAGCTTGTCGGGCCGGCCGTCCTGGCAAAATGGTTCATCCGGCGACGAGGCCGTGTGATGGCCATCAGCGCCATCGGGATCTCCGGGGGCGGGCTGGTGATCGCGCCGATCGCCGGATGGCTCGTCAGCGAGGTCGGATGGCGGACTGCGTGGGTCGTGTTGGGTCTGATCATGGTCTTGGTCATCAGCCCTGCGGCGGCACTCTTCATGCGTCGCCAACCGGAAGACGTGGGGCTGCTCCCCGACGGCGTTGGGTCTGGTGTTGGGAAAGCCGGCGGCGCACCGAGCGCCAACGGCGCGGAGTGGATCGACACCGAATACCCATGGACCGTTCGTCAGGCTTTCCGTACGCGCGCGCTTTGGACACTCTTGGGTATTCAGACCTTCGGCGCCATGGCCCTAATGCCAATGCTGTTCCATCAAGTTGCGTACATCCAGGACAAAGGATTCGGGCTGGCGACGGCAACCGCAGTCGCAACAACTCTCGCCGGGTTCGCCATCGTCGGGAAGGTCATCTACGGCTACCTTGTCGAGCGGGTCGAGCCGCGGTGGCTGCTAGCCATGTGCCTGATCCCCGCGGGGATGTCATTGTTCCTCTTGGTAGGCGCGAGCGGAACGCCCATGCTCTACGCCTATGCGGTGGTGCACGGCACGACGATGGGCGGGTTCCTGCCGTTGATGAACGTCGCATTCGCTGAGTACTTCGGGCGACAGCACATGGGCGCGATTCGCGGCGCGGTCACGCCAGTAGGGAATATCGTTGGAGCCATCAGTCCAGTCGTCGCGGGTTGGATGTGGGTGTCGACTGGCAACTACGACGCGCCCTTCACGCTGCTAGCGCTCGTATGGATCGCGGGAGGGGTGCTCGCCTTCACCGCCGTTGCGCCGTCGCCGCCGTTCGATAATCAAACAGGGTCAGACCGGCCACGCGAACTTCCAGCCAACACGCACACAACCGCCTCGACCTGATTAGGAGGCCACGAGATGGAGCAGCTCTCGCATATCGATTCCGAGCATGGCCCGCGGATGGTGGACGTCGGGTCCAAACCCGTCACGGTCCGAGAGGCGGTCGCGCGGGGCCACATTACGATGCGCCCTCAGACGTTGGAGGCCATCCAGCGGAACGCCACGCCCAAAGGAGACGTTCTCGCGACCGCCCAGATCGCCGGGATAATGGCTGCGAAGCGCACCCACGAGCTCATCCCGATGTGTCACCCGTTGGCGCTCTCGTTCGTCGGGGTTAACCTCGTGGCGGGACAGGACGCCGCAAGCGTCGACATCGAAGCGACCGTCCGCACCACCGGCCAGACTGGGGCGGAAATGGAAGCGTTGACGGCGGTGAGCGTCGCTGGTTTGACCGTCTACGACATGTGCAAAGCTGTTGACCGGCAGATGCGAGTCGAGTCCGTGCGCTTGGTACGCAAGAGTGGGGGAAAGAGCGGCGACCTCGTATTCGAGGACTAGTCCGTTCGACCGAAATCGCATGCGCTTCGGCCGACCAACCCGCGAACTCGTTCCCGATGTCTACCTCCTGAATGGGAGCCGCGGATGCAACGTGTACTTGCTGGCCGACGACACGACGCCGACGCTCATCGATGCAGGCATGTCGCCGGGGGTCCGAGGAGTACGGAACGCCATACAAGCGGTCTTGGGTCCGTCGCGACACGTTACATACCTGCTGCTGACACACTCCCATCGAGATCACGCTGGCGCCGCCGCGAGGGTCCGAACCGAATTGAACGCAAACATCGGAATCCACCCGGCTGAGATCGGAGTCTCGCTCGGACGACGGGCGAACGATGAAGCCACCATACCTCGCCGAGTCCGATGGTCCGTCTCCCCGGTTCGGCCGGATCTGGACCTAACCGACGGGTTGGAACTGCCAGTGTTGGGAGGCCTTCGGGTCGTTCATGTGCCGGGTCACACCCCTGGTAGCATCGGTCTATATCTCGTGGAACGTGGCGTTCTCTTCACCGGCGACCTCTTCGTTAGCTATCGCGACCGGCTGTCACGACCGTTCATGGGTTCCGAATCCGACCTAAATTCGTACCTCGCATCGCTGAGCCGCGTACGCGAACTAGAAGCGGAGACAATGCTCCCTGGACACGGTTACCCGATCTACGGTGGCGTCCGCGAACTGCTTACCGGTCTTATCGAACGCCGCGCCGCACCCCGGGGCGCTCGCATGTGGCTGCGAAACCTCCCGCGGCTGGTCCGCTTCGCGTTCGGCCTATGGCGCGAGAAGGACCTGACACGCACGGACAAACGGCGCAAAGACGATTGATGCCGGGTCAGTCTGCTGTTACGCGTTCCCCGAAGAAACGGCGGGCGTAATCGGCCACCAGGTCGGGATCTTCCATATAGATAGCATGCCCAACGCCTGCAATCGCCTCGAGGGTGCCATCCGGCAATCGTTCGACGAACGGCCGCATATGGGAATCCAGCAAATTGTTGCTGCCGGCAACGAGGACGAGCACCGGCATCGTCATCCTGGGCGCCTCCTCGATGAGGGAGAAGACATCGGTCCGTAGCTCCTCGAGGTTGTAGAAGCTAGGGCTCCACCGGACGGCGACGGAGCCATCGGCGTTTACGAGCGTTTCTTCGCGAAGCACGTCTTCAAGCACCTCGCTCGTCCAGGTGGCCGTCATGCGGTTGGCAAGGAGTCGATCGCGGAGTTCTTCGATACTCCCCCAACCGTTGCGTCCCTGCGCCTCGCGCCTGGGATTCCAAGCCTCATCAAACATGCCGACGCGTTGCCAGTGGTCGGGCCCGTTCGGAGTCGGTTCGACCAGAACGACTCCCCGGACATCGTGTGCGTGCCGTGCCGCGTAAAGACCGGCTGAACCCCCGCCCAGTGAGTGGCCGATGACGAAGTGCGGGGGAAGGTCGAGGCCCGTCGCTACCGCTGCGATATCCTCCGCACGGTCCACCGCCCGATATCCGTCCCGAGGATCCGCGCTCTGACCGTGAGCGCGCCCATCGAGCGCGAGGACACGGAATTCGGGCCGCAACCGTCTCGCAACGGCGTTCCAACTCCTCCCGGTCCTGCGGGCGCCATGAACGAGGAGGGCAGGGGGGCCATCACCGCCCCAATCGAGCACGTGAAGGCTCGTTCCATCAGCCGTCTCGACGAAACAGCTAGTCCGGCCCTCGGAGTCAAGATCAGACTTCAGCACGGTTGCAGGTCTCCAGCGTGTTGGGTCCGAAGGGCCCGGCGTGCGCCAAGGGAGTCAATGGCGAAACCGCTGCGGGCTACACCTTCGCGTGTTCCGTACGGTACCAGGGAATGCCGTTCACCGTCTCGACGGTGTAGTCGCCGAAGAGCACGGGGTACCGCTGCGTTGCCAATTCGCCGACTTTGCTAAACACGAGACGGATCTCCTCTTCCGCGCTCGGTTCGGTGCGCGCCTCCAAGACGTGGCGCAGCGCACGGATGTTCGTGCTCCACCCAACGCTCGTGGCTACGCCGATCGGCGCGATCCGCCGCATCGCACTGGTGATTTCCTTCTTCTTCGAGAACTGTTTCGCCTCGTCATCCAATGCGTAGTGGACGGCCATGGTCCGTTGGAGTTCCTCCAATTGTTCGAAGGTCTTCACAAAGACCTCCATCACGTCAGGGTCCTCGCGCACCGCCGTCGGCGCCCACATTCCCAGGTCGTCCAAGCGCACGAACCGCAGGCTCTCTTGTGAGACAGCAGTGCCGGCGCGGTGGCGCACCAGCTCGTGGGTGAACACGCGGCTCACGTCCGCGAAGACGAAGTTCAGCACACTGTGCTCGATGACCGACCCATGGCCGGTGCGAATGATGTTCTCGAGGTGCGACTTGTTCGTAGGCCGGACACGAGTGACGTTCGGGTTCAAGCCGGGTTCGAAGCTGCGGTAGCAGAGACGGCCCATGAATTCAGCCAGTCCTTCCGCGTCCGTCGCAGCGTCAGTGGTCCAATCCGGCGCGCCCGCATGCTCCAGGTAGGCCCGCAAGCCCTCCGGGACGAGCTTGGTTTCGCCGACCAAGAAGACCTTCGGGTCGACCTCACGCATAGCCCCACCTCCCGAGAAAGCGTACCACCCTCGAACCACAAAATGCGGCCAATCACTGCTTATTGCACCCGCATATAGTGCCTCGCATCGCGCGGAACCGACCTCGGCGAAGACGCGGTCCTGACTGGATGCGGGGCACTTCGAATAGTAGTGCAACCTGGAACCTCGTACACTGAGCGACACCTTCCTACAGGGAATTGGCGCCACCCCAGGAGTAGCGATGATGACGCAAGACCGAACGAACAAACCCCGTAGCTGGCAGGTAACTGAGGGCGTGGAGCGCGCTCCGCATCGCTCGATGTTCTATTCGATGGGTTTCACTCCCGAGGACCTTCAGAAGCCGTTGATCGGGGTCGCGAGCACCGCAAACGAGGTGACGCCGTGCAATCTCGCACTCGGTCGTTTGGCGCAGTCGGTCAAGGAAGGCGTCCGTGCCGGAGGTGGGACTCCAATCGAGTTCACCGCAATCGCAGTAAGTGACGCCATCGCCATGGGACACGAAGGCATGAAGGCCTCCCTCGTGAGCCGTGAGGTCATCGCCGATTCCATCGAATTGGTATCGATGTCCGAGTGCTTCGACGGGTTGGTGACGCTGGCCGGATGTGACAAGAGCCTCCCTGGCAGCGTCATGGCTATGGCTCGGCTCAACATCCCGTCAGTGTTCTTGTACGGGGGCACCATCCTTCCCGGCCACTTCGAAGGGCGGGACGTGACAATCCAGGACGTATTCGAGGCGGTGGGTCAGTACTCGGCTGGCGCCATCCCCCTGGAATCGGTAACCGCTCTCGAGGAACGCGCCTGCCCCGGTGAGGGTTCGTGTGGCGGGCTGTTCACCGCAAACACGATGGCTTCGATAATGGAGGCGCTCGGTATCTCGCTGCCGGGCGGCGCGTCCGTTCCAGCCGTCGACGCAAGGCGTGAACAACTTGCCTTCCGCTCGGGTGAGCTCGCTGTGGATCTCGTGCGGCGAGATGCGAAACCGCGGGACATCATCACGAAGGACGCGATCGAGAACGCCATCACGCTCATGATGGCCATGGGCGGGTCCACGAACGGCGTCTTGCACTTGCTGGCGATCGCACGCGAGGCCGGTGTCCCCTTGGATATCGAGGAGTTCCAACACTTCAACGAACGGACTCCGTACATCACGAACATGAAGCCTGGTGGGGACTACGTCATGTCCGACCTCGACAGGGTGGGCGGGGTTCCCGTAATCATGAAGAAACTGCTGGATGCTGGCCTCCTCCACGGGGATGCAATGACCGTGACCGGACGGACGCAAGCCGACGTGTTAGCGGGAGTCCGGCCCGGCCACGACACGTCGGTCGTCAAAGAGATGTCCGATCCGATATCGACGACTGGCGGGACCGTGATCCTCCGGGGGAACCTTGCGCCAGAGGGCGCCGTAATCAAGGTCGCTGGGACAGGCATCACCAAGCACCGCGGATCCGCCCGCGTCTTCGATCGGGAAGAAGACGCGTTCGCCGCAGTCCAGGAACGCCGGATCGTGGAGGGCGACGTCGTCGTGATCCGTTACGAGGGACCGCGCGGCGGCCCGGGAATGCGGGAGATGCTCGCCGTGACCGCAGCGATCACGGGGCAGGGTCTCGGAGAGAAGGTCGCGCTGATCACCGACGGTCGTTTCTCGGGCGCGACGCATGGGATTTCCGTCGGGCACATCGCCCCAGAAGCGATGGTCGGCGGGCCAATCGGGATGCTCGAGGACGGGGACATCGTCGTGCTCGACGCTGACGCGCGCCGGATCGAGGTCGAGCTTCCGAACGAAGAACTCGCGCGCCGGACCGCAGCGTGGCGGATGCCGCCGCCGAAACATCCGACCGGTGCGCTGTCGAAGTACGCCCGGCTGGTGGGGTCGGCTGCCGAGGGCGCCGTCACCAACTGAAGGCAGGCGACCTCGGGAATCACCGCTTCAATGACATCACGGTCAAACGCGCCGCGGGTCACTCATGTGCGTACGGAAGCGGACGGCGTCCATCTCGCCTGGGACGACGGCCATGGCAGTCATTTTCGGCATCGATATCTGCGTGGCAACTGCCCGTGCGCCATCTGTGTCGTCGAGGGCACGAACCAGCGCGTCGTGTTCGAGAAGGACGTCCCGGAAGATGTCTACGCGGTGGACTGGATTCAGGTAGGCCAGTATGGGGTGCAGATGCTCTGGAGTGACACCCACATGACGGGTATCTACACGTTCGACTATTTGCGCCACCTGTGTCCTTGCCCACAGCACGGGGGTGAGGTGGGGCAAGAGGCTCGCGAGGGCTAGAGCTCCACGGCAACCGGGAGGATCATCGGGCGCCGGCGTGTCTCCTGATAGATAAACTGCCCAAGGGAATCGTGTACTTTCGAGTGGATGTAGGACAGGTCCGCTCGGCCTGGTGACCGCTCAAACGCTCTCTCGACGATTCGGCCCGCCCTGGCAAGCAATTCGTCGCCTTCATCCGAATCGATGAAACCTCGGGACACCAGATCGAGGTCCCCAACAATAGCGCCGGTGTCTTGATCGATTGGGATGATCACGACGATCACACCATCCTTGGAGAGCGCGGCCCGGTCCCGCAAGACGACGTTATCGACATCTCCGATCCGGAGCCCATCGACGTACGTGTTTTGAACACCAACGTTGCCGACGATCCCAGCGTCTTCCGCCCCTAACTCCAGCACATCTCCGTCGGTCATGACGAAAATATTCTCCTCGTCGACCCCAACCGAAGCGGCAAGACGGGCATGGTGGACGAGGTGACGATAGTCGCCATGGATCGGGACGAAGAACTCGGGTCTGGTGAGGCGGAGCATGAGCTTCAACTCTTCCTGGCTCGCGTGCCCGCGCACATGTACCTCTGCGACCTGGCTGTACAGCACCTCGGCGCCGAGCATGAAAAGGTTGTCGATGGTCCGACTGATCTCTGCTTCGTTTCCTGGAATCGGGTTCGACGAAATGATGACGGTGTCGCCCTTTTCGATCCTCACTTGAGCGTGGTCGCTATTGGCCATCCGGACCAGCGCGGACGTCGGTTCCCCTTGAGCGCCCGTGGTCATAATCACGGTCTTCTCGGGCGGGTGCGTCCGGAGCTGATTCGGTTGAAGCAGCGTCCCTTCCGGGATCCGCAGGTACCCCATGCCAGATGCAAGCTTGACGTTGTCGACCATGCTTCGGCCGACGACGGCAACCCGCCGATCATGGAGGATCGCGGCATTGACCACTTGCTGGACCCGGGAGATCAGAGATGCGAAGCTCGCCACGATAACCCGCCCGTTGGCTTCCCCGATCAGGCGGTTCATCGCTTTACCCACGACGGCTTCCGAGGGCGTATAGCCGGCCGTTTCGGCGTATGTGGAATCCGCCATCAGCAGGAGGACACCCTCGTCCCCAACCTCCGAAAGGCGATGGAAGTCGGTGCTGTGCCCATCGACCGAGGTGTGGTCGATCTTGAAGTCACCTGTATGGACCACCGTCCCGACCGGAGTTCGGATGATGACTCCAGTTGCATCTGGAATGCTGTGGTTTACCCGGAACAACGTGACGTCGAAAGGACCGACCGAGAACCCCTCGCCGGGCTCAACAGTCCGGAGTTCGGCGTCCGTCGCTGTCCGTGAGTCTTTCATCTTCACGGACACCAGGCCCATGGAAAGGGCGGTGCCATACACGGGCACATTGAGGTCCGGGAGAACATAGGGCAGAGCGCCGATATGGTCCTCGTGGCCGTGGGTGATGACGATTCCCTTGAGATTCTCCCTGCGTTCAACCAGATAACGGGTGTCCGGCAGGACAAGATCGATGCCGAACATCTCCCGATCGGGGAACATCACGCCGCAATCGACGACCATGATCGCGTCGCCATACTCGAACGCCATCATGTTCTTGCCGATCTCACCCAACCCCCCGAGTGGGATCACGCGCAGGACGTCGTTTCTGGAGGTCATTGATCAGAACAGATTGAGCTGTTGGGGCTCTGGCTCATCCGCACTATCTGAGGCATCGGCCAGCGGCGCGACACTCGCCGGATCGGATCCCCGATGCCGGACTTCTTCCAACACCTCGGGCAATCTCTTGAAGTCCTCCATGATGACGCCGCGGAGCCGCTGCTGGTGGAGCGCCGCAGCGGGGTGATAGATGGGATACACGGTATACATGCCCCATTGGAGCGTCTTGCCTCGGACTCTGCCGATGCTCTCCTTCGGGAACAGCCTGGCGAGCGAATAACGACCGAGCGTAACGATGACTTTCGGGTCCACGAGCCCCAATTCTGGCTTCAGCCAATTGGTCTCGCAGGTATCGAGTTCGATGGGGAGCGGATCACGATTGTTCGGCGGGCGGCACTTGACCACATTGGTGACGTACACCTGATCTCTCCGCCAACCGACGCTTGCAAGCAACTCGTCCAGGAACTTGCCCGCCTGCCCGACGAACGGCCTCGCCTGCTTGTCCTCGTAGAATCCGGGTGCCTCGCCAACAAACACAACCTCAGCATCAGCCGGGCCGTCTCCGGGCACGGCATTCGTACGGCCTTCGTGCAGCGGGCACGCAACGCACCCAGCCACACCGGTCCGCAATTCAGTGAGGTTGCCGACCACGCTCACTCCGACGTGCGAGCCAGATGCCCGCCGGGTTGTGGGGCAAGTGCGGTTTCAGTCGGTGTCTTCGACCCCGAGGTCGTCCTTCAAATAGTTCACGGCGTCCTGGACAGTAAGGATCTTCTCCGCATCCTCGTCCGGGATCTCGACCTGTTGATCCGCGGAAGTGAACTCTTCCTCGAACGCCATGACGAGCTCGACCATATCCAGGGAATCCGCGTTGAGATCATCGACAAACGATGCCTCAGGGACCACCTGGTCCTCTTCGACACCGAGCTGGTTCACGATTACGTTTTTGACTCGTTCGGCTACCGCCGGCATTGGTTCCTCTCCTCCCTCGCGCTGGGCTGCTTCACTGTAGTGTCATGGTTTCGGTTCCGCAAGCAGGTTACCCAGGACCCCGTTCACGAAGCTTCCGGACGTTTCTCCGCCGAATGACTTCGCGAGCTCCACCGCTTCGTTCACCGCCGCCCCACGCGGTGTGTCGAGGGTCAACACTTCGGTAAGCGCGAGCCGCATGATGTTCCGGTCAACGACCGCCATCTGATCGATTGGCCACGCTGTCGCTTTGCTCATAATGAGCGCGTCCAGGCGGTTTGAGTCGCGCGTCACGCTCGTCACCAGCCGTTGGGCGAAGCTGTACGTCTCCGACGACAGGCGCAGGTCAGCGTCTTCGGCGCGACGCACGAGCGCAGCGTGGGCGTCGTGCCCGACGGAATCCCACTCATATAACGCTTCAAACGCCAGCCGCCTCGCCTGACGCCGGTCCGACCGGGCAATCATCCGATCCGACCGATGCGAAGACTGTGCCGCCGAGCAGTCCGCGAGACTACAGCGCCTGGACCTCTTCGAGCGTCCCGACGTTCACCGTTTCCGCATCTTCGTGCACCCGCTTGACGAGGCCGATCAGGACCTTGCCAGGGCCAATCTCAATGTACTTGGTCACGCCATGGTCGCGGAGGTACTGGACGGTCCGGAACCACTGGACAGGGCTACGGATCTGCTTAGCGAGCTCATCGATGATGGCCGCGGAGTCAGTCAGCGGTTCGGCGGAGACGTTTGCGATGACCGGGAGTGACGGAGCAGACACTTCGGCACTTTGGAGGGCGGTCTGCATGCCAGGCACGGCAGGGTCCATCAGGGCCGAGTGGAACGCAGCGCTGACCCGCAGTGCGACGACGCGCCGTGCGCCACGTTCCTGCGCAAGTTCCTGCGCCCGCGCGACACCTTCTTCGGATCCGCTGATTACGATCTGGTCAGGAGCATTGAGGTTCGCCATGTCGACGCCGGTTTCGGCGCAAATCGCCGCCAGCGTCTCCTCGGGCATTCCCATGACCGCAGCCATCGCCCCCTTGCGTTGGTCGCCTGCCGCCTGCATGAGCCTCCCGCGCTCCCGCACCAGCTTGACTGCATCGCTGAAGGTCATCGCGCCGCCCGCGACGAGCGCGGAGTACTCTCCCAATGAGTGGCCTGCGGCGAAAGCTGGCACATCACCCTTGGCTTGAAGGGCGCCTTTGCACGCCTCAAGGAGCGCGATGCTTGTCGTCAGGATCGCCGGCTGCGTATTGATGGTCTGGGTGAGGTCGTCCTCGGGGCCGTCGAAACATATCCCCGAGAGCGACAGACCCAACGCTTGGTCTGCTTCATCGAAGATGGCCTTTGAAGCCGGGACCTTATCGTAGACATCCTTTCCCATCCCAACGGATTGGGCGCCTTGCCCGGGGAACAGGTATGCGACGGTCATCGTTGGTTACTCCTTAGCTCGATCCGTAGTTGCCGTTCATCGGACGTGGCCAATCCTATTCCGCGGCCTGCCGGGGTTGAACGACCTGCCGACCGGCATACGTTCCACAGGTAGGACAGACGCGGTGGGGCAGCTTCGCGTTCCCGCAGTTTGGACACGCAGTCGTCGCCGGATTGCGCCGCGATTTATGCGCTTGCCGCTTTCTCTTTCTTGAATACGAGACCTTGCGCTTGGGTAGTGGTGGCATCGTGTATTCCGCCCTTGTGGACCTTAGTTCTCTGCTCGACTAGCTGTGGCCTCTGTGGCCGGGCCATGCAATTCCCACTCGCGTCGTAGTTGCTCGAACGCGGGGTGTTTGGCGGGTGCGCGGCACGCGCAGGCGCCTTGGTTTAGATCGTTCCCACACTGCTTACAGAGTCCTTTGCACTGTCCGTCTCGGCAGATAAAGGCGATCGGTTGCTCGAGAATGGAGTACTGCTGAACAGCGTCCCAGAGATCAAGTTCATGGTGCTCATCAATGACGAAGGCATCCTCGTCGGGCGGCGTGAGCCGGGCGCCGGTACTGATATCGACAGAGGGGAAAAACTCTTCGTCAAACATGACCTCAATCTGCGTCGAGAAGGCCTGAAGGCACCTCCCGCAGACAGTTGATAGTGGCACCTGACATTCAGCATGGACGAGTATCGCCGCATCCGTCCGAAGCAGGTCAGCACTACACCATACGGTCCTTTCGTCGTGAGGTTCGTCGAACCGATGGGAACGACGAGCACCGATCGACTCCTGCAGCAATTGACTTACGTTCACGCGCATGACAACACCGCACCTGAAGTGATGGGCACCACGAGTATATCCGAATCCGGCGTCATGAACGGTGCTGCGGGCGGCCGTCAGCCAGCTTTTGGGTCAGCGTGTGGCGTCGCCGGATCCGGTAACTTCGCGGGCGTATTCAACGATAGCTTTCAGGCTGGTGCCCGGGCCAAAGATCCCTTTGATGCCCATCGAGTCGAGAACCATATAGTCCTCTTTCGGGATGATGCCACCCGCGAATACAGGGACATCGCTCAACCCTTTCTCCTTCAGACCATCGACGATGGCTGGAAACAGATCGAGGTGTGCCCCGGAGAGGATGCTCAACCCAACGGCATCCACGTCCTCTTGGACCGCCGCCTGAATGATCATCTCGGGTGTCTGCCGAATGCCCGTATAGATAACCTCGAATCCAGCATCACGTAAGGCTCGCGCAACCACCTTCGCGCCGCGATCGTGCCCATCGAGCCCCGGTTTGGCAATCAAGATCCGCGCTGGAGTTCGGTTCGACTGTGTCACTTGCAATCCCCCACAAGCCGTTCTTCCTTAAATGTAGCTCGCCTCAGTGGGCAGCGTCCTCGGCAACGCTTGTCAGACCCGCATGGGACGCCTGTTTCCCTGCAACCAATACGAGCGTGCCCAAGAAGTCCAGCGGATGGAGAGCACGAAGCACGTTGTCGGGCTCATCATCATCGGTAATGACCCGGACGCCCGCCGCCGCGGCCCTCTCGGCGACCACCTCCGGTTGGCTCGATTCAAGCACCAGCGCGTGCAGCCCTTCCCCCATTTGATCGATGGCACGCGCGACGGGACCCGTATCGTTCAGTTGTTGCGCGAACTCCACTTCCGCGTCACCAGCATCGAGCCACGCGGTCGACATGTGGAATCCCTCAGATACCGCCTTACGCTTCAGCGGGATCCCGAACAACCGGACCCAGAGGTCGCTGACGCTGTCAGCGTCGCGGGTGCGGACCGTTACATGATGGACCTGGAGGTCCCCCGCGGCTGGCGTGAGCAACGTGATCTCTGCGATCTCGGTGAGCACTCCACCCGTCGAACGCGGATGGACGAAGTCGACGATTCCCGTCAACCCGTCGCGTGCTTCTTCATAGATCAACTCTCCGCCGCGCGAGACGATACGCTGCCTCGCCGTTTGGACATCGTCCACAGCGAAACACACGTGGTGCATCCCTTCGCCACGACGCTCAATGAACCGTCCAACCGCACTCTCGGGAGAGGTTGGTTGAAGCAACTCCAGTCGGCCAACCGGCATCGGGACCAGCGCCGCCTTCACCTGTTGGTCCTCGACCTCCTCTACCACGGCCGTTTTCAGGCCCAAGACCGCCTCGACGCGTTGAATAGCGTCATCGAGGTCCGTGACGGCGATGCCAAGGTGGTCGAGGTGGCGGAACACGTGACTGAAAGCTCAGCTCCGCCGTTGAACGAACATAACTAAGGTGCCTAGGAAGTCGAGCGGATGGACAACCCGGATTACGTTCTCACCTTCAGCGTCGTCGATGACCCGGATGCCTTGACCCCGCAATCTCTCGCTGAGAGCCGCAGCGTCACCAGTTTCGAGTACCACGCCATAAACGCCTTCCCCGCGCGATTCAATCGCCTTCGCCAGTGGGCCGTTCTCCGAGGTCTGCTGCGCGAATTCGACTTCCGCATCCCCGGCATCCAACCACGCGGTCGCGATTGCGGCCTGTTGCCGCTCCGCCTTCCGGTTGATCCCGAGAGCGAAATTGTTGGACCAGACATCAGCGGCCTCATCGCGGTCCGGGGTCGCAATGGTGATGTGGTGGAGTCTCAGCTCCGTGTCGGTGCTGGTTCTCCGGGTGACCTGAGCGATCTCAGTCAGAACGCCACGCGCGGATCGCGGATGGATGAACTCCACTTCCCCAACGAACCCCTCGCGCGGGGCTCCTTGCACCAGTTGAACGCCGCGGCCCTTTAACGTCTCGATCTCCGCACGGATGTCGTCCACCTCAAAACACACGTGATGGATGCCTTCGCCGCGGCGTTCGAGGAAACGGCCCACCACGCTATCGGGCGTGGTGGGTTGCATCAACTCAAACCGAACGTTCGCGGTCGGGACCAGAGCAGCAATCAGTTGCTGGTCTTCGATCTCTTCCTGCGCGGCAATCGTCAGCCCAAACGCCCGCTCGAACTTCTCCGCCGCCGCGTTCATGTCTTTGACCGCGACGCCGATGTGGTCAATTCGCTTGAACATACGATTCCTTTCGCGGGTGCGTCAGACGACGACGGTTTCGTGGTAGACGTCGAAGACGTTCCGGAGGACGTCGCAGATCTCACCGGTGGTGCAGTGAGCTTCGACCGCCTCCAGGATGGCCGGCATGGTGTTGTCGGTGCTTCGGGCAACGCGGTCGAGGTCCGCTAAGGCAGCGCTCGCTCGGTGCTGGTCTCGCTCCGCCCGGACCCGTCGGAGCCGCGCGATCTGGCGGTCCCGCTCCTCCGGATCGATCCGCATGATCTCGATTTGGTTCTCGCCCTCCGACGCGAAGGCATTCACACCGACGACCGTGCGCTTGCTTTCCTCGACTTCCATCGCGAACCGGTACGCGGAGTTTTGGATCTCCTGCTGCTGATACCCCTGTTCGATTCCGGCCACCGCTCCACCAATCTCATCGAGCTTGACGATGTACTTCCGAGCCTCTTGTTCCAACTCGTCCGTCATCTTCTCGATGAAGTAAGAGCCCGCCAGAGGGTCGATCGTGTCGGTGACACCCGACTCATAGGCGAGCACCTGCTGGGTCCGCAGCGACAGGGTCACGGCGTCCTCGGTGGGGAGTGCGAGAGCTTCGTCCTTGGAGTTGACGTGGAGGGACTGCGTGCCCCCGAGCACAGCGGCCAAAGCCTGGAGCGTTGACCGAACAACGTTGTTGTCGGGCTGTTGGGCAGTCAGCGTCACACCCGCGGTCTGAGTGTGGAATCGAAGCATCTGGGAGCGGGGGTTCGTAGACCCGAACCGCTCGACCATGATCCGAGCCCATAGCCTACGGGCGGCCCTGAACTTCGCCACTTCCTCGAGAAGATTGCTCTGCGCCACGAAAAAGAACGCGAGTTGCGGCGCAAAGTCGTCCACCTTCAACCCAGCGGCCACGGCGGCATCAACGTAGGCGATCGCGTGGCCAAGCGTGAACCCGATTTCCTGTGCGGCGGTGCAACCAGCCTCGCGCATGTGGTACCCGCTGATCGAGATCGTGTTCCAGAGCGGGGTTTCGGATGCACAGTACTCAAAAATATCCGTAATGAGCCGCATCGACGGTTGTGGCGGGAAGATGTAGGTGCCGCGAGCGATGTATTCCTTCAGCAGGTCGTTCTGGATCGTTCCGCGAATGTCCTTCGAAGCCACCCCCTGCCGCTTTGCGACGGCGATGTAGTAAGCCAGCAGCAGTGGCGCGGTCGCGTTGATGGTCATGGACGTCGATACCTTGCCCAAGTCAATGCCATCGAACACCACCGACATGTCCTCGAGGTTGGAGATCGGGACTCCGACCTTCCCTACCTCTCCGAAGGCGATCTCGTGGTCCGAGTCATACCCCGTTTGCGTGGGGAGATCAAAGGCCATCGACAAGCCAGTCTGGCCTTGGTCTAAGAGGTAGCGATAACGCCGATTGGTCTCTTCGGCAGACGCGAAGCCCGAGTACTGCCGCATCGTCCAAAGCCGACCCCGGTACATCGTCGGCTGGACGCCTCGCGTGAACGGGAATTGGGCCGGTTGGCCCAAGTCGCGGTCGTAATCGAGACCGTCGACATCCTCAGGTGCGTAGACGGGCTCGATCTCAATCTCCGAGGTCGTCTCGAAGCGGTCGGCCCGTTCCTTGTTTCGCTCGACCGCCCGGCCCCAGACCTGTTCAGTCCATTCCTTCTTGGTCATTCCGGCCACGGGAACCCCCTGCAACGCGACGGTGGATCATCAAAGGACCGGCTCAAAATACGAGCCGCCAACTACTTCTCAGAATAGGCGAGTGCCGAATAGAGGGTCAAGTTTGCATGTTCGAGCGGGCATTCGCGCTGACCTCCGGGTAGCGGAGTTTCCCGATGATGTTGCGTGATGTTGCTAACCGACCAGCGGTCCGAACGTTTCTACAGTGGAGAATGGGTCGACGTCCCGGACGAGGTGGGAACCATGACACCATCGGCCGACGCAGTAGGGTTTCCAGAATTGTTGGCTGACAACAGAAAGGCCATGGAGCGTTTGCTCAAGGCCGAGTTGCCGGATGTCACGCACCCCGATCTCCATTGGCACCTGGACGCAGACGAAATTGAGAGGCTCGCATCCGTCGACGACGAGGCCCTGGAGAAGCGGGCGGAGTTGATCCGGATCGCTCGGCTTCAAGGACTGACCGGCAGGGACATCGCGGTCGCGTTGCTCCGTTCCCGTGCCCAGCTCTTGAGACCGACGCTCGAGGACCAGGGGTGTGGTTGCCACCGTTGTGGCAGACCATCCTGAGCCAGGACCGAAGTCGATGCTCCACGGTCGCGCCTAACGGCGGGTCCCCTCGTCGCCTGAATCTCCAGCGCGACCCGAGCTTCCCGCGATCCGTGCCGTCGGCTGCTCGCTCCCACGAAGCACGGAGAACGCCGTGCCAACGATCATGATCGCGACCGACACGAGCATGACCTCCCCGTAAGAGTTGGACGCAGCCTCTGCGTTGCTGGCACCGGCCTCGTACGCGCGGAGTCTGGCGGCGTAGAGGGTTCCCGCAACGGCGGTGCCCAACGAGAAACCGATCTGCCTTGCGGTCGCAGTCAACGCCGCCGTCGCTCCGAGTCTGCCTTCCGGAACGGACTTCAACACCGCACTTTCGTTCGCCGGATCGAAAACCGCCGCGCCAACTCCGGTCAGAGCCAAGGCCCACCCGATCTCTAAGTAGGAAGACTCCGGGCCAAGCGTTGCCAGGAACACCAGCCCGATCGTCGTAGCAACGATCCCACTGGTCGCGACGGTCCGTGACCCGAACCGGTCGGTCGCCCATCCAGATGCCGGAGCCGACACGAGACGGACGACCTGGACGACAGCCGCGAACGCGCCAACTTGA
Organism: Dehalococcoidia bacterium; assembly: GCA_965247995.1. Taxonomy (GTDB): domain Bacteria; phylum Chloroflexota; class Dehalococcoidia; order UBA6926; family UBA6926; genus JASLZO01. The sequence goes on along the minus strand of OZ252041.1, from coordinate 27,841 downwards.
AGTGTGGTGAGACCACGTCCGGACAACAAGAAGAAGGGCAGGATGAAGATCAGGAACATGTAGCCGAAGAAGTGGAGGAAGTGGGCGGCCAGGGACATCGATACGAACCGACGGCGCAACAGCGCAAGGCTCACGACCGGCATCGGGGCACGGCGTTCGAACGCGACGAAGAGCGACCCTGCAACGAGCCCGGCGGCAACTAACCCAAGGACAAACGGAGAGTCCAGGCCGAGTCGAGGAACGCGGTTGATGGCGAGCAGAAGCGTGGACAACATCACGAACAGCGTGATCGCTCCACCGTAATCGAATGGTCTCCGCTCACCCGCCGGCCGCTGGCCCGGGATCACCACAGCCACGAGGCCGAGTGCGATCAAGCCCAATGGAAGCCGGGTGTAGAACAGCGCTTGCCATTCGAACCGGTCGAGCACGAAGCCAGCAAAAAGCGGGCCGATCGTCAGGCCAACGCCAACGAAAGCGCCAGTGAGTCCAATGACCTTGCCGCGGTCGTGCAGTGGAAAGGCAGCCATCGAGATCGCGAACCCGTTGGCGACCACCATGGACTGCCCAACGGCCTGGATCACCCGCGCTCCAAGGGCGTGCGACATGCCTTGGCTGACAGCCATTCCCGCCATTCCAAGCGTGAACAAGGCAAATCCCACCATGTACAACCGCCGGCGGCCGATTGAGTCTCCCAGACTGCCCCAGGTGAGCGCGAGCCCCACCGCCACAAGCATGAATGCGGCGGTCAGCCAGAGAATGACATCGGCCTCCACTCCAAAGGCATCCGCCAAATGAGGCATCGCGACGTTCAACATGCTGTTGTCGATGCCGCTGGTCACGATGCCGAATCCAACCGTGCCCAACACGAGCCATCGGTGAAACGAGGCTCCCCGAATGCGATCGATGACGGACCTCGGACGCGACGTCCGAGGTGGGTTATTACTCATTGACGCCTATACTCGACGCGCGGTCAGAGGTTCGCTCACACGAAGTACCAGCAGTTGCTGGCTGTTTGATCGCAGCACTATTTGACAAGGATGGATGATGACAACGACTCATCGCGTGATCGGCACAGGCGTAGCCCGCTCGGACGGACCGGAGAAAGTGACGGGCAGCGGCAAATACAGCCTGGACGTGACTCTGCCCGGGACCTTGTGGGCAAAGATCCTTCGGAGTCCCTTCCCTCATGCTCGGATCGTACGCGTTGACGCGTCCCGCGCGCTGGCGCTGCCAGGTGTACGCGCGGTCCTCACGCCGGATGAGGTCGCGGGCCTCCGTACCGGGAAGCGGCTCCAAGATGAGCCCGTGTTGGCTTGGGAGCGGGCTCTGTTCATCGGAGACAAAGTCGCCGCGGTAGCTGCCGACGACCAGGAGACGGCCGAGGAAGCCGTTTCTTTGATCGAGGTCGAGTATGAGGAACTGCCCGCGGTCGTGAGCGTCAACGATGCACGTTCTCCGGACGCGCCCATCATCCATCCAGAGTTCAACTCTTATGCCAATATCCCAGCACCCCAAGAAACCCCGTCCAACGTGTTTGCCCACACGCAGTGGGGCAAGGGGGATATCGCAGAGGGGTTCGCGAGCGCGGAGGTCATTGTAGAGCGGACCTATACGACCCCGCGGACCCACCAGGCGTACTTGGAGCCTCACAACACCCTCGTTTGGATCGATCCGGATGATCGGGTCCAAGTCTGGTTGGGCAGTAAATCGCCGTTCGCCAATCGGGCAAGCCTCTCGGCGTTGATCGATGTGCCGCCAAATCAAATCACGGTGAATTTCGCCCACGTGGGCGGTGATTTCGGTGGCAAGGGCGACATCACGGGCGCCCCGATCTGCTACTTCCTCGCGAAGAAAACCGGAGCACCCGTCAAGCTCGTGCTGGACTACTCCGAGGAGCTGTTTGCAATGAACCCTCGGCACGAGTCGGTGATGCGCATCAAGGCGGGCGCAAAACGAGATGGCGCCCTCACCGCGTGGGAGTCGGAAGTCTACTTCAACTCTGGCGCATATGGAGGATACAAGCCAGTGCCCGGATCGAACCTCGGCGGGATCGCGGAGATCGCAGGCCCGTACGTCATTCCGCACGTCCTCATCGATGCATATCAGGTCTATACGAACACCGTGCCTTGCGGTTTCCACCGTTCTCCGGGAGAGGTCCAAGGGATCTTCGCCGGTGAGTCACACATGGATGAGTTGGCCAAGGAACTAGGGATTGACCCGATCGAAATCCGGATTCGCAACGTGATCCACGACGGCGATGAGACACCCGTCGGGCACCATTTCGAAGACATCAAGCTGGATGAAGTGTTGCGAGAAGCCACGCGAGCGTCCGGCTTCTCAGCGCCCAAAGGGCCGAATGTCGGTCGCGGTATCGCCATTGGGCACCGTTCTCAAATCGGGGGCCAAACCCACGTCGGAATCAAGGTTTTGGAGAATGGCGACATCACAGCCAGCAACTCCATGTTCGATCCTGGAACAGGCACTCACACAGTCGTTCAGCAGGTGGTCGCCGAGGAGCTCGGCATCGACGTCAGTCGCGTCCGGATCGTCCCGTACAACACGGATGATGTTGACAATGACACCGGGGTGGGCGGTAGCCGTGGCAGTTATGTCGCGCCGCAGGCAGCCCACGCCGCATCCGGAGACCTAAAGGCCAAGCTCACCAGGTTGGCTTCGGAGTTCGAAGGGTGGGACGAAGACACCGTGCAGTACGAGGCCGGTCACTTGGTCAACACCCGGAGCGGCCAACGGACGACCATGGAAGCGCTCGCCGAGCGTGTTGGAGAACCGATATCAGGGCAGGGCAGCATCATGGACATGAGCCCGAACCCGTACACCTCTTTCGTCGCCCAAGTGGCCGAGGTCGCAGTCGACCCCGAGACGCTTGACCTGACCATCACACGGTTCACAACGGTGCACGACACCTCACAAGTGATCAATCCGATCGGCTTCCACGGGCAGATCGAGGGTGGGATCATGAATGCCATCGGCTTCGCCCTCATGGAAGAATTGTCCGTCGATGAAGGCGGGCGAGTGACGAACCCTTCATTCGCTGACTTCAAGATTCCAACAGAGCCGGACGTGCCGCCCTTGACGACCTCCCTTGTCGAAACGCCAAGTGGGCGGGGTGAGTACCGGGTCAAGGGAATTGGGGAGCATTCGAATTTGACGACTGCACCGGCCGTCGCGAACGCGATCGCCGATGCGATTGGCATACGGCTCTACGGCCTCCCACTTACCGGGGAAAAGTTGTGGAGCGCCAAGACCGAGTAGCGCTGCCAGAACACGGATCGGAACAAATGCACATCAGTCGGCGACTCGGACCGGTTCCCAGGTGAGCACCCCCCAATAGTGACGGACCAACGAGTGGTCGGAGGCGAGGCTCAGCCAGCCGATGCAGGGGCTGACACCGGGCTGCGACCACGGCGTTTCGAGCATTACGTAGGCCAAGGGAGAGTCGTCGAGAATCTTCGCATCGCCATCACCGCAGCGGGGCGCCGCGGAGAACCGCTGGACCATGTGTTGTTCCACGGGCCGCCCGGGCTGGGAAAGACGACGCTCGCGTTCATCATCGCCGCGGAGATGGGCGTCAGCGTGAAGGTGACCGCTGGACCGTCCATCGCGCGGGCGGGAGACCTCGCCGCGATGCTGACGAACTTGCAGCCCCACGATCTCTTGTTTGTCGACGAGTTCCATCGGCTGCCACGCATCGTCGAGGAAGTGTTGTACCCAGTGATGGAGGACCGAGCGCTCGATATCGTGATCGGCAAAGGGCCAGGGGCCCATAGCGTCCGCCTGAGTCTTCCACCATTCACACTCGTCGGCGCGACAACGAGGTACGCGCTTTTGAGCGCACCGCTACGGGACCGGTTTGGCGCGAGCTATCGACTGGATTTCTACGAAACGGACGAGATTTCGACCATCCTGCGCCGTTCCGCGGAGGTTCTCGAGATCACAGCGACCGACGAAGGGATCCACGAAGTCGCGAAACGGTCTCGAGGCACGCCACGCGTCGCGAACCGTCTCCTCCGCCGTGTTCGTGATTACGCTCAGGTCGTCGCGGATGGCGTCCTCTCGGAACAGGTTGCACTCGCTGCTCTGGAACAGATCGGCGTCGATCAACTCGGTCTCGACGACGTCGATCACAAACTCTTGGAGAGCCTGACACACACCTTCGAAGGACGGCCGATCGGGTTAGAGACGCTGGCATCCTCGATCGCGGAAGAGCCCGACACGGTTATGGACGTCTACGAGCCGTTCCTCTTGCAACTCGGCTTCCTCGAACGCACGCCACGGGGACGACGAGCCACCCGGCGCGCCTTCGAGCATATGGGGATCGAGTACCCCGAGGGTTTGGACCGGACCGCCGAACCCGAACCCCAAGCGAAGCTCCTCTAACCGTTCGGCCCATGTTTCACGAACAGCGCATCTACGAAACGCGACCCGTCCTGTTGCCGTTTCTAGTCCGGCGTTTCGCGGAGGTGAATGTCGGTTTATTCGGACGTCATGGATTCAAGCCCGTGGCGTATTGGACGGAGGAAGTCGGCTCGCCCCACCGCCTTGTCTATCTGCTGGCCTGGGACTCGTGGAACGAACGGGAGAAGGCCTGGGCCGCGTTCTATGGGGACCCTGACTGGGATCGATCGCTCGACGAGTTCGGACCGACCGTTGAGCGGATCACAAACTCAATCCTGAAGCCGTTGGCCTTTTCGCCGCTCCAGTAGCCTGACGATCCCCGGCCTAATCAGGCCACGACCTTTCGCCGCCGCGTCGAGAGGTAGTCGACCAGGATGTACTCGCCGAGTTCATCGGAAGTGGTATAGAAGACTCGTCCCTTGTTGATCCGGGTCATGTCTTCGATGAACTCCATCAGGTACGCGTTCCGTTCGAGCATGAAGGTGTTGATCGTGATCCCCGCCTGGGTGACACGCCGTACTTCCTTGAGCGTCTCTCGGAGCGTGCGTGGACTCGGCGGGTATTGAAGGAAGAGCTGCCCGTTTTCCATATGGGCCGTCGGTTCTCCGTCGGAGATCATGATGATCTGCTTCGTGCCGCCTTTGTGGCGATTGAGCAATCGTTGCGCAACAGCAAGCCCGTGCTGGATGTTGGTGTACGGATCGAACTCATCCCAACTGAGATACGTGAGTTTCTCCGGTTTCATTTCCCGCGCGTACGTGGAGAACCCAACGATATAGAGCTGATCACGCTTGAACTGCGTGCGGATCAGGTTGTCCAACGCGAGCGCGACCTTCTTGGCGGCCAGGAAGTTCCCGCGCATCGCCATCGAGAGACTCAGGTCGACCAGCAGCACCGTGGAGGACTGGGCTATCTCCTCCATCTGATAGACCTCGAAGTCCTCCGGTTCAAGATGGACCGGCGTCCCTTCGGAGCCTCGTACGATGGCGTTGTGCACCGTGCGCGTGAGGTGAATCGAGAACTGATCGCCGAAAACGTACGGTTTGGTGCCGTCCGCGGGTTCGCTACCGCGTCCAAGTTCCCGCGTGCCGTGGTGACCGCCATAATGCTTGCGGATGTAGGCGAAGATCTCTCCCAGCGCCCGCTGACCGATACGGCGGATGCCCCTGGGTGTTAACTCGAACTGCCCGTCCTCGTTCAACCGGATCTGACCCGCGTCTTGCAATCGTTCCGTGAGCGTTCTCAACTTCTCGAGCGACTGAAACGACTCTTCTCCCAGCAACTCCCTTACGGATTCGCCGTCGATGTCCTCCGTCGACCCCGAATTCTGGCTGGCCTTCAGTTGGCGCTCGAGGTCATCCATGCGCCGCATGCGATCGAGCGCATTGAGCGCCTCCTCCAGCGTGAGCGCCTCGTCACCGTGGAAGGGGAATCGACGCCCAAGCTCCCCGCTGTCGCTTACCATTTGCAGGTTTTGGACGAGACCGGTCATCTCTCTTCGGATCTCGGCGCTCTCGAAAAGGCCGTCCATTGCGTCTTGCAGCTGCTGCCGCTGGTCAGGGGACAGACTCGTCAGCAACGACCGCATTTGATTGGCCTGTGATTCGAGCCGGTCGATCAACTCGTCGAGATTCGCGGGTGGGTCTTCGCCGAAGGCGTGGCCCCATGCGTCCATGAAGTCTTCGAATCGGGGATCGTCGCCGTCGATGTGCCGTTCGAGCATCTCGTTCAGGTCTCGCATCATGCGGCGGACATCATCCCAATCCCCGGACCCGTGGCCCCCGAGGGACCTCGTCATCTCGTCGAATTGGCGGTCCACAAACTGGCGTTGCAGCATGTCCTTGAGTTCATCGAACAGGCGCTGTGCTTCCGGGTCGACGAACTCATACGAATTGAGCGCGCGCACCGCGCCCGCGATGTCGTCCGGAAGGGCATCGAGTTGCCCGCGTTTCCTCGTGACCATCTCCTCGAACCGGTCCGCCAGTTGATCAGCGGTATCGGGATCGAGGTTCGCATCTGCACCGGGGCCATCGACACCGCTGCGCAATTGCTGGGCCCGTTCGCGGGTGGCAGCCAGCCGCACGTCCATCCCGTCACGTTCGGTCTGAATGACCTCATCGAGCCGCCGGCGCAAGTCGTCGACGCTCGAATCGAGATCGAACCGCCTCAGCATCTCCTGGCGGTCGCTACGGAGTTGCTGGAGGAGGTCTTGGACCCCCTGTGTGCGCTCTCCCTGCTCGTCCGGTTGGAGGCCACGCTGAGTCAATGACCGGAGCGCCGATGAGACATCGCCCCGGGCGAGGAGCGACTCCGAAAACTCGTCGATCAGGGCATCGTCGTCGATATCAAAGACGTTCTGGGTGCCGTCCCAGCGGGAATACGTGAACGCGTCGCTCATGAGAGCCGGTTCGACCAGTTAGCCTCGGTAGCGGAAGCCACCGTCCCTTTTGTCTTTGTTGAGCCGGCGATTCAGGTGCAGGCCTTCAAGCACGAACTCCGTAGCTGACGCTACCGCGGATGCAGACTTGCCCACCTCCAAGCGCTTCACGGCATCCGTGAGGCCCGAAAGGTCCTTCGCCCACCCCTGGTACGTCTTCGACGCAATCATGTCCCCGGTTTCGATGGTCAGACCCTCGTCGAACCGTCGAATGATGTCGTCGAATTCATGGACGTTGAAGTACTTGTTGAAGATATTGAGCACAGCACGCTTGGAGAGGTCTTCGATCACGCGAGGCTCGCGCCCCTCATCGACGCTCTCCATTTCAACCTTGCCGCTCGTGGAACTGACGATGTATCCAATGTCGCTGATCCTCGGTGCCGCGTCCTTCTCTTTTAAGCGGATCGATCGGCGGATGGCGTTCGATACAACGGTCTCGTAGTTGCCGATCGAGACCCGCACGCTTACACCGGAACGTTGGTTCACATCGGCGCTCCGGCGCGCGAGGTTCGTGAATTCAGCGACGATCTCCTTCATGAACTGAGGCATCGTCGAGGTAACACCGACATCGCTGACGTCGGATCGCTCCGCGTCCATGATGTCGATCTCGTGATCAAGCGTTTTCGGGTAGTGGGTTCGTATTTGCGCGCCGAACCTATCCTTCAGCGGCGTGATGATGCGCCCTCGGTTCGTGTAGTCCTCTGGATTTGCGCTGGCAACCAGATACATGTCTAGCGGGAGACGGATCTTGTATCCCTTTATCTGCACATCGCGCTCTTCCATGATGTTGAAGAGCCCAACCTGGATGCGCTCCGAGAGGTCTGGCATCTCGTTGATGCAGAAGATTCCCCGGTTCGTCCTGGGAATCAGACCGTAATGGATAGTGAACTCATCGGACAGGTACCTGCCCTCAGCGATTTTGATCGGATCGACCTCGCCGATCAGATCGGCCACCGTAATGTCCGGGGTGGCGAGTTTCTCGCCGTATCGACGGTCTTGGCCTATCCACTCGACGGGCGTCGTATCGCCTTGTTCAGCGACCAAATCAATGCACCGACGGCACAGCGGTTCGTATGGGTTGTCGTTGATCTCACAACCCTGAATGATCGGGATCTCGTCGTCCAGCAACCCCGTGAGCGCCCGGATCAACCGGCTCTTCGCTTGGCCTCTCTCCCCAAGAAAGATGATGTCTTGCCCCGAGAGGATGGCATTCTCCAAGTGCGGGATGACCGTATCTTCATAGCCGACGATGCCGGGAAAGAGTTCCTCACCCTTGCGGATCCGGGCGACCAGGTTCTTCCTGGCCTCCTCCTTCACGGACAGGACGCGGTACTCGGAATTGCGCAGCTCACCCACCGTCGACGCCTTGGCCATCTGCTCCCCCCGCTGCGACGATTTGTCAAAAGGGCGGCATGGAAGCCGCCCGGTTCATTGTCGCTACGCCACAAGAGGGTGTCAATTTGCGGGACGCAAGCCCGATCAGACAGCAGTACCGTTCTCCACGTACCATCGCCGAGCTCGCAAAACGTCGTCAAAGGGGGGCGGTCCGCCCATGGCATTGATTCTTACAGAACAGGACGTTCGGTCACTCGCTGGCGTCCCAGAAGCTATCGATGCGCTCGACGCCGCGTTGCGTCGCCAGGGAGAAGGTCAAGCGGTAAACCTCCCCCGACGGCGCGTTCACATTCCAGGAGGCGGTGGCTTACAGATCATGCCGGCAGCCGACTCCGGGTCTGGCGTTGTCGGATACAAGGCATATACGACAGGAAGAGGCGGAGCTCGGTTCCATGTAATGGTGTATGACACGGAGACCGGCGTCCTGGAGGCCATCATCCAAGCTGCGGCGCTCGGCGCGTACCGGACCGGGGCAGCCAGTGGAGTCGCTACTCGATACATGGCCCGGGAAGATTCTTCTACGCTTGGCGTCATTGGTTCCGGCATGCAGGCCCGAACACAGGTCCAGGCCATCTGTGCGGTGCGACCCATCCAGGATGTCCGGGTTTTCGGGCGCAATCAGGAACGCAGGGCGTCCTTTGTCGAGTCGGTGGCGAAGACCGTCAACGCAGAGGTCCACGCCGCATCAACTCCGGCAGAGACCGTCACAGGATCAGACGTGGTGGTTACCGCCACGAATGCCTCCACTCCGGTCCTAGAGGGCCGATGGCTCTCCGAGGGTAGCCACGTCAACGCGGTCGGTTCCAACTCGATCCTGCGGCAGGAGATCGACCTCGAGACAACACGTCGCGCCGGGCACATCGTTGTCGACGATCGAGAGCAAGCCGCGATCGAGTGTGGCGATTTGGTCGAAGCATGGGAGCGCGGTATCGTCGACCGCGCCCGCATGGTTGAGCTTGCCGAAGTCGTCGCGGGCCTGACCGTGGGTCGCACGTCCGAACAAGAAATCACGCTGTTCGAATCCCATGGCGTCGGTCTATGGGATCTGGCTCTCGCGGAGGTCGTGTACCGAAAGGCACGAGAACGAGGGATCGGAACGGACGTCGATCTGTAGCCCGGACCCCCGGTGTTGTCTAATAGACGACGGCGCGCAGCCTCGAAGCGCCTTGCTGGTTGACGACGCCCAGCACGCTGGCTGCGCCGAGTTCCTGCGGTGCGCCTAACGCTTCCGCCGCCTCCGGCGAGCCCGCCAACACGCGTTCCGCCGCGGGGACCGCCCAGTTCATGTCGTTCCCGCCGCCGTAGACGATGGCATCGACATCGTCGTACGAGAACAGCATCGCGGATTCTGCTCGCCGGTCGCGGGCTGCGTCCGATACTTGTACTGCGGTCCGCATCCCCAGCTGCTCACACAAGTGAGCGGTCAACCCCATATCCGCGTGCGGAGCGCCGCCACCGTACTTGGTCAAAACGACCGCGTCCGCCCCGAGGATCTCCTTCGCCGTATGGGCGGCCACCATGCAATTCCGGTCACGATCGACCTCATCAGACGCCGCCACCGTGGCCACGGTGCCCACGAAGTTGAGCTCGCCTGCCTGATGGCGACGGTGGAGGTCAAGGATGATCGGATGGTTCTGATAGAAGAAGGTCTCGACTGACATGTTGAAGTTAGAACTGATGACAACTGCGCCATCCAGCCACTCGGTCGGATGGAGCGGGACCGGGACCATCCCTGCGGTATTGCCGCCGTAGAGAATCTGTTCGTCCGGCTCCGCGACCATCTGGTGGCCGTAGATTTGGGCAATGTACGCAACCCGCGGTAGTCCCTCTCGGCCCTTACCACGGGGGCCCTCGAGGTCGATGACTTCCTTGGAGGCTGGCGCCTGACCAATCGCTGCCCTAGCCAAATGGGTCGCAGTCTTGAGGAGGGCGACGCGATAGGCATTTTGCGCGGCGTGTCGAGAGACGTCTGGTGCGGCATGCGGCGCGACGACAACATGCTGGAGCGCACCATAAGCCGACGCCTCTGCGGCGGGCCCGGACATCTCGAGCATTCGGCCGGTCAACGCGGGAGCGCCCTCATCCACCAGGGTTACTGCGGCGCCTCGAAGCACATGGGTGGTCCCCTTTCCAGCGATCGTTTGTGCTCCCAGCACACCCGGGAAGTCCGTTCCGTCTCCCGGCTCCTTCGCACGCGGCTCCACGACGTCCGACACAATACCGGCACGGAAGGACTCTCCAGGCTTCGCGATCTCGAGGTCGACCGACGTGAGTCGCCGGTCCTCAAGGATTTCCCGGACAAGCGCGTCGCGATCGATCTGAAGACGCCTTCCATCAAGGCGAGTAGCTGGACCGAAGTCGATGTCATCGACCGGATGAATCGCGAGCGTGAGCGGCATTGGACGACCCCCTGTCGGACGATCTGCGCCCGACGTCCCCGTATGGCTCAGGTTAGGTGCCCCCGACGGAGACCGTCAATCCGCGCCTCCTCGGGTCTCCGTCTTTAGCGTATTGGGCCAAAGTTGGTCGGGGTCGCGGATGGGCCCCACGCTCCGACCAGCGAGCTGCGCTGAGACAGATGCACGCGTCCCGAACGGGGCTTCGCGAAACGTCAGGACGAGATCTGGATGGTTCAGGTTCTGTACCGCGGCCCGCGCGAACTCGCGAACGTCTTCGGCCCCGGGAACGCCGGTGATCTCAAGGACGAGGGGCGGGCTCAAGAGCCGCGAGAGCGCTTGGCCAAATTGGGCCGCGAAGGCGTTGTAGGTCCGGTGCAAGTTTGGAAAGTCGCGCAACGCCCAATGAGCATGTCGTCGGTACTCGGATCCGCCGACTAGGTCGCTCAGTTTGATAAAGAACGAGGCAACGTCAGCATTTTGCGTGAGCATCGTCAGTGGAGAGGACAGTCCAGCGAGGCCGGTTTCGGCGATGTCGTAGTACCCACCGTTCGGGTTCCGGAACATCCGATCGATGTCCCCGGCCAACACGCGAGCTCTGTCGAGGAGTTGTGGGTCGCCGAGTGTGGCGAAACCCTCCAACAGGGCGTCTCCGATTCGTGTGACATCCGTGAGGATCCCTGGAGCGCTCGGAACACCCTCCGCGTAGACGTGAAAAACCCTCCCGGCTTCGTCTCGCATGCGGTCCCACAAGAAATCGAGGGCGGTCGACGCACGGTCTCGCGCATCTGCCCGACCCAACACCCACCAAGCCTCGAAGAGAGCAGACACGACCTGTGCGTTCTGGTCGCAGTAGATGAAGTCGTCGAGGACCGAGATGAGCTGGCGCTGACCATGAGCCGGCCGTTCCCGCAGGGCGCCGCCATCGGGGCGTACATAGTCCTGACAGCCAAGAAACATGCCGTTCGATTCGTGAGAGAGCGTCGTTAGCAGGTAATCGACCAGCGCATCGGCCGTCGAGCCGAGTTCGCCGTCCTCGGTCAGCACGAAACTCCGGAGATAGTTCTGCAACATGCCGGCTTGATCGGCGAGGAGTTTTTCGGGGTGCGGCTCTCGCCAATCACGCTTCGTCGAGTATCGGTAAAACCCACCATCGATCTCGTCATACATACGACTGGAGCGCATCTTCGACAGCGTGTCGACGACGTGGTCCAAGTACCGACGATCTTCCGTGGACCCGTACAGGTAGAGCAGGAGATCATTCGCGTCCGCGTGCAGGAACTTGTTCCCCGTCGGGTCGTCGTATCCGCCGTGCACCGGGTCCATCAGTCCTTCAACGATTCCGGTGATCTCGCCGATGACGGCCGGCCCCAGTGGCGCTTTGTCACGGGGGGTGTTGGCGCGTCGCTCCGCATCAACTCGCCCCGCCGCGATCGAATGTTCGATCGTGGCGCGGTCGTCCGTATACATCCGCACGGTCTTCGCGAGCAGATCGAGAAACGGCTCAGGCGCTAAGTGGTTCACGCTAAATAAATGGTCTCCAGCAGGTGTCATGAAAGCGATCGTCGGCCACCCACTGTCGTTATATCGAAGATCAATGTCCGGCCGTTGCGACTCTTCCACCCGCACCGGAATGAAGTAGGCGTTCAGGAGAGCGATCACTTCATCGTTCGACAGAGTTGTCTCATCCATCCGTTGGCAGAACCCGCACCAGAAGGCCGTCAAGAACAGCGCGACAGGCTTGTCCTGGGCAACCGCCGCGTCGAACGCTTCTTGCCCCCATTCGCGCCAATCGATGAGGTGCGCACGATTGGAACGGATAGAAAAGCGGTGCATGTGTTGCTCGCTATCGTTACCTACTCGGAGTGCGGAGGCCAACGGCTCCACGTGAATCCTACCTGAGATGCAACCAGACGAAGATCGAAGGGTCCGGCGTGTCCGTGATCCTCAGTCTTCCAACCCAATCGCTCGATCGCGCATCCGCCATTGCCTGCGACTCGATGGTGGGCGGCGACGGGCTCGAACCGCCGACCTCTTGTGTGTAAGACAAGCGCTCTCACCAACTGAGCTAGCCGCCCCGGATGCCAGTGTATGCGCCCGTCCGGAGGCCCGCCCTTGGGCGAAACGATGGGGTCGCCCATCCGGACCATGGTCCTATCCAGGCACTGGCGGATCGAAAGAAAATGGCGCGCTTGGCGGGACTCGAACCCACGGCCTCAGCCTCCGCAGGGCTGCGCTCTATCCAGACTGAGCTACAAGCGCACCGGGACAGTATCGCAGCAATCACCCGGGTCCATCGAGACCCCGTGATCGGAGAGAATGGTGCCGAGGGAGAGATTTGAACTCTCACGCCCACAAGGGGCACTGCGCCCTGAACGCAGCGCGTCTGCCGTTCCGCCACCTCGGCGGTGTCTGCCGCGATCCACCTATTGTACGGACGCTTGCATTCGGAACGGAAGCGTCGCTACCTCGTTTCGACGATGCCAAAAAAGATCGCCACCCCGGCGATGATGATTGCCAGCATCGCCAGGACCAGCAGAACGAATATCGCAGGAACCAGGCGGTCGAGAACGAACGAACCCGACGGCCGGACATTGCCAACATCGGCTGGCACTGGAATGGGAAAAAACCTCCAGCGGCGGTTCCGATCACGGTGACGCCCAAGAGACAACGGCTGCCTCAGCTCCCGCGACCCGGCGTTTCCAGGGGCCCCGTCGTCGCCTGGTCGGGTCCAGGTCCTTCGTATGCCCGGACCAGTGCCATCAGCATCGCGTCGGTCAGTTCCGCGATGTCACGCCAGAGATCGAGCGTCTGGTCTCGCGATGCATCGGCAGGGGCAAGATGGCGCACCGTGTCGACAAGAGCTGTGCGGTGGAATAGGAAGGAGGCAATAGCCTGAGACGCGGACATCCCGGCTTGCTCCGTCTCGTTCGCGTACTCCCGGCCGATGAATCGTGCCTCCTCGAACGCGTCGGCGCGCCGACGCCGATCACCGTGGGCACGGAGAACAAGTTCAACCACGCGCCGGCCCAGGACGCGAAGACGACTGCGCTCCTCGTCGCTGTTGGGTTCGGCAGGGAGGCGGCCCACAGTCCTTCGGTCACGAAAGCGGCGCCGGAGTCTTTCTAGGGTACGGTCTTCGAGAGTTTCCGAGACGGACACTCGGTCTCGTCCGTCGTGCACTAAGTTCAAAAGGTCGGCACGAAAAAAGCGCCTGTGTGCACCTACGGTCCGATACGAACGGACGCGGCCCTTGTCCGCCCAGCCTCGCAGCGTGACCTCGCTTACACCCAGCAATCGCGCCGCGGGACCGAGGCTCAACCAATCCTTCACTTCGGGCTCGGCCGGTCTCGGGGGTTCATTCACTGGAGAGGGATTCCCTCGGGAACCACGGGTTCGGGGCACCCTCACGCTACCGGCAACACCCTCCCGCGTCAAAGCACTACCACCCCATGCTCCTCAGTCGCCGACGATCGCAACGAAGGCTCCGTTCACGGCTTCGAGTCCCCCAATGACGTCCGCCCCGAGACCGACGCACACGACCCGTCGCCCTCGCCGGAGCAGCGCGTTTCGGTCGCCTGCCGCCTGAGCAGTAATCAACGCCCCGAACGAATAGTCGGTTCCCGGAATCGGCGCTTCGGTCAGATTGCTGTCCGAGACAAGCTGCAAAAAAAGACCGGTGTTTGGTCCGCCTTTGTGCAGCTGTCCCGTGGAGTGGAGGAACTGTGGTCCGTATCCCACGGTGGTCGCCATACGGGTGGTGCCTTGAAGAAACGAGCGGGCTTCATGCATGAGCGCGTCCAATTCAACCGAAGGGCCCAGATACGCCTGGATCGAAACGTAATCGTCGGCATTGGCGAGTCGCAGCCACGTGGCCAGTTCTTGCTGGAGCGAAGGTCCGTCGCTTGCCAAGACCGGCGCCCTCTGAGTAGCTGCCTGCGATTGCGTATTCGGTTGCTCCATGGCCTCCCGGGCGAGGTCCTTCGCAAGCTGCACATCAGGCTGATCGAAGGGGTTGATCCCCAGGACTGCACCGGCGAGGGCTACCGCGAATTCCCAGCGGAAGAATTCAGCACCCAGGTCATCAGGACCCGCGATCTCGATCTCAATTACTGGGTGGCCGGCGCCTACCAGTGCGGCTATACGGTCTTCGGTGTGACGAGCAAGATGGTCGTCCGGTTGCCGCAGGACTACGAAAACCCGATCGGCACTGTACGCATCGGGTCCAACCAACTCCTCTCCGGTCACTGGAACGATTCCCAGACCCTCCTTGCCAGTACTCTCTGCGATGAGTTGTTCCGCCCATGCAGCGAATTGGACGAGCCCACCGGAAGTGACGAACGTGAGTTTGTCTCGGCCTGCTTTCGCCAGCGTGCCAAGAGCAGCACCGAGTTGGGCACCCGGATTCTCGACCGGTTCCTGACCGCAGAGCGCTGCCATGCGCGCCGCGCCCTGGAGGACCCTCGTGATGTCGACACCCACAAGAGCACCGGGTACTAAGCCGAAGTGGGACAGAGCTGAGTACCTTCCGCCGACCTCAGGGTCCGCGTGAAATGTGCGTACGAAGTCATGGTCGACCGCCAGTTGTCCCAGTGGTGTCCCAGGGTCAGTCACCGCCACGAACCGCGCCGACAGCTTTCCGTCTGAGCCATCGAACCGGTCTCGAAAGTACTCGTATAGAGACCGCGTTTCCGTCGTCGTACCGGACTTGCTGCTGAGGACAAACAGGGTCCTCTCGGGGTCGATCATGCCGCCCGCCCGATCAACGGCCACGGGGTGTGTGCTATCAACCACGGTTAATGTTGGGACCCCGGAGTGAGGGGTCGTCAGGGCGCTGAACACCGAAGGCGCCAAGCTCGATCCGCCCATCCCAAGCAGAACGATATGGTCGGTCCCTCGTTCCGCTTCGGCGACAGCCAAGTCTCGGATTTGCGGGACTGCAGCCGTCATCGAATCGGGCAGAGTGAGCCATCCAAGTCGGTCGGTGAGTTCCGCGCGTTGCGTAGCCGACCACACGGTGTGGTCTTTGGTCCACAGCCGCCCAACGACATCATCCGCAGCCCACGCTGCAAGCTGCCGTTCCACCGCCGTCGCAACAGGACCAAGGTCCCAGCCCATCCGCGCGTTTTCTTCTGCCACGTCTGACTTCCTATCGAGCACGTTCCGGACGTCACCACGCCAGCCCCTGCACTGTTGTATTCCTGCGAGCACTCGCTCAGCGGCGGGCTGTTGATGCTGAGAAGAGCGTACGCCAAACTGGCGGACATTCCTCCGATGCTGAGCACCTTCACTGTAGCGGTCACCCGATGAAGCCACGAACGATCGTGGGTGGTCTCGTCGCGTTAGCAGTCCTCGGCGCAGCGTGTTCCGACGGCAACGATGTCGTGGACGAGGCCTTGCCCTTCGATGACTACCAGATCGAGCGGGTTTTCGTGGACGCGGATGTCGAGTTTCCGACGTTCTTGACCTCGGCGGGGGACGGCTCGGGAAGGCTGTTCCTCATGTCGCAGCTTGGGAAGATCGTGGTCTTCACTCCTGACGGCGCCGAGGCCCGGGACCACGATGTGTATTTGGACCTTAGCGACAGAATCGTGTCGAGCTCCGAACAGGGGATGCTCGGACTCGCATTCGATCCCGATTTCTCCAACAACGGCTACTTCTACGTGCACTACTCAGTCGATTCCCCACGCCGTGGCGTCATCTCTCGGTTTGCCGTCGACCCAAATGATCCGAGCAGAGCCGATAAGAACTCCGAGCTGATGCTGATGGAGATCCCACAACCGTATGTGAACCACAACGGTGGGATGCTGGCGTTCGGGCCAGACGGGTATCTCTACATCGGACTTGGCGATGGTGGCAGTGGTGGCGATCCGCTCCAAAATGCGCAGGACCCAGAGACGTTACATGGGTCCGTCCTTCGAGTAGACGTTCGGGGCGCGACTGCCCAGACGCCGTACACCATTCCCGAGGACAACCCGTTCGCTTCCGTACAAGGAGGTCGTCCTGAGGTTTGGGCATATGGTCTCCGAAATCCTTGGCGCTTCAGCTTCGATCGAGTAACCGGCGATCTGTGGTTGGCGGACGTCGGTCAAAACGCATGGGAGGAGATCAATCTCATCGTCCGCGGCGGCAACTACGGGTGGAACATCATGGAAGCGAGCCGGTGCTATCCGCTGAACAACCTCGCGTGTGATACAAGCGGTCTGATTGCCCCGATCGTCGACTACACGCACGCGCACGGCTGCTCCGTTACTGGCGGCTACGTGTATCGAGGGAGTTTGGTCCCTGAATTGACAGGGATGTACCTCTATGGGGACTACTGCACTGGGAAGCTCTGGGGTTTCGCATTCGAGGACTCGAAAGTCGCTCGCCATGCCTTGTTGGCTGAGACCGGACTAGCACTCGGGTCTTTCGGCGAGGACGAGAACGGCGAAGTCTACTTGTTGGACCACCGGGAGAGCGGCATCTATCGAATCACGCCGAGATAATGGTTCGGCGGCATCAGGTCATCGGCGTCGGCTCAATGAAACTGATAGCGATCGAGCCAGTAAACGGGTCCGTATAGACACCGGCTCGGACGCCATATGCCGACTCGATCTCCGTCGCCGTCAACACCTCCTCCGGGGTTCCTTCCGCGACGACGCGTCCGTCAGTGAGCAACACGAGTCGGTCGCAGTACCGTCCCGCCAACTCCAGATCGTGGACGGCCACCATGACTGCCACTCCACGACTAGCAGCCGAACGCACCATAGCCATCGCCCGCATCTGATGACCCACATCGAGGTTCGCCGTCGGCTCGTCCAGTAGGAACACGCGTGGCCCTTGGGCATACGCGCGGGCGATGAACACGCGCTGACGTTCGCCTCCCGACAGCGTATACAGAGGTCGATCGGCGAATGCCGCAGTTTGGGTCGCATCCATGGCGGATTGGACCGCGTCGATGTCTTGGGACCGCTCAGTCCCAAACCGGCCCATAATCGCGTACCGCCCCATCATTACCACGTCTTTGGCTGAGAAAGCATGGGTATCAGGCGGCACTTGTGAGACGTATCCCACCAGGCGCGCGACCTCCGAAGCGCCGAACAGACTGAGGTCCTTCCCGTCCAACAATGTCGCCCCGCCGGAACGCTGAATCAGTCCCGCCAGGGCCCGAAGCAACGTCGTCTTACCCGCGCCATTCGGCCCGATCAAGCCAACGACTTGCCCTTCGCGACCGGCAACAGAAACGGAGTCGAGCAAACGGCGCGCATCGATTTCAACACTAAGATCGACAGCCTCAACCAGTCTCGTGGTCATCGGGTTACCTCGGGCAGGGAGAACGCCTCGGAATCACCCCCTGCGAACACGTCAGGCCACAGAAGCTGACCCAAGCGTTCGACCCCGATCAGGTTCCAAAAGGACAGCGTCGTGAAGTGCCGGCCTTCGACCAGGTGGACACGCCCGTCGCGTACGGCGGGGACATCAGCAAGGGCCGGATGCGCGATCAAGTCCTGAAGGAATTCGTTGGCGCCAAACTCCGCCGGCTGGGGAATGATGATGACCTCCGGTGCCATCGCAATGATTCCCTCGAAGCTGGTCGGCTGGTTGCTTTGGATTCCAGCTTCTGCCGCAGCGTTGATGGCGCCGGCTGCCTCGATGATCGCGCCCTCCGTGGCGCCGGCTCCAGCCGTCCAGACGGTGTCGGAGTAACGAGTGAGGGCAATGACTCGAGGCTGGGGTCCTGTCGAGGCTTGCAGCACGGACAGTAGCCCCTCATACCGTGCTTGGACCTCGTCCGCGAGCGCCAATGCCCGTTCCTCTTCGCCGAAGATGTAACCAAGTAACAAGATGTCATGCACGCGTGACGACGGGTCATTCGACAGCTCGGTCTGGATAACTGGGATCCCAACGCGCTCCAGGGCATCGACACTATCGGTAGGGAAGTACGGACTGGTAACGATGACATCTGGGTTCTGGGCGACGATCGTTTCGGGGTCTTGTGTGATGACCGGCAGGCTGACAGCCATCGACGCCACGTTCGAATAAACGGCATCCTGCGTCGCGCCGCCAACGCCGACCACGCGCGAGGCGGGGACCAGCGCGAAGGTGATCTCGGCATGGCCGACGGAGGCGTTGATTATCCGCTGAGGCTTTGCCGAAATCGTGATCCGCCCGTTCAAGCCGTCAACGGTGCGGGGCCAGCTGTGATTGGTCGAGTCAACAATCCCGGGTACCGCCGCGAATCGTTCCAGGTTTGGGTCTGGACTGGGCTCAGGAACGACGTCGGGCGCAGGGGTGTCAGACATCGCGGAAGAATCGGTGACCTGCGTTGCCGTTGGCCCAACGGTAGGCGCAGTCGCCGTCGGCTCAACCGTCGTTACGGTAGCCGATGGTTGGGTGTCACCTTCGCACGCTGCTGCAAAGATTGCTCCCAGAAGGACTGCAAGCAGGACTACACGGTTCTTCATCGCCTCTCCAATCGATAGGTTTCCGGTTCGGTACTCACAGCGCAGCGACGCGGTGCCGATTGCGCACGAGGAGGAATAGGAAGAACGGGGCTCCGACAAAAGCCGTCACGACGCCGACGCGTAACTCCGCCGGTTGAGCAACCGTGCGCGCAACGGTATCCGCGATCAGCAAGAAGACGGCGCCCGCGAACGCACTGGCGGGAATCAAGACCCGGTTGTCTGGGCCCAGGACGATGCGGAGCATGTGCGGGACCACCAGCCCAACGAATCCGATGATCCCACTCACCGCCACGGCCACCCCGGTCGCCAACGTGGCGGCGGCAATCAGCGCCGGGCGGATGAGGTCTACGCGGACCCCGAGTGATCGTGCGTCGTCGTCCCCGAGCATCAGGAGGTTCAAGTCGCGCGACAGGAGGATCGTCACGCCGATACTCAACAGGATGAACGGCGCAGCGATGTGGACATGCTCCCACGAGCGGGAATCCAGCCCACCAGCAAGCCAAAACAGGATCTCGCGAAGCGCCGCATTGGCGGGGATGAGCACCACAACGGCGGACACCACCGCGCTGAGGAATGCAGCGACCGCAACGCCAGCCAACAGAAGAGTCGCCATTGAGACGCGACCACCAATGGCTGCGATTCCGTATACGAGGAACGCAGCGCCCAATGCGCCGAGGAACGAGAAGAAGGGCAGGGCAAAGGCGAACGCGCGGTTGAAACCGAAAGCGATGGACAACACCGCGCCTGTCGCCCCGCCAGCTGACACACCAATGATTCCGGGGTCCGCCATCGGGTTCCGAAACAGCGCCTGCATCGTCGCCCCGGCCACGCCCAACGCTGCACCCACCAGCGATGCCACAATCACCCGAGGCAGCCGGAGTTGTTCGATCACGAGCCGTTCCGTATGCGTGGGCTCCATCAGTTCAATGCCCACGAATGACAGGAGCGTTCCCACGACGTGGTCAACAGGGATCGCAACTGGGCCGATCGAGACCGCGACAGCACCAACAAACAACAAGACGGCCGATAACGCTGCGACGATCAGCAGGATCCGTGCTGGTAGCGCGCGCGCTCCGAAGCGGCCCATTACTCGCCCAATCAACGCCTGACTACGTGGAGCCACTGACTCCAAAAAAAACCTCCAAACACCCAACGTTTGGAGGTTGCTGCCGGGGTTGACGCGACATAGTGCCGCCCACCGGCGGGCCAGCTCCCTCGTATGCGAAGGGTGGTCGCCTTCCGGTCAGGCAGGTCTCCTGGCTCGCGGATTTTCGAACTTGTGGTGAGGCTCTTCCCGTCACGAAATGTGACAGTGGGCCCACCGGTCTACCCGCTTACAGTGGCGCACCCGCGACGGCTTTTCACCGTCTTCCCTATTCTCCCCGGGGGGGGGCACCTGACCGGATGTATTCAGTTTTCGGACCGACGTGACTATAGGCCGGGGGTGCAGACCGAGTCAACGATGGTGATCAGGACCCTGCAAGTCAGGTATCGTGTTGGAGTGCGGACATCCCTTCGCCAGCCGGAATTGCCGAAGCATCTGAGATCCGGACTGTGATGCCGAAACGCTCCGAACAAGCCCCTTCAAGGGCCCTGTTCACGGCATTCTACGAATTGACGATGGCGCAGGCGTACTGGCAGAGCGGCCAGACTGACGTCGCAACGTTCAGCCTGTTTGTCCGGCGCCACCCGCCGAACCGCAGCTACCTCGTTTTCGCCGGCCTCAATCCCGTTCTGGATTATCTCGAGGCGTTCCGATACGAGAGTGGAGACCTCGAATACCTCCGCACCCTGGGCGCCTTCGATCCCGCCTTCATCGACTACCTGGGTACGGTCCGCTTCACCGGCGCCGTCAGGTCGCTTTCAGAGGGCTCGCTTTTTTTTGCCAATGAACCGGCGATCGAGGTCACAGCGCCGATCATCGAGGCACAAGTCCTCGAGAACTACCTGCTCAACCAAGTCAACCTGAATACCATGCTTGCGACCAAAGCGTCGCGGGTGGTGTATGCGGCACAGGGAAGACCGGTGACCGAATTCGCCTCCCGTCGCACTCCCGGTCTTGACGCCGCAGACAGCGTCGCCCGGGTCAGCTACATGGTCGGTTTCTCTGGCACGGGCAACGTCTACGCTGCTGCCCGCTACGGAGTACCGCCAGCGGGCACGATGGCGCACTCCTTTGTGACGAGCTTCGCACACGAGATCGACGCTTTCCGCGCGTACGCGGCTTCGTTCCCTGAATCCACTGTGCTCCTCGTGGACAGCTACGACACAATCGACGGCACAAGGAACGCGGTCCAAGTCGCCCGAGAAATGCGCTCCCGCGGAAACGAGTTGGTCGCCATCCGCTTAGACAGCGGTGATCTCCGGGTCCTCTCCCGTCAGTGCCGCTCACTCCTCGACGACGCAGAGTTCCGCAACGTCAAGATCCTCGCGAGCGGCGACCTGGACGAGTACCAAATCGATGCATTGATCGCCGACGGCGCGCCCATCGACGGGTTCGGTGTCGGGACCAAGATTGGCACCTCGGAGGACGCCCCCTGGACGGATAGCGTCTACAAGCTCGTCGAGTACGGGGGAGCACCAGTTTTGAAACTCAGCCCAGGCAAGGAGACCTTGGCAGGCCGCAAACAGGTCGTGCGGTTTGCTGACGGTGACGGGCAATACGCCAGGGACCGGATCGGCCTCGCCTCCGAACCGGCGGACGAACCGGGCACGGAAGCGCTCCTGGCGACGGTCATGGAGGAGGGAGCGCGATTGGTGCCGCCAAGTTCGATTGCCGATGCGCGAGAGAGATTCTCCAACGAGTTCCGCCGTCTCCCAGACCTCTACAAAGCCCTGCGATCTCCGTCGGTCTACCCGGTGGGCGTTAGTCCGGAATTGGATCGCCTACAGAGCCAGGTCACGGAGCAGATTAAGGTGTCTGTACACCACGGTTAGAGCGGTCTGCTCTCGGGTCTCTCGTAGCCTCCAGCCGCATCGGGGTGGGTCCGCAGAAAAGGAGTCTCCATTCACGGGTCCTCAGGGCGGCCAATGCAGCGAGTAACTTCGGCCCCGTCACCGGGAGCGGCCTCGATTTGAAATCCAATCTTTTCTGATCATCATTGTGAATAGAGTGATCGCGTAGCGAACAGCGTTCTGCTTCCTCCACCGCAGCCACACTCACGCCACGCTCAAAGAAAAAACCAGTGGTATCGCCGCGACGAGAAGCAACCCTCCCGGCTATCAAGTCGTTGGGGAGCGGGTTCCGGAAACGGGGATTCAACGGTATCCTCGTCGAACTACCACAAGTGCAATGGAGAAACGAAACGAATGAATCGATACGGACGTTTGTTTGCTTGGATGGCGACCATCATCGCATTGGTCGCGTTGGGTGCCTGCACAAGCGATAACGGCGATAATGGAGAGTCCGACTCCTCATCATCCAGCGAGGCCACGTCTGGCGAAGCTACGACCAACGGCGCGACAACAGGCGACACAGCGGCCATCCAGACCACCCTGGATGAGATCTTGGACCGTGGCCACGTCGTCTGCGGAATCAAAGCCGACACACCGGGCTTCGGCGTCCTCAACCCGGACGGGACTGCCCAGGGCAACGACGTGGAGTACTGCCATGCCCTCGCGGCAGCGGTGTTCGGGGACCGGACCAAGGTCGAGTTCAAGGAAGCAACGTCCGCGAATCGGTTCGCATTGCTCGCGGCGAACCAGATCGACGTACTGATCCGAACGACAACGTGGACGGCGAGCCGCGACGCGGACCTGAACGTCGCGTTCGCGCCCACGACCTTCTACGACGGCGCAGGGATCATGGTGAAAGCCGCTGCCGGGCTGACGAGTGCGACCCAGCTCGACGGGGCAACGATCTGCATCCTGGACGGCACGAGCACCCAGGGCGCCGTTTCGGACTTCTTCGTCGAGCAAGGCCTCACCTACGAAGAGCTGACATTCCAGGCGAACCCGGAACTCCGTGCAGCATTCATCAGCGATCAGTGCGACGCCTGGTCATCGGATAAGTCGCAACTGGGTGGTCACCAGTTCACGCTGACCGCGGACGGGGTCAACGCGGTCGTGCTCCCAGAGACGTTGTCCAAGGAGCCTCTGGGGCCGGCTGTGCGCGACTATGACTCCGAGTGGGAAGACGTCGTGCGATGGATCGTGAACGGTATGATCATCGCGGAAGAGCAGGGAGTGACCTCTGCCAACGTCAGCGAGATGGCGGCCAACCCGCCGAATAACACCGTCGCGCGCCTGCTGGGCGTCGGTTTCGATGGTGGCGCACCGAGCAACCTCGGAATCGGACACGGAAAGATCGACAGCACGTTCATGCAAGCGGTGATCGCGCAAGTCGGCAACTACGGTGAGACGTACAACAGCACGCTGGAGCAGGTCGGACTGACCCGGGCCGGGTCCCCGAACGCATCGTACTTGGACGGCGGGCTACTCTATGCTCCGCCGATGCGCTAGAGTCCCTTCTGACCGAGTCGTCACACATGGGCGGGAACAAGTTCCCGCCCATGTTCTTTGTTCCGAGTAGCGTGTGACCCGCCCGCGATGAACGATCGCCTGCAACAGATCTGGTTCAGAAGGCGTTCGCGCTTCCTGGTCGTCAACGTCACGGTCGGCGCGACGGCCGGAATCATCGCCGGGTACGTCGCCTACTCGATAGCCGTCAATCTGTTCGATTTCGACTTCCTGTTTGGGCCGTACGGGAGTCCGGACCGCAGTTCGATTCTCCAAATCCTAGACGTCGAAGCGAACGATGCTCGCTGGTTGGGGATGTTGAAGGGCGCCGGCAACACCCTGTCCGTGGTGGTCTTTGCGATTGCGCTCTCATCGCTGTTGGGGTTGGCCGTCGGCGTAGCCCGCCTTGCTCCGAACCCGATCATCAATCGCCTAGGCAAGCTCTACGTCGAGCTGTTTCGGAATTTGCCACTGCTACTCATCATGTTCTTCTTCGCGTTCGCCGCGTTTCGGGAGCTGCCACGGATCGAAAGCCAATCAGGTCTCGGTGGCATTCTCTACATCAGCAACCGGGGCCTGGCCGTCCCGTGGCTTGAAACAACACACTCGCTCTGGTGGTTGTGGCCTTTGGCGCTGGTCGCCGCCGCCACGGCCAGCCTGTTGGTGAGGAAGAGGAGAGCGGATCAGGAGGTCCGCACCGGTACGAGTACACACCCGAACGCCTGGGGAGCAGCAGTGTTCGCACTGGTAGCAATTCTCACTTTCGCTGTGCTGCTCTTCCCGGTGCGGGTCACACTTCCTGAAGTGACGCAATCAGCGTCAGGTTTCTATTCCTACATAGGCGGCAACCGGCTGGGACTCGGTTATGTAAGCGCCCTGGTCTCGCTGACGCTGTACTTCAGCGCGTTCATCGCGGAGATCGTCCGCGGTTCGATCCAAGCGATCCCCCATGGCCAAGTGGAGGCATCCTCGTCGCTGGGCCTGTCAGCGTACCAGCGGTTCTCGTTGATCATCCTCCCGCAAGCGTTACGCATCATGATCCCGGCCCTGAACAACGAGTACCAAAATGCCAATAAAGACTCGACTCTCGCGCATGCCATCGCCTACGGCGAGATCGTCCTGATATCGAATCGGATCGTCAACAATACGGGCAACCTATTGCAGACGTACATGTTCATCTTCCTTGTATTTGTGATCACGAACCTCGTGATCACGCTGGTCATGAACACCATCAACCGGAACGTTCAAATCAGATGACCACGTTGCTCACGTACCACTCCGCCTTTGCGTCCCGTCTAGTCTGGGCTCGGACAAACCTTTTCGATTCGCGCACGAACATAGTCCTCAGTCTCTCGGCCCTGTCGATTGGGGGACTTGTCGGGTTCCTCGTACTCAGGTTCGTTCTATTCCAGGCGAATTGGGCGTTGGTAGCGATCAATCGAAAGCTGTTCTTCGTAGGTAGTTACCCACCAGAAGACGCGTACCGGATCTGGATCTCCGTCTTTGCCACGGCCTTGCTGATCGCACTGACGTACGGGATATGGGCGGGACGGCTCAGACCGTATATCGGCCCGATTGTCGTCGTGGCGATGATCACACTGACGTTGGGTCTGGGGGCCGACCAACAAATCGTTGAGCGGCCGTACACACAGGAGATCCAATCGGCCGGTCAGACCACCGTCGTGAGTGGCATCGAGCGGGAGCTCGTGTGGGAGCGTGGTTGGGCGCCCCGGTGGCTGTACTCGGTCTCGCTGGGCCTCGCGCTCCCGTTCGGAAAACCGTGGCTACTGCTTGCTGGGTTGTTCGCAGTGCTTATCAGCGGTGCGTGGGCAGGCAGATACCTAAGTCGATGGAAGTCCAACCCTGTCCTTGCTCAAGGGATCGGCGCGGCCTGGGTACTGCTGATCCCAGCGATCATCCTGCTCCAACTGGGCGTTCCGAGCAGCAACTGGGAGAGCGCATTCCTCGACCTGCTCGTATTCGCCGTCGGGGGTTTCTTCTCCTTCTTCATCGGCCTGCTACTGGCGCTCGGTCGTATATCCCCGTACCGGGCAATTCGTATCTCGTCAGTGGGATACATCGAGGTCGTGCGGGCAGCGCCTCTGCTCGTGTGGTTGCTGTTCGCTACGTTCCTCAAAGACGAGCTCGGTCCGATCGGCAGGGCGTTCAGCAGCATCGATCTCGTATTCCGGGTCATGATCGTCTTCGCGTTCTTTGGCGGCGCATACATCGCAGAGGTCGTCCGAGGCGGACTGCAGTCGATACCACGAGGGCAACTCGAGGCCGCGGAAGCGATCGGCTTGTCGCCGGTTCAGAAGTACACATTTGTGATCCTGCCGCAGGCGATCAGAGCGGTGATCCCGGCGATCATCGGGCGGTTCATCGCGCTATGGAAGGACACGGCTCTGCTTGCTGCCATCTCGCTGGTCAACACGCTAGACAAAGCAAAGAAGGTGCTCGGCGGTCAAACGGATATCGCAGAGGGTGCGTTCTTCGAGATCTACGTCATCGTTGGATTGGTCTATTGGGTCGTTTCCTATCTGCTGTCCCGGCTCGGAGGGGCAGCAGAGAGTCGGTTAGGCGTCGGGACAAGGTGACTCCGGGCGGAGAGGGCAAACCAATGGCAGAACACACCGGCAAAGAAATCGTTCGTGTTGAACACGTCGTGAAGAGGTTCGGCGATTTCTCGGCGTTGAACGACGTGAGCCTTTCGGTGACCGAAGGCGAGGTGGTCGTGATCATCGGGCCTTCAGGATCAGGTAAATCAACCCTGTTACGGACCATCAATCACTTGGAACAGCATGACTCCGGGCGCATTGTCGTGGACGGCGTGGAACTGACCGATGACGCGCGGTCGCTCGCCAAGATCCGCGCCGAAACGGGGATGGTGTTTCAGCAATTCAACCTGTTCCCACATCTCACGGTGCTGCGCAACATCACGCTAGCGCCACAAAAGGTGCGGCACATGCCGCTCAGAGAGGCCGACCAGTTCGGACTCCAGCTGCTCACGCGCGTCGGGATCCCCGAACAGGCAGATAAGTATCCCGGGCAGCTTTCGGGCGGGCAGCAGCAGCGCGTTGCGATCGCACGTGCCCTGGCAATGAACCCAAAGGTAATGATGTTCGACGAACCCACCTCAGCCCTCGATCCCGAGATGATCAATGAGGTCCTCAAGGTCATGGGCGAACTGGCCGCATCCGGTATGACGATGATTTGCGTAAGCCACGAGATGGGGTTCGCTCGCAACGTCGCCGACCGGATCATCTTCATGGACGAGGGCGAGATTGTAGAAGTCCAGCCGCCCGAGAGCTTCTTCACGAACCCACGGGAAGCTCGGACTAGGCTCTTCCTCGACCAGATCCTCACTCACTGAGGCCGAGTACGGACCAGGAGTCCGGTCAACGACGAACGGTTAGCCGGCGTCTACCTTCCCGAGGAAGACCTGGGTCAGCACGTCGGTGTCGCGGACCGATTGCGGCGTGCCGTTGTGCACGACCCGGCCCCTATCGAGCACGTAGGCCCTGTTCACGATTTCCAAAACACCCTTGATGTTGTGTTCGACCACCACGATGGTCGTGCCGAGCCGCTGGCTGATCTCCGAGATTTTCTGAAACACCTCCTTCACGACGATCGGTGCGAGTCCGAGCGTCGGTTCATCGAGGAGGAGCACCTCCGGCGCAGCCATAAGCCCGCGGCCAAGGGCCAACATCTGTTGCTGCCCGCCGGACATCTGGCTGGCCCGATCGTGGCGTTTCTCGTGCAGGATTGGAAACAGCTCCCTGACCGAATCCAACCGGCGTCGTTTTTCGGCACGGTCCTTGAGATAAAGACAGCCCATCTCGAGGTTCTCTTCGATAGTCAGGTGAGTGAACACGCGCCTACCTTGGGGGACGAAAGCAATGCCCTCCTTCACGATCTCGTGGGTGGCCGCCGCTAAGGGTTCTTGCCGCCAATACACCGTCCCACCTACCACCGGAGCCAGACGCATGATGGCCTTGAGCACGGTGGACTTCCCGGCTCCGTTCGGTCCCATCACCGCCACGACCTCGCGTTGTTCGATCCCGATGGACACCTCGTCCAAGGCAACTACAGCGCCGTAATGGACCGATATATCGACCAACTCTAGAAGCATGGCCCCGTCGCGTTGCGCCTGGAGTCAGAGACCGCGGTGAAGCTAGGCACCCAAGTACGCCTCGATCACTTGTTCACTGCTCAAGACCTCTTCCACGTCCCCTTCGGCTAGCAGCCTGCCGCTGTCCAGAACGACGATGCGGTCCGACAGCTCCCGGACG